>CAVTAT010000016.1:0-344449 GCA_963732745.1 uncultured Alphaproteobacteria bacterium | reverse complement strand
CCGGCGCTACGGATTCCGGTGCGAAGCGCCAGAGCGGCGTCGCGAGCGCGAGCGCCAGCGCGGCCAGCCCAAGTCCGATCGCCGGGATCAGCGCCGCTGAGCGCGGCCCCATGACGCTGGCGGCAAAGCCGACCATGCGCCGAGCCGATCGGCGCGCCGCCCATGAAGCCCATGGAATAGACCGAGAGCACGCGCCCCAGATAACGCTGGCCCGCCGCGCCTTGCACGATGGTGCGGCTGGTTGAAATGGCGATGCCGGCGGCAAAGCCCCAGATCACGGCGATTGCGGTGAACGCCAAGGAACGGTTTGTGTACGGCAAACTGAGGCCAACAGCGGCCGCGCCGATGAAGTGGGAGATGATCATGCGCGCGTCCCGGCCGCCGCAGCGGCTTCATCCGGCTCAGCGCCACCGCGGAGACAAACGAAGCCGCCCAAAAGCTCGCGAACAAAGCGCCCAGCCTGCCGCCCTGCATGTGCGTCGTCGCCGCCATAGGCATCGCGAATGATCAGCGGGAACAGCACTTGGAAGCGCGCCGATCACGAAAATGCCGATATAAGCCGCCGAGATCAGCATCGGCGACATGATCGGGTTCTTGAACGAGTAGACCAGACCATCGCGCATATCGTTGAGCGCGCCGACAATGCTGCGCTCGTGCCCAGTCGGTTTCGGCGCGCTGAGGCCAAGCGACACCAGTGCGCCCAAGATCAGAGCGCCGGCCTGCAGCGCGAGGTATGGCGCGGGCGAAGCGCCGGCCGATCGCGCCACCAGAATGCCGGCGATTTGCGCGCCGATCTGCACCGCCGTGGTGGTCGCCGCAGCCGTCGCGATCGGCGTGTGGCGGCCGCGCGCCGTGTCGCGAGCGATCACGCCGTTCAGCGCCGCGTCGCGCACCGGCATCATGAACGCCGCGAAACAGCCGACCATGAAGGCGTAGCCAACCAAAATCAGATAATTGAGCGCGCCGCTGAAGATGATCGCGCTCAGCGCCAGCGATGCGCACGCGAACATGACGTGCAGCGTCGCCAGGGTTGGCCCCGCCTTGGCGCGCTCGGCCAGCAGACCGCCGAACAGCAACAAGCAGAACATCGGCGCCGAGAGCGCCGATTGCGCCAGCCCCACGCCGGCGGCGCTGGCGTCGAGAAAGAACGCCACCAGCGATGGGAACAGCACGAATTGCATGCCGAAGGCGAAAAAATACAGCCCCACCAGCAGGTAATAGACATGCAGTTCGCGCAGGCCGCCGCTGGGTTTGGGTGGAGTTTGGTCCATGGCTTGGCTCTTACGCGCGATCTGGTGTTGACGAGAGCTTAACGCCCATCGTGCTCAGTTCACACCGCATATGCTCCCCGCGAATCAACCCCGCACCATTCTGCCGGCCGGGCCAGCGCCGCTGGAACTCGGGTCAGCGCAGACGACCGCAGTCCCGGGCCACCTTGGTGCAAAGGCTGTCCGAGATCGTTTCGTGGCCGGAGACCCGGGTCCCGGCTTATGAACGTCAGCTGGCTGGCGACATTCTGGTTGGATTGTTGCGAGCGAGCAATGTTGAGTTGCGCCGACGCTGCGCCTTGGGCTTGGCGGCGTGAATGACGCGCCCAAGCCGCTGCTGCGATATCTTGCGCGCGATGAGATCGGCGTCGCGCAACAATTGCTGGAAGCGGGCGTCGGCTTTGACGATTCGGATCTCATCGCCACAGTCCGCGGCGGTGTTTTGGCGCATTGGCTGGCGATCGCGCGACGCCGCGGCGTCAGCGAGCCGGTCACTGATGTATTGGTGCAAACCGGCGAAACTAGCGTCATCGAGACGGTGTTGCGCAATTCCAGCACGCGTCTTTCTAGTCAGGGCGTCGGCATGGTGGTGGCGCGCTCGCGCCAGAGCCCGGGTCTGGCGCCGCTTCTGGTGGCGCGGCCGGAACTGCGCCCGACCCAGGCCTTGGTGTTGTTTTGGTGGGCCAATTTCGAGACGCGGCAACAAATTCTCCGCCGTTTCGCGGTCGATCGCGCGGTGCTCATCGAGGGTTTGAGCGAAATTTTTAAGCAGGCCGCGATCGAAGGCTGGACCGATGCCGAGACGCGCAAGACCTTGCAGATGATCGAGCGGCGCCAACGCAACCGGGCGGCGGCCGAATTGAGCCCGTTCGGCTCGCTTGAAGGCGCTCTCGCCGCCGCCGAAAAAGGCGTTGACGGTCCGCTCACGCACGAGATCGCGCATTTGGCCGGCGTCAAGCCAGCTACGGTGTCGCAAATTTTTGCCGATCCGGGCGGCGAAGCGATCGGCGTGTTCTGCAAGGCTGTCGGCTTGAAACGGCCGTCGATGATTGGGCTTTGGCGGGCGCTGCGTCGTCCGCTCGGCGATGTCGACAAGGCGGATAATCCGCTCGGGCGCGCGCTCTATGTGTTCGACACGCTCGCCACCGCCAAGGCGCAAACCGTGCTGCGCTATTGGAACTGGTCGTTCACGGCGGATGCGATCGGGGCCGAGCGCCTCGACGAAAGCGAATCCAACCTCTCGGTCGCACGCCGCAACGCCGCTTTATTGCTGAACCGCAACAGTTGAACGCCGCGCGGCGCTGACTGGCGAATCCATCCTGTCGGCGCTAGAGCTTGGTCTGCGCGGGGAGGCGCGGTCATGCTTCACGCCGCAGCGATGCTGACGGGATTGTGCATCCTTTGGCTGTTGTTGGCGCATCCGACGACGCGGGGCTTGCCTGCGGACTTGGCGGTCGCGGCCGCGGCGGCGTTGCTGACGCTTGCGGCGGCGGCCAGGCTCGGCGGGATCGGCGGAGCGTTCGCGCGCGCGCCGCGCCTTTTCATCATAGCGTTATCCAGATTGGGCCGGGTGCTTGGCGGAACCCGGGCCATTGTGCGCGCCGCGCTTGCCGCCGACATCACCTTGAAGCCCGCTCTCATCCGCGTGCGAACCAAATCCGGCGCCGCGGCGCAGGCGGTGCTTGCCGACATGATGAGCGCCGCGCCCGGCATGGTCGTTGTCGATGCCGGCGCCGATGGTCTGTTGGCGCATGTCATCGACGAAGACAGCGTCGATACGGAAGCTATCTCCCGGCTCGAAATGCGCGTGCTTGATGCGGCCGGGGGGGCGCCATGATTGCGCTGGCCGCATCTTTGGGGGCGATGGTTGCGGCGGCGCTGGCGCTGCCGCGTCTGTTCCTGGGGCCGACGCTGTATGACCGCGCGTTGTCGGCCAACATGATTGCGGTGATGGCGGCATTGATCTGCGCCAGCGCCGCGGTGGCGCTGCGACGCGGCGAGCTGATCGACGTGGCGCTGGCGTTATTGTTTGGCGCCTGTGTGGTGAATGTCGCTGTGTTCAAGTTTTTCCGCGCCCGAACCTTCCAGCCGCCGCTGGAGAATCCGTGATGGGCGGGGCCGCGTTCTTGGAACTCGCGCGTCTTGGCGTCGGCGGCGTATTGACGGCGATCGGCATCGCCATTGTTTGTGGCGGCGCCATCGGAATGTTGCGCTTCCCCGATTTTTATACGCGCATCCATGCCGCGAGCGTTGCGAGCGTTGGAGCGGCGCTTGTTATAGCCGGCCTGGCCTTGAGCGCCGCCGATGCGGAGATGGCGCTGCGCCTCGGCGCGCTCGGCGCTTTGGTCGCGGTGCTGTATCCAACCCTTGCTCAAATCATCGCCAGCGCCGGGCACGCCGCGGGAGTTGCGCCCTTGACTGGCAAATACATCGCCCCGCGTCCGGGCGCCGGCGAGCGCGCGCCATGAGCGCGGTGGAAATTACCGCGCACTGGCTGGCCGCGGCGTTGCTCTTGGCGGCGCTTGGCGCGGGGCTTGGCGCGGCGTTGGCGCGCTCATTGTTCGCATTGTGTATGTGTCTTACCGCGTGTGCGGCCTTCATCGCCTCGGCGCTGGCTTTGACTGGCGCCGGCGATTCCGGTTTGGCGCTGGCGCTGGTGGGCGCTGCATGGGCGCCGCTGCTGCTGCTCGCGGCGATGTTGCTGAGCGCGCGCGCGGTCAAGACGCGCAAGCGCGCCCGGCCGTGGCTGAGCATCGCCGCTGTAAGCGCTACAGTGCTGGCGCTATTGTGGGCGGGTTCTGCGCCTGGGCTGACGCAAACCATGATTGGCGCCGATGCCCAGCTCGGCCCATGGCCGGCGCTCTTGATGTTCGTGGCCTGCGCGGCGTGTGTCGGTCTGCTTGGCTATGGCGAGCGCGGCGCCTTCGGCGGCGTGGAGCAAGAGCCATGAAGGGCGCCGGAATATTGGCGGGTGCGGTGCGGCTGCATGCGCCACTGCTCGTGCTTCTGGCGGGCTCGCTATTTTCAGCCCGCGCGCCGGGAAGCGGCGTCGGTTTGATGGCGGGCTTGCTGTTTGGGCTGGCGCTGGCGTTGCATGCGTTGGTGTTTGGCGCCGCCGCCGCGCGCGCGGCGTTTCCGCCATGGACCGCGCGCGCAATTCTCGTCGCCGGAACGCTGGCGGCTCTGCTCGGCGCGCCATCGCCCACGCTTTGGAGCGAGGCCGGTTTGTTCGCGGCCACGGGTGCGGCGCTTGCGCTGATCCTGGTCGTGGTGTTCGCGCGGGCGCCGACTTTGAGCGATGCGGAATGGTGATGGCGCCGGACATCGCTTTCATCCAGCTGGCCGCGGCTTTGGCTTTGCTCATGGTCGGCGCGGTGACGGCGCTCGCCTCCGCCAATGCCCTCAAGCGCGTCGCCGCCGCTCTGCTGGCGCAACTTGGCGCGGTGGCCGGGCTCAGCGCGCTTGGGGCTGGGAACGCAATTCTGCTGGCGGGCGCGGCGGCGGCGCTGGCGCAGCTTGCCTTAGGCGCGGCGCTGGTCGTGCGCCTGCAAGAGGCCTATGGCGCGATCGAGACCCCGGAGATCGACGCCGCCGACGCCGAGAGCAGCGCGCAATGATCGCGCAATGGATCGACGCGGCGCGGCCGCATGCGGCTTTGATCATGGTCGCCGCACCATTGGCGGCGGCGGCCTTGGCGCTACTGGCTCCGCGGGCGCGCATTGCTTGGGCGGTGGCGGCGATAGGTGCGATTTTCGCAGCTTCGGTCGGGTTCGATTTCGCGGCGCGCGTCGTTACCGCAAACCTCAGCGGCGGCGATGGCGTTGGCGTGTATTGCGCCGCGCTGATCTCTGGATGCGCGGCGCCGGTCATGCTTGGCGCGGGCGCCTTGCTCAAGGATTGGCGCCCGCGTGTCGGCCCGTTCGCGTTGGCGCTGGCGCTGTGCGTCAGCGGCGGCTGGACCGGCGCTGTGCTGGCGCCGGATTTGCTCGGCGTTTTTCTCGCCGCGGAAGTTGGCTGGCTGGCCAGTGTTGGCTTGGCGGCGCTGTCCGGCGACCGCGATCGCGGCGCGCTCAATGGCGTGCTGCGCATGCTGAGCGCGGGCGCGATAAGCTCGGCGCTGTTCTTGCTGGGCCTTGGCTTGATCGGCGCCGGGGCGGGAACGCTGCAATTGGCGGCGCTGGCGGAAGTGCAGATCGAAGCGCCGGGCATGGCGGGCGCGGGTATTGCGCTGGCGATGGCGGGGCTGGCGATGAAAGCGGGCGTCGCGCCGCTGCACTTCTGGGCCGCCGCCGTCTATGGGCGCGCTGGCGGTTTTGCGATCTTGGCGGTAGGCGTGCTCGGCATGGTTGGGGCGCTTTCGGCGCTGGTGCGGATAGCGGCGTTCGCGCTGCCGGCGCCGGCGATCGGCGCGGGGCTGGCGATGGGCCTTGGAATTCTGGGCGCCGCGTCCGCCTTGATCGGATCCTTGCAGGCCGCGGGCGCCAGCGATCTGCGCCGCTTGATCGGCTATGCTGGAGCGGCGCAGGCGGGATCTACCTTGATCAGCATCGCGCTCGGTTCGACCGCGGGTTTCGCCGCCGCCTTGGTGCAACTTTTCGCGCTGACGGCGGGCGGATTGGTGTTGTTTTCCGGCGCGGCGATGCTGGGGGGCGCAAGCGCATTGACCGGCGCTGGACGGGCTTGGCCGGCGCGCGCCGCTGACCAGCGCGGCGATGGCCTTGGGCGCCCTGAGCATCATGAGCGCGCCGCTGACTATCGGTTTTCTAGGCCGCTGGCGCTTGATCGAAGCGGCTGTCGGCGCCGATTGGTGGTGGGCTGCGGGCGCTGCGGTCGCGGCCTCGCTGGCGGGCGCATTTTATGGCGGGCGCTTGATCGAGCGAATTTATCTGCGCCGCGCCGAAGCCGTGGCGGCGGGCGGCGGATGTGGCGGTTTGGCGTTGGCGCCGGCCTTGCTGGTGGGCTGCGCGGCGATTTTGCTTGGCGTCGGGCCAGACCCGTTGCTGGACGCGGCCGAAGCGGCGGCGGCGCAATTGTGGGATAGCGCGCCATGATCGCCGAAGCTGCCATGTGGGGCGCGCTGGCGGCGCCGCTCGGCCAAGCCCTGATGGCGTTTGCGCGCCCGGCTGGTTTGCGCGACGGCGGCTTCATCCTGTTTGCCTGCATCGGGGCTGGGTGCGCCTTCCTGGTGCTGAGCGCGGTCGCCGGCGGAGAAAGCAGCGCGCATCGTGCTGGCGCGGCCGCTGCCGCACGTCGACCTTGGCGTTCGCGCCTGAACCATTGGGCGCGCTGGTCGCGGCGCTGATCCTCGGGCTTGGCGCGCCGCACGCCATGCACGTCTGCGGCATGGTGCGCGCCAGCGGGGAAAAAGCCCCGGCGCGGCTGATGGCGCTTTGCGCGCTGGCGATTTTCGCCGCGGTGGCGGTGGCTTTTTCCGCCAATTTGTTCAGTTTCTTCGTCGCCTACCAAGCTCTGATCCTGGCGACGTTTCCGCTGGTGGCGCATTGCGGCGACGAAAAATCGCGGCGCGACGCGGGCGTCTACATCGCCGCGCTGCTGGTGTCTTCGGTTGGTTTCTTTCTGCCGGCGATGGTCTGGACCTACGCCATATCCGGGGCTTTGGATTTCCGCCCCGGCGGCGTCTTTGGCGGCGGCATCGACGCGTTCACCGCCAATGTCCTGCTGGTGCTGTTCGTGTTTGGCTTGGCGATGAGCGCGATCCCGCCGATGCACGCATGGCTGTCGGCGTCGGCCTCGGCGCCATTTCCTGGATTGGTGACGATCCAGGCGCTGGCGGTGTTGCCGGCGGGCGGCATAGGGCTGCTGAAAATCGCCGCCTTCGTTTTTGGCGCGGCGCTGAGCGAAGCGGCGCTTGCCGCGCGCGGCTTGATGTTGCTGGCCGGCATAGGCATGTGCGTGGCCGCGTTGCTGGCGCTGTCGAAACAAGATTTGCGTGAGCGCCTGGCCTATTCGTGCATGGCCCAATCGATGGCGGCGGCGATTGGCGCGTTATTGGCTTTGCCGGCGGGGTTGTTCGCGGCGGCGTTGCAATTGGTGGCGCTGTCGTGCGCGGCGGCGACGCTGCTGATGGCGGCGGGCACGGTCGCGGCGGTGACCGGGCGCACCAATGCCGCCGACTATGCCGGGCTTGGCCGGGTGATGCCGTGGACATTCGCGGGCTTTGCACTCGCCGCCGCGAGTATGATTGGCATGCCGCCATTTTCTGGCGCGTGGGCGAAATTGTGGCTGATCACCGCCTCGGCCGCGTCCAAACTCGAATGGGTGGCGGCCTTGGTCGGCTTGGGCGCGGTGCTGACGTTTGCGCACCTCGGACCGCTGGCTGCCAACGCGCTCGCAGCCAAGGCGCCCGCCGACGCTTTCAAACGCCCCGATGGCGCTTCGATCATGCTGGCGGCGCCCGTGGTTGTCAGCGCGCTTGCCACCTTATTGCTGTTGCTGGCGGCCAATCCGCTGGCTTCATTTTTGTCGCCCATATGGACGCCCGCTCCATGACCCAAAAGTCCAAACCACACGCCGGCGCGGCTTGGCCGTTGTTTATGTTCTGCGCGGCGATCGGCGCGGCGGCGACCGCGTTCGACTTCAACCTGGACGACGGCGCCGGCTTCTGGATCGGCGAGCAGCCGGGGGGCGCGGCGGCGCTGGGAGCGGCCGCGGCGGCGCTGGCCGTGCTGGCCGGACATATCGTGCGCCTAGCCCTTGGACGGCAAGGCGCAGACAAGGAAGGCCGCGATGCTGGCGCTGACGCTTAATCCGGGCTTCGTGCTGATCTTGGCGGCGCTGGCTGTGCTGGTGATTCCGCGTGGACTGAATGCGCCGACCATTGCCGGCGCCGCGCTGCTGGCGCTGTGGATGCTGCTCGATTACGAGTTTGGCGCCGCCGCGGCGATGGCGCAGATGGGCTTGCCCGTGGTGCTGCTCGATCTGGACGCGCTCAACCGCTCGTGCGGCATCGCCTTGTTGATCGCGCTGATTGTGATTGCCCTCTATTCGGGCGCGCGGCGCAACCGTTTCGAGGATTCGGCGATCCTGCTGCTGGCGGGCGGGGCGGTGTCGGCGCTGTTTCTTGGCGATTTGGTCAGCTTTGTCGCCGCCGCCGCCTTGGCGGGCTTGGCGGCCGCGGCTTTGGTTTTCGTCTCTCCGCTCGAAGGCGCGGCCCGCGCCGGCGTGCGCTTGCTGATGTGGCACGGTCTGGAGGGATTGTTGTTCCTCGTCGGCGTGGCGTTTCACCTATCGGGCGGCGCGCAGAGCGCCGTTATCGACAGGCTCGATCCCAACACCCTAGGCGGGGGCTTCATTTTCGCGGCGCTGATGATCCGCGTCGGCGCGCCGTTGGCGCATGTCTGGCTGAAAGATATTGTCTCGCACGCCTCGCCGATCGGCGGAGCGGCGCTTTCGGCGTTTGCCTGCATGATCGGGGTTTACGCGCTGGCGCGTTTCTTTCCGGCGGCGCCATTGCTGGCGCCCATTGGCGGGGCGATGATCGTCATTGGCATTGTCTTCGCCGCCGCCGAGGACGATTTGCGCCGCGCCGGCGCCTATGGCCTGACGGCGCAAACCGGCGTGAGCGTGGCGCTGATCGGCGTTGGCTCGCCGCTGGCGTTGGCCGGCGCCGAGGGCGGGGCCTTCGCCGCGACTTTCGCGTTCATGGCGCTGCAAATGGCGCTGGGCAATGTCGTGCATCGGCTGGGTCATGCGCGCGTCTCCGGGCTTGCCGGCTTGGCGCGGTCGATGCCGATCACCAGCATCTTGATTTTCATCGGCGGGCTCGCGGTTGCGAGCGCGCCGGGCTTGGCGTTGTTCGCCGCCCATGCGGTGGCGCTGGAGGCCGCCGCGGAATGGGAGCTGCGCGCGCTCTGGTCGCTGATTGGGCTGGCCTCGGCGGTGCTGTTCGTGGCTTTGACTCTGCGCCCCGCGCTGGCGGCGTACCAGGCGATAGCCAAACCCAAACGCGGCATTGTTGAAGCGCCTTTCAGCATGCTTCTGGGCACGGTGCTCTGCGTGTTCTTTTGCGTCGCCATCGGCCTCGCGCCGCGCTGGCTCTATGACCTGATGCCGACGGAGGTTTCCTTCCAACCTTACGCGCCGGATCGGCTGGCTGAACAATTCGCGCTGCTGGGCGTGGCCGGGTTGGTGTTTCTCGCCTTGCGGGCGGCGGGCCTTGCCCCGCGCGAGCGGGCTCTGCGATTGCTCGATATCGACGCGCTCTACCGAGGTCCGTTGGCAGGGGTTGGACGGTGGCTCGGGGTGCTGATGTTGCGCGTTTATGGGGCCGCCCGGCAAGCCATGGGCGGCGCGACGCAGCGCGCCAGCGCTGGCCTAGGCGAAATGCTGCGGGGACTTGACCGTCCTTACCGCGTCCGCACCGCTACCTTGGCGCAATGGCTGGCCATCGCCATCTTGGTCGCACTGATGCTGATCGGTTGAATTCGGGCTAGTCGCTGTCAGTATTAGTGTGCGCTGAAGAAGGTCAATGCAAATTGACCCAAACAAAAGAACGCCATGATCTTGAATATTTTCTAATCGAGAACTATACTTTTTGGGCTCTTTGTTGCTCAACAACGGAATAGAAGTGTTCCATGGAAAACCGGCGCGACCTTGTGGATCTGGCGACTGAAATTGTCGCGGCTTATGTGTCGGCTAACCCGCTAGCCCGGGAGGAATTGCCGGCGCTGATCAGGACGGTCCACTCGGCGCTGCGCGACATCGTCAGCGCGCCTCATGTCACGGCGGCCACCGCGCAAGAACCCGCGGTCACAATAAAGAAATCAATCACGCCTGATTACATCATTTGCTTGGAGGACGGAAAGAAGTTCAAGTCACTCAAGCGGCATTTGCGTACGAGATACTCTCAAACCCCGGACCAATACAGAGAAAAATGGGGTCTCCCTTATGATTACCCGATGGTCGCGCCCAATTATGCTAAGGAACGCTCAACTTTAGCCAAGCGCAGTGGGCTCGGCCTGGCCCGAAAAGGTGGATAGCGGAAAAAAATCCTAATAATAGGAAAAAATCTATCCTACACCTCTACTCCGGGGGCTATCCTGCGCAAATTGGCGTCGGAAGCGGAGGAGTTTTTTCGATGAGCTTGGTGGAAGCGCGCGACGATAGGGCGTCGGCGCATTTGGCGGCCAGTGTCGCGGGGTATGGGCTCGGCATTGCCCAATAAGACATCGTCGAGACCGGGCGCGGCACCGCGGAAGTGGCGTTTGCGCGGCAGGTGGCGATGTATCTGTGTCATGTCGCGTTCGAACTCAGTTTGGCGCGCGTGGCGGTGGCTTTTGGACGCGATCGCTCGACCGTCGCCCACGCCTGTCACATGATCGAAGACCGGCGCGACGAAATTCGCTTCGATATTTGGATCGGCGGTTTGGAGGCGATGCTGCGCGACGCGCCCGAGCCTGGCCGGTGCGGCGCGTCGATGAGTGTGGGCCAATGAGCGCCCATTCCGATGCGCGCGCGCTCGAACGGCTAGCTGCCCCGCGCGCTTTGTTGGCGCGCGAGCGCACGGGCGCCTATGGCGTTTATCCTCAAGGTGATCGTCGCCGCCGGCCGGTTGCGCGCCTCTCCGAACAAATTGTGCGCGACTTGATGGCCTCTGGCGCGCTGGCGGCGGGAGAGCGCGGGGAGGGGCTCGAACTCACCGAAGCGGGCCGCGCCATGGTGCGCCGCGGCGGCGCCGCCGCGGGGGAAGAATTCATCGCCCAGCACGGCGAAGTCATTGCGCGCACTATTGTCGCCGATGATGGCGCCATGCAGCGCGTGCGCGGCTTTGACCCCGACGCCGCGCTCCGGCGTTTGGGCGCCATGCGCGACGCCGCCGGCGCGGCCTGGTTGAGCGATGCCGAACTGGCGGCTGCCTCCGGCCTGCGCCGCGACTGGGATGCGGCGCAGATCGGCATGGTGCGAGGCGCCGATTGGAGCGCGCCGCCAAGAAGCGCAAACTCGCGTGGTCCTGGCAATGGCATGGAAGGAGCGATGGCGTCGCAATGTGATGCGAGGCGGCGGCTTTCCGAAGCGCTGGGCGCGCTGGCGGCGCCGCTGCGGCGCGTGGTTGAGCGCGTGTGTTTGCATGAGCAAGGATTGGAGGCGCTGGAGCGCGCCGAAGGCTGGCCGCCGCGCTCGGCAAAGCTGGCGCTGAAACTGGGCCTGGCGCAATTGGCCGCGCGGCGGGCGTAGCGCGCTAAGCCATCGCCGCGCGCGCGTGATCCTGGATGCGGCGCATCATCGCGAACAGGCCGTTCGAGCGCTGCGCCGTCAGCGCCTCCTTCAGGCCCAGGCGCGCGAACACGTCTTGCGGATCGACCGACAAGATCTGCGCCGGCGTGCGGCCGGAAAAAATCCGCAGCAGCATGGCGACTTCGCCGCGCACAAGATGCGCCTCTGAATCGCCGCGAAAATAAAGCTTTTCCGGCGCGTCCGGCCGATGCTCGCACACCAGCCAGACCTGGCTGACGCAGCCGCGCACCCGGGTTTGCTCGTTGCGCTCTTCGCCCGCCAGCGGCGCCAGCGCGCGCGAAAGTTCGATCACATGCGCAATGCGCTCCTCCCAGTCAGGGAGGAGCGCAAATTCGCCGACAAGCTCTGCTATGGCTTGGTCGATGTCGCTCATGGGTTCGCCATGGGCCGAGCCGGAATTATTGTCTGCTGGCGCCATTATTGATCGGCGTCATCGCGACAACGCTTGGTTCGCCGACCGCGCCGATGCAAGAGCCGACGTCGCGCAGCCCGTGCTGGCCGATGCAGAAGGCGTTTTCATAGCGAAAGCGCGCCGCCGACATGCATTGGTAAAGTTGCAATTGCGCCATCTCCACACAATCGCGCGAGCGCGGATCAGAGATCAGCCGGCTCATGGCGCTTTGGTTGGCATCGACCGCGTCGAGCGCTTGCAGCGCCGCGACGGAAGTCATGCGGTCGAGCGCTTCGCCGCGGGTGATGTTGACGCGCCATTGCACGTTCGGCTGCGTTGACGAGACATTCACCGTCTCGCCGCCGCCGCGCAGCGCGTCCCAGAAGCGGCGGCCGCCGAAAGCGGTGGGGTCGGCGCCGGGCGAAAAGCTGAGCGGAGTAACGGCAAGGCGCGGCGCCACGCCGCTGGGCAAGGCCGCGCCGTGTGAGCCTTCGCGGCCGAGTGCGCGCACGCGCTGCACGCGCGCGGCTTGCCCCGGGGCCTGGGCATTGGCCCAAGCTTGGCGCTGCAGGCCGTAAGCCATTTCCTGGTAGCGATCGGCGACATCGATAACGCGCGCCGCATCCGCCTTGGCGGAATCGAGCAGCAGGCGCGTGGCTTGCTCACCGCCGGTCAAGGTGCGTGCGTAACGCGGGTCGGTGGACACCGCGTGGATGAAGGCGGCGCGCCCGTAATAGGCCGCGGCTTCGCGCACGCCTTGTACAAACGCCGGCGCTTGCGCCGCTGTCGAGGCGCCGTAAGCCACCCAGCCGCGCGTGAGCGCATCGCGATTGTGGTGCGCCACGCGCTCGATCGCTCGTTCCAAATCCGCATCATTGGCGATCCGCGAACTGCGCAGCTCCGAGACATCGTGCTGGTAAGCCGCATAAGCGGTCATGGCGCCTTGCAATTCGGCGTTGGGCGCGGCTGGCGCGGTTTGCGCGCTGGCGACGCCGGCAAAGGCGAGAAAGGCGGTGGTCGTGCAGACCGCTATGTTTCGCATCGAGAGTGCTCCTAAACCATTTGGCGAGTTCGCTTTCGGGGGGATCGCGAACGGGCAGCATGCGCTAACTAGCGTTAAGAAATGTCATACCCGAAGTGGTGCATTCGTTGTCAACACAACACAAAGTAACACAGCAGCTCATAAGTGTTACCGAGCAGACACAGTTCACGTGCGCGTGTTGGGTTTGGCTGGCTGCAAATATGGGCGCTGCGCTGTGTGCTTGGTTTACCGGCGCTGAACGCGCGATGCTTGCGTCCGCCACAGCGCTTGCGATTGCGCCGGCGCTCGCGGGTTTCATTTTTTTGCCCCGATTAGGCGAGTGGCGGATCGATGCTGCGCTCATCGCGACTTGGTTGTTGACAGCAACAGGTTTGATCGCTGGGAGCGGCGGCGCTGGTTCTCCGCTGGCAATCGGGTTGGCGATCGTCCCGGCGATGACATTAGCGCTCGGGCGAGCTTGGGCGCTTGAAACGGGCGTGTGTGCGGTGCTGGCATATGCGTGTGCGGCGGCGCTGGCGAGCTTCAATAACAGCGTCGCCGGCGCCTTGGGCGCCTATCCGCAAATCATGAGCGTTGTCGCGCTGGGCTTTATTGCTGGCTTGTTAGCCATTACCCAGAGCCGCTCGTCGCGCGATGCGGCGATCGCCGAGTTGTCGCACGAATTGCGCACGCCGCTCACGCACATCCTTGGTTTCTCGGAAATGATCGAACGGCGGATGTTCGGCGAGATTGCCGATCGCTACGTCGAATATGCCGGGCTGATCCGCGCCAGCGGCGGCCATCTGCTCGCCTTGGTGAACAATTTACTCGACCTCTCGAAAATCGGCGCGCGGCGCTATGAATTGGAGCGCGGGCGCTTCGATGCGCGCGCGATCGTCGAAGAAGTGGCGCAAGTATCGCGCGACGGCGCCGAGCGCCAAGGCATCGCCTTCAGCGTCTCCGCGCCGCAAACGCCGCTGGAAGTGTATGCGGACGCACACGCCTTGCGGCGCATGCTGCTCAATATCGTCGACAATGCGGTGAAGTTTACGCCTGCCAAAGGGCGCATCCAGGTTATCGCGGCCCAGAGCGGCGGGGCGCTTGTGCTTGAGGTCGCCGACAGCGGGCCCGGCATTCCACAATCCGAGCGCGCCAGTTTGGGGCGGGCCTATACGCGCGGTTCAGCCGCGGCGCTTGCGCCGGGAACGGGCCTGGGGCTGGCGTTGGCGCGCGCGCTGGCGTCCTTGCACGGCGGCGAACTGAGTTTTCACGACGCCCCCGGCGGCGGCGCGTTGGTGCGCATTACGCTGCCGGTTCTGGTGAAGGAATAGTGTCGTTCAGATGGGTGGGGCTTCAGCTCCCGCGCATTGTGAGAAACGCGCGGGCGGCGGCGATGTCGCCGACTTCAACGAACAGCACGTGCTCGGTGCGGCCGCTGACGATGCGGATTTCCAGGCTCTCGCGCGGATCGAGCGCCAATATTCGGCCAAACACGGCGTCTGGAAACACGAACGCCGCTTGCTGGCCGCCGCGCGGCAGGCGCTCGACGGCGCGCGTTGAAGCAAAGGTGAGCCTCGCGCGCGGACTGGGCGCGCCGGCGGCGAGCCCGTAAGCCACGCGCTGCGGCAGGCCGATCTCCTCGGGCTGGGCGCGGGCGCTGTCGCGCATCGACAGGCGGGCGGTTTGCGCCGGCGCCTGGCCGCGCGGCTGTGGAACCACCAGCGCCAATTGTTGTACGCCATTGAGCGTGCGAATTCCGAATTGGGCGACGAGCGGCCCCTCGATGGCTTGGCTGAGCGCCCAGCCATTGGCGCCGGGGCTTCGGCTGGCGGACCAATCCCTGCGCCAACCGGGAAATTGCATGCGGTTGGCGTTGACCAGGGTGGCGAACGCGGCGCGGGCGCTGGCGGCGGAAGCGAGGGTGCGAGCATCCGAGCAGGTCCGGGCGCGGGCGGCGTCGGCAACCAGGGCGTCCAGCGCGCTGACTTGGGCAATTGACCAACCCGAGCGCAGCAGCGCCCCGCGGGTCTGGCTAATGCCGGCCAGCAGCGCCGCGCGCACGTCGCCGTCGAACAGGGCGCACTTTGCGTCCGCCTCGACCAGACCGCGCCGCTCCACATAGGCGGCGCGCGCGTTAGGACTTTCTTCAGCCCAGACCGGGCTGCTCGCCCCTAAACAAGCGATTAAAGGAGCGGTGAGAAGGAGGAGGCGCATGCGAGCCGGACAAGTTAAGCTAAGATCGTTGCGTTCGCGTGAACGGTGATGCATCCTTATGGAAGAGTTAAAAACTCACATCTGGGCCAGCGCCCTGATCCGCCGCGCCGAGATCGCCGGCGCCAGTGCGGCGATAGCGCGCAAGGGCGACGTCGATGGCGGGGCGGTCTTGGTTAAGGTCGCGTCAATGGACGGCCGCGCCCGGCTCTATGCGCCCGCGCGCGACGGGGCGGGCGAGCGCGTGTGGCTGGATCTCTCCGCCGGCTCGCTGGGGGATGTTGAGGCTGACGTGGACGCCTACGCCAAGCAAGCGCGCGCGAGAACGATCCGGACTTATGGGTGGTGGAGGTGGAGGACAAGCACGGGCGGCATTTTTTGTTGGAGCGGGTGGAGGGGGGGCCACCCCGACCGCCGGCTTCCAGCCGGCATACAACGGTCAATGGTGGATGTGAAAATAACCCGCTGGCGCCCGTTGGCGCGAACTTTACTACGGGTGCCTGCGGAAAAGCAAGCATCCTCTAGTGGGATGCGTCCAGCCTAGGAAGGGCCTCGCGTATTTTCCCGATCAAACTCTCAAGCGGAGAGCCGGCATGCGGCGGCTTCTCCATAGTCAGGCGCAGCGCAATCGGCGGCGGCGGGTTCTGGAGCTTTAGCGCGACCAGCGCGCCCACTTCGAGTTCTTCCCCAACCGCATAATCTGGCAGGATGCCGATTGCCTCGCTGTTGAAAACACCGCGCTTCACGCCGTCGATGCTGCCCGCCAATTCAAGTCGCGGCGGACACCCGGCGCCGCCCAGCCAGGAATCGAGGAGCGCGTGGAAGGCGCCCTCGTGATCCGTGAGAAGGAATGTCCCGCGCTCGAGACTGCGGCGCGTCACGACACCGTGGGTCAAGTGGTGGCGCGGCGCGACGATGAGCCGAAGACGCGTCGGCGACATATCCGTGCCATCGCTCCCCTCACGCAATTGTGCGGCGCCTTCGATTGTCAGCGCCGCGTCGAGCTCGGATCGTGCGACGCCTACTCGCAGATTTTCACACAAGCCAATGGTGATGCGCACATCGACATCAGGCCACAGGCGCCGGAACGCGCTCAAGGGCCCCGGCAACAAGAAGGAACTGATCAACTCCACGGCGCCAAACCGGATCGCACGCTGCCCTTGCGGAGCAACCGACGCTACCGCGGCTTTCGAAGCCGAAATCAACGATCGCGCGCGAGGAATCAGCGTCTCGGCCGCGGCGGTAAGCGTCGCGCCTCGACCGGGCCGCCGCAAGGTGACGGGCGTGCCGAGAAGCCTCTCCAGGGAGAGGAGCGTTTCCGAGACGGTCGATTGGGCAACGCCAAGCACGCGCGCGGCAGCCGCAACGCCGCCCGTGTCCGCCACCGCGACGAGCACGCGGCAATGGCGCACCTCCAAATCCTCAGATATGCGACCCATCGGTGCTTCCGATGCCTCCATCGCCGTTTTGGCGCCCAGGGAGTTTAGCATCAAGCTTGAATGTCATAAACGCAGGGCTCGACCTAGGAGTATTGCACATCATGAAAAACCCCAAAGTCTCGCTGCTCCCTTTGCTGCTGCTTTCAGCGTCGATGGTGGCTGGTTGTGTTTCCACCAATCCGCGACCCTATACGCCGGTGGTGCAACCTCCGCCGATTGACCAAGCCGCGTTCGAAGTCGATTTCTCGACCTGTGCGTCGGCAGTCGCTGCGGGCGCGCGAAATTTCAGGCGCAGTGGCGGCGCGGTGGCCGTAGGCGCGGTTGGCACGGTCGGGGGAGTCCAAGTGCTCGGCGCCGCGGCCTTGGGCGTGACGGGAACGACGCTTGCGGCAACCGGGATTGGACTCGCTGTTGCCGTGCCAATGGCGACGTACGGCCTCACACGCGCACGCAGGGCGAGGAACGAGCGCGAGGTTCAGAACGCGATGACGGAATGCCTTGCGGAGAGAGGGCACACCATCGCCTCTTGGACCCGGGTATCGCGCGGGGACGCCACAACTCTTACTGTTACGCCAACTCGCCGCGAGCGGCAGGGTTAACCGGCGTCGCCCAAGTGTGGGCGGGTGATTGATCGTTCGCATGCCGGGTGGAAGCCGGCGGTCCGGGAGTGGCGAGTTGCATCCGCGGCGCTCGCAGCGTAAACGCGCCCACCCACATGTCCTCCTCGCCCGCCGCCGAAGCTGCAACGTCGCCGCACGTTCGCGATTATTTCGCACCCCGACGCGGGCAAGACCACGCTGACGGAATCGCTTGCTGCTCGCCGGCGGCGCCATCCATCTCGCCGGCGTGGTGGCTGCGCGCGGGGCTGCGCGGCGGACCAAGTCGGACTGGATGAAGATCGAGCGCGAGCGCGGCATTTCGGTGTCGGCTTCGGTGATGACGTTCGAGCACGAGAATCTGGTGTTCAATCTGCTCGACACGCCCGGCCACGAGGATTTCTCCGAGGACACGTATCGCACGCTCACTGCGGCCGATTCCGCCATCATGGTGTTGGACGCGGCCAAGGGCATCGAGCCGCAAACTTTGAAGCTGTTCGAAGTCTGCCGCCTGCGCGACATTCCGATCACCACTTTCATCAACAAGATGGACCGCGAAGCGCAGGATCCGTTCGCGCTGCTCGATGAGATTCATTCCAAGCTGGCGATGGACACCGCGCCGATGTTTTGGCCGGCCGCGTCGGGCCAACGCTTTGCCGGCATGCTTGATTTGAGCGCCGACGAATTCGTGCCCTTCAGGCGGCTCGAAGCCGGCGAGCAGGGCTTTGCCAACGAGGCGCGTCAGAAGCGCGGCGCCAGTGATTTTCTCGCCGGACGTCAGCGACGACGTGCGCGCCGAATTGGAGGAGACCGCCGAACTGGCGCGCTCGGGGCTTGCCGGCCTTCGACGCGCAAGCGTTTCGCGAAGGCCATCTGACGCCGGTTTATTTCGGCTCGGCGCTGCGCCGCTTCGGCGTGCTCGAATTGCTGGCGGGGCTTGCCGCGAATGCGCCGCCTCCGCGCCCGCAAGCCGCAACGGCAAAGGGCGAGCGCGTAGAAGTGGACGCCAGTCGCAGCGAAGTCACCGGCTTCATTTTCAAGATCCAAGCCAACATGGATCCCAAGCATCGCGACCGCGTCGGCTTTTTCCGCATCGCTTCGGGCCGGTTCCAGCGTGGCATGACGCTGAAAACCGCCGCCGGCAAAGCGCTCAACGTGCACAATCCGCTGATGTTCCTGGCGCAAGAACGCGAGATCGCCGACGAGGCGTTTCCAGGCGATGTCATCGGCATACCCAGCCATGGGGGATTGCGCGTAGGGGATTCGCTGTCAGAAAGCGGCGAAGTGGTATTCTCCGGCATCCCCAATTTTGCGCCGGAAATACTAAAGCGCGTGCGCGTGCGCGATCCGCTGAAGCAGAAGCATTTGCGCAAGGCGCTGGAAGCTTTGGGCGAGGAGGGCGTGACGCAAGTGTTCAAGCCGGTCACCGGCGGCGATCTGGTCGTCGGCGCGGTCGGCGCGCTGCAATTCGATGTGCTCGACGAGCGCATGAAGGCCGAATATGGCCTTGAAGTGATCTTCGAAACCTCGCCCTACCAGGCCGCGCGCTGGGTCAGCAGCGATGCCCGCGCCGATCTCGAAGCCTTCACCGAAAAATCCAAAATGCAGATGGCCGAGGATGTCGACAAATCCCCTGTGTTCCTCGGCAAAAGCGCCTGGGAAATCGGGTACGTCCAGGACAAGAACCCGAAAGTCCGGTTCAGCGCATCGAAGGAACGCGCGGCTTAGCGCGCGCGGCTGGTCGCAAATTTCTCCCAATACGCGTGCGGCCCTTGTGGAAGCTCGCTAGACTGTACCACAATGACGCCGAGAGCGGGGGAGACGAAATGCGGCTGACATCGAGTTTTGCCATCATTGCGGCGTTGGGCCTGGCGGCCTGCGCCAGCGCGCCCGTCGAGACCGAAACAGCGGCCAGCGCCACGGCCTACGCATCCACCTATGCGCCGCGCGCGTCCGTGCCGACGCTCATTCGCGGCGCGACCGTGTTCGACGGCGCGGGCGCGGAGCTTGCCAACGCGGACGTGCTAATGCAGGGCGGGCGCATCGCGTCGATTGGACCGAACCTCGCCGCGCCAGAGGGAGCGGTATTGATCGACGGCGCCGGAAAATTCGTAACTCCCGGCATTATCGATGTGCATTCGCATTTAGGGGTCTATCCCGCCCCCGGCATAGACGCGACCTCCGACGGCAACGAACTCACCGATCCCAATACCGCCGAAGTGTGGGCTGAGCATTCGGTGTGGCCGATGGATCCGGGGTTTGCCCGCGCGGTCGCTGGCGGGATCACCGCGCTGCATGTGCTGCCGGGATCGGGAAATTTGTTCGGCGGCCGCGGCGTGACGCTCCGCCCGGTGCTGCGCGCGCGCACGGTACAGGAAATGAAATTCCCCGGCGCGCCGCAAAGCTTGAAGATGGCGTGCGGCGAAAACCCGGCGCGGGTCTATGGCGAACGCAATTCCTCGCCGGCGACGGGCATGGGCAATGTCGCCGGCTATCGCCAGGCCTTCGCTGCGGCGCGCGAATACGATTCCAAGGTCAAGGCGCAGGCCGAGAGCGGCGAGGGCGATCCGCCAGATCGCAATTTGGAATTGGAGACGCTCGCCGGCGTGCTCAATGGCGACATTTTGCTGCAATGGCATTGCTACCGCGCCGACGAAATGGCCAACGCGATTGAAGTCTCGCACGAGTTTGGCTTCCGCATCGCCGCGTTTCATCACGCCGTTGAGGCCTACAAAATTCCGGATTTGCTGGCGCGCGAGAATATTTGCGCGGCGATGTGGGCCGATTGGTGGGGTTTCAAGATCGAGGCCTACGACGCCATCCGCGAGAATATTCCGTTCGTGGATGCGGGCGGGGCGTGCGCAATCGTGCATTCGGACAGTGAAATGGGAATCCAGCGTTTAAACCAAGAAGCCGCCAAGGCGCTGGCCGACGGCAACCGCGCCGGCCTTGCCATCACCAGGGCGCAAGCCTGGACCTGGCTCTCGCGCAATCCGGCGCGTGCCCTGCATATCGACGCGGAAACCGGATCGTTGGCGCCGGGGCTGCGCGCCGATGTGGTGGTATGGTCGGCGGACCCGCTCTCCAGCTATGCAGTGGCTGAGCGTGTCTACATGGATGGCGCCTTGGTGTATCAGCGCGGCCAAGACGGCGCGCCCGCTTCCGATTTTGAACTTGGACAAACGTATCTGGAGGGCGCGCAATGAGAGCCCCGTCGAGTGTTTTCATCGCCCTTTTGCTTGCGTTCACGACGCCGGCGGCGGCCGAGACTGTGCTGGTTCGCGATGGCCGCGTGGTCAGCAATGGCGCGGCGGGCATTATCGAAAACGGCGATGTGCTGATCGTCGATGGGCGGATCGCGCAATTGGCGAAGCGGTTGCCGCGCCGAGCGGCGCGCAGGATTATCGAGGCGCGCGGCCGCTTTGTTACCCCCGGCGTGTTCGCGGCGATGAGCGAAATCGGCCTCAGCGAGATTTCCGGCTCGGGCGCGCCCAATGACGCCGATATCGAAGGCGAGCTTGTCGCCGCCGCCGCCGATGTTTCGCGGGCGTTCAATCCCGGCGTCACCGCAATCGCGGTCACCCGCATGGAGGGCGTCACCCGCGCGGCGGTTGCGCCGAGCGAGACCGCCAGCCTGTTCGGCGGTCAAGGCGCGCTGGTTTCGCTGTCTGGCGCCGCCGACAGCGTATTCGGCGTGCGCGCCTTCATGGTGGTGGAATTGGGCGAGGCCGGCGCCGAACGCGCGGGAACCTCGCGCGCGGCGCTGTGGCCGGTATTCGAAGCGGCGTTGCGCGATGCGCGCGAATATCCCGCGCGCTATCGAAGCGGCCAGGGCGGGGCGGTGCTGAACGAGATTGACGCCGCCGCGCTTGCGCCGTTCGCGCGCGGGCAAGGCCTGTTTCTGGCGCACGCCGAGAGCGCCGCCGACATCCGCCGCATCATCGCCTTCAAGCGCGCCAATCCCGAGCTTGCGCTTCGCCATCCACGGCGCCGCCGAGGCTTGGCAGGTGGCGGATGAATTGGCCCGCTCCGGAATTCCCGTGCTGATCGATCCATTGTCCAATCTGCCGGATCGTTTTGAGACGCTTTCCTCGCGGCTCGACAATGCGGCGCTATTGCAACGAGCTGGCGTGCGTTTTGCTATCGCGCCGGCGCCGGGAACGGTGGATGCGCACCAGGCGCGCTTGGCTTTGCAACTCGCGGGCAACGCCGTCGCCAATGGCCTGCCTTGGGATGCGGCGTTCGCGGCGGTGTCGCGCGCGCCGGCGGAGATCTTTGGCGTCGGCGACCGGCTGGGCCGGCTTGAGCGCGGCTACATCGCCGACATCGTGATCTGGGACGGCGACCCGCTGGAAGTAAAGAGCGCGCCGGTAGCGGTGTTCATCGCCGGCGCCGAACAGCCGCTCGTCTCCCGCCAAACCAGATTGCGCGACCGGTATAATCCAAGTCGGCGGTGAGACTTTGTTTTTCCAGCGCGATTTGCGGTGCCGCTGGTGACAGGTTCAACGCCAAGCCCCGGCCCGCCGCTACGCGGCGCCCTGGGGTGGGGGGTTGCGGGGCTCTTGCAAAAGGCCCAAGCGGGCGCCGGCTTGAACAATTGCGCAAACACGACAATCTAGCACGTGCGCGTCAGGCGCGTGCGGATCACGGAGGAAGCCATGGCCAAGGGTCAGATGAAGTCCAACAAGGAAAAGCGCAAACCCAAGAAGGAAAAATCGGCCAAATCCGCGCCAAGCGCCGGCAGCATCGGAACCGGCGGCAAGAAATAGCGCACAGCTACCCCAGCGCGTCGCGTGCGGCGCTGGCGGCGGCTGGGCCTGAGAAGGCGACGAAGCCGCGGATATAGAATTTGTCCTCGCGCCGGCCATAGCGCAGCGGCGCGCCTTTAAGATCCATGATGTCGCCGCCCGCGGCGCGCAGCACTGCGTGCCCCGCTGCGGCGTCCCACTCGCAAACATCGCCGAAACGCGGGTAAAGGTCGGCGGCGCCTTCGGCGAGGCGGCAGAATTTGATTGACGAGCTGGCGTGCGCGATCACGCCGTTCAGCTTGGCGATGAAATCGGCCGTGGCGGTGTTGCGGCCGGAAAAGTCCGAAGCGACGATGCGCCATTGCGCGGGGCGCGGCGACACTTTGATCGGCGCAAGCTCAGCCTCGCGTCCGCCCAACGCGCGTCCAGGTTCGCCCGCGTACAATTCGCCGCTGGCCGGCGCATACACCACGCCCATGCTTGGCACGCCATCTTCCACCAGCGCAATGTTGACGGTGAACTCGTTGCCGCCATTGACGAAGCCGCGCGTGCCGTCCAGCGGGTCGACGCAAAAAAAGCGCGCGCCGGGGTCGGGAATGCGACCGTCAGCGACCGCTTCCTCGCCGATCATCGGCACGCCCGGCGCCAGCCGCGCAAGGCCCGCCTCGATGATCGCCTCGGCGCGCTGATCGGCCAAGGTGACGAGCGAGCCGTCGAGCTTCTTTTGCGCGTCAAAGCCGGCGGCGCGCACGGCGAGAATCTCGCGTCCCGCATCGATGGCGAGGGCGATCAGGTCTTCCAGGGCCAAGTTTTTGAGGGGAGGGCGGGTCATTGCCGGCATCAAGCATGGCCGCCAAGGTCAGTCCAGGGCCTCGGGGGGCGGAGGTTCCCATTTTCGCGCCGCAATTCCCGCGTAGCACCGCTTCAACTCGCGTTCGCGCCCTACGCTTTCTTCGCCGGACAAGTGTTGAAACCAAGCGCCGCGTAGAGCGGGCAGAAGCCGACCAGGCCGGTGACTAGCGGAATAAGCCCGAGATAAGCCCAGGGCGTTTGAGGCCCCACGAACGCAAGCGACAGAACGCCTGCGCCGACCAGCACTCGCAATAGACGGTCAGTTGCGCCTTCATTGATCTTCATGGCTCACCTCCGGGGATCTATTACCGCGCGCAGGCGATCATCGTTTTGACTACGATCAAGCTTGCCGCCATGGTCAGCGTGAATCCGCGCGCTGCCGCTTAGGGGTTTAAGGTTTCACCGTGCAGCGCCTCGGGCGTGTTGGCGTGCAATTCGGCTAGCCAGGTTGTCGCGGCGCCGTCGCTCGGCGCGCGCCAGTCGCCGCGCGGCGAGAGCGCGCCGCCGGAAACGATTTTCGGCCCGTTCGGCACCGCCGAACGCTTGTACTGGCTGGCGAAGAAGCGCTTGAGGAAGACTTCGAGCCAGCCGCGCAGCTCGGCGTAGGCATATTTTTCGCGCCACGCGCTCCAGGCCAGGAACAGGATCTTGCTCGGCTTGAGCCCGTAGCGCGTGAGCCAATAGAGGTTGAAATCCTGCAATTCGTAAGGGCCGACCACGGCTTGCGTGCTTTGCGGCGTCGTCGCCGGGAATGAGTTCGGGGCTGATTTCGCGTGTCGAGCACGCGCAGCAGGGTGTGCGAGGCGGCGGCGTCGAACAGCTTCGACGCCGCCACCCAGCGGATCAGATGCTGGATCAGCGTTTTCGGCGCGCCGGCATTGACGTTGTAGTGCGACATGTGATCGCCGACGCCGTAGGTGCACCAGCCGAGCGCGAGTTCGGAGAGATCGCCGGTGCCGACGACGAAGCCGCCTTCCTTGTTGGCGAGGCGGAAGAGATAGTCGGTGCGCAAGCCCGCCTGCACGTTTTCGTAGGCGATGTCGTAGACCGTCTCGCCGCGCGCGGCGGGATGGTCGAGATCCTCCAGCATGCGCTGCGCCAGCGGCTCGATCGAAACTTCGCGCGCATCGATGCCGAGCGCGCGCATCAGCGCCCAGGCGTTGGCCTTGGTGGCTTCGCTGGTGGCGAAGCCCGGCATGGTGACGCCGATGATGTTGGCGCGCGGCAGGCCGAGCAGATCGAACGCGCGCGCGGTGACGATCAGCGCGTGGGTGGAATCGAGCCCGCCGGAAATGCCGATGACGACGCGCTTGGTGTTGGTCGCCTCGATGCGCTGGGCCAGGCCCGAGACCTGGATATTGTAGGCCTCGAAGCAATCGCGGTCGCGCCTGGCGGGATCGTCCGGCACGAACGGGAAGCGGTCGAGTTTGCGCTTGAGCGGCAGTGCGCGCCGGCGGCGCGCCAAGCTTGAACGGCGATGCGCCGAAGCTGCGCCAGCGCGTTCCTGTTCGCGCGCCGCGGCGTCGCGAAAATTGGAGAGCCGGCGGCGCTCCTGCGGCGATGCGCTCGACATCGATGTCGGCGATGACCAGCTTGGGCTCGCGCGCGAAGCGTTCGCCTTCGGCGATCTTCTCGCCCATTTCGTAGGCGATGATCTGGCCGTCCCAGGCGAGATCGGTGGTGCATTCGCCCGCGCCCGGCGGCGGCGAACACGTAAGCGGCGGCGCAGCGGCGCGATTGCGCGAATCGCACAGCACGGCGCGGTCCTCGGCCTTGCCGATGGTGATGTTGGAGGCCGAGAGATTGAGCAGGATGGTCGCGCCGGCGAGCGCGCCCATGGTGGAGGGCGGCGTCGGGGCCCAGAAGTCCTCGCAGATCTCGACGTGGAAGGCGAAGTCGCGCACGTCGTTCGGCGGCGAACACCAGATCGGCGCCGAACGGCGACTTCTTCGCCAGCACACGTGATCATGCTCGCTCGGCGGTGTCGGCGGCGCTGGCGAAATGGCGCTTCTCGTAAAACTCGCGATAGTTCGGCAGGAAGCTCTTCGGCACGACGCCGAGGATCGCGCCGCGATGGATCACCACGGCGCAATTGTAGAGCGCGCCGCCCAGGCGCAGCGGCGCGCCGACGATCAGCACCGGCAACAAGCTTGCGCTCTCCGCCTTCAGCCGCGCGAGCGCCGTCTTCGACCGCGTCGAGCAGCGCGTCCTGCAGCAGCAGATCGTCGATGGCGTAGCCGGAGAGCGAAAGCTCCGGGGTCAGCAGCAGCGCCGCGCCTTCGCCGCGTCGGCCTCGCGCGCGAACGCGAGGATGGCTTCGGCGTTGGCGGCGGGGTCGGCGGGCGCGACCACCGGCGCGCACGCCGCCACGCGCACGAAGCCGTGCGCGTAGAGCGAGCCGAAGCTCTGGGCGGAAGCGTGCGGCTTGGTCTTGGCCATGCCCACTCACTACCAGCTTATGCTCAAGTTGAACATTAGTATGGTTAAGCGCGGCCAACCGGGTCTCGAGGGCCCGCGTCCTGGTTTTGGCCCGGCTTGTCGACGCCGATACGCTCATCATAGCCCTTGCGGGCCGAATGGAACATCAGCGCCATTAGGCCGGCGCCGACCAGCAGCGACAAAGCGCTCCCCAAGCCAAGCGCAATCCAGCCATGAACGCTCAGCGCCGAAGCGTCGAAATCCCGGAGCGTGAAATAGGCGAGGGCGGCCACCAGGGCGCCAAGTGCAATAGTGAGCAGGATCTTATTCATTGCGTTCCCATGTGAATGCGCCCGCCGCCTTCTCCCTGTCGGTGTGTTAACTTTAGTCCATCACTCCCCTTTACGCAGCCCTAATTTTCGCGCCGCCATCCGAGCATGAGCAGAGCTAGACCGAAAAATGCCCAGGCCCAACTTGGCCCCAGCGGGCTAGCCGCCGATGAGCGTACGACATAGGCGCCGTTGCGTTCGACGCCAATCCAATCCTCGCCGTTTGCGTGCGCGCCGCGTTCGATACGGCGAACGCGGGGAAGATTTTCACCGCGCTCACCGGTCATGAACACACTCCCGCCAGTGGCTTGCGCGAAGGCGCGCAGGATCGCGGGGTCGGCGTTGAGCGCTGCCGCTTCGCGCGGATTGAGCGGACCAATCGCCGCGAATGCGCGCAATTGTCCCGAACGCGCTTCGTACAAGCCTTGCTCCAAATTTGTCGCCGACCCGCGCCACAGGCCGGGCCCGGCCTGGTTCAAGTCGAGGCGCGCGCTTGCGCCGGAAGGCGCGATCAGCTCCACCGTTTTCGTTTCAGCCAAATCGCCCAAGCTGGCGCGCTCGACCCGCAAACCCAGCGGACCTGGTTCAAGCGAAAGCCGCTCCTCTTCCAATTCCGGCTCCTGCATTAGCCAGTGCGCGAGGCGGCGCAACATTTCGCCGTGCGGGCCTCCCCCTTCATATCCGCGCGCCCAGAGCCAGGCTTGGTCGGACCAGAGTTGCCCCACACGTCCGCGCCCGGCGCGGCCCAGCACCAGCAGCGGCGCGCCGCGCGCTCCTTGCAGTACCACTTGGCCGCCGCTTGCACGCGCTTCGATCTGGCGCGTCCAGCGGCCCCAGCGCTCGGGCGAGGGCAGCTCGCGCACGACCGGGTGACGCCGCCCGAGCGCCGTCAGCGCCGGCCGATAGGGCTCGGTCAGAATTGTCCCGGTCGGCAGCGAAGACACTATGCCAGCGAGTGCGCTGCGACTGAGCCCGTCAAGGCCGGCCTCGCCTTCGCCGGCGCTGATCAGCAGCGCCCCGCCTTCCTCGACGCGCCGCGCGATCGCCGAAAGATAATAGGCTTGCAGAATGCCGCGCCGATTGTAGCGGTCGAAAATGATTAGGTCGAACTCGCCGAGCCGGCGCTCAAACAATTCCTCGGTCGGAAACTCAATCAACGCCAGTTCGGAAAGCGGCGTGTCGTCCTGCTTTTCCGGCGGACGCAGAATGGAGAAATGGACCAGCTCAATCGCGGGATCGGATTTAAGTAAATTACGCCAGACGCGCGCGCCTTGGTGGGGTTCGCCAGTAATGAGCAGCACATGCAGGCGGTCGCGGGCGCCATTGGCGGCGAAGGCCGCGCGGTTATTGGCGAGCGTGATTTCCTCCGCGCCAGCTTCCGCTTCGACGATCAGCATATTGCGGCCGCGATGGGGCAAACGCACATCGACATGAAATGGACGGTTCGCCCGGACACTGACCCGCGCCGCCCGCGCGCCGTCAATGTTGACGCTGACGCGGACCTGCGCATCGCCGCTATTGTCGATGATGCGTGCGCTGATGCGCATGGGTTCGCCAACAATGCCAAATGTCGGCGCCGAGATCAGCTCAAGGCGCCGGTCGCCGCGTTCGGGGTCGCCGACAATGAGAATATGTGCCGGTCCAAGGTCAGCGAGGCGGGCCGGGTCGGTTGGAGGATCGGCGGCTTGGCCGTCGGTGACGACCACAATTGCGCCAATCCGTTCGCGCGGGACATCCGATAGCGCGTCCGCGGCCAGTGAAGCGATCAAGGTGCCGTCCGGCCCGCCGCGCGCCTCGCGCACGCGCACCTCAAGGCCAGGCTCATGGGAAAGCCGCTCGGTCATGGCCTCGCCCGCCGCCCGCGCGGCGTCGAGCCTGCCGGAGAGCGCCAGGCTCGCGCTCTGATCGACAAGTACAAGAGCCACGTCGGCGGCTGGCTCGCGCCGCTCGCGCACCCATTGCGGTTGCAACAGGGCGAGCAGCACGAAAGCTAACCCCAATGTACGCGAAACCGGCGCGCCGCCGCCGCGCCAGATATAAAGTCCAAGGCCGGCGAGGGCGAGAAGGCCCAGCGCGAGGATCGCCGCCACTGGCAATGCCGGGTCAAATCCGATGCGCGCGGCGCCGATCATGCGACGGCCGCCGTCATCGCCGCTGACCCAAGCGCTCGAGCAGAGCCGGCACATGCACTTGGTCGGCTTTGTAATTGCCGGTGAGCGCCACCATCACCATGTTGACGCCGAAGCGCAGCGCCAGTTCGCGCTGGCGCTCAGTTGCGGTCTGTCCCGCCCAAGCCGCCGCCCAGTCGCCGTCGCCGACGAACAGCGAAGCGACGCCATCGCGAGCGGCGGCGGCGGCTTCGTTCTCGGCCCAGAGCTGCGGCGATTGCGTGCGCCCCGGAAAACTACGCAGCAGGTAGAATGCCCGCGTCGCCACGTGGTCGCGCGTGACCAGTTCCAGCGGTGGCGCATCAATACCCGCCAGCATCAAGGCGGCGGGGCGCGCGTTTGCGCTTGGCGCGCGGGTATCGACCAGCAGCAAGCCGCCGATGGCGAGGTAGCGATTGACATTGGCGAGAGCTGCGTCGCTGAGGCGCCGCGGCGCCGCGGGCGCGGGCCAATACAAGAATGGAAAGGCGGCGAGGTCGTCGCGCGCCAGATCAACGCCAATGGGCGGCCCAGGCTCCACTGAAGTGCGCTCGAACAAAACCTGGGTCAAAGCCGCCAGGCCCGCGCCCGACATGCGATCGACGCTCGCATCGCCTGTGCGCACATAAGCCAGGCGCAGCGTCAGCGTTGGATCGCTCTCGCGCTGCGCGTTGGCGTCGGGCGCGCTGGACAGCGCCGCCAACAGGACTAAAGCGCCAGCGCCGCGGGCCAGGCCTGGCAAACGTCCAACCAGAAATAACGCCACTAGCAGATCAGCCACTAGCAGCAACGCGGCCGCGCAGAACAGCCAGCCAGCAAGCGGGCGCGCTACGCTTGCGCTTAGCCCGGCGCGCTTGACGCCGGCGGGAAGGCGCAACGGCGCAAGCGTCTCATCGGCGCGCGCCGCATCGATGGCGGCGGACACGCCGGCGCGCTCGTAGAGACCGGGCGGGCTTGCGGGCGCGGCGCGGGCCAGGGCAAAGGCCTCTGCGGCGATGCTGGGCGCGTCCGCTGGCGCGGGCGCGAGCGTACCGAAGCCGTCAAGCAGGCGCTGCGGCGCATAGGGTCCGGCGACGATCTCGCGTTCGCCGGCGCCATCGGCGCGCGCCGCGAACGCCAGCGTCCGCCGCAGCATTTCAACAAAACCGCCCGACAGCGGCAGGTCCGACCAATCCGGCGCGCCGCTAATGTGAAACAGCACAATCAGCCCGCGCCCTTGCGCTCGCGCGGTGACCAAGGGCGAATTGTCAGTGAGCGTCGCCCAAACGCGCGCCTGGCGTAACGAGGCGGGCTCGGCCAGTACTTGCCGGCGGACATGGATGTCGTCGGACGGCGCCATGCCGGCGAACGGCGAGTCCGCGGGGTAAGCGCCAATGCCCAGCGGCGGCTCCCATGCGAGCGCGCCGCCAAGGCTTCGCGCGCCGGGGCGGAGGCGCACTGGGGTGAGATCGTCCGCGTTGTGAGCCAAGCGCGGGCCGGCAAAGCGAACCAGCAAGCCGCCGGCGGCGAGCCAACGCTCCAACCCCGCGCGGTCGTCGGGTGCGATCTGTCCGGCGTCTGGCAGGATCAAGGCTTGCACGCGCGCATCGATAAGTTCGCCAATGCCGCCGCGTCGCAAATTTGCGTAAGGCCGCAGCGCGCGCTCGGCATAAAACAATTCCGAGAGTAGAGATTGTCCAACACCGCCGGAACCGACAAGACCGACAAACGGCCGGCTTGAGCCAGAAGGCAGCAATTTCACCGCGCCGGCGCTCTGTTCACCGACAATGCGCACGCGCGCGGCGCGTGCGGCGATTTCCGGCGGCAGATCGATGGGGGCGCTGGCGCTGAGCGCGCCGTTGGCGAATTTGAGTTCGGCCGCGCCAAGCGCGCGCCCATCGGCTGTCTCCGCCGCCACCGCGCCGAGCGCCGCGCCATTGGCGGCGCGGCTCGCTTCGACCACCAAACCCGCGGGGGTCACAGCGCCGGACACCAGCGCGCGCGCCGTCCGAGCCGGCGTGCGCAAACTCAGCGGGCCGCGACGCAACAGCGCTTGCGCGAATGAATTCGCGTTCGGATCGTCAAGGCCATCGCTGATCCAGACGATGCGGTTGAAATTGCCCGCGGTCTGCGCAAGCCGCGACGCCGCTTCGGCGCGGTCCGGCCGCCAAGGCAGCGGTTCAAGCCGATGAATGCGCGCTCTCGCGTCGGCGGCGACGAGAGCTTCGCCGGGATCGCGATTGGGATCGTTGGGACGGTTCGGCGCGGTGGTCAGGATGAACACCGCGCCGCTGGATTCGCCCTCGGCGATCGTCGCCAGCGCGGTGCTGACCGTTTCGTTCCAAAATGGCGCGGAGGTCCAGCCGTTGTCGATGACGATGAGCGTGCGTCCGCCTGGCGCGGCCTCGGCGGCATTGGGCGCCAAACTGGGCCGCGCAAAAGCGAGGATCAGCAAACCCGCCGCCAGCGCGCGAAACAAAATCAACCAAGGCGGCGCCCGCTCGCGGCTTTGCTCCTCGGTGTGCAAGCCGATCAGAAGGCGCGCCGGCGGAAATTGCGTACGCTGTGGCGGCGGCGGCGTTGCGCGCATCAACCAGTACAAGAGCGGCAAGGCCAGCAGCGCAAGCAACGCGCCCGGAGCGGCGAACAAAAACGGGCCGAAGCTCAAACGCCGCTCTCCGCGACAAGCGCAATCAACGCCGCGAGCGCCGGCGCGGCGCTATGATCGGTGCGATGGGTCAGAGCTGGAAAGCCGAGACTAGCGCCCAATGCGCTAATGCCGCGCCGATGCGCTCTCAGGCGCTCAAGGTATTCCCCCCGCGCGGCTTCGGCGCGCCCGATCAGCGCTTGCGGCGCGGCGCCTGAGTTGGGAAATCCAGGGGTTTGAAATAATGCGCGGCCGCGGAACGGAAATTCTTCTTCCGCCGGATCGGCGATTATCGCCAGAGCGCCGCTTGCGCCGGCGGAAGCCGCCGCTTCGAGCCGCTGCGTCCAGGTTTCTAGCGGCGCGTAGAAATCGCTGGCAAAAACAATGCAAGCGCGCGTCGGCGCGGCGACATCGTGAAGCGGAGCGCATAAGTCGAGCGCGAGCCTGTCAACCGCGCGGGCGCCCGTGCGGGCGGGTTGACCCAATACGCCGACCCGTTCGCCGCCGCGCACCAGTAAAATCGCGAGCGCCAAGGCAAGCGTGTGCGCGCGATAGAGTTTGGTTGGTCGCGCGGAATCGCTGCTCCAATTGAAAGCTGGGCTCGGATCGATCCAAAACCAGGCGGTTTGCGCCGCTTGCCGTTCCCGCTCGCGCACATACAAACGCTCGCCGCGCGCCGAGCGGCGCCAATCGACCAGGCGCGCGCCGTCCTCGGGGCGGTGGTCGCGATATTGCCAAAAATCCTCGCCCTGACCGGCGCGGCGGCGGCCATGCATGCCCGGCGCGCTGGCCGCCAAACGGTGCGCGTCGAGCAGGACGCCGGGCAGATCGCCGGCAAGGGCGAGGGCGTCATGGCGGGGGTTAGGCATGGAGCCTGTGCGCTCGCGTCATCCGACCCGCTCCGCCAATTCGTCCACCAACGTATCGATGTCCAGGCCCTCGGCGCGGGCGCTGAAGGAAAGTTGCATGCGGTGCGCCAGCGCCGGGCGGGCGAGCGCGGCGACATCGTCAAGCGCTGGCGCCAGACGCCCACGCAGCAAGGCGCGGGCGCGTGCGGCCAACATCAGCGCCTGACCCGCGCGCGGTCCGGGGCCCCAGGCCACGTGCTGGTTGACGCGCGCGTCTTGGCTGGGCCCAGGCCGCGCCGATCGCACCAGGTCCAATATTCGCGCCAGCACTTTTTCGCCCACCGGCATGGCCCGCACCAATTGCTGCAAGCGCGCCAGCGCGCCGGCATCGAGCACGGCTTGTGGGCGTACTTCTTCAAGCCCGGTCGTTTCAATCAAAATCCTGCGCTCGGTTTCGGCATCGGGGTAGGGCACATCGACCTGCAGCAGGAAGCGATCAAGCTGCGCTTCCGGCAACGGATAGGCGCCTTCGTGTTCGATCGGGTTCTGCGTCGCCAGCACGTGGAACGGGCGCGGCACGTCATAGGCCTGGCCGGCGACAGTGACGTGATGCTCCTGCATCGCTTGCAGCAATGCCGATTGGGTGCGCGGGGAAGCGCGGTTGATTTCGTCCGCCATCAGCAGCTGGGTGAAGATCGGTCCTTTGACAAAACGGAAATGGCGCTTTCCCGCCTGATCCTGGTCGAGCACTTCCGAGCCTAGAATGTCGGCCGGCATCAAGTCCGGCGTGAATTGCACACGCGCCCAGTCGAGCCCCAGCGCGCGCGCAATCGCCTCCACCAGGCGGGTCTTGGCCAAGCCCGGCGCGCCGACCAGCAAGACGTGGCCGCCAGCCAAAATGGCCGCCAATGTCAGCTCAATCACCCGTTCCTGCCCGAACACGACCTTGGCGATCTCCGTGCGGACCCGGGCCAAGGCCTCCCCAGCGGCCTCGGCTTCGGCGACCAAGCGGGCGGCCTGTTTGTCGGCATTGCTCATCGGCGCGAAGCTCGCTTCCATGGGGGCTGAAATTAAGGCGTTTTGTGTATGTTGTCCCCCCAGGCCTGGAGCATATGTCGGCGGCGCTCAAGAGCCAGGGCGGCGCGGGCAGGGGCCCGCCCCCGGTTGAGCTGTGGAACCCGGCCCATTGCGGCGAAGTCTGCTGAGTTTCAACACTGGCGCCGCCAATGGCGCATGCTCCGTGCGAAATGGGATTTTCTCCATTTACAATTGCCGCAGCAATGTCAGCAGCGCCTCCATATCTGCCGGGAGTGCGCTTTCGAAGCGCAATTCGGCGCCGGTGATGGGGTGGGTAAAGCCGAGGATTTTTGCGTGCAGCGCTTGGCGCGGGAAGGCGCGCACGGCGGCTTCCGCCTGCTCGCCCCGCTCGGCCTTGAAGGCGCGCTGCTTGCCATAGAGCGGATCGCCCACCAATGGGCAGCCGAGATGCGCCATGTGCGCGCGGATCTGATGGGTGCGCCCGGTGTGCAGGCGGCACTCGAGCAGCGCCGCCGCGGCCCGGCCTACGCTCGCGCCCGGCTGCTGACCAAAACTCTCCACAGTCCAATAATCGGTAACGGCGAGCTTTCCTGCTTCAGTGTCGGCATTGCGGGCGACGACGTATTTGCGTCGGTCTTCGTTTGATCGCACCAGCCGGTTTTCGATCCGCGCCGCGCGTTCCTTGGGCGCGCCGCGCGTCACCGCGTAATAGACGCGCTCCAAATTGTGCTTGGCGAACAGCTTCGCCAGTCCCTGATGGGCGGCATCGTGCTTTGCGACCACGACCAGCCCGGTCGTGTCCTTGTCGATGCGGTGGACGATGCCGGGCCTGGCGACGCCGCCAATTCCAGAGAGGCTCGCGCCGCAATGGGCCAGCAGCGCGTTCACCAAGGTGGCGCGCATCGAGCCTGGCGCGGGATGCATGGCCATGCCGGCGGCCTTGTTGACGACGACCAGATGCTCATCCTCGAAGACGATATCGAGTGGGATGCTTTCGGCTGCTGGCGCCGCTGGCGCGGGCGGCGGCAATTCCAATCTATAGCGTGCTCCCGCGCGCGGCTTTTCCTTGGAATGTGTGACCAGGGCGCCGTCTTGGGTGAGCTTGCCGGCGCCGATCAGGCCTTGGATCCGCGCGCGCGAAAGGTCTGGCCAGTGCTTCGCCAACCAAACATCGACGCGCTCTCCTGCGTCGTTCGGCGCGATCGCCAAGCGGATTTCGCCGCTGGGCTCAGAGGAGGGCAAACACCGCATTGCGCTGCATTTAACGGGCGCCAACCCCGAAAGCGAGCCTGGGAACTTTGAAAACCTCGCCAGTCTGGTATTGAAGGCGCGCAGGAGGGACGGACCAATGGCAAAGGGTGGGTTGACGCGTCGCGGCGCGTTGGCGGCGGCAGGGGGAGCGGTCGCTTGCGCGCCCAATCTCAAGACGCCGGCCTATGGGGGCGCTTTGGCGTTCAATCACGGCGTGGCCTCCGGCGATCCGCTGCATGACCGCGTGGTGATCTGGACGCGGGTGACGCCCGGAGCAGGCCGGCGCGGTGCCGGTCCGCTGGATCGTGGCGCGTAACCGCGAACTCACGGATGTTGTGAAGACCGGCATCATCGAAACCAACGAAGCGCGTGACTACACGGTGAAGGCCGATGTCACCGGATTGCGCCCCGGCGCGCCGTATTTTTACGGCTTCCGCGCCGGCGAAGCCAGCAGCGCGGTGGGCAAAACCCGCACGCTGCCGCGCGGGCGCGCCAGCGAAGCCAATCTCGCGATAGTCTCGTGCGCGTCTTATCCGCACGGGTTTTTCAACGCCTATGGCGCCTTGGCGGCGCGCGAGGACATCGACGTCGTCATCCATCTGGGCGACTACATCTACGAATATGGCCTGGCCGGTTATGGCGGCGAGGTTGCGTTGCAACTGGGCCGCATCCCCGCGCCGGAAGTCGAACTGAGGCAATTGGCCGATTACCGCCAGCGCCATGCGCAGTACAAGACCGAGGCGGAGCTGCAAGCCGCGCACGCCTTGGCCCCTTGGATCGTGGTGTGGGACGATCACGAAGTCGCCAACGATAGCTGGAGCGGCGGCGCCGAGAACCATCAGCCCGACGAAGGCGACTGGAGCGCGCGCAAGCAGGCGGCGCTGCAAGCCTATTATGAATGGATGCCGATCCGCGAGCCGCGAACCGGGCCGCGGCCTTCGAAGCGATCAATCGCTCCTTCCAGTTCGGCGATCTGTCCACGCTGATCATGCTGGAGACGCGGCTGCTGGCGCGCACCCAGCCGCTCGACTACGCCAAGGACTTGCCGCTCGAAATGCAGCGTTGGGATTTCGCCCGCGCTGGCGCGCCCGGTGGCGCTGCGCGACGAACGAAGCCGACACGCCGGGCATACAACTGTTTCCCGCGATCCATGAAGATAGTGGGCGGCGAGATGCGCCCGGTGCTCGATTGGCGGCGCGCGCAAGGCTTGCTGCCCGATCCAACGCAATTTGCCGGCGGGCTTTTTCCTCGCGCCGGATGTGCGCGCGCTGAACCAGGCGCTGTCTGCGCCGGAGCGCGCCTTGCTGGGCGAAGCGCAAGAACAATGGTTCGCCGACGAACTCAAGGGCATCGGCGCAAGCGGGAACGACCTGGCAAGTGATCGGCAATCAAGTGCTGATGGCGCCTGTTCATGCGCCCGATCTTGTCGCGCCACGCCGCCGCAGCTGGCCGCCGCGCTGGAGCGATTGCGCCCGGCGTCGCCCAATTGCTGAAGCTGACCCGCTTTCCGTTCCCGCTCAGCACCGATTCCTGGGATGGCTATCCGCTGGCGCGCGCGCGGCGTGCTGCAGGCGATCCGCGCCGCCGGCGGCAACGCCATTGTGCTGACCGGCGACACCCACATTGCCTGGGCCAATGAACTCAGCGACGCGCAAGGCCGCGTTGCGGTCGAACTGGGCGCGACCTCGATCACCTCGCCGAGCGAGTCGTCGTATTTCACCCAGGCCGGCATCGATTTCGCCGGCGGCGTGCGCGCGCGCAACCCGCACGTGAAATGGCTCGACGGGCAGCGGCACGGCTTCCTGGTGCTGACGCTGACACAAGAGCAGGCCGAGGCGGAATTCGTCGCCGTCTCCACCATTGACAGCAGGACTTACGAAGCCGCGACCGCCGCGAGCTTCACCATCGCCGCTGGCGAGGACGCAGGTATCGGGCCGATCGTGGCGGCATGACCATCGGCAGACCTGTGTGATTGAACGCGGTATGTCGGCTGGAAGCCGGCGCTCCGAGGTCAGCTCTTTGCCGCGCCCAATCTGTTGACGCCGCCGCCGCCGCGCATGAAGGCGAGCAATTCCGGCGAAGGCGCCTCGTTCAGCCATTCCTCCGCCAATTGCCCGAACACCGGCGCGTATTTGAAGCCGTGGCCGGAGCAGGCCGAGAACAGCAACACGCGCGGATGCGCGGCGCTTGGCGCGATCAGGAAATTTTCGTCCGGCGTCACGGTGTAGAGGCAGCGCGCCATGCGCACCGGGCTTGGGATCGTGGCTCGGCAGCAGCGCGCGCGGCGTGTTCGGACAGCAGCGCCGCATCGTCGGCGTCCGGCTCGCGCACGTCATCGGGATCGGTCGCGCCGCCGACGGCGTGAAAGCCGAACTTGTACAGCCCGCGCGGCGCCGGCATGCCGTAGAGCCCGACTTCGTTGTCGCAGCACACGACCGGCAACAAGCCGCGGCGTCTCGCGTCCTGAAACCAGCCCACCACGCGCCGCTTCACTGCCAGCCTGCCGGCGAATTCCGGCAGCAGCTGTCCCGCCCAGGCCGCCGGCGGCGACGATCACCGCGTCGAAATTCGCGCTTCTCGCCATTGACGATGAGACGATCGGCCTTCGATCGGCGCTTGCGATGCGCGCATTGTGCGTGCAGCTTCGCGCCCCAGCGCGGCGCTTGGCGCAGCAGGAACGCGCGCGCCGCGTCGGCGGCGATGACGCCGCAATCTTCCTGGCGGAACACGTCCCAATCGTAGGGCATGGCGATGGCGCCGCGGGTCAGCGCGTGGATGGCGTCGCCGCGCATCAGCGCCGCCGGCGTGCGGCTCAAGCGCTGGCACGCAGCCACGAAGGCCGAGCCGCGCGGACCCGCCATCAGCCCGCCGGTCCACTCGATGAACGGCCGCCCCGCCAAGCCCTTCCCAGGTGCGCCACGAGCGCGCCCGCGCGCCGCGCCAGCCGCACATAGATTTCGCCCTCGCCCGGGCGTGAGCCGCATGATGCGGCGTGTCGCCGTGGGAGGAGCCGCGCTCGTGCATGCGGCTCGAATTGCTCGAAGCCGGACACATCGTGGCCGGCAAGCGCCAGCCGCGCGCAGATGCTCAAGCCGGCGATGCCCAGTCCGACGACGGCGACTTTCATGGCCTGCTTCTACGCCCAAGCCGGAAGAGTTGCCAACTGTACCGCTGGCAACGTTCCGCAGGGTTCCAGCCGGCCGGGCGGCAAGCGCCGCCTGCAAGCCGGCGGTACAAGAAGCTAACGCAACTGAAGCGCTTGCGTTTGCGTGGAGATCACGCGCCCATCGCGCACCAGTTCAGCCACGCCGCGATAAGCGCCCGCCGGCCAACCGCCAGCCGGTGTGCGCCTGCCGGCGAAGACCGAGCCCTGCGGCTGGCCCGCCGCCATGGTGCGCGACGATTTCGGCAATCTGCACGCCGTCGGGGCCTACGATGCGCACACGGAGCACGTCGCCCCGCAGCGGACCAATCGCCAAACCCCAAAACGTCAGCGCGGGAGCGCGGATCGCGGCATTGGCCGACAAGTCCTCCACGCGCGCCCCGGGCGGGCGCGCCGCCGGTGAAGCCAAGCGCAAACCAGCGCGCGCTCGGATAAGCCAACGCTGCGCGCGCCGTCGCGCTCCAATGCGCGCCGGGGGCGGCGGTCTGCGCGCCGCAACGCAGGCTTGCAATCTGCGCGCCGGTGAGTGGATCGACCCGCTCTGACCGCGCCAAATCGAAATGTGCACGTGCGGAAATTCGAGCGCCCTGAGAGCCCCACCAGCCCAAGTGCCTGGCCGGCGCTCACGCGCTCGCCCTCGCGCACACGCAGCGATCCCGGGCGCATGTGGCAGAGTTGGCTCGACCAACCACCTTCATGATCGATCCGAACGCCATTGCCGCAGTCGCGCCCGGCAAGTGCGGCGACGCCACCACGAATGAACGCGCCGTCAGGCTCACCGTCGCGCACACGCGCCACTACGCCCATCGCCGGCGCCAGCACGTTCACGCCGCGCCGCGCCATAGTAGCGGGCGCGCGAAAATCGATCCCCTCATGGGCGTCATAGGTGAACGGCCCGCACATCGGGTCCTGCGCGGCCTCGCCCGGATCGACATCGACATAATTTTGCACCGCGCACGCCGCATCGAGCGCACAATCGATCGGGATCTGAAATTCCTGAGCGAACGCGCTCGGCGATGGGATTCCGGCGAGCAGGGCCAAGGCTAGAAGGAGGGCGCGCATGCGCGACATCTCGCACAAGCGACCGCGCGGTTCAATCACTTGCGCGTGAGGGGTCTGCTTTGCGCTTGCGCTGAAACGCAGCGGCGCCAAGGCTGTGGAGCAGGAGAAGTCCATGTTGAGGGCAATTGCACTGGGCGCCGCGCTGGCGCTGTCGGCCGCCGAGCCGGCTTGGGCGCAGGACGAGGCGGACGCCGTCATTGTCACCGCGAGCCGTTATCAGCAGCGCTTCGAAAGTTTCTCGATTCCTCACGTGGCCATCACACGTCGCGCCGATTCAGCGGCCATGAACCTCACCATTTCCTCCGACACTCGCGACGCCGCAACGCGCCGCGCTGAGTTGCAAGAAGCGCTGCGCGGGGTCGCCCGGCTAGGCAATAGCGCGGTGACGCTGGGCATTCTCAGCGAGGACGCAGAAGGCGACGGCGTTGGCCGCACGCGCATTGTCCGGTTCAGCGCCGAGGCGGCGCTGGATTTGTTGCAGCCTGGCGGGCGCGCCGACACTTCGCAAGTGACCATCATCCTGCGCACGCCGGTGCGCGAGGAGGATACGCTTGAGAGCGTCGAACAGCGCTTGCGGGCGTTCAGCGCCAATGCGCCGCAGCCTGGACGGATTGAGTATTATACTGGCGCGATCGAGCTGGTGCTGATCAATCCGCCACAATATCGCGCGCCCGTGATTGCGGCAATCACCGCCGACGCCAACACGATCGTGCGCGGTCTCGGCGCCGGCTATGGCGTGCGCCTCGAAGGGCTGGAAAGCCCGGTCGCCTGGAAACGAGCCGGCGATCTCGATTTGCGCCTGTTTGTGCCCTACCGCATGGTGGTGCTGCCGGCGGGGGTGGAGTGACGAGCGGGCGGCTTCGGCGGCGGGGTGGACTCGCTTAGGCGCCGCCCTTGCGCGCCATTTCGAAACTGCGCCCAAGGTGCTCCATGAAGCCGGAGGGAACAGGCGCCAGCGTCCACGCATCCTTGGGGTCTCGGATAGAGTCAATCTGCTCGGCCACATCGTCGATAGACCAAGACGGGCGCACCACGCCCACGGTTTCAGAGACGAACGCACGCGCCACGCGGCCTGCCACGGAGATCAGCATTTCACCGCTGATCGAACACGATTCATGCGCGAGCCAGCCCACAACTGGCGCCACCAATTCGGGCCCCATCGGCGGAAATTGAGAAATATCGATCCCTTCGGATAAGCGCGTCACCGCGCCCGGGAGAATGATGTTGGACTTGATGCCGTGTTCGGCGCCCTCAATCGCGGCGACATTGTTCAATCCAATCATGCCGCTCTTGGACACGCTGTAATTCACGACACTCTGGTTGCCATAGATGCCGCCAATCGAGGAGGTCAGCACGATACGACCGTATCCAGCATCGCACATGAAAGGAAAAGCCGCGCGGACGATGTGAAAGGCGCCGCGCAAATGTACGTCGAGCACCGCCTCGAAATCCTCGTAGCTAATATCCTTCAACGCGCCGTAACGGACATTGCCGGCATTGGGGATGATGATATCGACGCGGCCGTAGCGGTCGATCGCGGTTTGCACGATCGCATTGCCGCCCGCCGAGGTCGCCACGGAATCTGTGCACGCAACGGCTTCCCCGCCCGCCGCCTTGATCTCGCGGACAACCTCCTCGGCGGGGCCGACATCAACACCGCTGCCGACAATGGCGCTGCCATTGTCGTTGACCACGATTTTGGCGCCCTTCGACGCCAGCAGCAGCGCATATTCGCGCCCAAGCCCGCGCCCGGCGCCGGTAATCACCGCGACGCGGCCATCAAATCTACGTTCTGTCATTGGGCGATCCTTCTTGTAGAAAATAACTCCACCCATTCCCGGATTGCGCGCAGCGCAAGTCCGGGACCCATAGGCGCGGTCCGTGAATAAGCGAGCGACAACCGTTCAATGGCTGCGTTTATGGGCCCCGGACAATTGCTTCGCAATTTCCGGGGATGGGTGGTTGGGGGTGACGCACTCATCGCTATGCGCCCGCTGGATTTTGCTTCTGCCGTTGATTGACCAAGGGCCGCCGGTACGATGGATCGTCCTTGCCGCGCACGGGGGCGCCATTGCCAAATATATCCGGCACGTCGCCAAACGGGATCGGCATGGTTGGAACTAGGCCCGACCATTCGATGCAATTGGTCCGCAAGGCGATGCGCCACACGCCGCCACGCCGCTCCAGCCGATCGATATAGCGCCCGCCCGCGATCCAATTGCTGTCGTCGCGGTTGCGGCCGACGAACAGATAATAGGTTTCCGTGTGTGCGGTGTCGCCGTCGATTTCGCAGGTCAGATTGAGCAGATTGTGGTGCGTGGCGATCTGGCCGGCTTCATGCATGGGCTGGGCCCAATCATAGAGCGCCTCCGGCCCGCCGACGAATGGCCCGGCGGCGATGGTCGCATCGGCGTGAAAAGCGGAGAGGAATAGCGCGCGGTCGAAGCGATCCATGCCGCGGCTGAAACGGGTGAGGCAGTCGGTAATATCCTGCCGGTCAAGCAATGCGTCGATGCGAGCTTGGCGATCCAGTATTGGGCGATCCATTATTTTGCCTCCGCGATCGGCCGCCAAATCGGCGAACCGCGCTGCGCGCGCAGCGAGGGGATATTTCTTCCGTCAATGTCGGTAATGCCATAATCCTGCGCTATTTCGGCGGTGATGAAGGTGCCGCCAGAGCGCTTCATGATTTCGGGATCCTTGGCCAAAGCGGCGATGACGCGGCCAGGAAACTCCGGCGTGCAGCCGATGTTCGGGTTGGTGACGATTTGCTGCTTCATCGCCGGATTGTTGGCGATGTTGCGCTGCGCCCGCTCGGTTAAGGTGAGCCCCTGCCACAGCGAGATCGAAGCGACATTGTGCGGCTGGAGCTCGATGGCCATGTCGCGCGCCATGCGATCGACAGCGGATTTGCACGTCCCGAAAATGACCCCGTACGTATAGGTCACGCCGACATAGCCGGAAATGGCGATGATCAGGCCGGATTTTTGCGGAACCATGATTTTGGCCGCGTGCCAGGCGGCGTGAAAGTTCGAAACCACGCCGACATCGATCATTTCCAGATTGGAGAGCGGTTTTTCCCAGAACCCGCCGGGCTCGATCAGGTCGTCCGGTATCGAGAAGGCATTGTTGACCAATAGATCGAGCCGGCCTTGCTCGCGCTTGATCTGCGCAAACAGCGCCGCGATCTGATCGGGCTTGCCGTGATCGACCTGGACGGCGATGCCTTTACCGCCGCGCTTGTCAATCTCCGCCGCCGTCTCGCCGACCGTGCCGGGCAGGTCGTGCGAGCCTGGCGTGACCGTGCGCCCGGTAACATAAACCGTCGCGCCTTCTTGCCCGAGCACCAGCGCCATGCCCTTGCCAATGCCGCGGCTGGCGCCGGTGACCACCGCGACTTTACCTGTCAACGCACCCATGGCTCGCTATTTCTTTTTGCCGAAAAATCTCATTGCGCGCGCACCCAAACAGCGTGGGCGGGCGCTGTCAATGCGCTACCCGCCCGTGCCCGGATGCGGCGAAGTCGCATCGACCTATCGCTCCGCCAAAGCTTGTGATTGGATGGGTCTTTATTTCTTGGGAGCGAGACAAATGACCGAGTTCGTGGCGACGGAGTGCGGCATTCGCCAGCTGCACGCGCATTTCGTCGATGCGGTGTGGCGTAAGGATGCCGACGCCTTCGCCGCCTGTTTCGCCGAGGACGCGGAATGGAAAATCGCCGGCTTGCACATACGCGGGCGCTCGGACATTGGCGCCATGTTCGCCAAGCTGCTGGGCGCCTGCGAGCGGGTGCAGCTCATCGTCGGGACGCCGCTCCTGCATGTGGGGCCGGGCGGCGTCAGCGGCAGGGTTCCGACCACGGAACTGGCCAAGATGGCCGACGGCAGTTCGGCGTTGACGCTCGGCATCTATTACGACCGCTATGTCGAAGCGGGCCAGCAATGGTTGTTCCAATGGCGCCATTTTGGGCTGCAGTATCGCGGACCGGTGGACTTGTCGGCGCCATTCGTGGCGTCCCCGGATTACGGCCCGCCGCCCGGCATGCCCGGCCAGGACGAGCCAACATTCACGCGCCGGCCGGTTACCTAACCTGGTGAAAACCCCTCGACGATGAAGACGCTATAATCAGCGGCCTTCTGCCGAAACGGCAGCGCGGCTTGGTAGTCGGGGCTTTGGTACCAGGCGCGGGCCGTATCGGCGTCTGGAAACTTCAAGACAATAACGCCATCCGGCGCGCGGCCCTCAAGCGCCTGCAGCGCCCCGTACACGACCAGCGGTTCGAGTTGGTAGTTTGATCGGAAATCCCCGGCCTTTTCGCGATTGCGACGCGAATATTCATTCATCGATTCCTGATCGCGAACCGGCGCGTTGCGTATGCAAATCATGTAAGCTGGCATTGGTTTTCCTTGCCTTGACGCCGTGATCAGCCGGCGTCCAGCAGCCTTTTGGCTTTCGCGATATAGTCAATGTGGGCGTCAATGTCGCCGCCGAGGTCTTTGTTCATGGACGCCACGCAGCCATGGGTGCCGCCGGAATCGCGCCACATCTTCAAATGCTCGGCGGTCTGCTCGCCATCGCGCGCGAATATGGCGAGCAATTCGCGGCCAAAATTCTGTTCGCTTCGCCCGGCGGCGGCAAGATAATGCTTGACCCGCTCCCAAGCGGCGAGCGCGCCGGCGCCGTCGGCGGCGAAGATGAAGCCATCGCCCAGCCGCGCCCCGCGCTCATAGCCTGGCTCGGAATGTCCGCCCACCCAGATGGGGATTTGCCGGCGCGGACGCGGATTGACGCCAGCGCGGTCAATCTTATCGAAACGGCCTTCGAAGCTGACGATGGGATTGGCCCAAAGCTCCCGCAAGAGCCCGATCTGCTCGTCGATGCGTTTGCCGCGAGTGCGAAAATCCTGGCCCAGCGCGCCATACTCGACATAATTCCAGCCGATGCCGACACCCAGCCGCAACCGCTCGCGAGAGAGCAAATCCACATCGGCGGCCTGCTGCGCAACCAGAGCGGTTTGCCTTTGCGGCAGCACCAGAACGCCGGTGACGAAGTCGAACTTGTCGGTCAACGCCGCGGCGAAGGCGAACAGTACGAACGGATCGTGGAAGCTGTGCTTTTCAGTGTAGGGGCCGGTCAGTTTCGGCGTGCGCCCCTCGAGCGGCCCTTTGACCACATGGTCGTAAGCCATCATGTGCGAATAGCCGAGTTGGGCCGCCGCGGCGACGAAACGGCGGATGGCGTCTGGATCGCCGGCAACCTCCGTGGTCGGGTAGGCAACGCCGATTTTCATGGGTGCTCACGCGCGGGCGGTCAGGCGACCGCGCCATTCTTATGCAACCGCGCCCCACCGGCGCCAAGACTTGCGCCGAGGTCTTGCTCTGGGCGGCTGAAATATCGCCAGGAAGGGATTTTCCAAAGCCGTTTGACACGGAGCCGCGCCTGGGCATCATTGCGCAAGCGGCGCTTAAAGCGTCAAGGAGACGGGCGATGGCTGAAGGCGCAGGTGGTCCATTCAAGGCGGCGCCGTTTCCGGTCACCAACCCCGAACGCATCCCCGCGCAGCGTTATTACGACGAAGAATTCTACAAGCTCGAGTGCGAGCGCGTATGGCCGCACGTCTGGCAGATGGCGTGCAGGCTGGAGCAGATCGCCAACGTGGGCGATTGGATCGAATACAAGATCCTAGAGAAATCGGTGATCGTGGTCCGCGCCAAGAGCGGCGTTAAAGCCTATCACAATGCCTGCCGCCATCGCGGCGTGCCTGTAGCCAGCGGCCACGGCAATTGTCAGGTGCAGGGCTTCATCTGTCCATTCCACGGCTGGCGCTGGAACTTGGAGGGCGAGAACACTTTCGTCTACGGCAAGCACTTGTTCAGCGAACAGCAACTCGACAAGGCCGACATTGCGCTGCGGCCCTGCCGGGTCGAGGAGTGGGGCGGCTGCGCTTTCATCAACTTTGACGACAACGCGCCGCCGGTGCGCGAATGCTTCGGCACGCTGGGCGAGCGGCTCGAGGCGCATGGCGTCAGCCAGTTGCGGGCCGAATGGTGCACTGCCACAGTGCTGCCCGCCAATTGGAAAACCGCGATGGAAGCCTTCATGGAAGGCTATCATGTGATGCGAACCCATCCGCAGCTGCAAGAAGCCGCGCCCGCGCTTTACAATTCAATGTACGGCTATGACACCGGCGGCATTGGCGTTCCGATCGATCCGAAAATGACCGTGCGCGACAATATCCGGGCGCAGTTCCGCAATGTCGAACTGGTTGGCGAAGGCATGGCCGGGATGGTCCAGCCCAAGGAGATCGAGATCGCGCGCGCGCTCCTGGATGTCGATCTGCCGGAAGATCCCGCTCAGGCGGTGATGATGTGGTTTGGCATTGTGCAGGATCAGATCACCAAGCAGCTCCAGGCCAGGGGAGAGCCCGTACCAGATCTGAACGCGGTGGCGGTTTCCCATCCGGTGAGCGCGGTGGAGTACATTTTCCCGAATTATTTCATGCTGCCGTTTTTCTCCAGCATGTCGGCCTACCGTATCCGGCCGCTTGGGCCCGAAAGCTGCTTGTTCGAACTCTGGTCGCTGACCTTCTATCCGGAGGGCAAGGAGCCGCCGCCGGTCATGGCGCCGACCTTGCTGCCTTTCGACAGCGACAAATTTCCGCCAATCCCGCGCCAGGATTATTCGAACATTCCCATGCAGCAGCGCGGACTCCATGCGAAGGGTTTCGAATTCATGCGCCTGGCCCAGAACATCGAAGGCATGATCAGCAATTATCAGCGCATCATTGACGGCTATATGCGCGGCGCGCCGGCGGCGAAGCTGGCCAAGGCGACGGCCTCGCTGGGCGGCAATTTCGACGGGAAAATTCTCGATTTGGATTTGAAATAATGGCCGTCTGGCCAGGGGTCAAAATATGAAGTGCCAGCCTACTAAAACGCCGCCCGCGAGCGAGATCGATATTCCCGCTTTGATCGAAAAATACGTGCATGAGCGCGAGCGGCGGATGCGGCCCGAAGGGCAAAGCCAATATTTCCGGCCGACGGGCGATATCGTCGCCAATTACGCCGCCGATCCGCATATGCCGGTAGCAAAGCGCGCGGCGATCTCCGAAGAGCTCGATGTCGTCGTCCTTGGCGCTGGCTGGGGCGGGGTGATGGCCAGCTATCATCTTGAAGCAGGCTGGGGTGACCAATTTTCGCAACATCGACACCGCCGGCGATTTCGGCGGCGTCTGGTATTGGAACCGCTATCCCGGCATTCAATGCGACAACGATTCCTATTGCTACCTGCCGCTGCTCGAAGAAACCGGCTTCATGCCGAGCAAGAAATTCGCCGACGGCTGGGAAATCCAAAATTATTGCAAGACGATCGCGGGGAGGTATGGCCTTGCCGACAAGGCGCTGTTCCACACGCAAATCACCACGCTGCGCTGGGACGAAGCGCTGAAGCGCTGGCGCGTCGGCACTAATCGCGGCGACGAATTTCGCGCCCGCTTTGTGATCCTCGCCTGCGGCGTGCTCAACATGCCGAAGCTGCCGGCCATTCCGGGGATCGACAAATTCAAGGGCAAGATGTTCCACACCGCGCGCTGGGACTACGAATATACCGGCGGTTCTTACCAGCGTCCGACGCTCGACAAACTCGCTGACAAACGCGTGGCGATTATCGGTACCGGCGCGACAGCGATTCAGGCGGTTCCAGCGCTGGCGAAGTACGCCAAGCAGCTTTACGTGATCCAGCGCACGCCTTCCACCGTCGATGAGCGGCCCAATCCGCCCACCGATCAGGCCTGGCTGAAATCGCTTGAACCGGGTTGGCAGAAGGAGCGTCAGGCCAATTTTCATCGCGCGGCGATGGAAGCCTTCAAGCCCGGCGAGGCCGATCTGGTCTGCGACATCTGGACCGAGATCGCCCGCAATCTCGCCGCCGAACTCGAAGCCGAGGGCTGGCCCGCGCTGAGCATGGAACAATTCATGGCCCGCCGCGAAGTGGTCGACTACCAGGTGATGGAGCGCTTGCGCGCGGCGCGTGGATGCAATCGTGGCGGATAAGAAAGCCGCCGAAGCGCTGAAGCCGTATTATCGCTTCTTGTGCAAGCGGCCGCTTGTCGAGCGACGATTTCTACCCGGCTTCAATCAACCCAATGTGGATCTGATCGACGTCTCCGAGACCAAAGGCGTCGAGCGCTTGACCGAGAAGGGTTTCATCGCCAACGGCCGCGAATATGCAGCCGATTGCATCATCTTCGCCAGCGGCTTTGAAGTAACCAGCGATCTCGAACGCCGCTGGGGCATGGAAGTCGTTGAAGGCCGCGGACGGATTGTCGATTTACCAGCACTGGGGCGATGGTCCCAAAACGCTGCATGGGACGATGACGCATGGCTTTCCGAACCAATTCTACATTGGCTACATCCAGGGCGGCCTGAACGGCTCGGTGACTGAGCAATTCGGCGAGCAAGGCAGACATATCGCCCACATCGTCGCCGAGACACTGAAACGCGGCGCCAAGGCCGTCGAACCGACCCGCGCGGCGCAGGACGCTTATGTGCAGCGCTTTGAAGAATTGCAGATCGACCTTTCCGATTTCCAGCGGCTTTGTCCGCCGGGCTATTTCAACAATGAAGGCGAAAAAGACGCGAAATGGGCGCTGTTCAAAAGCTATGGCCACGGTTGGGATGCGTTCCAGGCGCTGCTGCAGGCTTGGCGCGATAAGGGCGATTTGGAAGGCCTTGAGCTGCGCTGGTGACAGCGGGAATAGGCGATAGCGATTAGGAGACCGTCATGGATAGCGCCGGCAGCGCCAATAATGTCAGCGTCGAAGACCTCTCCGAACCGCTGATCCTTCCGGCCGAAGCGTATCTCTCCCCGGAATACGCCAAGGCGGAGGCCGAGCGGCTGTGGCCGAAGGTGTGGCAGATTGCCGGCCGGGTGGAGGAAATCCCCGAGGTCGGCGATTACATTACGTACAACATCCTCGACGAATCGATTCTGATCGTCCGCGCCGCGCCCGGCAAGATCAAAGCGTTCTACAATGTCTGCCCGCACCGCGGGCGCCGGCTCGTCAATACCCCAAGCACCGAAAACCGCGCCTGCGGCAGCAAGCAGCGTTTCGTCTGCGGCTTCCACGGCTGGACCTACAATCTCGACGGCAAGAACACCTTCGTGCTCGACCCGCAGGACTGGAAAGGCGCGCTGAACGAAGAACGCACTTCGCTTTCCGAACTCAAGGTCGATACCTGGGGCGGATGGCTCTTTATCAACATGGATCCCGACTGCGTGCCGCTGCGCGAGTTCCTGGAGCCCGCGGCCAGCATCCTCGATCCATTCGAGTTCGAGAAGATGCGCTTCAAATGGCGCCAGTGGGTGATCTATCCCGCCAATTGGAAGACCGCGCTCGAAGCCTTTATGGAGCCCTATCACGTCGCGGGCACGCACACGCAATTGCTGAAGTACGGCGAATTCTACGCCTACAGCAAAGCCCATGGCCTGCACGGCGTCAGCGGCTTCGACGAACGCGATCCGGCGCTGCGCAAGGCCGGCGGCACATCGGTGATGCGGGCCGGCGGCGGCAAGGGCGTCGATCCGCGCGTCTCGACTTATGAGCTGGCGCGGGAAAACTTTGAGACAGTCAACTACGCGGCCTCCACCGAAACTCTAGTGAATGCAGCCAAACGATTGGTGGATGAATTGCCGGAGGGCACGTCGGGGCCGGATGTAGTCAAGCATTGGCTCGCCGCGGCGCGCGCCGACGACGCCAAGCGCGGCGTCATTTGGCCGACGATCACGCCGGAACAAGTATCCGAAGCCGGCTTGGCCTGGAGCGTCTTTCCCAATGCGAGCATCCTGCAGGGCGTCACTTTCGCGCTCTGCTATCGCGCGCGGCCCTATGGCGACGATCCCAACCAATGCATCTTCGAAGTCGTACGCGCTCGAGCGCTTCCCGGAAGGCCAGGAGCCGAAGACCGAATGGGTGCACGCCGAAGCCAATGCCGAAAATTGGGGTTCGGTGCTGGCGCAGGATTTCTCCAACATGGAATGGGTGCAGAAGGGTATGAAATCGCGCGGCTTCCGCGGCGGCTTGCCCAATCCGCACCAGGAGCGGAAAGTCACCAACTTCCACCGCAACCTGACCAACTACATCGGCGCGGGCGGGATGCGGCGGCTCAAGTAAAGAGGCATACCAAGCACGGTGCTCCACCCATTCCCGTGTGTATGAAGCCCAAGTCGGGGACCTATGAACGCGGCCCCATGGCTGTGTTTGTGGGCCCCCAATGCCGCCTCGTGATAAAACAGGAAAATCTGCAGATGCGTTTGGCAAATAAGGTCGCAGTCATAACTGGCGCCGGTTCCGGCGTGGGCAGAGCCATGGCGGAGATGTTTGCCGCCGAGGGCGCCAAGGTCGTTTGCGCCGACATCAGCGGCAAGCAAGATGAGGTCGCCGCCGGCATCGGCGATGCGGCGCTGGCGGTTCACGCCAATGTCGCGCTTGAGGCCGACGTGCAAAAAATGATCGCGGCGGCGGCGGACAAGTTCGGCAGGCTCGATATTCTGGTCAACAATGCCGGCTTTGGCGGCGGACTGATGCCGCTGCACGAGCAAACCACCGAGAATTGGGACCGCGTCCACTCGGTAAACCTCAAAGGCGTGTTCTTCGGCATGAAGTACGGGATCATCTCAATGCTGAGGTCGGGCGGGGGCGCCATCGTCAATATTGCCTCCGCCGCTGGCCTGGTCGGATTCAAGGGGCATAGCATTTATGGGGCCGCCAAAGCTGGCGTCATCCAAATGACCAAAGCCGCCGCGCTCGATTACGCGACGCGAAAAATCCGCGTCAACGCGGTCTGTCCGGGAACTACATGGACCGGCCTGGTCAAGCAATCGGAAGAGTTTCCCGAACCGCCGCCGGGAATCTTTCTGGTGCCCGGCACGCCGATAAATCGCTGGGGACTGGCGCGGGAAATTGCCGCCGCCGCGCTGTTTTTGGCCAGCGATGAGGCCAGTTTCGTCACGGGCGTAGCGCTGCCGGCGGACGGAGGCTATGCCATCGGCTTTTCCGGCATGGCCGCGGAAGCCGGGTGAGGGTCGCCATGACGTACAAGATATTGATGTTCATGAAGCGCCGCCCCGGCATGAGCATGGAGGCGTTCCAGGATTATTACGAAAACCGCCACGCGCCCTTGTGCGCGAAATACGCCTCTGGGCTCTCGCGCTATGTGCGCCGATTTCTCAACCCCCACCCCAATCCAGAATCCGGCGCAAACGAGGAACTCGCCTACGATGTCATTACCGAGCTGTGGTTCGAGGACGAAAACGTGTTTCGCGGCACGGTCAAATATCTGTCCACCGCCATCATGCCCAGTGAAGTGATCGAAGACGAAAAGCGCCTGTTCGACCGCCCCAGCATCAGAATGGCGACGGTGGTGGAGTGCGAAACCGCGCTCGGCGCCGGTTGACATTGGAAAATCGCACGCAGACTTAGTAGCGCTTGGGTGGAGAGTGACGATGGGTCGTTTTTTCGGATTGGCGTTGGGGCTGGCATGCGCCGCGGCTTTGCTGGTTTCAGCCGCGCAACCGGAACGGCCAAGCATTGACGCAAACGGCGTTACGCGCGTTCCCGGCTTCGACTTGCCGCCCTCTGAATTGTCGAGCGCCGAGGCGCGCGAATTCATGAAACTTCGCTCGCGCCGGCCTCCGGGTGTGGGGGTGATGAATGCGGATGTCGGCGAGGCGCGCCGCGGCTTGGCTGCGATGCTCGCGCCGCAAGTGGCGCGGATGCTGGAGGCCTATCCGGTCAATGTCGTCGAGGAACACATCGCTGGTGTGCCGGTGCGGACTGTCACGCCGCGCGACGGCGCCGTCGACCGACGCCGCGTTCTGATCAATCTGCACGGCGGCGCATTTCAGACCTGCTGGGAATCGTGTTCGATGCTGGAATCCGCGCCGATCGCCGTGGTTGGCGGCTACAAAGTGGTTTCCGTCAATTATCGCATGGCGCCAGAAGCGGTTCATCCGGCGGGGGTTGAGGATGTCGCGGCGGTCTATCGCGAACTGCTGAAGCGCTACGATGCCGACCATATCGGCATTTATGGCTGCTCGGCGGGCGGCGCGCTGACAGCGCAGGCGGCGGCTTGGTTTGGCGCGCTTGATTTGCCGCAACCGGGCGCTATAGGAATTTTCGGCGCCGGCGCGGTGCGTTTCGGGCGCGGCGATTCAGCTTATATCGCCGGCTACATCGACGGCTCATTTCCGCCGCCGCCCTTGCCGGGAGAACCGGAGCTGGACATGACCCGCGGCTATTTCGCCGGCGCTAACATGAACGATGCCATCATCTCGCCCGCCCATCATTTGGACATGCTGGCGCATTTTCCGCCAACGCTGATCATCACCGGCACGCGGGCGATGGATATGAGCCCAGCGGTCTACACCAATTCGCAGCTCATCAAGGCGGGTCGGCGGACAACACTGATCGTCGCTGAAGGCATGAGCCATTGCTATGTCTACCTGCACGATCTGCCGGAGGCGCGCGACGCCTACGCCGCCACAATCGCGTTTTTCCGCGAAAACCTGCGGTAGAAGGGAAAGCCCGGCGCGGCAACGCCCCACCACGTAGCGCGGCGCCGCATTGGCGATTGGCTTGCCCCACGCGCTTGTGGCGGCCGCCTGTGAGACAGATTGACGGCGCCAGAGGCCCTGATTACCAAATAGTAGGTGTGTGGCCCGGCGCGCGCGCTTTGAGTGAACCAAGAAGGCGGTGGCTGATTGGGTAGAACGCCGAGGATTTGGCGCGGCTGAATTCACAATCCGGCGGCGGAGATTAGGGAGTGCGAAATGAACGCAGGCGCAGAGCTGGAAAAACTCAAGGCTACGGTTCAGCTTCTGAAGGACCGGCAGGACATTTTCGACTGCATTGTCCGTGAGTGTCGCGCCCGCGATCGTCAGGACATTGAGCAGATCGCCGGTTGCTGGTGGGAGGACGGCGTCGATGAACATGGCCCGGTGATCACCAAGGCGGCGGATTATCCAATGCGGGCGAACGCGGGCCACGGCGCCAATTTCCACATGACCAGTCACAACATCACCAATCACCTCTGCGAGATCGAAGGCGACATCGCCTTTTGCGAGTCGTACGTGGTCGGCGGGCTTTACTGGCTGGATGGCAAGACGACCTCCATCGCCTTCGGTCGCTACGTCGATCAATTAGTGAAGCGCAACGGCGAATGGCGCCTGCTCACGCGCCGCTGCACGATCGAGATGACGGCTGATGCAGACGCGTCGTGGGTGCATTCCAAGTTTGTCCGGGGCTTCCTCAAGGGGCTGTGGAGCAAGGAGGATGCGTCCTACGAACGGCCAGTCGTCGCAAAGCCCAAGGAGCACGGTGTGCGTTGGTAGCGCCGACGGGCGCCGGTCCGGCGCAGTCGCGTAGTCTAGAGCATACGAGGGTGGGTGCGACGCCACGGCCGGCGGGCGCCCCCCGTGATGTAGCGCATAATAAGGCGCCGCCCTCAGCGTTGAGCGTTTGTGTGCCAGCCGGAACACGGCAGCCCGCTCAGCCTGCCGGCAGGATAATGCGAGGAGAGGCAATGTTCGCCGCGTTGTTTGAAAAAGTGCAGAATCTGTGGGGCAAACGCCCGGGCTTTTTGCGAGGGAGGAGCTTGTTCTTCGTCGGCGGCGGCGCGGTGCTGGCGCTGTTGTTCTTCTTGAGCCTGGGCGGTCAGGGCAAAAACCAGCCGGCCTATCGTACGGCGGCGGTCGATCGCGGGGCCATCATTCGGGTGGTGAGCGCTACCGGAACGCTTGAGCCGATTGTCAAAGCCAATGTCGGCTCGACCGTGTCTGGACCGGTGCAGGACGTGCTGGCGGATTTCAACTCGCAGGTGCGGGCTGGGCAAGTGCTGGCGCGGCTCGATCCGGCCCCGTTCGAGCAGCGCGTCGTGCAATCGCAGGCTAATCTCGCGCAGCAACAGGCCCAACTCGCGGCGACCGAGGCTGACTACCAGCGCTACACCGTGTTGCAGCAGCGCGGCTTTGCTTCCGAGCAATTGATGTCGCAACAGCGCGCCGCGCGCGATGGCGCACGCGCCGCCGTGGCTCAGTCCGCGGCCGCGCTCGCTACCGCGCGCACCGATTTGGGACGCAGCGTGATCCGCTCGCCGATCGATGGCGTTGTCGTCGACCGCCAGATCAATGTCGGTCAGCCGGTGGCGGCGAGCTTGCAGGCGGCCACGCTGTTTGTGATCGCCCAGGACCTCGCCCGCCTTCAGGCCAATATAACTGTCGATGAAGCCGACATTGGCGGCGTGCGCGAAGGCATGCCGGTGCGCTTTACCGTCGATGCGTTCGTCGATCGGAATTTTGAGGGCGTAGTCAGCCAAGTGCGCCAGCAGGGCGTCTCGCAATCTGGCGTGGTGTCCTACACGGTGGTGGTGCGCGCCGATAACCCGAACCGGGAATTGTTGCCGGGTATGACCGCCAACGCCGACATCCTGCTGGAGCAACGCGACGATCGATTGCGCATGCCCAACGCGGCGCTGCGGTTTCGCCCGCACGATCCGCGCCTGGTCGCGCGCGCGCAAGCGCTGCGGCAGGCGCCAACCCGCGATGGGGAGGCGCGGGCGAGCGAGCGCCGAGCTGGGGCAGCCGCGACGCGGCGCGCCATTGTGTGGGTGTTGCGAGGCCGCGCGCCAGAACCTGTACAGGTGGAGATCGGCGCAGCGGATGCAAATCATACCGAAGTGCACGCCGGCCTGCGCGCGGGCGATGCAGTTATCACTGGCGGCGGCCCGCGTGCGCGCCCGTCCTTCAACAATGGGGGCGGCGGCGACGGCGGCGGGGGCACGTGATGGCGCCGCTCATCGAAGCGCAAGCGCTGGTCAAGGAATATCACATGGGCGAGGAGATCGTGCATGCGCTGGCGGGGGTCAGTTTTTCGATCCCGCGCGGCGATTATTGCGCCATCGTCGGTCCATCCGGGTCCGGCAAGTCGACGCTGATGAACATTCTCGGCGGGCTCGACCGGCCGACCGACGGCCGCATTGTCATTGACGGCGTCGATATTGGCGCGGCCAACGATGCCGATCTCGCCGCCTTCCGCAACCGCACCGTCGGTTTTATTTTCCAGAGCTTCAATCTCCTGCCTCGGCAGAGCGCGCTGGAGAATGTCGAGCTGCCGTTGATCTATGCCGGAATTCCGTCGAAGGAGCGGCGCGAGCGGGCCAAGGCGATGTTGCACCGGGTCGGCCTCGGCGAGCGCATGGGCCACCGGCCCAACCAACTCAGCGGCGGTCAGCAGCAACGCGTGGCGATCGCCCGCGCGCTGTGCGGGCGGCCGGCGCTGCTCTTGGCGGACGAACCCACCGGCGCGCTCGATAGCAATACCGGCAAGGAAATCCTGGCGCTGTTTGCGCAATTGAACAGCGAAGGCGTAACCGTAATCGTCGTCACTCACGATCATGATGTGGCCGCCGCCGCCTTGCGGGTGATCGAAATGCGCGATGGCAAAATCGTTTCCGACAAGCAAAACGCGAGGAACGCGGCATGATGCGCACCGGCGATCTGATCTCGAGCGCGGCGCTGGCGCTGCGCGGCAATCCGATGCGCTCGGCGCTCACCGCGCTTGGCGTCATTATCGGCGTCGCCTCGGTCGTGGCGATGGTGGCGCTGGGCACGGGGGCGCAGCGCAGCATCGAAGGCTCGATCGCCAGCCTCGGCTCGAACCTGATCATCGTCATGCCGGGGGCCATGCGTAACCAGGGCGTGCGCGCCGCCGCCGGCGGCGGCGACGCTTTGTCCCAAGCCGATGCGGAAGCGATCCGGCACATAGACGGCGTGGTGGCGGTTGCGCCAAGCCTGCGCGCGCGCGCCCAGGTGGTCGCCAATGGCGCAAACTGGAGCCCGCAAGTGGACGGGGTGACTCCGGCCATCGTCGCGGTGCGCGACTATGAACTCGAGCAGGGCCGGTTCTTCGACGAGGGCGAGGAGCGCCAGGCCCGGCGCGTCGCCGTGATCGGCCAGACCGTGGTCAACGAGCTGTTTCCGAACATGGACCCGCTCGGCGAAACCATTCGCGTGGGCTCGACCGCGTTCGAGGTCATTGGCGTTCTGAAATCGAAGGGCCAGTCCGGCATGGGCATGGACCAGGACGACATTGTGATGGCGCCGATGTCGACGGTGCGGCGGCGCATTGCCGGGCGGCAGGGGCGGCGCTCAAATAATGTGAGCCTGATCTCGGTGGAGGCAGCGTCCGAGGAAATCATCGATCAGGTTCAGGGCGACATCGAAATTCTGCTGCGCGAACGTCATCGCAAGCGCGAGGGCGATGAAGATTTCACCGTACAGAACATGAGCGCCATCAGCGCCGCCATGGGTCAGGTGACGGGCGTGCTGACGGCGCTCTTGGGCGGGGTGTCGGCTGTGTCGCTGCTGGTGGGCGGCATCGGCATCATGAATATCATGCTGGTTTCGGTGACCGAGCGAACGCGCGAGATCGGCTTGCGCAAGGCGCTTGGCGCGCGCCAAGCGGACATCCTCAATCAATTCGCGCTGGAGGCGGTGACGCTTTCGGTGGCCGGCGGCATTGTCGGGCTCGGCCTTGGCGCGCTGGGGGCGTTTGGCATCACTTTGCTAATGGGCATACCGTTTGTGGTTTCGCCCTTCAACGCCGGCTTGGCCATGGGTTTTTCAATCTTCGTCGGCGTCGTGTTCGGCGCCTATCCCGCCTGGCGCGCCGCCCGCCTCGATCCGATCGAGGCGCTGCGGCGGGAATAATTTTGGGGTCGAGAAAGAAATTCTCATGCGAACGCGCGCGAGCCGAACGCAATCTAGCAAATGCTGAACGCTGTGAACGATCGGCCTTGGACGTCTCTGGACGACACGCGTTGAAAAACAACGACTTTTGGATGTTAGCGGAACTGCTCGGAGGGGGTCGTGGTGCCTGGGGCCGGAATTGAACCAGCGACACGCGGATTTTCAATCCGCTGCTCTACCGACTGAGCTACCCAGGCGTCCGGCCTTTACCCCAAGAGGGGTCCCGGAGCGTGGCTCTATAGCGATCCGGCTTGGCCCTGTCCACGCCGGCCGCAACGCTGGCCCCAACGCAGCCCTTGGGCCACGGAGCGCTTTTCCTGGCCGCGGTGGGCGGCTATCGTACTGCCTAACGCCGAGGAGATTGCCATGTGTGAAATCTGCGACCAGCGAGAGAACGTGATCCGCCCCGCCTGGAGGCGCCGCGATTTCATGCGCGCCTTCGCCGGGGGAGCGGCAGCGTTGGCGCTGCCGGCCTGCACCACGGTCAATCCCGACACCGGGCGCGATCAGTTCATCCTGATTGACGAGAGCCAGCTTCAACAGATGTCGCTGCAAGCATGGGCCCAGCAGCTGCAGCAGACGCCGCGCTGGAACAATCGCGCCTCGCAGCAGCGCTTGGAAACGGTGGGCTACAACATCGCCCGCGCCGCCGGCCGCGGCGGCCAGGCATGGGAATTCGTATTGTTCGACAGCCCGCAGAAAAACGCCTTCGTTTTGCCGGGCAACAAGGTCGGCTTCTATCGCGGGCTGATGGAAATCAGCGGCAACGATAATTACATCGCCACTGTGCTTGGCCACGAAGTGGGCCATGTCACCGGACGCCACGTCGCCGAACGCTATTCGCGCGAAATGGCCACGCAAACCGCGCTGCAAGTGGCCGGCACGCAGATCAACAACCAAATCGCCATGGCTGCACTTGGCTTCGGCGCGCAAGTGGGCCTCAGCCTGCCGTTCTCGCGCGACCAGGAAAGCGAAGCGGATATTCTGGGGCTCGGTTATATGAAGGATGCCGGTTACGACGTGCGTCAGGCAATTCCGTTCTGGGCGGCGATGTCGAGCGGCGGCGGTGGGCGACCGCCGGAATTGCTTTCCACCCACCCGGACCCAGCCAATCGCATTGAGCGCATCCGCGCCCATATCAACGCGCAAGGCTGGGGCCCGGTTTAACACGTCTTCCGATCAGATTGAACCAGCACCCGTTCCCCGGGTAAGCTTGTGGCTTGGCGCGGCCTCACCCATAACCCGCCAGCTTCAAGAACCGGCTCGCGCAATTCCGCATCTTCCTTGAACGCGCCGGTGAATTGCGTGGTCACGGTGGTGACGTCCTTGTGGTGGACGCCGCGTGTGGACATGCATTGATGCTCGGCGTCGATCAGTACGGCGACGCCGCGCGGCTTCAGCGATGCGTTGAGCGCTTCGGCGATCTGCGCGGTCATGGTCTCCTGCGTCTGCAGGCGCTTGGCGAAAATCTCCACCACGCGCGCGATCTTGGAAATGCCGACCACGGCATCGGTGGGCAAGTAAGCCACGAACGCCTTGCCCAGGAACGGCGCCATGTGGTGTTCGCAATGGCTCTCCACATCGATGTTCTTGAGCATGACGATGTCGTCATAGCCCTGCGACTTCCTCGAACACGCGGCTGAGTTCGTCCTCGGGGCATTCGTCATAGCCGCGGAACCATTCGCGGTAGGCATCGACCACGCGCTGGGGCGTGTCGATCAGGCCTTCGCGGGCGGGGTCGTCCCCAGCCCAGGCGATCAGCGTGCGCACCGCCTCCATCGCCGCTTCGCGCGAGGGGCGTTTTGCTTGCGCCTCGTTGGGCGAGCGCCATTTCAGGATTTCACTCATCGGGGGACTTTCTTGGTCTGAGGGGCGGAGGTCGAGCCGGGAGGGTCCCGTCACTGAGCGGGCACCCGGTCTTAACGCCCGCCCGCGGGTTTACCCTCAGGCAGCGGGGCCATCGCGCCCCGAACCCAGCCAATATGGATACGATCCCCCGCCTTGTCCATAAAGCGTCGCAACGGCCTGGATTAACGGCGCCGCGCGAGTGGGCCAATATGGACCGCCGGCGTCTCGCCGGCTAACGCAGGCGCTGGCCGACGGGACGCCGGCGGTCCATAGGAACGCCGATGAAAATTCGCCTTACCAACACCCTGACCCGGCAGAAGGAGGACTTCGTCCCCGCCGATCCGGAGCGGGTGACGATGTATGTCTGCGGCTCGACCGTCTACAACCACCCCCATATCGGCAACGCCCGCCCGGCGGTGGTGTTCGACGTGCTGTTCCGGCTGCTGCGCCATGCTCTACGGCGAAGACGCGGTGCTCTACGCCTCGCAACTACACCGACATCGACGACAAGATCATCCGCGCCGCCGCCGAAGCGGGCGTGGCGCATCGATGTCATCACCGACAAATTCGCGCGCATCTATCGCGAAGACATGGGCGCGCTCGGCGTGCTCGACGCCGACGTTCGAGCCGCGCGCCACCGCGCATGTCGGCGCCATGATCGCGCTGATCGAAAAACTGCATCGCGCAGGGCGCGGCCTATGCCGTGCGCGAGCGGGGTGTATTTTTCCGTCGCCGCCGATGCCGATTACGGCAAGCTCTCGCGCCGCGCGCAGGAGGATATGCAAGCCGGCGCGCGCGCAATTTAATGATTTTGGCGGCGAGGACGACAAGCGCCACCCGTCCGACTTCGCGCTCTGGAAAGCCTCCAAGCCCGGCGAGCCGGCTGGGAGGCGCCGTTCGGCGCTGGCCGCCCCGGCTGGCACATCGAGTGCTCGGCGATGATCGCGGCGCAACTGGGCGAGACCATCGACATCCATGGCGGCGGCCTCGACCTGGTGTTTCCCGCACCACGAAAACGAAATCGCGCAATCGGAAAGCGCCAACCACGCGCCCCTGGCGCGCGTGTGGATGCACAACGGCATGCTGAATATGGACGAGCGAGAAGATGTCCAAGATCCATCGGCAACATCGTCACCGTGCGCGAATTGCTCGATGCCGGCTGGCAAGGCGAAACCATACGCTGGGCGCTGCTCTCAGGCGCATTACCGCGCGCCGCTGGATTGGAGCGATGACTTGCTGAAGCAAGCGCAAGCGAGCCTGGATCGGCTCTACGGCGCGCTGTTGCGCTTGAAGGATGTTGCGCGAAGCAAGGGCGCATACCTGATAGATTTTTCAGAAGCACTCTGCCGATGACCTAAACACGCCGAAAGCCATCGCGGCCTTCTCCGCGATGGCGACTGCGGCCAACACAGCGAACACGCCAGCAGCGCAGGCTAACGCGAAAGCTGACTTGCTTTTCGCCGGCGCGCTGCTCGGCGTGCTGCAATCCGATCCCGAACACTGGTTCCGCGCCAGCTTCGGCGAACACGCGGCGCTTGCCATCGACACGCTAATCGCCGAACGCGTCGCCGCGCGCACCGCGAAGAACTGGACTGAGGCGGATCGCATTCGCGATGCGCTGGCGGAGAAAGGCGTGGAGGTGATGGACGGGGCGAACGGCAGCACCTGGCGGCGGAAGGGGTGACACCACCCGGAACGCTAATCCACTACCCATCCCCGGGACGCCGCTTCAGCGGCGGGCCCGGGGCCCATAAACTCAGCCGTTCGTGCTTATGGGCCCCGGAATTCGCTGCGCGAATCCGGGGATGGGTGTGTTGTACAAGAGCCAGCGGGGCGCCGGCGGTCCATCATCTATCGCTCCGCCACGCGCGCATCGAGCGGCGTGTAGAGCGCCGCGCCGCCCGCGGCGAGGCGATCGAGTTCCGGCGTCGGCTGGCCGTAGCGTTTGCGGCAGAGCGCCATGTGCGAGAGCGCGCGCTCGGCGTAGTCGCGGCTTTCCGCGCGCGGCATGGTTTCGAGCAGCAGCAGCGGATCGATGTCGGCCGGTTGCGTCGCCAGCCAGCGCGAGAGCCAGCCGGGCCCGCCATTGTAGGCGGCGAACACGCGGCCAAGATCGCCGTCATTGTGAAACTCGGCTCATCAGCCAGCGCACATAGGATTGGCCGAGCCGCATGTTGAGGCCGGGCTCGAACAGCGCCGCCGGCGCTGCGGCGATAATTGTGCGAGCGATCCATGTCGCGCGCGGTCGAGGGCAGCAGCTGCATCAAGCCGCGCGCATTGGAGACGCTGACCGCCTTCGGGTTGAAATAGCTCTCCTGGCGCACGATCGCGTAGATCAGCGCGCGGTCGAGCGAGAAGCCGTCCTCGGGCTCGAACGATGTGGTCGGGCAAAAGCCAGCCGCGACTTCCGGGCCGCCAAATTCAGCCGCGCGCAATTGCGCGCTGGGCGCTGCAAGCGCGATGGCGAGCGCCAGGAAATTCGCGTCGTCGTCTGGCGGCGAGGTCGCGCGTGCAGCCGGCGCAATTCGCTTTCCACTTCCGAGAGCCGGCCCAATTGCGCCAGCGCCGCGGCGCGGCGCGCGCCGGGATGGCGCTCGATGAAATGGGCTAGCGTCTCGGCATCGACTGGCGGCGGCGTCGAAGCGCAAGCGCGCTGTCGCGCCCGAGCTGGGCTTCGCGCCAATTGGCCGTAGAATGTCCACGGCCGGTCCGCGGCGGCTTCCAGATGCTCGCGCAACGCCGTGCGTTTCGCCCGCGCGCGAGCCGCGCGCGCGCCGCCCAATAGTGCACGCCGGCGCGCGCCCAGCCGCCATGATGCGGCCATAGCGCGGACGCTTCGAACTGGCGCACCGGCTTCGGCGTAATCGTGGCGGCGGTAGGCGATCAGCCCGAGCTGCCAGTGCGGCTTGGCCCGCGCGCGGGCCCGCCGAGCTTGCGCGCGCGGCCAAGCGCGCGCGCGCCTTCATCGTCGCCGGCGCCGATGCGCTCGGCGATGCGCTCGATGCGCGACGCGCGCGGCGGCGCTGTCGCCTGGAATACGGCGCGGCGGCGTGCCGGGCAAGTGGCGCGCGTCGGGCCCGTCATCCGGGATCGGGCGCCTGTGCGCGCGAGCGCGCGCCGGCGCGAAGCCATGGCGCGGTCGTAGACCGCTTCCGCCATGCCGTACTCGCCGTAGCGGTTGAGCCAACGCGGTATATTCGCCCCAGCTGGCGCGGTAGCGCGGCGCCAGCAGCATGCGCCCGCGCACTGCGCCGGCCAGCACATCGTCCTCCGCGCGCGCCAGCGCCGCGCCGACGCCGCGCCAATTGCCGGCCTCGATGGCGCGCGAAAGCGGCGCGGTAGGCGGCTTCGTCGTGCTCGGAGAGCGCCACGATGCGCGGCTGCGGCCTGGCCGGGGCGGCGAGCAGTGGCGAGGGCGAAGGCGGCGAAGGCGGTAGCGAAACATCATCGGGCGCATCCGCTTCTTGGCCTCGACTAGGGTGAGCCGACCGCGCCACGCCCAGCTCATCGAGCCAAGCCTCGGCGAGCAAGCAGGTCCGCCCATGCCAGCCGCTTTTGCTGCGGCTGGCGCAGGAGATATGCCGGATGAAGCATAACCATGGCGTTGACGGGAGCCGTTGCCCTCCGGTCTGTATGAATAAACTGCCGGCCGCGCAGCTTCAGTCACCCCGTCCTCGCGCTTGAGCACGGTATGGGCGGCGGCTTTGCCGGTTAGGATCAAGCAGCTTGGGCCGGGCAAGCCAATCAAGCCGCTCCACGAACGGCAGGCAGGCGACTATTTCGCCCTGGGTGGGGTCGCGATTGCCCGGCGGGCGCCAGTAAATCGTATTGGAAATCAGGATATTAGACTTTCTGGTCCAGCCCGATCTGGGCCAGCATCCGGTCCAGCAGTTGGCCCGAGCGGCCGACGAACGGCTTGCCCTGTTCGTCCTCTTCCTTGCCCGGGCGCTTCGCCGATCAGCAGCACTTCGGCGGTCCTCGGCCCCGTCGAGAAAACACCGTGTTTCGCGCCGTGCGCCTTCAGCGCGCAGCCCTCAAAGCCCTCCACCGCGGCCCGAGTTCGGCGATGTTCCGCGCAGCCGCGGCCAGCGCGCGGGCGTTGTCCACAGGGCTTCGGCGCCGGCTTCAGTCGCCGGCTTCGGTTCGGCGCCGGCGCGGTGCTTGCGGCGGCTCGCGGGCTGGCTGCCGGCCTGGCGAGCCGGCGGCCGCTCGGCCGGCGCCGCGAACACAGCTTCCGCCTCGTCCATGTCGACGCCGGCCGCCCGCCAGAAGGCGAGCAGCGGCGCGGGCGGCGAGGTCAGGGTCAGTCTCCATCGGGGCCATTGTGGCAGGGACTCGCGCAAATCGCCAAAGCCGCGCGAGCAGCTTGCGCTCGCACGCCGCAGCTTTGATAAACGCGCGCGAACAAAGTGAAAGGAGGACAATGGCGGAACGAGAACGCGCGCGACGCGATGGAATATGATGTCGTCATCGTCGGCGCAGGCCCGGCGGGCCTGTCGGCGGCGATCCGCTTGAAGCAACTCGCCGGCGAGGCAGGGCGCGAAATTTCCGTCGCGGTGCTCGAGAAGGGCGCCGAGGTCGGCGCGCATATTCTCTCCGGCGCGGTGATCGATCCGATCAGCCTGAACGAACTGATCCCGGACTGGAAAGAGAAGGGCGCGCCGCTCGATACGCCGGTGCGCGAGGATCAGTTCCTGGTGCTCGGCCCCGCGGGCGCGTGCGGCGCTGCCGATGTTCCTGATGCCGCCGCTGATGAACAATCACGGCAACTACATCGTCTCGCTTTCGAACTTCACCAAATGGCTGGGCGCGCAAGCCGAAGCGCTGGGCGTTGAGATCTATCCCGGCATGGCGGCGTCCGCGCCGGTGTTCGACGAGGCGGGCGCGCTGAAGGGCGTGGTCGCCGGCGTGTTCGGCATTGGCCAAGGACGGCGCACAAGAAAAGCGACTACCAGCCCGGCATGGAGTTGCACGGCAAGTACGTGCTGATCGCCGAAGGCGCGCGCGGTTCGCTTGACGAAAAGCGCTGCAAAACCGTTACGAATTAAGCAAAGGCCGCGATCCGCAGAAATACGGCATTGGCATCAAGGAGCTCTGGGAAGTGCCGGCCGCGCAGCACCAACCCGGCCTGGTGCTGCACAGCGTCGGCTGGCCGCTCGACGACAAGACCGGCGGCGGCTCGTTCATGTACCATTGGGGCGAGCGGCTTGGTGTCGGTCGGTTTTGTCGTTCACCTGAACTACAAGAACCCGTACATCTCGCCGTTCGACGAATTCCAGCGCCACAAGCTGCATCCGGAAATCCGCCAGCCATATCGAGGGCGGCAAGCGCATCGCCTATGGCGCGCGCGCCATCACCGAGGGCGGCCTGCAATCGGTGCCAAAGCTCGCTTTTCCCGGCGGCGCGCTGATTGGCTGCGCGGCGGGCTTCGTCAACGTGCCGCGCATCAAGGGCAGCCACAACGCGATGAAAACCGGCATGCTCGCCGCTGAAGCCGCCTTCGCCGCCATCGCCGCCGGCCGCCAGCGCGACACGCTGGATGAATACGAGGAGGCCTACCGCGCCAGCCGGGTCTCGAAGGACCTGGGCTGGTGCGCAACGCTAAGCCGCTTCTGTCGCGCCTCGGCACGTTCTGGGGCGGGGTCTTTGGCATGTTCGACATGTGGACCACCAGCCTGTTCGGCGGTTTCTCGTTCTCTCGGGAACCGGCGCGCTGAAGCACGGCAAATCCGACGCCGCCGCTACCGAGAAGGCCAAGAAGCACAAGCCGATCGCCTATCCCAAGGCCCGATGGCGCGCTGACCTTCGACAAGCTCTCTTCGGTGTATCTCTCCAACACCAACCATGAAGAGGACCAGCCCGCGCACCTGACGCTGGCCGATGCCGCTATCCCAATTGGCGTGAACCTCCCTGAATACGCCGAACCGGCGACACGATATTGCCCTGCGGGCGTGTATGAGGTGCTGTATGACGAGGCAGGGTCCAACCCGCGCTTTCAAATCAACGCCCAGAACTGCGTTCACTGCAAAACCTGCGATATCAAGGACCCAAGCCAGAATATAAATTGGACCACGCCCGAAGGCGGCGGCGGCCCTAATTACGCTAATTTGTAGGCGCAGAGCAGAAACCCCGGCTTCCGGGAGAAAGGTCATAAGCATGCGGTGGGCACTATTAGCGGCGAGCCTTGCGGTCGCGGTCTCCGCGCATGAGCGCCGAGGCGCAGGCCCAAGGCAAGCCCGAGGTCGCCGCTCCCGCGCCGTCCGTTGACGATGGGCCAGCCCCCGCGGCGCTGTTGCGCGTCACCTCGCCGCCGAACGCGTCGGCCAGCCGCACCTATGGCGACCCCGAAGCGGCGCTGCTGGCCGCTGACGTCGATTATCTGGTGCGCGAAGGCCGCCGCGCCATCGCCCGCCATGATCAAACCGTGCTTTGGTACGCCACCGTGTTCGCCGACCACTTCGCCGCCGGGCGTTTGGCGGATGCGCGCGGTACGCTGTCCAGCGCGCCCGGCGGGCTCGGCGGCGGCCTTGCCGACATGATGGAGCCGTTCTTGCTCGCCGCCGAAGGCAAGGTCGACCGCGGCGTCGAGCGGGTGGATTCCGGCGAGGATAATTTGCCGGCGCCGCTGCCGGAAGTGGCGCGCGCCTTGGTGTTTGAATCCGCCGGCCGGCTTGAGGAAGCCGCGGCAATCTACGCGCTCATGGCCGAGCGTCTGGATTTGACGCCGCCGGGCGACTCCGAGCCGCAAACCTCGCAAGAGTTCGAGCGCGCACTGGGCGCCGCGCGGACCACCCACGCTTTGTACCGCGCGGCGCTTGTGCACCACCGGCTTGGGCGCGCCGCCGAGGCGCGCCGTTATTATGACATCGTCGCCCTGTTCGCGCCGCACTCGGCCGATGTTGAAGCCAATTTGGTCCGGCTCGGCGCCGGCCAATTGCCGTTCGAAGCGCCGCTCGACACAAGAAGCGCCACTGGCCGCTGGATGTTGTTCCTGTCGGAATTCCTGACACAGGCTGAAGGTTTGCAGGCGATGATATCGCAGCAAGAGCCCAAACCAGGCTTGGCGTCGGCCTCCGGCGCCGCGTTGCTGCAATTGGGCGTGTTGCTCGCGTCAGACGCCAATGATTGGCGCCTGCACGCCGCTCAGCAGGCGCTCAACGCTGGCGGGACAGACGGCGCCCAGCGCATCATCGACGTTTTGCCGGCCGATAGCCTGTTCGCACCGGATGCGGAAATCATCCGCGCTTCGATAGAACTCGAACGGCGCAACGACGCCGGCGCCATCGTCGCCGCCGAGCGCGCCTTGGCGAGCGCGGGCGGGCGCTGGCCGATTGTCGCCTCGGTGGGGGATATTTATCGCCGCGCCGGCCAAGCAGATCGCGCCATCCCCGCGTTCAACCGCGCTTTGGCCATGGTGCAGGCGCCGAAAGACCGCGCCGATGTGCTTGGCTATCGCGCCTACGCCCATCGTTTCGCCGGCAATCTCGAAGCCGCCACCGCCGATATGCGCGCGGCGTTCGAAATCGATCAAAGCATCGACACCAAACTCTTGTACGTTTCGATTCTGATGGACGATCCAAGCGCATGGCGCGACGGCATTTCCGTGGCGCGCGTCATGTTCGCCGAGCAGCCGGATTCCGTTATGCGCCTCAACACGCTGGGTTACGCCTTGATCCAGCGTCCCGAGGGATTGGAGGAAGGCTATCGTTTGCTTTGGCGCGGTTTCAATAATGGACAGCTCGACGCCGCCGTGATCGATAGCCTTGGCTGGGCCTATTATCTCTATGGCCATTTCGACCAGGCCCGGGCCTTGATCGAGCGCGCCAACGGGCTCTCGCAAGCCAATCCGAACGCGGAAATTCTCGATCATTTGGGCGATGTTTACTGGCGATTGAGCCGCCGCGATGAAGCGCGCGGCGCTTGGCGTGAAGCGCTGAACGCGCGTCCCGACGTGCCGCGCCGTCGCGAGCTTGATCGCAAGCTGACGCGGGGGCCCTCTGTCCCGGCGCCGCGCCAGCGCGAATTGCCGCAAGTATCGCTGCCGCAAGGCCCGTCGCAGCGGGAAGAGCTCTGATCGGCGCGATAAGCGTTCGGGAGTTTGCGCCTGCAAAGATCAATCTTACGCTGCAGGTAGGCCGCCCGCGCGCCGATGGCCTGCATCCGCTGCAGAGCGCGGTGATGTTTGCCGATGTTGGCGATTGGGTGGAGCTTGAGCCGCAAGCGGAAACTTCGCTGCGGATTTGCGGGCCGTTCGGACCGGAATTGTCAAACACCGGGAGCGGCAATCTGGTTCTGGCCGCCATGGCGGCGATCGAGCGTGAAACCGGCTGCGAGCTTCGCGCGGCGGTGACGCTCGAGAAAAATCTACCCATTTCCTCGGGCATAGGCGGAGGATCGGCCGACGCCGCGGCGATGCTGAGGGCGTGCAATGGGGCGTGGCGGCTCGGATTTTCGACGCGGGATTTGATGCGGATTGGGGCTGCTCTTGGCGCTGACGTTCCAGTATGTGTGGGCGCTCGTTCGGCTTGGATGACGGGGATTGGTGAAGCCATCGCTCCGTTGGCGGCGCCGCCTCTCCACGCACTCTTGATCAATCCGCGCAAGCGCTTGGCGACGGGCGATGTTTTCCGTGAGTTCGACCGCCAAGGGCTCGGCGGCGCGTTTGCCGCGGCCGCCGCGCCAGAATGGTCCGATATCGAACAAACCTGGGCCGCCATCGCCCGCAACGATTTGGAAGCGCCAGCGCGCGCGCTATTGCCCGAGATCGCGGAAATCTCGGAATGGTTGAGGGCTAACCCACGCGTTCGCGCTCAGGGTCTCTCGGGAAGCGGCGCAACCATGTTTGGGTTGGTTGAGAGCGCAGTTGAAGCGGCTTCTGTCGCCGCCGAAATGTCGAGAGCGCGACCCGATTGGTGGGTTTGTTCCGCAATTCTTGGCGCAGCTTGACGCGGCTTGCGCGCCCCGATAGCCCCAACGACAAAGGATGAGCCCATTTGTTGCTGGATTTATTTGGCGGCGCTTTCGCGGCGTTGATGGTCAGCGCGATTGTCTGCGCCGCGCTGCTGAGTTCAGGGCCGCTCGACGCACCCGGCGCGGCGCGAAAGCAACATAAAGTGCCCACGCCAACCAGCGGCGGCGCCGGCATGGCGTTTGGTTTCGCAGTCGGCCTTATGGCGCTTAGTTTGCTGTCGCACGACTGGCGGGAGGCGGTTAGCTCGCGCGGGGCCGCCTTGCTATCGCTCACGGCGGCGTTTGCGTATGCGTTCATGCTGCTGGGTTTCGTTGATGATACGTTTCCGCTCGGACCGCGGCTCAAATTCGTCTTGTTCGCGGCGGCGTCTATCGGCGCGGCGCTCACCGTCGGGGTAGTGCAGAATTTGCCGGTTGGCTGGGGCCCGCCGATTTATCTGGGCTTTGCTCTTGGTTTGGCGGGGACCTCTGCCTGGGTGTTCACGCTGGTCAATTGCGTGAACTTCATGGATGGCGCCAACGGCCTGGCGATGGGATCGGTAGCCATTGGATTGGCGGGGCTCGCCGCCATCGCTTACGATCAAGGCGCGGCGAGCGGGGCTGGCGTCGCGCTCTGCGGATTTGGCGCCTTGATTGGATTCCTGGTGTGGAATTTTCCAGGCGGGCGGCTCTTTGCCGGCGATTCCGGGGCGCTGTTTGCGGGCGCGTTGGCGGCGGTGACTTCGCTTCTGGTTATCGCTCGCGTCGGCATGTCGCCGTTTGTGCCGCCAATCTTGTTTTTTCCGCTCCTGGCGGACGCGCTGCTGACGCTGGCGTGGCGTTGGCGGCGGCGGCGCTCTTTGCTTGAGGGGCATTCCGAGCACCTTTATCAAATCGCGCTGCGCGCGGGTTGGGGTCACAAGCGCGTGGCGCTGGTTTATTGGGCCGCGAGTGCAGGGTGCGCTGCTTTGGCGATCGTGGTTGCAAACGGTTACGATGACGCCGCCTGGTTGGCGCTGGCGGCGCTTGCCGCAATGGCCGTATTCGTGTCCGCGTGGGTGCGCTTCCATGCCCTCAAGCGCGGTATTGCGGAAATCTAGTGAGCCCGTTTGACCACGAAGTCAGTCAAATCGGAGAGCGCTTCGCGGTACGCGTTGGCCGGCAAGCCCGATAGCGCGGCGCGGGCGCGGGCCGTGTGTTCGCGAGCCGCTTCAAGCGTCAAATTGATCGCGTCGTGACGGCGGATCAGCGTTTTCGCTTGCTGGAAATCGTCGTCGCCGCGTTCCCCGCTCATCACCCGGCGCCAGAAGCCGCGCTCCTCCTCATCGCCGAAATCGCGCGCGAACACGACAGGCAGGGTTACTTTGCCTTCGCGAAAATCGTCGCCGGAATTCTTACCCATGGCTTCTGCCCGCCCGCTATAATCGAGCGCGTCATCGACCAATTGAAAGGCAAGGCCCAATTCGCGCCCGAAGCTCTCCAGCGCTGTAGCCTCGGCGCCGGGTCGCCCCGCCGCCACCGCGCCGGCTTTCGCCGCGGCGGCGAACAGCGCCGCGGTTTTCGCGGCGATGATTTCCATGTAGCGCTCGCGCGTAGTGTCGGCGTCATTAGCGGCGGCGAGTTGCATCACTTCGCCCTCGGCGATGACGCTGGCGGCGCGGGCGAGAATATCGAGCACCATGATGTCGCCGGTCTCGACCATCAGATTAAACGAGCGCGCGAACAGGAAGTCGCCAACCAGCACGCTGGCGGAATTTCCCCAGACCAGATTGGCGGCTTGTTTGCCGCGCCGCATGGCTGAAACATCGACGACATCGTCGTGCAGCAGGGTGGCGGAATGAATGAACTCAACCGCCGCCGCCAGTTTTCGCGGACCGTCGCCGCCGCCGCCGAGCAGGCGCGCCGCAGCCAGCGTAATCAGCGGGCGGATGCGCTTGCCGCCGGAATCGATCAGGTGCGCCGCGAGATTGGGAATGACCCCGACCGGGCTGGTCATGTGCTGGTGGATCAGCGCATCGACGGCGGCGAGGTCTTCGGCCAGCAATGCGGCAAGCCGGTCCACCGCGTGCGGCTCGGCCCTGCTCGATGGTGCGACCGCCGGTCCCAATGGGGCCTCCGCTTGACCTCTACGTCAGGCGAACGATGCTGTCGCCGGTTGCGCCGGTCAAGTTCAGTTGGCCGCATAGCGCGAATGGGTCGCATGTGACGGACGCGGATTACAGCGAGGATGCTATTTTGGGAGGGCGCCTGCGCATCCGCCAGCCGGCGCGCGGCTATCGGGTCAATGTGGACACGCTGCTGCTGGCGGCGGCGGTGGAAGCTGGCGAGCGGCTGATGGAGGCCGGCTGCGGCGTTGGTGCGGCCGCCTTGGCGGTCGCGGCGCGCAACCCACGCGTCCGCGTGCTCGGTGTCGAGCGCGACGCGAACATGGCCGCGCTCGCACGCGAAAATGTCGCCCTGAACGCGATGGGCGAGCGGGTGGAAATCGTCACCGGCGATGCTTTGGAGCGAAGCGCGCCAAGGGGCGTATTCGACGGCGTGTTTTGTAACCCGCCTTACGCCATGGAAGGCGAGGGGCGCGAGCCCGCGCCCGCGCGTCGCCACGCGCACATCGCCGACGCGCCGATCGATGCATGGGTTGCAGCGCTTGCCGACCGGCTCACCGGCGGCGCGGCGCTGACGCTGATTCACCGCGCCGACAAACTCACGGAAGTGCTGGCCGCGTTCGAGGGCAGGCTCGGCGGGGCGGAGCTGATCCCGCTCCATCCACGCGCGGGTGAGCCAGCAAAACGCATTCTGGCCCGCGCCCGCAAAGGCTCGCGCGCGCCGCTGCGGCTGCTGCAGGGCTTGGTGCTGCACGACGCGTCGGGCGCTAAATACACGCCTAAGGTGGAGGCGATTCTGCGCGGAGAGAGGGAAGTGACGTGGGGCGGGGCGAAGTGAAGCGGTGGTGCAAGGAACGATGAATCAGGAACAGCTTGTGCGTAGCGTGGTGGCGGCGATGTCGCTGCTGGTTTTGGGGTGCGCCCATTCGTCGAATGAAGCGCCGCCGTTGGACAACGGCGTCTATGTCGCCCGGGGAGTCTGCTTCGGAGAAGGCGGGTGCTATCGCTACTGGCGCGCATCCCAGCCGGTTGAGATTCATGAACGAGCAGACCCGGCCTCGCCTGTGATCGCAACATTGGCGCCTGATGAATGGGTCGAGGCGATCGACGGCCAGCTTCGGTTCGCGCCGTTGCGCGGCATCGTGCACACCGCAACAGAGACGCCTCCGCTCGCCGTGGGCGACGTGGTCTACATGCTCGAACCGCTGGGTGAGGGATTTTATGTCTTGTGGCGCCGGGGCGAAACGCCGGACCATGATTGGATCAGCGGGGGAGATGACGAGCCGATCTCATGGGAGGCGGCGCCTCCGGCGCCGGCAGGCGCGGTCCTGGGTTGGTGGGTCCAGTTGAAGCTCGAGAACGGGCAAGCGGGCTGGGTGAATGACCCGGCATTCGAGTGCATGGGTCAGCTTCAAGGCAGCTCAAATTGCCGAGACTGAATTTCGCCGCGCGCCCATTTGGTCGCGACCGAATGGCATGCGCCAAAAGCCGCCATGCAGCAGCTGTCCGCGGGAGTGGTTTCACGGAATAATCAATTTGTAAGTCGAGCGCGCGCGCGAGCGCGGATAGCCTTGCGGAGTGGATGCTGTGCGGGGGCCGGCTGCGGGAAGGCCCCATCATGACCGAACCTGGCGGATCGTTGTTTTCGCGCGTGCGATTGCCCAAATTGCCCAAACTCGCGCTTCGTTGGCCAAATTGGACCGGGACGGCGTCCGTCGCCGCACTGGGCAAGCTGCTCTGGCCGATCGTTATTGTAGCGGGCGTGCTTGCGGCCGGCTATTTCGCGGCGACCTCGAACTTCGCGGCAGGACCGCCTGCGCAGATGTCGCCCATCGATCCCGCGGCCACGGACTTTTCCGACGACCAGAGCGTGCGCGGCGCCTCGCCCGAGCGGCGCCCAGGGGTGCTGCGCGCCATCGGACTTGTCGTGCTGGTGTTGGCGGCGCTGGCAGCGCTGGTCTGGCTATTGAAATGGCTGTCGGCTCAGGGGCTTGCCCCGCGCCTTGCTACCGCCTCGAAACTTGCGCTGGCGCTTGCCCCGGTTGCGGTCTGGCCGCTTGCCAATCTCGACGGCGTTTATCATCCCATGCGGGAACCCTTGCGCAGCTACCTGCTGCTGATCGCCTGCCCGTTCGTCGCAACTGGCGTCCTCGTTGCTCTCGACCGTCGCCGGGCGTGGTGGCTTGGCTTGATCGCCGTGCTGGTTCTGGCCGGGCTCTTTGTGGGTGCGGGCGCGATTGGAAGAGGGCCGTTGGAATCGGTTGAGCACCTTCGCGCCGCGGCGCTAACGCTCAGCCCCGATCAGCGCATGTGGTGGTTGGCGCTGGCCGCCATGCCTGTGGCCGTGTTCGCTCTGGTGAGCGCCATCGGCGACGAACCGAGCGCCTGAGCGGTGCGCGGTGCGGCGGATCGCCCCCGCTCTCGACCTTCTTGCGGTGCGGTCGCGGTTAATTGCGCCTGTGCCCGTGAATTGACTCTTCCCCCGCTCGCGCCCAGTTTCCCCGCAACGGGCCGGGCCGACTTTAAGTCGCCTCGGTTCCGGCCAGACAGACGAACCTCGCGGGAGAGACCCCGCCACAATCGCCCGGCTCAGACCCACAAAGTGGTCAAATCCCGGGGTCGCGATGGTGGCGGGGCCCCGAAGGAGCAACCGCCCCGGAAACTCTCAGGGAACCGGACCGCGAGGGGATGAACACGCTGGAAAGCGCGAAGCGCCCCGGACGACGCGAAAGCGGCGATCCGGGGTCTCGGTCACACCGAGATGCTAAGCCGCCGACGGAGTAAGCGGAAACAACCCCGTGAATCTCTCAGGCGCCAGGACAGCGGGGGCAGTGTGCCGGAAAGGCACGCGCCGCGCGTACCTGGGAAATCACATGACCGAAGCAAATCCTCCGAAAAAACTGCCGCCAAAAAAACTGCCCCTCGACGCGCTCTGGCGCGCGCGCACGAATAAGTTCGGCGATTTCGCCGGCTACGACATGCCGCTGCAATTCGAGGGGCTCATCCCCGAGCACAATTGGACCCGCGCGCATGCGGGGCTGTTCGATGTCTGCGCACATGGGCCCGTGCTTTTTCGCGCTGCCGAAAGGCCACGGGCTCGAGGGCGAAGCGGCGCACAAAAAAATCGCCTCGCTGATCGAGCGGCTGGTTCCTGCGGATATCCAGGGGCTGAAGCCAGGACAAGTGCGCTACACTATGCTGCTCAACGAAAAGGGCGGCGTGCTTGACGATCTGATGGTCGCGCGCCCAGCCGAACCCGGCGCGGCGGGCGATCTCTACATTGTCGTCAATGCCGGCTGTAAGCACGAAGATTGGGCGCTGATCGAAGCCGCGACCAAGCGGCGAAGCGAATCTGGTGCGCGCTGACGATCGCTGCCTGCTCGCGCTGCAAGGGCCGAGCGCGGAATTGGTGGCGCGCACATTGATCGACGATGGCCTCGGCGCACATGGGCTTCATGCAGGTCAAGCGCTTCGACGCGTTCGGGCGCATCACCGTGACGCGCTCAGGCTATACCGGCGAGGACGGCTACGAGATTCTCGTGCGCGCCGAGCAGGCGAGTGCGCTGGCGGAAAAGCTGCTGGCGCATCCGGAAGTCAAACCCATCGGCCTCGGCGCGCGCGATTCGCTGCGGCTTGAAGCGGGCCTCTGCCTCTACGGGCACGATCTCGATCCCACGACATCTCCGATTGAAGCCGATCTCGCTTGGACGATCCAAAAGCGCCGCCGCGAAGCCGGCGATTTTCCAGGGGCTGCGAGGATCAAGCGCGAACTCGATCTCGGGCCCTCGCGCAAACGCGTCGGCATCCGCCCCAACGATCGCGCGCCCGCGCGCGAAGGCGTGGAGGTCATGAGGGACGGCAAACAGATCGGAATTATCACCAGCGGCGGCTTCTCGCCTGTGCTGAATGGTCCGATTTCGATGGGCTATGTCGAAGCGGAATTTGCCGCGCCCGGAACCGGTGTCGATCTTCTGATCCGCGGCCAGTCGCGCCCGGCGACGACCACGCCGCTGCCGTTCGTTCCGCATAGAATATCCCCCAGCCCTCCGCCACCGGAGAGAGGGAGTTCTCAGGAGTTTGTTTGCATGACCACGCGCTTATCACCAAAGATCACGAATGGGTGCGGATGGAGGGCGATGTCGCCGTCATCGGCATCAGCGCTTACGCCGCCGAGCAATTGGGCGATGTTGTTTACGCCGAGCTTCCGGCAATAGGCGCTATTTTCGCGCAAGGCGCCGATATGGCCGTGGTCGAAAGCGCGAAGACCGCGTCCGACGTCTACGCGCCGATTTCTGGCGAAATCGTCGCCGCCAACGAAGCGATCAAGAGCGAGAATTGGGAAATCATCAACGCGAGCCCGCAGAGCGACGGCTGGTTCGTGAAGATCAAGCCCAGCAACAAAGCCGAACTCGACGCGCTGATGAGCGAGGCGGCGTACGCGGACTACGTGAAGGGGCTGACGTGAGCGCGGCGATGGCCGAACTAGCTCCCACCTCCCCCTCGATGGGGGAGGTGGCCGCGAAGCGGCCGGAGGGGGTGCGCGCGCGGACATTGAAGGAGACGCCTCCGGACGTTCAACCGGAAGGGTCGGCGGGCCTCACCCCCTCAGTCTCGCTTCGCTCGACAGCTCCCCCGTCGAGGGGGAGCGAGGCGTTTCATTCTGTACGTTCGGAGTCCTGAACCTTGCGTTATCTCCCGCTCACCGAAGCCGATCGCACGCAGATGCTGGCGCTGATTGGCGCAAAGTCCATCGATGACCTGTTCACCGACGTGCCCAAGAGCGCGCTGCTGAAAAATCTGATCGATCTCCCGCGTGCGCAGGGCGAGCTTGAAGTGCATCGCCATATGCAGGCGCTTGCCGAGAAAAACATTCCTGCCGGGCGCACGGCGTTCTTCCTTGGCGCCGGCGCTTATCGCCATCATGTGCCGGCGAGCGTCGATCATCTGATCCAGCGCAGCGAATTTCTCACCGCTTATACGCCCTACCAACCCGAAATCGCCCAAGGCACGCTACAGGCGCTCTATGAGTTTCAAAGCCAAGTGGCGCTGCTGCTCGACATGGAGGTGGCCAACGCCTCGATGTACGACGGCTCCACCGCGTGCGCGGAAGCGGCGATGATGGCCGCGCGCGTCACCAAGCGGAAGAAAATTATATTCTCCGGCGGCGTGCATCCCCATTATATCGACACCGCGCGCACCGCCTGCGAAGCGCTAGGTTTGGAGATCGTGGCGCTGCCGGCGGCGGTGGATGACGAAGCGGCGGTGACCAAACATCTCAACGCCGACGTGGCGGCTGTGATCGTGCAATCGCCGAACGTGTTCGGAACCATCACCGATCTCGGCAAGATCGGCGAAGCCGCGCACGGCGAAGGCGCTCTGATGGTGGCGACGTTTACCGAGTGCGTCTCGTTTGGCTTGGTTGAACCGGCTGGCGCCTACGGCGCGGACATCGTCTGCGGCGAAGGCCAATCGATCGGCAATGCGCTGAACTTCGGCGGGCCGTATGTCGGCCTGTTCGCGGTCAAGGAAAAGTACGTCCGCCAGATGCCCGGCCGCGTCGCCGGCGAGACGCTCGACACCGACGGCCAGCGCGGCTTCGTGCTGACGCTATCGACGCGCGAACAGCACATCCGTCGCGAAAAAGCGACAAGCAACATCTGCACCAATTCCGGTTTGTGCCAGCTCGCATGGACCATCCACATGACGCTGCTTGGCGAAGCGGGCTTGAAACGGCTTGCGCAGCTCAATCACGAAAAGGCGGTCGCACTCGCCGATGCGCTCGCGCGCGTGTCCGGCGTGGAAGTGCTGACCAAACGCTTCTTCAACGAGATCGCGCTGAAACTGCCAAAGCCCGCGCAAGGCGTGGTCGATGCGCTGGCCGAGCAGGGCGTGATCGCGGGCGTGGCGATGAGCCGCCTCAATCCGAAAGCCGGCATGGACGATGTGCTGATCGCGTGCGCGACGGAGATGAACACGGATGAAGATATCGCGGCGTATGCGAACGCGCTGAAGGCGGTGCTGGCATGAGTGCGACGCCGCAATCAAAGCCCCGCCTCCCCCTCGATGGGGGAGGTGGCGAGCGTTTGCGAGCCGGAGGGGGTGCGCGCGCTGCGGGCGAAGAAGGCGCCTCCAGAGGCTCTTCCGGAAACAGCAGCGGGCCTCACCCCCTCAGTCATCGCGCTGCGCGCGCTGACAGCTCCCCCATCGAGGGGGAGCGGGGCGCGGTACGGAAGGCGGTGCTGGCATGAGCGCGGTGATCGCGGAGCGAGAGATCGGCTACAGCAACCTCGGCTCGACAATCCTTGGCGGCATCAGGATTGAGGCGCCTCAGCCAGACCAGAATGATTGGCGCTGCGAATACTTTGTTGCATTGCCTGGTCTTGACCGCCGGGCGTACGCGATGGGAGTCGACTCCTTCCAGGCCTTGCACCTCGCAATGCAATCTGCTGTCGTGGAAGTCGCCGCAAGCAAAGCCTTCAAGGCAGGCCACCTCACCGTGTTCGGCGAGCCTATCCTCACACTCGCGGATCTCAAGCAGTGCTTTGGACTGTCGCGCCTTCCTGGATTTGAGCCATGACCCCCTCCACCACCTCCGGCAATCGCGGGCTCATGCAAGCCGAGCCGCTGATCTTTGAAACCGGACACGCGACGGGAACCGGCGTCGATCTGCCCGCGCCAAAACACACGCGCAAATAAGCTTGGCGGCCTTGCGCGCAAAGCCGCGCTCGATCTGCCGGGATTGTCCGAGCCTGAAACCGTGCGCCATTATGTGCGTCTCTCTCAAAAGAATTACGCCATCGATCTTGGCCTCTTTCCGCTGGGCTCGTGTACAATGAAGCACAATCCGCGCTTGAACGAGCGCGTCGCGCGCCTGGAAGGTTTTGCCGATCTGCATCCGTTGCAGCCGATTTCCACCGTGCAAGGCGCGCTCGAACTGATGGATGAACTCGCGCACTGGCTGATGGAATTGACCGGCATGCCGGCGGTGGCGCTCTCGCCCAAGGCTGGCGCGCACGGCGAGTTTTGCGGCATGCTGGCGATCAAGGCCGCGCTCGCCGCGCGCGGCGAAGCGGATAAGCGCAAGCGCGTGCTTGTGCCTGCCTCCGCGCACGGCACCAATCCCGCGACTGCTGTCGCGGCGGGTTTTACCGTCGATGAAGTGCCCGGCACGGATGATGGCCGCGTCGATCTCGCCGCGTTCAAGGCCAAGCTCGGGCCGGATGTGGCGGCGGTGATGCTCACCAACCCGAACACCTGCGGCCTGTTCGAGCGCGAGGTGAAAGAACATCGCCGACCTTATCCACGCCGCGGGCGGTTATTTCTATTGCGACGGCGCCAATTACAACGCCATCGTCGGGCGCGTGCGCCCCGGCGATCTCGGCATCGACGCCATGCACATCAATCTGCACAAGACGTTCTCCACGCCCCACGGCGGCGGCGGTCCGGGCGCTGGGCCGACCGTGCTCTCCGCCGCGCTCGCCCCGTTCGCGCCGGTTCCGCATATGGTAAAATGTCCTTCTCCCCTTGTGGGAGAAGGTGGCGCGAAGCGCCGGATGAGGGGAGAGCGCGCCAACCTGGCAGAAGGCGGCGCTAGCACCCCTCACCTGTCCGGCTTCGCCGGACATCCTCTCCCACAAGGGGAGAGGAGCGAGTACGCTCTCCGCGAACACGCGCACGGCACGAGCGCCTTCGGCCGCATGTGCGCGTTTCATGGCCAGATGGGCATGTTCACGCGCGCGCTGGCTTACATGTTGAGCCATGGCAGCGATGGCTTGCGCCAAGTGGCCGAAGACGCGGTGCTCAACGCCAATTATCTGCTGGCGCGGCTGAAGCCGCATTTCAACGCGCCGTTCGGAAACGGCCCGTGCATGCACGAAGTGCTGCTCGACAATTCCAGCATCAAACCCAAAGGCGTCGAGACTATCGACATGGCCAAGGCGCTGCTGGACGAAGGCTACCACCCCTTCACCACCTATTTCCCGCTGGTCGTACACGGCGCCATGCTGATCGAGCCGACCGAAACCGAACCCAAGCGCGAACTCGACCGCTTCGCCGACGTGATGATCGCGCTGGCCGAACGGGTAAATGCTGGCGATGTCGGCGTTTTTCAAACAAGCCCCCAAACTCGCGCCGATGCGCCGCTTGGATGACACCCGCGCCGCACGGCAGCCGAAGCTGCGCTGGAAGCGCGGGCGACAACGGCGCAGGCGATGCGGCGAAACACGCGGCGGAATAGGTGGGTTGCGCGTTCGAGACCGTAGACGTTTTCACCGAGCGCCGCTTTGGCGGCAATCCGCTGGCGGTGTTTACCGATGCGCGGGGGTCTGAGCGATGCCGACATGCAGGCGCTCGCGTTCGAATTCAACCTGAGCGAGACGACGTTTGTCCTGCCGCCCGCCGATCCGGCCAATAGCGCGCGCATCCGCATTTTCAACCGTACCGCCGAGATGGCCTTCGCCGGCCACCCCAGCATCGGCGCGGCTTACGTGCTGGCGCGGGCGGGGCATCCGCACGGCGATCATTTGCGGCTCGAAGCGCCGGCTGGCGTGATCGAGGTAGCGATCGAACGCGAGGCGGGCTCGGTCGTGGGTGGCAGGATCACCGCGCCGCGTCCGCTCACGCTTGGGCGGACCTTCGCGCGGGAAATTGTCGCGCCCTGCATCGGGCTCGCGCCGGAGGCGGTGATCGTCAACGCGCATGCGCCGATGCTGTGCTCGGTCGGCAATCCGTACATCATTGTGGAGATTGCACCGGGCGATCTGGAACGGTGCGCGCCAGATCTGGCGGCGTTTCATGCCGCGTATGACGGCGGTGCGGACTTGTCCGAGCGGTTTTCCGTCTATGCCTATGGGCGCGAGGGGGACGCCATCCGCGCCCGCATGTTCGCGCCTTTGTCCGGCACTTGGGAGGATGCCGCCACCGGCAGCGCCGCCGCGCCGCTCGTGGCCTTATTGTTGCACCTGCGCGGCGGCGAGCGCATCGCCTTCGACATTCGCCAGGGCGACTACATGAACAGGCCGAGCTTGTTGCGCGCAGGCGCACGCCGCACCGAGACGGGTATCGTCGCCACGGTGGCTGGCCGCTGCGTGCCGGTGTTCAAAGGCGAAACGCAATGACCCGCCGCATCGATCTCATTGGCATGCCGACGGACGTGCATTCCTCGTTTCTGCGCGGATGCGCACAAGCGCCGCCGCTCATCCGCGCGACGCTGTTCTCGCCGCATGGCAATGAGGCGAGCGAGCGTGGGTTGGAGCTTGGCGGCGAGATTGACCTCAACGACTGTGGCGATCTCCCGCTTAAGGAAGGACCGGGCGACGATGCGCTGATCGAAGCGGCGATCGCGCGCTCGCTGCACGAAGGCGCGATCCCGATCTCCCTCGGCGGCGATCATTCCATCACTTACCCGATCCTGCGCGCCATCGCGGCGCACCACGGCCCGGTTGATATTCTGCATTTCGACGCTCATCCCGATCTTTACGACGAATATGGCGGCGACCGCCGCTCCCATGGATCGCCATTCGCGCGCATCATGGAAGAGGGGCTTGCCTCGCGCCTGGTGCAAGTCGGCATCCGCACGCTCAACAAGCATCAGCGCGAGCAGGCCGCGCGCTTTGGCGTTGAGATTGTGGAGATGAAGGATTTCCCCGCCTGGCGCACGCCGAAATTCGCACGGCCCCTCTATATCAGCATTGATCTCGACGGCTTCGATCCCGCGTTTGCGCCCGGCGTTTCCCATGCCGAACCGGGTGGGCTTACCGCGCGCGAAGTAGTGAACATCTTGCTGGCGCTCGAGTGCGAACTCATCGGCGCCGACGTCGTGGAGTACAATCCCACGCGCGATCTGAACGACGTGACCGCCGTGCTGGCGGCAAAGCTTGTGAAGGAATTGGCGGCGCTGTGCGCCGTTTGACGCTGCCGCAAAAGAGCGCGGCCCAAGGCCTCAGCCGAATTTGCGCGCGAGGTCGGCGACGCCGTCCTTGACGAGTTTGGCTTGACTGGCTTCGGTCATGCTGGCGCGGAGTAGTTTTTCGGCGGCGGCGATGGCGGCTTCGGCGGCGGCGGCGCGCACTTCGTCGGCGGCTTTGGCCCCGGCCGATGCGATGCGGTCCTCGGCCTGGCGCTCGCGCCGTTCCATGGCCGCCATCATCGCGGCGCGGGTTTCCTCGGCGACGGCAGCGGCTTGGTCTTTCGCGGCGGCGACGATGGCGAGAGCTTCCGTCTCGGCGGTTGCGCGCTTGGCTTGATACTCAGCCAGCAGCTTTTCCGCTTCTTCGCGTAGACGCCGCGCGTCATGCAATTCCTTGGCGATAGCCTGGCCGCGCGCGTCCAACATCGAAAGCGCCATGCCGGGCACTTTGAGATAGATCATCAACACAAAAAACAGAACGAAAGCCACCAGGGCGATAAAGGTTGCATCGATGGTCATGCGCGCGCTCCGGCCAGCTTGTCGGCGATGTCGCGCGCCAGCGCCTCGGCGATGGCTGGCACATCCGCCAGCGCCTTGGCGCGGGCCGCGTTCACCTGCGCCTCGGCGGCGTGGATGCGGGTTTCGAGCCGCGCTCCCGCCGCTTCTTGCTCGGCGCCGAGCTTGGCCTGCACTTCGGCGCGGGCTTTCTCGACCATGGCGCGGGCGTCCGCTCGGGCTTTGGCGATGGCTTTTTCCATGCCGGCGCGAGCTTGCTCGGCGGCGGCGCTTTTCTTGGCCGCCTGTTCGAGGTCGCCGGAAATCGCGCTCGCCCGCCGGGCCAGCACGGCCCCGATCCGCGGCAGAACCAGGCGCGAGAGGATGAAATAAAGCACAACGAAGCTGATCGCGAACCAGACCAGCTGGCTCGCGAACGTGGTGGGGTCGAACGGGGGAAACGCGCTCCCGGCTTCGCCGTGCGCCGCCGCGTCAGCGGCGACGTGTCCTGTTTCAGCTGCCGGTTCGGCCGCCATCAGCTTGCCTCGCTCAGAATACGAACAGGAGCAAAAGCGCGATCAGCAGCGAGAAGATGCCGAGCGCTTCGGTCACAGCGAAGCCGAAGATCAGATTGCCGAATTGCTTTTGCGCTTCGCTGGGGTTGCGCAGCGCGCCTTGCAGGAAGTTGCCGAAGATAATGCCGACGCCTACGCCAGCGCCGCCCATGCCGATACAAGCAATGCCGGCGCCGATCAATTTTGCCGCTTCCGCGTCCATTTTAGTCTCCGTTGGGTTAGGGTTTGGCCCCTTAATGGTGGCCGGGGTGAAGAGCGTCGTTCAGATAAATGCAGGTCAGCAGCGCGAACACATAGGCTTGCAGAAACGCGACCAGGAATTCGAGCGCATAAAGCGCCACCGTCATCGCCAGCGGCAGCGACGAGCCGAGGATGCCGAGGAAACCGGCCGCCGCCATCATCGGCACGAAGCTGGCGAACACTTTCAGGACGAGGTGGCCGGCGAGGATGTTGGCCCAAAGACGAACCGCGTGGCTGAGCGGTCGCGAAAAGAACGAGATGATCTCGATAAATACCACGAACGGCAGAATGTAGCCGGGCACGCCGGAGGGCACGAACAGCTTCAGGAATTTCAAGCCATTCTTGCTAAAACCAACCACCAGAACGGTGAGAAACACCATCAGCGCCATGGTGGCGGTGACGACGATCTGGCTGGTCGGAGTAAAAAAATACGGGAACATGCCCAGCATGTTGGCCGCGAAAATAAACAGGAAGAGCGTAAAAACGAACGGGAAGAAGCGCTTGACGCCTTCCTCACCGGCGATGTCCTTGACCATGCCGTGGATGAAGCCGTAGGCGGTTTCAGCGATGACTTGCGCCCGCCCCGGCACCAGCGCCGCGGGCTTCATCGCCGAGGCCATGAACCAGCCGGCAAGGCCGACGCCCGCTGTCATAAACAGTGCGGCGTCGTTGAACGCCAAATTGCCCAAGCCCCAGGCAGCAGGCAGTTCGGCCAACGGCACGTCAATATTGTTGTTCACATGGAACTGGTGGATCGGGTCGTTCGACAAACTCTAATCCTCAATCCTCGTCGTCGGGAATCGACGGCGCGTTTGGGTCCGGCGGATTGGCGCGGTTGAACGATTGCGCCGTGCGCACAACGTTCACCACGCCAGTGACAAACCCCAATCCAAGGCCGATTACCAACCCCCACGGCGCGCTGTGGAGAAAATAATCGACCCCGTAGCCGAGCAACGCCCCGACCAAAACCGCCGCGCCGAACTCCCCGCCAAACCGCATCGCCAATGAACCGGCGTTAGGGGGCGGGGGAGAGCTTGGAGCGTCCTGCCCGCGCGCGACGGCCACGCGCCGGCGCAAATCGGTCAGGGCGTCTTCCGGCGGGATTTGATCTGCCATCGAACGGTCAATACGCTCCCCCTCATACGCGCCCTGGGAGCAGCTCGAACCCGAGCCCCCCAAATCGCGCGGGCGGAACCTAGAAGCGGCCGCAGGGTGCGTCAAGAAATCGCCAAGTGCGACATTGGAGCATGTACGGCCGGCCTCCAGCCGGCAAATTGAAACGCACCCCTTCCCCGCGAGGGGAGGGGGTAGGGGGTGGGGTGACGCGCTGCGCTTCAGTGAATTGGCGTGCGCACTAGTCTTGTGAAAAGAGCCTCTTGTGAAAAGAGTCGGCTGGAAGCCGGCGGTACGGCTAGCGGAGCCGCCATACCGCCGCTCGTTTCATTTCGGCATCTTCCAGCATGCGGGTGACGGGGATGTCGTAGGCGATGATTTGCTCCAATTGGTCGCGGGGCAAATAGGCGCGGCCTGGGTCGCCAATCAGCACCTGTTTGCCGGCTTGCTGCTGGGCGACCAGCCAGCCCAGCACAAGCGGGGCGAGGTCGCGGTCGTAAAACAAATCGCCGACCAGGACGATGTCGGCGTCGGCGGCCTGGCCCAGCGGATCGGTCGCCGCGACGCTGATCTCGACCTGGTTGAGCGCTGCATTGAGCCTCATCGCCTCTACCGCGAAAGCGTCGATGTCGACGGCCCGCACCGAAACCGCGCCCGCTTTCATGGCGGCGATTGCCACCAATCCGGAGCCCGACGCGACATCAAGCACGGCCTTGCCGCGCACGATGGCTGGATGGTCGAGCAGATAGCGCGCCAGCGCTTGTCCCCCGGCCCACGCAAACGCCCAGAAAGGCGGCGGCAAGCCGAGTTCTCCAAGCTCATCCTCGGTGAGCTGCCACAAACTCACCGCGTCGTCGGCGAGGTGGAGTTTCAGTTCTGGGATGTAGGTGGGCGCCAAAACGCGCGTGTTGGTGCGGATGAAGGAAGGGATGTCGGTGATCAATTCGAAGCAACGCCTGTAGGTGGAAAGAGGTGGCCGGCGCTGAGGATTCAAGCCGGCGCGGCTCGCTTCAGCACGCTCACATAGCTTGGCGCAATAATCATGCGTTTGCCGTAGCCTTTGGACCGGAGCAGGCGGTGCGCGCGCGGTAGATTGTAGCAGGGCACGTGCATGAACACGTGGTGCTCGCCGTGATAATGCACCCAATAGGGCGCGATGAACAGGCGTTCAAGCGGGCCCGCCAGTGTGGTGCGCGCGTGGGTGAACGGGTCTTCGCGGGTATCGACCACGGCGTGCTCGGCGATGTTGCGCAGGCGCGTCACCAGCGGAAACCAGGTCGCCATCGGCACGAGCCAAAGCGCAGGATAAATCCACCACAGGCCAGCCAATGCCAACGCCAGAAACATGCTGGCGTTAATGGCGAGAAACCAATTGACCTCCCCCGCCGTGACATTGCCGCCCGCGCGCGCCTCCAAGCGGCGCTTGGTGATGAAGGGCGCGATGCGCTGCTTGTAAAAAGTCTGCCCGCTGAGGTCGCGGGCGATCTTGCGCCACAGCGAGGCGCGCGTGATCGGGAACGGCGCGGAGAGGGCCAGATCTGGATCCTCCGGTTGTTCGGTATAGCGGTGGTGCTTCAGATGATAGGCGCGGTAACTCGCCAGCCGCGCGCCGATCGGGGCCGCGCACAGCCAATCGCCGACCCAATCATTGATCCGCTGATCCACATGCAGCGCGCCGTGCGCGGCGTCGTGCATCAGGATCGCCAGGCCTAATTGCCGCGCGCCGATCAGCATGACCGCCAGCAAATAAGTCAGCGGGTTGGGCCACAGCACGAACATCGCCGCCGCCGCGACTATCAGCCCCCAGGCCCCCGCGACCAGCACAAGGCCGCGCCAGTGCGAACGCGGCGCGAGTTTGGCCCATTCCTCGGACGTAAACACGTCCTTGGGATCGATGCGGGCGACGGCTGGCATAACGGCATTCTATCACAAGCGGCGGCGATAGTGGCGGTAATTCTTGCTACACCAGGGTTTGCTTGGCCAAGGCGCAGAAGGCATCGACGTCGGCATCGTCGTGATACAGGCCAAAACCGATCCGCAGCACGTCGTCGCGCGCATCGGTTATGACATTTCTGGTGAATAATCGCGCTTTCCATTGCGTTGCGAGCGGATGGCGTAGCGACAGAAAGCGCGGCTGCGGCCCCTTTGCGTTGGGGCGCAGTAATTCGGCCTCGCGCAAGACCCCCGCTTGACCCGCCGCGATCGCGGCTTCGAGCCTCGCCCGCAAAACATCGACGTGCGCGCTGATGCGCGAGGTGTTAAACCCCTCGCGCGCCAGCATCGCGCGCACGGCGTTGAAGCGATAGAGCCCGGTCGCGTCAAAGGTGGCGCCGAGAAAACGGCCGCCATCGGCGCTATAGGCGATTTCGCCCTGCTTGGATTCGATGGCGGCGAAATCGGCGAACCAGCCGGTGTTTTGCGGGCGCGGCGCAAAACCGGGCGGGGCGTGCAGGAAACCCGCGCCCTCTCCGGCCATGGCGTATTTGTAGCCGCCGCCGAGCAGGAACACGCGTTCGGCGATTGCGCTGAAATCGCAGGGCATCGCCATGAACGAATGGTACAAATCCAGCACCACCCAAGGCCCATCGGGCCGCGCATGGGACGCAAGTTCGGTCACGCCGTCAAAACGCAAGCCGCTCTTGAACATCACATGGCTGAGGAAGGCGATGTCGGGCTTTTGTTCGCGCATGGCAGTGACAAAGCGCTCGCCAAAGCTGGAAAACGGCTCGCATGCGACGACCCGGCGGCGCACCAATCCGTCTTCCTCCCAGCGCGCGCCTTGGCGGCGGAAGGAGTGGAATTCCCCGTCGCTGGTCAGTACATCGAGCGGCTCATTTTTGGCGCTTTTGGCCGAGAACAAGCGAACCAGCAATTCGTGGGTGTTGGGCGCAAAAGCGATGGTGCTGGGATCGGGCAACGCCAATTCCGCGGCCACATGCGACTGCGCTTGCGGAATAATTTCTCCGAATATCTTCTCCCATTTGCGATCAGCCAAACATGCCGCGTCATCCCACGCCTGCATATGGCCTACATATGAAGCATCCGGCCAGAGGTGGTGCGAGTGCGCGGCGAAATGCAACCGCCCCGGCGCCGCCGCCAGCGCGCGCGCGAACAAGTGCTTGGCGGATTTCACAGCTTGGTCCGCAGCGACCAGATTTCCGGGAACGCGCGCTTGGTCAGCGTCGATTGCAAATAACCCACGCCCTCGGTGCCGCCAGTGCCGCGCTTGCGGCCGATAATGCGCTCGACAGTCAGCGCATGTTTATGCCGCCAGGTTAAAAGTGAATCGTCCAGGTCGAGCAATTTTTCCGCGAGTTGGTAGAGCGGCCAATATTTGGCGGTATCGCGATAGACGGCGAGCCACGCGGCTTCGACCGCTTCGCTTGGAACATAGGCATCCGTGCGCGTGGCCGCTGGAATATCGAACCCTCGCGCCAACTGGGCCAGCGCATCGTCATAGAGGCTGGGCGCACGCAACGCCGCCTCCAGCATGGCCCGCTCCGGCGAGCCTTGCAGCTGGTGTTGGAGCGCGGCGGCGTCCTTGAGCCCGAGCGTAAATTCGAAGGCGCGGAACTGGGCCGACTGAAATCCCGAGCTTGCCCCCAGCACGGAGCGAAAACGCAGATAATCAGCCGGCGTCATGGTCGCCAGAATGTCCCAGGTCTGGGTCATCAGCGCCTGGATGCGGGAAACCCGCGCTAATTGTTTGTAGGCCGGAACAAGATCGCCGCTACGGATTTGCGCTTGGGCGGCGGCAACTTCGTGGAGCAGCTGCTTGATCCACAATTCCATGCTTTGGTGCAGGACGATAAACAAAAGCTCGTCATGCTCGCCGGTCCCTGGCGCCTGGCAGGCCAAAAGCTGCGGTAGCCGCAAATAGCTCCCATATGTGACATCTTGAGCCATGGCCGCCATTCCTCCGCTGAATCGGCAGTTTAGAGCATGATCGAGCCTCGCTGGCAGCGTTTTTGGCTTTGGCCGGCGTTAAGCATTTGCTAGGAGGGCGGGGGCTCGGGGGGTCGAAGCCAGGAGATAGAGGCGATGGGTGGCGTGTTGCGTACAATTTTGATCCTTGTGGTCTTGCTAGCGGCGGCGGCGGGCGCCGGCTATTTCTTCGGTCCCAAGACCGCCAGCCGGAGCGAAAGCTTCACCATAGAACGCCCAGCGAGCACCGTGTTCGCGCGCTTGGCTTCAACGCCCGCCGGCGCGGTAATCGCCGAAGGCGTGACGCTGGCGGAAATTTCCTCCGCCGAGGGCGAAACCATTGTCGGCGCCGTCACCTACGCCGACGCCGGCACTGGCCATGTCACTTACACCGTCACCCCGGAAGGCGAGGCTTCGAAAGTTGAAATCAGGCTGGACCGCGATTTGGGGCCAAATCCGATCAATCGCTTGCAGGCATTCACGGGCGGACCCGTGGGTCCGCTGGCCACCGCCGCCGCTGCCGCTGTCACCGCCGATCTCACGGCGCTGCCGACGGAGAGCTTTGTCGGCTTGGCCTATGAACTTGTCGATGTGCCGGCGCAGCCTTTCTTCTTTGTGGAAAATTGCTCTTCCTCCGACGCCGAATCGATCACTTCGATCATCAGCCAAGCCGTCGCCGGCATTCCCCCAGTGATGCGCGCCAACGGCCTGACCGCCACCGGCCCGCTGACCGCCGTCGAGCCGCGCGTCATGGACGGCCAATATTGCTACCAGGTTGGCTATCCCTATCGCGGACGCCAGCCGCGCGCCTTGCTGTTCGGCAAGACCGGCCAAACCCCCGGCGGCACGCTGCTGCGCATGGTCTATACCGGCACGGAGGAAGAAGTTCTGGCCAAGGTGTACAATCCCATGGATGCGCTGCTCGCCGCCGCGCACCTCGACAATCCGGGCGTCAAGACTGACGATTGGGCGACGTTCGAGGTTTATCACGACGATGCGGGGCAAGCGGGCGGTTCGCGCAATCGCGAAATCTACTACGTCACCCAAGGCGACCTGACGCGGCTGACCGCGATCCAGCCGCCGACGACGCCGGAAGCTGTCGCTCCCGCCGCCGCGCCGGAAGCGCCGACCGCCGCGGCTGAGCCCGCCGCTGCGCCGGTCGCACCAGCAGCAGCCCCGGAGACAACTCCGTAATAACTACAGATGATGAGCGCCTAAGACAACGCGAGAGCTGACCCACCACCCATCCCCGGGGCGTTGCGAAGCAACGAGCCCGGGGCCCATAAACACAAACGGTTTAGTTTATGGGCCCCGGACTTCGCTTCGCGAATCCGGGATGGGTGGGCGTGTTTCGGGCCGTTGCGATTAGACTGCAAAATTGTCGATCAGGCGGGTCTTGCCGAGCCAGGCGGCGGCGAGGATGCGGGCCGGGCGGGACAAATCCGCGATCGCTTGCAAGCTTTCGCCATCGCGCACCGCGACATAATCGACGCAGGTGAAGCCTGCGGCCATAAGCTGCCTCGCCGCCTCCACCTCAACCTCGCCGATGGAAACGCCAGCGCGCAGCCGCTCGATCGCCTGGCGCAGCACTATGTTCAATTGGCCGGCGGTACGTCTTTCGTCGGCTGAGAGGTAAAGATTGCGCGACGACAGCGCCAAGCCGTCGTGCTCGCGCACTGTCTCGCAGCCGATAATCTCAACCGGCACGTCCAAATCGCGCGCCAGCCGCTTGATCACCAGCAATTGCTGGTAATCCTTTTCGCCGAAACAGAGCCGCGTCCGGCAGGCATTGGAGCAGCAATTTGGTGACCACAGTTGCGACGCCGCCAAAGAAGTGCGGCCGCATTTCACCCTCGAGCGGCGAAGACACGCTGGAGACGATCACGTTGGTGGAAAATCCCGCCGGATACATCGCCGCGCGTTCTGGCGCGAACAAGAGGTCGCAGCCAGCGCCGGCAAGCAGAGCGCGCATCGCCCGCCTCGTCGCGCGGGTAGCGCTCGAAATCCTCATGCGGCGCAAACTGCCGGGGGTTAACGAACAGACTGACGACGGCGCGGTCGCAGCGCGCCTTGGCGAAACGCACCAGCGACAGATGGCCCGCATGCAGCGCGCCCATGGTCGGCGACCAGCGCAACGCTGAGCCCCGCGCGCCGCCAGCCGGAGATGGCCTCGCGCAGAGCCGGGACGGTGCGCACGATTTGCAGCGAGGCGACGGACATGGGCCACCCGCATCCGCCGGCGCGAGCGCTTCGTCAAGACGCTTAAGCGAGTCTTAACCTCCAGCGCAGAGAGTTTAACAATGCGTTGCCGCGTCGCGCCTCTTTTTCCGGGGTTGCTGGCGCCTGGCTTTACAGTCGGGCGGCGCGCATGAGCTCTTGCCTATTCCGCGGATGGGGCGCCCGCGCCGCGGCGGGCGCATGTGATTGTGGTCGGCAACCAAAAAGGCGGCGCCGGAAAATCGACGGTGGCTATGCACCTGGTTGTGGCGCTGATGCGGATGGCGCGGCGCACCGGCGCGCTCGATCTTGATGTCCGCCAGCGCTCGCTGACCCGCTACATCGAAAACCGCGGCCGCTGGATCGCCGCGCGCGGCGCCAAACTGGCCGCTCCGCAAGTGCTCGACCTGCACGAAAGCCGCCAGCGACAACTCGACGCCGCCGAAGCTGAGGACGAGGCGGGTTTCCTTGGCGCGCTGCGGCGGCTCTCGGCCACTTGTGATTTCATCGTGGTCGATTCACCGGGCGGCGATTCCTACATGGCGCGGCTCGCGCATGCCTGGGCCGACACGCTGATCACGCCGCTGAATGATAGTTTCATCGATTTCGATCTGCTCGGTGATGTTGACGCCAATTGCCCGGATGTCGTGCGCCCGTCCGTGTATAGCGAGATGGTGTGGGAGAGCCGCAAACGGAAGGCGCTGGCCGCGCGCACGCCGATCGACTGGGTGGTGATGCGCAACCGCACTTCGGCCAGCCGCATCGAAGCCAAGAACAAACAGCGCGTCGGCGAAGCGCTGAAGACGCTCTCAAACCGGATCGGCTTTCGGCTCGCCCCGGGCTTGTCGGAGCGGGTGATCTACCGGGAATTGTTCCCGCAAGGCCTGACCCTGCTCGACCTCGATAGCGAGGCCAGCGAAGCGGACATGCGCATGAGCCATCTCGCCGCGCGCCAGGAATTGCGCGATCTGTTCATCACCCTGAAACTGCCCGGCCTTGAAGGCGAAGCGCTGAAATTCTGACGCCGCCGCCGCTTTTGCCCTAAGGTTGCTCGATGCTGCCGACACTCCTTGTCGTGACCGCGCTGTTTGCGCTGCTGCTGGTGGGCGCGCGTCGGCGGCGCCCGCCGCAGGCAAGTGCTGGAGCGGTGGCCGGCGCTCATTTTCGCGGGCGGCGCGCTGTTGGCGCTGTCGCGCGGGGCGTTTGGGCCGGCCTTGGCGCTGGCGGGGCTGAGCGTGCTGGCGTGGTGGCTGTCGCCGCGTCTGCTGACGCGCGGCGCTCCGCCCGAGGATCCCGCCGACGCCGCCGCTCGCAAGGCGCTCGGCTTGCGGCGCGGCGCCAGCGAGGCGGAGATTCGCGCCGCCTACCGCGCAAAAATCGCCCGCGCCCACCCCGACCGGGGCGGCTCGAACGCCGAGGCCGCCCGGCTGACGGCGGCGCGCGACCGATTGCTCAAGGGAAAATAGAAAAGGCCTAGCCTTGGGCGGCGATGGTGCGTATCTCCGCGCCTGCATGGCGCCCATCATCATTATCAAAGACGTGTCGAAGACCTACGCCTCCGGCGTGGTCGCGCTGAAGCCGACGAGTCTTGAGATCTGCCAAGGGCGAGATATTCGCGCTGCTTGGGCCGAACGGCGCCGGCAAGACCACGCTGATCTCCATCATTTGCGGCATCGTCAACGCTTCGAGCGGGAAGGTCGTCGCCGACGGCCACGACATCATCGCCGACTACAAGGCCGCGCGCCGCAAGATCGGCCTGGTGCCGCAGGAATTGCACACCGACGCGTTCGAGCGCGTGATCGACACGGTGAGTTTCTCGCGCGGCCTGTTCGGCTTTCCGCCGAGCCCCGGCGCATCTCGAAAAAGTGCTGCGCGATCTTTCGCTCTGGGACAAGCGCAACGCCAAAATCATGGAGCTATCCGGCGGCATGAAGCGGCGGGTGATGATCGCCAAGGCGCTGGCCCACGAGCCGATCATCCTGTTCCTCGACGAGCCCACCGCCGGCGTCGATGTCGAACTGCGCCAGGACATGTGGGCGATGGTGCGCCGGCTGCGCGAGAGCGGCGTCACCGATCATTCTCACCACGCACTATATCGAGGAAGCCGAGGAAATGGCCGACCGCGTCGGCGTCATCAACAAGGGCGAACTGATCGTGGTGGAGGAAAAGGCCGCGCTTGATGCGCAAGCTCGGAAAGAAGCAGCTGACGCTGGAATTGCAGGCGCCGCTTGCGGCCGTGCCGGCGGGGCTGGGCGAGTACGCGCTCGAGCTGGCCGGCGGCGGCCAGAAACTGATCTACACCTTCGACGCCAACGCCGAGCACTCGGGCATCGCCGGCCTGCTGCGCCGGCTCGACGAAGCCGGCGTCGAGTTCAAGGACCTGCACACCGAGCAAAGTTCGCTGGAGGACATTTTCGTGGAATTGGTGAGGGCGAAGTAATGTCAGCAGTGCCGCGTATCCGCACCCATCCAGGCGAAGTGCTCAAGGACGGAATTCATGCTTCCTGCTAGGGCTTTCCGCCAACGAGCTCGCAGATCGACCTTGCCGTCCCTGCGACGCGGATACGCGCGATATCATCCGAATCGCGCAGCGCCACTGCTTGCGATCTCCGCCGATACGAAGGCGGAGCCGGAGAGGGCGCGCGCGAGATTCACGAAGCGTGTCCGCGCCGAGGGCGCGCACTATGAATCTGGCACGGCGTTCACGCGATCTATCGTTTCGAGATGGCGCGCTGGTTTCGCACCATCGGCCAGAGCTTGTTCTCGCCGGTGCTATCGACTTCGCTCTATTTCATCGTTTTCGGCTCGGCCATCGGCTCGCGCATGGTCGCCATTGACGGGGTCAGCTACGGCGCCTTCATCGTGCCGGGGCTGATCATGCTTTCGATTCTGACCGAGAGCGTGTCCAACGCTTCGTTCGGCATCTACATGCCGAAATGGGCGGGCACGATTTACGAATTGCTGTCCGCGCCGGTCTCGCCGATCGAATCGGTGCTGGGCTATGTCGGCGCGGCGTCGACCAAATCGGTGATCATCGGGCTGGTGATCCTCGCCACGGCGCGGCTGTTCGTGCCGTTCGAAATCGAGCACCCGCTCTGGATGCTGACTTTTCTGGTGCTGACCTCGGTGTCGTTTTGCCTGTTCGGATTTATCCTGGGCGTGCTCGCCAACGGTTTCGAGCAGCTGCAAATCGTGCCGATGCTGATCATCACGCCGCTGACCTTCCTTGGCGGCACCTTCTATTCGATCAACATGCTGCCGCCAGCTTTGGCAGAAGATCACCCTGTTCAACCCCGTCGTCTACCTGATCAGCGGTTTCCGCTGGGCTTCTTACGGCATTCGGCCGATGTGAACATCGCCGTCTCCGTCGCCGCGACAGCAGGCTTTCTCGCGCTCTGCCTTGGCGCGGTGTATTGGATTTTCTCGCACCGGTTACCGGCTGAAGACTTGAGGCGCCGCCAATGAGCGAGCATGAGCATGATATCATCGTCGCGTCGAAGCGCGGCGTGCTCGAACTTCGCTTCAATCGGCCCGAGAAGAAAAACGCCATCACTAACGCCATGTATGGCGCGCTCGCCGACGCGATGGAGGCGGCGGCCGCCGACGCCGAAGTGCGCGCAATTCTGTTCACCGCCGCGGGCGATTTCTTCACCGCCGGCAACGACATCGTCGATTTCGCCGCGATCGCGACGGGCGCAGGCGGGCGACGGCCCGCGCCATGTCGGGCGCTTCCTGGAGGCGGCATCCGCGCGGAAAAGCCGCTGGTGGCGGCCGTGCAGGGCCATGCTGTGGGCGTGGGCGTGACCATGCTGTTTCATTGCGACCTCGTCTATGTCGCCGAGACACGCCAAGCTGACCACGCCGTTCGTCGATCTGGGCGTTGTTCCGGAGAACGCGTCCAGCATCACCATGCCCGCGCGCATGGGCCACGCGCGCGCGTTTGCCATGCTGGGCCTTGGGCGAGCCGCTGCTCGGCCGCGACGCGGTCGCCGCGGGCCTCGCCAACGCGGCGCTGCCGGCGGGCGAAGTCGAAGCCGCGCGCCCGCGCCGCCGCGCAGGCGCTGGCCGAGAAGCCCGCCGAATCGCTGCGCCTCACCAAGGCGCTGATGCGCGACCGGGACGCCGCTGCTCGCGCGCATGCACGAGGAAAGCGCGCTGTTCGCCGAGCGCCTGCAATCGGAGGAAGCGCGCGCCGCCTTCGCGGCGTTTTTGTCGCGGGGCTAAGCTTGCTCCTGTTTACCCATCCGGCCATGCTGGCGCATGAGCCGCCGCGAGGTCATGCGGAGCGGCCGGAGCGGCTGGCGGCGGTGCTGGAGGGCTTGGCGGAGCTCAAGCTTGGCCGCCGCGAGGCGCCGCTGGCGGAGGTCGCGGCGATAGCGCGCGCGCATCCGGGCGGCTACGTTGCGGCGCTGGAGCGCGCATTCGCCGAAGCGCGCGGAACGATTGTGCAACTCGATCCGGATACTTTTCTCTCCGCCGGGACGCGCGAGGCGGCCTATCGCGCCGCCGGCGCTTGCGTGGCCGCGGTCGATGCGGTGCTGGGTGATGAGGATGACATGGCGTTCTGCGCGGTGCGCCCGCCAGGGCACCATGCCGAGCCGAACGCGCCGATGGGTTTTTGCATTTTCAACAACGTCGCCATCGGCGCCTTGCATGCGCTGCATGCGCATGGATTGAGCAAGGTCGCGGTGGTGGATTTCGATGTGCATCACGGCAACGGCACGCAAACCATCGCCGAGCGCGAGGCGCGGCTGATGTTTGTCTCGACCCACCAGGCGCCGCTCTATCCCGGCACAGGGCTGGCCGAGGAACACGGGCTGGCGGGCAATGTCGTCAACGCGCCTTTGCCGGCCGGAGCGGGCGGAGCTGAGTGGCGCGTGGCGATGGAGCGGGTGATTCTCCCGGCGCTGGAGGATTTCAGGCCGAATTTGCTCCTGGTTTCGGCCGGATTCGACGCCCACCGGGCCGATCCGTTGGCGCAAATGCGGTTGGAAAACCAGGATTTTGCCTGGGCTGGCGCTCGATTGAGAGCGTTCGCATTACGCCACTGCAAGGCTAAGCTTGTCGCCAGTCTGGAGGGCGGTTACGATTTGGCGGCGCTCGCCGGGTCGGCCAAGGCTTTCGTGGCGGCGCTGATGCGCGACTAGATCCCGCTCACGGGGAGGGGGCGAGCAGCCGCGCGAGGGCCAGATGTTGACCCTGCCATGACGCCTGAAGCGCCTCAGCCAAAGCTGGATCGCGAGCGCCCCGCGCGGACGGGTTCGCCAACAAGGGTCGGTTCGATCGTGATCGCCCGGCATGGTCGCCCACACGCCGACCGCACTGTCCACATAGATCGCGATGGCTATCGGCAATGGTGGGCCGGTTATGACCGCGCCGGCCTGCATCCGGACGAGAAACCGCCAGAGGCGTTGTGCGCCCATGCTCGCGCGGCCGACATCATCTTTGCCTCTACGTTGCAGCGCGCGATCCACACGGCGCAAATGGTGGCGGAAGGGCGCGAAATCATCACTGACCCGGTGTTTGTCGAAGCGGCGCTGCCGCCGCCGCCGATGAAAGGGACGCGCCGCCCGGGGCTCTGGGGAGTGTGGGCGAGGGCGGCTTGGTGGCTGGGCCGCCATGACGGCATGGAGAGCCGCCAAGCCGCGGAATTACGCGCCGAGGCCGCCGTGGCGACGTTGACGGCGCAGGCGCTGCGCGGGCTGAACGTGCTGCTTTGCGCGCACGGCTGGTTCAACCGGATGATGCGCCCAGTGCTACGCAGCCAGGGTTGGCGAGAAGTGGAAAACCGCGGCGACAGCTATTGGTCCTATCGGCGTTATGAGAAACGAGTTTAGCGATTTTGGCGGCGATGAGCCCTTTACCCCTATTCCCAATTTGCCCCGGAGCACATATTTTCCCCCCATGACCCGCGAAGCCGCCGATCCAGCCCAGTTGAGCTTTGAAGATTCCTTGTCGGAATTGGAGAAAATCGTCGCCCATTTGGAGCGCGGCGATGTGCCTTTGGCCGACTCGATTCGGATCTACAAGCGCGGCGCGGCGCTGAAGGCTCGCTGCGAGGGGCAGCTCAAGGACGCCCAATTGGAAGTTGAACAAATTGTGATGGGCCCGGACGGCCCGCACGCCGAGGCCGCGAAACTCGGATAAAGACGAAGGGAACCCGAAACGCATGCCCGACGATCCGCAAGCCAACGCCCGACTGCCGCTCATCGCCTTTGAGGATTTTCTCAAGGTCGATATCCGTTTGGGCACCATCATCGACGCTCGAATTTTCGAGGAAGCCAAGAAGGCCGCGTTCCAACTTTGGATCGATTTCGGCGAGCCGCTTGGGGTGAAAAAATCGTCGGCGCAAGTGGTGCAGAATTACGACCTGGGCGAGCTGATTGGCCGCCGCGTCGCCGCCGTGGTGAATTTCGAGCCCAAACAGATCGGCAAATTCATGAGCGAGGTGCTTTGCCTTGGCTTCCCCGATCGCAACGGCAATGTCGTGCTGCTCAACACCGACCGTCCGGCGTTGACGGGGGGCAGATTGTATTGAGCGTGAATTCGACCCATCCCCGGAAGCCGCGAAGCGGCAGTCCGGGGCCCCTATGCGCCGCATCTGCTCGCTCTGGCGCTGGATCTGAACCCATTGTGTTTATGGGTCCCGGACTTGCGCTTCGCGCAATCCGGGAATGGGTGGGATTTAGCGATGTTCCATTGAGACTTGGCGCTCGTGTCTGAGCAATTCGAAGACGCCGCTGAGTTGGACCTTGCCGCCGCGATGGACGCTGAAGGGCGCGAGGCGCTGGTGCTGGCGCTCGATGCTTTCGATGGCCCGCTGCACCTCTTACTGGAACTGGCGCGTGCCCGGAAAATCGACGTTGCACGCATATCGGTTGGCGAAATCGCCGATCAATATTTGGCCTTCATCGCTGAGGCGCGGGCCAACAACATGGAGCTGGCCGGGGATTATTTGGTGATGGCGGCTTGGCTCGCGCTGCTGAAGTCGCGGCTGCTGATCCCCAAACCGCAACTGGAGCCGGACGAGCCTGACCCAGAGGATATGGCGGCGGCGCTGCGCGTAAAGCTCGCCCATCTCGAGCGCGCCCGCGCCAACGCCAAGCGCCTCGCCGAGCTGCCGCAATTGAGGCGCGATGTTTTCCTCAATGGCCAGCCGCAAGCCACGGTTTTGACCAGGACGTTGACCTGGCGGGCCGAGCTTTACGATCTGCTTGGCGCCTATTGCGCCGAGCGCGCCAAGTCCGTGCGCAAGCGCGCCTACAAGACAGTGGCGCCGCGAATCTATCCGCTACAGGCGGCGCGCAAGCGGCTCGAACAGGCGCTGGTCAAGCTGCAGGAATGGCGGGTGATGAACACGCTCGCGCCCGCCGGCGGGGCCGGCGCCGATGCGCTTCCGCCCGAGAGTTATTTGGCCTCCACCTTCGGCGCCGCGCTGGAGCTTGCGCGCGAGGGCAAAATGGAATTGCGCCAGGCCGAAGCTTTCGCGCCCTTGTTTGTGCGCGCCAGACCCGCGAAACACCATGAACCTGCCTGAACCCCCACTCGCAGACGCGATGCGCCGAATTGAAAATGCCTTCGGCGAGGGGGCGGAACGACCGCGCGCGCAGCCCTCAGCCGAGGCGATCCGCGCGGCAGAAGCGCTGTTGTTTGCCGGCGGTGAGCCGATTTCAGCCAAGGCGCTGGGCGAAAAGTTGGGGCCGGATATCGATGTCGGCGCGGTGCTGATGAAGCTGAAGGCCGATTACTCGGGGCGGGGCGTGGAACTGGTCGAGGCGGGCGGGGCATGGCGGTTCCAGTCCGCTCCGGACCTGAGCGGTTTGTTCGCTGAAACCCGCGAGGCGCCCCGCCGCCTGCCCAAGGCGGCGTTGGAGACGCTGGCGGTTATTGCTTACCACCAACCGGTCACCCGTTCCGAAATCGAGGAAATTCGCGGCGTGACGCTTTCGCAAGGGGCGATGGAATTGCTGTTGGAGGCGGGCTGGATCCGCCCCAGGGGCCGCCGCCGCACGCCGGGTAGGCCGTTAACTTTTGGCACGACCGACGCTTTCTTGAGCCAGTTCGGCTTGGCCTCGCTTGACGCGCTGCCAGGCAAGGACGATCTGAAGGCTCTGGGATTGCTCGATCCGCGCGCCGCATCCGTTCTTGATGTGCCGCGGCCGAGCGAAGCAACAGCCTCGGATGAAGAGCCGCTGCCTGAAAGTGACGACGCGGCAAGCTTTTTCGTGGATCATATGCAAAAGGACGATTAGCGCCGCCTGGGGTCTCGGTCGCGCGCGTCCGCCAACGTGGAGTTTTCGATGCATTTTCCGGGACTAATTCCGCTTCTGATCGTCTTGGTGTTGGCGTTTCTGCTGTTCAGCCGGCCGGGGCGCATTTCCGGGCTGATGGAGGATTTGGGCAAAGGCATTAAGGGTTTCCGCAAGGGTCTCTCCGATACGCAGACCCCGCCGCCAGAAGACCCGCCGCGTCAGGTTTCCGACCAAAACAACGGGGACCGCACGCCGTAACAAGCCGCGGAGTGTCGCCCCATGCTGCCGAGCCTCGGCTTTCAGGAAATTCTGCTTCTCGGCGTGCTCGCCCTTGTGGTGATCGGGCCGAAGGACCTGCCGCTCATGCTGCGCAAGCTGGGGCGATGGACGGCGAAGCTGCGCGGCATGGCGCAAGAATTCCGCACCGGCTTCGATGAATTGGCGCGCCAGGCCGAACTCGATGAACTTAAAAAAGAAGTCGAGGCGCTGCGCCGCAGCACCAATCTGAGCAGCCTCGCCAACGAGATCACCAAGCCGCTGCCGACCTTGGAGGACTATGCGGGGCTAACGAGCGCGCCGAATACCTCCCCCCTTGCGGGGGAGGTGGCGAGCGAACGCGAGCCGGAGGGGGGGCGTGCAGGAAGTGGCGCAAGCGGCGCCGTTGCGGTTCCTCCTGAACGCCCCCCACCCCCTGCCCCCTCCCCACAAGGGGGAGGGGAAGATAAACCCCAAGATTTTGCGGAACCCATGGCGCGGAGCGCGCCGTGACCGACGCGCTCAAGAACCAGGACGACGAAATCGAGGCCTCGCGCGCGCCGTTGCTCGATCATCTCTCTGAGCTGCGCTCGCGGCTGATGACATCGCTCGTCACTATCGTCGTCGCCTTTATCGTCTGTTTTTTCTTCGCCGACCCGTTGTTCGAGATCCTGGTCGAACCGTTCAAGGCGGCCATGGCCAAGGTGCACCCAGAACGGGTCGAGGCCATACAGCTGGTCTATACTGGCGCGTTCGGCTTTTTTGGCGTGAAGATGACGATCGCCTTGTTCGCCGCCATTGTCGTGTCGTTCCCAGTGCTGGCCTGGCAATGCTACGCTTTCATTGCGCCGGGTTTGTACAAGCGCGAGCGCGGCGCGGTGGCCCCGTTCTTGCTCGCCGCGCCGATCATGTTCGCGCTCGGCGGCGCCTTTGTGTTCTTCGTGGCGATGCCGTTCGCGCTTGAGTTTGCGCTCAACCAGGAAGTCACCCGCAACGGCGTGGAAGTAAGCTATCTGCCCAAGGTCGAGGAATATCTTGGGCTGGTGACCACCTTGGTGTTGGCGTTTGGGTTGTTTTTTCAATTGCCCGTGGTGCTGTCCCTGCTGGCGCGCGTGGGCATGATTGACGCGTCCATGCTGCGCAAAGGGCGGCGCTATGCGATTGTCGGCATCGCCGCCTTCGCGGCATTAGTGACCCCGCCTGACGTCATTTCCATGACGCTGATGGCGTTGCCCATGTACGCGCTGTTCGAATTCTCGATCTGGCTCGTCTGGCTGATCGCGCGCGGGCGCGACAAGGAAGAAGCGTCGGCGGCGCAATCGGCATGAACGAGTGGGAAGAGGATGGCGATCCTTGGATTGTGAACGGGACCGCCATCGCGTTCGCCAACGATTGGTTCCGAATCGAGAGCCATGCCGTTACCCAGCCCGGCGGCGGCGCCGGAACCTATAGCATCATCCGTATCCGCCGCCTGGCGGTGGGGGTGCTGCCGATCAATGCCGACGGCCTTGTGCATCTGGTTGGGCAGTGGCGGTTTCCGCTGCGACGCTATTCCTGGGAAATGCCCGAAGGCGGCGCCGAGCCTGACGAGGATGCGCTCGACTGCGCGCGGCGCGAATTGGCCGAGGAAACAGGCCTGCGCGCCGCCTCCATGGCGCCCATTCTGGAAATGGATATGTCGAACTCGCTCACCGACGAACGGGCGGTCATATTTCTCGCCACCGGGCTCAGCCAGGGACCGGCAAGCCCCGAGCCGACCGAAGTGCTGAGGTCCCGCCGCGCGCCCTTTATGGACGTGTTAGCCCGCGTTGTTGATGGCCGCATCCGCGACGCCATGAGTGTTGCGGCGGTGCTGCGCGCCCACCACATGGCTGTTAGCGGGCAATTGCCCGAGGCGCTGGCGCGGGCGATGCTGGCCTGAACGCAAAGGAATTGGCGATGGCGAATTTGGCGACCAGCGTGTTTGAGGCCTCCGGCGGCGTCTGGGCGCAATTGCGGGTGGAGGCGATGCAGGCGGCGGCGGAAGAGCCGCTGCTGGCCTCCTATTTGCACGCCTCGATCTCTGCACCATGATAGAATTGAAGATGCGTTGTCCTATCATTTGGCGCAAAAGCTGGGCCATGGCGATCTTTCGGCGCTGCAATTGCGCGAAGTGATCCGCGAAGCCTATTCCAGCGAACCTTCAATCGCCCAGCAAGCCGCGCGCGACATGCGCGTGGTGCGCGAGCGCGATCCGGCGTGTCGCACTTATCTGCAGCCGTTCCTCTATTTCAAGGGCTTTGGCGGTTTGCAGGCCTATCGCATCGCCCATTGGCTGTGGCGCCAGGAACGCGATGTTCTCGCTTATCATCTTCAGAGCCGGGTCTCGGAATTGTTCGCGGTCGACATTCACCCCAACGCCACGATCGGCGCCGGCGTGTTCATCGACCATGCGCACGGCATCGTCATCGGCGAAACCGCGGTGGTGGAGGACGATGTCTCCATGCTGCACTCGGTCACGCTTGGCGGCACCGGCAAGCAAACCGGCGACCGGCATCCGAAAATCCGCCGCGGCGTTATGATCGGCGCCGGGGCAAAGGTGCTGGGTAATATCGAGATCGGCGAGGACGCGCGCATCGCCGCCGGCTCTGTCGTGTTGGAGGACGTGCCCGCGCGTTGCACCGTGGCCGGAATCCCCGCCAAACCGGTCGGCGGCGCCTGCTGCGAGGGCCTCAGGCCCTCGGCCGAAATGAACCAGATGTTCGAGACCGACGGCGAACAACGCGAAGGCGCGGGGATTTGAACCCCCAGTGAAATTTCCCCTCTCCGTGTCAATACTTGGCGCGGCCACAATATTGGCTTTCGTCGCTTTCGGACAATATGCGCCTGAGACCCACCCCGCGGGGTTCGACCGCTTCGCGATCGTGCCGGCGCGCTTCACGTCCGGGGCGATAGATTGGAGCGACGCGCTCGCGTCGTTGTTCGGCCACGTCTTCTTCCATTACGGGCCGATGCATCTGTTGATGAACGGCCTAATGTTCTTGCAGGCGGCGCCGTACTTGGCGCGCAGAATTGGCGACGCGCGCTTTCTGGTGTTGTTCTTCGCGTCGGGGCTTGGCGGCGCGGGCGGCTACATTCTGATAAATTCCGGTTCGCAAGTCGGCGCGGTTGGCGCTTCCGGCGCGATTTGCGGTTTGTTCGGCGCTTATTTTCTCGCTGTGCGTCCGAACCCGAGCGCGGCTCTCGCCGACCCGCAGATCCGCGGCGCCATTCTGAGTTTTCTCGGCGTAAACGTGGTGTTGATGGCGCTGCTGCCGTTGCCGATCGCCTGGGAAGCGCACCTGGGCGGCTTTCTGGCCGGCGCGCTTTGCTACCCGCTGCTCGCGCCAAGGCGACGCGCGGCGGGGCCGTGGGGTTAGAGCCAGTTCAGCTCAAGTCGCTCGCCCTCAACCTGCAAGCCCTTGAGCCGGGCGCGGCCGTCAGCGCCGATGGAGACGATGGCGAAGATGCTTTGTTCGGAATTTGGCGTTTGCGCGCGCAACAATGCGTCGATGCGCTGCGCCTCGCTCTGATTGATGTGGAAGCGGTCTATGCCGATAAAGAGACGCGCCGTGCCCGGCAACGCCGCCGCGCCCTCCGAGGCCGGAATTGGAGGCGTACAAGAGGCGCTCCCGCGCACGACGAGAGTTCCGAGCGCCAATGCGCCATCGCGCGTGTCGGCGGCTCCGACCAGGGAATGGCGCTCTTGGTTGGCGCGCAGCGCCACCCAGGAGCTAGGCACGGATTGCGGCGTTGGAAAAAAATCCTCGCCCGCGCCCGGCGGACACTCAGCGCCCTCCGGCAATTCTTCCTGCAATCCCACGATCACATAATGCCCGCTCAGCAACGATCGCGGGTCGACGGCTTCCATTGCCAGCAGCACTTCGGTTCCCGCCGCGCGCGCCATGCTTTCGCGCACGACCAGGCCGATGAGGCTCAGCGCCGCGAGCGCGGCGACGATCAATATTCGAAGCCAGGGTTTAAGCATGGGTCTTCTTTCGCCGTAGCGCGAGCCCGGCAATCAGCGCCGCCAGCGCGCACAAGCCGAACACGCCCGCCGCCGCCAACAAATCGAGCCCAAGATCGCCGAGCAGCGCAAAGATCGCGCCGATCATGCTCAACACGCCAATGGTCGTAACCAGCGCGTGGCGGTCGAAGCGGCCAAGCGCGATCAGGGCGCCCGAGAGCAGCAGCCACGCCGCGCGATGCGTCAAGCCGCCATTGCCGCTCTCGGCGCCGAACCATGGCAGATACCCAGCGATGGCGAAAAACACCAAACCGCCCCAGGCAAACCAACCGTAAAACACATTGGCGTGCGTGCGCCCTTGCGCGCCGAGCCAACGCGCTCCGGCCGCCATCGCGCCCATGCAGATTGCGAGAAATAGAAATATCCCGGCTTCGGATCTGTCGAACTGCGTGGCGAACCAGGAAAAGCAGGCGATGAGCCCCAGCGCCGCCGCGTGCGTCAATGGAAAAGAGGCCCAGCGCAGCGCCAGGAACGCGCCAAGCGGGCCCGCGATCAACAATAGCGGCGCCTCGCCGTCCAGCCCTGAAAACCACATGCGGCCAGTGAAATCGCCGACCCCGATCAGGATCAGCCCCGCGCAGGCCGCGCCAGTCGAGCGCCCCGCCAGCGCCAGCGCAAAGGCGACAAAACCGGCGCCATGAGCCGCCGCGCGCGGATCGCCGGTAATGTCAAAAATTTGCCCGGTTAGCCCTATTGCTGCGGCGAAGATAGCGGCGGCGAGGGTGAGCGCGATGTCGGAGAGCATCGGCCGCCCTCGCTGCGCTGCCCAAGCGCCTGCGCCTGAAGCTGCCAGAAACGCCGCCAGCACCATGCCAAAGCGAGCCAGGCGCGGCAACGCGTCCCAATTGGCGGCGACGAAAGTGATCGTCGCCATCCCAAGCAACACGCCGCCGACCCAAGCCAGAGCGGTCGCGGCGTCGATGCGGCGCGTCTCGGGCAGGCTGGCCAGCATGGGCTCGCGCTTGTCGGCGCTCACCAGCCCGGCGGCGATCCAGCGGTCGATCTGCTGCGTGACGCGGTCGCGGTAATTGGCCATCGGGCGAACTTAACCCTTCGCAAGCGAGCCGCCAACTGGGTGTTCGCGCTTGAAGCGCGGCGCGCGCGGGAGCATCCTAGGGCGACAGGTGGGTCCAAAAAGGGAGGAAACGCCCATGTTGATCGCGCATGTGCTTCGCGACAAAGGCCATACAGTGCATACCCTGCCGGCGGAAGCGACGCTGCAGCACGCCGCCGCTGAATTGGACGTGCGCAGGGTTGGGGCCATGGTGGTGCTGGACGCTAGGGGCGCCATTGTGGGTGTGCTTTCGGAGCGCGACGTTATCCGGGAAATCTCGCGCCGTGGTGGTGCGGCCCTGACCGACAATGTCGGCGCGGTCATGACCCGCGATGTGTTTACCGTCGGGCTGGACGAGAGCGTCGATGCGGGCCTGTCGCATATGACCGACCGGCGCGTGCGTCATTTGCCGGTGGTCGAAGCTGGCAAGCTGGTGGGTATTGTCTCCATCGGCGATTTGGTGAAACACCGCATCGCCGCCGCGGAGGCCGAGGCCGCCGCCATGCAGGCCTACATCGCGGCGCAATAGCTTTGGGGCGCAAGCAGTGAGCGGTGAGGAAACGCCCGTCGAACGCCTGCCGCCGCTGCATGCGCTGCGCGCCTTCGAAGCCGCCGCGCGGCACTTGAGCTTTTCGCGCGCGGCCGAAGAGCTTGGGGTCTCGCCGGCGGCGGTGAGCCAGCAGATCCAGCAGATCGAGGAATTCGCCGGCCAGCCCTTGTTCAAGCGCTTGACCCGGCGGGTCGAACTCACCGACGCGGGCGCTGCCGCCATGCCGCTGGTGCGCGAGGCGATGAGTTTGTTCCTGGAAGCCTCGCGGGTGATGAAATTGCCGCTGCGCGGCAAGCGCGTGTCGGTATCGGTCGCGCCTTCGTTTGCCGCCAAATGGCTGGTGCCGCGCTTGGACCGGTTCAAGGAATCGCACCCGGATGTGGAAGTCTGGGTCCATGCTGACATGGCGATCAGCGATCTGGCGATCGCCGACATCGATTTGGCCATACGCTACGGGCCGGGCGGCTATCCCGATCTCCATTCCGAGCGCCTACTTGCGGAATCGGTCACCCCGGTTTGCTCACCGGCCTTGCTGAGCGGGAGCGCGCGCGTCGCAGAGCCTGGCGATCTCGAAAAAGTCGGGCTGTTGCACGACGAAAGCTCCGACCGCGATCCCTCGTGTCCGACTTGGCAAATGTGGTTGGCGGCGCGCGGGCTGAGCCAAATCGATGGCCGCAAGGGGCTGCGCTTCAACCAATCCAGCTTGGTGATCGAGGCGGCGATCGCCGGCAAGGGCGTGGCCCTCGCCAAGCGCCAATTGGCCGCCGCCGATATCGCTTCGGGGCGCCTGGCGGCGCTGTTCGAAGGCGCCGACCAGCCGGTGAATTTCGCTTATTGGCTGCTCTGGCGGCGCGGCCGCACGCACTCGCCTGGGCTCAAAGCCTTCCTGGACTGGCTCCGCGAGGAAGCCGGCGCCGCCGAAGGCGATCCGGGGGCTGGGATTTAGGGGCTCAAGGCAGCCCGGCTTAAGTGTCGATGAACGCGCGCGGCCTGCATGGGGAAGCGTCCGCTGGCCCATATGGGCGCCATGTATCGTTATGACGCCCTCGACCGGCGCCTCGTCGCAGAACGGGTGGCGCAATTTCGCGACCAGACCGCGCGCTATCTGGATGGACGCCTGTCGGCCGACGAGTTCGGGCCCCTCCGTTTGCAAAACGGCCTCTACGAGCAGCGCCAGGCGCCGATGCTGCGGGTGGCGGTGCCTTATGGCATGTTGTCGTCAACGCAATTGCGCATGCTGGCGCGGATCGCGCGCGAGTTCGACCGCGGCTACGGCCATTTCACCACCCGCCAAAACATCCAATACAATTGGGTGAAGATCGAAGAAGTTCCCGACATTCTGGCGCTACTCGCTGAAGTCGAAATGCACGCTATCCAGACCAGCGGCAATTGCGTGCGCAATGTCACCACCGATCATTTCGCCGGCATCGCCGCCGACGAGATCGTCGATCCGCGGCCCTATTGCGAATTGATGCGGCAATGGTCGACGCTCAATCCGGAATTCGCTTACCTGCCGCGCAAGTTCAAGGTCGCGTTCAATGGCGCGCTGCAGGATCGCGCCGCCACGGGCGTGCATGACCTGGCGTTCGACGTGTACAAGAATGGCGCCGGCGAGGTGAGGCTGCGGGTGAAGGTCGGCGGCGGGCAGGGGCGCACCCCGCGCCTGGCGGTAACGATCCGCGAAGATCTGCCCTGGGCCGAAATGCTCAACTATTCCGAAGCCGTGCTGCGCGCCTATAATCGCTGGGGCCGCCGCGACAATCTTTACAAGGCGCGCATCAAGATCCTGGTCGACGCGCTCGGGCCGGCCAAATTCGCCGAGGAAGTGGACAAGGACTTCGCTGCGCTGGAAGCCGGGCCCGGCACATTGACGCAGGCCGAATTGGACCGCGTCGCGAGCTTCTTCGTGGCCCCGGCTTATACCGATGACGCCAAGCTCAATCTCACCCGCCGCCGCAAATCAAACCCGACGTTTGCCGCCTGGCTTGATCGCAACGTCGCCGCCCACAAGGTTCCCGGCTACGCGGCGGTGACGCTGAGCTTCAAGCGCGCCGGCATTGCTCCGGGCGATGCGACCGATGCGCAAATGGACGCCGTCGCTGATCTGGCGGACCGTTATTCCTTCGGCGAGCTGCGCATCACCCATCACCAGAACCTCGTGCTCTCGGATGTGCGCGAGCGCGATCTGTTCGCGGTTTGGCGCGCGGCGGAGAAGCTTGAAATCGCCGAAGCCAATATTGGCCTCGCCACCGACATGATCGTTTGCCCGGGCGGCGATTTCTGCAAGTTGGCGAACGCGCGTTCGATCCCGCTGGCGGAAACGATCTATCAGCAATTAGCGCCGATCCAGAACGATCTCGGCGAACTGGCGATCAAGATATCCGGCTGCATCAATTCGTGCGGCCACCACCATGTCGGCCATATCGGCGTGCTTGGCGTCGACAAGAATGGCGAGGAATGGTATCAGGTCCTGGTTGGCGGGCGCTCTGATAGCAAAGTGGCGCTGGGGCAAATTCTCGGCCGCGCCGTGCATGCGCATGAAGTGGCGCCGCTGATCAATCGCCTGACCGACGTGTATCTGCGCGAACGCCGCGATGGCGAACGTTTCATCGACACCGCCGAGCGTATCGGCCAGGCCCCGTTCAAGGCGGCCGCTTATCCAGCCGCGCACACTGTGGCCGCTGAATGAACGCCTTGCTTAAACTTTCCAGCGCTGGCGCGCGCGTTGAACCCAAGGATCAGCGCGTTTTCACGCCGCTCGCCGAATGGCTCGCCGCGCCCGGCGGCAGTCGCGCCGTTTCGCTGGCGGCGACCGATGATCCCGCGCAATTGATCGGCGAGTTGGATTCAGTGGACGCTATCGCGGTGGATTTTCCGAAATTCAACGATGGGCGCGGGCTCTCGATCGCGCGCATTCTACGCGGTCGCGCCGGCTGGCGCGGCGAGTTGCGCGCCGTCGGCGAGGTTGCACGCGACCAATTGTTTTACATGGCGCGCTGCGGTTTCGATGCGTTCGACTTGCGCGCCGATCAGGACGCCGAATCTTGCCTTGCCGCGTTCGGCGAGATTTCCGTGCTCTACCAGAACGCCGCCGATGAGAAGCTGCCGCTGTTTCGCCGCCGCGCCGAAGCGTTGGCGGCGCTGGAGCAGGCGCCATGAGCGGCAAGGTCTATCTGGTGGGCGCTGGGCCGGGCGCGGCGGACCTGTTGACCGTGCGCGCCGCGCGTCTGCTGGCGCAAGCGGATATTATTTTGTACGACGCGCTGGTCGAAGCCGAAGTGCTGGCGCTGGCGCCGGGGGCGCGCAAGCTCAATGTCGGAAAACGCGCGAACCGGCCCTCAACCGATCAAGCTTTCATCAACCGACTTTTGGTTCGCGCGGCGCGCTCGTACGCAATCGTGGTGCGGCTCAAGGGCGGCGACCCGATGCTGTTCGGCCGGGCGCAAGAGGAAATGGAGGCCTGCCGGCGCGCTGGCGTCGCGGTGGAGGTCGTGCCAGGAATTAGCGCGGCGTTCGCGGCGGCGGCGGAGGCGCAATGCTCGCTGTCGCAGCGGGGTGTTTCCCGGTCGGTGGCGTTCGTCACCCCGGCGACGGCTCGCGGCGAGGTGGAGTGCGATGATTGGGCCGACGCCGCAGCCGCCGCCGATAGCGTGGCGATCTATATGGGCGCGGGCGCGGCAAACCGCGTGCGCGCGGCGCTGTTGCAGCGCGGCGTCGCGGGCGCAACACCCGTGCTGCTGGCGGAAAGCGCTGGTCGCAACGGCGCGCGCCGCGTGCGCGGTTCGCTGCGCGATCTGGCCGAACTGGCGCAAGATTTGGGCGATGGCCCGGCGCTGTTGCTGGTAGGCGAAGCGTTCGCCGATGCCGACGCCGAAGCGTTGGCGGGCGCGGCGCGAGTGTCGGCATGATCCCGGTTTTTCTCGATCCAGCGAAAGTGCGCGTGGCGCTGGTGGGCCGCGATGGCTTGGCGGTGAAGCGATTGGCCTGGCTGCGGGGCCTGGGCGCCGAGGCGGCGGTTTTTTCCGACGCGCCAAGCGATGTGCTGCGCGCAGTTGCTGGCGATCAACTTATTGCCCGCCTGCCGGACGCAGAGGAGCTGAGCGCTTTCGCGGCGGTCTGGATCGCCGATCTCGAACCGGAAGCTGCCGAGGCGATTGCCAGAGCCGCGCGACTGGTCAACGTGCTGGCGAATGTCGAGGACGTAAAACCGCTGTGCGACTTTCACACGCCGGCGATCGTCCAGCGCGGACGCTTGTTGTTGGCGGCGGGGACTGGCGGCGCCAGCCCGGCCGCGACGGCGCTGGTGCGCGAGCGGTTGGAGTATCTGTTTCCGGAAGTGTGGTCGGAGGCGATGGAGGAGCTTGCGCAGGCGCGCCTTGCGCTGCGCGAAATCTGGCGCGCCGTTAAGCGAGATCAGCCTTGATGCGCGCACGCGCCTCGGTAAGCGCGGCTTGATCGCGGCGAGCGCGCAATGAGCGAAGCCTGCCTCAACAGCATCGACGCCCTCGAAGGGGCGCCGCCGGACAATGCGGTGAAATTGTGGTCGCCGCCGCTTGCGGACTGGAGCGAGGAGCTCTCCATGAAAGCCCGCGCGACGACGCTGGCGCTCGCGCGCATCGTCAAGGCCCATCCCAGCGTGGCGCTGGCGACAAGTTTGCAAGCCGAGAGCGTGGTGCTGGCCGATCTCATCGCCCGCGCCGAATTGCCGATCGCCTTGATCCTGATCGATACCGGCCGGCTGCCGCCCGAGACGCTGGAGGCCAAGCGCGATGTGGAAGCGCGTTACGGGCTTGAAATCAGCGTTTGTGGCCCCGCGCCGTTGGAAGTGAAGCAATGGGTCAGCGTCAATGGCGCCGATGGCTTTTATGACAGCGAAGCCCAGCGCAAAGCCTGCTGCGATCTGCGCAAGGTGCGTCCGCTGGCTCGCGCGCTCGAAGGCCGCACAGCCTGGATCACCGGACAGCGGCGCGATCAAACCCATACCCGCGCCAATCTGCGTGAGCACGAAATCGATTCCATGCTTGGCATCGACAAGTTCAACCCGCTCGCCGATTGGACCGAAGCCGACATCTGGGCCTATGTGCGCGAGCACGACGTGCCGGTGAACGCGCTCTACGCGCGCGGCTATGCGTCCATCGGCTGCGCCCCGTGCACGCGCGCGGTGCGCGCCGACGAGGATACCCGCGCCGGCCGCTGGTGGTGGGAACAAAGCGACGTAAAAGAATGCGGCCTGCACATGGGCGCGGGGATTTAATCGCTCCCCATGATCACAATTTACGGCATCAAGGCGTGCGACACGATGAAGAAGGCGCGCGCCTGGCTGGAGACCAGGGGGCTTGCTTGTGAGTTTCACGATTACAAGCAGAGCGGCATCGAGAGGGCGCTGCTTGAACGCTGGGTGAAAGAAGCGGGCTGGGAAATCGTGCTCAACCGCGCCGGCACGACGTTTCGCAATCTGCCGGAAGCCGACAAACAAGGCCTGGACGCGGCCAAAGCCATCGCCCTGATGCTAGCCCAGCCCTCCATGATCAAACGGCCAGTCCTGGCGACGGGCAAGCGATTGATCGTTGGCTTCAAGCCGGAGATTTACAGCCGCCATTTTGGCTAGTGTGCCGCTTTCGGCTTGAATCGCGCCATTGATCGGAAACCGCGCTTGATTTTTTCGGCGCGGAGCGCCGATAACGGCGTGCATGCGCGCTTTGCTTTTCGCCATCCTGCTCCTGACGCTTTCGACGCCCGCCTTGGCGCAGCGGCTGCCGCGCGAGGGCTTTGCCGACCTTGCCGAGCGGCTGACCCCGGCGGTGGTGAATATCGCCACCACGCAGCGCGTCGATGGCGTCGATGAATTGCCGCGGTTTCCGCCGGGCTCGCCGATGGAGCGTTTCAACGAGGGGCTCAGCGAGGGCGATGCGCGCATCACTTCGCTGGGGTCGGGTTTCGTCGTGTCAGCCGAGGGCGTGGTGGTCACCAACAACCATGTCATCGAGCGCGCGGACGCCATCGAAGTGATCCTGCAAAACGGCCAACGCTACGAGGCGGTGGTGGTGGGGCGCGACCCGGCCACCGATATCGCGGTGCTGCGGGTGCAGCCGCGCCAACAATTGGCTTCGCTCCGCTTCGGCAATAGCGACCAAGCGCGGGTCGGCGATATCGTGCTGGCAATCGGCAATCCGTTTGGGCTCGGCGGCTCGCTTTCCGTTGGCGTGGTTTCGGCGCGCAATCGCGGCATTGGCGCGGGTCGCTACGACGATTTCATCCAGACCGATGCGGCGATCAATCGCGGCAATTCCGGCGGGCCGCTGTTTAACACCAATGGCGAAGTGATCGGCGTCAACACCGCGATCGTCACCCCGACTGGCTCCTCGGTTGGGGTCGGATTTGCGACCCCCACTTCGATTGTCGCCCCGGTTGTCGATCAGATATTGCGCTTTGGGGAAGTTCGGCGCGGTTGGCTGGGCGTGCGTTTGGCCAATCTCAGCGGCGAATCCGCCAACGGCGCAAGGGGCGCGCTGGTGACGCGTCTCACTCCAAACGGTCCAGCCGAAGCCGCGGGCCTGCGTCCTGGCGACATCGTGGTGAAATTCGGCGACCACGAGGTCGCCGATAGCCGCGCGCTGACGCGCATGGTCGGCGAAGCGCAAGTGGGCGAGCGTGTCGCCATCTCGGTTCTGCGCGAGGGCGCGCCAGTGACAATCATCGCCACCATTCAGAGGCTTGAAGAAACCACAACCAGGAGCGCCCGCGCTGACGAACCCGCCGCGCCGCGCCGCGACGGCGGCCCGCGCGGCGGCAGAATATTTGGCGTAGCGCTCTCGGAATTGGACGCCAGCCTGCGCGAGGAATTCCAGATCGAACCCGACGTCGTCGGTCTTGTTGTGCTCGGCGCGGACATCGGCGGGGCCAACGAGAATGTGTTTCGCGCCGGCGATGTGGTCGAGGCCATGGGTTTCAAGCCTGTGGATTCGATCATCATCGCTCGCGCCATAGCTGGCGAAGCCGCCAACGGCGAACACGCCCTCGTGCTGCGCATAAACCGCGAAGGAGCAATTACCTTCAGGAGATTGCGCGCGCGGAGTTGAAGGACACCCGGAACGCAACCACAAAAAATTCCGTCATTCCGGACGCGCGGAGCGCGATCCGGAACCCAGGGGATCGTAGCGCGTTGCGCTTGAAGCCCTGGGTTCCGGGTTCGCACTGCGAGCGCCCCGGAATGCCGAAACCTGTGAGCCCAGGATTGTCCATCAACCCGCCCCGGAAAACTCCGCGCGGCGATAGCCTTGAAAGAATAGCGCCGTCTCCAGCGAAGTATGTTCGATGCGTGCGTGAGCCCCTGCGGCGACAATGGGCTTGGCGTGATAGGCGATGCCGAACCCGGCGGCTTTGATCATGTCGAGGTCGTTGGCGCCGTCGCCGATCGCCAGTGCGTCGAGCGCGCGCACGCCGTGAACGCCGGCTTCGCCGCGCAGCGCCTCCAGTTTTGCGGCTCGTCCCAGGATCGGGCGCGCGACCTCGCCGGTGAGGGTTGCGCCGTCGTCGAGCATTATATTGGCGCGCTCGGCGTGAAAACCAGCCGCTTGCGCCACGCGTTTGGTGAAAAAGCTGAAACCGCCCGACACCAGCACGCAGCGCGCGCCGTGCGCCGCCATGGTGCGGACGAGGGTCTCCGCGCCGGCATTGAGCCGCACGCGCTGGTCATAACAAATCTGCAGCGCCGCCAGTGCAAGGCCCTTGAGCTTGCCAACGCGGGCGATCAAAGCCGGTTCGAACTCCAATTCTCCAGCCATGGCGCGCTCGGTAATGGCCGCGATCTCGGCCTTAATGCCGGCAAAGTCCGCCAGTTCGTCCAGGCACTCCACATTGATGATGGTGGAATCCATGTCGGCGATGAGCAACTTTTTCTTGCGCCCCTCTAGCGGAAGCAGCGCCCAATCCACTGGAAATGGCGCAACCGCCGCCGCCGCTTCCTCGCGCAATTCGCCGTCGACGCTGGCATAAATCCATTCCGCGCTTTCCCAGCCGCTCAGCACCGTCGGCGGCGGCAACCCCCGCGCCAACGCCACCCGCCCCAGCATCATCAACGCCTCCCGATAGGCGGGCTTGTCGGCGGGCGAGGCGGCGAAGACGAGAGCGTGGGCGGTCATGGCTGCCTCGCTTAAAGCCTTTGGCTCCGATCGCAAGCGTCGCGGGGTTGAAGTGCGATTTCGCGGCTCAGCGCATTTGGGAATCGGATTTGCATGATAAAGGGCTCAACATCCAATCCCGAAAGCGAGTATCCGTGCGTGCACTGCTTTTGATGGGGCCTACGGCTAGCGGCAAATCCGCACTGGCGCTTGATCTGGCTGGGCGAATCGGCGGCGAGATCGTCAACGTCGATTCCATGCAAGTCTACGGCGATTTTCGCGTGCTGACGGCCCGGCCGTCACCCGCCGAGGAAGCGACGGCGCGCCACCACCTCTACGGGCATATCGACGCGCGCGAACTCTATTCGGTCGGGCGATGGCTCGGCGATGCGCGGGCGGCGATCGCCGCAATCGGCGGCCGCGGGGCGATCCCAATTCTGGTTGGCGGAACCGGGCTCTATTTCAAGGCATTGACCGAGGGCCTTGCCGATATGCCATGTATCGATGCGGACCTGCGCTTGCACTTGCGCGCGCGGGCCAAGCAGGAGGGCGCGCCGGCGCTGCTTGCGGAACTGGCGCGCGTCGATGCCGAGACCGCTGCGCGTCTCGAGCCCAACGATGGCCCGCGTATCCTGCGCGCGTTGGAAGTTTGGCAAACAGGTGGCGTATCGATCACGGCGCTGCAGGCCAAGGCGTTGCCGGCGCTGAGGCGGGGTGAATGGGTCGGCGCCGCGCTCACGCCCAATCGCGCCGGGCTGTACCAAAGCATAAACCAGCGCTTTGCGAAAATGCTGGAACAAGGCGCGGTCGAAGAAGTTCGGGGCTTCGCCGCGCGCGAGTTGGACCCGGCCTTGCCGGCCATGAAGGCTCACGGCGCCCCTGCCTTGATGGCGCATCTGCGCGGGGAACTGAGCTTGGAGGAGGCGGCCGAGATCGCCAGTCGCGACACGCGCCGCTACGCTAAACGCCAATTCACCTGGATCGCCAACCAAATGAAAGATTGGATTCGGATCGAGCCGCCGGAGTTAAGCGCGCGGACGGCCGCTGTCCTCGACCTGCTGGGTGCGAAGCGCGGCGGCTAAGGTTCCCTGATTGAAATAGCTTCTCGCTTCGCGCGCCGCGACCCGCGCTACGTTGGCGTCAAAACGCGCCATCCAAGCAGGCGGCGCGGCGTCCGCCTCAACACGGGCGGAGTTCCCGCGCCATGCGCCAAGTTCGCGCGCAAGCGTCTCAAAGCGGCGCCGCTCGCGCGCGAACGTCGCCGCCGGCAGCCGCTCGACAATGCGGCCAATCCCGTCTTGCGCCGCGAGCGCCAGGAGATCGCTGGTCGCTGGCTCAGCCAGGCGCGCGGCCGCCAACGAGCTTCGCACATCGGCGGCGGCGGTTTCGAGCGTGACTTTCGACGGCGTCGCCGCACACGTATCCAAGGCGCGCAGATAAGCGAGCAGACCCGCGAAAGCCTGCCCGGGGGGCGGCTCGCCTTGAAATTCTTCGACGATCACGTCGCGTACAAAGCTTTCCAGAGATGGATCGCGCGCGCGCCCAAAGCTCTGGCGCCGCGATATTCCGGCAAGATCTGGAATGTCGACAGGGTTCATTACGCCGTCGCCACGCAGCTTGCTGGACCATTCCGAGGTGACGTCAGCGGCGCCCACGCGATTGCTGAGCTCCGGCAACAGGAAACGCGCATTGACGCGGCCATTGCTGTGGCAGGCATGACACGAAAGCCCGGCGCGCGCGGCGGGCCCGCCAAGCAGCGCCGGCGAACGAAACAGCGCGCGGCCGATTTCGATCTCCGGCGTGCTGGCGGCGAGGCATTCGCCGAGCGCGTGGGTGAGGTCATACGCCAAATTGGCGCTCGGCGCGGTCCAGGCCTGCTCGCGCAGGAGCGGCGCCGTGCTCGGGCCGGCGGCGATGAGAATAAGGGTCGCAGCAAGCATTATGGACTGCCGGATTCCTCGCTGGCACGCGCTGCGCTGGCCGGCGGGACGCCGGCGGTCCATAATCTCACTCCGCGCGCGCGATCCAACGCGCGAGTTCCTCGTGTTGGGCGCAGCCATAGGCGCATAGTTCCGCAAGTTGTACTAATTGCCCGCGCGCGCGGTCGAGGTCGCCCATCTGGATGTAGAGTTCGCCCAGATATTCCGTGGCCCCAAGATGGTTGGGCTCAAGCTGCAACGCCTCTTGATAATAGGCGAGCGCCGCATCGAAATTGCCGAGCTTGCGGCTGGCAAAGCCCATATAATTGAGCACGTCCGCGTTCGGGCCGTTGGCGGCTTGCGCGCGCTCCAGGGCGGCGAGCGCATCGACAAAGCGTTCCTGGTTGATCATGCCGACGGCTTCGGCATAGGCGGCGCGGCCTTCCTCGGCGCTGGGAAAACTCCAACCCGTGGTTGCCGGATCGGCGGCGGCGGGGGCGCTCAAGGCTTGCGAGAGTTGCGTGTGCGCGGTTTGCAATTGCGCGCGACGCGCATCGCCGCAGGCCGCGTCACAGGCTGCAATCATGGCCGCGAGTGCGGTCTGTTGCGCAACCGCGTCTTCGCGCTGGCCGAGCTCAATATGGACCAAACCCAGCTGCAAGCGTGCGCCAGCCGGCGAATTATTCGCATCTGCCGCGCGTTCGAAAGCGCGGCGCGCTTCGGCATTGTCGTCATTGCCGACCAACGCCAGCCCGAGAGCGTAATTGATGGTTCCGTCATTGGGCGCCGCGCGCCGGGCGCTGCGGAAGTGGCGGATTGCCTCGCGGTAATTTTGCGCTTGCAAGGCGGTGACGCCCGCCTGGTAAGCGGCGGCCGGGTCCTCGCGGGAGGAACTCGACGGCATCGCGCCTCCGCCTCCCCCTCCGCCGCCCCCCGGCGCCGCAGAGGCGGGGCCAGCCGTGAGCGATCCAAGAGCCCCCAAAAGCGCCGCTCCAGCGAGCGCAAATCTTGCGAGCACATGCATGGAAACCTCCTAAATGGCCATTGGCGTATTTTACACCATGGCGCTGCAGGCTGCTAGGCTTGATCCCAGGGCTTGTGGATAAGTGTTCAGGGAATTTGCGTCGGCGGCTGCAGCCGCGCCGGTTTCGCGCTGGGTTGGCCATGCTAAGACAGGCGCATGACGGTTTTCATCACCTTTGCTCCAATGGACCGGGCGGTCGCCGAGGAACTCGAGACCTTCATCGAGCGGCGCGGCCAATTCGCCGAGCTGGACGACGGCCTGGTCGCGCAACGGCCAGTGCAGCCGAGCGACGTTGTGGTGCTGCTGCTGTCGAAGGATTTCGTCATTGCCCCGACCAGGCTTCGCCTGGAACAGCGAGCGTTGGACGCTTGGAGCGAAGGGCGCCTGCTTGTGGTTAAGCTGGACACCTGGTTGGCGCCGGTTGGCATGCGCGATCTGCCGGCGATCGACGCCAGCTTCGCGGCGCAGCGCGAGTTCAAGTGGCAAGAAGTGGCCAATGCGGTGCTGGAAAAGCTGCGGCCAGCCAAGACTGTAGCGGAAGCGCCGTCCGCGCCGGCCAGAAAATCACGCGGCGGCTGGATGGGCCGAGTTTTCCAGCGACGCGTCGCTCCACAGGCGCCTTCCCAAACGGAGATGGTATTTGTCTCCTACGCGCGTGTGAATCAGAGACAGGTCTTGCCGGTAATCGAGGGAGCGCAAGGCGAAGGCCGAACCTTCTGGCTGGATCAGCAAGCCATCAAGGCCGGCGATGGCTGGGCCGGCGAGATCGTCCGCGCCATCAAGAATTCGGCCAGCGTCGTGGTCATGTGCTCACAGGCGGCTTTTGAGAGCGATCATGTCAAACGTGAAATCTACCTCGCTGACCGCTATCGCAAGCCTTTGTCGCCTGTATATATCGAACAGGCAGAACCGCCGGAGGATTTTGAATATTTTTTTGTCGGGCTGCAGAGTGTAAATTTGTTCGAGACGCCCGAGGCCGAACGACCGCAGGCCTTCAAGCGCGCGCTCGGCGCCATCGGATGAGGACGCCGATTGGACGGGGATATGGGATGAGGATCAAGTGAGACTGAAGCGCGGAATCAGCAATTTCTGGGCGTTCCTGCACCGCTCTAGGCTGGTGCGTGCGCGCATGCCGTTTTGGCGCGTCGTAGTGGAAGGCAAGCTCGATCGCCGCTTCCGCAAATGGCCGCGCAAATACGATGCCGCGGTGGTGGCGGTTTATGTCTGGGCGCGCACCATTGAAGAAGCCGAGGGCCTGGCCGCCTTGGCGCTCGAGCAAGAGGGCCTGATGGTCTGGACCGCGGACGCGGTGAAATGCGCGCCGGCGGCCGCCCCAAGACGCGAGGCGTCGGCCGTGGCGCGCGACGAATACGGCTATATCGTACGCGACGAAGCTGACGCGCCATCGGTGCGGGACGCGCGCGCGTGAGCGGCGAACTAGAGGCGGCTGGCGCGATGGCCACCGCCGGCTTAGCGGCAGGCGCGATTGAAGGCCGCGAGGCGCGCCCATCAGGCGAGGGCGCCTGCCTCAATTGCGGTGCTGCGCTCGCAGGCGCTTATTGCAGCGCCTGCGGCCAGGCCGCGCATGCGCACCGCAAGCTGCTGCACATGGTCGAGGAAGTGCTGCACGGCCTGTTCCATTTCGACACCAAGGCCTGGCGCACCTTGCCCTTGCTCGCCTTTCGCCCAGGAACGCTGACGCGCAATTATATCTACGGCAAACGCGCGCGCTATATCGGCCCGCTGGCGCTGTTCCTGTTCACGATTTTTCTGATGTTTTTCGTGTTCGCGTTCGTGGACGTAGATATTTTTCAAGTGAACCCCAATGGTCCAGCGGTGGCGGAGATGCGCGCCGACCTGCAACGCGATATTGCCGCCGCGCGCGTGGAATTGCAGCAAGCCGAAGCGGAACTTGCCGCCGATCGCGCCGCGCGCGGCGCCGCTGAGCCGGCGCCGCAAAGCTTGCGCGAGGACGCCAAGCAGGGTTCGATCGACCTGGCGCGCGGGCTGGTCGAGCGGCTGGAGGCGCGGCTCGCGCGAATCGATCCGGTGATCGTCGATCCAGCTCAAGTGCAACCGGCGCGCCGCCCGCCGCCAGAGCCGCCAATGACGGTCCGGTGCGCTGGCAGTATGAAGTCGGCGAACGGGCCAAGAATGGCGAAATCCAAGTCAATACCGGCTTCCCCGCACTCGACGCGCGAATCCTGCACAGCCTCGAAAACCCCGATCTGGCGCTCTACAAAATTCTGCAGGCGGCCTACAAATTCTCGTTCTTGCTGGCGCCGATTTCGCTGCTGTTCATGTGGCTGATGTTTATCTGGAAGCGGGGGCTGACGCTCTACGATCACGCGGTGTTTGTGCTCTACTCGCTGTCCTTCGCCTCGCTTGTGTTCATCGTGCTGGCGCTGGTGAACCAAGCGCCTTGGCTGGAATGGCTCAGCGTGCCGTTGTTGTTCGTCGCCTTGCCGGCGCACATGTTCTTCCACTTGAAGGGCGCCTATGCGCTCTCGTGGTGGTCGACGATCTGGCGCGCGCCGCTGCTGTTTGTATCGGCTTGGCTCTCGCTCACGCTGTTCGTGATCGCCATTGTGCTCTTGGGGCTTGGCGGGTGAACGATCTCATCGTCCTTGGCGCTTCGGCGCTCGGCGTGCTGGCGATGATCGGCGTGGCGGCGTTGCTTGGGTTTCGCAAGCGAGCGTTTGTCGATGAGCCGAGATGTTGGCGCACTTGGCGGCGGCGGAAGGCGCGCGCATCTTGGCAAGCCTCGCCGATGGCGCGGGCGGCGTGGCGCGGCTCGGCGATGGACGCTGGCTGGTTGCGCGGGTGATGGCGGACGGGGTCGGCGCGCGCGTGTTCGCGGCCGGCGCGGTGCGCTGCGTGTCGTGCGCGGAGGGCTTCGCGCTCAGTTTCGACGATCTCGGCTTTCCGGCGCTGCGCTTGAAACTGAGCGACGCCGCCGCCGGCATGGCTGACGGGCGCGCGGCATGAAAGCAGCCGATTCGCGCCGCCGTTCGATATCCCCGACATCGTCACTTATGCGGTGCCAGGCTTCATCCTCCTGATCGTTCTGGAAATGCTCTACGTGCGCGCCAGCGGGCGCGGGCGCTACCAGGCCGCCGATTCCGCTTCGAGCCTGTGGATGGGCTTCGGTAATCAAGTGGCGAAAGTGCTGCTCGGCGGCCTCGTGGTGGCGAGCTATTTCTGGGTGGCGCAATTTCGCCTGTTCGATCTCGGCTGGACCTGGCCGGTGCTGGCGGCGTGCTTTTTCGCCGAGGACATGACTTATTATTGGTTCCACCGCATCAGCCATGAACGGCGCTGGTTCTGGGCGAGCCATGTCGTGCACCACTCGTCGCAGCACTACAATCTGACCACCGCGCTGCGGCAAACCTGGACCGGCGCGCTGGGCCTCGCCTTCGTGTTCTGGTTGCCGCTGGTGTGGATCGGTTTTCCGCCGGAAATGGTGCTGATGTTCCAGGCCATCTCGCTTGTGTACCAATTCTGGATCCACACCGAGGCGATCGACCGGCTAGGCCCGCTCGAATGGGTGATGAACACGCCCAGCCATCACCGCGTCCACCACGCCATCAATCCACGCTATCTCGACGCCAATTATGCCGGCGTGCTGATCATTTGGGACCGCCTGTTCGGGAGCTTCGTGCCAGAGACCAAGGAAGAACCGATCCGCTACGGCATCATTTCGCAACTCGGCACGTTCAACCCGTTCCGCGTCGCCTTCCACGAATGGGCCGGCATCGCGCGCGATCTTGGGAGCGCGAAGTCCGCGCGTGAGGCGCTTGGTTTTCTTTTCGGCCCGCCCGGCTGGAGCCCTGACGGCTCGCGCAAGACGAGCGCCTCGTTGAAAGCGGCTTGGCGGGCGCGGCAAGACATTGTGGGGGCGGCGCTTTGAGTCATTGGTTGCCCCCATCCCCGGATTGCGCGCAGCGCAAGTCCGGGGCCCATAAACGCCAACGGCTTGTGTTTATGGGTCCCGGGCTCGTTGCTTCGCAACGCCCCGGGAATTGGTGGTTGTGGTAGCAAGACAAGATGTACATCCCCGAGGATTTCGCCGCCGATGATTCCGACGCGCTGATCGCGCGCTTGTCGCGCCGCTGGGCGGGCGTGCTGGTGACAGTGGCGCCGGACGGAACGCCAACCGCCACGCATCTGCCGATCCTGTGGGACGCAGTGAACAAGATCGCGACCGGCCACGTCGCCCGCGTCAATCCGCAGTGGAAGCTCGGCGCCGGGCGCGGCCTGATCGTGCTGAGCGGCGCGGAAGCCTATGTGTCGCCGAGTTGGTATCCGTCCAAGGCTGAACACGGCAAAGCCGTGCCGACCTGGAATTACGAAGCGGTGCATGTGAGCGGCGCGGTGGAATGGTTCGATGAGCCGGCGCGGCTGGAAGCTGTGGTGCGCGGCTTGTCGGAATTGCACGAAGCGGGCCGCGCGACGCCCTGGAAGATCGACGACGCCCCGCGCGACTACATCGACGCCATGCTGCGCGGCATTATCGGCGTAGACGCTGCATGCGGAGCGCATCGAGGCGAAGCGCAAACTTTCGCAGAACAAGAACGCGGCGGATTTTGCGGGGGTGGTGAAGGGACTTGAGCACGGCGATGCGATGGTGCGCGAGGTGGCGGACTTGATGCGGGAGATTGGCAAATGATATGGACCGCCGGCGCCCTCGCCGGCATCTATGCATCAAAGAAAACAAGGGCAGGCGAGGACGCCGGCGGTCCATGATGTTGCGCCAATGACCATCCACATCCTCAAAGCTCTGCGTCGGCGCCGATAGCGTCGAGGATCTGGCGCACTGGCAAAAGGGCCAGATCAAGAGGCGCAAACGCCCCGTCTGCGGCACGCGCATGTGGCCCAAGCGGAAGGACGAAGTGCTTGCGGGCGGCTCGCTTTATTGGGTGATCAAGGGCGTGATCGTGGTGCGCCAACGCATCATTGAGATCGCGCAGGTGCGCGACGATCACGGGTTGCGCTGTGGGCTCTATCTCGATCCCGAACTGGTGCGCACCAGTCCCCGCAACCGCGCCGCGCTTTCCAAGGCTGGCGCTATCTAGAACCGAAAGACGCGCCGGCCGATCTCGCCGACATCAAGGGCGGCGCGGACTTGCCGGAAGATTTGCGCCGCAAGCTGGTGGAATTGGGCGCGTGGTGAGGCTTACGCTCCGCGCTTCCTCGTGGTATGGTGTTGGCGGCGCCAAACTGAGATGACGAAACTGACGACCATCACCTTTGTCGAAGGGCAGCTATCGGCGGGCCATTACGGCTCCGCCAGCGAGGTCGTGCAAGCGGGTCTTCATTTGTTGGAGGCGCAGGAGGCCAAGCTCGCACAACAACTGCGCGCAGCCCTGGTTGAGGGCGAAGAGAGCGTCGTGGTGGAGGCGTTTGACGCAGAGGACTTGCTGGCGCGGCTCCATGCTGAGCACGCCAGCGGATTACTACCTCCTGGGGCAATTCTTGGCGATACCGCTCAAGAGTGGCGTGCAAGGAAAAGAGGAAGACGATGAGGGTGATACTCGCACTGGCGCTTGCGACCTCGTTTTTTCTGCTGACCGCGTGCGCAACGGCAACCTTTGATACACCAGCCAAACTGGGCCAACGGGAGTCAATCACCGGGACGCAGATCTATGTCTATTCGTTTCTGGATCTCCGCAGGCGTGATCTCGGCGGCGGCATGGTGGAGGCTGTAAATCGGCAATTGGGAGAGCGCCTCGCGGAGCGCGGCGTGGAGACACGTTTCCTCACTTATAGCGAGGCGACTGGAAAGCCAGTCACTGGCTGGCCAGGCTCGGTTTCGGTTCCCGTCGCGCGCATTGTTGCCGATCACCTCAACGAAGAGATAGGTTTTGGCGCCGAGTATCGCCTCCTTGCAATGCCATCCAGCATGAACCTCAGCGGCGCCGGACAGCGTTATCAAGTGCTTTGGAGTCTTGTTGATGTTGCGTCTGGCGACGAAGTCTGGAGGACCACATTGAATGGCGGGCGCACGGTTTGGTTGTTGCAGGACGAGGATGCGGAGGCGCGAGCTGCAATGTTTGTAGATGGTGTCATCGCGGAAATGACAAGGTCGGGCTTGCTGGCGCCCGCGTCGTCGCCTGTGCCGCAGTCGGCGCCCAACTAGAGCATATCACTCCGCCGCCATCGCCACGGCGCGGCCTAGGTCCACCGACACCAAGTTGCGACAAGCCCTGTTCGGGCATGGTGACGCCGTAGAGCCGATCCATGCGCGACATGGTCACCGGGTTGTGGGTGATGACGATGAAGCGCGTGGTGGTGAGGCGCTTCATTTCATCGAGCAGGCGGCAGAAGCGATCGACGTTGGCGTCGTCCAGCGGCGCATCGACTTCATCGAGCACGCAGAGCGGGGCGGGATTGGAGAGGAACACGGCGAAGATCAACGCCGTTGCGGTCAGCGCCTGCTCGCCGCCGGAGAGCAGCGACAAATGCGTCAAGCGTTTGCCCGGCGGCTGCGCGAAAATTTCGAGCCCGGCGTTTAGCGGATCGTCGTTCTCGGTCAGCCTCAGCGCCGCCTGCCCGCCGTCGAACAAAGCGGCGAACAATTGGGCGAAATGCGCGTTGACCTGCTCGAACGCGGCCATCAGCCGAGTTCTGCCTTCATTGTTGAGCGTGGTGATGGCGCGGCGCAGCTTGGCGATGGCTTGGGCCACGTCGTCTTTTTCCTTGGACAAGGTCGCGACCCGCTCCTGAGCCTCGGCGAGTTCCTCCTCGGCGCGCAGATTGACCGGGCCAGCCGCGTCGCGCTCGGCCTTGAGCCGCTCCAGGCGTCGCTCCAATTCACCGATCGGCGCAGATGCTAACGGTCCGGTGATCATATTGCCGGCCAACCCCGCAAGCGCCTCGGCCGCCGCGCCGGTCTGCTCGTGCGCGAGCGCATCGAGATCGACGAGGCGCTGCGCTGCCGCCCCTGCATGCGCTTCGGCGCTGGCGCGTTGCTCGCGCGCGGCGGCGTGGGTTTGCTCGGCGGCGCGCGAGGCATCGCTGGCGGCGCGTACGCCGGCCTGCGCCTCGGCGAGGCGGTCGCTGGCCTGGGCGCGGCGGATTTCGGCGGCGCCGGCCTCATCCATTATGTCTTCGAGCTTGGCGCGGGCGATTTCTGGCGCGGCCTTGGCCGCTTCGCGCCGCGTTTCGATCTCGTCAAGCTCTGCGCCAAGCGCGGCTAGGCGCTGATCGGCGCTGGTCCCCCGCGCGCGCCATTGCGCGATCTCAGTGACGATAGAATCACGCCGGGCTTGGCGCTGGGATTGGTCGCGCGTGAGCGCGTGGAGCGCGGCGCTGGCCTCGGCGGCGGCCTGGCGAGATTGCTCCATCGAGAATCGCGCCTGAGTGAGCGCGCTATCGTCGGACTTGGTTTCAACATTTGTGCTCAGCGCCCGGGCGCTGGCGCGCGCCTCGGCGCTTTCCGCATTGAAATGTTCCAGCTGCGCGGTGAGCGCGGCGTTTGTCTCGGCGAGCCGGGCGCGCTCCCCGTCGAGGCGCGCCAGTTCGCGGTTCGCATCATTTTCCGCCGCGGCCAGCTTGGGCGCTGGGGTGCGCAGCTCGCGCAATTTAACCTCGCGGTCTTGGCGTTCGGTTTTGGCTTTTTCCCACGCGATCTTCGCTTCGGCGTGACGTTTTTCACTGGCTTTCAATTCGGCCTGCGCCGCGCGCAAGCGGTTCTTGTGTTCGATCCGCGCGGCGGCGGGTTGGGGCGCATTGGCGCGGCGCACAAAGCCGTCCCAACGCCACAAATCGCCCTCGCGCGAAACCAAGCGCACGCCCGGCGACAAATCCCGCGCCAGCCTTGCGCCATCCTTGGCATCGACAATGCCGACCAGCGCGAGCCGCGCCGCCAAGGCGGGCGGGGCCTTGACGACATCGCCAAGCGGATTTGCGCCGCGCGGAAGCGCGATCGTTGGCGTTGTCGCGCCGGCCCAGTGAGCGGGTGCTTGCTTCAGTACGGAGGCGTCGAGATCATCGCCCAGAGCGGCGGCCAAGGCGCGCTCGTAACCAGGCTCGACTTCAAGCGCGGCGAGCACGGGCGGAAATTCCGCGCCCGCCGGCGGGGCGAGATTGGCAAGCGCGCGCACTTCGGCGTCCAGATCGCGCGCCGCGTTCTCGGCGGTGCGGTAGGGGCGCCAGGCGCGCTCCTCGGCGCTTTGGGCTTGTTGGAGCGCTGCTTCGGCGCGTTTCAACGCCGCCATGAGCCGCGCGTTTTCGGCCTTCGCCGCACCCGCTTTGACGCGAGCGTCGGCCAGTTTCATCTCGGCCGCGCGCGCGTCTGGCAAAGCTCGTAACTGGGTTTCGATCCCGCGCCGAAATTCCTCGGTGCGCTGCACGCGCGCGGCCGCGACGCGCGCGGCTTCCGCCAAAGCGTTGGCGCGGGCTCGCTGCGCGGCGATTTCGGCGGCCAGCGCCTCGTATTTTGCCTCCGCCTCGCTGCGCTGCGCGCCGGCTTCTTGGTGCGCCGTTTCGGCGAGCTTGAGCGCTTGTTGCGCGCCCTTATCGCCAATCGGGCCGAGCGCGGCCATTTCCGCGGCGAGGCGCGCCAACGCGGTTTCGGAATCGCAGTTTAAGCGCCGACCAGCCGCTCGCTTTCGTCGGCGGCGCGGGCGGCCTCGGTTTGGCAACGCGTCAGCGCCGCCTGCGCTTCGGCCAAATCCCGCTCCAGGCCGACGCGCACGCCTTCAAGCCTGCGCAAAATAGCGGCGGCGACCATCTCCTCTTCGTGCAGCGGGTCCAAGCCCCTCGCGCGCGTCGCTGGCCGCGCGTTCGGCGGCGCTCGCATCGCTGGCGGCGAGCGCCAGTGCGCGTTCGGCTTCGCGCAGCAGAGTGTCGGCTTCGCCCTGCCGGGTCCGTGCTTCGCTCCAGCGGCGATGCAGCAGCAGCGCTTCGGTTTCGCGCAAGGTCTGCGCCAGCCCGCGATAGCGCTCGGCCTGGCGGGCCTGTTTCTTCAAGCTCTGCGCCTGGGCTTCGATCTCGGCGAGGATTTCATCGAGCCTCGCAAGGTTGGCGTCGGCCGCGCGCAATTTCAAATCGGCATCGTGGCGGCGCGCATGCAGTCCGGCGATGCCGGCGGCGTCTTCAAGGATGCGGCGGCGGTTTTCCGGCTTGGCGGCGATCAATTCGCTGACTTGCCCCTGCCGCACCAGGGCCGGAGAATTGGCGCCGGTGGCGGCGTCGGCGAACAACAATTGCACGTCCTTGGCGCGCACTTCCTTGTTGTTGATGCGATAGGTCGAGCCCAGGCCGCGGCGAATGCGGCGGGTGATTTCGAGCAGATCCTCTTTGTGGAACGGGCGCCGGCGCGCGGCCGGCGGCGTCGGCGAGCAACAGCGTCACTTCGGCGTGTTCGCGCGCGGGTCGCCCCGCCGTGCCCGCGAAGATCACGTCTTCCATGTCGGCGCCGCGCATGGACTTAGCGCTGGTCGCGCCCATTACCCAACGCACGGCCTCCAGCAAATTGGACTTGCCGCAACCGTTCGGGCCGACAATTCCGGTCAGTCCTTGTTCTATCGGCGCGCGTGCGGGATCGACGAAGCTCTTGAAGCCGGTAAGGCGCAGCTCGGTGATATGCAAACGCGGCGCGCCTTCCAGCTTATTTCGCGAGTTCCGCCTCGATCAACCGCGAGAGCCCCTCATAGGTCACCACGCTGGGATCGGTAACTTTCACGCCATTGAGAATGAAGGTCGGCGTGCCGGTGATGGTGAATTGGGCGCTGCCTTGCTCGACGGTGCTGCGGATGCGCTCGGCCCCGCTGACATCGCTGATGCAGGCCAGCACTTGTTCTTGAGTGAGATTGGCCGTGGCGCCGAAATCGATAAAGAACTGACGCCCGCCATCGACCTGCAGGCTTTGAAACAGCGCCGGTTGGGTGCGGAACAATTCGCCGACGCGCTCGAAATATTGCTCGTCGGTGGCGCCGCCGCAGCGCGCGACTTGAAAGCCCGCCACCGCCACCGGCGCCGGCGCGGTCGGGAATTCGCGAAACACGAACCGCACTTTGCCGGTGTCGATATAATTCTGCTTGAATTGCTCCCACACGGTCTCATGGAATTGCGCGCAATGCCCGCACGTGCTGGAGGCGTATTCGATGATGGTGACCGGCGCATCAGCGGCGCCCAGCACCATGTCCTCGGCGCTGACGGCCGCGTTGCTCTTGGCCCCGCAAGCGACGAGCGCCAGCGACGCCGCAGCGAGAATGAAATAACGACGTCCAAATGCAAACATAAGCCAAACCTCCAGATTTGCCGGGAGGCATAGGGTTTTTTCCGGTGCGAGGGAACCTTATCCCTGCCGAACCGCTCGCCCGAGCCGCAGCAACGCCGATTTGAGGCCAGGGTCGGCCACCGGGTCAAGGGTTTGCGCCAGGGCGGCTTCCTCGGCGGCGGTGAGGGGGGCTTTCAGGGGGCGGATGTTGGCCTTCGCCGGCGCGGGAGCGGCGCGATGCTCAACTCTGATGGCTTTGATCTTGGCGCCCGCCACACGCAGGCGCTCGATCAGCAGCGGGGCCTGTTGTTGCAGGAACGGCGCGAGCGCACTGGGCGCGCGAAGGGTCAAAACGCCGGCGGCGAGTTTCTCTGGCGCGGCGCGGGCAAACGAGATCCCCGCAAGATCGGCCCAGCGGCGCTTGATCTCGTTGAAGCCAAGGCCAGTGTCGCGCAGCAGCGGCCGCAGCACGTTGGCGACCGCCTTGCCGGCCGCCGGGGCGGGGGCATAGCTCATGCGGCCGCGCTTGGCGCCGAGCGCCTGGGCGGCGCGCGATTCGGCTTTCGGGTCCTCGTCCTTTGGCGGGGCTGGACGGAATTTGTCGCGCAGAGACATTTGCCGTGAAGCGAATCGGAATTCCATGAACAAAGGGTAAAGAACGCCCATGCCTGTGCTTGCCAACAAACCTGCCCGAGCCGTGGATAAACCCGTCGCAACTCGGGAAAACCTCCGGAAATCATTGCTCTCCTGGTACGATTCCGCAGGGCGGACGCTGCCATGGCGGGTTCGCGGCGGGCAGGGCGAAGCGTACAAGGTTTGGCTCAGCGAAGTGATGCTGCAGCAAACCACGGTCTCGGCCGTTGCGCCCTATTATGCGAAATTCCTGGGGCTGTTTCCCACAATCGGGGATTTGGCAGCCGCGCCGCGCGAGCAGGTGCTCGCCGCCTGGGCCGGGCTCGGCTATTATTCGCGCGCCCGCAATCTGCACGCCGCCGCCGCCATTTTGGCGCGGGAGGGGTTGCCCGATACCGAAGCTGGATGGCGGAAGCTGCCAGGAATAGGCGCCTATTCCGCCGCCGCTATCGCCGCGATCGCGTTTGGACTTCCCGCCAACGTCGTCGATGGCAATGTCGAGCGGGTGATGGCGCGCCTGTATGCGGTGAGAACTGAAATTCCGGCGGCAAAGGCTGAATTGAAGGCGCTGGCCGGCGGGCTGGTCACCGCCAACCGCCCGGGCGATTGGGCGCAGGCGTTGATGGATTTGGGGGCGACGCTGTGCACGCCGCGCGCGCCCAAATGCGGGCAATGTCCGTGGCGCCGGCATTGCGCCGGTTATGCTGGCGGTGCGCCGGCGGGCTACCCGCGCCGCGCCGCTAAAGCCGAACGACCCGAGCGTCACGGCATCGCTTTTCGTATTGAGCGCGACGGCGCGTTCTGGCTGGTGCGCCGCCCTGACAAGGGCCTCCTCGGCGGCATGGCGGCCTTGCCAACGACGGCTTGGCGGGCGAAAAAATGGTCCAGGTCCGAAGCCTTGAAGCATGCGCCAGCAAGCGGCGGATGGAGCAAAGCCGGCGCCATCCGCCACGTGTTCACGCATTTTGCGCTGACGCTTGAGGTTTATGTTGCGGACATCGCGCCGACCGGCGAAGGCTGGTGGGGCGATGCAAGCGCGCTGCCAAGCGTGTTCAAGAAAGCCGCGGCTACTTTGACACCGGACCGCCGGCTTCGTACCGCCGGCTTCCGCCGGCTCTGTTGTGATTCAACACGTAAAGAGCAGCTGGAACCGGCGGTCTAGAGCCTAATCGGCGCGATCTCTTGCCAGCAGCGCTTTCAGCTCTTCGCGTTGGAGCAATTTTATTCCGCTGCGGCTGAGGGCGATCCAGCCAGCGTCACACCATTCGTGCAGTTTGCGGTTCACTTTTTCGCGGCTGGCGCCGATGCGGCGGGCGATTTCGGTTTGGGTGAGCGTGACGGAATCGCCTGCGCCCGCTTCTTCCAGCAGACGCTGCGCCAGGCGCCCGCCCAGATCGAGCAAATGCGCGTCTTCAAGCGCCGCGTCCGCGGCGCGCAGGCGGCGGCTCATCTCCGCCAGCAAATGCAGCAGCGCTTTGGGTTCACTCTCCAGCGCGGCGATGGCCTGGTCGCGCGAAATCCGCAACAGCCGCGAGCGGCGGATAGCGGCGATGTCGGCCGAGCGCGCGCCGCCGTCAAGCACCGCCATTTCCCCGATCACAGCGTAAGGAATGAGCGAAGCGATGCGCACGTCGCGCCCGGCCTGGTTAGAGGTGCGCACCTCGACTTCGCCCTCCAGCAACACATAGAGCGCATCGCCCGCATCGCCCTGGGCGAACAACAGCGCTCCGGGCTCGATGCTCACCGGCGCGCCCTGCTTGGCCAGCTTGGCGCGCGTGGCCTCCGAGAGCGCCGCCATCAAAGCCGTCCTCGCCAGCGCCGCTTCTACCGTGTGGGCATCCGCCATGAAGCGAGCATTGCCGGCGCGTGAGTTGGCGTCAATTGCGCACGGCCGCACTTGTACCAAAAAAGTGGAGGTTGGAGCGCGCGGCCGCCGGCCGCGCAAGGCCGCGCTCATTCCGACATCATGCGCCGCCGGAGGCGGCGCGCTCCCCGCTACGAACGGTGGCAGCCGGCGGCACCTACAAAACTACGCCCCCATCGCCATTTGCCGGCGTATCTCTCTCCGGTAGAGGTCGATGCTGGTGGGGTTTTGGCCTTTGCGTTCGAGGCTCCAGAAGGTCCAGCCATTGCAGGCCGGCGCGTCTGACGCCACGGCGCCAACGCGGTGGATCGAGCCGGTGACATCGCCGAAGGCGAGGCTGCCGTCGGCGCGGACGCGCGCGCGTTTGCCGTTCGGCGCGACCAGGATTTCGCCGGGATGGATAAAGCCAGCCTCGATCACCTGCCCAAACGGCACGCGCGGCTCGTCTTTCTTCGAGCGCGTCACCATCAAGTCTTCGGCGGCGGCGGGGATCACCTTTTTTATTCGCGCGCGCGCGGCTTCGGCGTACGCCGCATCGCGCTCAATGCCGATAAAATGGCGCCCGAGACGCTTGGCCGCCGCGCCGCTTGTGCCGGTGCCAAAAAACGGATCGAGCACGGTTTCGCCCGGCCGCGTGGTGGCGAGCACGACCCGGTGCAGCAAGGCTTCCGGCTTTTGCGTCGAGTGCAGTTTTGCGCCTTGCGAATCCTTGAGCCGCTCGGCCCCGGTGCACAGCGGCAAGGTCCAGTCCGAGCGCATCTGCAGATCGTCGTTGAGCATTTTCAGCGCATCGTAATGGAAAGTGTATTTCGACTGCTTCGACTTGCTCGCCCAGATCAGGGTTTCGTGCGCGTTGGTGAAGCGCGTGCCCTTGAAGTTCGGCATTGGATTGGTCTTGCGCCAGATGATGTCGTTCAAGATCCAAAAGCCCAGATCCTGCATGATGGCCCCGACGCGGAAGATGTTGTGATAAGCGCCGATCACCCAGATGGCGCCGTCATCCTTCAAGCAGCGCCGCGCCTGCGTCAGCCAGGCGCGGGTGAAATCGTCATAAGCCGCGAAGTCGGCGAACTTGTCCCACTCGTCATCGACGCCATCGACATGGCTTTGATCGGGGCGGGTCAGCGCGCCGCCCAATTGCATATTGTACGGCGGATCGGCGAACACGAGGTCGGCGCAGCCCTTGGGGAGCTGGCGCATAGCCTCGATGCAATCGCCTTCGATCAATCGGTCTTTGAGTTGCCGCGCGGCCATGAGCGTCCCTTAGGGCGCGATTCAAGCTTGACCAGCGCGCGGAATCAACAGGGCAACGCCGCGTTAACCATAAATAGAGTGCGTTCCGATCAGTTTAAAACGCGATCCGCTCCCCGCGAGGGGAGGGGGAGGCGCTTCGTTCTGCGTCGCCGCGCGCCTAATCCATCAAACGCTGCATCAAATAAGTGTATTCCAGCGCGCGGCGGTGGGCGTCTTCGCTTGGATTGGCGCCGGCGGCGTGGCCGCCATCGGTGTTTTCATAATAATAATAGGGCATGGCGAGTTCGCGGAGGCGGGCGGCGTATTTGCGGGCGTGGCCGGGGTGGACGCGGTCGTCCTTGGTCGAGGTGACCAGGAAGGGCGCGGGAAAATCAGCGCGCGCGCGTAAATTATGGTAGGGCGAGGTGGCTGCGAGGAAGCGGCGTTCGCCGCCTTTGCGCGGCGAGCCGTATTCATCGACCCACGAGGCCCCGGCGCCGATCCGGTCGTAGCGCAGCATATCGAGCAGCGGCACTTGTACAATTGCGGCGTTGAACAATTCCGGGTGCTGGTTGAGCGTCACGCCCATGAGCAGGCCGCCGTTCGAACCGCCCTGGATGGCGAGCCGGCGCGGGCTGGTGAGATTGCGCGCGATGAGATCGCGGGCCACGGCGACAGAAATCATCGTAGATCGAGTTGCCGGTTGGTGCGCAGGCCCGCTTGGTGCCAAGCTGGACCGAACTCGCCGCCGCCGCGTATGTTGGCGACAACATAAGCGCCGCCGCGCTCGAGCCAGAGCTTTCCGACATTGGCGGCGTAATAGGGCGTCTGCAAATCCTGGAAGCCGCCATAGGCGTAGAGCAGGGTCGGGGTCTGGCCGCTCGCGGCTTGGGCGCGGAGCACAAAATACGGAATGGCGGTTCCGTCGCTGCTGATCGCCTCGAATTGCTCGGAGACGAAGCGCGCGGCGTCGAATTGCGCCGGCAAAGATCGCACGGCGCGCGCCCGTGTCGGCGCGTTGCTCGAGCGCATACAATGTCTGCGGAACTAGGAAATTCTCGAACACAACGAACGCGGCCAATTCGGTGGACGATGCGCCTTGCACGCTCACCGAGCCGTTGGGAGGCAAATTCACTCGGCTCTCGACCCAGGCGCGGCCGTCAAAAGCCACGCGCAGCAGGCGTCCGCGCACGTTTTCATAACCGGCGACCAAAATAGCGTCACGGGTGATGGACACGCCCTCCACCGATTCGCGCGGGCCCGGTGCGTAGAGGCCTTGCGCGCGCGGCGCCTCGGCCGTCAAATCGTCGATCGGAAGCGCCGCCACCGCGCCTTGCGGCAAGTCGCGCCAAGCTTGTTCGAGCGTGAAGATCACAAATCCCTTGTGCAAGCCGATGAAGCTGGATTTGGGCGGCAAGTTTATGCGCCGCGCTCCGCTCGTCTCGATAGCCAGAAGGTGGATTCAAAAAACGTGTCAGCTTCGATGGCGACGATGGCGCGGCGGCCGTCCATGTCCTGCGCGGCGGTGCTGAACACGCCGACATCCGTCGCCGGGATGGCCAGCACTTCGGCGGCTTCGGCCATCGCGGTTCCCCGTCGCCATCGCCGCAAGCTGCGCGGATAACCGCTATCGGTTAGGCTAGAGGGACCCCAGTCCGTGGCGACCAGCAGCGTGTCCGCGTCAATCCAGGAAAGGTTTGATTTCGCCCGCGGCAGCGAGAACCCTCCGCTGACCCAAGTCCGCGCCGCGATGTCAAGCTCGCGCCAAACCACCGCATCCTCGCCGCCATTCGACAGCGCGACCATGCAGCGCGCCGCACCCTCGAGGCATTCAACGCCCTTATAGACCCAATTGGCCCCTTCCGCCCGCGCCAAATGATCAACATCGAGCAAGGTTTCCCAGCGCGGATGTTGTTGGAATAGGCCGCCAGCGGCGAGCGTCGCCAGATGCCGCGCACATGGGTTTCGTCCTGCCAGAAATTGTAGACGTAGCCGTCGCGCACGCTCCCCAGGGGCAACCGATCGCGGTTGTTGGCGATCGCCAGCGCGTCGGCATAGAGCTGCCCGTAGCGCGGATCGCCCTCCAGCCTGGGCAAGGTCTGCGCATTTTCCCGCGCAACCCAGGCCAGCGCCCGCTCGCCCTCGATTTCCTCGAGCCATTGGTAGGGATCGTCAGCGGAAAAATTGATCATAGCGCACGAACCAAGAACAAGGCAGGCACTCGCGGTGGCGATTGCGGCTAAACGCATGGGGCGATCCTCAAGGAGCGGCAAACAAGCAGAAGGGTGCGCGAAAGGAAAGGGGCGCCGGCGCCGGGGGTTCCGCGCGCGCCGAAGCGCACCTACATTGGCGTTCGATGCGCTATTTCAAGATGAACGGTTGCGGCAATGACTTTGTCATTCTCGACGCCCGCGCTGGCGACGCGCTGAAGCTGTCGGAGGCCGAGGCGCGCGCCATCGCCGACCGCAAAACTGGAATCGGCTGTGACCAGGTGATCGCCCTCGAACACTCGGCGCGGGGCGATGCGTTGATGCGGATTTGGAATTCCAGCGGCGGCGAGGTGGATGCTTGCGGCAACGCGACGCGCTGCGTGGCTTGGTTGCTCATGGAGCAAGGCGCGGCCGCAAACTTGCGGATCGAAACCGGCGGCGGTTTGCTTGAAGCCTCGCGCGCCGGTCGACAAGCGCATCCGCGTGGACATGGGATCGCCGCACCTGCGCTGGGAGCAAATTCCGCTCGCGCGGGAGATGGAGACTAGCCGGCTCGATTTCACGCCGGATGGACTTTCCCCGCCCGGCGCCGTCAACATGGGCAATCCGCACGTGGTGTTTTTTGTCGACGATGCGCAGCGCGCGCCGGCGGAAACGCTGGGGCCAAAAATCGAGGTCGATCCATTGTTTCCTCAGCGGGTTAATGTCGGCTTTGCCGAAGTGCGCGGGCCAGGGCTGATCCGGCTGCGGGTTTGGGAGCGCGGCGCCGGGCTGACCAAGGCCTGCGGCACCGGCGCTTGCGCGGCCTTGGTGGCGGCGCACCGGCAGGGGCGCGCCGAGCGCAAGCGCGGAAATCATCATGGACGGAGGATCGCTAGAGATCGAATGGCGCGCCGATGCCAATCGCGTCTTCATGACCGGCCCGGTGGAATTGGAAGATATTGGGGTTTTGCCGACCCCAGCTTGACGAACCGCCCGCAGCCGCGCCACACAGCCGCTCGCGCGCGGGTATAGCTCAATGGTAGAGCCACAGCCTTCCAAGCTGAAGACGAGGGTTCAATTCCCTCTACCCGCTCCATATGTCTAAACCGGCGCGCCCAGCACCCAGCTTTCTTCGCGCTCAATGATTTCGCGGCGCGAATCGTCCTTGGCAGGCCCAAAAAGGCCGGCGAGTTGGCCTTTTTCGTCGAGCGCACAGAAGCGCTCGACCGCGGCGCGGACTTGCACCTCGTCCTTGACCGCGCCGACTTGGGCTTTGGTTGCGTAGAGCGATGGCCAAATTTCCGCGAACAAGGCTTCGACGCCTTCGAGGTCGCCGGGTGTGAGCGGTTTCCAGCCGGTTTCGAACGGCCAGAGCTTCACCGCGCGCGCGTCGCGCAAGCGCTTGATCAGGGGCAGGCCAGTCAAAGCCTGGCCGCCGACCGAGCCTTGGTAATAGAGCTTCCAGATCGAGGAAGTTCCCTTGAGCGCTTGTTCGCACAAGCGAAATTCCGGCAAATCCTTGGGTCCATGTTCGCGTACGCGCTTCACTGAAAGCATGGTCTGCGCATCGCGCGCGGGCGCGCCCCAGAACGGGAATGCCTCGCCGGTTATCAGCCGGTTGATCTTCGCCCCGACTTGGAAGCGATTGTTGGTATTGTCGGGCTTGTCTTTTACTTCCTTGGCGAGAAAATCGAGCATAGCCCGCCATGGCTCGCCGGCGAGCTTCAAGGCGGCGGCGGTTCCGTGTGGAAAGCCAAACGGAAAATCAAAGCCAACGAAAGCCCGCTCGCGCTTGCGCGCAAGATCGTCAAGGATGGAATGGATGGTTTTCTCGGCCTCGGCTCTGGTGGCCGGATTGTGCGCCTCGAACGCCATTTGAAAGCGGACATTGCGCTTCAGCACGCCGATCCAAATTGAATCGGCGCCGGTGGCCGGCTTGCTCGCCGCGCTCCAATCGATCGCAACATAAGCTTGGAAAAGACGAACGCTCATCGCATTTCACTTATGTTCGAAATTAGAATTGCGAGGCGCACGATTACACCCATCCCCGATTCGAGGAACGCGAAGTCCGGGGCCCATAAACACAAACGGCTGTGTTTATGGGCCCCGGACTGAATGCTGCGCATTCATCCGGGGATGGGTGGTGAGGCGTGTCCTGCAATACTGAATTCCGGATACTAGGCGAGCTTGACCAGCATCTTGCCGGTATTGACGCCTTTGAACAGGTTCAAGAACGCACTAGGCGCGTTTTCGAGGCCATTTTCAACGGTTTCTTCCCATTTTATCGCGCCGTCCTTGATCCATTGCGTCATCTCCGCGCGAAACTGCTCGCGCATGTCCCAGAAGGTCATGACGATGAAGCCCTGCATCTTGATGTTCTTGCCGACAATATACATGAGATTGCTGGGGCCCGGTTTGGGGCCCGTGTCATTATAAGCGGAAATCATGCCGCACTCGATAAACCGGGCGAACGGACGGGCGACTTCCAGGGCGACCTCAAGATGCTCGCCGCCGACATTGTCGAAATAGATGTCGATGCCTTTCGGCGCGGCGGCGCGCACGGCCTCAAGCAGATTGCCGCAGGTCTTGTAATTCACGCCCGCGTCAACGCCAACGGATTTGAGCCAGGCGAGTTTTGCGTCCGACCCCGCCGAGGCCACCACCACGCAGCCGCGAAGTTTGGCGATCTGGCACACGATTGCGCCGACCGCGCCGCCCGCGCCGGAGACAAACACTGTTTCTCCCCGCTTCGGCTCGCCAATGCGCGCGAGGCCCGAATAGGCGGTCAGCCCTGGCATGCCGAGAATGCCAAGATAAGCTTGCGGCGGCACGTTTTCGTTCGGCAGCTTCTGCACCGCCGCACCGTAAGCGACAAATTCCTCGCGCCAGCCATTCATTGATTCGACCAAATCGCCAGGCTTGAAGTTCGGATCGTTTGAACGCTCCACCCGGCCGATCGCCCCGCCCTGCATGACCTCGCCAAGCACAAAGGGCGGCGTATAGCTCGGCCGATCGTACATGCGTCCGCGCATATAGGGGTCGACCGACATCCAAAGATTGCGCACCAGGACTTGGCCTTCGCCAGGCTCGGGGAGTTCCACTTCGGCGAGTTCAAAATGCTCCGCCGCCGGCAGTCCGACAGGGCGGGTCTTCAGCCGAATTTCACGCGATTTTTGAGTCATGTGGGCTCCTTTTGAGCATCCTAACATCGCGCCGAGATCGCTCCAAGGCTGGACAGCCCCCGCTCGTCCGCTCCATAAGTCGCGGTTTCTTGAAAGCAGTGAATCGGCCATGCCCGTCCGTCTCCGTTTTGCGCCTTCGCCCACGGGGCGGCTGCATGTCGGCAATGTCATTACCGCGTTGCGCAATTGGCTGTTCGCGCTGCGAGAAGGCGGGCAAGTGCTGCTGCGTATCGACGATACCGACATCGCGAGATCCACAAAGGAATTCGAGCAGGGCATTGTCGATGATCTCGCCTGGCTTGGCCTCAATTGGTACGAGCGCGCCAACCAATCGCAGCGTTTTGAGGTTTATGAGCGGGCGGCCGCGAAGCTCAAGGCCGCGGGCCTGCTCTATCCGTGTTACGAAACCGAAGACGAACTCGACCGCAGGCGCAAGATCGCTCAGGCGACCGGCAAGCCGCCAATCTATGACCGCGCGGCGCTGAAATTGTCCGATGCCGAGCGCGCTGGGCTCGAAGCCGAAGGCCGCAAGCCGCATTGGCGCTTCAAGCTTTCGGGCGCTCGCCGGCAATGGGTTGATTTGGTGCGCGGGCCCCAAAGCATCGACACTGCTTCATTGTCCGATCCGGTGCTGATCCGCGAAGACGGCGCTTTCTTGTATACCTTGCCCTCGGTGGTCGATGATATTGAATTTCAGATCACTCACATTGTGCGCGGCGAGGATCACGTCACCAATTCCGGCGTGCAGATCGAGATTTTCGAAGCGCTCGGGGCCAAGGCCCCGGCGCTCGGACACTTTCCTCTGTTGGTCGAGGCCGACGGCAGCGCACTGTCCAAGCGCATCGGCTCGCTGGGCGTCGGCGAACTGGCGGCGGAGGGGTTCGAGCCGATGGCGGTGCTCTCGCACCTGGCCAAGATCGGCACGTCGGATCCAGTCGAGCCGCGCGCCAGCATTGAACAATTGGCCAGCGAGTTCGATTTCGCCAAGATCGGCCGCGCGCCGGCCCGCTTCGATTCGGAAGACATGAAACGCGTCAACGCCGCGCTCATCCACCAGATGGATTATGCAAGCGTGAAAGCAAGGCTGGCAAAGCTTGGCGCCGATAAGGGCGAAGCGTTCTGGAACGCGGTGCGCGCAAATCTGACTTTGCTGCCGGATGTTGTAAACTATGCGCGCATTGTCGATGGCGAGATCGAGCCGATCATCGCCGATGCCGGCTTCGCCAACGCCGCCGCCGAATTATTGCCAAGCGGCGTTTATGACGAAAAAAGCTGGAGCGTTTTCGTCGAGGCGGTGAAAGCCAAAACCGGCGCCAAGGGCAAAGCCTTGTTCATGCCATTGCGGCAAGCGCTCACCGGCATGGATCACGGGCCCGAAATGGCGGCGCTGTTTCCGCTGATCGGCGAAGCCCGCGCGCGCGCTAGGCTGACGGGAAAAGCCGCGTAAACTCAGTGTGGCTTACCCGCTTGCGTAAAAGCCCGCATCGTGTCGCGTTGGGCGACGATGAAGGCTTTGCCGACGCGGCTATAGGCGCGGGTGACGTCAAGCATGGGGGTGACAAAATCCGCCGGCTCGGATTGCGCGGCGGTATTTTCCGGCAATGCCTCGAGCGCCGCCTCGGGCTCGCGCGCGGGCGGCGCTTCCAGCATGGCCAGAAAGGAATCCTGCCGCGCGCGCAGCGCCTCGCGGATAATATCGGAATTGGCGCGCCACGCCTTGAGCATGGTCTCGGCGCCTTTGAACGCGGCGAGCGAAGCCGTGCTTGGCGCCATAATCGCTAAATAATTCCAAGGATTAAAAGCCGCCAATGGCATGCCTGGCAGCGAACTTATGCCATTGGCGGATGTGGTTGCCGATTTTCTGGCGCGCGTCATGGATCAACTCCGGCGCCCCCGCCGAGGTTCACTTATCGCGCCCGCACAACCAGCGCAACTTGATCCCGCGCAACAATTCGCGTGAGCCGCCTATTGGCAGGCCAGGCATTCCTCGTAGTCGGTGCGCTCGGCGGCTTCCGGCGCGGCGATGTCGGTTGCGAGTTCTTCGCCGCCGGCGAAGCTTGCGCGTTGCACGCTCTTGGAGCGGCAATAATACAAGCTCTTCACGCCGCGTTCCCAGGCCATCCAATGCAGCATGTGCAAATCCCATTTATCGACATCGCCGGGTAGGAAGATGTTGAGCGATTGGCTTTGGCAGATCAGCGGCGTGCGATCGGCGGCCAGTTCGATGATCCAGCGCTGATCGATTTCAAACGCGGTCTTGAACACGTCCTTTTCGTCGTCGCTGAGGAAATCGAGATGCTGCACCGAGCCTTCGTTCTTCAAGATCGAAGACCAAACATTTTCCGTGTTGCGGCCCTTTTCGTCGAGCAGGCGCTCCAGATAGGGGTTCTTCACCGCGAATGAACCCGAGAGCGTCTTGTGGGTATAGCAATTAGCTGGGATCGGCTCGACGCCGGCTGACGTGCCGCCGCAAATGATCGAGATCGAAGCCGTCGGCGCAATCGCCAGCTTGTGAGAGAAGCGGGCCATGACATTGTTTTCCGCCGCATCCGGGCAAGGCCCGCGCTCTTGCGCGAGTTTCACCGAAGCAGCGTCGGCGCCGCGGCGGATGTGCTTGAACATGCGATTGTTCCACACCTTGGCCATTGCCGATTCCATCGGCACGCTCTGGCTTTGCAGGAACGAGTGGAAACCCATCAGCCCAAGACCAACGCTGCGTTCGCGATAGGCGGCATATTTGGCGCGCTCCATTTCATCGGGCGCGCGGGCGATGAAATCCTCCAGCACGTTGTCGAGGAAGCGGAACACGTCTTCGATGAACAGGGGATCCTTTTCCCATTCCAGGAAGGTCTCGCCGTTCACGGAAGAGAGGCAGCAAACCGCCGTGCGCTCCTTGCCATTATGATCCATGCCGGTGTGCAGCATGATTTCCGAGCACAAATTCGATTGCCGCACCTTGAGGCCGAGCTTTTTCTGGTGGCTCGGCATTTGTTTGTTCACGGTGTCGGAGAAGATGATGTAGGGCTCGCCGGTCTGCAGTCGCATTTCCAGAATTTTCTGCCACAGTTTGCGGGCGCTGACATGTTTCAGCGGTTCCTGGTTTTTTGGACTGCGCAGCGCGAACGGCAAATCGTCGCGCACCGCGATCATGAATTCGTCGGTGAGATTAAGGCCGTGGTGCAGGTTCAAACTCTTGCGATTGAAATCGCCGGCGGGTTTGCGGATTTCGAGGAATTCCTCGATCTCGGGATGATGAATGTCGAGATAAACCGCCGCGCTCCCGCGCCGCAGCGAGCCTTGCGAAATCGCCAGCGTCAGCGAATCCATCACCCGAATGAACGGGATGATGCCGCTGGTCTGTCCGTTCTGGCCGACCTTTTCGCCGATGGAACGAACCCCGCCCCAATAAGTGCCGATGCCGCCGCCATTGGAGGCAAGCCAGACGTTTTCGTTCCAAGTGTCCATGATGCCGTCCAGCGAGTCGCCGACCGCGTTCAAGAAGCATGAAATCGGCAGCCCGCGCTCGGCGCCGCCATTCGACAAAACCGGCGTCGCCGGCATGAACCAGAGCCTCGAAATGTAATCGTAGATTCGTTGCGCATGGCTGATGTCATCGGCGTAAGCGGTGGCGACGCGCGCGAACATGTCCTGGAAGCTCTCGCCTTGCAGCAGGTAACGATCGATCAAGGTGGTCTTGCCGAATTCGGTCAGCAACGAATCTCGGCTCGGATCGGTAATGACTTTTTCGACAATCTTGAGTGGACGCAGCGGCTTGGGTTTGCCGCGATGGATTTCGCCCATGCGGTGGACCCCGGCTTTTTCCGCTCTTGCTTGCATTTCACTTCCCCCTTGAACCTGTTCTTAACTAGACTCGCCCTTACGCCAAACCACAAGTTCTCGTGGGTAGAAGCGAAGGCTTACCGCTACATATAGTGATGCCAAGCGTTAATGTCCGGTCAATGGAGAACCGCTCGACGGGGATTTATTTCCGTGAAGAATCGGTGAGGATCGCTCCCGGAAGGGCCGTCAATCCCCGGCGGGCAGGCCATGCAAATAGGGCGGGGGCGGCCCATTTCTGGCTTGCGCGGCAATGTTTTCCGGGGTTTTTCGCTGGTCATGGGGCTTGCAGACACGCGCGCGGCGCTGGCGGCGATAGGCGGAGCGACGCTGCTGGGACTGTCGCCGATTCTGGTCAGAATCTCGGAACTTGGGCCACAGGCGACAAATTTCTGGCGATTCGCGTTGGCATTGCCGATTCTGGCGGTCTGGGCTGGCGCGGGTCGGGCCCAGCCCAAGGGGGGCGCCCTGGCCTGGCTGCTGCTGGCTGGGCTGTTGTTCGGCGGCGAGCTTTCGCTCTGGGCCGAGGCGCTCAGCCACACCAGCGTCGCCAACGCCACTTTGCTCTCGAACATGACGCCGCTGTTTGTGGCGCTGTTTGGTTGGTTCCTGCTGAAGGAGCGCCCGCGGGCGGGGGTTTATTGGGGCGGGGCTGCGGCGCTGCTTGGCGCGGCGACGCTTTCCATCGCCCGCGCCCGTGCCGGCGCGGGCCCGGCGCCGGAAGATGGCCTGCTCGGCGACGGCTTGGGTTTTTCCGCCGCCATTGGCTATGCCGGTTATTTGCTGATCGTCCGCCACCTTGCTGGGCGCGTAAGCACGGGCGCTTTGATGTTCTGGGCCAGCGCCAGCGGCGCGGTCTATGCATTGTGCCTCAGTCTTGTACTGGGCGAACAGATGTTGCCGCGAACCTTCAATGGCTGGCTGACGCTGGTTGCCTTGGCTTGGATTGTACAAGCGCTGGCGCAGGGCCTGATTGCCTACGGCGTGGCGAGGCTTCCGATTGTGATCTCGACCATCATGCTGTGGATGCAGCCGCTGTCGGCGGCGGCGCTGTCGTGGCTTCTGTTCGGCGAAAAGCTTGGGCCGCTGGCGCTCTCCGGCGCCGCGCTTATTTTGCTCGGCGTCTTTGTGGTGCAGCGCGCACGCCAGTGAAGCATTCATCATAGCGCATGCGCCGCCAGCCTGAGGGTACAGCATCACTCGCCGCGCGCGGCCAGCATACGCTGTACCGCCGTCCGGAGCGCGTCGAACTCTGAGTGGACTATCTCCCAAACCAGGTCGAAGTTCACTGTCCGGTAGTCATGGGAAATCCGGTGGCGCAGGCGGACGATAAGCGGCCACGGAATCTCCGGCGTCTCCGCGCGCTCAGCCGCGCTGAGGTGGCGGGCCGCCTCGCCGATAATTTGAAAATTCATGGCCACCGCGTCGCACCTCATGCGATCCGCCGCGAAGGCGGCGCGGCCCATGTCCTGCATGTAGGATCGGACTGCATCTACCGACTCGGCTATGAGCGTTAGGTGCAATATTGCCCGATCAGGCATCGATCGCGTCCGCCAGGGCGTGGCGGCGGACGATGCGGTGCAACCCGTCCTCCGTGCTCATTTCCACTCTGGCGCCGAGCTTTTCGCCCAATTCGTCCTCGATGCGGAAATAATCGAGCCCCATCGGGCGCGACAGCTCAACGATCAGATCGACGTCGCTGTCGGGGAGGGCCTCGTCCCGCGCGTGCGACCCGAACAAACGCACTCGGCCAATGCCTTGGCTTTCCAGCCAGGGCTTCAAATCGCGTAGTTTCTTAAGCACCTCATCGCGGGTCATAGAGGCCAGTCTATCACAAACAGGTTTTCGCCGCCACCAGCTTGACGATATCGCCCATGATGGCGGTGAGTTTGAAATCCTTCGGCGTGTAAACCGCCGCGACCCCCATTTGCTTGAGCGCCATCGCGTCCGCCGGCGGAATGATGCCGCCGACCACTAGCGGCACATTGGCCATGCCCTCAGCGCGCATCAGCCCGATCACTTCCCGCACCAAATCGAGGTGTGAGCCGGAGAGAATGGAAAGACCGACAGCGTGCGCGCGTTTTTCCTTGGCGGCGGCGACGATTTCGGCCGGCGTCAGGCGGATGCCCTCATAATGCACCTCCATGCCGATTGCGCGGGCGCGCGCGGCGATTTGTTCGGCCCCGTTGGAATGGCCGTCGAGCCCGGGCTTGCCGACCAGAAATGTCAGCTTTCGGCCAAGCTTTTCCGAGAGCGCCGCGACGTCGCGTTTCACCGCTTCAATATCGTCGCCGCCGGCTTCAATTATGAGCGCAACTCCCGTCGGCCCGCGATACTCGCCGTACACTTCGCGCAGCGTCTGCGCCCATTCGCCAGTGGTGATCCCTGCCTTGGCGCAGGCGAGCGAGGCCGGCATGATGTTTTGAGATTGTTGTGCTGACGCGCGCAACGCGGCTAGCGCCGCTTCGACGGCTGCGCCGTCGCGGCCAGCGCGCCACGCCTTTAGTCGGGCGATCTGTTCGGCCTCGGCGGCGATATCGAGCTTAAGAAAATTGTTCTCGCCGGCCTCGAGCGGCGAGGGCTCGGCCTCGGTGAAGGCGTTAACGCCGACCACTTTGATATCGCCGCTTTCGATGGCTTCAACCCGCGCGCGGTTGGATTCCACCAGCGCCGCTTTCATCGCATTCAGCGCCGCCGCCGCTCCGCCCATGGCTTCGATATTGGCCAGTTCCGCGCGCGCGCCCGAGGCCAGTTCATCGACCTTCGCCGCGATCACGTGCGAGCCCTCGAAAATATCCTCGAACTCCAAGAGATCAGTCTCGTAGGCCAAGATCTGCTGCATCCGCAGCGACCATTGCTGATCCCATGGCCTGGGAAGGCCGAGCGCTTCGTTCCAAGCCGGCAGCTGCACCGCGCGGGCGCGCGCGTTTTTCGACAAGCGTCACCGCCAGCATTTCCAACAGGATTCGGGAGACGTTGTTTTCCGCTTGCGCCTCGGTCAGTCCCAGCGAATTGACTTGTACGCCATAGCGGAAACGCAAAGCGGCGGCGTCGGTCACGCCGTAACGCGCGCGGCCGATTTCCTGCCAGAGCAAGCCAAAAGCCCGCATTTTGCAGGTCTCTGTTATGAAGCGAAGCCCGGCATTGACGAAGAAGGAGATGCGCGAAAACACCAACGCCATGTTTGCTCCCCCGCCCGCGGGGGAGCTGTCAGCGAAGCTGACTGAGGGGGTGGCGCTGCCCCCTACGTCTCGCGCTTCGCGCGATCCACTTCCCCCGTGAACGGGGGAAGAAAAACGCGCCTTTACTTCATCCAGCACCGCAATGGCCGCCGCCAGCGCGAAGGCCAGTTCCTGCTGCGGCGTCGCGCCCGCCTCCTGCAAATGGTAGGAGCAGATGTTCACCGGATTCCATTTCGGCAACGCATCCAGGCTCCACGCGATCGTATCGGCGGTGAGCTTCAAGCTTGGCGCGGGCGGAAAAATATAAGTCCCGCGCGAGAGATATTCCTTGAGGATGTCGTTCTGGGTGGTGCCTTGGAGCAGGCGCGGATCGGCGCCTTGTTCTTCGGCCAGCGTCGCATAAAGCGCGAGCAGCCACGCCGCCGGCGCGTTGATGGTCATCGAAGTGTTCATCTTCGCCAGCGGAATGCCGTCAAACAGCGCCCGCATGTCGCCGAGATGACCAATCGGCACGCCAACCTTGCCGACTTCCCCGCGCGCCAAAGCGTGGTCGCTGTCATAGCCGGTCTGCGTCGGCAGATCGAACGCGATCGACAAGCCGGTTTGGCCGCGCGCGAGATTGGCCTTGTAGAGCTTGTTGGAATCAGCGGGCGTCGAATGCCCAGAATAAGTGCGGAAAATCCAGGGATTATCGGGAGCGTGTTGAGTTGGGCGAGTCATGGCCCCGGCAGGGAACCACGCACCGGGTCCAGCGGGCAAGGGTAGAACAAAGGTTGGCGTCCTTACTCCTCCCACGGAGGCGGCCGCAGGCCGGATGAAGAGGCGGCGCGACGAAACAACCGCGCGCCCACTTGGACCGCGAGCCGCGCCTTCGATCGTCGCGCCGTCCCCTCTCAATCTCCCCGGGGAAGGGGAAGAAGTAGGTGGCGGGTGTTGCAACCGTCGTGGTTGGGAGCGCGGGGCCTCTGGCCACGCTTGGCGCGGCGCTTGAAGATGCGCGGCCGGAGGCCGCGCGCTCCAACTTGCAAGCGGCGCCGTAACGCTTGTGCGTTCGGCGTTGCATTGGCGCGCGTGTTCACGCGCACCCCCGGAGCGCCGGCGCCCCGCCGGCACACCAGCGTTCAATCGCGCAGGTCTGTTGTTGATTTGGCGGTTGCATGCCGGCTGGAAGCCGGCGCTCCGGATTTACGAGCTGTCGAACGCGCCGGCGGCTTTGTCGGCGGCGGCAATTATGGCGGCAGCGCCGTTGGGGCCGACCTTATATTCCGCGTCGGGGTCGTGTTTGCGCAGCAGCGCGATGCGCGCTGGCTTGGCGAACAGGCGCCGGGCCAGGCGTTTGGCATAAGCCAAGGGATTGTTGTACACGCGCAGCAAGGCTTCGCATCTTTGCGCCAACGGCCAAGCGCCGTAATGGTCGCGCGGCATGAAGCGGCGCGAGCTCTTGGATTTTGTTGTACGCGATGTCGGAATGGCCTGGAACGACACCCGCCAATCATCCGGATCGAACGAATGATAGCGGCGCAAAGGCGGGGTTTTCTCGCGCGTTTTGGTTTGTTTGGCGCGCCGCGCCGGCTCTGGCAACGGCCCGAGCAAAGCCGCTTCGATCAACAACAATTCCCGCACCAGCCATTCGCCGGCGCGGATCCAGGTGAGCGCCAGCGCCCGTTGCGCCGTCTCGAACACGCGCAGCGAAGCGATGCGTTGCGGCTCGCCGAAGAGGTCGAACACAATCTGAATAAACGCGCCGGCGGTGCGCCAAAGTTCAAGCGGAGCGTTGCGGGTATCGGGTTTCATGGGGGCAGTGTAAAGCCGCGCGGGAGGTGTAGGATAGATTTTGTGTTTTCTCCTGTGTTGTACGAGTTCCCACCCCTCCCCGGAAGCGACGCAGTCGCTGTCCGGGGCCCATAAACACTGGGGTTTTGTGTTTATGGGCCCTGGACTTCGCGTTCCGCGAATCCGGGGATGGGTGGGGGATGGGTGGGGGATAGATTGCAAGGCGGCGCCCCGGACCGCCGGCATCCTGCCGGCAAGCGACGGCGCCGTTTTCACCGGCCTGTGGATTTTACACAGGGAGCATGCCGGCAGGATGCCGGCGGTCCGGGGCGGCGGGCGGCGCGCGCCTTGACGGCGTCGGCCGCGCGCGTCATCCCGCACCGATGACAGATTTTGCCAGCGCCTTGAGCGCGGCCAATGCGGCCGTGTTTGTTAAACTTGGGCTCGACCCCAGGCATTCCGAGGTGCGCCGTTCGGACCGGCCGGACTTGGGCGAATTCCAGTGCAATGGCGCACTCGCCGCGGCCAAGCCGGCGGGCCGCAAACCTCAGGAACTCGCCGCCGAGATCGCCGCCGCCTGGAGCGAGACCAAGCTGGCGGCGCCGCCAAGCATCGCCGGGCCTGGCTTCCTCAATTTCAAGCTTGCCCAAGATGCGCTTTCGGCGCGCGCGGGAGAGATAGCGGGCGATGCGCGCGCCGGCGCGAGTATAGTGGAACGCAAGCGGCGCGTGATCGTCGATTATGGCGGGCCGAACGTGGCCAAGGGCATGCATGTCGGGCATTTGCGCGCCTCGATCATTGGCGAAAGCATCAAGCGCATCTTCCGCTTTCGCGGCGACGAAGTCTGGGGCGACGCGCATTTCGGCGACTGGGGCTTTCAGATGGGGCTGGTCATTTGCGCGCTGGAGGACGAAATCGGCGGGCTGGGCGACGAGGCGAAGGTGACGGAACGCCTGGCTTCGCTGACGCTGGAACAGCTGGAGACGATGTATCCGGCTGCGGCGCAGCGGGTGAAGAGCGACGCCCCGTTCCGCGACCGCGCCCGCAAGGCGACCGCCTCGCTGCAATCAGGCGCCGAGCCGCACCGCACGATCTGGAAGTCGATGCGCGATGTTTCGATGGCAGCGCAGAAGCGCGACTTTGCCTCGCTCGGCGTCGATTTCGATCTCTGGCTGGGCGAGAGCGATGCCGATCCGCTGATCGCCGGCATGGTCAAGCAGCTCGAAGCCAAGGGCTTATTGGAGAACGATCAGGGCGCGCGCATCGTGCGGGTCGCCGGCCCGGGAGAGACGCGCAAGAAAAAGCTCGACGACGGCAGCGTGATCGAGGTCGAGAGCCCCGACCCGCTGCTGGTGATTTCGTCCGAGGGCTCGGCCATGTATGGCACCACCGATTTGGCCACCATCGTCCAGCGCGTGCGCGATCAGAAACCCGATCTCATTCTCTACGTCGTCGATCAGCGCCAGGGCGAGCATTTCGAGCAGGTTTACCGCGCCGCCGCCAAGGCCGGCTACATCGCCCGCGAGGCGCTTGAGCATCTGGGTTTTGGGACCATGAACGGCCCCGATGGGCGCCCGTTCAAAACCCGCGAAGGCGGGGTGCTAAAGCTGAGCGATCTCATCGGCCAAGCCGAGGAGAAGGCGCGCGCGCGCCTGCGCGAGGCCGAAATTGGCGCGGATTTTTCGCCGGAAGAATTTGAGGACATCGCCCACAAGGTCGCCATCGCGGCGATCAAATTCGCCGATCTCTCCAATTTTCGCGGCACTTCCTACGTGTTCGACCTCGACCGTTTCATGAGCTTCGAGGGCAAGACCGGGCCTTATCTGTTGTACCAAGCGGTGCGGATCAAGAGCGTGCTGCGCAAGGCTGACGCAACTCCCCTCCCCCCTGGCGGGGGAGGGGTAGGGGAGGGGGCCGACAGTGCGACGATTTTGATCGAGCACGACGCCGAGCGCGCGCTGGCGTTGACGCTCGATGGCTTTGCGCACGCGCTTTCGCTGGCCTATGAGAAACGCGCGCCGCATTTCCTGGCTGAGCACGCTTACGCCTTGGCGCAATCTTTCTCGGGCTTCTACTCGCATTGCCCGATCCTGCAGTCTGAAGGCGCGGTGCGCGCCTCACGCTTGGCGCTCGCGGGCGCCAGCCTGAAGCAGCTCACGCTGAGCCTGGAACTGCTCGGGATCGAGGCGCCGCAGCAGATGTGAGCAAGCGGGGCCGCACTTGATCCAAATCAATGACAGCGCGCCTACCCAGGAGGGCTAATCGCTTCCCAAAAGGGGAAGCGGACCCATGACCAACATCACAATGCACGCGATGCTTAAGCGGCTGAAGGTCGATACGCTTGAGTTTGCTTATGCAAGATTGGGCGCTGTCTATACCCAAGCGCGCGAGGACTGCCGCACCTGCGGGCACGCCGAAGCCTGCGCGATTTGGCTACGGGAAGATTCCGACCAACGCCCTGACTTTTGCCCCAACATCGAAACGTTCGAGCGATATCTAGAGATGGTCCCTTCAAATTGAAACACCGCCGGGACGTTGCGAAACAACGGGTCGCTGGCGACATTGAACACCGCGGTCCCGTGTGTCGCCACCTTCTCCCCGCGAACGGCCGCGAACGGGGAGAAGAGACGGCATCCGCTGGCGGTGCGCATTCACGCGACGATCCGAGCGCCCACGACCAGGAAGGGCGTCGCGATTGACAGCACGATCAAGATCGCCGCGGCAAACGAAACGCCCTTCAGCGCGGTCGGAAAGAGATTGAAATCAAGCATCTTATTTCTCCATTTCGGGACCGGCGGGGAAGATTTCACCGGCTTCGAGCTTGAAGATGCGCCCGCCCGCCCTTGATTACGAACGAGCACTCTACGACATGGATGTGAGCGGAATTCACAACCTTGGCGGCTCCCCATGGCGCATCTGCCTTCGCTCCAGACCTTGCGCGCGTTCGAGGCGGCCGAGCGCCTGCAATCCTATTCCAGAGCCGCCGAAGAACTCGGCCTCACCCATGGCGCGGTGAGCCATCGCATCCGCGAGTTGGAGCAGCAGGTCGGCGTCACTCTGTTCCAGAGGGTCGGCAATTCGATGCTCGCCACCACTGAAGGCCGCCAATTGGTCGGCAAGGTGCGCCAGAGCCTCAGCGTGCTTGAGCAAGCCTTCGCCGTCCCGCGTGCGTCCACAGCATCGACGGCGCGCCGGCATGTCGTGATTGCCTCGGCGCCGAGCATCGGCGCGACCTGGCTGTTCAAGCGCCTCACGGAATTCCGCGCCGAACATCCCGGCATCGACATCGACATGCGCGTCTCCGATGGCCTCGCCGACTACAAGAAGGAAAAAATCGATCTTGGCATCCGCCTGGGGCTGGGCGGCTGGGCCGGCTTGAACGCCGCCCCCATGTTCGACGAAGCGATCAGCCCGGTCTGCACGCCCGAATATCGCGACCGCGTCGGTTTGCGCGCGCCCGCCGACCTTGCGCGCGCGGTGCTGCTGCGCAATGTGTGGACGCCCTGGGTGAGCTGGTTCAGCGCCGCCGGGCTCGACTGGCCCGAGCCCGCCACTGGCTCGATGTTTGACAATTCCCCGCTGATGCTGAGCGCGGTGCTCGACAACCAAGGCGTGGCGCTGGGCCGGCACTGGCTGGTGGTCGACGAACTGCGCGCCGGCCGGCTGGTGGCGCCGTTCGAAACTTCAGTGCGCGACGATTTCCAATACTGGCTCGCCTGGCCTGCGGTGCGCAGCGCTAATCGCGACGCCGTGCTGCTGCGCGAGTGGCTGGCGGCCAAAGCCGCTGCCGAGGAGCATCCGTGTCCGCTGGGGGAGGTTTGCTCCACCGACGCCGCTTGACATTAGGTGGCGGAGACACCTCTCACCGCGGAACTAAACCGCCACCGAGTTCCAATTCGATCCCGCTTGGCGTTGTGTTCTGGAAGCCGGCGCCAGAGCGGCTGCGGCCCATCAACGTCCCGCCCCCGAAATTCCAACGGACGCCGCCGCCCAGCGTGTCAATCCCTTCGCCGCCATCCTCAAAATCGACGCGCCGCCATCCGCCATGGAAGCTGACCGGCGCACCGTCGAGCTGAATTTCCGCGCCAAGACCGCCAGACCAATAATTCTCTTCGGGGCCAAAATCCACATGGCCGAAACCGAGATTGGCCTGGATCGAAAAATTGTCGCCAAGGAAATGGCGCGCTTCGCCATCGAGATGCAGGAGCTTCACGTCGCCTTCGGTGTCGGAATAGCCGAGCTGGGCTGTCCAGTTTGTGCGGCTGGTGTAGATTTGACCGAAGCCGCCGACCTCCCAGGCATCGAAGGAAGCGCCAGCAGCCTCGGAGGTTTCAAAGCCAGCGAAGCCGCCAAAGGCGTGGTTATCGCTGCGGTTGAAGGCGAAGCCGTCCACAGCCCAATCGTCAATATTGCCGCCGCCATCGACCGAGGCATAGCGCCCGCTGACTTGGAAATGGTCGCCGAGCAGCACGGCGCCTGAGATAGCAGTACTTTCGACATCAAAACTGGCGCCGATATCGGCGTTCTGGTGAGAGAAGCCAACATAGCCGCTTTGCGCGCTCGCCGATGTCGCCGCTGCCAGCGCAATCGCCGCCGCGCCGAAATAGGTGCATTGCTTCATTGTATTGCCCTTTCTGGCGGGCCGGCTTTGCATAGGTTCGGCAGCCGGTATTCGATGTGTGCCCGAGCATCATGTGCCGCAGGTCAACAAATCCTTAAACCGGTGCAGCTTCCAGTAATGCACGCGATAACCAGGACCAAAATCGATCTTCATTTCATTCGCGCCGCACCGACCGAATTGAACTGCGAATTTCCAAGCTGCAACCGTGTGGCGTCGGGACCGCCTGCTTCCAGCCGGCAGGTTCAAAAAAGAGCCGGCTGGAAGCAGGCGGTCCGGGGCGGTAGAAATTGACGTGTGGTCATTTTTATGGATTGTGCGGACGGGGGTATTTTTATGAGCGTGACCACCGAGCCCGCGGGCAAACGCGAGCGCACCAAGCTGGCGAACCGGGCGGCGATTTTGGCCGCCGCGCGGCGCGTGTTCGCGCAGCTCGGCTATGACGGCGCCAGCGTGCGAGACATTATCCGCGGCACCGACCTCGCCTCGGGCACCTTCTATAATTATTTCAACTCCAAGGAAGAGGTGTTTGAAGCCCTGTCCGACGATGGCGCGCGCCGGTTCAAGCCGATCCTGCGCGCCGCGCGCGAGCAGGCGAGCAGTTTCGAGGATTATCTGCACGGCGCGCTGCGGGCGTATTTCAGCTTCATCGTTGCGGAGAACGACGATGAGGGCCGTCCCGTCGACGAACGCCGCCCCCACGTGCGCATGGATACGCCGGAAATGATCGCGGTGTACCAGGAAGTGCGCCAAGGGCTGGAGCAGGCGATCGCACGCGGCATGGCGCCGCCGGTGGATTCCGATTATCTCGCTTGCGCTTGCATCGGCATTGCGCAAGAGGTCGGCGCAGCGATGCTGCGTCGTTCGCCCCCCGGAATCGAGACCGCCGCGAACTTCGCGGCCGGGCTTATTCTCAAGGGTCTGGCCGGCGCGCCGCGCCAAGTCTGAAGACAAGACTGAAGAGAGGGACCAAAGCGTGACGTGGCTGCGCAAGGCGATCATGCAATTTGCCTTATCGCGTTCGGACGCGGCGCTGATCAAGGCGTCGGGCGGAGCGCCGCGCATTGTGCGCGGCATGAGCCTGGAGCCGCGATTTCAATTCATCGAAGCGCAATCGCGCAAACGGCCCTCCGCGTTGGCGGTAGCCAATCTGCGCGCGCAGAGCGAAGCCGGCGCCGAAGTGTTCGGCGGCGCCAAGGTCAGCGATGTGCGGGTCGAAAAGGTCTACATCACCGGGCGCAGCCACTCAGTGCCGGCCCGGCTCTATCTGCCGCTGGTGCGAGATAATTCCGCCGCCATGCTGGTCTATTACCATTTCGGCGGCGGCGTTATTGGTTCGCTGGAAAGCTGCCATCGCCTGTGCGGCTTGATCGCGCGCGAGGCGGGCGCGCCGGTATTGTCGGTGGAGTATCGCCTTGCGCCGGAGCACAAGTTTCCGGCCGGAATTGAAGATGCGAGCGCGGCTTATCTGTGGGCGCTGGACAATGCCGCGCGCTACGGCGCGCCGGCGCGCAAGGCGGCGGTGGGCGGCGATTCCCAGGGCGGCAATTTCGCCGCCGTGGTGGCGCAGGAAATGCGCGGGGCCCGTTCGCCAGTGTTGCAATTGTTGATTTATCCGGCGCTGGATTATGTCAACGATGCGCCCTCGATGCATGATTTCGCCGACGCGTTTCCGTTGACGTCCGAGACAGTGGCGTTTTTCGTCAAACAATATCTGCCCTTGAGCGCCGATCCGAGCGAGCCGCGTATTTCGCCTGGCCGAGTGCAGGATTTGCGCGGGCTCGCGCCGGCCATGATTTACGCGGCGGGCTTCGATATGCTGCTGGACCAGGGCGAATCCTATGCCGATCGCCTGCGTGAAGCGGGCGTAAAGGTGACTTACGCGCGCTTCAATTCGCTGCCGCATGGCTTTGTCGCCTTCCCGGCGGCGGCGCCGACGGCGGAAGCGGCGCTGCGGCGCATCGCCCGCGAAACCGCGGCGGCGCTTAAAGGCGTAGCATAGATCCGGAGCTGCGGCATGGCGCAATTCGAAACCATTCAACTCATCGTCGCCGACCAAATCGCCACGCTGACGCTGAACCGTCCCGAGCGCATGAATGCATTCAACGGTCCAATGATCGCCGACCTGCTCGCGGCATTCGATGAGACCGATGCAAACGACGATGTGCGCGCGGTGATCGTTACCGGCGCGGGGCGCGCGTTTTGCGCCGGCGCCGATCTCGGCTCGGGCGGCGAGACGTTCAATTACGGCAAGCGCCACGAGCACGGTGAAATCGCCGACGCAGTCGGCGGCGATCGCGACGGCGGCGGACTGGTGGCGCTGCGCATCTACCAATCGCTGAAGCCGGTGATCGCGGCGGTGAACGGGCCGGCGGTGGGCGTCGGCGCGACGCTGACGTGCGCCATGGATATGCGGCTTGCGTCCGAGAGCGCCAAGTTCGGCTTTGTGTTCACCCGCCGCGGCATCGTGCCGGAAACGCTTTCGTCTTATTTTTTGCCCCGCCTGGTGGGCGTTTCCACGGCGCTTGAATGGTTCATGACTGGACGCGTGTTCGATGCACACGAAGCATTGGCGCGCGGCCTGGTGCGCTCGCTGCATGGGGCCGAGGAACTGTTGTCAGCCGCGCAAAAGCTGGCGCGCGAGATCGCCGACAACACTTCGCCGGTGTCGGTGGCGCTGGCGCGGCAAATGGTGCTCGGCATGCTGGGAGCGGGACATCCGATCGAAGCACATCGGCTGGAGAGCCGGCTGATGGTCGAACGCGGCGCCAGCGCCGACGCCGCCGAAGGCGTCACTTCGTTCCTGGAAAAGCGCGCCGCGCGCTTTGCGATGAAGGTGTCGAGCGACATGCCGGACTGGTATCCGCCGAAATTGCCGGAGTTTTGATGGCGTAACGCGGTTGGTTTTTCCCCGTTTTTAGTTGCAATCGCGGCGGCAGGGGGTGAGATGTCGCCATGAGCGCGGTCCGACCTTTTGCCGCTTTCGCCCTGAGCATGCTGCTGAATGCGGTCTGCGCCGGCTCGGCGATGGCCCAGGCGCCCCCGGTGGAAGCTGCGACGTTGGCGGAAGCGTCAGCCGAGACGAGCGTGCGAACCACGATGTCCGAGACCGACCGCATGCTGGCGTCGGTCACTATCGGCGGGGCGGGGCCCTATCCTTTTATCGTCGATACCGCCGCCGAGCGCTCGGTCATTTCGCGTGAGCTGGCCGACACGCTGGGCCTCGCGCCGGCAGGGCGCGCGCGGCTCTTGTCGATGACCAGCTCCCGCGACGCCGGCATGGTGCGGTTGCCCGAGATTTCCTTCGCCCAAGGCCAAACCCGCAGCCTGGATGCGTTCGCGCTCAACGGCCGCCATATCGGCGCCTCGGGGGTGCTGGGCATTGACGCTCTGCGCGGCCAGCGTGTGGTGCTGGACTTTGAGGCGGGGGAGATGCGCGTCGGTCCGGCGTCGCGCAACGCCCCGCGCCTGGCGCCCAATGAAATCGTCGTCCGCGCCCGCACCCGTTTCGGGCAATTAGTGCTGATCAATTCCACAGCCGAGGGCGTGCCGGTCGATGTGGTTGTCGATAGCGGGTTGCAAGTGAGCGTCGGCAACGAAGCGTTGCGGCGCTTGCTCACGGCGCGCAACAATCGATTCCAGCAAATCGCGCTGGTGAGCATCACCGGGGAGGAGTTCAACGCCGATTATACCAGGGTGGACAATCTGCGCATTGGCGGGGTGGCGATCGTCGGCATGCCGGTTGCGTTTGCCGACGCGTATTTCTTCCGGCGCATGCAGCTGACGCGGCGCCCGGCGCTGATGCTCGGCATGGACGCGCTGCAGATGTTCCGGCGCGTCGCCGTCGATTTCCCCAACCGCCGCGCCCACTTCGTGCTGCCCGAAGACGCCGGACGTAGGCCGGGGTAGGGTTGCTCACGATCACTAAGCATCTCGGCGCGTTGCGAACACGACATCGCAGCTTGGGAGTGAGCATGCGCAAGACGATAAATACACGCGCGATCGTGCTCGGCTTCGCCCTTCAAGCGCTTGCCCTAACAGCATGTGCGCCAGCCGATCGCCGGGGGGCGACCGAGTGGCGGCATTACGGAGGCAGCGCGCTAGGCGATCGCTATTCGATGCTCACGCAGATAGATCGAACCAACGTGGCGGCGCTGCAAGTCGCATGGCGTTATGACACGGGGCCCGGCGGCCTGCAGACGACACCGCTCGTGGTGGATGGGCTGCTTTATGGCTACACGCCAACACAAGCAGCGTTTGCTTTGGACGCTGTGACAGGTCGGAAGGTTTGGGAATTCCAACACCAAGCCGATGTATCGTTTGCCGGTTCACCTTTCGCCACAAATCAACAACCCATTCGTGGAATGACCTATTGGCGTAGTGGCGGGCAGCGACGTCTGTTTGTACCCTCGCTCAATTATCTTTACGCGCTTGATCCTCGCACTGGGCGACCGATTGCGAGCTTTGGCGAAAACGGTCGGATTGATCTCCGCCAAAATCTCGACCGCGACCCTGAAACCATACCGGTGTTCTTGACCACGCCCGGCGTGATCTTCCGCGACTTGATCATTGTGGGTTTCCGCACTGCCGAATCCGCACCCGCAGCACCTGGCGATATTCGCGCTTATGATGTGCGCTCGGGCGCGCTCCGCTGGTCGTTTCACACGATCCCGCAGGCGGGGGAGGCAGGACATGAAACCTGGCCTCCTGAAGCGTGGCGGACCGCTGGAGGCGCCAACAATTGGGCGGGCATGGTGGTCGATGAAGAAAGAGGACTTGTCTTCGCCTCGACCGGTTCAGCAGTGCCAGATTTCTATGGTGCGGATCGCGGCGGCGATAACCTTTATGCAAATTCTCTGATTGCACTCGATGCGCGCACAGGCCGGCGGCGCTGGCATTTTCAGGGCGTGCATCACGACACATGGGACCGCGATTTTCCCTCACCACCGGTCTTGCTAACTGTTCAGCGCAGCGGTCGCAGAATCGACGCGGTCGCGCAGGCCTCGAAGCAAGGCTTCATGTTTGTGTTCGATCGCGCCAGCGGCGAGCCCCTTTTTCCGATTGAAGAGCGCCCCGTAGAGCAAAGCGCAATTCCTGGCGAGCAGAGCGCGCGCACGCAGCCATTCCCGCTTTTGCCTGCTCCGTTTTCTAGAACCGAAATTACCGAGGATACGCTCGCCATTCGGACGCCCGCCGCTCACGCAAGAGCCTTGCAAACATTTCGCTCAATGCGAAGCGGCCCGCTATTCACGCCTTGGTCCCCGACCCAACCGACGCTCCTGTCGCCAGGGTTCGACGGAGGCGCTAGCTGGGGCGGCCAAGCGGTAGATCGCGATCGAGGCGTCATCTACGTCAACGCCAACAACACCGCGTCTTTCACGAGCCTCCTGCCCGCTCCACCGCCTGGTACGGTCAGCCGAGGTGAAGAGCTCTATCTGCAGAATTGCGCGTCATGCCATCGGATAGATCGCGCGGGTTCTCCTCCGGAAATGCCCAGCCTGCACGGGGTGAATTCACGGTACTTAGACAGCCGGCTGATTGGTTATTTCATCCGGCAGGGCAGCGGAAGAATGCCAGGTTTTCCGCAGCTCAGTCCCACTGACGCCGATTCCATTGTGCAATACCTTGTCGAGGCGGACAGCAACCAAAGCAGCCAGCGCGAGGTACAAGCGCGACCTTCCACGGCGGCGAGCCCAGGCTACACCATGAATGGGTATAACAGCTTCGTCGATCACGAAGGCTATCCCGCCTCGGCGCCGCCTTGGGGCACGTTGAGCGCCATCGATCTCAACACCGGTGAATATTTGTGGCAGACGCCACTGGGCGAATATCCCGCGCTCGCGGCCGCTGGTCTGGGAAACACCGGCACGCAAAACTATGGTGGTCCTATCGTGACGGCTGGCGGGATCGTGATTATTGGCGCGACGATCTACGACCGAAAAATCAGAGCGTTCAACAGTACGAGCGGAGAGGTCCTTTGGCAGGCGGACCTTCCCTTCGCTGGCGTCGCCACACCGATCACCTATATGGCCGACGGACGCCAATACATTGTCATCGCCACTAGTGGAGCCCGCGACCGGGCCGGTCCGCAAGGGTCCGCTTATATCGCGTTTGCTTTTCGACAAAGGTCGCCCCCGACGTCCGCGCCGTGATGCGGGGATCAAAACAACCCGAACCTCGCGTCTGTATCTACAACGGCGCAGATGGGCCAACCCCGTCGCGCGAGGGCGCCGACCCGAACGTCCGCTTTTGGGTGCTCAAGCCCCCATCGCCCTATCCAAATTATCCCCGATCGCATCGAGGAAGCCCTCCGTCGTCAGCCATTTTTGGGTGTCTCCGACCAGTAGCGCCAAATCCTTGGTCATCTGCCCGGCTTCCACGGTATCGACCGTGATTTTTTCCAGCAGCAGCGCGTAATCGATTAGTTTCTGGTTGCCGTCGAGCTTGCCGCGATGGGCGAGGCCCCGGGTCCAGGCGAAGATCGAGGCGACCGAATTGGTGGAAGTGGGCTGGCCCTTCTGGTGTTGGCGGAAATGGCGCGTCACCGTGCCGTGGGCGGCTTCGCTTTCCATGGTCTTGCCGTCGGGGGTGAGCAGCACGGAAGTCATCAGCCCGAGCGAGCCGAAGCCCTGCGCCACCGTATCGCTCTGCACGTCGCCATCGTAATTCTTGCACGCCCACACGAACGCGCCCGACCATTTCAGCGCGCTCGCCACCATGTCGTCGATCAGCCGGTGCTCGTAAGTCATCTTCTTGGCCGCGAATTGATCCTTGAACTCGGCCTCGAACACTTGCTCGAAAATATCCTTGAAGCGGCCATCATAGGCTTTGAGGATGGTGTTCTTGGTCGAGAGATAAAGCGGCCAGCCTTTGAGCAGCGCGTACATCATTGATGAGCGCGCGAATTCGCGGATGCGAGTCATCGAGATTGTACATCGCCATGGCCACGCCCGCGCCCGGCGCGTCGTACACTTCGTGCTCGATCACTTTGCCGTCCTCGCCGACAAACTTGATCGAGAGCTTGCCCTTGCCGGGGAATTTGAAATCGGTGGCTTTGTACTGATCGGCGAAGGCGTGGCGGCCGACCACGATCGGCTGGGTCCAGCCCGGCACCAGGCGCGGCACGTTCTTGCAAATGATCGGCTCGCGGAAAATCACCCCGCCCAGGATGTTGCGGATGGTGCCGTTGGGGCTCTTCCACATTTTCTTCAGCTTGAATTCTTCCACCCGCGCTTCGTCCGGCGTGATGGTGGCGCATTTGACCCCGACGCCGCAGCGCTTGATGGCGTGGGCGGCGTCCACGGTGACTTTGTCGTCGGTGGCGTCGCGATGCTCGACCGAGAGATCGTAATATTCGAGATTGACGTCGAGATAGGGGTGGATCAGCCGGTCCTTGATCAGCTTCCAGATGATCCGCGTCATCTCATCGCCGTCGATCTCGACAACCGGATTTTCAACTTTGATCTTGGCCATGGAGCGCCCCTGGGGAGAGTGGGTAATTGCGCGCCGGTCCTAACACGGCGACGCTCTCGCGCAAGGCGGCCGAGGTGTGCTATGATGTCGTCTGGAGCCTGCGATGAACGCCCCGTTTCGAGCCCTGTCCGCCGCCGAACCCCGCCGTTTCACGGCCGACGAGTTCATGAAGCTCTATGAGACCGGGTTTTTCGGAACCAAGGAGCGGCTGCGCTTGCTCGGAGGGGAGGTTTACGCAATGGCGCCAACGGGGCCGGAACACGCGGTTGGGCTGGGTCAGCTTATTGTCGTGCTCGGACGTGCGCTCTCGCCGAAGTTCCAGATCGCTTCCGATCCGACCCTGCGTTTCTCTGAACACGACGTCGCCGAGCCGGATGTGATCGTAATCCCTCCCGGCCCTCGCCCCCGCCCGCCGATCGCTATTGCCGATATCCAGCTCATCGTCGAGACAGCCCACACTTCGCTGGAGGACGACCTCACTGTGATGGCGGCCATATATTCGGCCGCCCGCGTGCCCGAATATTGGGTGCTCGACCTCGAGCATCAGCGCCTTGTCGTGTTCCGTGAGCCTGCCGACGATGGCTATGGTTTCCGGCGCAATTTCGCGATCGGCGAAGCGGTGTCGCCGCTCTGCGCGCCAGATGCCGCGATTGCGGTTGCTGATTTTTTCTAAACTGGTTTCTGCGGTTCAGCGCAGCTCGAAGACGACCGTTACGCTGCTCTGGCTGTCAAGTTGCCCTGGGCTGATGGCGGCGGCCTCGGCGGCGACAGTGCGAGGTTGGAGCCCATACTGGTCGCCCTGCCACAAAGGAACAGCGCCGCCGGGCTCCGTAATGGAGAGGATGCGCCTGACCCGCATACCCGCCGCTGCGGCGTAAGCGGCGGCGCGCGCGCGGGCGGTTTCGACGGCCTTGGCGCGTGCGGCGTCGCGCGAGGCCTCATCGTCGCGAAAGGTAAATTGGATGCCCTGCAATTCGTTGGCGCCCTCGGCCACGGTGGCGTCGATGAGGCCGCTTACCTTGGTGAGGTCGCCGATGCGGATGGCGATGGTGTTGCGGCTCAGATAGCCGCCGATCCGCGCCGGCTGACCCCTGCGATAGACGTATTGTGGTTCCAGCGAGAAGCCGACCGTCTGCACTTCGCTGTCCTCGACGCCGGCGGATCGCGCGGCTTCCATCACGCCGCTCATGCGCGTGCTCTGCGCTTGCTGCGCCGCCCCGGCGCTGGCGCCGTGCGCAACTACGCCAAGCGTGATCGACCGCCAAGTCGGGCGCTGTTCGCGTCGTGGCGCTGGCGTGCACGGTGAGCAGCGTCTCGTGGCGATCGCACGCGCCAAGAGCGGCGGCGGCAAGACACCAACAGTGCGAAAATTCCCGGGCGACGCACGCGGCGGACAAGCGCGGAGGCCTCGAAAAAGCAAACATGCGCGCTCCCTGCGATAGCCTTGCAGTGCATTCCGGTCCTAACACGGCGACGCTCTCGCGCAAGGCGGGCAAAGTGTGTTATGCTGTCCCCGGAGCCGCCCGATGAACGCCCCCTTTAAAGCCCTGAAGGCCGCCGAGCCCCGCCGCTTCACCGCGGCCGAGTTCATGAAACTCTATGAGACCGGGTTTTTCGGCAAGAAAGAGCGGCTGCGGCTGATCGCGGGGGAGGTGTATTCCATGGCGCCAACGGGGCCGGAACACGCGATCGGATTAGGGCGAGTAATTGTGGTGCTCGGGCGCGCGCTCTATCCGCGCTTCGAGATTGCCACCGATCCGACCCTGCGCTTTTCCGAACACGACGTCACCGAACCGGACGTGGTGGTGATCCCGCCTGGGCCGCGCCCCAGGCCGCCAATCGCCATTGCCGAAATCCAGCTCATCGTCGAGACCGCCCACAGTTCGCTGGAAGACGACCTCACCGTGATGGCGGCTATTTATGCCGCCGCTGGCGTGCCGGAATATTGGGTGCTCGACCTTGAGCATCAGCGCCTTGTCGCGTTCCGCCAGCCTTCGGGCAATGGCTATGACGAACGCCGCAATTTCGCCATCGGCGAAGCGCTCGCGCCGTTGTGTGCGCCCGATGCCGCCATCGCGATAGCGGACTTGTTCTGATCCGCGTGCGCGCTCCGCGGCGCCGGGGGTGGAGCCAAGCGCGACGCCGGGAGGCTGGACCGCGAGCCTCCGGCTCGCCCGCGCGACACTTGCAAGCACGCGCGCCATGCGGGCCGGAGGCCCGCGCTCCTAATCACCAACGGCAGCGTTGACCCGCGCGCCCAACATGCCCCCGCCCATCGAGGAAGATTGGCCCGCCATCTGCCTGGTGCGTCCGCAGATGGGGGAGAATATTGGCGCGGTGGCGCGGGCGATGCTGAATTTCGGGCTGACCAGCTTGCGTCTGGTCGCGCCGCGCGATCGCTGGCCAAACCCCAAGGCGATCGCGGTGGCGGTGGGCGCGGACCAGGTGCTTGAGCGCGCGCGCGTGGAATGGCGGCTTGAGGATGCGCTTGCCGATGCGACCTTGGTGTTGGCGGCGACGGCGCGCCCGCGCGGCTTGGAAAAGCCGGTCTGGGGTCCGCGGCAGGCGGCGGAAAATCTGCGCGCTGCGATTGCGTCGGGGGAGCAGCCCGTTGTGATGTTCGGCCCGGAAGCCGCGGGCATGGAAACCGAGGAGGTGGCCCGCGCCGATGTGATTTTGACGCTGCCGGTCAATCCTGGTTTTGCTTCGCTCAATCTCGCCAATGCGGTGGCGGTGTTTGGTTTTGCTTATGCCGAAGCGCGCCAAGGCCATGATCTGCCGCCCTGGTTCCGCGATCTCGGAAAGCCCGCCCGCCACGCAGGACGAACTCGAGAAAATGTTCGCCCATCTGGAAGCCGAACTCGAGCGCGGCCGCTTTTTCCATCCCGACGATAAAGCCCCGCTGATGAAACGAAACTTGCGCGCCCTGTTCCTCCGCGCCCGCCTCACCGTACAAGAGACGCAGACACTGCGCGGCGTCATCAAAGCGCTGACGATAGGGCGCGGGGGGCGGAAGAAGGGCGATAATTCACAACATCAGAATATGCCACCGTCATTCCGGGCCGTCCGATGGCGGAACCCGGCACTGTGGATCGTAGAACGCAGTGCATGCGGCCCCTGGGTTCCGGGTTCATCGCTTCGCGCTGCCCCGGAATGACGAAGGCGATGTAACATGGTATCTGAGTGACCCATGCACATCCGCCACATTGACGAAGCGTTGGCGCTGATTGAGGGGCGCAAGGAATTCGTGGTCAAGCGCGACCGCGACTACCTCGCCGTCGATTATCTGGTGGCCTTCGCCGACAGCTTCGACGATCCGCGCCGCGCCGAGTTGCGCGGGATAAAATTCCACGCCGACAACGGCGCGATCATGGCGCGTCCGTTCCATAAATTCTTCAATGTCGGCGAGCGCGAGCACACCCAGGCCCATAGGCTCGATTTCGCCGCCGAGCATCTGATCATGGACAAGCTCGACGGCTCGATGATCCATCCCGCGCGTCTGCGCAGCGGCGCCGTGCGCTTCATGACCCGCATGGGCCTCACCGATGTGGCCGCGCTTGCCGAAACGCAGGCCAGCGCCGATCTGCTGGCGCGCCTCGGCGCCATGCTCGACGACGGCGTGACCCCGATCTTCGAATTCACCGCGCCGGAAAACCGCATCGTGGTGAAGTACGACGCGCCGGCGCTGACGTTGTTGGCGCTGCGCGAAACCGTGAGCGGGGCATATCGCGATCGCGCCGAGGTGGAAGCCGCCGCGCGGGCGATGGGATTGGCCGCGGTGCGGGTGTGGGAGCGGTCGGGCGCGGCTTTGGTGGAGAAAGTGCGCGCGCTCAGGGGGGCCGAAGGCGTGGTGGTGCGCTTTGCCGACGGGCTCTGGGTCAAGATCAAGGGCGAGGAATACGCCCTGATGCACAAGGCCAAGGACGCAGTCTCGCGCGAGAAAAACGTGCTGGCAATTTTGCTCGACGGAATTGCCGACGACCTGCGCCCGCTCTTGATCGAGGAGGATCGCGTCCGCTTCGACGAATACGACCTGCGCTTGCAAGCGGCGATGCTGCGCGCCGCCGCACAGGTGGAAAGCGCGGTCGCCGCAGGCGCGCATCTCGATCAGAAAGCCTTCGCCACGCAGCATCTGCGCGATGCCCCGCCCTGGTTGCGCCCGCTGGCGTTTCTGGTTCGTGGCGGCCGCGTCAGCGCGCTCGAAGCCGTACGCCAAGCCTGGCGCAAACATTGCGGCACGCAAAACGATGTCGACGTGCTCCGCCCGCTGCTGGGGTTCCGCTGGAGCGGGCAGGGGGTGGAGGAATAGAGGGCGCGTTCCCATGCACCCGCCGGCGCTCCCGCGGCGACGCTGCTAGCCGCGAGCTCAATGGGCGCTCGGGTCGGCGGTCGGGCCGCCGGCGGCTCTGACTTGCCGGACTAGAGCGGGCGAGACTGTCGCGCCGTTATTGCCCCATTGGCCATACACGTAAGTCAGCACGTTGGCGGCGTCTTCGTCCGAGAGCGCGACCGCCGGCATTATGCTGTCATAGCGCACGCCGTTCACGACTACGGGCCCCGACAGACCGTGCAGCACTGCGCGGACCGCTCGGCGGGTGTCCCTATTCAAATAGTCCGAGGCCGCCAGCGGCGGGAACGCGCCGGCGATGCCGCGGCCGTTCGGCTGGTGGCAGGCCGCGCAATTCTGCGCGAACACGCGCTCGCCGAAGGCGATTTGCTGCTGGCGGTTCGAGGCGCGCGGCGCCGGCTCGCCCAAATCGGGCAGTGTTTGCACGGCCCCGCCTTCTGGCCGGTACACGCCTTCCGCGAGGCGCCCGGAATAGACGGAAGTGTCAGCCTCGCCTTCGACGTGCAGCATGCCCAGGGCGCCCTTGTTGAAGGTGCGGAAGATGGCGTGATCGACCAGCAGGAAATTGCCGCTGGTTTGCAATTGGAACTCGACGATGGCCGCTCCCCCGGCTGGCACGATCGTGGTCTGCACATTTTGGTTGATTGCGGCGCCAGCTTCCGTGTGCACGCGGTCGAAGATTTCGCCGATGACGTGGAACGAGGAGATCAGATTCGGCCCGCCATTGCCCACGTACAGGCGCACGGTCTCCCCGACCTTGGCTTGCAACATGTGCTCGCCCATCAGCGAACCCACCGCGCCGTTGAAGACGACATAAGAAGGATCCTCGTCGATGGCGCGCTGCATGTCGAAGGCCTGGCGCCCGGGCGCGCCGAAATTGCCGCGCGTGTAGAACTCGCCCTGCATGACGTAATATTCGCGGTCGACCGGCGGCAGCCCTCCCGGCGGCTCAACCAAAATCAGGCCATACATGCCATTGGCGATGTGCATGCCCACCGGGGCCGTCGCGCAATGGTACACATAAAGCCCGGGATTGAGGGCGCGGAACGTGAAAGTCGCATTCTGGCCGGGCGTCACCAGCGAGGCCGAGGCGCCCCCGCCGGGACCGGTCACGGCGTGAAGGTCGATGTTGTGCGGGTTGTGGCTCGAGGGATGGTTGGCCAAGTGGAATTCGACCAGATCGCCCTGGCGAACGCGAATGAAGGAGCCGGGCACGGCGCCGCCGAAAGTCCAGAAGGTGTACTCAACTCCGTCGGCGAGGCGCTGGGTGACTTCGCTAGTCTCCAGGTTGACGATAACCCTGGTGGCGTAGTCGCGCGTGATTGGCTGGGGAACGTTGGGCGCGGCGGCGAGTACTGCCACCTCCTGGCCCCTGATCCTCGCCCTGCTCGGATCGGCGGGAGCGCACCCGAAGGTGAAAACCCACAACAACAACAGCGCCGAAACGGTTCGGCACGCGCTTGCGCGGTGAAACATCGGGCGCCCCTTGGCTCGGTGCAAATGGTGGGAGCGGTATGAGTTCGGAATCTCCCGAACCACTTGATCGTGATCAATTCGCGCGCCGCGCGCGGGTAATTTGAGCGCGTTGTGCACGCGCGATCCCCTCATCCGTCATTCGCTTCGCTCATGCCGCCTTCTCCCCGCAAGGGGAGAAGGGACGCGGTCAGCTCATGCCCTTCGGCACTCGCGACGCGCACAGCGAAAATCTCGCCTTCGCGCAATCTCGCGCTCGCTCTCCACATACACCACGCCGTCAATCTCCGGCGCATCGGCCTTGGTGCGGCAGGCGTAAGCTTCCGCATCTTCATCCCAGCCGTCGCAAATCACTTCCACTTCGCGCCCGATCATGGCTTGGCCGCGGGCGTGGGCGAGCGTCGGTCTGCACTTCCATGAAGCGGTCGTAGCGTTCGTCGACCTCGTCCTGATCGACATGGTCGGGCAGATCGCGCGAGGGCGCGCCGGCGACGTTTTCGTATTTGAAACAGCCGGCGCGATCGATTTCCGCTTCCTCGATGAAATCGAGCAGCGTTTCGAAATCGTCCTCGGTTTCGCCGGGAAAGCCGACGATGAAGGAAGAGCGGATGGTGAGGTCGGGGCAGATCGCGCCGCCACGACGCGATGCGTTCGAGCATCTTGTCCTGATTGGCCGGGCGCTTCATCGCCTTGAGCAGGCGAGGGCTGGCGTGCTGGAACGGGATGTCGAGATAGGGGAGGATTTTGCCTTCCGCCATCAGGCCGATGACTTCGTCGACGTGCGGGTAGGGATAGACGTAGTGCAGGCGCACCCACACGCCGAATTCGCCGAGCTCCTTGCAGAGATCGTAGAATTTCGCGCGGACCGTGCGGTCCTTCCATTTGCTTTCGGCATATTTCACGTCGACGCCGTAGGCGATCGTGTCCTGGCTGATCACGAGCAATTCCTTGACGCCGGCCTTCACCAGAGCTTCGGCTTCCTTCAGCACGGCGTTGGCGGGGCGCGAGACCAGATCGCCGCGAATGCTTGGGATGATGCAGAAGGAGCAGCGATTGTTGCAGCCTTCGGAAATTTTCAGATAGGCGTAATGGCGCGGCGTGAGGCGATAGCCGCCTTCCGGCACAAGATCGATTTTCGGATCGTGCAGCGCGCGGCAGATGCGCGTGCACCGCGCTCATCGACCGCTTCGTATTGGTGCGGGCCGGAGACCGCGAGCACGTTGGGGTGCGTCTCGCGGATCAGCGCCTCTTCCTTGCCGAGGCAGCCGGTGACGATCACCTTGCCGTTCTCGGCCAGCGCTTCGCCGATGGCGTCGAGGCTCTCGGCCTTGGCGCTATCGAGAAACCCGCACGTGTTCACCACCACGAGATCGGCGCCCGCATAGTCGCCGCGAGAGCGCATAGCCCTCGGAGCGCAGCGCGTGATGATGCGCTCGCTATCGACCAGCGCCTTGGGGCAGCCGAGCGAGACGATGCCGACCTTTGGGCCGATAGTGGGGGCCTTGCTCACGATGCGCGCTTTTCGATCAAAATCACGTTTGACAGGTCTTTGAAATGTTTATCGCAGGTGAGCACGTCCGCGCCGCGCGCCAAGGCGGTGGCGTAGACGATGGCGTCGGCGGTCGCCAGCTTGTGCTCCCGGCAGAGCGCGGCGGCGGAAAGGGCGATGTCGGTGTCCAGGGGGATCACCACGCACTTTTGCGAGAACGCGATCACCTCCTCGGCCTTCTCGGTGCTGGCTTCACGCTTCACCCATTTCGCCAATTCCAGTTGCACAATGGTGGGCACGAGCCAGTGCGATCGCGGAGGCAAGGCCGCCGCAATCGCGTCAGCGGCTGGCGTGTTCATCAGCCATTCGATCCAGGCCGACGTATCGACGAGCCGCGTCAATATCGGTCATTCCGGTCGCGGTAGCCGGTTGGATCCGCCCCGGCGGCGATGCCGCGCAGATCCTCAAGCGTCGGCACCGGCACCAGCAACACGCCCGCGCCCTTGGGGATAAACACGAATTCCTGTCCCGGCGCCCAATTCTGCGCGACCCGCACCGCTTTGGGGATGGAGATCTGGAATTTGGAGGAAAGAGTGGCCGTGTCCGACATTTCTTACCAATACAGCATCGATCAACGTCTGGCAAGAAAATTACCTCTTGCTCGCCGGCAAGTCCCGCTTGAGAACCCAAGCAAAGGACAAAACCATGCGCACGCTTCAGGGCAAGAGCGCCATTGTCACTGGCTCGACTAGCGGCATCGGCCTTGGAATCGCCGAAGCGCTGGCGGCGGCGGCGGCCAATGTCATGCTCAACGGGTTCGGCGATTCCACCGAGATCGAGCGCATGCGCTCGCGGCTCGCCTCCGAGCACGGGGTGAAGGCTCTCTATCACGGCGCCGACATGAGCAAGCCCGCTGAGATCGCCGCACTCGCGGCGGCGGCGAAGGCTGCGTTCGGCGCGGTCGATATTGTCGTCAACAATGCCGGCATCCAGCACGTGGCCCCGATCGAGGATTTTCCGCCCGAGAAATGGGACGCGATTATCGCCATCAATCTTTCCAGCGCCTTCCACCTCGTTCGCGCCACTTTCGCCGAGATGAAAGCGCGCCAATGGGGCCGCATCGTCAACATCGCCTCCGCGCACGCTTTGGTGGCTTCGCCGTTCAAATCGGCCTATGTCGCGGCAAAACATGGCCTGCTCGGCCTCACCAAGACCATCGCGCTGGAGGGGGCCGAGCATGGCGTCGCCTGCAACGCCATCTGCCCCGGCTATGTGCTGACGCCGCTGGTCGAGAAACAAATCCCCGACACCGCCCGCGCCCGCGGCATCAGCGAGGAGGCGGTGGTTCGCGACGTGCTGCTGGCGGCCCAGGCCACCAAGCAATTCGTCACCGCCAGCCAACTCGGCACGCTCGCCGTCTTCCTGTGCTCCGACGCCGCCGCCCAAATCGCCGGCGCGGCCATCCCCGTAGACGGCGGCTGGACCGCGCACTGAGGCCGGCGGGACGCCTGGTCACATAATATGTCGAGCTCCCTGGACGTAGACAAGCAAACGCGACATATAGACATGGAAACTGGACATATCAATGTCCTGGGAAGCTTGAGGGAGGTCGATTGTGAACGAGACATCTTGCCTAACCCCCGTCCAAGTCCAACTGGCAAAGCAATACGGGCGCGAAATGGCGCTGGCGAGTTTCATCTACGGAGCGATCCTGGTGGGCTGCGTCTATACGGTGCGGCACTTCGAGCTACCGCAATGGGCGGCGGCAGTACTCGCCTTGGCCCCAGTGGGGCCGGTGCTGCTGATGCTGCGAGCGTACATGCGGTTCTTAAACCGGCTCGACGAATTTCAGCGCCGCGTGCAGCTCGAATCCATGCTCACCGCCGCCGGTATCGTTGGCTTTGCCTGTTTCACGTATGGTTTCCTGGAGAGCTTCGCTAGATTCCCGACCATCCCGGGCGCGCTGATCTGGGTGCTGCCGGCGATGATCGGGACGTGGGGAGTGGCGCAAGGATTCGTGGCCCGCCGCTACAAGTGAGAAACCGGCTCAAGGTGCTGCGCGCCGAGCGCAATTGGAGCCAGGCGGACCTCGCGGACCACCTCGATGTGTCGCGCCAAAGCGTCAACGCCATCGAGACCGGCAAATACGATCCGAGCTTGCCGCTGGCGTTCAGGATCGCGGAGGTGTTCGGTCTGGCGATCGAACAGATTTTTTTTAAGGACGAAGCCGCGCAGGCGGCGGAGTGATTATGGCAAATTCGGTGGATCGAACAGCAGCGCAACTCCCGCCAACGTGACGCTCTCAAGAATTTCGCCAGCGCGGATGATGTCGCGTTTGCGGTAATCGCCTTCGGCCAGCTCCGCGAAACGGTGCAGCGCCCGGGCGTTCACGTCGAGCACCCAATATTCAAGCAACCCCGCTTTGGCGTAGTCCTCGCGCTTGGGACCCAGATCGTCGGTGAGGCTTTCGTCGGCGATCTCAACGCAGAGCCGCGCTTTGTCCCCCGGGATGGCGCCTTTCACAGGGCCTCCAGTCCAAATGGTAAGGTCGGGCATCGGCTGGAAGCCGCCGCCAAATCGCACCGTCACCTCCATGTCGATGGCCAGCTTCAGGGCGCTCGCCAACAGCGCCGCCTCAAGGCGCTTGAACATCCATGTCTTGAACCGCCCGTGGGGTAAGTATTGCGGACTCATTTGCACCAGCCTCCCGCGCCTGAGCTCAGTGCGCCCAAGCGATTCGCCGCCGCCGCGCTCGAGCAGGCGGTCGAACTCGGCATCGGTCATCAGGATCGGGCGGGGGGCTAACTCCAGCATGGGTTTCTTCTAACACACTTGCCGGGCGCTGTAAGCATGGCTAGCCACTGCGCATGGCCGCGCTGACTCCACCCCGCTGTTTCCAGGACGTGATCCTGACGCTCCAGGCTTACTGGGCGGGGCAGGGGTGCGCGATTTTGCAGCCGTATGACGAACAGGTCGGCGCGGGCACGCTGCATCCAGCCACCACGCTGCGCGCGCTGGGCCCGAAGCCGTGGCGGGCGGCCTATGTGCAGCCCTCGCGGCGGCCCAAGGATGGGCGCTATGGGGAAAACCCCAACCGGCTGCAGCACTATTACCAGTTCCAAGTGATCCTGAAGCCGAACCCGCCGGACCTGCAGCAGCTTTATCTCAACTCGCTCGCCGCCATCGGCATCGATCCGCTGCTGCACGACATCCGCTTCGTCGAGGACGATTGGGAGAACCCCACCGTCGGCGCCTGGGGGCTGGGCTGGGAAGTCTGGTGCGACGGCATGGAGGTTTCGCAGTACACGTACTTTCAGCAAGTCGGCGGCCTGGATGTGCGCCCTGTGTCGGGCGAACTCACTTACGGGCTGGAGCGACTGGCGATGTACGTGTTCGGCGTCGATCGTGTTTACGATCTGCCGTTCAACGATCCGGAGAGCGCCACGCCTTTGAGTTATGGCGACGTGTTCCTGGAAAACGAGAAGCAGCAATCGCGGTTTAATTTTGAGCTGAGCGATTCCGATATGGTGCTGCGCTGGTTTGGCGACGCCGAAGCCCAGGCCGCGCGCTTGCTGAAAGAGAAGTGCACGTTGCCGGCGTTCGACTACACGCTGAAAGCCAGCCATTTGTTCAATCTGCTCGACGCGCGCGGCGTGGTCAGCCCCACCGAACGCCAAAGCTTCATCGCAAGAGTGCGCGAACTGGCGAAGGGGTGCGCCAGCCAATGGGCGGAGAGCCAAGTATGACGGTGCAGAATCTGACTCCCGCCTCCCCCTCGATGGGGGAGGTGTCGCCGCAGGCGACGGAGGGGGTGCGCGCGCTATTGCTGACGGAGATGTCTCACGAGGCTACAGCGGAAACGTCGGCGGGCCTCACCCCCTCAGTCATGCTTCGCATGACAGCTCCCCCATCGAGGGGGAGCAAGCTGGAGCTACAAACATGAGCGACGAACCATTGATCGCCGAACGCACCCCGGCAGGCGTCGAGGTCGAAGCCGGCAAGGCTTATTTCTGGTGCGCGTGCGGGCGTTCGCAAAAGCAGCCGTTTTGCGACGGCTCGCACAAGGGCACGAGCTTTACCCCGCTCAAATGGGAAGCGCCGGAGAGTAAAACCGTGTTCTTCTGCCGCTGCAAACGCACCGCCGGCGCGCCCTTGTGCGACGGGACGCATAAGAGACTGTGATGACGGCGCAGAATCAATCGCGTCCCCCTCCCCCTTGCGGGGAGGGGGCAGGGGGTGAGGGGCGGGCCGACACGCCGCCGTCAAGTAATCGCGCTACGAAACTCGGCCACGGCTGGGCGCCTGCCTTCGGCGAAGAGCGCCAAAAGGACAACACCCACACCAAGCTCCGCTCCAAGCGCTTGCGCAAGGACATGACGCCGTCGGAAAAACAATTGTGGAAAGTGCTGCGGTCAATTGAAGGGGTCACCTTCCGTCGCCAGCCTGAAATAGGTCATTACGTGTTCGATTTCGGGCAATACGCAGCGCGCCTGCTCATAGAAATCGACGGCTCGATTCACCGGTTGCCGGAGGTGCAAGCCAACGACAAGGCCAAGGAAATCCACGCGATCACGCAAGGCTTCCGCGTGCTGCGCTTCGCCAACAACGACGTCTGGGATCGCCCGGCTTGGGTCGCCTCGCAAGTGCGCGCGTTCCTCGACGCCCCTCACCCCCCGACCCCCTCCCCGCAAGGGGGAGGGGGAGAAGAACGCTAATGCCCCAGCTGCTCATCGAATTTTTTTCCGAGGAAATCCCCGCGCGAATGCAGAAGCGCGGCGAGGAGGATTTGGCGCGGGCGCTTGGAGAGAAGCTAAAAGCGGTGGGGCTGGAGGCCAGGGCAATCAAGACGTTTTCCTCGCCGCGTCGTCTGGGGGCCATGATCGACGACTTGCCGGCGAAAGCCGCCGATGTGAACGAAGAGAAAAGAGGTCCGCGCGTGGGCGCGCCGGATGCTGCGATCCAGGGGTTTGTGAAAGGCGCCGGGCTCAAATCCATAGAGCAGGCGCAGATTGTACAAGACAAGAAGGGCGATTTCTACGTCGCCCGCATCGAACGCGCCGGGCGCGAGACAAGCGCAATTGTGCAGGAGATCGTCCCAGAAATCGTGCGCGGGTTTCCGTGGCCGAAGTCGATGCGCTCGGGGGTGAGCGATCTGCAATGGGTGCGGCCGCTACAGAACATCATGTGCCTGTTCGCCGGCGCGCCAGTGAAGATCAGCGTTGAAGGCGTGCCGAGCGAAGCGAAAACCTGGGGCCATCGCTTCCATGCGCCCGAGGCGATTGTTCCCAAGGATTTCGCCGATTATTCCGCCAAACTCCGCGCCGCAAAAGTCGAGATCGACCGCGAAGCGCGCAAGGCGACGATTCTGGCCAGCGCAAAAAACCTTTGCGCTGCAAGGAAGCTCGAACTGGTCGAAGACCAGGGTCTGCTGGAAGAAGTCGCGGGGCTGGTCGAGTGGCCAATGGTGTTGCTGGGCGACATGGACCCGGATTTCCTTGATCTCCCCGGCGAAGTGATCCGGCTCTCCATGCGCACGCACCAGAAATATTTCGCCGTGCGCGATCCCAAGACGCAGAAGCTCGCGCCGCATTTCGTCGTGGTGGCCAACGTCGAGGCGAAGGACGGAGGCGTCTCCATCGCCGCCGGCAACGCGCGCGTGCTCTCCGCGCGCTTGAACGACGCGCGCTTTTTCTGGGACGCCGATCGCAAGACGCCGCTCTACACCGAAGCGCGCCGCGCCAAGCTTGAGAAGATCGTGTTCCATCAAAAGCTGGGCAGCGTGTGGGACAAGGTCGAGCGGGTGAAGGCGCTGGCGGTTGAGCTATGCGCGGTGACCGGCGCGGATGTGGACTTGGTGAAACGCGCAGCCGATCTCTGCAAAATGGATTTGGTGACGGCAACCGTTGGCGAGTTTCCGGAGCTGCAGGGGCAGATTGGAAGGGCGCTGGCGGAACAGCAGCGAACCTTCTCCCTTGCGGAGAAGGTGGCCGCGAAGCGGCCGGATGAGGGGCGGGCCGACTGACAGGCGCCTGTGCGTTTGCCCGCCCCTCACCCCCCGGCCCCCTCCCCGCAAGGGGGAGGGGGGGAGCGCGAACATGCAAGCGTCGCGCTCGCCATCGAAGATCACTACCGCCCGCTCGGGCCGAATGATCGCGTGCCGAGCGATCCAATCGCCATCACGCTCGCGCTGGCGGATAAGCTCGACACGCTGGTGGGCTTCTGGGCGTTCGATGAAAAGCCGACGGGGAGCAGCGATCCGTATGCGCTGCGGCGAGCGGCGTTGGGGCTGGTGCGGATTGTGTTGTACAACAACATTCGGTTCGCACAACCCTCTCCCCCCTTGCGGGGGAGAGGGCAGGGTGAGGAGGGGCGTGCAGACGCGCCGGCGCCGGACGTGTTGGCTCGCCCCTCACCCCCTACCCCCTCCCCGCAAGGGGGAGGGGGGCAGACCTGCGGCATTGGATTTTATTTGCGCTCGGCGAGTTGCTACGACAGCGAGGTTTGTCGAGCGGCTGGATTCAACTGCGCAATTTCAGTTTTCGGGACCAAATCTTCGGCGTTCCCGTCGTTTCCGATTCGGCGCTGAGTTTGGCTCTGGCGCCAGAAGACGCTGCTTGTGTGAAACACGTCGCGCGTGGACCCAACGACCTCCTCGCCTTCCTCGCCGACCGCCTCAAAGTCCAGCTCCGCGACCAAGGCAAGCGCCATGATCTGGTCGATGCCGTGTTCGCGCCGAATCCAGTAACGAAAGAAATCGACGACGATCTCGTGCGCATTGTCGCGCGCGTCGAAGCGCTGGATCAATTCCTGAAAACGCCGGACGGCGCGAACTTGCTGGCGGGCTATAAGCGCGCGGCGAATATTCTTGCGGCGGAGGAGAAGAAGGGGAAGTGGAGCGCCGCGGAGGCGCGCGGCGAAGTCGATGCCGCCAAGCTTGCCGAGCCGGCGGAGCAGGCGCTTTACGCGGCGCTCGAAGCCGCGGTGCCGAAGGCGCGCGCTGGCGTTGAGCGCGAGGATTTCGCCGCCGCGATGGGCGCGCTTGCTGGCCTGCGTGCGCCGGTGGATGCGTTTTTTGAAAAAGTGCTAGTCAATGCCGAGGATGCGAGCTTGCGCCGCAATCGACTTTTGCTGCTCTCGCGCCTACGCGAGGCGCTATCGGCGGTAGCGGATTTTTCGAAGGTCGAGGGATGAGCGGACGCGACGCTGGCGAACCCCCTCTCCCTTGCGGAGAGGGGGTAGGGGGTGAGGGGCGGGCAAACGCGCCGCCGCCAGCCAATACGCGCACCAAGAAACTTGGCCATGGCTGGGCGCCTGCCTTTGGCGAAGAGCGCCAAAGGGACAGAACGCGCACAAAACTCCGCGCACAACGCCAGCGCAAGGAAATGACGCCGTCAGAAAAACAATTGTGGAAGGTGCTCAGGTCCATCGAAGGCGTCACCTTCCGCCGCCAAGCTGAAATCGGCCCGTACGTGTTCGACTTTGGCCAGTACGCAGCGCGCCTATTGATAGAAATTGACGGCTCGATCCATGAGCGCGCCGATGTGCAGGCAAACGATAAAGCCAAGGAAATGCACGCGATCACCCAGGGCTTTCATGTTCTTCGTTTCGCCAACAATGATGTCTGGGATCGGCCAGCTTGGGTTGTCGCCCAAGTGCGCGCTGGCCTTGCCGCCCCTCACCCCCCGACCCCCTCTCCGCAAGGGAGAGGGGGAGATGGTCAGCGTTGATGAACCAATACGTCTATTCCTTTGGCGCGGGCGACAGCGCGGGCGATGCTTCGATGAAGGCTTTGCTTGGCGGCAAGGGCGCGAACCTTGCGGAAATGGCCAAGCTCGGCTTGCCGGTGCCGCCGGGCTTTACGTTGAGTACCGAAGTTTGCGCCGAGTTTTACGCGAACCAGCGCCAATATCCGGCCGCGCTCGCGGGCCAGGTCGAAGCCGCGCTGGCGGCGCTTGAGAAAAAAACCGGCAAGACATTCGGCGACGCGGCCAATCCGCTGCTGGTCTCCGTGCGCTCGGGATCGCGCGCTTCGATGCCCGGCATGATGGATACGGTGCTCAATCTCGGCCTCAACGATGAAACCGTGGAGGGCTTGGCTGAACTCTCCGGCGACAGGCGCTTTGCCTTCGATTGCTACCGTCGCTTCATCCAGATGTACGCCGACGTTGTGCTCGAACTGGACCGCGGCGCGTTCGAGGAAATTCTCGGCGCGCACAAGGACCTGCAGGGTTATCGCTCCGACACGGAAATGAGTGCGGCCGATTGGCGCGAAGTGGTGGCCGCATTCCAGCGTTCGGTGGAGCGCCAATCCAGCAAGCCGTTTCCGAGCGACCCAAAGGAGCAGCTCTGGGGCGCGATCGGCGCTGTGTTCGCCAGCTGGATGAACGATCGCGCCGTGTTTTATCGCAAGCACAACAACATCCCCGAAAGCTGGGGCACGGCGGTGAATGTGCAAGCCATGGTGTTCGGCAATATGGGCGACACCTCTGCGACCGGCGTTGCCTTCACCCGCGATCCCTCCACCGGCGAGAAGAAATTTTACGGCGAATATCTGATCAACGCCCAGGGCGAGGACGTGGTCGCCGGCATCCGCACGCCCAAGCCGCTGACCAAAGCTGCGCGCGAGGCGATGAAGCAGGGCGGGCAAGCGCTGGAAGAAGCCATGCCGGAAGTGTTCGAGGAACTCAGCGCGGTGACGCAAAAACTCGAAGCGCATTATCGCGACATGCAGGATATCGAATTTACCGTTGAACGTGGAAAATTGTTTATGTTGCAAACCCGCGGCGGCAAACGCGGCGTCAAGGCGGCGCTCAAGATCGCCGTTGACATGGTGGCTGAAAAGCTGATCACCCAAAGGGAAGCGGTGTTGCGCGTCGATCCGAAAGCGCTCGATCAATTGCTGCACCCGACCATCGCCCCGACTTATCGCCGCGACCTGATTTGCAAGGGCCTGCCGGCTTCGCCGGGCGCGGCAGTCGGCATCGTCGTGTTCACGTCGGAGGAGGCCGTGGCGCGGGCGGCCAAGGGCGAAGCCATCATCCTGGTGCGCGAGGAAACCAACCCGGAAGATATTCACGGCATGCACGCGGCGAAGGCGATCGTCACCTCGCGCGGCGGCATGACCAGCCACGCCGCCGTGGTGGCGCGCGGCATGGGGCGGCCGTGCGTGTCGGGCGCGGGGGAAATTCGCATCGATCTCAAGGTCGGCGAGTTCCGCGTCGGCGGCCGCGTGATCAGAGGCGGCGAGACCGTCACTGTCGATGGCTCCTCCGGCGAAGTGCTCTACGGCGCCGCCGAGATGGTGCAGCCGGAACTCACCGGCGATTTCGGAACCTTGATGAGCTGGGCCGATAGCGCGCGCCGCATGAAAGTCCGCGCCAACGCCGAGACGCCCGAGGATGCGGCCACGGCGGTGAAATACGGCGCCGAAGGCATCGGGCTGTGCCGCACCGAACACATGTTCTTTGACGCTGAACGCATCGCCGCGGTGCGCGAAATGATCCTGGCGGAAACCAAAGCCGGCCGCGTCGCCGCGCTTGAAAAACTCGAGCCCCACCAGCGCAAGGATTTCGCCGCCATCTTCGCCATTATGGGCGCGCGTCCGGTGACCATCCGCCTGCTCGATCCGCCGCTGCACGAATTCCTGCCGCACACGGAAGCCGAATGCGCCGATGTCGCTGCCGCCACCGGGCTCAACGCCAAGGCGCTTCTGCTGCGCGCCAAGGAGCTAGCGGAGAGCAACCCGATGCTCGGCTTTCGCGGCTGCAGGCTGGCGATCGTCTATCCCGAGATTTACGAGATGCAGGCGCGCGCGGCTTTTGAAGCGGCTTGCGACGTTGCCGAAACCGGCCCAGCCCCGATTGCGGAAATCATGGTCCCGTTCGTGCTGGCGCAAAAGGAGCTAGACCTGATCAAGGCGCGCATCGAGGCGATGGCCGAGGAGGTGTTCGCGCGGCGCGGCCGCCGGGTCGATTATCTGGTTGGAACCATGATCGAATTGCCGCGCGCGGCGCTGCTGGCGGGCGAGATCGCGGCAAGCGCCGATTTCTTCTCGTTCGGCACCAATGATCTCACCCAGACAACGATGGGCCTGTCGCGCGACGATGCCGGCAAATTCCTGGGCGCCTATGTCGATTGCGGCGTGCTGGCGGCGGATCCGTTCGTGTCGATCGACGCGGGCGGAGTTGGCGAATTGGTGAAGATCGCTTGCGAGCGGGGAAGGGCGGCCAGGGCTGGGCTAAAGCTCGGCGTCTGCGGCGAGCACGGCGGCGACCCAGAATCGGTGGCGTTCTTCGAATCTCTCGGGCTCGATTACGTGTCTTGTTCGCCCGTTCCGCACCCCGATCGCCAGGCTCGCGGCAGCCCAGGCAGCGCTCGCAAAAGGTTAAACTGGGTAAACTTTACGTAGCGTTACTCTCATTTGGCTCCGTCTGTGTCATATCCGCAACAGGCGTCCCAAGACTGTCCGGCACGATCCTCGCAAGGCCTTGCCCGGTAAGGACTTCGCCGATTGGGCGGCGGATTCCTAGGAGTAACAAAATACCGCATAGGACGCTCACAATGTTCGCGAAATTCCATCTGTGACCAAAAGGTCAATCGCCTGTGCTCGTGCGCTCCTATACCCCCCGGAGGCTTTGCGCTAAATCAAACGCAAAGCGGAACGATTACGCGATCTGTGGTTTTGCTGGGCCGGACTGTCCCAAAACTAGACGCTCTTTAAGTGAGGCTTAATGTCTTTGTCGTTGATCTGGTCTCGACTGGCTGTCTTTGCGGGAACCTTACGGACCCAGGTGATGGTGGAAATCGAGAAAAATCCTCTGGCGGTGCGCCAGGGCGCGGCGACGATCATGTGCCTCGCGGCAGCGGCTGTCGCGATGCCGGTGATTTCGTACCGCGCCGCTGAGCAGCGCGACGGCGCGGAATGGGCGGCCACCTCCACGGCCTTCCAGGCCGAGTTGCGTCAGCAATTTGCCGAAAGCGAACCAAACGCCAAACTAGAACTCACCGCCTTCCGCACCGCCGATGGTCTGCGCGGGCAGGGCGGCGGCTCGTTATTTGAAAGCGCCGATGCGCGTGCATTGATGGTGCAGGCGGTGTTGCGCGGCCCGGCCCCGCCGGCTGAAACCGCGGCCCCGGTGCGGCCGTCGCTCAATGTTCGTGAACATGGGTGCCTCTCGCAGGCGATCTATTATGAGGCGCGCGGCGAAACCCAGCGCGGCCAGGTCGCGGTCGCCGAAGTCATTATGAACCGCGTCCGTTCTCCCCATTACCCGGACACGGTGTGCACCGTGGTTTATCAGGGGTCGGAACGTTCAACCGGTTGCCAATTCACCTTCACCTGCGACGGTTCGCTTGGGCAGCGTCCGCGCGGCCGGGGTTGGGAGCGCGCGCAGCGCGTCGCCACCGCCGTTCTGCTTGGCTATACCCGCCCGGTTACCCAGCACGCGACTCACTATCATACCCATGCCGTCAACCCGGTCTGGTCGGCCGGCTTGGTCGAAACCACCAATATCGGCACGCACGTCTTCTATCGTTTCCCCACGGGCGGCGAGCGGGCAATCTACCAGGCGGCGCTGGCGCGCCGGCGCGGTTCGGCCGGATCGGCGCGCAGCGCGCTTGAGCAAATCATCCCCGAGGCGGACGTCCCGGTCGTGGACATTGTCCCCGATCTGACCGAGCTAGCGCCTGAAGCGGCGCCGGTCGCGCCCGAGGCGGAAGCTGCCGCTTTGGCGGTCCCCGCCGAGGACGAGGTCGCCACCTAAATTATTCCGGGGTAAGCGTTTTCCTGAGCTGATTGCGCAAGGCGTTCGGAAAAAAACGCGCGGCGAAGCGTGCGCGCTCGGCTTCCTTGCCGACCATGTAGTGCAATTCATTTCCATGCGCGGCGTCCCACGCGCGTTCGGCCGCCATCCGCACGGGATAAATCGGCACCTTGCTCTCGGTGAGCTGGTCACGGAAGCGGCGGTTGGAATCCTGCGTGGTGGCGCCGTCAAGGATCGCGGTATCTACAAACCAGGGCATCAGGCTGGTCACCCGCACGCCATACCGTGAAAATTCAAGGTCGAGCGATTCCGTCAGGCCGCGCACGGCGAATTTGGTGGCGCAGTAAATCGCCATGCGCGGCGATCCGACCACGCCCGCGACCGACGCCGTGTTGACGATGCGCGCGCCCGGCGTTTCGCGCAGCAGCGGCAGGCAGGCGTAAATGCCGTTGACCACGCCCTTGATGTTGACGTCGAGCACCAGGTCGGAATCATCCTGCGGCACGTCTTCGAAATTGCCGCCCCGGGCGATGCCGGCATTGTTGAACAGCACGTGGCAGCGCCTGCCCGTGGCTTGACCGAACGATTCCACGGCACGCGCCCAGCCAGCGCGGTCGCGCACGTCAAACAACATTGAAATGCGCTGGCCCTCGGGAAGGCTGGCGGCACTTTGTTCCAGCCCCGCTTGGTCCATGTCAAAAAGCCCCACGAACCAGCCGCGCTCGGCGAACAATTGCGCAGTGGCGCGGCCAATGCCCGAGCCCGCGCCAGTGACGAAAATGGATTTTTGGGTATTGTCCTTGGCCATTGATTTTTCGTCGGCCGGAAGCGCTTGCAGGTCAAGCTTGGCGTGTGAGGAAACGACAATGCTGAAGCTCAAGCCCAATTGCGAATGCTGCGACCGCGACCTAGCGCCGGAGAGCGAGGCGCGCATCTGCTCGTTCGAGTGCACATTTTGCCCGCCTTGCGCCGAGGGCGTGCTGGGCGGCGTGTGCCCCAATTGCGGCGGCAATTTCGTCCCCCGCCCGATCCGCCCGCCGGCGCTGCTGGCGAAGTATCCAGCATCGACCGAGCGTACGGCGCGGACGCAGAAGTGCGGGTGACGCCACCGCCGAACTTGCTTGGACCAACATGTTGGACTAAGATGGCGAGATGACGATTCAGATGAACATCGCCGAGGCAAAGGCCAAACTGAGCGAATTGATTGCCCGCGCCGAGGCCGGCGAGCGGGTCATCGTGGCGCGCGACGGAGAACCGGCAGTGGTGCTGACGCCGGTAACCAGCAAGGACGCTGCCATCGGGGCTGGCGCCCATCGCGCCATTGGATTTTTATCCCACCTAGGGCCGGTTGTGGTTCAGCCGGACGCCTGGGCCCCTGACGACGAAGCGGCTGATTTCGCCGAGCAAAGTTTCGAAGAAGACTTCATGCTTCCGAGGAATAAGCGTTGAAGCTGTTGCTTGATGCGCCGGCCTTGCTGGGCGTGTTTTTTTCTTCGTTTTCCCTCGGCGCCAAGGCTCGGTCGAAGATCGCTGACTTGGCGAACGAAGTCTGGGTTTGCCCGGTATCGGCGTACGAAATCGAGTGGAAGCGACGTATCGGTAAATTGCAGGCGCCCGCCATAGGGGACTGGGAGGCAGCGCTTACTTCGCGGGGCTATCTGGTCGCCCCGATCACTCTCGCGCACTTTGTCGGCGCCGCGAGCCTCCCGATGCATCACCGCGATCCGTGGGACCGCATGTTGATTGCGCAAGCCCTCGCGAACAAGCTGACTATCGTATCGCCCGATCGCGCCTTCCCAGTCTACGGCGTGCCCACGCTCTGGTAGCGCTTGCCTCCGCCGCCAACTGGCGCAATGTGAGCGCTGCACACAAGAGGAGGAAAGCATGGCGCGCGTTGCATTGGTGACTGGCGGAACCCGGGGCATTGGCAAGGCGATCGCGGCGCGGCTGAAGGCTGACGGCTGCGTAGTGGCGGCCAATTTCGCCGGCAATAGCGAAGCGGCGGATGCAACCGCCAAGGAACTCGGAATCAAGGTGTTCAAATGGGACGTCGGCGATGAAGCCCAGTGCGCCGCCGGCATCGCCAAAGTGGTCGCCGAGTGCGGGCCGGTCGATATTCTGGTCAACAATGCCGGCATCACCAAGGACGGCCTGTTCCATAAAATGAATGTCGAGAAATGGCGCGAAGTGATCCGCGTCGATCTGGATTCGCTGTTCTACATGACCCGCCCAGTGATCGAAGGCATGCGCGAGCGCGGCTTTGGGCGGATCGTCAACATCTCTTCAATCAACGGCCAGAAAGGCCAGGTGGGGCAAGTAAATTACTCAACCGCGAAAGCCGGGATGATCGGCTTCACCAAGGCGCTGGCGCAGGAATGCGCGAGCAAGGGCGTCACCGTCAATTGCGTCGCCCCTGGCTATATCGACACCGACATGGTCGCCGCCGTGCCGCCGGAAGTGCTGGCCAAGATCATCGCCGGCATCCCGGTGGGCCGTTTGGGCAAGGCCGAGGAAATCGCCCACGCCGTCTCGTTCCTGGCCTCCGACGGCGCCGCCTTCATGACCGGCGCCACGCTGACCATGAACGGCGCGCAATATATCGCGGGGTAACGCGCGGACCGCCGGCTTCCAGCCGGCCCTTGTTTGGAGTGAAGGTGCGTTCTGTACAACAACAGAGCGTCGCTACACCGCGTCCAGCCCCACATCCAGCGCTTTTGCCGAGTGCGTCAGCGCGCCAATGGAAATCACGTCCACGCCGGTTTCCGCGACCGCGAACACGTTTTCCAGGCCGATGCCGCCGCTGGCTTCGAGCAAAGCCTTGCCCTTGGCCAATTTGACCGCGGCTTTGAGCTCTGGAATCGAGAAATTGTCCAAGAGGATCGCGCTTGGCGCGTGCGGCAGCGCTTGGCGCAATTGTTCCAGCGTATCGACCTCGATTTCAATGCAGGTGAGGTGGCCGGCGGCGGCGCGCGCGCGTTCGAGCGCCTGCGCTATACCGCCGGCGGCGGCGATGTGATTGTCCTTAATCAGCATGGCGTCGTCGAGCCCATGGCGATGGGCGCCGCCGCCGCCCAGCCGCACGGCGCGTTTCTCCAGAGCGCGCAGGCCCGGCGTGGTTTTGCGCGTCGATGCGATGATGACGCCCATGCCGGCGACCGCGTCCACATAAGTGCGCGTCAATGTGGCGATCCCGGAAAGCCGGCCGATGAAATTCAGCATCGTGCGCTCGGCCATCAGCACCGAGCGCGCAGCGCCTCTGAGCTCCAATATGGTTTCGCCAGCGCGTACGCGCGCGCCATCCGGCGCGGCGATTGCGAATTCAATGTCGGTGTCGATCATCCAGGCGGCGAGCGATGCGGCGTCCAGCCCGGCGACGACGCCCGCTTCGCGCGCGCGCAGCGCCCAGCGGCCTTGCGCATCGGGATCGATCAGCGCGTCGGTGGTGATGTCGCCGGCCGCGCCCAGATCCTCGGCGAGCGCGAGTTTGACGATGGGTTCGAGCACAATGTCAGGCAGGGGAGGGAACATGTTTGTCTGTCCTGTTGAGGAAGCTGCGCCGCGGCGCGCCGGCATCGGGGAAATCACTGCGGAAATGCGCGCCGCGGCTTTCATTGCGAGCGAGCGCGGCGGTAACAACAAGCCGCGCGGCGATCAGCGCATACGCATCGCCGTGAACGCGGCGCAGCGCATCGATCTCGCCGAGCGCGGCGCTGAGCCCAGCGGCGTCGCGCACCACGCCAGCATGGGTTTGCATGAGCTGACGCAGGCCGGCGTGCGCCGCGTTAGGTAAAATCGGCGGCGTCTCGGCGGGGCGCGCGCGCGCTGACAATGGCGCTGGCGCTTCGCGCAAGCGCTCGCCGATGCGATGGGCGAACACCACGGCTTCCAGCAAGGAATTCGACGCCAGCCGATTGGCCCCGTGCGCGCCGGTCGCCGCGCACTCGCCGACGGCCCACAGCCCGTCGAGACTTGTGCGCCCCCATGCATCGGTGGCGATTCCGCCCATATGATAGTGCGCGGCCGGCGCGATCGGGATTGGCGCTGTGCGCGGATCGAGCCCGGCGCTCATGCAGGCGGCGAACACGGTTGGGAAGCGCTCAGGAAATTTGGCGCCAATGGCGCCGCGCGCATCGAGATAAGCGCCGCGCCCGGCAGCGCGCTCTATATGGATGGCGCGGGCGACGATGTCGCGCGCCGCCAGATCCGAGACAAAATTCTCGCCCTTGGCGTTGACGATATGAGCGCCTTCCCCGCGTAGCGCTTCGGTGGCGAGCGGCGCTGGGTCGCGGCCGATATCGATGGCGGTGGGGTGAAATTGTACAAACTCTGGATCGGCGATCAGCGCGCCCGCCTGGTAAGCCATGGCAAGGCCATGACCGAGCGCTTGGCGCGGATTGGTGGTGATGGCGTAAAGCCCGCCAATGCCGCCGGTGGCGAGGATGGTGGCGCTGGCTTCAATGCTGACGGCGCCAGCCGGCGTGCTGGCGAGCGCGCCGCGCACCGCGCCATTGTCGTCCTGCAATAGCGCCTCGGCGTTGGCGTTTTCGATAATCTCAATGTGCGCGGCGGCGCGCGCGGCGGCGATCAGCGCGTCCATGATAGCCTTGCCGGCCAGATCGCCGGAGACGCGCACCACGCGCGCGCGCGAGTGCGCCGCCTCCAGACTCTGCGCCAGCTTGCCGTCCGCCGCGCGGTCGAAGGCGACGCCGAGCGCGATCAAATCCATCACCCGCGCCGGGCCTGCTTCCGCGATCAGCCGTGCGGTGACCGGATCGACCAGCCCGGCGCCGGCTTGCACTGTATCTTGCGCATGCAGCGCCGGATTGTCGTCAGCCGCGAGCGCCGCCGCCAAGCCCCCTTGCGCCCACGCGCTGGAGGATGCTTGCCCCAGCGGCGCCTGGCTCAGCACTATGACGCGTCGCGGCGCCAGCTTCAGCGCGAGAAAAAGCCCCGCAAGCCCAGCGCCGATAATGAGAATGGCGTCAGCGCGCTTCATGCGCGCCTAAACGAGTTCCACGGCGACGGCTTTACGCCCCACCGCGAACGCGCGCGGCTTTTCCTTGGGCAAATCCAGCATGGCGTCGATCGCGCGTTTTGCGCGCACCCGGACATCTTCGGGTATGCGCACTTCGTGCTTCATTTCGTTGAGCGCGTCGTAAATGCTTTCGAGCGTGATGCGCTTCATGTGCGGGCACAGATTGCAGGGGCGGATGAAATCCACGTCCGGCGCGGCGGCGGCGACATTATCGCTCATCGAGCACTCGGTGAGAAGTACAACTTTCGCCGGGCGCTTCTCCACCACATAATCCTGCAACGCCGCCGTCGAGCCGGCGAAATCAGCCGCCGCCATTACGTCCGGCGGGCATTCAGGGTGCGCCAGCACGACCAGGCCTGGGTGAGCGGCGCGCATTTCCTTGATGTCGGCGGCGCTGAAGCGCGCGTGCACTTCGCAGCGCCCATGCCAGGAAATAATTTTGACGCCGGTTTGCGCCGCGACATTCTTGGCCAGGAACTCATCCGGCAGCAGGATCACGCGGTCGCTGTTCCACTTGCGCGCGGCCCATTCCACCACGGCGGCGGCGTTGGACGAGGTGCAGCAAATATCGCTCTCAGCTTTGACTTCGGCGGAGGTGTTGACGTAAGTGACGACAGGCACGCCCGGGTATTTGCGCTTGATCAGCGCTACGTCCGCGCCGGTGATGCTGGCCGCGAGCGAACAGCCGGCGCGCGAGATCGGGGATCAGCACGGTTTTTTCCGGGGCCAGAATTTTCGAGGTCTCAGCCATGAAGTGCACGCCGGCTTGCACGATGATGTCCGCGTCGGTCTCCGCCGCTTCGCGCGCCAGCTGCAGGGAATCGCCGCGAAAGTCGCCGACGCAATAGAAAATGTCGCTGGTCATGTAATTATGCGCGAGGATTACCGCGTTCTTGGCGCGCTTCATGCGGTTGATGGCGGCGATCAGTGGCGCATAGGCCGGCCACTCGAAAGCGGGGATAACGTGTTTGACGTGGCTGTAGAGCGCGTCGGATTTCGGCGCGCACTTCGGCGCTGTAGGCCAGACCGCGTTTGGCGGCGGCGTCGAGCGCGCCCCAGCTGCCGTGCGCGGCGCGCGGGTCGCAGCCGGAGGCTTCGCTGCCGGTCAGGGGTGCGTCAATGATGCGGGCCATGAGGGGCCTCCTTCGCGCCAGTCCGACAGGGCCGGCATTTATGCTCAGTTGGAGCATATATAGGGTGCGCCACGGTCAGGAAAAGCCCTGGGCAGCACCCTTATGCTAGTTAAGAGCATAACTCGTGCGACGGTACCCGCAACAGATTCGTGACGCAAGCGAAACCGCACCCTAAAAGGGCGAGATGTAATCATTGGGGGACAGGGCCCATGCGCCGCTTTGGATCCATGCTGTTATTGTCCTGCGCGCTCGCCGCGTGCGCCAGCACCTCGCGCGAACCGCCCCGCCGCGCCGCCGAAACCGCCGCCGAAAGCGGCTTTAGCCTTATTCCCGCGCGCTTTGAAAACCTGCCAGACTGGCGCGGGGCCGATCTATCGGCGGCGCTGTTGGCGTTCCGCCGCGCCTGCGATGGCCGCCGCCAGCGCGCGCCAGACGCAAACCTCCCTGGCGGCGGACGTTATGGCGGTACAGTCGGCGCTTGGGCCCCGGCCTGCGCTTCCGCGTTCCTCGTGCAGCCGGGGCAGGAGCGTTCCTTCTTCGAGGCGCACTTTACCCCGCATCTTGTACGCGGCCCCGGCGAAGCCAGGCTCACGGCTTATTATGAGCCGATCATTGAAGCGCGGCGCGCGCCCGATGCGTATTTCTCCGCGCCGCTGCTGCGCAAGCCGGCCGACATGGTCAGCATCGACATCGCCGCCTTCGCCGAGGCTTATGACGATGCGGCCTTGCGCGGCGCTCCGCGTCGCTTGACCGGACAGATCGTTGGCGGCGAGGTGCGTCCTTATCCGCGCCGCGCCGACATCAGCGCAAATTCCGCGCAAGCGTTCGCCTGGGCGCATCCGGTGGATGTGTACAATTTGCAAATCCAGGGGTCCGGGCGGCTGGCGTTTCCGGGCGGGGCCCAAGCGCGCGCGGCGTTCGCGGCGCAGAACGGCTATCGCTGGCGCTCGGCGCTCGGCGCGCTGCGCGATGCCGGGCAATTACCGGGCGGCGCGACTTGGGCGAACTTCAAGGCCTGGAGCGATGCTCGCGGGTCCACCGCCACGCAAGGCGCGCTCAACGCCGATCCATCCTACGTGTTCTTCAGCGAAGAGCCGCTCGGCGATCCCGGCGCGGGCGCGCGCGGCGCCGCGGGCGTGCCGCTGACGCCGCAAGGCTCGATTGCAATCGATCCGAGCTTTCACCCTTATGGGGCGCTTCTGTTTGTCGATGGCGTTTATGGCGATGCGCCGTTTCGCCGCTTGCTGGTGGCGCAGGACACTGGCGGCGCCATCCGCCGCGGCCCGTTGCGCGGCGACGTATTCTTCGGCATCGGACCTGAAGCGGGCGCGGCCGCCGAGCGCATGAACGCCCCCGCGCAATGGTGGACATTGCTGCCGCGCGAAATTCCGGTGAGCTAGCCTAGGCCGCCTTCTGTACGAAAATGCTGCCCGCAGAATAGCCGGCGCCGAAGGAGCAGATCAGGCCCTTGTCGCCGGGGGCGAGGTCGGCGGAATGGTTGTGGAAGGCGATGATCGAACCTGCGCCGGCGGTGTTGCCGTATTCGTCGAGCACGATCGGGAACTCGTCCTGGCTGGCTTCGTGGCCGAGAATGCGCTCGGCGATCAACCGGTTCATGTTGGAATTGGCCTGGTGCAGCCACATGCGCCGCAGATCGGCGGGCTTGAGTTCTAACTCGGCCATGTGCTGCAGGATCATCTCCGACACCATCGGCACCACTTCCTTGAACACTTTGCGGCCCTGCTGAACGATCAGCTTGTCGGCCATGTCCTTCCATTCCGGCGCGCAGCGATTGAGGAAGCCGAAATTGTTGCGGATGTTGTTGGAAAAACTGGTCTGCAATTTGGTGCCGAGGATAGCCCACGATCCGGGCGGGGCGATGTCGGCGCTTTCAACCAGCACCGCCACGGCGGCGTCGCCAAAAATGAAATGCGTCTCGCGGTCGCGCAGATTGAGGTGGCCGGTGCACAGCTCGGGATTGACCACCAGCACCGAGCGCGCATGGCCGGCGCGGACAATGTCGGAGGCGTTCTGGATGGCGAACGTCGCCGAAGAACAAGCCACGTTCATGTCGTAGCCGAAGCCGCCCGCGCCCAGCGCGTTTTGCACTTCGATCGCCACCGCCGGGTAGGGCCGCTGCAGCGACGAGCAGGTGCAAATCACCGCGTCCACATCGGCGGCGTTGCGCCCGGCCCGCTCTAGCGCTTGCTTGGCGGCGAACACCGAGACTTCAGCCATGAGCGAAATCTGTTCGTTCGGCCGCTCGGGAATATCGGGAACCATGCGGTCGATATCGAGCAGGCCGGCCTTTTCCAGCACGTAGCGCGATTTGATGCCGGAGGCCTTCTCAATGAACTCAACGCTGGAGGCTTGCAGCGCCGGCAGCGTTCCAGCCTCGATGTCGGCGGCGCGCTCGGTATTGTAGCGCGCGACATAGGCATTGTAGGAAGCGACCAATTCGGAATTGGACACGGTATTGGGCGGCGTATAAAGGCCGGTCGCGGAAATGACGACGGTCAAGCGAAGCGTCCCTGCTGGCGTGCACAGCGCACGTCTACCCGTAAGCGCCATCGGGCGCGAACTTGGGCGCTTAGCCCGGCCCCGCGCAAGCGTCAATGCGGCCCGCTCGCCTCGCGCGACGGCAATATCAGCCAAGGCGGCGGAGCGAGGCGCACTTCGCTGCCGCCGGCGCGCAGTTTTTGACCGAGAGCGCGGTCGAGGCGCAACAGGGCGATGGCGCGTCCCGCATCGCCGCTGCGCACGGTTCCGACTTCGACCTCGCTGGCGAGGATGGGCGTTCCTGGCGGCAGCGCCTCGCCCTCGAATACAATCGCGCAGAATTTCTTGCGCGTCGTGGCGCGCCGTTTCATCCGGCTCACATTTTCCTGGCCGACGAAGCAGCCTTTCTGGAAATTGACGCCGTTCAATTCTTCAAGCAAGGCCTCCAGCGCGAACACTTCTTCAGGGTCTGCGTCGCGCGCCAGATCGGGAATTCCAAGCGCCAGGCGATTGGATTGGTAGAGCGCAGCGCCGTCGGGAAAATCGTTCTGCGATGCTGGCGCGAGCGCGCGCCAGCCGAGTTCGCCATTCGGCAAGCGCGGGTCGGGACGCGCGCCGGCGAAGAATTCCGGCGCGTAGAGCGGCTCCAACTTGATGTCCTCAATCTCCACTGCGGCGCGGAGCTTGTAGAGTTTCAGCCGCGCGAGCAGGCCGGGGCCGGCCGCTGGGTCGGCATCGATGATAATCCCATCGCCGTCGGCCCAGAGCAGCATGTCGGCGATCACTTTGCCTTGCGGGCTGAGCAGGGCCGCATATTGCACGCCGCTTGCCGGTAGTTTTTCGACGTCCTGCGTTAGCAAACTGTTCAGAAAGCTCAATGCGTCCGGGCCCGAGACTCGAATTAAGCTGCGGTCGAGACTTGTAGCGCCGGTCATGAGCTAACATGTGCCCCGCTCGGGACGCCGCCGCAAGCTGTTGACTTGGCGTTTACCCGCCGCAATGCCTAAGGCGCCATGCAATCGCTGTTATTTCTCGCGCCCGACGATCTGGGTGAGACCGTTCTCGCCACTGGCGCGCTGGCGTATGTGCTCAAAGCTGGCGACGCGCTGACGATTTCGGCCTCGCCCGAGGCCGCCGCCTTGTTCCGCGCCGCGCCGGCGCACCGCATCTGGCTGCCGCCGCAAGCGGCTTGGAGTTTTGCGCTGTTCGCGCGGCTGCGCGGCGCGCGGTTTGATGTGTGATCGATGGACGTCGGCGCCTTGCCGGCCGAGCAGCGCCGGCCAGACGGCGCATCGCGCTTTCACCATCGCCAATCTTGCGCCACCGCACCGAGGATTGGGCCGCGGCCTGCGGAGCGGAGCGCGCGCTGGCGCCGGCTTTATGGCTCGACGAGGAGGCGCGCCTCGCCGCCGCCGCCATCGCCTTGGATTCCGCGCCGCTGCTGGTGCTGGCGCCGGGCGGCGCCGAGCCGGTCAAACGCTGGCCGATGGAGCGTTTCGCCGCCGTGGCGCGCCGGCTTGTCGGCGGCGACCTGCAAGGCGCGCGCATCGCCATCATGGGCGCGGCCGCGCGCGACGCGAGCATCACCGCGGCGATCGTGCGCAGTCTCGACGCTGATGGCGTCGCCGCGCGCGACCTTGGCCTGTCGCCGGATTTGCTCGCCGCTGCGGCCTTGATGGAGCGCGCCACCTTGGTGATTGGCAACGACAACGCGCTTACCCACATCGCCGCCGCCGCGGGCGCGCCGACGCTCACTTTGTTTGGGCCCACCGACGAACGAGTGCGCGCGCCGTTCGGTCCACGCGCGCGTACTTTGCGCGGGCGGCCGTTCGAGCAGGCGCTTGGGCTGGACGGCGCGCGCGCGATGGAGGATGTCAGTATCGATACGGTGGAGGCGGCCGCATTGGAAATCCTGCGCGCTGGAGGGCTGCGATGACAAGCTACGATTTGATCGTGCGCGGCGGCTTGATCGTCAACCATGCCGGCGAAGGCGCGGGCGACATTGGCGTGATCGGCGGCCGCATCGCCGCTATTGGCGATTTGAAACAAAGCGCGGCGGGGGAAATATTTGACGCGCGCGGCTTGCACGTGCTCCCCGGCGTGATCGACACGCAAGTGCATTTTCGCGAACCCGGTAATGAGCACAAGGAAGATATCGAAACAGGCACGCGCGCGGCCGCGCTGGGCGGGGTCACTGCAGTGTTCGAGATGCCCAACACCGCCCCGCCGACGACGAGCGCCGAGGCGTTGGCCGCCAAACTCGCGCGCGCCAAGGGCCGCGCGCACGTGGATCACGCTTTTTATGTCGGCGCGACGGTGGAGAATGCCGATCAGCTGGGCGAACTCGAACGCTTGCCCGGGTGCTGCGGGGTGAAGACGTTCATGGGCTCGTCCACCGGCACGCTGCTCGTGGGCGACGATGACGGGCTCGACAAAGTGTTGCGCAATATAAACCGCCGCGGCGCCTTTCACGCCGAGGACGAGGCGCGGCTCACTGAGCGCAAGCCGCTGGCGCGGGCGGGGGATTGGACGTCGCATCCGGAAGTGCGCGACGATCAGACTGCTTTGCTGGCGGTGCAGCGCCTGGTCGCTTGCGCGCGCAAGCACGGCAAGCGCGTGCATGTGCTGCATGTATCGTCCAAGGCCGAAATGGAGTTTCTGGCGACGGCCAAGGACGTGGCGACGGTAGAGACGCTGCCGCAATTCCTCACGTTCGATGGCCCCGAGATCTACCGGCGCCTGGGCGGTCTGGCGCAGATGAACCCGCCGATCCGCTATGCGGAAGATCGCGCCGCGCTCTGGTCGCTCGGCATCGCCCAAGGCGTGGTTGATGTGCTCGGCACCGATCACGCGCCGCATACGCGCGAGGAGAAGGCGCAACCCTATCCGAACTCACCCTCGGGCATGCCCGGCGTGCAAACTTTGGTTGCGGTGATGCTCACGCATGTGAACGAGGGATGCTTGAGCCTGGCGCGTTTCGTCGATCTCACCAGCGCCGGGCCGCAGCGGATTTTCGGCATCGCCGGCAAGGGCCGCATCGCGCTTGGCTACGACGCCGATCTGACCCTGGTCGATCTGAAGGCCAGACGAACCATCCGCAACGAAGATCAAGCCACGCGCTGCGGCTGGACCCCTTTCGACGGCTTCGAAGCCAAAGGCTGGCCCATGGCCACGTTGATCCGCGGCCAAACCATCATGCGCGACGGCGCACTGGTTGCGCCAAGCTCCGGCGCACCGATTAGGTTCCTGGAGGCGCTGGGATAAGCGCCAACACGCAATCGTCTCAGTTTGCTGGAAGGACTACCAGCGAAGTTGATTCCGGAGGCCCAGGGAACGCCCGAACGCCCCGCATGCCCAAAGGCCGGACAGGAACGCCCAGCCCGACGCCATCGCGCGCACGGTCATGGTCGCGCACATCGCAACCGGCGAAATTGAGGATAAAGCGTCTGAGGCATGCTGTCCCTCATCGGGAAGCCGGGGTCTTTTCTTCATTAAGCTGATCCGAGGCTGGAGGGTAGTGGGCGGGGCGGCGAGTTTGCCCCGCCATGGTCTCGCGGCTCTGCCATTCGAGCATGGCGCGCGAGGTGAATTCGGTGTCGTTGTCGGAGACGATCGCCGCTGGCTTGCCGTAGAGCCGGATCATGGCGTCGAGTTCGCGGGCGACGCGCACGCCGCGCCAGATCGCGGTGAGCCCCGCTCGCTTCCATGCGGCCAGTGCATCGACGTGAAGCCGAAACGGCATTTCAGTTGTTGGCGTGATCTTGGGAAAAGCTCCCTGTCGCAGCGCTCCAGCCGCGACGCTTTGGAGAGCTCAACATGAAATTTTTGAAAATGGCGGCCGCGGCCAGCGCGGTGGCGATCAGTATGGCGGCTGCCCCCGCCGCGTTCGCGGGCGAGTGCCCGGCGGGCGAAGCCGGCGCAAACGCGTTGGCCGACGCCGCGACCATGCCGTCACGCGTCACCGACGATGTGATCGCATCGATCGATCTCGGCCAGGGCTACAACATCCCCGGGCGCAATCTGCGCATGCGCCGGCTGGTGGTCGAGCCGGGCGGGGTTGTGCCGCTGCACAGCCACGCCGAGCGGCCCGCCAACATCTACGTGGTGCAAGGCGAAATCACCGAATATCGCTGCACCTGCACCGTCGGAATCACCCACCGCTCCGGCGAAGTGGTCGCCGAGCAGGGCGAAGTTTCGCACTGGTGGCGTAACAATTCGCGCCGCCAAACCGTACTGATTTCGGCCGACATCCCCCCGCCGGCCGGAAACGCCCAAGGCGGCATGTAAGCCTGAGGCGCCCAAGCGCGGCCGCCGTTTCCCCGCCCATGTCCCCAACGGCGGCCGCGCGCACTTTTCCTTTGAGAGTTTGCCATGTCGATGACTGAAACCGCACGCGCGCCAGCTTTCGATCTCGGCGCCTTCATCAGCCTCGCGATCATCGGCCTTACGGCTTTTCTCACCGTCGTCGATTTGTTCGCCACGCAAGCGATTTTGCCGGCGCTGGCCATGCATTACGGCGTTGCGCCCGCCGCGATGGGCGTGGCGGTGAACGCCAGCACGTTCGGCATGGCGGTTTCCGGCCTGGGCGTGGCGCTGTTCAGCGCCCGCATCAATCGCCGCGCCGGAATCATCGCAGCGCTGCTGCTGCTGAGCGTGCCTACCGTGCTGCTTGCGCATGCGCCGGACCTCATGACCTTCACCATCCTGCGCGTGTGCCAGGGCGTGCTGATGGCGGCGGCGTTCACGCTGACGCTGGCGCACCTGGGCGAACGCTGCACCGCGCGCGCGGCCTCCGGGGCGTTTGCCGCCTACATCACTGGCAACGTCGCCTCAAATCTGGTGGGCCGGCTTGTCGCCGCCGGACTGGTCGACAATTTCGGTTTGGCGACGAACTTCTACGTTTTCGCCGCGCTCAACGCCGCTGGCGGGCTGTTGGTGTTCTTCACCATCCGCAACGCCCACAAGATGGGCGCGGCCATGGCGCCGCCGGCGCCGCTCGCCGCGTTCGCTGCGCACCTGGCCAATCCGGCGCTGCGCACGGCGTTCGCGATCGGTTTTCTGATCCTGTTCGCGTTCATCGGCGTGTTCACCTACGTGAATTTCGTGCTGGTGCGCGCGCCGCTCACCATCGCCAATGATGGCGCTCGGGCTGGTCTATTTCGTGTTCCTGCCCTCGATCTTCACCACGCCGCTGGCCGGGCGCGATCGTGCGAGAAATTCGGCGCGCGCAATGCCATCTGGTATGGGCTGGGCGTCGCCATGCTCAGCTTGCCGCTGATGCTGGCGCAGAGCTTGCCGCTGGTGCTCGCGGGCATGGCGCTCGCCGCGATCGGCACCTTCTTCGCACAAGCCGTCGCCACCGGTTTCGTCAGCCGCGTCGCCATGCGGCGACAAGGGCGCGGCCAGCGGCATCTACCTTGCCAGCTATTTTCTCGGCGGGCTCGTCGGCAGTGCGATCCTCGGCCAATTGTTCGACCGCTTCGGCTGGGCGGCGTGCCTGGCCGGCGTCGGCGGTGCGCTCGGCGTTGCCGCACTGCTCGCTACTGGACTACGCGCCCCGAAGCATGCATCGCCTTGATGCGTTTCCGGTATTGCCGCCCACGGGCGCAACCGGGGATGCTGCGTCAACGAATTTCAACTTGAACCGAAGGACTAAGCCATGAACACGATGAAAACCAAGCGCCCGCTCGAAGGCCGCACCGCTCTGGTGACCGGCTCAACCAGCGGCATCGGTCTCGGCGTGGCCGAAGCCTTCGCGGCGCAAGGCGCGACGCATAATACTCAACGGTTTCGGCGACAGGATGCAAATCGAGGACACCCGTCAAAAGCTCGAACAATCGCACAATGTCGCCGTTCTTTATCACGGCGCGGATTTGTCCAAGGCCGCGGCGGTCGCCGAGATGATGACGTACGCCAAAGCCGAAGTCGGCGGCGTTGACATCCTGGTCAACAATGCCGGCATCCAGCACGTGGCGCCGGTCGATGAATTTCCGCTCGAGAAATGGGACGCGATCTTGGCGATCAATCTGTCTTCGGCGTTCCACACCATCCGCGCGGCGCTGCCTGACATGAAGGCCAAGAAATACGGCCGCATCATCAATATCGCCTCAGCGCACGGCTTGGTCGGCTCGCCGTTCAAGTCGGCTTATGTCGCCGCCAAGCATGGCGTGCTGGGCTTGACCAAAGTGGTGGCGCTGGAAGTCGCCGAGACCAACATCACCTGCAACGCGATTTGCCCGGGCTACGTCTACACGCCGCTGGTGGAAAAGCAGATCGAGGACCAGGCCAAGGCGCACGGCATCTCGCGCGACAAGGTGATCAGCGACGTGCTGCTGAAGGCCGCAGCCCAACAAGCGCTTCGCGCAAACATCCGAGATTGGCGCGCTGGCCGTGTTCCTGGCTAGCGATGCAGCGATTTCGATCACCGGCGCAGCGCTTCCGGTCGATGGCGGCTGGACCGCGCACTGAAGCAACAAACGGGAGGAAGCAAGCATGGCCGATACAGCAACGATGCCGCCGGAAGCGAAGCTGCGCATGAAGCGCGCGCCTTCTCAGCGCGTAGAGACCAAGACGATCAATCTCGCCCTGCAAGGCGGGGGCGCGCACGGCGCTTTCGCCTGGGGCGTGCTGGATCGCTTGCTGGAAGACGAGCGCATCGCCTTCGAAGGCCTCTCCGCCACCAGCGCCGGGGCCATGAACGCGGTGACGCTCGCCTACGGCATGACCATGGGCGGGCGCGAAGGTGCGAAAAAAGCGCTGATGCAATTCTGGCGGCGCGTGGCGCACGCTGGCATGGTCAGCCCGCTGCAGGCCAATTGGTTCGACAAGATCACGCACGATCATTCGCTGGAGAATTCGCCTGCGTTCGTGATGTTCGATCTCATCTCCCGGCTCTATTCGCCCTATCAGTTCAACCCGGCGAATTACAACCCGCTGCGCCAGGTGCTGGAGCAGAGCGTCGATTTCGAAAAGCTGCAAAAAAATTCGGCGCTGAAATTGTTCCTGTCGGCCACCAATGTGCGCACCGGCAAGGTCAAGGTGTTCGGCAACGAGGAAATCACCGCCGACGCGGTGCTGGCCTCGGCCTGCCTGCCGTTCATGTTCCAGGCGGTGACCATCAAGGGCGAGGATTATTGGGACGGCGGCTATATGGGCAACCCGGCCATCTTCCCGCTGATCTATAAATGCGAGAGCCGCGACATCGTCATCGTGCACATCAATCCGATCGAGCGCATGGAGACGCCGACCAGCGCGCGCGACATCCTCAACCGCATCAACGAAATCAGCTTCAATTCCTCGCTGATGCGCGAAATGCGCGCCATCGCTTTCGTCACCAAGCTGATCGACGATGGCGCGCTCGACGAGGGACGCATGAAGCGCATGCTGATCCACGCCATCGAAGGCCAGGATTTCATGCGCGAACTGGGCGTCAGTTCGAAGATGAACGCGGACTGGGAGTTCCTGACCCATCTACGCGATGTCGGCCGCGAACGCGCCGAGCAATGGCTGGAGGACAATTTCTCCGCGTTGAACCACAGCACCAGCGTCGACCTCACCGCGATGTATTTGTGAGCGGCCCCGCCTCGGGTGTTGTCCAAAGTGAATTGCCCCACCACCCATCCCCGGATTCGCCGCAGGCGAAGTCCGGGGCCCATAAACACGACCGCTTGTGTTTATGGGCCCCGGACTTGCGCTTCTCGCAATCCGGGGATGGGTGGAGATTCATGATGAGAGAAACGCACGCCGTTTTGCGCTCGCTCGCCGAGCGCCCGTTCGCCGCGCCGCTATTAAAAATATGGCGCGAACTCACGCATCCGCCGATGCCGCCCGAACGTGTGACGCGCGCAATTCGCGAGGCGGAGGCGGCCTCGGAAATCCTGGTCGCCTGGGTGCAGCTCGCGGGCGTGGTCGTGTTTCTCATGCTTTATGCCGCGAGCTTGTCGGCGTTCGACATGCGCGCGGGGCTGCAGCCGGTGCCGCTGGCGCTGTTGGGGTATGGCGGCTTCGTCGCCTGGCGCTTGCGGCGCGCTTATGCGGGCGCGCTTACGGCGCGTTTCCTCAGCATCTCCTCCATCGTGGACATGACGCTGCTGATAGGTCTGATCTGGAGCTTTACGCTGCAGTACGACGCGCCCGCGGCGGTCTATCTCAAAGGCCCCACGCTCTACTACGCCTTCATCCTGATCGCGCTGCGCGCATTGCGCTTTGACGTTGGCCATGTGCTGTTGACTGGCGCTTTGGCGATTGCCGGTTGGGTCGGGCTGGTCACGGTCGCGGCGCAAAGTGCGCCGGTGACCAACGATTACCCCACCTACATGACTTCGCTTTCGGTGTTGTGGGGCGCGGAGGCGGAGAAGATCGCGGCGCTGCTCGGCGTCACTCTGGTGCTGGCGCTGGCGGTGTCGCGCGCGCGCGGGCTCTTGGTGCGCACGGTGGTGGAGGAGACCGCGGCGCGCGAGCTTTCGCGCTTTCTCGACTCAGGCGCGGCCAAGCGCGTGCGCATGTCGAGCGCGGAGCTGAAAGCCGGCGACGGCGAATTGAAGCCGATGACGATCATGTTCCTGGATTTGCGCGGCTTCAGCGTTGCGGCGGCGTCATTGCCGCCGGCGCAAGTGATTGCGCTGCTGCAGGAATACCAAAGTCGGTTCGTGCCGATCATCGAGGAAGCCGGCGGCAGCGTCGACAAATACCTCGGCGACGGGATTTTAGTCAGCTTCGGCGGCGGCGAGCGGGTCGGAACCGAAGCCGGCGATGCGTTCGGCGCGATTCCCGCTCTGATCGCCGTCGGCGATGCTTGGGCGGCCGAGCGCGCCCGCGCCGGCATGCCCCCGCTCGGCGTCGCCATCGCCATCACCCACGGCGAGGTGGTGCACGGCGTCATCGGCCACGACGATCGGCTGGAATTCACCGTGATCGGCGACGCGGTCAACCTCGCGGCCAAGCTGGAGAAGCACGCCAAGGTCGAGCACGCGCGCGTCATCGCCACCAAGGCGGCGCATACCCGGGCGATGGAGCAGGGCGCGCGCACCGCGATCCTGCGCGAATCGCTTGGCGCCCATGTCGATGGCGCCGCAGAGCCCGTCGATCTGGTGATCATCGCATGAGCGGCCTGCATCGATCCGATAGGCAAGCGGCATTTCAACGCGCCGCGCCGGACAGGCACACTCCTCTGATAAAGAAGGAGGAAATACCATGTATGCCCTGGACGAAGACATTGATTGGACGAGAGCAAGCGACGATTTTGGCCTGGTGCGGCTTTGCCGCGAAATGGAAGCGCTCGCCCGACCGGTGGAGGCGCTCGCATGCTTGACTTTCTCGCGCTTACGCCAAAAGCCATCGCGCTCGTCACCGCGGCGGTCTTTCTCGACAGCCTCCGCTACAAATTCGCCAACCATCCCAAGACGCAGGAAATCTTCTCCCGTCTCGACGCCTGGGCGGGAAGCCTTGGCGCTGGCGGATTGTTCGCCCGCACCGGGCTTTTCTCCCAGTACGTGATCGGCGCGGCCGAGTTGGCGGCGTCGTTGCTGCTGCTGGCGGGCGCCTTCTACGCGCCGTACGCGTTTCTCGCGCCGCTGGGCGCTTTACTTGGGCTTGCGGTGATGACCGGTGCGACCAGCTTTCACCTGTTCACCCCGCTCGGCATCGATCCCAACAAGGACGGCGGCGGCCTGTTTCGCGCCGCATGTCTGGTGTGGGCGCTGTGCCTGGGGCTGTTGTTTCTGAGCGGCGACGATCTGGCGCTTCTGGTTCGTCGCTTGGGCGCCTTGCTGGCGCCGGCGCGATAGGATGAATACCATGACTCACATTGACCCCGAATGCGGTTGCCCGATCGAAGCCGCGCGCCGTGAAGAGCTAGCAAATCTGCCCAGAGTGGTGATCGTCGGCGCTGGTTTTGGCGGGCTTACCGCCGCCAAGGCGCTGGCGAAGGCGCCGGTGCATGTGACGCTGATCGACCGGCGCAACCATCATTTGTTCCAGCCGCTCTTGTACCAGGTCGCCACCGCCGGCCTGGCGCCGACACAGATCGCAACCCCAATCCGCGCCATCGTCCGCAAGCAGCGTAACACCGATGTTTTGCTGGGCGAGGTCGATGGTATCGATCTCGAGCGCAAGCAAGTGAAGCTCGGTGGTCGGCGCGTGGCTTACGATTATCTCATCCTCGCTACAGGCGCGCGCCACTCGTATTTTGGCCGCGACGAGTGGGAGCAATTTGCGCCAGGCCTGAAGACGCTCGAAGACGCCACCGAGCAACGCAAGCGTATCCTGCTTTCGTTCGAGCGCGCCGAACTGGAGGATGATCCCGCCGAACGGGCGCGGCTGACCAATTTCGTGGTCATTGGCGGCGGCGCCACGGGCGTTGAGATGGCCGGCGCCATCGCCGAATTAGCCAAGAAAGCGCTGGCCAGCGATTATCGCCGCATCAATCCGCAGTGCGCGCGCATCGTGCTGGTGGAAGCCGCACCGCGACTGCTCGGCGCTTTCCCAGAGGATTTGTCGGAGCACGCGCGCCGCGCGTTGGAGAAACTCGGCGTTGAAGTTCGGCTGGGCAAGGCGGTGGCCGCCTGCGACGCCGAAGGCGTGACCATCGGCGACGAGCGCATCGAATCGCGCTGCGTGATCTGGGCGGCGGGGGTGCAATCCTCGCCAGCGGCGAAATGGCTCAATGCCAAGGCCGACCGAGCAGGCCGCGCGATCGTCAATCCCGATCTCAGCGTTCCAGGCCACCCCAGCGTGTTCGTGATTGGCGATTGTTCTTCGCTTGCTGGCGCTAACGGCAAGCCGCTGCCGGGCGTGGCCCCGGTGGCCAAGCAACAAGGCGCCTATGTCGCCGAGGCGGTGATCCTGGATCGGCAAGGCAAGCCCGCGCCGGCATTCAAATATTCCGATTACGGTTCGATGGCGACCGTCGGCCGCAAGGCCGCGATCGCGGATTTCCGCGGCTTGCACCTGAAGGGCTTCATCGGCTGGCTGGTGTGGAGCGCGGCCCACGTCTATTTCCTGATCGGCTTCCGCAACCGCCTCGCGGTGACGCTGGACTGGGCCTGGTCCTATCTCACCTTCGAACGCGGCGCGCGGCTGATCACCGGCGACATCGTGGCGCCCGCGCGCGCGCCTGACGCCAAGCGCGAAGCCGCGTGATGCGATGCGGGTGAATTTCTGGGGCGTGCGCGGCACGTTTCCGGCCACTGGCCCAGACTTCGCGCGCTATGGCGGCGACACCTTGTGCATCGAGGTGGAGTGCGCCGGCGCGCGGCTGATCCTTGACGCCGGCTCCGGCCTGCGCGCGCTGGGCGCGAAGCTCAACGCTTTGCCCGAGCCGCTCGATGCGCACATCATCATGAGCCATTTGCATCTCGACCACATTATGGGCCTGCCGCACTTCGCTCCGTTCTGGCGCAAGGATGCGCAGGTGCTGATTCACGCTGCCGAAGAAAGCGTCGGCGGCGACGATGGCGAGGCGCTGTTCTCGGTGGTGCGCCCCCCGCTGTTTCCGCTCGACCGCGGCGCGCTGCCGGCGGCGATCGGGCTCCGGCATTACCGAACTGGCGCGAGCTTCGAGCCTGCGGCCGGCGTGCGGGTGACGACGGTCGCGCTGACTCACCAGGGTCCGTGCGCCGGCATCATTGTCGAAGCCGACGGAAGCAAGCTCGCCTACATCACCGATCACGAACACGGCGACGGGGAGGCCGACGCGCGGCTCACGCGCGCCATCGCCGACGCCGACCTCCTGATCTACGACGCAACGTTCACCGATGCAGAATGGCCGGGCCGCCGCGGCTGGGGTCATTCCACCTGGGAGGAGGGGCTGCGGCTCAAGCGGCGCGCGGGCGTCAAGCTGCTGGCGCTGGCGCACCACGAGCCGGACCGCGATGACGATGCGTTGGACGCGCTCGCCGAAGCCGCCGCCGGCGCTTGCGAAAACGCGTTTTTCGCGGGGCAGGGGCTGAGTTTGGAAGTTTGAGTGCTGACCCAACTTCTTCTTTCGCAGAAGAAATGAGCGCCCACCTCCCCCTCGATGGGGGAGGTGGCGAGCGCATGCGAGCCGCGCGCTACGGGTGAAGGAGAAGCCTCATGAGATCCTTCCGGAAACCTCAGCGGGCCTCACCCCCTCAGTCATCGCGCTCACGCGCGCTGACGGCTCCCCCATCGAGGGGGAGCCAAGGCGCGCGCCGCGCAAATGCGATGGTCCTGCTCGTTGGGGGGAGGGGCGCTATGCGCGCTGCGCATAAACCCCAGACCACAAGTGCAATTCCAAAACGGCATCGCCCCGGCCATGCTCAACGTATCCAATACACAAGAGCGCCGGCTACCGGCCAGGTCAGGGGTAAACGCCATGGAAATGCAACAAGTCCGCTATTTTCTCGCTCTGGCGCGGGAGCTGAATTTCACCCGCGCGGCCGAAACCTCCAACGTCACCCAACCGGCGTTGACGCGCGCCATCCAGGCGCTGGAGGCGGAAATGGGCGGGCGGCTGTTCCATCGCGAGCGCAACCAAACACACCTTTCCGAGCTTGGGCGCATGATGCTGCCTTATATTCAGTCGATCCACGCCCAGGCCGAAGCCGCGCGCGTTCGCGCAAAATCAGTCGGGCGGATGAAGAATGTCGAACTCAAGATTTGCGCCATGTGCACTTTGAGCCCCTCGATCCTGGCCGATTTCATCGTCGGCTTCCAGCGCGCCAATGGCGGGGTCGAACTCAACGTCACCGACGGCGGCGCCAAGCAAATCATGCACCAGCTCGGCGCCGGCGAACGCGAGATCGGTATTCTCGGTTATCCCGGCGAAGTCGACGAGCGCTTTCATGCTCTGCCATTGTTCCGGGAAAAATTTGTTGCGGTCCTCCCGACCCATCATCGCTTGGCCAACCACATGGAAGTGCGCATCGCCGATCTGAACAACGAGCCCTATGTCAACCGCACCAATTGCGAGATGGCCGACTATGCCGGCCAGGAATTCGCCCGCCACGGCGTGTCGGTGCGCGTGGTGTTCCGCAGCGAGCGCGACGATTGGGTGCTGGGCATGATCCGTTCCGGCATGGGCTGGGGCTTTTTCCCCGAGAGCTATGCGTTCCCCAGCGACGTGGCGGTGCGCGCGATCGTGGAACCAGAATTCACCCGCACGGTGTCGCTGGTGACCGTGCGCGGGCGCCCGCACTCCCCGGCAGTGGGCGCGTTTGTGAAGGCGGCGCGCGGATTTGCGTGGTCCAGCGGGCCGACGCTTTCCGCGGCGGCGTAATCGGGCTAAGCTTTACCCCATGCCAGCCAATGCCCTCGTCGATGCGCTAGAAAAAACCACGGCCGTGGCGATGGCCTCCGGCAAGCCGCTGGCCGAGCGGCTGCGCATGATCGCCGATCAGGTGCGCGAGTTGAGCCCGGAATTCACGCTCGCGGTCGAAACTTTCGTCGGCCGTTTGATAGGCGCCGAAGCTGGCGCGCAGGCGCCGCAAGTGGGCGAGACGTTGCCGAGCTTCGTGCTGCCCGATCAGAACGGGCGTCTGGTTTCGCTCGAAGCGCTATTGGCGGACGGTCCGCTGGTTGTGGCGTTCCTGCGCGGCCATTGGTGCCCGTATTGCCGCATAACCGCTTCGGCTCTGGGCGAAATCGCCGAAACCGCCGAGCGATTGGGCGCGCGCATCGTCGCCATCACCCCGGAATCGCGCAAATTCGCCTGCCAGCTCGATGAAGACACGGGCGGCGCGTTTCCGATCCTGGCCGATCTCGACAATGGCTATGCGCTCAGCGTCAATCTCGCGATCTGGGTCGATGAAGCCATGTCCTCGATGATCGCCGGCGCCGGCTGGGACATCTCCCGCTATCAGGGCAACGATGCGTGGATGCTGCCGATACCAGCATTGTTCGTGCTCAGCCGCGACGGTGTGGTGCGGATGCGCCACGTCAATCCGGATTACCGCGAACGCGCCGATCTGGAAGAGATTCTCGCATCGCTGGAGCGGCTGGCGCGCTGACGCTGGAATATTCGCAAACCTTCACGTCATTCCGGGGCGCACGCAAGTTCTGTCCAAATTGAATCGCCCTCCCACCCATTCCCGGATTGGCGCGGAGCGCCAAGTCCGGGACCCATCATCACGAACCGTTGGAGTTTATGGGTCCCGGGCTCGCCGCTTCGCGGCGCCCCGGGAACGGGTGGTGAGCGAACCCGGAGCCCAGGGAAGCCGCTCACGCCGCAAACTCCGTACTGCGCAGCAAATTCAGAAACGCCGTCGCGGCAGTTTCGCGCCGGCGCCCGGCGACGGCGTAGACGGAAACCGTGCGCGAGAGCGACAGATCGGCGATCGGTGCGCGCCGGATGTTTTCCGCGCGCGGCGCCGAGCGCGGCACGATCGCCACGCCGACGCCGTTTGACACCAACGCCATGAGATCGTGATTGGTCACCACTTCGTGCATGTTGGCGGTGGAGACGCCCTTGACCGCGATCATCCGCGTGCAGGTTTCGTGCATCTCGCACCCGCCCTGGCCGAACAGTGGAAACTTGGCGAGTTTCTCCAGCGTGATTTCGTTGTCCATCGCCAGGGGATGATCCTCGCGCAGGGCGAGTTCGAACGGCTCCTCGAACAGCGGCCAATGATCGAGCCGCTCCCAGCTATCCTCGATTGGCCCGGCGAGGGCGATTTCGGCGCCGCCTTGCTTGAGCATGTCGAGAATCGCAGCGCCGCTCGCCATGCTGCAGCTTCAATTGCAGCCCCGGCAGGCCGCGGAACATTTCCGCGATCGGGCCCATGATCAGCTCGACATTGACGCTGTCGGACACGCCCACCGAAAGCGGCGCGAGGTCATCCTTGGCGATGGATTTGGCTAGCGCCTTGGCGGTCACAGCGCTCTCGTAGCAGCGCTCGACCAGCGGACAGCATGCGCTTGCCCAGTTCGGTCAGGTGCGAGCGATTGTGCTCGCGGCGCAGCAATTCCCCGCCGAGTTCGCCCTCGAGCGCCTGGATCGCGCGGGTCAGCGCCGACTGGCTGACATTGCACTCCTCGGCCGCGCGGGTGAAGTTCAACGTCCGCGCCAAGGCGAGGAAATAGCGGATTTGCTGCATTTCCATGGGTAGCCGCCTCGCTCGCCGTCCTTCTTAGCCCAACTCGGCGCGCCGTTCATCCCCCTTTCCAAGGATTTATGCGCGCGGCCATGCTCCGGGCGCATCGAAACCAAACCCAGCCTGCATTTCCTGGCGCTGGAGTAAGCGGGCACATTGCCGCCAGCCGACATCTCTAATGTGGAAGCCGGCGACGTCATGGTGGGTGAGCGCTGTTACAGCGCCTTGCGCTCAAAGCGATTGCCGTGGGCGTGGTTTGGAGAGAGCGATGTTAACTTCACGAGCGATGGCCGTTGCGGCGGTTGTACTGATGGCATGCACTGCCGGCAGCGCCTTTGCGCAAACTGTGCGAACCGCTGATGGACATGTGCGCGGGGAACGCAGCGGCGACGTTGTGGCCTATCTGGGACTCCCCTTCGCGGCGCCGCCCATTGGCCAGCTCAGGTGGCGTGAACCTCAACCCGTCGCGCCATGGCACGGAGTGCGTTCGGCTCGCTCGTTCGCGCCGGCCTGCGTGCAAAACGGTGTGTCCATCCCGGGAGAGCCGGCGCCCGAAACCAGTGAGGATTGCCTTTACCTCAACATTTGGCGCCCGCGCGCCAACGGCGCCAACCGCCCTGTCATGGTATGGATCCATGGCGGGGGCTACACCAACGGCGCCACCGCATTGCCGCTCTATTGGGGCGACCGACTGGCGCGCAAAGGTGTGGTCGTCGTAACGATCAATTATCGGCTTGGACCTTTGGGCTGGCTTGCGCATCCTGAACTCACGGCAGAGTCCGGGCGAGAGTCTTCGGGCAATTATGGCCTTATGGATCAGCTCGCCGCGTTGCGATGGGTTCAGCGCAACATTGAAGCGTTCGGGGGCGATCCGAACAACGTCACCGTGTTTGGTCAGTCTGCGGGGGCGATGGCGATTAGTCTGTTGATGGCGTCGCCGCAGGCGCAAGGCTTGTTTGATCGCGCCATCGCTCAAAGCGGCGGCGTATTCGAGCCGGTGCAACTCGCGCCTCACTACCTTCTGGCGAACGCCGAGCGGGACGGCGAAGCTTATGCCACGGCGCTCGGCGCCGATTCGCTCGCTGAGCTGCGTGCGGCGCCGGTTGAACACTTGCTTGAGGGCGCCGGGCGCGTGAGCCACCCCGTGATTGAGCCGTACGTCCTCCCGCGGTCGCCTTACGAGGCCTACCTGGCGCGCAGCTTTGTGGATGTGCCGCTGATTGTGGGCGCGAACGCCGACGAGGCGCGCTCGCTGGCCGATGTTGAAACCGTCACGGCCGGGAACTTCGCTGCAGAGATTGAGCGCGCGTGGGGAACGCTGCCGGGGCCGCTCGTCGCGGCCTATCCATTCTCTACCGATGCGGAGGCGCGTGCGGCGCGGCTGGCGTTCGAGCGCGACCTGCGGTTCGGCTGGGACATGTGGGCCTGGGCCAGATTGCATGCGCAAACGAGCGCGCAACCCGTATTCTATTACAGGTTTGCTCAGGCCACGCCCTTTCCAGACGAAGGTCCGCGGGCCGATTGGGGTGCAGCGCATTTCGCGGAACTCTGGTATGTCTTCGATCACTTGAATCAGGAGGCGTGGGCCTGGAGTGACGCCGACCGCCGGACCGCCCTTGAGATGTCGAGCTATTGGGTGAATTTCGCCGCGAGCGGTGATCCAAATCGGAGGGACCTGGCGCGCTGGCCCGCTTTCACCAACGAAGCGCCCACTCTGCTCGAATTTGGACTTCAAACACGGCTCGTCACAGCGCCAACCGATCGGCAAGTGCAGATCTTCGATGCTGTGTATGATGCCGTTCGCGGAAGTGCCTTCGGCGCCGCGAGCGATCAATAGGCGGCCTCGCATTCTGCTTCTATGAGGACGCAGTTGCCGCCAGCCCACATTTCCAACAAGGAAAACCAATGCCCAAAGCCATACTCACCTGGACCAGCATCGCGCTGTTCACGCTGCTCGGTCTCTTCCTCATCGCCTTCGGCACGCTCTACGCCAGCGTCAGCGACATGCTGTTCTTCCACGCCGCCGCGGTGCCGGAAGCGGCGCGCCATGACGTGAAGCCGCTCTATCTGGCGCTGATGAAGTTGATCGGCGGCGCTTCGATCGGGCTTGGGCTGCTTGGGCTTTATGTCACGTTCGGCCCGTTGCGCGCCGGCGCGCGCGGCGCGGCGACGGCGCTGGCGCTCACTTACGCCATTCCGGTGCTGATGGCTGCTTATGTCGCCGAAACGCTGGCCAAGATCACCGGCTCGCCCACGTCGTGGCACATCATGGGTATTCTGTTGGCGATCATTGCGCTTGCCTTCATCGCACGCGTCTTCAGCGCGAGGCGCGGCGATGCCCGAGCCTGAGACGCTACTGGCCGCGGAAGCCTCGATCAGCGGCCTGATCCGCGCCATCGGCGTAGCGATTGATGTGCTCGGCGTCGCCATCATTGTCATTGGCATTGTCTGGTCGAGTTCGGCGCTTCTGCGCCAGCGCATGCGGGGAGAATTTTACGATACTTACAAGATCAGCATCGGCCGCTCGCTATTGCTCGGGCTTGAAATCCTGGTGGCTGCCGACATCGTCAAAACCATCGCCCTGTCGCCGAGCTTCAGCAGCCTGGGCGTGCTCGGCGGGCTCATTGTAATTCGCACTTTCCTTGGCTGGACGCTTATACTTGAGATCGAAGGGCGCTGGCCGTGGCAGAGCGAACGGTCCCGATCCGCTCATGATGCAGCGCCTGTGCTCGCCGGGTGCGCACGGCTCCGGCAAACCCGGGACAGTTCAGATGGCGGAGGGTAGGATGCGTCAATCCAACCCTGTGGAGCAGACTTGAGCGACGGTGACGATCTTGAAGCGCGTTTGCGCAGCCGGCTTACGCCGGTGGCTGAGATCGCTGCCCTGATGGCGCGTTCGGACCGCGACCTCAATCCGGATTGGGCGGCCCCCGAGCAAGTGTTTCGCGACGCCGCTGTGCTTGCCCCCATCATCATGCGCCCTGAAGGCTGGACCATGTTGTTCACGCAGCGCGCCGCGGAACTTTCCTCGCACGCGGGGCAAGTCTCTTTTCCAGGCGGGCGCATCGATGCTGGCGACGCTGGCCCGCTGGAAGCGGCGTTGCGCGAGACCGAGGAGGAGATCGGCCTGGCGCGCAGTTTCGTGACGCCGCTTGGCGGCTTTGAGCCCTACGAAACCGGCACTGGCTTTCGTATCGCCCCGATCGTTGCGTTGGTCAGGCCGGGATTTTCGCTCAGTCCAGACCCGCGCGAAGTCGCCGAAGTGTTCGAAACGCCGCTCTCGTTCCTGATGGATCCCGCCAATCACGAGCGCCGGGAGGCGCTCTGGCAAGGGATGACGCGCTCCTATTACGCCATATCCCATAACGACCGTCTGATCTGGGGGGTAACCGCCGGCATGGTCCGAACGCTGTGGGAGCGGCTGTATCGGGAGCGGCTGTATCGGGATTGACAAATATACGTAGAATACGTACTATTCGTTCATGTCTAAAATTGAGCTTGTGTCGGCGAAGGAGTTCCAACGCCAACCTGGGCGCTATCAGCGTTTAGCGCAGGCGCGCCCGCTCACTATAACCGCCCATGGCGAGCCGAGCCTGGTGCTCATGAGCGTCGCTGAATATGAGCGCTTAAAACGCCGTGACCGGCAGGTCTTGGCGCTCCACGAGTTGACCGCCGACCAGGCCGAGGATTTGTTGGCGGCGCTTAACCAGAGCCCGCCCACCAAGGATGCCGCTGCGTTCGACCATGAGGTCAAGGGCAAAGCGCCGTGACATGGCCTGCCCCGCAGGTGGGGCAAATCATCCGTTATTCTTATCTCTGGAAGAGTGAGGCTGACCGTGGCCAAGAAGAAGGGCTGAAGGAGCGCCCCGCCGCCACTGTTCACTTCACGATCGCGGCGCCGACTGTCGAGCGGGTGAGAGAGTTCGTTCGATCTTTCGCGGCGTCGCATGGCTACACACCGGCGCGCGTCATCGGTCGCGACCCGCACGGACTCTACTACGTGGGCGGATTGTCGAGGTTTGAGTTCTATAGCGAGCGGCGCATGGCGCGCGGATCATTCACGGCAACATTTCTTGATAATAGGGCGTTTCCGCAAGATAACATCTACGGGCGGCTTAAGAATTTCATTGCTGCCGTGAGGCAGATAGAGGGCGTTTTCGTTCCCGAAGGATACGAGTGAGCACCGCCACCTCCAACGCCGCCTGGTTCAAGGCCCCCGAGACTCGCGCGCTGATCGCCGCGCTGGACGCTGCGCGCCCGGGCGGGTCGCGCTTTGTCGGCGGCTGCGTGCGCAATACCTTTATGGGGCGGCCGGTCGACGACATCGACATCGCCACGCAATTGACGCCGGATCGGGTCACCGAGATCGCGACCCAGGCCGGCTTCGCCGCGCATCCCACCGGCATTGAGCACGGAACCATCACCGTCGTGGTCAATCAAAAGCCGTTCGAAGTCACCACGTTGCGCCGCGATGTCAGCACCGATGGCCGGCGCGCCAGCGTCGCCTTCACCGAATGCTGGGAAGAGGACGCCCAGCGCCGCGATTTCCGCATGAATGCGCTCTACGCCGACGCGAACGGAGCACTTCACGATCCCACCGGCGGCGGGCTCGACGATGCGCGCTTGGGCCGTGTGATATTCATCGGCGACGCCCATCAGCGCCTTCGCGAAGATTATCTACGTATCCTGCGCTTCTTCCGCTTCAATGCCTGGTACGGCAAGACAGAGTTCGACGCCGCCGGGCTGGCCGCGTGTGCGACCGAGCGCGCTGGCATGGCGCACTTGTCGGCCGAGCGTGTGTGGGCTGAGTTGAAAAAGCTGCTCGCCGCGCCAAATCCTGGCGCCGCCATAGCGGCGATGGCGCGGGCGCAAATCTGGGAGCAGACGGCGCCCGAGGCGAACAACCTTGCGCGCTTGCAGGCGCTGATTTCAATCGAGCGGGAATTGATGCTGAGCATTGCGCCGCTGCCGCGGCTAGCGGCCGCGCTCCTGGATGAAAGCGGCGCGCGCGCGCTGGCGCAGCGGCTCAAAATGTCAAACGAGGAGCGCGATCGGCTGGTCGCCGCGCTCGGCGATGATGAGCGCATTACTTCCTATATGTCGATGCGCGAAGTGCGCCGCGCGCTCTACCGGCTTGGGCCTGAGACGTTCCAGGATCGGGCGAAACTGGCTTGGGCGGGCGCCGATGCACGTAAATCCGCCGCGCAATGGCAGGCTTTGCTGGCGCTAGCGCAAACCTGGGTGCGGCCCAAATTGCCGCTTTCGGGCGAGGATATCATGGGCGCGGGCGTGCCGGCCGGCCCCAAGGTCGGCGAAGTGATGCGCGAAGTGGAAGCTTGGTGGATCGACGCCGATTTCCCCGACGATCGCCTGTCGATCGTCGAGCGCCTCAAGGCGGTGGCGCAGGGCCTGGTTTAAGCCGCTTGGATGGGTCAACGCGTCCGCACCGGGAAGCGCACTTCGCGGGCGCCGGCGTTTTCGAAATTGAGCGTCACGGCTATTTCCTCGCCCGGCGCGAATGGTTCGGTGATGCCGATGAACATGAGATGCAAACCGCCTTGCGTGAGCATCACTTCGCTTCGCGCCGGCACAGCGAGGCCGCCCTCGATACGACGCATGCGCATCATGCCGTCCTTCATGCTCATCTCATGCACTTCAACGCGCGCGGCGCGCGGGCTTGAGACTAAAACCAACCGGTCGGCTGACCCGCCGTTAGCGATGGTGAAATAGCCGGCCGAAATATTGACGCCGCCGGGGGTGGCGCTGGCCCAGGCGTCGCGCACTTCGAGCCCTGTTGGCGGCGCGATGTCGGCGGCCGGCGGCGATGCTGGCCGCTCCGGGGCCGGCGCGCCGCAGGCGGCGGCGAGCAGCACGAGCAAGGCGGATAGGATCGGTCTCATGCTCGCCAAATTAGGCGCGCGCCGCCCCTCGGTCAGGTGGCGCGGTGACGCAGCTAGCATGGACGCAGCGGATTTTTGCCGGCATAAAACCAGGCATTCGGTTGGAGATTTCCCATGCGCGCCATTTCCCATTTCATCAACGCCAAGCCCATGTCCGACGCTGCGCGCAAGGGCCAGGTATTCAACCCCAACACCGGCGCGGTGCAGGCGGAAGTCGCGTTCGCCGCCGCCAAGACCGTGGACGCCGCCGTCGCCGCCGCCAGCGCTGCGTTCCCCGGCTGGGCCGCCACCAACCCGCAGCGGCGCGCGCGCGTGATGTTTGCGTTCAAGGCGCTGGTGGAAAAGCACATGGACGAATTGGCGCTGCTTCTGTCGAGCCGAGCACGGCAAGGTGATCGCCGATTCCAAGGGCGACATTCAGCGCGGCCTCGAAGTGATCGAGTTCGCTTGCGGCATTCCCCATGCGCTGAAGGGCGAATACACCGAGGGCGCGGGGCCGGGGATCGATGTGTACTCGATGCGCCAACCGCTTGGGCGTTGTCGCCGGCATCACCCCGTTCAACTTTCCCGCCATGATCCCGATGTGGATGTTCGGCGTCGCCATCGCCTGCGGCAATACTTTTGTGCTGAAGCCGAGCGAGAAGGACCCGAGCGTGCCCGTACGCCTGGCCGAGCTGATGATGGAAGCGGGCGCGCCGGCTGGCGTGCTCAATGTTGTACATGGCGACAAGGAAGCGGTGGACGCGATCATCGCCCATCCAGAGATCAGGGCGATCAGCTTCGTCGGCTCCTCCGACATCGCCCACTACATCTATTCGCACGGAACCGCCAACGGCAAACGCGTGCAGGCGATGGGCGGGGCCAAGAACCATGGCGTGGTGCTGCCCGATGCGGATTTGGATCAAGTGGTGAAGGACCTCGTCGGCGCAGCGTACGGCAGCGCGGGAGAACGCTGCATGGCGTTGCCGGTGGTGGTGCCGGTGGGCAAGAAAACCGCCGACGGCTTGCGCGAGCGGCTCTTGCCGGAAATCGAGCGCATGAAGGTCGGCATTTCCACCGATCCCGACGCGCAATACGGCCCGGTGGTGAGCGCCGCGCACAAGGCGAAGATTGAGGGCTATATCGGCATGGGCGCGGAAGAGGGCGCGGAACTTGTACGCGATGGCCGCGGCTTCAAGCTGCAAGGCTATGAGGAGGGCTTCTTCGTCGGGCCGTCGCTGTTCGATAAAGTCACGACCGAAAATGCGCACCTACCAGGAAGAAATCTTCGGCCCGGTGCTGCAGATCGTGCGCGCCGAGAGCTTCGAGGAAGCGCTTTCGCTGCCGAGCCAACACCAATACGGCAACGGCGTCGCCATCTTCACCCGCAACGGCCGCGCCGCGCGCGAATTCGCGGCGCGCGTAAATGTCGGCATGGTCGGCATCAACGTGCCGATCCCGGTGCCGGTGGCGTACCACACCTTCGGCGGCTGGAAGCGCAGCGCGTTCGGCGACGCCAACCAGCACGGCATGGAAGGCGTGAAGTTCTGGACCAAGGTGAAAACGGTGACCGCGCGCTGGCCGGATGGGGATGTCGGGGATCAGAGTTTTGTGATTCCGACGATGCGGTGATGGCGGGCCTGATAGAGAATTTGCTTGCGGACATCGGCTTCAAAACTGCCGAAGTGGCGCTCAGTCATTACCTTCAGAAACGAGCTGCAGTCGCTCGTGAGGAACTTCTGGAGGCGCTTCGTAACGCGGACCGCGCCGAGGCGGATGTCGCGTCTGAGGATGAAGTTATTGGTATGCTCCATCGCTATGCTCGCGCGACACATGAAGGTGCGTCGCGCGAGAAGCTGCGAATTCTCGCCAGGCTCCTGGCGCAGGAGTTGCCACGGGGCGCGGACGGATCGGACGAATTCCTTGAGTTCACAGACGTTTTGGCGAACGTCAGTCACGACGAATTGGTCTTCTTGGCGACTCTTCATGTAGAAGAGACAGAGGCGGCGTTGGCTGTGGTTGACGAAAAGCAGGCGCATGGCGCAGGCGCTCCGCCGCCTGCGGGAACGCTTGATTGGCGACGGCAAGATGCTTCCTCATTTAGACGCGTTCGACGCAATGGGCACGGCTCTTTGTCGGACGGGCCTGGTCATTCCCGGCCATCTGATCGGCACCAATTCGTTTGCCATGACATTGCGTCTGCAAAGACTTGTTGAATTGGCGCAGCTGGAGGAGTGGGCGGCGAGGGAGCTGGGCAAAGGTTAGCGACCGAAGTAACTAGCCTCGTCATTCCGGGGCTCGCGAAGCGAGAACCCGGAACCCAAGGGATCGAAGCGCGGCGCTTGTTGCCCCTGGGTTCCGGATCGCGCTTCCGCCTTCGCTCTTCGAGCTTCGGCGGACAAGTCGCGCGTCCGGAATGACGAGGCGTCGGTTTTCCCTTTGGCGCCTCCTGGCGCATGGGCGCCCGGCGGAGTTTCCGGTCCGCGCTGGAACGTGCTAAGCTGCACTGATGGACGGAAATGCCGCCCCCACGCTTGCCCGCCGCCGCTTCACCAGCGACGATCTGACCCGCATGGTTGAGGCCGGGCTGCTCGATGCCGACGAACGGATCGAACTGATTCACGGGGAGATCATCGATATGGGCAAGGAGGGCAAGCCGCATTGGAACGCGCGGCAGCGGCTCATCAGTTGGATTTTACGCCGGTTGCCCGCCGAGATCGAACTCGCGCCCGACGGCCCGCTGCGCCTCGCCGCCGATGAGGAGCCTGAGCCGGATTTCTACCTGTTTCCGGCGGCGATCAACGTCAACGACGTGCGCGGCGGCGATGTCATTCTTGCAGTGGAGATCGCGGATTCGAGTTTCAGCAAGGACCGCGAAATCAAGGTGCCGCTTTATGCCGAGCACAGCGTACGCGAATATTGGATCGTTGCGCTGGAGCGCGGCGAGACCCTGGTGTTTCGCTTAGCGGAAGGCGGCTACGGCGAGCCGCAAGTCATCGCCTTCGACGCGCCGCTCGCCGTGCCCGGGATTGGGGAACCGCTGGTGGTGAAGGGCGTGCTTTGACGCGATTGGCGCGGGAGGAGATGCTTTGTGTTTCCGAACCGAGCGCCGTCATTCCGGGGCTTCGCGCAGCGAGAACCCGGAACCCAGGGGATCGTAGAGCGCAATGCTTGTTGCCCCTGGGTTCCGGATCGCGCTTCGCGCGTCCGGAATGACGGAGTGCATTTTTCTGATAGGGTGAGTGGAATGCCAGACCTCCTCACCTCCCTCTCCTCCGGCCTCGCCACGCTGACGCTGAACCGTCCCGAAGCGCTGCATGCGCTGAACACGAGCATGTGCCGCGACATGATCGCGGCGCTGCTCGCTTGGCGCGGCGATGCGAGCGTGGACGCGATCCTGATCGAACACGCCCCCGGCACGCGCGGTTTTTGCGCGGGGGGCGATATCCGCATGCTGGCGGAGAGCGGCGCGAAAGACGGTCGCGAGGCGCGCGAATTCTTCTTCACCGAATACCGGCTCAATCATCTCTTGTACACGTACGACAAGCCGGTGATCGCGATCATGGACGGAGTCACCATGGGCGGCGGCGTTGGCATTTCCATGCCCGCGCGACTTCCGCATCGCCACCGAGAACACCACCTATTCCATGCCGGAAACCGGCATTGGCCTGTTTCCCGATGTCGGCGGCGGCTGGTTCCTGCCGCGCATGCCCGGGCGAGATCGGCATGTGGCTGGCGCTCACCGGCGCGCGGTTGAAGGCGGCGGATTGTTTGATTGCCGGCGTGGCTACGCATTTTGTGGAAGCCGGGAAGCTCGCGGAACTCAAGCAAGCGCTGCGTCCCCCGCCCCCCGGCGGGGCGGGGGCAGGGGGTGGGGGGCGATCAGGAGGAACCGCGACGGCGCCGCCAGCAGTGCCTCCCGCACGCCCCCCCTCCGGCCGCTTCGCGGCCACCTCCCCCACAAGGGGGGAGGGATGCGTTGTTGGAGGCGCTTGCGTCTTTCACCGCAGCGCCCGGCGCGCCGCGTGAGCTGACGGCTGAAAGCATCGCGCGCATCGATCGCATCTTCGCGCTCGATTCTGTCGAAGCCATCTTCACCGCGCTGGAAGCGGACCAATCGGATTGGGCCCGCGCGCAGCTGGCGACGCTGCAAACCAAATCGCCGCAAACGCTGAAAGTGGCGTTCCGTCAGTTGCGCGAAGGCGCGGCGATGGCAGAGCTTCGGCGACGAAATGGCCCGAGAATATCGCATTGCCTGCCGGGTCGTCTCAGCGCCATGATTTCCTCGAAGGCGTGCGCGCTTTGATCGTTGACAAGGACAACAAGCCGGCCTGGAATCCGGCGACGCTTGCCGATGTCAGCGATACGATGCTGGATCGAGATTTTCGCAGCCCTGCCGGCCGGCGAGGAATGGACGCCGTTGGAGTAAAACTATGGACCGCCGGCGTCCTCGCCGGCATGCTCGTATCGATTTAAGGAACGCAGAACTGGCGCTGTTGGCGCTGGGCCGGCGGGACGCCGGCGGTCCATAAGACGGAGCACCCCCATGACCCGCGTCGCATTCATCGGCCTTGGCAATATGGGCTCGGGCATGGCCGCCAATCAGGCCAAGGCCGGGCGCGAAGTGGTCGGCGTTCGACCTCAACGCCGACGCGCTCGCGCGCGCCGCGGAGCAGGGCATGCTGGCCGCCGCGTCCGCCGCCGAGGCGGTGAAGGACGCCGACATCGTCATCACCATGCTGCCGGCGGGCAAGCATGTGCGCGAGGTCTATCATGGACGCGATCCTGCCCAATGCGCGCAAGGATGCGCTGCTGATCGATTGCTCGACCATCGACGTCGACAGCGCCCGCACCGTCGCGCGCGACGCTTCGATGCAAGGCTTTCGCGCCGCCGATGCGCCGGTCTCCGGCGGCACGGCGGCGGCGACCGGGGGCACGCTCACCTTCATGGTCGGCTGCCGCGAGCAGGATTTCGCCGAGTTCGAGCAGGCGCTGAAGCCGATGGCGAAAGCGGTCATCCATGCCGGCCCGTCGGGCGCGGGGCAGGCGGCGAAGATCTGCAACAACATGCTGCTCGGCATTTCCATGATCGGCACCTGCGAAGCGTTTCGCGCTGGCCGAGCGGCTTGGGGCTCGACGCGCAGAAATTCTTCGACATCGCCTCGAAAGCGTCGGGGCAGAATGCTGGTCGCTGACCTCGTATTGCCCTTGGCCGGGCCCGGTGCCCGCTGCGCCGTCAAACCGCAATTACGAAGGCGGCTTCGCCGCGGCGATGATGCTGAAGGATTTGAAGCTGGCGCAGGACGCCGCGGAAATGTCCGGCGCGCCGACGCCGCTGGGCGGCGCGGCCGAGGCGCTGTACGAGGAATTCGTCGCGCGCGGCAACGCGGCCAAGGATTTTTCCGGGATCATTGAAATGCTGCGCGGCAAGCTTTAGTTTTTGGACCGCCGGCTTCCAGCCGGCTTTTTTGCCAACGACTGAAACTGACCCACCACCCATCCCCGGATTCGCGAAGCGAAGTCCGGGGCCCATAAACGCTGCCGTTCGTGTTTATGGGCCCCGGACTGAATGCTGCGCATTCATCCGGGGATGGGTAAATCATTTGTTCCAGCCAGTTTTTTGTACAGAACCAAAAAGAGCCGGCTGGAAGCCGGCGGTCCGCTTATCCCAACGCCGCCGCCACGGCCTTGACGAAATCCGCCGGCGCGATCGGCTTCAGCAGCACCGCGTTGGCGCCGGCGGCGCGGGCGCGTTCGGCCATTTCGCCATAGCCGGTGAGCACCAGGATGCGCGCGTGCTCGGGCATGGCTCGGCGCGCAAGGCGGCGACAAATTCGAGCCCGTCCATGCCCGGCATCAACAGATCGGTGACCACCACGTCAGCCGGCGCCGCCTGCATCAGCGCCAGCGCCTGGCCAGCGTCGTCAGCCCCGCGCAGCTTGGCCGCGCCCGCCCCGCGCAGCGCCGCCGCCAGAATGCCGCGCGTGGCCTCGTCGTCATCGACAATCAGGAAATCGAGCGCGGCGAGGGCGGACATATCCCAACGTTAGAGCAGATTCGCGGCGAACGCACACGCGCGCGTTTGTCAACGCGCGGGAACGGGAGGCGCCAACAAAAACGGCCGGAGCGTAAGCCCCGGCCGCAAATGTTTCGTAGCGCGAGCGATCAGTAACGCGCGCGAAGCGTGACGCCGTACCGTGCGCGGCTCGTTCGGGTAAGCCGCGAACACGCCTTGGCGCAACTGGGTTTGGTCGTTGAAGATAGTTTGCTCAGGCACCGCGAACGCGCCGATCGAATAGTATTCGTCGGTCAAATTGCGGCCCCAGAGTTCGAGCGCCCAACGATCGTTCGCGGCTGCCGATGCCGATGCGCCCGTCGAAAATCGTGAACGACTTATTGGTCGGTCAGCGGGTTGCGGCCGAGCGTTTGCAGGCGATATTCGCTCACATAGCGGCCATTGCCGTAGAAGGTCAGCTTTCAAGGCGTCGCCGAGCGGAACTTCGTAGAGCGCCGAGCCGGTGACGGTCCATTCCGGAGACTGGGAAAGCGGATCGCCGGCACGGACGATATCGTCTGGATTGCCCTGGTTGCCGGCAAACGCCACGGTGCTGTCGTAATAGACGTCGCTGTAGTGCGGCGCCCAACGTAAGCGTCAGCGCATCCGTCGGCCGCGCCGCCAGTTCGATTTCAACGCCTTGGCTGATCACTTCCGGCACGTTCCGGGTGATGAAGTTGAAGCCGTTGAAGGCGTTGAGCTGGTAGTCGTGCAGCTGCTGGTAATAGCCCGCCAGGTTGAGCGTGACGAATTCCAAGACGTCGACTTGAGGCCAAGTTCGTAGGCGTCGACGGTCTCTGGGTCAAAGTCCAGATCGTCCGCGCCGAAGGCGGTCGGCATCTCGATGGCGGTGCCAATCGCACGGGCGTGCAGGAAGGCGACGACGCTCTGTGCATATGGTGAAAGCGCGGCAACGCCACCCGTCGTGGTCCATGGGCGCACTGCCATGCCCGATTGGTCGATGTTGAAGCCGCCCGACTTGAAGCCGCGCGAGTAGCCGCCATAGATCATCAGATCGTCGTTGAGGTGGTAGGCCAGCGACACCGTGCCGCTGATCGCGTCGTCGGTGACGTTGGCGGCGTAGATGCCGCCATTCTGGAGCGCTTGGACATTGTTGACGGCCGGGTTGCAGGTCAGCGTGAGCGCCGACGGGAAGCCGATCGCCGAGCGTGCGGAGCGGGTGGCCTACCGGCAGCAGCTCTGGCGACCTGCTCGAACACCAGCGCGGCGTAGGCGACGTCGCTGGTTGGCGCGGATCGCGTCGCAGGCGGGCTGAGTCGCGTTCAGGTCGGCGCTCATGTCCTTCTCTTCTTGCGTGTAACGAGCGCCGAGGGTCAGGACCAGGTTGTCGGTGAGGCTGATTTCGTTGTGCGTGAAGATCGCCAACGTCTTGGTGTCGACGCCCCAATTGTCGCCCTGCTGTCCGGCATTGGTCAAGTTCGCCGCCGACAAGCCACGGGTCAGCGCGTTGGTGCCAGCCAATGCCGCAGTCGTGCCAGGGACCAAGCGCGTTGGCCGATGCGCCAAGCAGCCGGCGCCAAACGTCGCCCAGGACGAACGGTATGGCGCACTGCCAGCTGAGCGGAGTGCAGCCGAACACCGTTTGTCCCGTGCCCGGCAGCGGCGCCGTTGATGTCTGGCGCGCCGGCCGCCGAGAAATCGATCAAGCCGAGCAGGTTGTTGATGTAGGCGTCGGCCTGCGCGCCATAGCGGATGCTGTCGGTCTGTGTCGATGGTTTCGTCGCCGTAGAAGCGCGCCGACCAGCCAGTTCACGCGGCCGACATTCGCCCTGCAGGCGGATTTCCTGGGTGAACGTTTCGACGCCAACTTCCAGATCGTCGCGATAGGCGCGATCCATGGCCGAGAAATCGATGTCTTGGTCGCGCTTGGCATCCCAATCGCGATAGGCGGTGATCGAGGTGAGATTGATGTCGCCGATGTCCCAATCGAGTTGCGCCGGAGACGCCGAAGTCTTCGGTGTGTTCATCGTAGAGCGGCCCGGCGTCACGCTCATGCGCCGGGCTTCGGCGTTGGCGGCAATCGGGGCCGGGAAGCACGCTCGGCGTCAGGATTGAACCAGGCTGCGTCAATTCATGGCGACGCTGAACGGGAAGCTTGAGTTCGCAGCGAGAATGTCGTCGTATCAGCAAGAGTAACCGCGGCGCAGCACCTCTCGTCGGTTTCCGAGCGCATCGACGATCACGCGCAGCGACGCGTCGCGGCTGATGTCCCACTGCGCCTGCACGCGCGCCCGTCCAGCGGTCGGTGGTGTTGATGGTCTCGCCGGAGATGTTGGCGACATCGATGTAGCCGTCGCGGGTGCGCATCGTGCCGTCAACGCGAAGGGCGAAAGTATCGATGAGCGGCATGTTCGCGCCGACGCGCGTGCCGAGCGCGTCGAGATCGCCGGCGGTGCCTTCCAGCCACATGCCGGGCTCGAAGTCCGGGCCGGCCGTCACGACGCTGATCGCGCCGGCCGTGGTGTTCTTGCCGTACAGCGTGCCTTGCGGGCCGCGCAGAATTTCGATGCGCTCGACGTCGGCAAGATCGGTGATCGCGGCGCCGGCGCGGGCGCGATAAACGCCGTCGATGAAGATGCCGACCGCGCGCTTCAAAGCCTGGGTTGTCGGAGCCGGTGCCGAGGCCGCGGATGGAGGCGATGGTGCCGGACGTTGCGATTGGCCCGAGCCGATGCGCAGGTTCGGCGTGACTTGGCGGAGATCGATGCAGGTTGCTGACGCCGGCTTTTTCGAGCGCCTCGTCGCCGATGGCGGTCACCGCGATCGGCACATCTTGGATCGCGGCGCTGCGGCCCGTGGCCGTGACGACGATTTCGTCTGAACCATTTCTTCCTCTTGCGCCATAGGCGGGCGCTCAGCGCGCCCATCGCCGCGAGCGAGGCGCCGGAAAGCAGCATCCAACCCAGTGTTGATTTGCTGCTCATCGCCGTCCTCCCAGTGCCTGGCCGCCTTCTAGTGGGCCGCGCGGCTGACCATCGGCATGGTCGGGCAGCGAGATCTCCCCCGCGCCCTTACCTGTCCAGACCGCTATAGCAGGCGCACCGCCCCCTGCTGTCAACGGGCGAGCGTGCGCATAACTTGACGCGCGCGTCACCGCGCTTGAGTCTGCGGCCGGCGGGCCACACTTCTCATTGCGTAACGCCATGTTCCGGCGTAGTTTTCTGACTTTGCGTCCATGCTGCAATGCAGCAAATACGCGCCAGTCGACGGATGTCGCCGCGCGCCTATAAGTGTGCCGGTGCCATGCGCTCGTTCTTGTTCTCCGCCGGCCAGGATTCCGCGACCTGCCTGGCCTGGGCGCTGGCGCGATACGAGCGCGTTGAAACCATCGGCTTTTTCTACGGCCAGCGGCATGCGGTCGAATGGCGCAGCGGCCGCTGTGCGTCAGAGCCGCATCGCCGGCGACGTCCTCCACCTCGGCCAGCGCCTCGGCGAGGACATTGTCGTCGATCTCGCCGGCTATGGCGCGCTTGCCGAAAGCGCGCTGACCGGCGAGCGCGCCATCGAGATGGCGGCCGAACGGTCTGCCGACCACGTTCGTGCCGGGTCGCAATCTGGTGTTCCTCAGCGTCGCCGCCGCTCATGCCTATCGGCGCGGCATCGACACGCTGGTCGGCGGCATGTGCGAGACGGATTTTTCCGGCTACCCCGATTGCCGCCGCGCCACCATCGACGCGATGCAGCAAGCGTCTGTCGCTCGGGCTTGAACGGCCGCTCACCGATCGAAACGCCGCTGATGCACCTGACCAAGGCGCAGACCTGGGCGCTGGCGCATCGAGCTGGGCGGCGACGCCCTGGTGGCCGATCATCGTCGAACACAGCCACACCTGCTATCGAAGGCGACCGCTCGCATGCGCCACGCATTGGGGCTATGGCTGCGGCGCTTGCCCGGCGTGCGAGCTGCGCGCCAAGGGCTGGGCCGAATGGAGCGGCGGGCGCGTGACCTATGCGGTCAAGGAAATGTTCTACACGCTGCAAGGCGAGGGCGCGCGCGCTGGGCGGCCGGCCGTGTTCGTGCGCTTTGCCGGCTGCAATCTATGGAGCGGACGCGAGCAGGACCGCGCGAGCGCGATCTGCCACTTCTGCGACACCGAATTTGTCGGAACCGACGGCGACGGCGGCGGCAAGTTCGAGAGCGCCGAGGCGCTCGCGCGCGCCGTGTTTGCGTTCTGGCCCGGCGGCGGAGCGCCCTATGTGGTGTGCACGGGCGGCGAGCCGTTGCTGCAGCTCGACGCCGCTTTGATCGACGCGCTCCACGCACAAGGCTTTGAAGTCGCCGTGGAAACCAACGGAACCATCTCCGCGCCGGCGGACCTCGACTGGATTTGCGTCAGCCCAAAAGCGGGCGCCGAATTGGTGCAGCGCTCAGGCGACGAACTGAAGCTGGTGTATCCGCAGGCAGGGGCCGAGCCTGAGCGCTTCGAGACGCTCGGCTTTCGGAATTTCTTCCTGCAGCCGATGGATAGCGCCAGCGCGCGAAGCGAACACGAGCGCCGCCATCGCCTATTGCCTCGCCAATCCGCGCTGGCGGCTCAGCTTGCAGACGCACAAATTATTGGGGCTGAGATAGGTTCTAATCTGTTGCGCCGGCGTGCTCGCGCGCCGCCAAATATTTCTCCGCTTCCAGCGCCGCCATGCAGCCCAGGCCCGCGGCGGTGACGGCTTGGCGGTAGGTGTCGTCGGCGACGTCGCCGGCGGCGAACACGCCTGGCACATTGGTTTCTGTGGTTCCCGGTTTGACGATAATATAGCCGCTCGGCTTCATCGCCACTTGGCCGGTGAATAATTCCGTCGCCGGCGCATGGCCGATGGCGATGAACACGCCGTCGATTTGGCGTTCGCTCGCTTCGCCGGTCTTGACGTTTTTCAAACGCACGCCGGAGGCGCCGGCGTCGTCGCCAAGAATTTCCTCGAGCGCATGGTCCCACACCACTTCGATTTTTGGATTGGCGAACACGCGCTCTTGCAGAATTTTCTCGGCGCGGAAAGAATCGCGGCGATGGATCAGCGTAACTTTGCTGGCGAGGTGCGACAGATAAAGCGCCTCTTCGACAGCGCTGTTGCCGCCGCCGATGACGGCAACTTCCTTGCCGCGAAAGAAAAATCCATCGCAGGTGGCGCAGGCGGAGACGCCCTTGCCGGCAAATGTTTTCTCACTCGGCAGGCCAAGCCATTTGGCTTGCGCTCCGGTAGCGATGATCACGGCGTCGCCGGCGTAAACCTGCCCGCTATCGCCGGTAAGGCGAAACGGGCGCGCGCCCAGTTCGGCCTTCACGATCACGTCCTCGACCAGGTCAGTTCCTACGTGCAGCGCTTGCGCGCGCATCTGCTCCATCAGCCACGGCCCCTGGATGACGTCCGCGAAGCCCGGGTAATTTTCGACATCGGTGGTGATGGTCAGCTGCCCGCCCGGCTGCAGGCCGGCGATCAACATGGGGCGACGCATGGCGCGAGCGGCGTAGATGGCGGCGCTGTAGCCGGCGGGGCCGGAACCGACGATGAGGATGGGAGCGTGCCGAGTTGGAGGATTGGCCATGACGGGAGAGACTCGCGGAATCGTGAGCCCCTATATGGCCGCGCGCGGGGAGCGGCGAAAGGGCGCCGTGGCTTACTATGCTCCGGGTCTTGTTCGCCGGGTCTTGTTCGCCAGGTCTTGTTCGGCTGTGCGGCGCGGTTTACAGACCGGCGGCATCGAGCAGGAGTTAAGGCAATGGCGCAAACCGGCGCGCACGGACAGATGGAAATTCAGGACCAGCGCGACACCTTCCATGGGTTTCTCGCCGCATCGCTTTGGGGCGGTGTGCTGATCGCGCAGGGTCTGGCCTTGTGTACGCTAGCATTTGCGATTGGCTTGGGCTGGTGGTCGGGGATGTTGGCGCTGGTGGCGATCGGCGTGGCGGTTGGTTTTTTGTTCCGCATGTCCGGGGCTTTTTGGGCCGTGCAAGTCGCGCTTTGGGTGCTGCTGGCTTTGGGCGGGGCGATCACCATGGCGTTTACCGGCGGGGCGGGTTGAGCCCTTGCGCATCGCTATTCTCAAGGAGAGCGCCGCCGGCGAAACCCGCGTCGCCGCAACGCCGGAGACGGTGAAGAAAATGGCCGCGCTCGGCCACGAGGTTTCGATCCAGGCCGGGGCTGGCGCGCAGGCGAGTTTCCCGGATGCTTTGTTCGAAGCCGCTGGCGCCAAGATTGCGGCGGGTGGCGGCATCGAAGCCGCTGATCTCGTATTGAAAGTACGCCGTCCAGGCGCGAACGAGATCACCGCGATGAAAGCCGGCGCGGGCTTTGTTTCGCTGCTGGAGCCTTATGGCGATGCTGGCGTGTTCGACGCGCTGGCCAAAGCCAAGATCGATGCGTTGGCGATGGAATTCATCCCGCGCATCTCACGCGCGCAATCCATGGATGCGCTGAGTTCGCAGGCTAATCTCGCGGGGTACCGAGCCGTAATCGAAGCGGCGGCGCTCTATGGGCGCGCGTTTCCGATGATGATGACCGCCGCCGGCACGATCGCCGCCGCGCGCGTGTTCGTCATGGGGGTAGGCGTTGCCGGGCTGCAGGCTATCGCCACGGCGCGGCGCCTCGGCGCGGCGGTCACCGCCACCGACGTGCGCCCCGCCACCAAGGAGCAAGTCGCCTCGCTCGGCGCCAAATTCGTGGCGGTCGAGGACGAAGAATTCAAGCAAGCCGAAACCGCCGCCGGCTACGCCAAGCCGATGAGCGCGGAATATCAAGCCAAGCAAGCCGTGCTGGTCGCCGAACACATCGCCAAGCAAGACATCGTCATCACCACCGCGCTTATTCCCGGACGCGCGGCGCCGGTTCTAGTCACCGAGGCGATGGCGAAGTCGATGAAACCCGGCTCGGTAATTGTCGATCTGGCGGTGGCGCAGGGCGGCAATTGTCCGCTCTCGAAGGCGGATGAGTGCGTCGATATCGGCGGCGTCAAGGTGATGGGTTTCACTAATCTGCCCGCGCGCCTGCCGGCGGATGCCTCTTCGCTCTATGCGAAAAACTTGTTGGCGCTGCTGCCCTTGCTTGCCGACAAGGAAACCAGGGCCTTCGCGCCGCACTGGGACGATGAAATCGTCAAGGGCGCGTTGCTGACCAGGAACGGCGCGCTGGCGCATCCTCATTTTGCCCAAAAGGCGGGCGCGCCATGAATGACGCGGATTTCGCTCGCCGTTATTACGCGGCCTGGAACGCGCGCGACCTCGACGCGATACTGGCGCTTTATGCCGAGGAGATCGAATTTTCCTCGCCCTATATCGCCGCGCTTGGCTTTGCCGCTGATGGCGTGATCATCGGTCGCTCGATGTTGCGCGCTTATTTCGAGAAGGCGCTGGAGCGCGCGCCGGAGCTCAAATTCGCGCCCGAGAGTCTCTGCGTCGGCGCGCGCGGGCACACGCTGATCTACCGCAATCATCGCGGCGAGCGCGCGGCCGAATCGCATGAAATGGACGGCCTCGGCCTGGTTATCCGCGCCGACGCCACCTATGAAACCGCGTGAGGCGAATTGTGGAAGCAGTCGATCCATTTGTGTTTTACCTGGCCATTTTCACACTGGCGATTTTCGTCGGCTATTATGTAGTCTGGTCGGTGACGCCCGCCTTGCATACGCCGCTGATGGCGGTCACCAACGCGATTTCCTCGGTGATCATCGTCGGCGCGCTGATCGCGGCGGCGGCAAGCGCGGCGATGGATGGCGGCTGGGTCGCCAAGGGCGCGGGCGCGCTGGCGGCTGGCCTCGCCGCCGTCAATATCTTCGGCGGCTTTCTCGTCACCCAGCGCATGCTGGCTATGTACAAGAGGAAAGAGAAGAAGTGAGGCGATGACCACCGCCGAATGGCGCGCGCTGATTGAGGCGTACTTGGATGGACGGCTTTCGGCCGAGGCCTTCATGCGCCGGTTTATTGAAGCGTGGGAAGCGGGCGCGGCGCTGCCGCGGGCCATTGTCGATTTGCAGCCGCTTGTGGAGGCGTTCGAAGCCGAAATCGCCGCGGCGCGAGAAGAGGGGGCGGCGAATGAGGATCCATTGCGCCAAGCGGCGCGGCGCGCGCTCGCCAATCTGGGCGAAGAGGCAATGGCCGCGCCCCACACTTTCGACCGCACGCGCGCGCGCGAGGATATGCGCCGCTTCCAAATCCAAATGTCCGGCTGCGCCGGCATGGGCTGCGTGATCGCGCTGGCTCTGGGTCGGGCTTTGCGTGCTGCAGATCTATTTCGTCAGCGAATGGATACAGGGCGAACTGGGTTGGGGCGCGTGGCCTTCGGCTTTCGCCGGCTTCTTCCTCGCCTTCGTGCCGATTCTTGGGCAATGTGCTGGCGTTCCTGGGCGCAACGCAAGGAAGGCTGGCCGCCTATGGTCGCGGCCTTGGCATTCTTCGCCGCGCCGGCAGTGACCATGTTCTCCGGCTGGTCGCGCTTGCGGCGACGGAGTTGAGCTTGACCTCGGGGCGCGAAGAGCCGAATTCTGGACACATGGCGAGCCTGCTCGACACCGTTCTGGAAACCATCCGCGCCCGCCGCGACGATATCGAGGCGCGCTACGGCATCCGTTTGCTCGGCGTAGTCGGCTCGGTGGCGCGCGGCGAGGAACGGCCCGATAGCGATGTGGATATTCTCGCCGACATCACGGGACGGCCCACGTTGTTCACTTTGGTCGATGCCCAGTCAGCCCTGGAGGAGAAAATCGGAAGGTCGATCGACCTCGTCTTGCGGCAAGAATTGCGGCCGGCGGCCCTGGCCTACATGAGCGAAAGCTTCGTCGAGGCGTGATGGACACGGGGGTGCGGCTTCGACTTGAGGACATGCTCTCATATGCGAAGCTGGCTGTGTCCATCCTTGGCGCTGCCGATGCAGTCGGCCTCGCGCGCAACGATGAGAAACGTTTGGCTGTCGCACGGGCGGTCGAAATCGTGGGCGAGGCAGCCAACGCCATCGACCCCAGTCAGCGCCAGCTCATGTTGGCATTGCCTTGGGCGCGCATGATTGGCATGCGTCATAGGCTGGTGCATGGCTATGGCAGCGTTGATCTGCAGATCCTCGTCGACACCGTTGCGAACCACCTTCCCCGGCTGATCGCCGAGATCGAGCGCATCCTGAACACCGATACTTAAGGCTGACCATGAATTCCGAACTCGCGACTTTGCTTTATCTGGTCTCTGGCGTGTTGTTCATCCTGGCGCTGCGCGGGCTGTCGAGCCCCGAGACCAGCCGTCAGGGCAACAATTTCGGCATGGCCGGCATGGGAATCGCGATCGGCGTGACGTTGGCGCTCGCCTGGAAGGGCATGGACCGGACCACGCTGGCGCTGATCATCGCGGCGGTCGCGATCGGCGGCGGCATTGGCGCGATCACCGCGCGCCAGATCAAGATGACGGCGATGCCGCAGCTGGTGGCGGCGTTCCACTCGCTGGTGGGCCTGGCCGCGGTGGCGGTGGCGGCGGCGGCGTTCTACGCGCCGGAGAGTTTTCGACATCGCCGAGACGTCGTGTCATGCGGCGGCATCAAGTTGCAATCAGCTTGATCGAGCTCTCGCTTGGCACCGCGATCGGCGCGGTGACCTTCACCGGCTCGGTGATCGCTTTCGCCAAGCTCAACGGCAACATGTCGGGTGCGCCGATCATGCTGCCGATGCGCCATCCATCAACATCGCCATCGCCGCTGGCATCGTCGCGATCATCGTGATGATGGTGCAGGCGGCGGGACGGCGGAATGGCATTTCTGGGCGCTGGCGGGGCTTTCGCTGCTGATCGGCGTGCTGCTGATCATTCCCATTGGCGGCGCCGACATGCCGGTCGTGGTGTCGATGCTCAATTCGTATTCGGGATGGGCGGCGGCGGCGCTTGGCTTTACGCTGGAGAACGTAGCGCTGATCATCACCGGCGCGCTGGTGGGATCGTCGGGCGCGATCCTTTCGTACATCATGTGCAAGGCGATGAACCGCAGTTTCATTTCGGTGATCCTCGGCGGCTTCGGCACTGCCGATGGCGCGGCGACCGGCGTGAAGGAAACGCGCCCGGTGAAACAAGGCTCGGCCGACGACGCGGCTTTCATCATGAAGAACGCGAGCAAGGTGATCATCGTGCCCGGCTACGGCATGGCCGTCGCGCAAGCCCAGCACAGCGTGCGCGAACTGGCCGACATGCTGAAGAAGGAAGGCGTCGAAGTGAAATACGCCATCCACCCGGTCGCCGGCCGCATGCCCGGGCACATGAACGTGCTGCTCGCCGAAGCCAACGTGCCCTACGATGAAGTGTTCGAACTGGAAGACATCAACAACGAATTCTCGCAATGCGACGTCGCCTACGTCATCGGCGCTAACGACGTGACCAATCCGAGCGCCAAAACCGATCCCAAAAGCCCGATCTACGGCATGCCGATCCTCGACGTGGAGCGCGCAAAAACCGTGCTGTTCGTGAAACGCGGCATGGGCAGCGGGTATGCCGGCGTGGAGAACGAACTGTTCTTTCGCGACAACACCATGATGCTGTTTGGGGACGCGAAGAAGATGACGGATGAGATTGTGAAGGGGCTTTGACCGAGGTGTGACCACCGTCCTCACTTCCCCGCACGGGCCTAGTGAATGCGAACGGCGTTTGCGTGAGGGTGTGGGCGGGATGTTCTCGGGGGGAGCGGTCATTGGCAGAGTGGGAAACGGCGCCGCGACGCTAAGGAAGCGAATTGGCTATCGCAATTCATTTCAGACAGTGCTCGCGGTGGAATGGCGATCTGCGAGTTCCGGCACGCGTGTGGAGTGTACAGGGCGTTTGCACGCTTTCGTCATGGTGTTCTTAGTGTTGTGGTTCGGCCTCGCACTGTTGATCGGCGGCGCTCTGTTCGTCGCGGCATTGGTCGGCGCCATTGAAGGGGATGGAAGCAGCGTGTTTACCAACGTTTCGTTCTTGGTGCTCGGTGGGGCGGCGATAGTTCTCCTTGGGCGGCTCTCTGCGCGCAACGAAGAGGCGTATTTACTCAATTTTGTTAGAAATACTCTGGAGGCGAGTTAGGGAGGCCGCCGACAACGCAATGACGCCGCTCAGAGGTTGGAAGATCACGGATGAAATTGTGAAGGGGGTTGTGAGTTGCGATCCATTGAGCTCAGTGCAAAGGATTGGGCTGTGCTGGATCGCCTCAAGGAAATGGGCGACCCTCTCACCGCACCGCGTCACACGTTGTTGTTTTTCTACCGCCGCGATGGCGCCGAGCAGTACAGCTTTCAAACTATTGTTGCCTCGGCAGCCGAGTGGAGTCTTACACGCGCCGGCGGCGATGAAGGGGGCCTGATCTTGGAAGGTCAGCTCTACGTCGATCCAGCGGCGTTGGCGCCGTTGCTCGAGTGGGCGGCGGAAGCTGCCGAGATGGCGAGCGTAGAGTTTGATGGCTGGGAATGCGCCGTTGTTCACACCAGGCAATGAACGCTACTCAGTTTTTACTCGCTGTGGTAGGGTGACTACATGCCCACCACCCTCACCCCCGACCTCGAAGCCTTCGTCCGCGATGAAGTCGCCGCCGGGCGCTATGCGGACGAAGCCGAAGTGATCCGCGACGCGGTGCGGCGGCTGGCTGAACTGCGCGAGGCCCTTGATGCTGGCAAGCTTGAGGCGCTACGCGCCGCGCTCGCGCCAGGGCTGGCCGACATCGCCGCCGGTCGCTTCGCGCCGGGCGGGGTGATGGATTCCGCCGCTCGCGCCGCGGCGGAATGAAGGGCTACCGGCTCACTGAAGCGGCCGACCGCCAAGCTCGTGGTCGGCCGACGCGCTCGATGCGAGCGGGGAATGAACCAGTGTGTCGTCATTGCCGCTAACGCGCAATTGATGTAGTATTCGCGGATGCCAACCCTTACCCAAAGCGCCATCGCCGACCTCAGCGCCCAAGAGCGTCTGTCGCTCATTGCGCTGCTCTGGGACTCTCTCTCCGACGATCAGACGCCGCTGCCGGAGGCGCAGCGCGCTGAGCTAGAGCGCCGTCTCGCGCGCTTCGAGGAGGACCGCGCGGGGGCGGTGAGCTGGGATGACTTGAGGTCCGAATTGAGAACTCGCGCGCCGTAGCGTGCCGCTCAATGTGCGCTTCCTGCCGCTCGCGCGCCTTGAAGTAATCGAGGCGGGGGATTGGTACGAGCGCCGATCGCAAGGTCTGGGCGACGCCTTCGTGAGCGAAATTGACCGGCTGGTTGAGCGCATCGCGGAGAACCCCCTCCAGTTTCCTGTCTTGCTGGCCGAGGTGCGCCGCGCCCGCTTGAGCCGCTTTCCGTACAGCCTGTTCTTCCGTGTTGCCGAGTACGAGTGCTTCGTGCTCGCATGCTTCCACGCAAGCCGCGATCCGAAACGCTGGCAGGAGAGAACCTGATGCCCGACGTTTTCATCTCCTACAAAAAATCCGACGCCGACCGCGTGCGGCCACTGGTGGAGCACCTCCGCGCCGCCGCGCTCGATGTTTGGTGGGACGAGGGCATTCAGCCTTCCACGTCATGGCGCGCGGAGATCGCCAAGCAGCTTGCCGTCGCCAAGTGCGTGGTCGCGGTGTGGACGCAAGACAGCGTCGATCACGAGCAAGGCGCTTGGGTAATGGAGGAGGCGACGCACGGGCTCGCGCGCAAGGTGCTGGCGCCGGTGCGGCTCGATCTGGTCTCGCCCCCGCTTGGTTTCGGCGAAGTGCAATACGCCGACCTGGCCGCGTGGGATGCAAGCGCCGCCGATCCGCGCTTCCAGCATTTTCTCGGCATCGTGCAAGCCATTGTGCGGGCTGAGCCGATCCCTGTTGCGCCGCGGCCGACGCACTTTGAAGCCCCGGGGATCAAACTCCAAGGCGTGACCATGGAGAACGTCAACATCCATGTCGGCGGCGGCGATGCGCCCAACCATATTCAAGTCGGAGCAGGCAGGGGCGATGACGACGAGTGCGATCCACGGGCCGCGCCGCCGTCCCCGCCGCGCGAACGCAAACCGGTTTCGCTGTCGCTGATGCTCACCCGCGCGATCGGGATCGTGTTCCCACTTGTCGCTATCGTGATCTTCATTTTCACCATGGGCGATATGGCGTGTAAAGCAGGCAACGCGCCAGGCTTCTTCTGCGACGCGCTCGATGCGCTCACGGCGCGGAGGGACTAGGGCTGAGATGGGGCGAGCGGAGAACAAGGCTCGGCGGCCGGGCGGCGCTCGTCCTGGCGTGATGGCCCTCTTGCGCCGCGCTGCGCTGATGCTTGCCGCGCTCCTTGCGCTCTCCGCGCTTGCCTTCGCCGCGCTTGCCCTCAACACGCGCGCGCTGATTTATCATCCGCATCGCGAAGAGGTCGCGCCGAATTTTCCGGGCGTCGAGGCAGTGCGGATCGAGACCGAGGACGGAGAGCGTCTGGTCGCCTGGTGGCGGGCGCCGCCGCATTCTGACACGGCGCGCGCGCCAGTGTTTCTGTTCTTCGACGGCAATGGCGGGCGCCCGGAAATCCAAGACGGCCGCTGGCGGCGCATCGTCGAGGGCGGGGCGGGGTTTTTGGCGTTGTATTATCGCGGCTATTCGGGCTCGACCGGCAAGCCAAGCGAGCAGGGGCTCTATCGCGATGCGCGCGCCGGCTATGCTTGGTTGATCGCCCACGATTATGCGCCAAGCGACATTGTCATTCATGGTTTTTCGCTGGGTTCGGGCGTGGCGGCGAGGCTTGCCTCCGAGCGCCCGGCGCGCGCGCTTGTGCTGGAAGCGCCGTTTACCGGCATAGACGACGTCGCCGGCGCGCAATATGGGCCATTGGCGCGGCTTGCAATCAGAGATCGCTTCGCCTCGCGCGCTGTCATTGGCGCGGTGCGCATGCCGATCCTGATCGCGCACGGCGACGCTGACACGGTGATTCCGTACGCTCAGGGCCAGCGCCTCTACGCGCTCGCGCCCGAACCGAAAAACTTCGCGGCGATGCTGGGTTCGGACCATTCCACGCTTGTGCGCGACGGGCTCTACGAGCACATCTGGGCGTTCCTGGCGGCGCATCCGGGGGAGTAGTGTTGGCGAAGGCCGAAACCAAAACGACGAAGACCAAAGCCAGCGTCAGCGCATACCTGGCGGCCATCCGGCCCGAGCAGAAGCGCGCCGATGCGAAAGCCGTGGACAAGGTGCTGCGCGAGACCAGCGGCGACAAGCCGGCGCTATGGGGGCCTTCGATTATCGGTTATGGCCAATATCGCTACACCTACGCCAGCGGGCGCGAGGGCGATTGGCCGAGGATCGGCTTTTCGCCGCGCAAGGCCAGCCTCGTATTGTACATCATGCCGGGCTTCAAGCCGTTTCCGGCGCTGATGAAGAAGCTGGGCAAGCACAAAACCGGCGGCAGCTGTCTTTACATTAACAGGCTCGCCGATGTGGATGAGAAGGCGCTGCGCGAACTCGCCGCGCGCGCGTGGGCATGGATGAGCGAGAAGTACGGGCCTAACTGAACGGAACGCGTAACCGGGCCGGGCCCCGGACATGCGCTTTCGCGAGAAGCCTGCGGACGCGTTTAGTCTAGCAGGTCAATCCGGTTCAATCTCGCCAAAGCCGGTCACTCGCCTGGGACTTCCACCTGCTCATCGGCGGCCTCCGGGGCGGCGACTTCAGGCGTCGCGGCGGGCATTGACGATGCGTCCGTGGGGTTTTCCTGCGCGCCGTCCGCTGCGGTTCCAGGCGTTGGAAGAGCAGCCATCCATTCTACCCCCGCACCCATGTTGGGATCACTGGGCGTGCGCCCGGAAATGATGTCTGAACTCAGACCATTCCAAATCGGGACCGCATAGGGTTGAAACAGCCGCACCGCCAAGTCTTGGTCGCAGAGATTTCGCTCCACGCAAACCTGAAGCGCATCGTAGAAGTCGAGTGTGGTCCAGAGGTCATGTCCCGCGTAATCAGCCCCGCTGTTGGCGGCGTCGAGAATCTTCTGCCTGGCTTGGAGTTGTTCGGTGCCGTTGAACATTTCAAACAGGGCGAAGGTTTGGACAACTCGCGCGTCCTCCATCTTCGCGACCTCCTCGCCGTAAGTGGTGAGCGCCGCGAACCCGCCTCCAAAGGCGCCCATGATGCCAACCCAAGTGCCCAGTACGCCTGACCACCCAGATAAACCCATTCGCTCTGCCATTGCTGTCTCCCCCTCGGTTGGGCAGTCCGAGACCACCTCACCCGTAACAACCATAGTGAAGCGCCGAGATCGATACAAATCGGCGGTTCTCAGCGACTTGGCCGCTGGGTCGCGATCTCGCCCAAGGCCGCCGCTTCGCCTGGCCCGGCCATGATTACAATTTCGCTTTCAGTTCGCGGTCGGCAAGTTCGCGCCAATGTTGACATCAAGCATATCGACATAGACGGGTGCGTTGAACTCGACGAAGTCGATGCTCAATATGGTCGCCGACCTTGCGCGCTTTCATGCGCTTTCGCGCAGGCCCGCGGAGGCGTTTAGACGACTTATTTCTTCCGAAACGCGTCGAGGCTCACCACGGAATTGTCGCTTGCGGCGACGGGGACGTCCTTGGTGGTTTCGCGCGACGGGCCGGGGGCTGCTTTGTCGCCCGAGACCATGCGCGCTTCGTCCAGCTGCGGCTGTTCGAACTGCAGGCCGAACTTTACGCTTGGATCGAAGAAGCGCGTGATCGCCGCCAGCGGGATGGTGATCGGTTGCGGCTGGCCGGAGAATTTCAAGATCACGCGGAAACGATCCGAATAGACTTCGAGGTCCCAGAATTGGTGCTCGAGCACGATGGTCATTTCATCGGGATAACGCGCACGCAAATGGTCGGGGATGGATACGCCCGGCGCATGGGTGCGGAAGGTGATGTAGAAATGGTGCTTGCCTGGAAGCCCATGCGGGCCGGCCGCCTCCTGCAGGGCGGCGCGGACGACGCCGCGCAGCGCGTCCTGCATGAGTTGCTCATAGCCGATCATTTCTTCCGCCATCGTCGCGCCTCCACTGGCGTTGCCCCGCACACACTTACCGGCTCGTTACGGCTAGTCAATTGATGTTCCACAACGCGCGAAATCGCCAAATTTCTCAACACTGAGAGGCGAACAATGGGCCCGGGCTTGCAATAACAGCGCCGCCGCGAAACCAACTCGCGCCTCGCGCGAACAAATCGCCGCAAGCGCTTGCGGCGGAAAGAAAAAATATGAATGGCGCGACGGGGGATAACGCCGTTGTGAGAATGGGTTTTGGCGGGGGAAAACTGATTTGCAATTCCCTCTTTCTGGCAGGCCCGCGCCGCAGCGGAACGACGTTGGCTTAGCTTCGCGCAGCCAGCAATTTCGCCCAGGGCAGCATTTCCGTTTCAAAATGATCGCTCGTCGGGGCCATGGTTTCGGGCTGGTCGAAGGCGCAGACGGGGAGGTGGGTTTCGCCCGCCCAGCGTGTTCCCTGGAAGGAAATCGGCGAACCGCACACGCCGCAAAAACCGCGCTCGACGCCTGGCGAAGAGGCGAATTTTCGCAAACTCGCGCCCGAAATCTCCACCTGAGAATCCTGGAACCCCGCCCAAGTCAGAGACGGCGCCGAGGACGCGCGCCTGCAACTCTCGCAATGGCAGTTTGAAATAAAACGCGGCGCCCCGCGCGTAGTGAATTGCACCGCACCGCAAAAGCAATGTCCGTTGCGGATGACTTCGCTCATGCAACGCCTCCTGGTGGGATGAAACAGGCGCCGCCCCGGACATGCGGGGGCCAGGCCCCGCGCGCCAACTTGGCTAGCGTCGGCGCAAGTCCGAGTTCGCCTCTACCAGATCGTCACCCGCTCGGCTGGCGCGAGATAGAGCGCATCGGCTTCAACCACCCCAAACGCTTCATACCATGCATCCATGTTCCGCACCGTGCCGTTGCAGCGATAGAGCGCCGGCGAGTGCGGATCGGTGAGCACCTGGTTGCGCAGCGCTTCATCGCGGATCAGCGAGCGCCACGCTTGCGCCCAACCCAGGAAGAAGCGCTGATCGCCGGTAATGCCGTCGATCGTCGCTGGCGCTTGTCCGCCGAGCGAGAGCGCATAGGCGTGGCGCGCCACCTGCAAACCGCCATTGTCGCCGATATTTTCCCCGAGCGTGAGCCGGCCATTGACGCTGATGCCTTCGAGCGGGGTGAAGCGATCGTATTGCGCCACCAGCTTGTCGGTCACTTGCGTGAAAGCGGCGACATCGCTGGCGTTCCACCAATCGCGCAGCACGCCATGCGCGTCGGACTTCGCGCCCTGGTCGTCAAAGCCATGGCCCATTTCGTGGCCGATGACCCCGCCAATGGCGCCGTAATTGACCGCCGGGTCGGCATTGGGATCGAAGAAGGGCGCCTGCAGGATCGCGGCCGGGAACACGATCTCGTTGAAGGTCGGGTTGTAGTACGCATTCACCGTTTGCGGGGTCATGAACCACTCGTCCTTGTCGGTGGGACGGGCGAGCCGGGCGAGGTCGAAATTCCAATCGAACACTTGCTGGCGCTTGTTGTTGCCGTAGGCGTCGCCGGCGCGCGCTTCAAGGCCGGAATAGTCGCGCCATTTGTCCGGATACCCGATCTTGGGGCGGAACGTTGCCAGCTTTTCGCGGGCCTTGACCTTGGTTTCGGCAGACATCCAGGGAAGCTGATCGATGCGCTCGCCATAAGCGCGGCGTAGATTTTCAACCAGGTCGCGCATTTGCGCCTTGGCGTCTGGGCTGAAGTGCCGCTGCACATAAATCTGACCGATGGCCTCGCCGAGCGAGCCGTTGACCGCCTGCACCGCGCGCTTCCAGCGCTCGCGCTGTTGCGGCTGGCCGTTCAAGGTCTTGCCGAAGAAATCGAAATTCGCATCATCGATATTGCGCGGCAGCACGGCGGCATTCGCCGTCATCAGGTGGAATATCAGATAGGAGCGCCACGTCGCCACTGGCGTCGCCATGAACAAATTCGCCAGCGGCCGCATCGCCGAGAGTTCGGCGATCACCACTTCTTCGATGTCGGCCATGCCGGCGGCCTCGAAGCCCGCGTCCCACGGAAACCGTGGCGCGAGTGCGCGTATTTGCGCCCGGTTTTTCAAATTGTAAGTGCGGTCGCGGTCGCGCCGCTGTTCGATCGGCCAATGGCGTTCGGCGATGGCGGTTTCGAGCGCCATCACCGCGCGGGCCTTGGCGGCGGCGCCGCTTTGGCCCGCCATCGTCAGCATGCGCTCGATGTGGGCGACATAGGCGGCGCGGATTTGCGGGAACTGCCCGTCGCCGCGGCGATAGAACTCGCGCTCGCCGAGGCCGAGGCCGGCATGACTTATGTTGGTGACATAACGTTCGGGATTGCGGTCATCGAGGCCCACGAACACGGCGATCGGGGAGTTCACTGAAATGCCAGGCGAAGCGATCAGCCGGATGGTTTGCTCGTGCGTGCGCAGCGCGTTGATCTGGTCGATCTCCGGCTGGATTGGCGCAAGGCCCGCGGCGTCGATCGCATCCTGGTTGAGGAAGCTGTTGTAATAATCGGCGATCTTTTGCTGGATCGATCCGGTCGCGCCGCCCGCGAGCGCCACTTCCTCGATGATCGTGCGCGCGTCGCGATCCGATTTCTCGCGCAGCATATCGAACGTGCCCCAGCGCGTGCGGTCGGCGGGGATGGGCGTATTGGCGAGCCAGGTTCCGTTGGCGTGACGGAAAAAATCGTTGCCAGGCTTCATGCTCAAATCGCGCGCGGCAAGATCAATGCCGAACGCTCCAATTGCGGCGGGCGGCCGCGCGGGCGGAGTGTCGGCAGGCGCGGCCTCACCAGGCGCGCTTTTTGTGGCGCAGCCCGCGAGCAGCGCCAGCGACGACGCGCCAATGGCGCGACGGGTCAATGCAATCATGATTTCCCTCCAATTGCGTTATTGTTATTCCGCCGCCGCCAATTTCTCGCGGCGATTTCCATAGAGTCGGGCATAGAAGCCGAACAAGCCGGCGGTTCCCCGCTTGATGTCGATGCCGATCATGTAGAAAGCGGGGGTCAAGATCAAGGTCGCAGGCATGCACAGCAGCACGCCGAAGGCGAGCGAAAGCGCCATCGGTTTCAGGAATTGCACGATCACCGCGTTTTCCAGCAGCATCGGCGCCATGCCGACGAACTCCGTCACCGAGGTGAGGAAGATCTGCCGGAACCGGGACACCGAAGCCTCGACGATGCCGCGCTCGGCGCGCACGCGCATGATCTGGAAACCGAGCGCCTCGAGCCCCTCGGCCCGCTCGCGCATTTCGCTGGCGTCCGAGGCCATCTGCCGGGAGCCGCGCAATTCGATCGGTCCCTTCTCGAAACCCGATTGGGCGGATTCCAGGATGAATTCCTCGTGCAGTTCCAGATCGGGCGAGATGGCGACGCACTCGAACGCTTGCCCGTCAGCGCCCGCGACCTCCCGAACGACCCAGCCATCTTCCTCCAAAAGGACGGTGTTTGCCGCGCTCTTCAGCCGCAGCGCGAAATAACCGCGTATCTGGTTGCAGCGATCGACCAGCACGACGTTGTCGTTCACCACCACGCCAATCGCGGCGATCATGCCAAGCCAGGAGAACAGCGCAAAGCTCGTGCCGAACAGGAAATGCCCAACGCTGGCGCCGACGATCGCGAACGGGATCACCGACAAGATCATGGCCGGCTGGGCGTAGGAGCGGAACGTCACCGCCAGCAGGAAGTAGATTGCGCCGAAAGCCAGCGCCATGAGCTGCAGGAGTTGAGCGAAGAATTCAGACTGCGCCTCGGATTCACCGATGGCCCTGCGGTTCACAGACGTGTAGCGCGCTTCGAAACGATCCCAGAAATTCTCGTCTTCGAGCGCCTTGTCGATCTGGGTGCGCGCCTCGCTGTTGACCAGATCGGCGGTGACCAGGATCGAACTCATGCGTTGGCGCCGATCGAGGCCGGTGACGCCGGGGGCGAACTCCCAACGCGCCACGCTTGCCAGCGGCACTTCGCGTCCGTCATTGGTGCGGACGCGGAACCCGCCCAAGCTCTCGAGCGTGCGGCGGTCATCGCGCGGATAGCGCACATAGACGCGCACATCGTCGCCCTCGCGGGGAAGGCGCTGCACTTCCTCGCCGAAATAGGCTTGCCGCACCTGGCGGGTCAAATCGCTCAGCGTCAGCCCCAATTGCTCGGCGCCCGGGAGCAGTTGGAAACGCAATTCCTCGATGGCCGAATCCTGACTGTCGCGCACGCTGGTCACGTCATTGAATTGCAGCAAGCGCGCTTTCAGCGCCTCAACCGCGGCTTCGAGCTCTTCCTTGTTTTCGCCCAGCAACGCCATTTCGATGGCCGGCGAGGAATTGCCTGAAAGGGAAAAGCTGATCTGATCGGCATCGGGCACTTCGCCAAGCAATTGCTCCAAGCGTTCCCGCACTTGATTGGAACGCATTTCGGGCCTGGTCGGCGGCGGCGTAAGGCCGATCCAAGCTTGAATGGTGTTCTCGTCGATCGATTGGCTCCAGGAGCGGACCACGCCGCGCGACTTAGCCCCAGTGTTGGGGTCCTCATAGGCCAGCGCGGTCGTTTCCTGCTCCAGCGCGCGGCGCGCGGCGTCCAATTGCTCGGCGACTTGCTCCATGCGTGAGAACGGCGCGGTTTGCGGCAGGGTGATGGTAGCCTGCATGAAGTCGCCCTCGACTTCAGGCATGAATGTCTGTTTCACTCGCCCGGACGCCATGAGGCCGATCGCCAGCACCATCACCACCAGGAAAATCGCCCAGGTGAGGTAGCGCATCTTCACCGCTCGGCGCAGCAGCGGCCCGTGCAGATTCCGCGCCACCCAAAGCACCGAATGCGCCGAGCGCTGTTGCAGCCGCATCAGTCGGCTAAGCAGGCCGTTGCCTTGCGGGTCGGGCTTTTTCACATGCGCCAAGTGCGCCGGAAGGATGATCAGCAACTCGATCAGCGAGAAGATCAATGTCGAGATCACGACAATGGAAATGGAGCGGGTGAATTGGCGCACATCGCCCTCGATCAACATCATCGGGCTGAAGGCGATCATGGTGACGAACACCGAGGCGACGAGCGGCTTCAGCACCAATTGCGTCGCCATGATCGAGGCGTCGACGCCGGTGTGCCCGCGCTCGGCGCGTTCATAAACGGACTCGCCGACAATGATTGCGTCATCGACCATGATGCCGAGCACCAGGAGGAAGCCGAACACGGTCATGAAATTGAGCGATACGTCGAGATAGGGCAGGATGAAGAACGAACCCGCGAACGCGGTCATGACGCCGAGCGTGGACCAGAACGCGACCTTGGGGTGCAAGGTCAGCAGCAGCAGCGTGAAGATCAGAAAGAAACCTTGGCCGGCGTTGGAAAACAAGATCCAGAGCAGCGAATTATAGTCCTCGGTCTCGTTGTAGATGGTGGTGACCTCCACTCCGGCAGGCAGTTCGGCGCGGACTTCCTTCAGGGTTTCCTGCAGCGCGTTGTTGGTGTCCCAAATGTTGAAACGGTCGGCGGTGAGAATGGAGATCAGCACGGCCGCTTCGCCATTCATGCGCGAATAAAGGTTGGTGTCCTGAAAACCGTCGATCACGGTGGCGACATCGCCGAGCCGCACCGCGCCGCCATCCGCGGTTTGACGGATGATGATGTCCTCGAAATCGCGCTGCGTATCGGCGAGGTTGCGGGCTTGCAGTTGGAAAGTGCCGTCGGCGGTGCGCACCGCGCCGGCGCCTGCGTTGAGCGAATTGGCGCGGACCGCGCGCGCGACTTCATCGAAGGTCAGCCCCCAGGCCTGCATTGAAGCTTCCGAGACCTCGATCGAAACTTCCGGCTCGCGTACGCCGAAAACGACGGTGTTCGCCGAGCCGGGGAGCAGGGAAATGCGATCGCGCAACCCTTCGGCGGTGTCACGCAAGGTGCGCTCACTGGCGCCGCCATGGACGCTCAGCAGGATCGACCAATTACGATTAACTTCGCCCGCGACATTGATTGGCTCCATGCCCTGGGGCAGGCCGCTAATGGCGTTGACGCGCGCGCGCACATCCTCGGTCATCGCATCGAGGTCGGCGCCAGGGTCGGCGATGATGCGAACCCAGCCGAAGCCCTCGCCAGAGCGGGCGCGGACCCAATTGACATTGTCGAGGTCAGCGGTGGCCTCCTCCACCCGAACGATGACCTGGCTCTCCATGTCCTCGGGGCTCGCGCCGGGCCACACCGCTTGGATAAACACGCCGTCGCCCTGGCCAGCGGGGAAGAATTCCTTCTCCATGGCGTTGAACGAGAACACGCCCGCGACCACGCTGAACAGCATCAGCAGATTGCCGGCGACGGGGTTGCGTCCCCACCAGGCGACCAGGCCCTTTAGCATGCTATTTCTCCTTCTCGCCGGAGCGCGCAGCGCTACAAGCGCAGTTGTTGAACGGTGCGGCAGGCGTTTCACATCGCGCCGCGGCAGGCGCCGCGCCGCCGGCGCGGTCTATGGGCGTCACCGCCATGCCTTGGCGCGGGGAAGTCAACGCCGATACGACGACCCGCTCGTTGTCTGCGACGCCCTCCCGGAACATCACTTCGTCAGCGGTCGTTTGCGCGGCGCGAACTTGGCGAATGTCGATCGTGTTGTCGGGGCGAATGACGTAGACAAACTCGTTGCGTTTAAGCGCGCTGCGCGGGGCGGCCACCAGGGTCTCGCGCCCAGACCCCTCCAGCCGCGCCGACACGAACATGCCGGGCGCGAGGGGAGATGGACTGCGCGGGTTAAACGGGTTCAGCACTTGCACGATCCCGTAAACGAGGCGGGTGCGCGCATCGACCGCCGCTTCGGTGCGCACAAGCCGGCCTTGCCAGGTGTTGAGCCGCCCGCCGGAGACAGTGGTGACTTGCGCGGCGGGGCCGCGATTGGAATTGCTCGCGGTAAAGCCGACCGGGATGCGCAAGGCGGTCAGGTCCGCGTCGGTGAGCGGCACGCGAATTTCCATCGCATCGGTGGCGAACATGGTCGCCACTGGCTGGCCGGGGCCGACATAATCGCCGACATTGGCGCGCCGTTGCCGCACGCGGCCAGCGAACGGCGCCGTGACGTTGGTGCGCGAAAGATCAAGCTCGGCCGAGCGCAAGCCCGCCTGCGCAGCGGCGAGCGCGGCGCGGGCTTGCGCCAATTGCGGTTCGCGCACCGCCAGCGGGGGAGGCTCGCCGCGGCCGAGCGCTTGCCAATCCTGGCGCGCCAGTTCGCCCTCGGCTTGCTCGCGCGCCAACGCTTCCTCGGCCTGCGCCATCTGCGCGCGCGCGCGCGCCACGGCGAGGCGATAATCGGCGTCTTCCAGGCGCGCCATGGTCTCGCCTTGCGCAAACGCGCCGCCGTCGACGAATTTCGGGCTCGCCCACACCATGCGGCCGGCGACCTGCGAAGCGAGCGCGGCCTCCACACGCGGGTTTGCCTCTCCTTGCACGCTGATGGAGATGCTCGTCGGCTGCGCATGGGCAATCGCGAATTGCACCGCGGTCGCGTGCGGGGCATCGTCTTTTTCCTTGGGTTTCGGCCCAGTGAGCACCAGCACAATCACCAGCAGCGCGCCGCCGACAAGCACCAGGATCGGCGCGGCGAATACCGCCCAGCGGCGCACCGCGCTCCACAGCGCTGAACGTGGAGCTTCTTCCTCTGAGCTAATCGGGGTCGTCATGTTCAGGTCCATCTTGTTCATGGAGCGGCTCCCTTGGCTTGGGAGAGGCCGCCATTGCGGGCGCCTCCGCCTAGCGCGACGTGATAGGTAATGCGATTGGATACGCGCGCCGCGCGTGCTGAAATCAGGCCGCGTTCGGCGTCGATGCGGCGGGTGTAGGCGTCGATCAACTCAAACAGGGTGGCGACGCCGCGGGAATATTCGCGTTCAGCCAAATCCTGGGCGGCGCGCGCTTCCAAGGCGGCTGCGCCGAACTCGCGCTCGCGCACTTCGAGGCTCTGGTCGGCGCTGATCGCGGCCTCGACCTCACGCCAGGCGTTGATGGAGGTGCGCACATAATCGGCGGCGGCGGCGCGGCGGTCGGCGACGCTGGCGCGCAATTCCGCCAGCAGCGCGCCGCCGTTGAACAGCGGCGTGGTGACCCCGCCAACGAGGTTCGAGATCATGTTGACGCTGTCGTCGATTTCGTCGAGCGCTTGGCCGCTGGCGCCGGCCGAGCCGGTCAAGGTCAGCCGCGGCAGCATAGCGGCGCGCGCCTCGTGGATGCGAAATCCCGCCGCCCGCATACGATTTTCAGCGGCGAGCACGTCGGGGCGGCGCTCCAACAGATCGGCGGGCGCGCCGGCCGCGGCCAGAGCGGCAAGTTGCGGCAGGGCGCCTTCGGCGCGCAGGGCGCCATCGGGGTAACGGCCGATCAATTCCTGCAAGCGGCGCGAAGCAATCAGCAGACCGTCTTGGGCTTGCGCCTCGAATCCGCGCGCCGACGCCACTTGGCTGCGCGCGGTGCGCAGCGAAAGCGCGTTGATGATCCCCGCATCGTAACGGCGCTGGGTGATGTCGAGCGCCCGTTCGCGCGTGCGCAAATCTTCTTGCGCCAAGTCCAGCAATTGTTGCGCCTCGATCAGATCGACCCAAGCGCGCGCAGCTTGGCCCGCGACCGAGACGCGCGCGTCGTCCAATTCGTCCTCCGCCGCGTCGGCGGTGAGATCGGCGGCGAGGACGCGCGCGCCGAGCCGTCCCCAGAGGTCAATTTCCCACCTGGCGATAACGTTAGAGGTCATCAGTTCAGTGCGCGCGCGCTCGCTCGAATTGGCGATCGGCGTTTCGGTGCGCCGGCCGTCGAAGCCGATGCTGAGGCTGGGCAACCACGACAAGCCAAAGGCGCCGCGCGCGCGCCAGCGTGAGGCGCGTGCGCGCGCCTCCACGGCTTGCAGGTCAGGGCTGCCGGCCAGCGCCTCTCGCGCCAGGGCGGACATCTCCGGAACCGCCAGATCGTCAAGCCAGGTGGTTGCGGGCGAGGCGGCCAGTTCAGCCGCGCGCTCTGCCCCGATGGCGTTGGCGGCGACGTAGGAATCCGGCTCCGGGGGCAGGCCGCGACCAGCGCACGCGCCGGCCGCGGCCATTAGGCCCAAGCCGATCAAGATGCGCGCGCTCTGTCTCATTCGTCCCTCTCACCGCCCCGACTATCGTTTACTCTACCGAAAATCAATAAATAAATATTGATATACGATAATTATATGGACCTACCCGCCCGCCGTCGATAGCTCGGCTTCAAGTATGATGCCATCGCGGCGCTGATTAGATGCGGAGCTTGTGGCTCGGCTTCGCTTGTGTGGTTAAAAACCAGGAAATGGCGCGATTCTTAACGAGATTAGGCAAGGCGCCGCCTCTGGCCTGGGTTGCCGCCGTTTTGGCGGCGCTGGCGCTATGGGCGGCGATCGCGGCTGAACCGTGGGTGGCGGTTTGGATCGCCTTGGCCGCGGTTGCAGGCGCTTGGGCGCTTCGCGAATCGGGTCGTTTCGTCATCGCGCCGCGTGAGGCGGAACAAAAATTGGCCGGCCTGGCCGAATTAGGGCCCTTGCTTGAAGCCCTGCCTGACCCGGCGCTTCTGGTCGATACCGATAACCGCATCGCCGGTTCGAACGCGGCTGCCCGGGCGCAAATGCAATTTGAACCGCGCGGGCAATTTCTGGCTTCGGTATTGCGCAACCCCGACGTGCTGGATGCCGTGCGCGAGGCGGTGGGCGCGGGCGTGACCAGCGCGGTGGATTACCAAACAACCGCCGAGATTGAGCGCCATCTGCGCTGCACCGTGGCGCCGATCAATTGGGGACAAAAGCGCGCCGCCATGCTGGTTTTCAACGACCAAACCGCTCGCATCAGCACCGAACGCCTGCGCGCCGATTTCCTCGCCAACGCCAGCCACGAATTGCGCACGCCGCTGGCCTCGCTGACTTTGTTGATCGAAACCATAGCCGGCCCCGCTCGCGACGAGGCAGCCGAGCGAGATCGCTTCTTGAAGATGATGCAAGTCCAAGCCGAACGCATGCGGCGGCTGATCGACGATTTGCTGTCGTTGTCGCGCATCGAGATGGACGAGCATGTGCCGCCTTCGGATCAGGCCGATCTCAGCATCGTAGCGTCGGACGTTATCGACGCCTTGGCCGAAATCGCCCGCGAGCGGGCGGTGCATATCGAACTTTCGCTGCCGACCGAGCCGGTGCTGGTGCGGGGCGAGCGTTTTCAGCTGACCCAAGTGATACAAAACCTGGTTGATAACGCCCTGAAATATTCGCCCGATGGCGGGACGGTTAAAGTGGAGGTCGGCGCCTCAGGCGACCGCGAGGAGGTGGTGGCGCTGGCGGGCCGGCGCTGGGACGAAGCTGGCCGCATTGTGCTGCTGACCGCCGCATCCGCCGCGAACCGCTCCTACGCCTTCGTCCGTGTGGAAGATGCCGGGCCCGGCATAGCGCGGCGCTTCTTGCCCAAACTAGGGGGACGGTTTTTCCGGGTTGAGCGGGAAACCGGCGATGAGCGCGGCGGCACCGGGCTGGGGCTGGCCATCGTCAAGCACATCGTCAACCGGCACCGAGGCGGGCTTTTGGTGGAGAGCCAGCCCGGCAGAGGCTCGGCTTTTGCGGTTTATCTCGAATTGGCGGGCTAATTGTGATGATTATTGATCTTAAGCATGGCCAATTTCACATCAGTGTCATCAAAGCACCCTAGTGAACGGGCGCGCCGGAACCAAAACGAACGCCGAGCAACAAGCGAGGATTGTTATGGAATTTTCTGCTGCGGCGGAACGAGCCAGCCCGGTGCTAAGCATGGTTGCGCCAAAGGTTAGCGCCAGCGCCGGAACATTGCTCGGCATTTCAACCAAGGTCGGCGCGCGCGACATCAGCGTGCATTATGGCGACAAGCAAGCCTTGTTCGACGTTTCGCTCGACATCCCCGACCGCTCCGTGACCGCCCTCATAGGCCCCTCGGGTTGCGGCAAGACGACCTTCTTGCGCTGCATCAATCGCATGAATGATTTGATCGAGGGCTGTAGGGTTTCCGGCGCGCTGGAGATCGAAGGCAAGGACGTCTACGGCAGAAACGTCGATCCGGTTGTGCTGCGCACTCGCGTCGGCATGGTGTTTCAAAAGCCTAACCCATTTCCGAAATCGATCTACGACAACGTCGCCTATGGTCCGCGCATCCACGGCATGGCCAAATCCAAGGCCGAGATGGATGAGATCGTGCAGCAGGCATTGGTGCGGGCTGGGCTCTGGAACGAAGTGAAGGATCGCTTGGCTCAACCTGGAACCAGCTTGTCGGGCGGCCAGCAACAACGCTTGGTGATCGCCCGCACGGTGGCGGTCCGCCCCGACATTATCCTCATGGACGAGCCGTGCTCCGCGCTAGACCCGATCGCCACCGCCAAGATCGAGGAATTGATCGATGAGATGCGGGAAAATTATTGCATCATCATCGTCACGCACTCAATGGCGCAAGCCGCGCGCGTATCGCAGAAAACCGCCTTTTTCCATCTGGGCAATCTGGTTGAAACCGGCGCCACGGAAGAAATATTCACCAACCCGCGAGACTCGCGTACGCAAGATTACATCACCGGCCGGTTTGGCTGAGATGCGGCCGCCCGTGGAGCGCTTTCATGCCTGAACACACCGTCAAAGCCTATTCCGAGGAGCTCGACGCCCTGGCCCAGGAAGTCGCGCGCATGGGCGGGCTGGCCGAAACCGCGGTCAGGGACAGCCTTGCCGCCGTCGTGCGCCGCGACGCCGAATTGGCGCAGGCCGTGATCAGCCGGGACGCGAAGATTGACGCCGCCCAACGCGAGATCGAACGCCGCGCGCTAAGATTGTTCGCTTTACGCCAGCCCATGGCCAACGATTTGCGAGCGGTGCTGACCGGATGGCGCATCGCCGGGGAGTTGGAGCGCGTCGGCGATCTTGCCCGCAACATCGCCAAACGCTCCTTGATCCTGAACCAGGCCGAGCCGATCGAACTTGCGCGCAGCGTCGAGCGCATGGGCAAGCTCGCCGCCGCGCACTTGAAACAAGTGCTCGACGCCTATGCCAATCGCGATGTCGAAGGCGCTGTGGCGGTCTGGTTTCAAGACGATAATATCGACGCGCACTACAATTCGCTGTTTCGCGAATTGCTGACCTACATGATCGAGGATCCGCGCACCATCGGCTCATGCGCGCACTTGCTGTTCGTCGCCAAGAACATCGAGCGCATCGGCGATCACGGCACCAATATCGCCGAATTTATCCATTTTCTGGTCACCGGCGAGGAAATCGCCACCCAGCGTCCGCGCGCCGACGCGGATGCGGCGAAATAATAGGCGTCGCTATGGCCAAGCCAACGCATGTTCTGGTGGTCGAGGACGAAGAAGCGCTCGCTCAATTGCTGACCTACAATCTGGAAAAAGAAGGCTACCGCGTCAGCCGCGCGATTGACGGGGAGGAGGCGGTGCTGCTCGCCACGGAAAACCCACCAGATCTGATCGTGCTCGACTGGATGCTGCCCAAGGCGTCGGGCATCGAAGTCTGCCGCCGCCTGCGCGCGCGCCAGGAAACGCGCAACACGCCGATTGTCATGCTCACCGCGCGCGGCGAGGAGAGCGACCGGGTGCGCGGGCTCGATGTCGGCGCCGACGATTACATCACCAAGCCGTTCTCGATGGTTGAATTGCTGGCGCGGCTGCGGGCGGTGATGCGGCGAATTCGGCCGGCGCTTGTCCGAGGATAAGATTCGCTTGCGGCGACATCGTCATGGACCGGGTGTCGCACCGGGTTAAACGCGGCGCGCGCGAAGTGCACCTTGGACCAACCGAGTTCCGCATCCTCGATCATCTGATGCAGCATCCGAGCCGCGTATTCAGCCGCGAACAATTGCTCGATGCGGTTTGGGGCTCGGACGTTTACGTTGAAGCCCGCACCGTCGATGTGCATATCGGCCGCTTGCGCAAAGCGCTGATGGTCGGCGAGGAAACCGATCCGATCCGCACCGTCCGCAGCGCCGGATACGCCCTGGACGCCGCCGGCGCGGATGCGTGAAAGCTGGGTTTGGCGGCGTGCCTGCCCGTCGCGCCACAGCGGACCGCCGGCTTCCAGCCGGCAAGCAAGCGGAAAAATCACACGGGCCTGTTGTAAGCTTGGCGGTCGTATGCCGGCTGGAAGCCGGCGGTCCGGGGCGGGTCGCGCGCAGGCGGGATTTGTGCTAGGGCCAACGCCATGAGCACGCAGCTGACCCGCGAGGCCGAGGGCCTGGATCGCCGCGCCTTCTCCGTGGAGGAGGTCGAGCGCATGCTGGAGGCGGGCATCCTCGATTGGGACGACAAATTCGAACTGATCGGCGGGGAAATCGTACCCATGAATGCGCAGCACACGCCCCACCTCGTTATCAAATCCCGCCTGGCCCGGTGGCTCGGAAGCGCCCTGGACGCGAGCTTTCGATGTTGGCATCGACGGCACGGTCAAAGTCGGGCGTGAGAACTTGTTCGAGCCGGACATCTTCATCGCCAGAAGGCTCGATGCCAAGAAGCGCGGCTTTGTCGCCATTGCCGATTTGCTGCTGGCGATTGAAGTCGCCGACACCGCGCTCAAGCGCGACATGGGCGTCAAGGCGCGGGCTTACGCCAAAGCTGGCTTGGCGGAATTGTGGGTGGTCGACCTCGAAGCGCGCGTGACGCATGTGCACCGAGCGCCGGGAGACAAGGGCTTTGCCTCGATTGCGGCTGTGGCGTTCGACGCAGCGCTAACGCCGTTGTCGTTCGCGGTGCCGGGGTTGCGGGTGGCAGAGTTGGAAGTTTAGCGTTATTCGGTTGGCGCGGCGAGGACGCGCCCGGCGACCGCCTTGAGCGCGCCAAGCCGGTTATTAAGGGCGTCGACTATGATCTGGCTGTCGAGGTCATCGTATTTGTGGCGGATGAAATTGCCGATCCCGCGCACGCCCGGCCAGACGATCTCCGGCGCCAGACGTGGGGTGATCGTCGGATCGAGTTTGTCCAACCGTATTGCGGCCTCGCTGATGATCAGCAGCTGGCGTTCGATGCCGCTGCGAACAAGAACGTCGCCCATGGCGAGTTCAGCGCCGCCAGCCTGACCTGACCACCCGTTGATCAAATCAATAGCGTTCTTGATGTCGGCAAAGCATTTGCGGACGCGTTCAGAAGGCATGCACCCGATCCCGCTGGATCGCGTCCAACAAGTCAGGTTTCTTGACCGGCTCGACCACCAAATCTACATCGAGTTCGCCAAAGGCCTCGTCAAGCATCGACTGAACGCCGCCCAGATCGATCAAGTCGAGGCGGCGTCCTGGGAGGGGTGTAACGATGACGTCCACATCGCTGCCCGCGCTGGCCTCGCCACGGGCGATCGAACCGAAGATCGCCGCACGCGCGATCCCGCGCGCCTCAAGACGGTCGCGTAATTGGCGAAGAGTGCCGAGGGCGTGCTCAAGATGCATGGCGCAAGCAATATAGCATCAGCCATTAGGGAATTCACCAACAAACGATCCGTCTGTAGTTCGCCGCGCGGGGCTGTTGGTGGCGGAGATGGAGACGTAGGGCTCGTTCTCTTGCCGTTAGCCCACCTCTCGACGGTGGGAATTCATTGTTGCGGCGAGATTTCTGGCGACGCGCTTTGGCCCGTGGCCGTCAGAAACGACATTTCCGAGAGGGCGGTCACGGGGTCAGCCGGGCCGGACACGTAGTGTAGAATTCGATATCCGTTTTGGTCCACGCCTGCAATGGAAACAAGGCGGTCTATGCCCGTCCTGCTGTCCCGCATCCAGATCCGAAACGGTGTGGGTGCGTCAGGGAAAATTCGATGCAACTCATCGTTCCGTGCGGCGTTGAGAACCGTGGGCGCCAAAGCGAGAGGAATTGGTTCAAGGGTGGGCGTCTGCTGCTGCTGGAACACAGCGTATGCGGCAACAAACCGTTGGATATCAATTTGTCCCGCGGCGCTGGAGAGAGAAGTGATCATCCAGTTTTCTTCGATGCCGCCAGTGTAACCGCATTGAATGACATTGCCCGTCACCGAGAGTTCAATATCAGCGCCCGGCGGCAGTGTGCATCGCAGTCCCGAGCCGTTGTGGCGCACGACGATCATCTGCTCATCTGGGATCAACTGAAATTGTTGGCGCGCGCCTGACCGCTCAATAAGTCGCTCGCCGGCGCGTCGCACAGAATCCTGCGCGTGAGCGGGCGGCGCCAAAGCGCTGTTAAGCGTAAAGCAAAACACCAGTATGAAAAAACGCAGCATCACTGCCCCCCTCTTTGTTCCCTTCGCGCCAAAAACGCCAGGCGTTCGAACAGCATCACGTCGGCTTCGTTTTTCAGCAGCGCGCCGTGCATGGGGGGGATGAGTTTGCTTGGATCGCGTTGCTTCAGAGTTTCCGGGTCGATGTCGTCGGTGAGCAGCAGTTTCAGCCAATCGAGCAATTCGCTCGTGCTCGGCTTTTTCTTCAGCCCCGGCACTTTGCGCATGTCGTAGAAAATCTGCAGCGCTTCGTTGACCAGGCGCGTTTTCATGCCGGGAAAGTGGCTATCGATGATTGCGCGCATGGTCTCTTCGTCGGGAAAGCTGGATGTAGTGGAAGAAGCAGCGGCGCAGGAAGGCGTCGGGCAATTCCTTTTCGTTGTTGGAAGTGATGATCACCACTGGGCGCACTTTCGCCTTCACCGTGCGGTTCAATTCGTAGACGTAAAATTCCATGCGATCGAGTTCTTGCAGCAGATCGTTGGGAAATTCGATGTCGGCCTTGTCGACTTCGTCGATCAGCAGCACCGGGCGCTCGGGCGTGCTCGAACGCCTCCCAGAGTTTGCCGCGCTTGATGTAATTGGCGATGTCGGTGGCGCGTTCGTCGCCGAGTTGGCTGAATCGCGCAGCCGCATCACCGCGTCGTATTCGTAGAGACCCTGCACCGCCTTGGTGGTGGATTTGACGTGCCACTCGATCAGCGGCATCGCCCAGCGCCTTGGCCACCTCGATCGCCAGCATGGTCTTGCCGGTGCCGGGCTCGCCCTTGACCAGAAGCGGCCGCTCCAGAGTGATGGCGGCGTTGACCGCGACCTTGAGATCGTCAGTAGCGACATAATCCTTAGTGCCCTCAAATCGCATTGACTCTCCGCGCGTCTGTTTCGCAGGCGCCGTATTCATCGCCGCCGCGAGTGCGCCGCAGCATTGCCGCGATGGCCGCTCAGCGCAAGCGCCCGCCGGCGCGCCGCGACCCCGGCAGCGCGCGCAGCAGCCGTTGGCGCACCGCGATCAGGTCGAGTTCGTCGTCGCTGGGCAGCGCGCGCGGTATGGCGACAACCTCCGCCGGCGTGAAAGCCGGCCCGGGTTGAAGCGGTGTCAGCTGAACCGGCGGCAGCACCCCCATCTCGCGCAACAAGCGCTCGTTACGGGCTCGCAGCTCGCGCAGTTCAATGAGGTCGAACGGATTTAGCGGCTGGCGCACGCTCAAGCCAAGCGCGTCCGCCAACAGCAGCAGATCGGGGTGCTCTGGGCTCACCGCGACATTCCGCGGTCCCTTGACCTCGTTAAGGCTTCCGCCCTTCTCGGTGGGCGCCAGGACGACGATCAGCCCTGCGGCTTCGGCGTCGCGCAGCACCCAGATTTGGGCCCGCCCGCGCCGCAACAGCGCAACATACGAACTCGATCGCGCGGAAGTTGCGAGGCAATTGCGAAACTCGCGCCCAATTTGGCGCAGCGCCGCGATCGAGGGCGCGTTGAACCATGACCGGCCCTCGGTCGCGGCGATGGTCTGAGCGGGGTAGAATTCCGCGCTGTCGCGGTCGGCCTGCCATTGCTCCAGGGCGCGGGAAAATTGCAGCGCCCTGCGGCAGGCGACCGCGAGGTTGGTGCGGTCGAACTTGGCCAAGAAGCGGCGGGCTTCCGCGATGACTCCTTTATAGCGTAACAACTCGCCGCTGGCCTCGCATCCGGCCAGCGCGCAGGTGTTGGCCAGACGCTGCGCCTTCGCGCGCAGCCGCACCAAGGCGCCGCGCGGAGGGGCGAACACGCTGATTTCTTCGCCCCGCAAGCTGGCCGCGCGCGCCCAGTCTGGGCCGGACTCGATTTCCACCGTTAGCCCGGCGCGGAAATTGCGCGGATCAGCAAGCAAGTGCTCGAAGGCAAGCTTTTGAAATCGCGCCGCTATGGCTTGGTCTTCGAGCACTGCCGCGGCGCGGTGGGCCATCGCGCGCACCGGCTCGACATCGAGTACATTGACCATGAGCGGCCTCCTGCTCCGCATTCTGCGAGGTGTTCGAGGGCAAGCCGGTCACATCGCCGAAAAGCGCACGCTTACCGCTTGCCCCGCTTGTCAGCATTTCGCGTCGTGTTCGGCTCGGACGTGAAACAAGGTTAACGCCAAAATAAAACCCTGATCAAGCGTGAGCGCTGCGCAAAAATGCGTGTCGCTGAGAAATTCTGCGCGCACGCGTTGGGTGCTGACGTAATCTCTCGTTAACCAAGCTTGGCGACTCTGCGTGCTGCGACTCCCAGAATCGGGAGGAGAGGGTCCCATGCCGCTGAAGCTGTCCTTGCGCCCGGGCGAGAGGTTTGTCGTCAACGGCGCTGTTGTGCAAAATGGCGATCGCCGCGCCGCCTTGGTGCTGCAAAACAAGGCCTCGGTGCTGCGCGAGAAGGACATCATGCAGCCGGACGACGCCGACACCCCGGCCAAGCGCATCTATTTCCCGATCATGCTTATGTATCTGGACGAACCGGGGCGCGAGCAGGCGCAGATCGAGTTCGCCTCGCGGCTGGCGGAGTTCATGGGCGCGGTTCGAGACCCACTTATCCTCAGCGAATGCATCGGCGTTTCCAAAGAAGTAATGGCTGGGGAATACTACCGTGCGTTGATGCGCTGCCGGAAGCTCATTTCCTATGAAGCCGAGCGTTTGGGATTAACGAATGTCGATCAAAGCCTACCAGCGCGTGGCCACGCAGGCTGAAACGCCCCGCGATCTTGAGTACCGCGCCTTCGGCCAAGTGACCGCCGGGCTCGTGCGGGCCAAGGAAGAGCGCGGGCCGCTATCGGAAGTCGCCGAAGTGATCGACGCCAACCGGCGGCTTTGGGGTATGCTCAGCACCGATTGCTCCGCGCCTGAGAACCGCCTGCCACTAACGCTGCGCGGCCAGATCATTTCGCTGGCGATGTGGGTGTCGAAATATTCCAGCGAGGTGTTGCGCGAGGGAGCCGACATCGAGCCGCTGATCGAAATCAATCGCGCGGTCATGGAGGGCCTGGCGTCTCGTTGACGCCAACGCGGATCCCGGAAGCAACCGGACGTTAACTTCTTTCGGTTAGGTATCGATGCAGAGGCGCGTGGCGCGTGTGCGAGCACGCGCGCTTGTCTTAGACCCGGGCAAAATGCCCAACCGGCCAAAATGGCCGGTCCACTCATGTCCAGAAGGACGATACAATGACCAGCGTCAATACCAATTACAGCGCCCTCGTCGCGCTGCAAAACCTCACCAAAACCACGACCGAACTCAGCCAGGTTCAAAACCGCATCAGCACTGGCCTTAAAGTGGCTGGCGCGCGCGACAACGGCGCGGTGTTTGCTATCGCCGAAGGTCAGCGCACGCGCGTATCGGCGCTGGGCGCGGTGCGCGACGGCATCGACCGGGCCAATTCCGTGATCGATGTCGGCTTGTCCGCCGGTGAATCCATCGGCGACATTTTGAAACAAATGAAGGAAAAGTCGATCGCCGCGCAAGCGACCGATCTTTCCACCGACCAACGCGCCGCGCTCAACGCGGACTTCAATGCGTTGCGCAGTCAGATCAACCAAGTCGCCAATTCAGCCACCTTCAACGGCATCAATCTGGTGGCGTCTGGCGGCTCGAACCTCTCGGTGATCACTTCCGACTTGGCCAATTCCACGGCCGGCCGTCAGGTTTCCTCGGTTGTGCAAGCGGGCGTCGTGCCCGGTCTGTCTGGTTATGTGGTCGGCAATGGCGGCGTGGTCGCCGCTGACGACACCACGTTTAACCTCAACGGCGTGGCCATCGGCACGGTGGATATCACCGCGACGACGACTGTTGCTGAATATCTGTCGGCGGTGAGTTCGGCGACGGGCGGGCGCGTCTCGGCCAGCTACAACCAAACCACCGGGCAGTTCACTTATGTCGCCGCCGGAAGCGGTTGCGGTGACCAACGAACTCACGCTCACCACCGCCGGCACGACCCGCGATTGGCTCGGCCAAGGCGAAGCCGCTGTCGCGGTGACATCGGCCTCCTCGACCGCCACCATCACCGACCTCGACTTCACCGTCGATGGTTCAGGCGCGCTCTCTTCGGTGACTTCATCGCTGAACCTCGACAACGGCACCAACGCCACCACGGCGTCTGGCGCGTTGACGACCGCGCTGGATACGCTGAACCGCCAATTGGCCGCGCTTGGCTCGCAAGCCAAGGCGCTCGATGTGCAAAAGAGCTTCTTGGGCAAATTGTCGGACACGGTTGAGAAGGGCATCGGCGCCCTCGTCGACGCCGACCTCGCCAAGGAATTGGCGCGTCTGCAAGCGCTGCAAGTCAAGCAACAGCTTGGCGCGCAGGCTCTGTCGATCGCCAATTCGGCGCCGTCGATCGTGTTGTCGTTCTTCCGTTAATCGGAATACGGGAAACGGCGGGGGGCGTTGGCCCTCCGCCGGCCTTCCCATCATTTTAGAGCATGAGAAATGGACTCGATTGCGCCCCCAAAGCTTGGTCTTGATCCGCCCGCGCCATTGATTCCGCGCGAGTCCGAACAGCAGCCCGAAATCGCCGCCGCGCTGACGCCAATCGAAAAACCGCAAGAAACTCGCGAGCCAGCCGGCCCCGCCCATTTGCTGGTGCGCATGGACGCGGAAGCTGGACGCTTCGTCCAAACCATGACCGATTCCACGACCCAGGAAACGCTCTGGCGTTATCCGAGCGAGGCCCAGTTGGCGTACTCGCGCGCGGTCAGCGCCTATCTCCGCGCTCTGTCGGGACAATAAACAAACCGTAAATATTTTCGTTGCGAACCCGTTATCGTTAACGTTTCATTAACGAATCTCGGTTTCCTTGCGCCTGCGGCGAATGCGCCGCGGGCCCCTCGCGCTGTGCGCGAAATCCGCAGCGAATTGGTGCGGGTGGGCCAAGTGCGGGCAGAAGGAGCGCAGAGCATGGTATCGAGCATTAATCCCGGCGGTTCCGCTGGTGCGAACGCGCTTGGTTATGATCCGCGCTACCAAAACACAAACCCGAACGGCGCGGCGCGGCGCGAGCAGGGCGCTCCGCAGGGCGACCGGGTTGAACTCAGCGGCGGTGCGCTCGCGGCGGTGCGCGACAGCGTGCGCGCGGCGCTGGGGCAAGTGCATCAAGCGCTCGCAATCGGCCACGAGGCGCAGACCATGCTGGTGCGGGTGCAAGAAATCGCGCGCGAGGGCGGCCCTGGCGTGCAGGCGGATCTGGACGCCTTGCTGCTAGCGTTCACCCGCCGGCTCGAGGCGGTTGGGAGCCAAGGTCCCGGGCTCGTCGCTGGCGACGAATTGGTGGTTGAAGCCGAGCCGGGCGCGGCGCCAGTACGCATTCCGGGCGTGGATTTGAGCCTGGGCGGCGATATCCTCGCCGTGCCTGCTGACGCGCGCGCGGATGCAAGCGGACTGGGTCAGGCGGCGCAACGTTCGCTTGAAGCGCTGCAGGAAGCGATGGGCAGGTTGCTGGATTCGGCGCGCGCTCTGGAAGCCCACCAAGGTTTTCTCGGCGCCGTCGAAGGCGCGCTCGCCGGCGCCGTTCGCGGCGACCTCAATGCCGAAAGCGCGCGCCTGCTCGCGCTGCAAGTGCGCCAGGGACTGGAAGGGCTCGGCGCGCAGCCGATCGCCAACGCCGAACCCCAAGCCGTACTGGCGCTGTTCCGCAGCTAGTCAATGCCCGCTCCCCCCCCCGATGAGGAGGGAGTTCACGCTCCAATCGTGAGGCACGCGCTCAAAGCGATGTCCAATTGCTGCTGAGATCGACCAGGTCGTCGTGATAATCGTCGCCGCCGCGGAGGCGGCGCCACAGGCGGCGCGCCGCCTGGTAGATGACGCGCCCGACCATGAACACTAGTGCCGCCAGAGCCGCCAGCGCCGCCAGCAGCGACAGGCCCAGGTCGCGCGAAAATCCGAGCTTGCCATGTGCGGCGCCAAGCAGCCGCCCATCGCGTTGCAAGCGCTTGGCCGCCGACGCCGCCCGCGCGCCCGCCGATTGTGCGATCAATCGCAAGCGGGGGATGTCCTTGATGCCGGTGGCGTGTGTGATCAGCGCGGCCGCCGTCTCGTGCGAATTCGCCTCGCTCATGGTCCCGATCTCGGCGAGCAATGCGCGGACGCGGGCGGCGCCGGCAGGGTTGACGGCAGTGCGAAAAGCGCTGGATGCATTGGCGAAGGCGCCGGCGTCGACGCCGCGCTCGCTTGCAAGCGCCGCGGAGCGAAACCCTTCGACGGAAACGGCGGCGTCAACCAGGGCGTCGATCTCATCAGCCAAGCCCGCAGGGTAATCGTCGCGTCGCGCCGCGTCGATCAGCGCCGCGGCGCCTTTGGTCATGCTGGGCGAGACCTCGCCCGCGAGGCCAAGGCTAAATCCGACGAGGACAAATTGCAGCGCGCCGGTTGAGGGTTCGGCGATCAAGGCGCGCGCCATCAATTCGAAATCGCGCGGATCAGCGGGGTTGTGCGCTTCCCTGGCGGGAGCATTTGCCGCCCCGCTCGCCGCGCGCCGCGACAGCAAAGGCACGGTGGCCTCATAGCGCGCGCGCGTGCCCGGGGTCAGCAGCGCCAGCGCGGCGAGTTCAACTTGAGCGTCGCCAGCGTCAGCGGGCGCGGCGCGCCTGATCTGGTTGGCCATGCGGGAAGGCAGCATGCGCCGCGCCGAGAGCAAGAAGCCGCGCGCCGCATCGACATCGCGCGCCATCAATTCCATCGCCACCAGATCGTCCCATTGGCGGTGGCGGTCAAACTCAACTTGTACCAATTCCCCATTCAGGCGCTCAACCCGCGAGCGGATCGCGGCGGCGCCGGATTCGTCATACTCATAAGTGTAGAGTTGATCGCGCGCGACCATGCTGACCGCCGACGCGCCCGCAAGCGCCAGCGCCGCCAGGCAAACATTGAACGCCAGCGCGCCGAGGACGCTTTGGACATGGGTCTGCAAATCGTCGCCGACCGGCGCACGCCTCGCCTTGGCCCGCGAAATGTCCATATGCTGCATTCTTCCCCGCGATTGGAGGCACAAAACCGATCACAATGCGCAAGCGCAAGATGAATTACAGGAAAGGCGAATTCATCGCCGGTCGCGGGTTGCAATTTAAGGGCGCCTCAAGCGCCGCCGAGGCTCTTCTGCATCACCACGACGTCAAGCAAGCGGCCAAATTTTTCGCCGACCTTCGTCATCGTGCCGACGTGGCAGAAGCCGAGCTTCTCGATGCAGGCCGATCGAAGCGACATTAGCGCTGTCGCCGATCAGGGCCAGCGCTTGGCGGGCGCCGTCGGCCTTTAAGGTAACCAGCAATTCACGGAGCAATAACGCGCCCGCTCCCTGCCGCAGTGTGGTTGGGGCCGAATAGATCGAAACCTCAAAGGTCGCCGAATAGGCGGGGCGATCGCGAAACTGGCTGGCATAAGCAAAGCCCAGCACGCGACTGGGGTCGCTCGCCGGGCTCGCCGCCAAGAACGGCCAGCTATGCTTGACCACATCGCTCCAACGTTTTGTCATTTCCTCAAGCGACGGCGGAATGAGTTCAAAGCTGCCTGTGCCGGTGAGCACATGGTGGGCGTAGATCAGCTGGACGACCTCCAGGTCCTGCTGAAAGCAGGGGCGCACAAAGATGGGCTTTGGACATGGGTTAAATCGGTTGGCCCAGGGCGATGCGCGTGACAAGTACGGTAAACAAATCAAGTTCCGCCAATTCACCTTATCCAAACCCAAAACTGATAGCATATCCATTGATATGGTGGGATTTTTGTCAAAAAGGACGGCCCTGTTTCGGGCTGGCGCTTGGCGCTTGCGCTCGCCGGCTGCGCCAGCATGCCGGCCGGACGGCAGGCGCCTCGTCCGCCGCCGTTTAGCGCCGATGCGCCGCCGCGTCTGCTCGACACCAAAGTCAGGCTGCAATGCGTGCCGTTTGCCCGCAATACCTCTGGCATCGAGATTTACGGCAATGCCAATACTTGGTGGGCGCAGGCCGAAGGCCGTTACGCCCGCTCGCAATCGCCCGCCCCTGGCTCGGTACTGACGCTGCGCGGCTATGCCGGCGCCGGGCCGCGGTCATGTGGCGGTGGTGATGGAGATGGTCGTCGGCGCGAATGGTGCGGGTGGACCATGCCAATTGGCTTAACCGCGGCGAAATCAGCGTCGGCGTTCCGGTGCTGGACGTGTCGCCGGACAATGATTGGAGCCAGGTGCGCGTCTGGCACATCCCGGCGGACCATTGGGGCGGGCGAATCTACCGGGCCAGGGTTTATCCATCCGTTCCAAGTGCAGGCTCAATTGCGCGAACGCCTGAATTGGCCGAGCAACGAGGCTGCGGAACTAACATGAATCTTTAGTAATTAATTTGTAACCGACGTTAGCCCCCAGATATAGGCCGCTTACGCCAATATTTACCATAAAAACCATGATTTCCAGCGATCTGACCGGTATCTTAGCGGGTGCTATCTTAAGTGTTTCTTAAGGGCGTTCGGGCGTTTCTAGGTGTCGTTCTGGGGCAATGCCTCCGCCTGGACTTGGAACCATGCTTGATACGCGCGCGCTTTTCTTGGCCGCCGCCGCCGATGGGCCTTTCGGCAGCAGACGCCGAGGCGCTGACGCCGTTGACGCTCGACCTCGCGGTGGACCCCTCGCGTGCGGGAAGGGCCGCCTTCGCAGCACGCCACCTTGGCGCCGCAGGCGTTCGAGCGGCCCGCCGATGAGGCCTACGAGCCAACCGCGCGCATAACCAACCGCCGGGCGCGCCTGCAATGCGTGCCCTTCGCCCGCCAAGAATCGGGCGTCGAGATTGCACGGCGACGCCAATATTTGGTGGGAGCAGGCTGGCGAGCGCTATGTTCGCAGCGGCCGCGCCTGCAAGAAAAATCAGTGCTGGTGCTGCGCGGCTACGCCGACGCCAATCGCGGCCATGTCGCGGTGGTGCGCGAAATCGTCTCGCCGCGGCTGCTGATCGTCGATCATGCCAATTGGCTCAATACGCGGGGAAATAACCCGCGACGTGCCCGTCCGCGACGTCTCGCCGAGCGGCGATTGGAGCCAGGTTCAGGTCTGGAACGTACCGGGCCGCCATTGGGGCGGGCGCAAATACGACGTACAGGGCTTTATCCTCAGCCCGAGCGGGCCAAGCGGCGAAGACGCCGCCGAAATCGCCACTCGCCAGTTCGCGCTAAACAACCGCGCTAACCTTACGCCGGCCGGAAGGGACCCGGCTGGCGGAGGGTGAAATGACGGCAGATGGCCGGGCGGCACCCGCACGAACAAGCCGCCGCGAACGGCGCGGCGGCATTGCGCTTGTTCGCGCTGGCTCACCGCAGAGCTGGCTGGGTTCAAACCTTCATCCTGCTTTGCATCGTCGCCAACGCCGCCATCCTTGGCTACGACGCCCATTTTGGCGACGCCAACCCTTGGCACGCGTAGATCGAAGCCTGGAACAACTGCTTCCTGTACATCTTCACCGGCGAACTGGTGTTGGAGTTTCTGGCGCCAGGGCCCGCGCCGCTATTTGCGCAATGGCTGGAACTGGTTCGACTTTATCGTTGTCGGCTATCGCTACATCGCGGTCAACCCGGCGATCTCGGCGCTGCGGACGCTGCGCGTGGTGCGGGTGTTCCGGCTGATCAGCGCGGTGCCGCAAATGCGCCGCGTGGTGGAAGCGTTGTTCGCCGCCATGCCCGGCATCTTGGCGACGTTCGCGATCCTGGTCATCGTGTTTTACATCGGCGCGGTGATGGCGACGACGTTGTTCCACGACGCCGATGGGTTCCGCAATCTGGGCGAGAGCGCGCTCTCCTTGTTCGCGCTCACGCAATTCGACGGCTGGGGCGACACCATCGCCCGGCTGCAGCCGGACTATCCCTTCGCCTGGGCCTTCATCATGGGCTTCACCATCATCGGCGCGTTCGCGGTGCTGAACCTGTTCGTCGGCGTCATCGTCGAAGCGGTGCAAGCGGCGCCGAAGGAAATCGAACGCGAAACCATGGAAGAGGTCGAGGAAGTGGGCGGGCGCGTGCGCGACGTGCAAGCCGCGCAAGGCGACGCGGCGCAATTGCAGCAAAGCATCCTTGACGAATTACGCGCACTACGCGCCGAAATCGCCGCGCTCCGCGGGCCGCCGGCGCAATGAATTTATGGACCGCCGGCGTCCCGCCGGCATCGTGGCGCTACGATAAAAACAAGAGCCGGCGGGACGCCGGCGGTCCATAAATTCTCAATCGCCCATGGCGTCGGAGCGCCAGATCAGGCGTATGCCGGCCATATAGTCGGCGGCAGCCTCCGACAATCCAGCGCCGCCGGAGACCGACAAGCGCAAATCGTCGTTCAGCCGGTAGGACACATAGGCGCTGACGCCGCTCGGTTGCTCACCGCCAGCGAAAGTCGCCTCGCGCCACCAATACGACGCGCCGACGCGGGTATTTTCGCCAGCGCGCAGCCAGCCGCCGACGCCCCCCTGCCAGCCGTCTTCGCGCGGGCTGGCGCTGCCGTCGCGATCGCCGAGAAAGCGGCGCCCGGCGGAGATGTAGCCGCCCCCCGCCGCGCTGGAATTTCCGAGTTCTGCGCCAAGCGTATAATCGGTCGCGCCCACGCCAAGGCCCTTATCCTCATCGCCTGTAGGCACGCGGACGCGGACGCCTAAGTCGAAATAGGCCCGCGAGCCGCCGAGGCGGCGAAAACTGTGGGTCGCCGACAGCGTGGTGTCGCCCAAGCCTTGCTCGGTGCCCTGGCGCGCGATTGTCGCGCCGCCGCCGCCGCCGCCGCCATCAGTGGTGTCAGCCACGTCAGCTGGGCCGGTGATCGATTGGTACGAGGTGGCGACCCCGAACGACCAATTGTCGGTGATGAGCCGCGCCGACAATGGAACGGAGACCACTTCGGTATCTATGGTTTCACCGTAATCGCCGGAAGAATAATTCACGCCGCTGGCGAAGCTGACGCGCGTGTCCGCGATAGCAGGCGCCGCTGCGACCGCCGCCCCGGCGACGCCGAGCGCTAATGCAGCCAAGTTCTTCATCTTATCGCTCCCCAAGCCGACGGACCCAGGATGGAGTTCCTGGGTCCGCAATGCACCTCAGTTCGTTGGCCGCGCGATCAACCCGGGCCGCTATTCCCTCCATGATCGTCGTCATCGTCGGGGCCGTCATCGTCGTGGTCTTGGTTATCGCCGCCATGATCGTCATCCATGTCATGGTCCGGGCCGTCGTCTAGGCCGCCGCCGGAACCTGAACTGTCGCCGTCGTCGTCGCCCGGGCCATCGTGGCCGGAATCGTCGGATTCGCCCTCGTCGTTATCATCGTTATCATCGTTGTCATTGTCACTGTCGTCGTCATCATCATCGCCGCCGTGACCGTGATTTGAGCCTGAATTGTCTTCATCATCGTGGCCGCTGTTCGCGCTGGGGCCTGAGTTAGAGCTGGGGCCCGAGTTCGAGTTGGAACTTTGGGCCGAGGCTTCGCCGGCCGCGCCGAATACGTCCGCGCCAGTCCACGCGCCGAGCGCGAGGATCGCCGCCAGTGCCGAAAGTACCGAATTCTTGTCGATTTTCACTTGGGATTCTCCGAGGAAGGGCAAACGAGATTTTGCCAATTGGCGTCTCGAAGACACTACGGCCCAGCCGCCGAAATATTCCGAGAAGAAAAAGTGACGACTGCGCCTCATGTCGTTGGCTCAGGCGCAACGGCATGCAAGCGGCGACGTTTACCACATTCAGGCCTGCTCCACGCAGACTTTGCCGTCCTTCAGTTTGAGCGCCAGCTTGCCGTGCTTCAGCGCAAGCGCGCGTTCGCCGAACACTTCCCGCCGCCAGCCCTTGAGCGCATCGACATCGGCGTTGTCGTCGGCGGCGATGGCTTCGATGTCGGCGGCCGAAGCGATGAGGCGCGGCGCAACCTGGCCGCGCTCGGCCTCGTAGCGCAGCAACACTTTCAGCAGCTCCACCGTCGGCCCCATATTCGACGGCGCCGGCGGCGGACGGTCGTGCTTATAGATCTCGCGGTTGGCGTCCGCGAACGCGCGCTCCAACGCTTGCAGCAATTCTTGCGCGCCGCGCGAATTGCCGAAACCGCGCGGCACCGCGCGCATGCGCTCGAAGTCAGCGGCTGACTTGGGGCGATGCTCGGCGATTTCGTAGAGCGCCTCATCCTTCGCCACGCGCCCGCGCGGGACATCGCGCGCCTGCGCGGTGCGCTCGCGCCACGCCGTAGCCACTTGCAGCGCCAGCACGTAATCGGGCGTGGTCTTGCGCAATTTGAGCCGTCGCCAGGCTTTCTCCGGCGTCATGTCGTAGATTTCCGGATCGCTGAGATTGGCGTGCTCTTGATCCAGCCAGCCGAGCGCGATCATCGCGCTCAAGCTTTTCGCGCAAGCGCGGATAAAGGTCGCGCAAATGCGTGACGTCGGCGAGCGCATAGCTGAGTTGCGCTTCCGACAGCGGCCGGCGGCTCCAATCGGTGAAGCGCGAGGATTTGTCGAGCCGCCGCTTCAGCACTGTCTGCACCAGCGCGTCGTAGGCGATGCTGTCGCCATAGCCGCACGCCATAGCCGCGATCTGCGATGTCGAACAAAGGCGCCGGCAGCGCGCCGCCCAGTTTCAGGAAAATCTCCAGATCCTGCCGCGCCGCGTGGAAAACCTTGAGCACGTTCACATCGGCCATCAGGTCAAGGAAAGGGCGCAGGCTCAGCCCTTCGGCGCAAGCGGATCGATCACCGCTTCCACGCCTTCGGCCGCCGCCTGGATCAGGCACAGCTTCGGCCAATACGTGGTCTCGCGCATGAATTCAGTGTCGACGGCCACGAACGGCTGCGCCGCCAGTTCCTGGCGCAAATCCTCAAGCTCGGCGGTATTGGTAATGACGCGCATGGGGGGCTGGGTGGGACGCTCGCGGGGCTGGGGTCAAGGGGTGAGTTTAGCAGGTGACTAAACGGAAACCTAACCGGGATCTTCGCGCTTGCCAGTCAATACGTTGCGCATGTTCGCGGCGGGAAATGGCCGCGCCAAAGCCAACGCTTCTTCCGCCGGCGCCTCGAGCCAAGTGTCGATGTCCTCGCCCGTGAGCATAACCGGCATCGCCTTGGCGTGGATGGGCGCGACCATTTCGTTGGCCTCGGTGGTCAGAAAAGCAAACAGCAAATGCTCGCCCTGTTGTTTCCCGCGCACTCCGCTCCAGGGTCGCCACAGGCCGGCGAAGGCGAACAGGGGACGCGCTTCGCTCAGCGCGAACCAATGCGCGACCTTGGGAGCGGCGTCAGTGTATTCGCAGAAACTTGTCGCCGGGACCAGGCAGCGCTGCGCCGGCTGCATCCAGGAACGCCAGAACGAGGAATTGAGGTTGCGGATGTTGGTCACCGGGCGACCGGCGGAGGCTGGCGGGGGAAAGCCCCAGCGCATGTTGAGCGCCTCGCGCACGCCATCCGCGCCGGTGCGAACCACTGGCGCTGATTGGTCTGGAAATATCGCCGGCAGCGGCGGCTGATTGTCGGTTAAATCGCGCATGGCGCCGCTGAAGGCGCGCACCGCCTCGCGCGATTTGGTCATCGAATAGAGATTGCACATTGGACTAGGCGATTGTACTCGGCGGAAATGGCCCTAAGATCAAGGAGACGGAGGCTAGTCATGAAGGTCATGATTCTGGCGGGGCTGGTTAGCGCGGCAATGGCTTCGGTCGCGTCCGCCTCGACGATGACAATTGGACCGACGCCGCTTGCGTGCCAGTCCGGCGAACAGCGCCGCGCGCGCACGCCGGCGCCACACCCGGCGCCCGTCGCCGTCGCTGCGGGCGAGCGCGCCGATCCGGGCGCGCGCCCGGCGCCACGCCGCCGCGAGGCCAAGCGAATTCCCGACGCCGAGTTGATAGGCCCGCGCGGCGCCTTATAGTCGCGCCCAAGCGCGCGATCGCGCGCGCGTGGGTCGACATCCATGAATCTGAATTCTCCGCCGGAAGAAATCGCGTTCCGCGACGAAGTGCGCGCGTTCATCGACGCCAATTATCCCGCGCACCTCAAGGGCAAGGGCTTGCGCGAGGACCTCTCGAAGGAGGACTTCCTCGCTTGGCACAAGATCCTCGGCAAGAAGGGCTGGTCGGCGCCGGCGTGGCCGAAGGAATACGGCGGCACCGGCTGGACCGCGACGCAGCGTTACATCTGGCTCGAGGAAAACGCGCGCGCCGAAACCATTCCGCCGCTGCCGTTCGGCGTCTCGATGGTCGGGCCGGTGATCTACACGTTCGGCACGCCCGAGCAGAAGCAGCGCTTCCTGCCCGGCATTCTCTCGGGCGAGGTCTGGTGGTGCCAGGGCTATAGCGAGCCCGGCGCCGGCTCCGATCTCGCCAGCCTGAAAACCAAGGCGGTGCGCGAAGGCGATTTCTACATCGTCAACGGCCAGAAGACCTGGACCACGCTCGGCCCAGCACGCCGATTGGGGCTTCTTCCTCGTGCCGCACCGATGCCGAGCGCCAAGCCGCAGGAAGGCATCTCGTTCCTGCTGATCGACATGAAATCGCCGGGCGTGAGCGTGCGGCCGATCAAACTGCTCGATGGCGGCCACGAAGTGAACGACGTGTTCCTCGACAATGTGAAAGTGCCGGTCGATCAGCGCATCTACGAGGAAAACAAAGGCTGGACCTGCGCCAAATTCCTGCTCGCGCACGAGCGCGCGGGCATCGCCGGCGTGGCGCGCTCGAAGCGCAACGTCGAAAAGCTGAAAGCGATCGCCAAGGCCGAGATCGGCGACGACGGCCAGCCGCTGATCGAGGACGAGGATTTCCAGCCGCAAGCTGGCCCAGCTCGAGATCGATCTCTCGGCGCTGGAAATGACCGAGCTGCGCGTGCTGGCGCGCGAGCAGCGCGGGCAAGGGGCCGGGCGCCGGAAAGCTCGCTGCTGAAAATCCGCGGCACCGAAATCCAGCAGCGCCTGACCGAGCTCACGCTGGAAGCGGTCGGCAATTACGCGCAGCCCTATACGCGCGAGCTTCGGCGGCGGCAACGAATTCGCCGATCGGGCCCGATTATTCGCGCGCCGCCGCGCCGATCTATTTCAACTGGCGCAAAGCCTCGATCTATGGCGGCTCCAACGAAATCCAACGCAACATCATCGCCAAGATGGTGCTGGGGCTGTGAGCCGATCCGCGCTAGGATGAGGGCCATGGCTGACGACGCACGCCCCATTGTCCTGGCTCGGGAAGCGTCTGATTTCCCTGCCCGGGAGAAACGCATCACCGTGTCCGAGTTCGAGCGCATGGGCGAACTCGGCCTCCTGAACGAGCCAGGCAAGCACGAACTCTGGGACGGGAGGATCATGATGGCGCCGCCGGCTGGACCCAAGCACATGGATTGTGAGCGCCGCATCGTCGAGCGCGTTCTACGACGCGCTCACGCCGCAGGGTTGCGCGAGCGTTCGGCGTCCAGACCGGCGGCGGCGTGAAGATTGGCGAGCAGAATCTGCGCGGGCCAGATGTGATGATCGTGCGCCTGCCGTTTGACACCGAAAACCTGCTCACCGGCGAAGGCGTGGCGCTGGTGATCGAGGTGGCGCATTCCTCGCTGCCAGACGATCTGACCGAGAAGCGCGGCAAATACGCGGCCGCCGGGATCGCCGAATATTGGGTGGTCGACGTCGGTGGACCGCCGGCTCTATCCGTTCCGCGATCCCAAGGCTGGCGACTACCCTGAATGTGCGCCGCTCGCGGCGGGCGCGACGATTTCGCCGCTGTTCGCGCCGGCAACTGTCGCTTTGAACGTCGCAGCTCATGGGTGTAGCGTTGCCGTACCGCAGGAAACTGCACCATGAATTTCGATTACACCGACGAACAGAACATGCTCCGCGACTCGATCGCGAAATGGGCGGCGCGGCAGTACGATTTCGACAAGCGCCGCGCGGCGCTGGCGAGCGAAGACGGCTGGAAGAAGAACTGGGCGACGCTTCGCCGAGCTTGGCCTGCTCGCCGCGCCCTTGCCGGAAGATTTCGGCGGCCTCGGCGGCGGCGCGCTCGATGTCGCGGTGGTCGATGGAGGAGTTCGGCAAGGCGCTGGTGGTCGAGCCTTACGTGCCGACCGTCGTGATCGGCGCCGGCGCGCTGAACTATGCCGGCAGCGCGGCGCAGAAGGAGGAGCACCTGAACGCCATCGCCGGCGGGCGAGCGCGTCATCGCCTTCGCGCAAGCCGAGCCGAAGAGCCGCTGGGCGCTGAACGATGTTGCGCACGCAGCGCGAAGAAGGACGGCGCGGGCTATGTGCTGAACGGCCACAAGGCGGTCGTGCTCGGCGCGCCGCAAGCCGATCATCTGCTGGTCACCGCGCGCACCGGCGGCGGCCAGCGCGACGCCAAGGGCGTGTCGCTGTTCCTCGTGCCGAAGAACGCCGAAGGGCGTCACCACGCGCGATTATCCCACCATGGACGGCACGCGCGCGCGCGGAAGTGTATTTCGAGAACGTCGCGCTCGGCGCCGAAGCATCTGATCGGCGCAGCCGATGGCGGCGCTTGCCGGTGATCGAGCGCATCGTCGATGAAGCCAACGCCGCCTATTGCAGCGAAGCGGTCGGCTGCATGCGCATGATGACATCGCTGACGCAGGAATACGCCAAGACGCGCAAGCAATTCGGCCGCGCCATCGCCGAATTCCAAGTGATCCAGCACCGCCTGGTCGACATGTTCATGGCCACCGAGGAAAGCGTCTCGATGGCGCTGCTCGCCACCATCAAGCTCGGCGACAGCGACGCCGAGCGCGCCAAGGCGGTGTCCGCCGCGAAAGTGTCCATCGGCAAGCGCGGCGCGTTTCGTCGGCCAAGCCGCGGTGCAAACCCATGGCGGCATGGGCGTCACCGACGAAATGCGCGTCGGCCATTATTTCAAGCGCGTGACCATGCTCGACGCGACGTTCGGCAATGTCGATCACCATCTGAAGCGCTACACGGCGCTTCACGCGAAGGCGGCGTAATTATGGACTGCCGGCGCCCACGCCGGCATCGGCGGTCCCAACAAATCAATCGCCATTCGCCGCTGACGCCAAGACAGCCGCAACAGCCACAAACGACGCGATGAGCGTCGCTACGCCCGCTGCGATCCAATAACGGCCACTCACCGCTCCCTCCCCGCTTCCCCCACCGCGCGGGCGATCGGCGAGAGCAGATAGGAAAGCACGCTCCGACGGGCGGTGATGACTTCCACTTGCGCGCTCATGCCGGGGAGAGGAGCGTCGCCAGCGCGGCATCGCTGGCGGCGCGCGTGTCGGATCGAGGCATGGCGGCAGACATAGGCGTCTCTCCGTTGGCTTCTGCGTTAGCGGCAAGCGCTGATGGCCGCAAGCGCCGAGCGCTGAGCGAGGCCGCGCAAGCGCGAGCCCCTGATGCGGAGGCGTTGAGAAAACATGACCTCACCCTGGAGCGCCGGCTTCCAGCCGGCATGCAACGGGTCAGCTTTCAACGGCCTGCGTGATTGAACGCGAGTATGCCGGCTGGAAGCCGGCGGTCCGGGGTGGTGCCATGTCCGATTCCGGCGAGACGCGGGCGCGAAATCGCTGCATATTCGCCCCATGCTCGAGCCCGCCATCTGCCATGCCGCGTGCGACGCCAAGGACCGGCGTTTCGACGGGCGCTTTTATATCGGCGTGACTTCCACCGGCATTTATTGCCGCTGCATTTGCCCCGCGCGTCTGGTCAAGCGGGCCAATCGCACGTTCTGGCCCTCGGCGGCTGCGGCGGAGGCGGCGGGGTTTCGCCCGTGCCTGCTCTGCCGTCCCGAACGCGCGCCGGGCCTGGCGCCGATCGACGCGCCGGCGCGTCTGGCGGCGGCGGCGTATGCGCGCATCGAAGCTGGCGCGCTGGAGGAGCAGGGGCTGGAAACTTTGGCCGCTGGACTCGGCGTGACTGCGCGGCATCTGCGCCGGGTGATGAATTCGCAATTCGGCGCAAGCCCGATCCAGATCGCGCAGACCGGACGATTGCTGTCGGCGCGGCGCTTGCTCAATGAAACCGCGTTGTCGGTGACAGAAATCGCGTTTGCATCGGGCTTTCGTTCGCTGCGCCGCTTCAACGCGACCATGAAAGATCGTTACGGCGCGCCGCCGACGAAAATGCGCGGCCGCAAAAGCATCGCGCGCGGCGAGAGCATTCACGGTCACGCTATCGCCGCGCGGCGATTACAATTTCGCGCCGATGCTGGACTTCCTGCGCGTACGCGCGCTTGCCAGGGGTGGAGCGGTGCGATGGAAAATCCTATGCGCGCACTCTGAAACTGGGCGACGCGCTGGGCTGGATCGAAATCGCCATGGGCCCGAAGGGGTTGGTGCTGACGCTGTCGGAAAATCTCGCGCCGCATTTGCGTCCGCTGGTGGCGCAGGTGCGCGGGGCGTTCGATCTGGACGCGGAAATGATCGGCGGTCGATGCGCATCTGGCTAGTGACAGTGAGTTGAAAAAAGACGTCAAGCGCGAACCCGGCGTGCGTCTGCCGGGCATGCTGGACGGGTTCGAATGCGCGATCCGCGCCGTGCTGGGCCAGCAAGTCACGGTCGCCGGCGCGCGCACGTTGACGTTGCGGCTGGCGCAAAAATTTGGCGTCTCGCAGCGCACCGAGGCGTCAGGCGATGTATTCGATTTTCCGGAAGCGGCGGCCCTCGCCAATGCCGGCGCCGCCGCGATCGCCAGTATCGGTCTGCCGTTGAAACGCGCCGAAACCTTGCACCGGCTGGCGCTGGCTTCCGTCGACGGCAAACTCCCGCTCGATCGCGGCGCCATCGTCGCCGGGCGCGCGGCGCTCGCGCAAATTCCGGGCGTTGGCCCTTGGACAATCGAATATGTCGCCATGCGCGCGCTTGGCGATCCTGACGCTTATCCCGCGACCGACATCGCCCTCATCAACGCGCTCGGCCGCAAGGGCGAAACGCTTGAGCATCTCAAACCCTGGCGCGCCTATGCCGCGATGCGGCTGTGGCGGCGCGCCGCAAGCAAAGGCGCGCGCAAATGATCTCCGCGATTTACGATAGTCCCGTGGGGGCGCTGACCCTGCATTCCGACGGCGCCGGGCTGACTGGCCTGGAGTTTGAACGATCCCGGCATCCGCTCGCGCCCAGCCCGCCGGGCGAAGACGCTGTGCTGGACGAAGCCCGCCGTCAGCTCGATCAATATTTCGCCGGCAAGCGGTGCGCGTTCGAGTTGAATCTGGCCCCCCGGGGCACGCCGTTTCAGCAGCGTGTTTGGCAGGCGCTGCGCGCCATCCCGTACGGCGCGACCCGCAGCTATAGCGAGCAGGCGGCGGCGATCGGTAAGCCCAAGGCGGCGCGCGCGGTGGGGCTGGCCAACGGCCGCAATCCAATTTCCATCATTGTCCCCTGCCACCGGGTCATCGGCGCCAATGGCGCGCTGACCGGTTTCGGCGGCGGCATCGAGGTCAAGCGCCGGCTCCTGGAGCTTGAGCAGGGCGGGTGCGAAGCGACTGCGGCGGCGGCTTGCGTCGGCGCAGACTCGGCGCATAACTCGCCGCTGGGCTGAGGACGCCGCCGGGGGGCGGTGTGCGTGCAAGTATGGGTTTGGCGGAAGCAACCAAAACGTGGAGGGCCGTCGCGCCGGCGGCGAGGGTTCGGCCGAAGGCCGTCTGCGTGGTCATGCGGGCCGAGGCGTTGGCCGGGCTGGACGAGGATCTCGAAACCGTGCTTCAGGATCTGTCGGCGAGGGTCGTCGCCGCCGAGCCGGAATGCGTCTCCTACGTGGTCACGCGGATGATGGGATCGCGGGCGCATTTCGCCGTGCATGCGCGCTTTGCCACTTGGCGCGCGTTCGAGAGACACGCCGACACCGAGCATCTCGCCCACGCCATGCCGCGCCTCACCGCGCTGCTGGCGACGCCGATCTCGATGGAAGTGTTCATGGAAATCTGATCCATCGCAGAACGCTCGCCAGCGGGATCAGCAGACACACAAGCATTGAGCCGCCAGTGAGCACGCGGCGCAGCAACGGGTACCAGTCTGGCGCGGCGGCGTCGTCGGCGCTGCGATGGTCCCACACATATTGCGCGGCGAACAAACCGGCGAACGCCGAGGAAGCCGCCAGCGCCTGCGGAACCGACCAACACGAACAAAGCAAGCGCCCAACCGCCGAGCCCTGGCAGCGCGCTGAATAATAGGCGCGAGGCTTTCGGCGCATTGGGCGCGCGCATCAATTCGAAGCCACAGCGCACGCCGCCGAGAAACGCCAGCAGCGTCGCCGCGTAAAGCGAAAACCCGATGTTTCCCAGCCGGGCGGTGGCGGCATAGTGCGAAAGTGAGACCAGAGCGCAGATCGCCAGCGGCGCAAGCCCGAGAAACCCCAAGCGAAGGGCCGCGCGCGGCAGGAATGGCGGCGCGCTCACGTGCGGCGGAACAAAACGGACGCCCCCCAGCCCGTCGCCAACGCCAGCAGCACCGTGATCAGCCCGTAGAGCAAAGACGAATTGGTGGCGAGATCGTGGATGCGCCGCTCGATGCCGACGCGGTTGATGTCGATCGGTATGCGTTGCGAAGAGATCAAGCGCCCATCGCGAAACAAATAAGTGTCGGCGTGATATTGCGCGATCGGCGCATTGGCCGGAAGCCGCACCACGGCGCGAAACAATCCGCCCTGATACAAAGTCAAGCCGCTGCGGCGCTCGGGTGTGGGGCGTCCGGAATAATCCTGGTACAATCCTTGTGCGCGTCGCAAGCGCACCAGCGCGGCGCGATACGCGGAAGGATCGTCGCGCGGCACGGCGCTGGCGAGCTGCGCGGAGGCAGCTGGATCGAGCTGGTAGCGCAGAATGGCTTGCGGGCCGGCGATCTGCCGCAAGGGGCGATTGCTCACCACCGCGAAGAACGACGGCGTCTCGCTGAAAAGAACTGGGTTGGAATTAACCCAAAGCCCAAACATTAGGCGCTTGCGCATCAGCGAAGCGGGCTGGTTCGGTCCGCGCACCACGACGACAATGTCGCCGCGCCCGCGCCGGTCGGTGTTGACGCCCCAGACGTCGATGACGGAGCCGCTATAATCCGAACCCACCGAGATTTCAGGTTCCGCCACGGTCGCAGGTAGATCGTCGGCGGCGGCCGGCTGAGCCCGCGCCGGCGTCGCCAAAACCAAAGCGAGCAATGCGGCAAGCAAGATCGGCCTCATCGCGCAGCCTCGCCGAATACGTAGAATTCGCTCGGCGCGATCGCCAGATCCCACAAGAACTGGGCGCTGGCCGCGACCAAGATAGCGCCTAGCGCCGCGCGCAAATGTTCGCTCTTGAGCCCGGCGCCTAAACGCACGCCGAGTTGAGCGCCAACAACCCCGCCCAGCATCAGCAAGCCGGCAAGCACGAGATCGACAGTGTGCGTCACCTGCGCTTGGATCACCACGATCAGCGCCGAGACGATGAGTACGTAGAATAGCGACGTGCCAATCACGATATTGGCCGGCATGCGCAGCAAATAAATCATTGCCGGGATCAGCGCGAAGCCGCCGCCAACGCCCATGATCGCCGCCAGCGCGCCAATGCCAAATCCCAGCAACAAGGGCGGGATCACGCTGATGTAAAGGCCGGAGCGTGGAAAGCGCAGCCGCAGCGGCAGCGCATGCGCGATTGTGCCCATGGGACGGCGCAGCAACGACGTGCGCTTGGCGGCGCGGCCGCGGATCACCGCTATGCTCTCGGCCAACATCAAGGCGCCGACGGTCGCCAGCAAGATCAGATAAAGCAGCGAAATGATGAGGTCGAGCTGACCTAGGCCCAGCAGGCGCTTGAACAGCCAAATGCCGAACGAAAGGCCAATCACACCGCCGATCGAGAGCAGCAATCCCATGCGCCAGTCCACGGCGTTGCGCCGGGTCTGGGTCATCAGTCCTGAAAACGAGGTGGCTGCGATCTGGCTGGCGCCGGTCGCCACCGCAACCGGCGCGGGTACCCCCAGCAGGATCAGCGCCGGGGTCATGATGAAGCCGCCGCCAACGCCCACTAGACCCGAGACGAAACCAACCGCGCCGCTGACCAAAAGGACCAGCAGCACGTTCACCGGCATTTCGGCGATCGGCAAGTAAATCAAGGGTCTAGCTCTGAATGCGCGGAAGCGCCCCGCGCGCCAAGCTTATGGGCGCCTACGCCCGGAACCGCAACGCCCGCGCACCGGCGTTTTCGACAATTTCAGTTCAAGTTGCCGTTTCAGTTCAAGTTCCGGTGCGGGTCCAGGGGCGCGCGCCGAAATCGCCATTGGCGACGGCGCTGGCCGCGCGTGCGCGGAACCCTTGGGCGCGCTCGCGCGCTTGTTCAACCTGGATCGAGGTCAATTGCGCTTCCATGGCGGTGGCGTGGACGCCGGCGTCCTGATCGCCTTGGCGGGCCGCCACCATGAACCAGAACAGCGCCTCCGAAGCGCTGGCGTTGACGCCGCGCCCTTGCTGGTAAAGGACGCCAAGATTGTATTGGCTATCGGCCACGCCCAGTTCCGCCGCTTGCCGGAACCAACGGAACGCCGCCGCTTCATCGAGCGGGGCGCCTTCGCCGCGCGCGAAATAGACGCCGAGATCGTGCATGGCGCGGCGATTGCCCGAGGCGGCGGCGCGTTCGGTCCATTGCCTGGCGATCGACAGGTCCGCCGGAACGCCTTCGCCGCGCTCATAGAGTTTTGCCAAGCGATACTGGGCCATGGCGAAGCCGCGGTCGGCGGCGCGGCGTAGCAGGGCGGCGGCTTCCGGCGTGGCGCCCGCCGCCAGGCGCTGCAAGGCGAGTTCATACTGCGCCGTCAAATCGCCCGCTTGCGCGGCCTGTTCCAGAGAGGCATTGCGCGGCGGCAGGGGTCCGGCGACAACGGTTTGCCCAGGCCCGCTCTCGGGTTCCGCGACCAGCGCCGCGAGAGGCTCTGCCGCCTCACCCGGCGTTGCGGGCGCCGCCATTGCGGACCCCGGCTCGGCCTGCAGCAGCGGGGCTCGCGGCGCGTCGGCCGTCGTCTCAGGGCTTTGCTCGTTCACATACCAGGCGCCAGCAACCATCGCCGCGGCCACCGCGCCAGCCGCGCCCCACAACACAACGCGGCTCGATCCGCGCAGGCTGAGTTTCGGAGTTGGGGCCTGCTGGCTGCGGTCGCGCACCTTCGACTTGCCCTTCGCCGTCGATAGAGTATGCGCCAGCGCCGCTTTGCGCGCATTGGCGAGATAATCATTCTTTCCCGGCGCGGCGAGAGGTTCTTCGTTCAAGTCAAAGGCGCGCTCCTCGGCGATAGGCTCCTGCGAGCGGGCTTCCTCATTCGGCTCGGCGTCGGCTTCGGGTTCCCAAAATAATTCATCTTCGCGCTTTGTCTCAAAGCCGTCGTCGGCCAGATCATCCCCGCCCGCTTCCAGATCCGGAATTGCGGCTGGCGCGGCGGCGTCTTCGGCAAGCAGATCGTCTTCGACGAGCAAGTCATCGACCAACAAATCGTCGTCGGAAAAATAGGAATCGCGCGCGCTCTGAGGCGCGGGATTTGGCTGCCTGGGAGACGGGGGCAACGGTCCCGCGCGCAAGGGTTGGGCCGCATCCATCGGCGAAACGTAGGGCTGGCGTTCGCCGAAGGCGGAAAAATCGTCGCTGTCGCCAAACCGGCGCGACGGATTTGGCATCCGCTCGTGCGCGGCGTCGGGGCTGCGTTCGGTTTCATAGCGGTCGAGCTTGGAGGCGACGCTCGACACCGCTTTTTGCACCGGGGCGATGGCTTCGGCGGAATTCTGCTCCACCTCCGCCAGGCGCTGCATGATCGAGCCAATCGCCTCGGTGACGCGCGCGCCCGCGCGCTCTTCGCTGTCGAGCATGCGTTCGCCCAGTTCGCGGGCAAGCATTTCTTGGCGCTGGTTGAATTGCTCAGCCATGCGCGCAACTTGTTCGCCCACATGTTCTATCGCCTGAGCGCTGCGTCCTTCGACGCCGCCGACGCGTTCCTCCAAACGCTCGGACAGGCGCCCAACTTCTAATCCCATGCGGTCAAAACCAGCGGCTTCGCGGCGCTCGATATCGTCGAAGCGCTGCTCAAGATTTGCGCCCATGCGTGACAATTCCTCGCGCAAGTCCGCGGCGGCGGCGTCATCGTTGCGCGCTTCAACCGTGCGTAGGCGTCTATCGACGCTCTCCGACATGCGCCGGATTTCTAGCGAGATGGCTTCAATGGTTTGCGCTTGCCTGCGCTCGGCGCCGGCCAGGCGGCGGTTGACTTCGGCCAGCGCATCCTCGAGGCCTGCGCCCTTGGCGCCGTCGATCGCGGCCTGCACTTCGCCGCGCGCGTCGCCGACCATTTGCTGCACCGCTTGGGCCATGGCGTCGAGCCGCTGCTCGAGCATGGCGCGCACCGCTTCGGTGTGCTGGCCGCCCGCCTCGACACGCGCGTCAATGGCGGAGACGGTCTCCTCCAGCGTGCGAATGGCGGTGTTGGCGGTGGATTCGGTCTCCGACATGCGCGCCGCCAAGCGTTGCATGGCCTGGTCCATGGTCTTGAGCGCGCTATCGACGCTGTCGAATTTGCCGCCGTCGTTCTCAACTCCGGTCAGGCGCCGCTCGAACGCCGACAGCGCAGAGGCAACCGGGTTGGCGGCGCTCTTGGTCTCCAGAGCCGCCAAGCGCTCGGCGATGTTGTCTTGTTGCTGGCGCAGTTCGGTGAGTTCGCCGGCGGCCGCCGATTCCTCTACCTGCTTGATCCGCGCGGTCAGCGAAAGTTGCGAGTTTCGCAAATCGGCGATCGCCGCGCCGGCGGCCTGGCGGAGGCCGGCCGTGGTTTCACGCGCGCTATTCTCGGCCCGCTCGATGCGCGCGATCAATTGCTCGCCATCGCCCTTGAGCGCGTCAATCTTGGAAAAGCGCTCGGCAATCTCCGTCTCGATGCGAACCACTTCTTCAAGCAAAGCTTCGCGCGTCGCCCGGGCTTCAATGGCGTTTTCGCCGCGAATTCTGCTCAACCACGCCATTAACGGCGTTCCGCGCCGCCGCTTCGGTTTCCGCCAGACGTTCGTTCATCGTCTCCCTGAGAAGACGCAATTCTTGCAAGGCTTCGGCCGAGGCGTCCGCCGCCTGACCCGCCGCTTCCTCGGCGACGCCGCGCGCTTGCGCCAGCGCCTGCGAATGCGCGGCGTCGCGGTTTTCCAGTTCGGCGCTCAGATAGGCGGCGGCGGCTTCGGCGCGGCGCCCAATCTCCTGAGCGGCGGCAACTTGCTCCTCCAGCCGCTCTTGCGCATCTTCGAATGCGAGGCGGCTCTGCGACGCTTCACGCTCGGCGCGTTCGAAGCCGTCGCCTAATGTATCCCCGGCGACGCGGAAATGCTCCAACGCGTCGGCGATGCGCTCGGCGGCCTCCCCCGAAACCGCCTCGGCTTCCTCGACCCGCGCGGCCAGGCCCAGCACCGAGCGGTCTATAGTGGAGACGGCGCGGTCGAGGCTGGTGACGGCGAGTTGCGTGCGTCGTTCGATCGCTTCAATGCGCTGCGCAAGGCGAGCCGGATCGCGCGAGCCAAGATCGCGCGAGCCCGTATTGACCTGCCAATCATCCCCATCGTCACGGTCAAAATTCGACAGATTGCCCAAGCGGCTGGTGCGTGTACGGATCGGCGGCGCGGCCCCGGTCGGCGGCGCGCTCGACGGCTTGTTGGCGAGCGCGAGGTTCAAATATTCGCCGAGACTCATGCCCTGGCGGGCGGCGGCTTCGCGCGCCGCTTCCCGCACTTTCGGGTCGATGCCTCTTACGCTCCAGCTTTGCGCGCTGTTCATTTGGCCCCTCGCCGCGTTCCAGCCGGATTTTCACAAATCCGACCCCGTCAAGCCCGCGAGCAAATCCGAAAGTCCGAGAATCGCACGCGAGAATGCAGTCTCGATCAAACGGGGCGCAATGTTAATGACGCGTAAAGGAATTGAGACTGGTTGCGACGGCGCTGTTGGCGATGGCGCCTCGGTTCGCCTCCGGCATGAAATTAATGACGGGTGCGTCAAGTTAGATTGACGCGCGCGTCAACGTAAGCTAGTCACGCTTGGGTTGCTGGATCTGCCGAGATGACCTCAAGCGAACGAACTTACACGATTTCGCAATTGGCGCGGGAGTTCGCGGTCACGCCGCGGGCGCTGCGGTTTTACGAGGACAAGGGTCTGCTGACGCCGCGCCGCGTTGGCCTCAGCCGGGTCTATTCTCACCGGGACCGCGCCAAATTGCAGCTGATCTTGCGCGGCAAGCGGGTCGGGCTCTCGCTGATCGAGATCAAGGAAATTCTTGACCTCTATAAGGTCGATCAACGCGCCCAGGCGCAGATTGCGCTCAAGCGTTTCAAGGCGCGGGTGATTGCGCTGGAAAGCCAACGCGAAGATATCGCCGCCGCCATCGACATGCTGCATGATGGCGTGCGTCAGCTTGAAGACTTTCTCGCCAAACCCGCCGCGCCCGCCGCCATCGGCGCGGCGCGCGCGTTCGAGCAAGAGGCCAAGAAGCGTTTGGAAGACGTGCATTAAAGGGAGTAGTTCAGTGGTGAGTGGTCTATAGCGGCCCTCCCGACTACCGACTACCGACTACCGACTACCGACTACCGACTACCGACTACCGACTACCGACTACCGACTACCGACTACCGACTACCGACTACCGACTACCGACTACTAAATCAGCGGAGCGTCACATGCCCAGCTATACCGCCCCTCTGCGGGAATATCGTTTTCTTCTGAACGACGTGCTCGACATAGGCCGCTATTCAAACCTGCCCGGTTTCGCGGAGGCGCCGCTCGATCTGATCGAGCAAGTGCTCGAGGAGGGCGCGAAATTCTGCGAGGGCGTGCTGGCGCCGTTGAACAAGGTCGGTGATGAGCACGGTTGCGTGCGGAGCGCCGATGGCTCGGTAACGACGCCGCCGGGCTTCAAGGACGCCTACAAGCAATTCGTGGAAGCCGGCTGGCCGGCGCTGTCGAGCGATCCTGCTTATGGCGGCCAGGGCCTGCCCCACATCGTGGCGCTGGCCTGGAACGAGATGGTGGCCAGCGCCAACATGGCGTTCGGCATGTATCCGGGGCTCTCCCACGGCGCCTACGCCGCCATCCATCAGCACGGCAGCGACGAACTGAAGCAAAAGTTTCTTCCCAAGCTCGTCACCGGCGAGTGGACCGGGACCATGAACCTCACCGAGCCGCATTGCGGCACGGATTTGGGTATGTTGCGCACCAAGGCCATTCCGCAAGCCGATGGCAGCTATCGCCTCAGCGGCCAGAAGATATTCATCTCCGCCGGCGAACACGATCTGGCGGCCAACATCATTCATCTGGTGATTGCGCGCATCGAAGGCGCGCCGGCAGGCACTAAGGGCATTTCACTCTTTATCGTGCCGAAATTCCTGGTTGGCGCGGACGGGTCGCTCGGCGAAAGAAATGGCGTCGTCTGCGGCAAGATCGAAGAGAAAATGGGCATACACGGCAATTCGACCTGCGTGCTCAATTACGATGATGCGGTGGGCTATCTGTGCGGCATCGAAAACAAGGGCCTCGCCGCCATGTTCACGATGATGAACGTGGCGCGGCTCGGCGTTGGGCTGCAAGGATTGTCGCAATCTGAAGTCGCCTATCAGAACGGGCTCGCTTACGCCAAGGACCGCGCCCAGGGCCGTGCGCTCACCGGCGCTAAGAATGCGGGCGGGCCAGCCGATCCAATTATCGTCCATCCCGATATCCGCCGCCTGCTAATGGACGCCAAGAGCTTCAACGAAGCCGCGCGCGCGTTTGCATTCTGGACCGCGCTGCACGGCGATCTGCTGCACGCCTCGCCGGACGAAAAAGTGCGCGAGAAGGCCGGCGATTATATGGGCCTGCTGACGCCGGTGATTAAAAGCTATCTCACCGACAAGGGCTATGCCAACGCCACCAATTGCCAGCAGATCTTCGGCGGCCATGGCTATATCGAAGAACACGGCATGAGCCAGTTCGTGCGCGATGCGCGCATCACCATGATCTACGAAGGCGCCAACGGCATCCAGGCGCTCGACCTGGTGGGCCGCAAGCTGGGCGCCAATTCCGGGCGCGCGATCTTCGCGTTCTTCAAGGAGATCGACGAGTTCGTCGAGGCGCACGAGAACGAGGCGATGGCGCCGTTCGTGGACGGCTTGAAGACCGCCAAGGCGCAATTGCAAGACGGCACGATGTGGCTGATGCAGAACGGCATGAGCAATTTCGACAATGCCGGCGCCGCCGGCCACGATTATCTCAACCTGTTCGGCATTACCGCGCTTGCTTATATGTGGGCGCTGCAAGCCAAGGCGGCGCTGGCGGCCAAGAGCAACGGCGGCGGCGCCGATCCGTATTACGATACGAAGCTCGCCACCGGCCGCTACTTTCTGGCGCGCACCCTGCCGGACGCGGGCGCGCATCTGGCGAAACTCAAGAGCGGCGCCGAGCCGGTGATGGCGCTAAGCGCGGAGAGTTTTTATTGCGATCGCTAGAAGCTCCGTCAATTCCGGGGCGCCGCGCAGCGGCGAACCCGGAACCCAGGGGCAAACGCGCCGCACTATGATCCCCTGGGTTCCGGATCGCGACTTCGTCGCGTCCGGAATGACGGTTGTACTGTTGGAGTGAAAGGATGAGCACCTACACCGCAACCCTAACCTGGCGCCGCGGCGAGCAACCGTTCACCGACGGCAAATATTCGCGCGGCCATGAGATCGCGTTCGATGGCGGGTTCACGATTTGCGGGCTCTTCCTCGCCGCACGTGGTGCGTCCGCCGCTCTCGCGCGAGGACGCCGCCGATCCCGAAGAATTGTTCGTGGCCGCGCTGGCCTCGTGCCACATGCTGTTCTTTCTCGATTTCGCGCGCCGCGGCGGCTTCGTGATCGATACTTATGTCGATGCGCCCGAGGGCGTGCTGGCGAAGAACGCCGATGGCAAGATGGCGATGACGAAAATCACGCTGAAGCCGCGCGTGGAATGGAGCGGCGAAAAGCGCCCCGGCGCGGCCGAAATCCACGATATGCACCACAAAGCGCACGAAGCCTGCTTCATCGCCAATTCGTTCAACGGCGAAGTGGTGGTGGAATGAATAGTATCGCATTGCCCACCCATCCCCGGATGCGCGAAGCGCAGTCCGGGGCCCATAACCACGAACGGCTGGGTGTATGGGCCCCGGGCTCGTCGCTAGCGCGCCGCCCCGGGGATGGGTGTGTTGGCGCAGTTTGGATCGAGCAATGAGCGATTTCCAGCTTTGGATGTTCCCCATCGCCGCCGGTGCGCTGATGTATGTGATGCATCTGGTTGTAATGTGGCGGTTGAAGGTGTCGGACGAGCGAGCCCGGACGGCGCAAGCAACCGCCGCGGAATAGATTTGCCGCGCTGCGCCCGGCCCGGGCGCGGCGGTCAGCGGAGTAGGCGCGTTTAGCGCCAGGGACGACTCCGGTCCCGCCCAGGGCGAGAAGCGGCGCGGCCGCGAACTGGAGTGATGAGCATGGCTGAAGCTTATATCTATGACGCGGTGCGCACGCCGCGCGGCAAGGGCAAGATCGAACGGTTCGCTGCACGAAGTGACCTCGCTGTCGCTGGCGACGCAGGTGCTGGAGGCGATCCGCGATCGCAATAATCTCGATACGTCAAAAGTGGACGATGTCTATTTCGGCTGCGTGACGCCGATCGGCGAGCAGGGCAGCGACATCGCCCGCATCGCCGTGCTCGAACGCCAATTATGCCGAAACCGTCGCCGGCGTGCAGGTCGATCGCTTCTGCGCCAGCGGCCTGGAGGCCTGCAACATCGCCGCCGCGAAAGTGAAATCGGGCGAAGCGGATATGTGCATTGGCGGCGGCGTTGAAGCCATGAGCCGGGTGCCGATGGGCTCGAACGGCGGGGCCTGGCCTCCGATCCGGCGTTCGCGCATGCCGTTCTATTTCGTGCCGCAAGGCATTGGCGCCGACATGATCGCCACCAAATACGGCTTTTCGCGCGCCGATGTCGATGCGTATGCGGTGCAAAGCCAGCAGCGCGCGGCGAAATCCTGGAAGGAAGGCCGCTTCAAGAAATCGATCGTGCCGGTGAAAGACCAACTGGGCGTGATGCTGCTCGATCATGACGAACACATGCGCCCGGAAACCACGCTGCAATCGCTTGGCGCGCATTGGAGCCGTCTTCAAGATGCAGGGCGAGATGATGCCGGGCTTCGATGCGGTGATCCAGCAGCGTTATCCGGAAGTTGAGAAGGTCGATCACGTCCACCATGCCGGCAATTCCTCCGGCATTGTCGATGGCGCCGCGGCGGTGCTGATCGGCTCGAAGGAAATCGGGCCAGGCGCTGGGGCTGAAACCGCGCGCGCGCATCATGGGCGCTGCCTCGATCGGTTCGGAGCCATCGATCATGCTCACCGGACCCGAATTCGCCACCGCGAAAGTGCTGAAACGCTTGGGCATGAACAAGAACGACATCGATCTGTGGGAACTGAACGAAGCTTTCGCCGCGGTGGTGCTGCGCTGGGTGCAGGCGTTCGATCTCGACATGGAAAAAGTCAACGTCAATGGCGGCTCGATCGCCATGGGCCATCCGCTCGGCGCAACTGGCGCGATGATCCTGGGCACGATGGTCGATGAACTTGAGCGCGCCAACAAGGAACGCGCGCTGGTGACGCTGTGCATCGGCGGCGGCATGGGCACGGCGACGGTGATCGAGCGGGTTTAACTCAGGACTTGAATTCTGGCTGCATGAGACATGCGATTGCACCCATCCTCGGATTGCGCGCAGCGCAAGTCCGGCGCCGTAATCACGAGCCGTGTTGTGTGCATGGGCCCCGGGCTCGCCGCTATCGCGCCGCCCCGGGGATGGGTGTGCAGTGACCCTTACGAGTGAGGGTAGAGAACGATGAATATTGGTTTCGTCCTGTTTCCGAACGTGACGCAGCTCGATTTCACCGGGCCGCTCCAGGTGCTGCATCGCATGCCTGGAGCGAAGACGCATATCCTCGCCAAGACGCTGGCGCCCGTGCCTTCCGATTGCGGTCTCGGCCTTGTCGCCGACCACGACCTTCGCGCGCGGCGCTGAAAATCGACGTGCTCTGCGTTCCCGGCGGCTTTGGCGTTGCGCAGGCGATCGCCGACACCGAGACGCTGAACTATGTGCGCCGCGTGGGCGAGCAGGCGCGCTACGTGACCAGCGTCTGCACCGGCGCGTTTGTGCTTGGCGCGGCCGGCCTGCTCAAGGGCAAGCGCGCGACCACGCATTGGGCCTACCACCATCTGCTGCCGCTGGTCGGCGCGATCCCGGAAAAAGCGCGCGTGGTGCGCGACGGCGACATCTTTACCGGCGGCGGCGTCACGGCCGGCATCGATTTCGCGCTGACTTTGACGGAGGCGATCGCTGGGGAGGATTTCGCGCGGCGCATCCAACTCGCGCTCGAATACGATCCCGCGCCGCCGACGCAATTTGCGCAAGCGCGCGAGGGCAATATTGAAGCCGTGCGGCAATTTTACGCGCCGCGGATCGAGAAATTTTCCGCCGAACTCAATGCGGCGCTTGGAAATTAGGAGAAGAAATGATGGAAAATTTCAAGATCGACGTCGATAGCGACGGCATCGCGCTCATCACTTTCGACGTGCCCGGGCGCTCGATGAACACGATCACCGCCGGGGTGATCAAGGATTTGTTCGAGATCGCGGCGCGGCTCAAATCCGACGCCGCCATCAAGGGCGCGGTGATCGCCTCGGGCAAGGAGAGCGGCTTTTGCGCCGGCGCCGACCTTGGCGAAATGAATCAGCGCGGCGCGCGAAAGCGCGCCGAAATCGGCCGAGGAAAAATTGAACAGCCAGTTCGAGCATGGCTTCATGCTCAACCGCGTCTATCGCGAGCTTGAAACCTGCGGCAAGCCGGTCGCGGCCGCGCTCGAGGGCCTGGCGCTCGGCGGCGGTCTGGAGATGACGCTGGCCTGCCATTACCGCGTCGCCGCCGACAATCCGAAAATCAAGCTCGGCCTGCCGGAATCGAAAGTCGGGCCTGCTGCCGGGCGCCGGCGGCACGCAGCGTCTGCCGCGGCTGATCGGCGTGCAGAACGCGGCGATGATGATTTTGCAGGGCGCGGATAAATCGCCGCAAGAAGCCAAAGCGCTCGGCTTCGTCAATGAAGTGGTCGCCGCCGGCAACACCATCGAAGCCGCGAAAGCCTGGGTCAAGGCCAACCCAAAAGCGATCGCGCCGTGGGACGTGAAGGGCTACAGCGTGAAAGACGGCCCCTGGTCGCCGGGCGGGGCGATGGCGGCGATCGGCGGCAACGCCATGGTGTCGAAGCAAACCAATCTCAATTATCCCGCGCAGCGCAATATTCTGTCCTGCATCTTTGAAGGCATGCAGGTGCCGATCGACGCGGCGCTGCGCATCGAGAGCCGCTATTTCGTCAAAACCGCCAACACGCCCGCAAGCCAAGGGCATGATCCGCTCGCTGTTCGTATCGATGCAGGCGCTGGCCAAGGGCGGCAACCGCCCGCAAGGCGTGCCGGAAAGCAAAGTGAAGAAAGTCGCGGTGATCGGCGCCGGCCTGATGGGCGCGGGCATTGCTTACGTGCAAGCCAAAGCCGGCGTCGAAACCGTGCTGATCGATGTGTCGATGGAGAGCGCCGAGAAGGGCAAGGAATATTCGAAGAAAATCGTCGACAAGGATATCGGCCGCGGAAAAACCACGAAGGAGAAAGGCGATGCGCTGCTGGCGCTGATCAAGCCGTCCACCGATTACAATGACATCAAAGGCGCGGATCTGGTCATCGAAGCGGTGTTCGAAAACCCCGCGCTCAAGGCCGAGATCACCAAGAAGGCCGAAGCCGTGCTGGGCGAGAACGCGGTGTTGGGCTCCAACACCTCGACGCTGCCGATCACCGGCCTTGCCGAAGCCAGCGTCAGGCCGGCGAATTTCATCGGCATACATTTCTTCTCGCCGGTCGAGCGCATGGGGCTGGTTGAATTGATCCTCGGCAAGGAAACCACTGCATGAGACTGTCGCGAAGGCGATCGACTACGTGTTGAAAATCAGCAAGACGCCGATCATCGTCAACGATCATCCGCGGCTTTTACACGTCGCGCTGCTTCGGCACCTACACCACGGAAGGCATCGAGATGCTGATGGAGGGCATCGCGCCGGCCATCATCGAAAATGTCGGGCGTCAATGCGGCATGCCGATGGGGCCGCTGGAAGTGTCCGACAGCGTCGGCCTCGATACCGCGCTCAAGATCGGCAAAACCAACGCCGAGCTAAACCAGCAGGATTACAAGAAGGATCCGCGCGGGGCGCTGCTGTCGTGGATCGTCGAGGAAAAAGGCCGCATTGGCCGCAAGGCCGGCAAGGGCTTTTACGAATACGGCGAAGACGGCAAGCCAACGCGCATCTGGCCGGAACTTTCATCGAAGATCGAGGCCAAAGTGAAGGAATGCCCGCCCGCCTTGAAGGAAGAACTCACCAAACGCTACCTGTTCCGCCAATGCATCGAAGTCGCGCGCTGCTTCGAGGAAGGCGTGATCACCGACCCGCGCGACGCCGATGTCGGCTCGATCCTGGCCTGGGGCTTTGCGCCGTACTCGGGCGGCTGCGTGTCGTACATGGATCTGTTCTGGGGAACGAAGAAATTCGTCGAAGAAGCCGACCGCCTCGCCGGGCTCTACGGCGACCGCTTTAAGCCGCCGGCATTGTTGCGCGACATGGCGGCGAAGGGGGAGGGGTTTTATGAGCGGTTCGGGAAGAAGGACGCGAAGGCGGCTTGATTGCTAGCACCCCCTCCCCCTCGATGGGGGAGGTGGCCGCGCAGCGGCCGGAGGGGGTGCGCGCGCTGCGGGTTAAGGCGAGGCCTCCAGCGGCTCAACCCCCAATCTCGCGGGCCTCACCCCCTCAGTCTCGCTTCGCTCGACAGCTCCCCCATCGAGGGGGAGCTGAGCGCTCCACAAATTCGCCGCAGCGCGCGCGTAAGCGTAGCCCCCATGCGCAAGGACATGTCCAAGATTATCGTCGAGCGACCACGGCGTGGGCGGGCGGCGGTGCGCCCGGGCCGCTCGCGGCCTGTTGTCGATGACGATGGCGAGCCGGTGCGGGCGAAGGGCGCGCGCGAACCGAAGGCGCCGCCTCAAAAAACCAAGACGCTCAACGAAAACCTGGCGCCGCTGAAACGTTATCTCGCCGCCAATGTCGGGCGCCCCTGGAACAAGGTGTTCTCCGAGATCAGCCAGCATTTGAAGCCGAACTCAACCGTGCAACAACACGTGCGCGATCACATCGAGGATTTCGTCGCCGTCAAAACCCGCATGCGCGCCGGAAAGGTGGTGACGAACTGGCGCTTCGGCGGCGAGCGCGAACTGGATCAAAGTTATCAGCACTATTATGTGCACCCGCGCACCGGCCTCTTGAAGAAAAACGACAAGCGCGTGTCATGGCAAAAGGCGCGCAAGTTGCAAGAAGCGCAAGCCGCCGCCGCCCGCGCCCATCGCATGCGCGTGATTGACGCGAAAACGCAAGCGCATCTGTTCGACGGGACCTGGTGGCAAGTGAAGCTCGCCAAAATCGGCGATGGCCGCCAGCCAGACGTGGTGCTCGCCGCTGGGCTCACGGCGCTGCCGCCGGAAGAACTCTACGGCCTCCGCAACATCCGCGCGCACGCCAAGCGCGTGTTGAACAAGGCCGAAAAGAAGAAGCTCGATCTGCAATAACGCCTCCCCCGGACCGCCGGCTTCCAGCCGGCTCTTGTTTTGACGGAAACAACAAGAGCCGGCTGGAAGCCGGCGGTCCGGGGGGCCGGGCAATTTAGCGCGTTATTGACTTCTCAACCCTTTTCGCCCATATCCCGCTCAGCGACCGTTCGCGCTCATTCGCGCCGAACGCGGTCACTCCCGGAACGCCACCATCGACGTTCGGCTTTGAGCGCTTCTTAAAAGCAAGCTCGCCGCCCTTCTTCGCCGTCGCTTCGTTCCCTAAACCCGCGCCCACGCGCATCGCGTGGGGCGAGAAAGTATTTTTGTGACTCAATTTAACGAACTCGGCCTCAATGCGCCGATCCTGAAAGCACTGGCCGCCGAAGGCTATGCCACTCCCACTCCCATCCAAACTCAAGCCATTCCCATCGTTCTAAAAGGCCGCGACCTCATCGGCCTGGCGCAAACCGGAACCGGCAAAACCGCCGCCTTCGCGCTGCCGATCCTGCACCGGCTGGCGGAGAACCGCATCCATGGCGGGGCCAAGTGCGCGCGCGTGCTGGTGCTCGCGCCGACGCGCGAACTCGCTGGCCAGATCGGCGATTCCTTCCGCACCTACGGGCGCTTTCTTGGGCTCTCGACGGCGGTCGTCTATGGCGGCGCTTCGATGCACAAGCAAAAGCAGGCGCTGATGCGCGGGGTCGACATTCTTGTCGCCACGCCGGGGCGGCTGCTGGATCACGTCTCGCAGCGTTCGTGCCGGCTCGACGCGGTTGAAATCCTGGTGCTCGACGAAGCCGATCACATGCTTGACATGGGCTTCATCCACGATCTGCGCCGCATCGCCACGCTGGTTCCCAAGAAACGCCAAACCTTGTTTTTCTCCGCCACCATGCCGGCGCCGATCGCCGAACTGGCGGGGCAATTCCTCGACAATCCCGAGCGCGTCGCGGTGGCGGCGCCGTCGTCCACCGCCGAGCGCGTGGAGCAGGCGGTGATCCACGTCGATCATTCGCGCAAGCAGGACCTGCTGCACGCTCTGCTGAAAGACAAGGCGCTCAACCGGGCCCTGGTGTTCGCCCGCACCAAGCACGGCGCCGACCGCGTCGTCGGCAAGCTGGAAGCGGCCGGCTTTCCCGCCGAGGCGATCCACGGCAACAAGAGCCAGGGTCAGCGCGAACGCGCGCTGGAAGCGTTCAAGAAAGGCAAGGCGCGGCTGCTGGTGGCCACCGAGATCGCCGCCCGCGGCATCGACATCGACGATGTCAGCCACGTGATCAATTTCGATCTGCCCAACGTGCCCGAGCAATATGTGCACCGCATCGGCCGCACCGCCCGCGCCGGCGCTGGCGGCCACGCGGTTTCGTTTTGCGCGCCCGATGAACGGGCTTTCCTGCGCGACATCGAAAAGCTCACAAAGCAGGCCGTGCCGGTGATCGTGCATGAATTGTCGTTGCCGACGCCGCGCGCCGACGAGCGCGTGCCGCGGCCGCTGAAAACCGGCGGCGGCGGGCGTCCGCAGGGGCGTCCCCAGCAAGGCGTCCACGCGCCGAGAAGCCACCACGCCAGCGAGACGCACGGCAAGGCGCACGCCAAGCAAGGCCACGCCGCCGCGCATCCACGCGGCGAGGGGCCTCGAGGCAATAGTGAATATCGCAACCGCAAAGGCCAGGAAGTTTGGTCCAATGCCGGCCCCCCGCGCCGCGCCAACAAGAAGCCGACGCGAGTCTGACGGGCAAGCGAGCCCGTTTCGTCCCTCTCCCCTTGTGGGAGAGGGGATCGCAGCCGCGAGTTTTCCGTCGCACCGACTTGGGTGAGGGGTGCGGGCGCTACCTCAGGAGCGTAGCGCTTCCACCCCTCATCCGTCTTGCGCCGGCTGCGCCGCCGCAATCCACCTTCCCCCACAAGGGGGGAAGGGCGTTTTCAGCTTTCTTGAAATTGCAGCCGCGACAGGCGGGCGTAGAGGCCGTTTTGGGCGATCAGTTCTTCGTGTCCGCCGGTTTCGACGATGCGGCCGGCTTCGAGCACCAGAATGCGGTCGGCGTCGCGCACGGTGGCGAGGCGGTGGGCGATCACCAGAGTGGTGCGGCCCTTGCAGAGCAAGTACAGCGCTGCTTGCACCTTGGCTTCGCTTTCGGCGTCGAGCGCGCTGGTGGCTTCGTCCAGCAACAGGATCGGCGCGTCGCGCAGGAACGCGCGCGCGAGCGCCACGCGCTGGCGCTCGCCGCCCGAGAGCGAGGATCCGCGCTCGCCCACAATAGTCTCGTAGCCTCGCGGCAGCGCGACAATGAAATCGTGCGCGGCGGCGGCGCGGGCGGCGGTTTCGATCTCGGCATGCGTCGCCCCGCCGCGCCCCAGCGCGATATTGGCGCGCACGCTGTCGTTGAACAACGTCGCTTCCTGCGACACCAGCGCCATGGCCGCCCGCAGGCTGGCAAGCGTGACTTCGCGCACGTCCTGGCCGTCGATGCGCACCGCGCCGGCGCTTGCATCGTAAAGCCGCGGCAGCAGATTGAAGATGGTGGATTTGCCCGCGCCGGACGGGCCGACCAGCGCCACCGTCTCGCCGCGCGCGACGTCGAAGGAAATTCCGCCAAGCGCCGCGCCTTCGCCATAGGAAAACGACACATTGTCAAAACTGATCTTGGCTTGACTGATTGCGATCGGCCTGGCGCCGGGTTTATCCGCGACCATATGCGGCTCGTCGAGCACGCTGAAAATGCGCGCCAGCGCCGCGCTGGCTTCGCTGAGCAAGGTGTTGAACTGGCCCAGCGCGCGCGCCGCGGGAGACCCCACCGCCACCGCGCCCATCATGCCGATCACGTCGCCCAGCGTCATGAGACCCGCGCCAACGCGCCAGGCGGCGATGGCGAGCACCGCAGCCAGTGCTAGGCCGCCAAGCACTTCCAGCAGCGGAACGGTGCTGGCGCGGTTGTAGGCGAGCTTGCGCGAGAGCAAGCGGCGCGCCTCAAAAGCGCCCTGCGCCCGCTGGTTTTCCTGGGCCTCGAGCCCATAGGCCTTGATAAAGCGAGCGGCGCCGAAGGATTCGGTCAGCAGAGCCGAGAGCCCGCCCAATTGCGTTTGCGCCGCGTCGGTCTGGCGGCGGGCTCGCTTGGCGATCGACGATAGCGCCGGCAAGCCGAACCCGAACGTAATCAGAGCCACGCACGCCAGCATCCAATCGAGCAGCAACATGGAGGCAATCGCGCCAACCAATGTCAGCGTGTCGCGAATGATCGCCTGCGCCCCGCGCACCAGGGCCTCGCTGACGACATTGATGTCGTTGGTGAAGCGCGAAACAAGCTGGCCCGGCGCTTCGCGGCTCGAGCGCGCGAAATCGGCATCCATCAACCTGCCGAACATGGCGCCTTGCAGGTCGCGCAACACTTTCAGCGAAAGTTCTTGCGATTGCACCGCTTGCGCCCACATCGCCGCCGCGCGCAAGCCAGCGGCGGCGACCACGGCGAGCGGGGCCAACACCAGCACGCGCGCGTCGCCGGTGGTGAGGCCGTCGGTCGTGTACTTCAGAATATAGGCGTAGGAGACGCCCGCCGCCGCCACCAAAGCCAGCGGCGGCGCCAGGAGCGCGACTTCGCCCTTGTAGCGGGCGACGAACTCGCGCCACAGGCGCGCGAAGAGCGCCGCACTGCTTATGCCATCGCTCACAATTCGCCTTCAGGATCGTTTCCCGGATCGAGCAGGCGGTGGGCGTGGATGATGAAATAACGCATGCGGGCGTTATCGACCGTGCGCTGCGCGGCGCCTTTCCAGGCATCGTAAGCGGCGCGGTAATTGGGATAGGCGCCGACGAAATCGATGGCGGCGAGATTTTCAAACTCGGGACGATCTAGCGCTTTCAATTCGCCGCCAATGACGAGGTGAAGCAATTGGCGGTCCATTAAGTGCCCCCAATGGCGAGATCGTCGACGATCAGGCTGGGGACCGACAGTGCGCCGCGATCGTCAAGATCGGCGCCGCAGCGCAGGCGGGCGTAGATATCCAGCAGATTGCCGGCAACGGTGATTTCGCTCACCGGAAAGGCGATCTCGCCATGCTCGAACCAATAGCCGGCAACTCCAACCGACCAATCGGCGTTGTTCATGTTGAGCGAGGGCGAGAACATGTCGGTGACAAAAAGACCCTTGCCGACGCCGCGCATCAGCGTCGGCAGATCGTCCGCGCCGGGTTTGACGAAACAATTTGCCGAACCGATCCCCGGCGGTCCGCCATGGCCGGACGAGGCGTGGCCGTTCGGCTCCAGCCCAAGCTGGCGCGCGGCGGAGGAATTGAGCAGCCATGTCATCGCCACGCCGTCTTCGACCAAGGTCATGGGCCTCACCGCCCCGCCCTCGCCATCGAAGGCGCGGCTGCCGAGGCCGCGTTTCACAAACGGGTCCTCATGGATGCGGAAGCCTTCCGCGAACACCCGTTGGCCGAGTTTGTCTTTCAGGAACGAAACCCCGCGCGCAACCGCCGCGCCGGAAATGCCGGAGAAGAACGGCGAGAGAATGCGTCCGGCGAGCCGGTTCTCGAAAATCACGCTTGCCTTCTGGCTTTCCAGTTTGCGCGCGCCCAGGCGCCGCGCGGTGCGTTCGCCAGCGATGACGCCAATCGTCTCCGGGGCGGGCAAGTCGCCGAAATAGCGCTTGGTGCGCCATTCGTAATCGCGCTCCATGTCGCCGTCTTTTTCCGCCAGGGGCTGAGTGCCGAGCGAGTATGAGGTTGAGCTTTCCGCGCCCTCAAAGCCGTCGGAGGTGGCGTACACAAACGTGGAAACTTCGCTCGACGCGCCGCCGCCGCCGGAATTAGTGACGCCTGCAACGGCCAGCGATGCCGCCTCGCAGGTCCGCGCCAGTTCGAGCAGATGCTCGGGCGAGGGGCGGGCGGTGTCGGCTTGTTCCAGTTCGGGCGCGCGTTCGCGGGCGCGGTATCTCTGGTCAAGCAGGCCGCAATAGGGGTCTTCCGGGCTGGCGCGGGCCATCGAGACGGTGCGCTCGGCCAGCGCCTTCAGTCCCTTCGCGGAAAGGTCGGTCGAGGAGGCCGCCGCCTGGCGCTTGCCGATAAAGGCTCGCAAGGCTACTGAGCGGCCTTCCTCGCGCTCCATGCCCTCAAGTTCGCCCAGCCGCACCTCGGCCGAAACGCTTTCGCGCGAGGCATAGGATGCCTCCGAGGCATCGGCGCCGGCCCTCTTGGAATAATCGATCAAAGCCGCCAAGGCGGCATGGGAATCAGCATCGAAAGCCATGGCCGCAACATGGGGGCAGTCGCCGGCTGGAGCAATTGGGGGATGAGGTCCGGACGTTCGGCTATATTTGCCCGCCGAGCCCGGCCCAGATCAGGCCGCCGCCGATCAGCGCGTAGGCGAGCCAGGTCAAAGCCACGCCAAGTCGGCGCGCCAGGTTGAGCGCCCCGGTGTGCAGGCCGAAGCCGTGGATAATTCGCCCCAGCGTCAAAGAAATTCCACTGGCGTGCAAAAGCCACAATGGGGAGCTTTCGAACAAAGCCAGCACAACAATGCCGACAAGCCCGGCCGGGATATATTCGGCGGCGTTGCCATGGGCGCGCTGAGCGCGGAGGAAGTCCTGGTTGCCGCCATCGCCAAGCGTGATTTTGTGCTTCTGCCGGCCGGCGACCACTAGATAGGCCAAGACCAGCAGCAAGAGGATATTCACCCCCGCATAGAGCGCCGCCATCTCAAGTCGCAACATGGGTTCAATCCTTCTGGGTGCTTCGTGGGCCACTTAGCCGCGCCCGCCGCGCCGCTTCAATCTTTTGTTTTCGTTTCGGAAACCGCGTGTTCATTCGCGTGCCTTATGGTCACGCCTAACAAGATGCCTCGAAGGCATTGGGGTTGGTGATTTCGATGGACGCTGATGGTTGGAGCGTTGTTTGGGCGGTATTCGCGGTGATCGCAGGTTTGGGCCTGGCGATCGCCGCGAGGACGCTTGCCCGGCATGTTCGCTCCATCGACAATTTCGAATTTGACGGCGGTTATAACGCCCTCGCCCCCATCGCCGACCGCTAAAGCTTAACAAAAATCAAATCCGTCGGCCCGCCATTGGCGCTATACTTCCGGCTGGAGGGTTGCGCCAATGAAACAAGTGCGAGCGATGGCGGCGGGTATGATTATGCCGCTGGTTTTGGCTGCGTGCGGGCAGGGTGCGGAAAAGGCGCCGCCGCCCAGTTCTGCCGGAGAAGCGGTCAACGCCTTTGACCTCCACATCTCCATCGGCCGCTTTGGCGTCATGTTGGGGCACGTGCGCGAGCACTCCACGGGCCGCCCAGGCGCTCCCGAGGGCGAGGTCAGCGACCCGCGCGAGCTTGCCCGCGCGCTGCGGGAAACTGTGTGGAAACTCAACCTTGAACGCTCGAGTTTGTGTGCGCGCGGATTGTTCGCGGAGATATCCTGCGCGCCGGCATTTGAGCCGGTGTGGATTTCGGAGCCAGCCAGCGCCGCGCCGAGTTTGCAGGATCTGAGCACGCGCGCCGATGCGTTAGGCGAGGAAGTGATGCCGCTCTGGAACGCGGTGTGCGAAGACGCCGCCAGCCGCGTCGCCGATGCGCAAGAGAAGATGTACGTCTGTGGGATCGAGTAGCGGCGCCTAAATCTTCGACGCTTCCGGGGTCTGCGTGTCGGTCACGCGCCACAAATGCCATGCCGCCGCCGAGCGCCAGGGGGCCCAGCGTTCGCCGTAAGCGCCCAGCGTTTTTGGCGTGAATTCGCGGCGGTAGAGCTTTTCCGCGCCCTTGCGCACGCCGAGATCGTCGATCGGCAAAACATCCGGCCGGCCGAGCGTGAAGATCAAATACATTTCCACCGTCCAGCGCCCAACCCCGCGCGCGGCGGTGAGACGGGCGATGATTTCATCATCCGGCAACCGTGCAAGCGCGCGCGCTGGCGGGATGATGCCCTCGATGCGTTTTTGCGCGACGTCCTTGAGCGCCGCCGTTTTCTGCCGCGAAAGCCCGGCGCCGCGGAGTTTTTCCTCGCTAACGGCCAGCAGATCTTCCGGCTCGGGGTGGTCCTGGTCCGGAAACAGCGCCAGCACGCGGCCATGGATGGTGGCGGCGGCCTTGCCGGAAAGCTGCTGGTACACGATTGAGCGCACCAGCGCGCGATACGGATCCTTGGATTTTTCGAACTTGGTCGGAAACGGCGCGTGCGCCGGCAACACTTTGGCGAAGCGTTTGCAGATTTTACTCAGGTGAAGTTCGGCGGCGTTCATGGCAGTCTTGATAGGTCAGATCGGATTGAACACCAATCGTCTTCAACCGGCCTCCAGCCAGGGCCGCAGCGTGCGCCAGACGGGTTCCAGTGTAAACGCCAGCAGGACGTAAGCGCCGATCAGCGCGTTGTGCTTGAACGCGGCGAGCGCGGTTTCGGGCTTCGTAGCATCCACGCGTTGCAGCATTGGCCAGATCAGCCCGGCCCCGATTGCGCTCAAGGCGACAAAGCTGATCGGCGGCGCACCGGCCAAGGCGGCGGCGCTGGCCCACAAGAACAGCGCCAAAATGTAAAACAAACTGGTCCACCTGCGCCACTTGCCAGCAAAAAGCCGGGCGGTGGAGCGTACGCCGACCAGCGCATCGTCCTCGCGGTCCTGCAGCGCGTAAATCGTATCGTAGCCGATGGTCCAGGCGATGCAGCCGGCGTAAAGCGCGAGCGCTTCCGGCGGTATCGATGCCGGATAGGCCACCGCCGCCGCGCCGACCAACGCGCCCCAGGAAAACACCAGGCCAAGCCAAGCCTGCGGCCACCAAGTGACACGCTTCATCAGCGGGTAGAGCCCAACCAGCGGCAGCGCGCAGAGCGCAATGATTTGCGCCAGCATTGGAAACGCCAGCAGCGCCGCCAAGCCCAACAGGCATTGCGCAAACAGCCACAACCACGCAGCCCTCAACGTCACCGCGCCGGAAGGCAATGGCCGCAAGCGTGTGCGCTCGACCTTGGCGTCGATGTCGGCGTCGAGAATGTCGTTATAGGTGCACCCCGCGCCGCGCATGGCGATGGCGCCGAGCAGAAACGCCGCGGCATAGCGCGCGTCATCCCAGAAAAAACCGTCCTGCGTGCGCACGACGGCCAGCCCCATCCAGCATGGCAGCAGCAATAATTGCCAGCCGATCGGCCGATCCAACCGTGAGAGTTGCGCGAACGGCTTCCAGGCGCGCGGCAGTGCGTCGGTCCAGTGTCGCGATAAGGCGTCGGCGGGCTTGAGCTGCATGTCGCTCTAATACCCGGAATCACTCTTGCGTGACACGCCTCGCCACCCATCCCCGGATTCGCGGAACGCGAAGTCCGGGGCCCATACGCTCTGCCGGCTGTGTTTATGGGCCCCGGAATGAATGCTTCGCATTCATCCGGGGATGGGTGGAGCTGCGCTTGGCGCGTAGGCGCGGGCGCGGGCGCTCATGTCGTCGATAAAGCGCTCGCGGGCGGCTTTGTAGCGCGCGCCTTCGGTGAAGCGGTCCCACAGGCTGCACAGCCACCAGAACACCGGATAGGTGAGAAAGCCAAACATCAGCGCGAGAAAAATCGACATCGAGCCGCCATGGCCGCCGCGGGTGCTGAAATTGCTCACCAGCCAGAAAATCAACACCACGCCGAGCGCAAAGCCGGCGGCCTTCCAGGGCGGGCCAAACCAGGTTTTGCGCCGTAAATAGGCGGCAAGCCCACTTTCGAAGCAATCCTTCTCCCCGCTGGAGAGATTGAACAGGATGAGGTTCAGCGGTTCGGGATTGTTCTTCACCCGGCCGCGGACTACCGCCACGCGCTGGGTTTCGCGCACGCCGAGTTCGGTGTCGTCGAAATCGTATTTCTGTTCGCGGCCGTCGCTCTCGCGCACAAACAGGCGCACGCGGTTTTGGATGTGCCCGGGCTCGGCGACCGGGCGTCGCCCCAGCGGGGTTTCGATCACCACGGTTTCCGAGGTCAGTTGCACTTCCAGCACATCGCCGGCGTTCAGCAAGAATGTCTCGGCGGCCATGAACCCCTCCAGCGTTTAGTTGCGCGCTTGGCAGCGCCAGATCAGTTTTTGCGTTGGCGCGCCGCGCGCGAACCGCAGCAAGGTTTGGTTGCGCCGCGCTACCGCTTCGTTTGCGCCCTCGCCGCTGCAGCCGCGCCCGGCCCCGGATTCGGCGACCGCCAGATTGGCCGCGGCGAAGGCTTCGGCGTTGAGCGGGTAGCGCTGGCGCTGGAACTCGCCAGTTTGCGGGTCGATGGTGAGAATGTCGAGCGCGCGGGCTTCGCCTAGAACGATGGCGCGCTGATAATGGCGCCCGTCCTCGGCGCGGGCGTAGAGCGTGCGTTCATTGACGCACAAGTGCCCGGATGCGGTAAAGCTCATGTCGGACACGCCCTCGGCGCCGATGCTGACGCTGCGGTCGAGCGTGCACGCCATCGGCCCGCTGAAACTGGCTGTTTCGGCCGGTTGATTTTCTTGCGGCGCCGCGCGCATCAACCAATAAGTTCCCACCGTAATCAAGATAGCGGCGATTGCGGCGCCGCCGGCCACCGCCAGAAAGCCGAGGCGGCGCCTGCGGGCCGCGGCGTCAGCGGCTGGGTGCGGGTCGGCGTTGTGCGGTGCGCCGGGCGCCGCGCCGCGCCGCTGCGCCAGCAGCACAGCTCCCAGCACGCACACCGCCACGAACAAGGCCAAGGTGCCGCCAACCAGGATGACCACCGCGATTTTTGTCAACCGATCGGCGGTGTCGAGCTTTTCCGCGAGCGCCTGATTTTGGGTTTGCAGCGCGTCAATGGTTTCGGTGCGCTCGGCCTGGATGCGCTCGGCGAAGGAAAGGCAACGCTCGTCGCTCAAATTGGGGCTGACGCCGGCTTCGTCGAGGAATTGCAGCAGCTGCGCCGCGCGGGTCGAGACGCCGCGGGTTTCGCGCGTGTCGGCGCCGCTCACGTGCCAGGAATTTATCCCGACCACGCGCCCGCATTCGTCCAAGAGCGGCCCGCCGGAAGAGCCCGAGGAAATCACCGCCTGGTGGTTGATGGTGGGAATTTGATCGCCGGTGGGGGCGCGGTCGCGCAGCGAGGAAATCTGCCCCGACGTGCGCGAGGCGGGCGTCGGGCGCAGCAGGTCCGCGCCGGTCGCGCCCTGATAATCCACATCCGGATAGCCAAGCGCCACCACGCCGTCGCCGGCGCGGGGCTCGATGGTGGAAATGGTCAGCGGCGGCTGATCTTGTGGGCCGCCGCGGAACTCAAGCAGCGCCAGTTCGCTGAGCGGCGAGTAGCGAATGATCCTGGCGGTCAGCAGGCCGTCGCCGCTGGGCGGGACGATGGCGATTCCATATTCCGCATGCTGGCGCGCCGGCGCAACGACATGGGCGGCGGTGACCACCAGATTAGGCGCCACCACGAAGCCCGAGCCCGACCCGTAAAGCGATCGCCCCTCGGGTGATTTCCAGATAACGACCACGCGCACGATGCCGCGCTCAGCCTCATCGACGCTGGTTTGCGCCGCAGCCGAGCCAGCCAGCGCAAGCGCCAGCGCCGCCACCACGAAATTAATACCCTTGGAGATCAAGTGATTCCCCGCCCACACCGCTTTGTGACCGCCCAATAGTCGGGCGCCGCGCCGGTTCCGGCAAGCCGTCAGCGGCGCATGGAAGCGGTTTTTCGGTGTTGGGTTGGTTGGGGCGCGGCGATTCGCGCGCTCCCAGTCGCTGCATCCCGCCCCTTGCCTCCGCCCGTGCATCACGGCAAGTCCAGGCTGGCGGCCATGCTGGCGCGCGGCGCGGACTTGGAATTGTTAAGCTTGCCGCGTTATTCCAGACGAAATTGATTCGGCTGGCTTTCAGGCGGCAAGGCTCTCGGCGAGGTTTTTCTAGGCATGCTCGGCAATTTGTTCGGTCTGGTTGCGCCGGATTTGGCGATCGATCTGGGGACCGCCAATACTCTTATTCACGTCAAGGGACGCGGCATCGTGCTCGATGAGCCCTCGGTTGTGGCCTATGTCAATGAAGGCGGGCGCAAGGTCGTCTACGCCGTCGGCGCCGAAGCCAAGACTATGCTCGGCAAAACCCACCGCAACATGGAAGTGATCCGGCCGCTACGCGACGGCGTGATCGCCGATTTCGATGTCGCCGAGGAGATGATCAAGCAATTCATCCGCAAGGTGTTGCCGCGCCCGGCGCTGATCTCGCCGCAAATCGTGATTTGCGTGCCGACTGGCGCGACCCCGGTCGAGCGGCGCACCATTCTGGAAAGCGCCCAGGCCTCGGGCGCGCGGCGAGTGAAATTGATCGAGGAGCCGGTGGCGGCGGCGCTTGGCGCGGGACTTCAGATTGACGATCCATCGGGCTGCATGGTGGTCGATATAGGCGGCGGCACCACCGAGATCGCGGTGCTGTCGCTGGGCGGTCTGGTGTGGTCGCGCAGCTTGCGCGAAGCCGGCGACAAGATGGACGAGGCGCTGATCCAATATTTGCGCCGACACGAGAATTTGATGATCGGCGATTCCACCGCCGAGCGGATCAAGAAGGAAATCGGCACCGCCAAGGCGCCCGATTCTGGGTCTGGCATGTCGATGCCGATCAAGGGCCGCGACAACCTTTCCGGCGTGCCCAAGGAGATCATCGTCAACGAAGCCATGGTCGCGGAAGCCTTGGCCGAACCAGTGACGCGGATTGTCGATGCGGTGCGTCAAGCCTTTGAGCAAATGCCGCCGGAACTGGCGGCCGACATTTACGATCACGGCCTCATGCTCACCGGCGGCGGCGCGCTTCTCCGCAATCTCGACACAGTTTTGCAGGAACGCATATCCATTCGCGTATCGGTGGCCGACGATCCATTGCGCTGTGTGGTCAAGGGGTGCGGCATCGCCCTGGACACCATCAATTCGTCGGAAGCTCGCCGGCTGCTGAGCGAAGAAGTCTAAGTTCCGCCAACACTTAAGAGAGGTTCTGAGTTGGCCAAACGCAGGAGCGCTGTGCGGCGTACGGGCGCGGGCCGCGGGGTCACGCCGGGCGTGCTGCTGGCGCTGGCGGGCGCGGTGGTTGCGCTTGTGTTTATTGGCGTGCAGGCCGGACGCTCGCCAGGCGCGGGCGAGGCGGCGATGCAAGCGGGCGATGATTCCGCCGCAATCGCCGGCCGTGTCGCTACCGGCCCCGCGCGCGCTGGCGAGGGTTTCTTCCAACGGCTCGGCGCCATGTGGGACGCCGCCGGTCGCGTCGAGGCTCTGGAAGCGGAAAAACGCGAACTGGAAGCCTGGCGCGAACTTGCCGCTCGCCTGGCTGAACGCAACGCCCGCTATGAAGCCTTATTGCGCATGCCGGCCGAGGCGTTCGGCGAAGGCGGCAATGCCGACAAGTCAATCGCCGCGCAATTGGTGCTCGATTCCGGCGGGCCGTTCACGCGGACTTTGGTCGCCAATGCGGGCGCCGATCATGGCGTGCAATTGGGCTTCGTCGCGGTCAACGAAAACGGCTTGATTGGCCGGGTGGTGTCGGTGGGGCGCAGGTCCTCGCGCGTGCTGATGCTGGACGATTACAATTCGCGCATCCCGGTGCTGGGTGAAAGCTCGCGCGTGCGCGCCGTGCTGGCCGGGCAGGCGACGCGGCCGCCCGAATTGCTGACCGGGCCGTTCCAGATGCAAGCCCCCAGGCTCGATTTCGTCGTCGGCGCGCAAAATTTGCGCGAAGGCGAACGCGTGCTTACGTCGGGCGATGGCGGGCTGTTTCCGCGCGGCATTCCCGTTGGCGTCGCCCGTCACAGCCGCGATGGGCAATGGCGTGTCGCGCTTTCGGCCGCGCAACGGCCGATCGACTTTGTCCGGCTCATACCGTTCGTCGGGGTTGAGGCGCCGGAGCAGACGCAGTCCGCCGCGCAAACGCTTCCGCCGACTGCGTCGTCTTCCGCCGCGGTGATTTCGCGCGCGCCGATGGCGCCGCCGCCGCTGGCCCCAAGCGCGCCGCCGCGCCGCACGGCGCCGCCACAGAGCGCTGAGCCCGCGCCCGCGACGACGCCAACCCCAACTGGGCCCCCGCAATGAACCCGCGCGCGCTGCGGGTGGCGGGATTTGCGCTGGCCTTGGCGAGCGTGATAGCGCCAGCCTTGCCGCTGGGACCGTTTTTCGCGCAGCCGCCAATGCCGATGGCGGTGCTCTGGGCCGCCTATGGCTGGGCCAGCGAGGACAAGGGCTGGAGCGCGCCATTGGCGCTGATCCTACTGGGTTTGCTGCACGACCAATTGGCGTACGGGCCCTACGGCTTGTTCACGTTTCTGTATCTGGCGGTTTATCTCGTCGGCCGCTTCGCCGCGGTGTTGATGTCGTCGCCAAACCTGGTGTCGCTGTGGGGAGGGTTTATCGCCACCACGCTGGCTTCGATCGGGCTGGTGGCGCTGATCGCGCGCGTGTTCGTGCCGATCGCCGTGGTGCCTTACGCTGAAAGCGCTCTGATTACCGCCATTCTGTTCCCGTTGGCGCGCCCGCTTTATATGGGGTCAGCGCCCTCGATGAAGGTGCAATTGGGAGCCCGCAAATGAAACGCGGCAAGAAGGTCGGATCGACCCTGGCTAAGCGCGACGCGAATCTTATTTTCAATCGCCGCGCCGCCTTGATGTCGTTCGTCGGCGTCGGCGTCATGGGTGCGATCCTGTTTCGCATGACGCAATTGCAGGCGACCAACCTGTTCAGCCGCGAATACACCGCCGCCGCCGACGAGAACCGCTTCGACACGCGCATTATCGCGCCGCCGCGCGGCATCATCTACGACCGCTTCGGCACCGTGTTGGCGCAGACCAGCCGCGACTACCGGGTTTCAGTGGTGCAGAACGATTTCGACGACATCGAAGCCTCCATCGCCCGCGTCGCCGAGATTCTCGGGCTCGACGCCAATTGGGCGCGGCGGGCGTTGATCCGCGTGCGCGGCGGTTCGCGCTATGAGCCCCAACCGATCCGCGAAGGGCTCAGTTGGGAGCAATTCAACGCCATCAATGTGCGGCTGCCGGAATTGCGCGGCATTGTCGCCGACAGCGCCGACGTGCGCGCCTATCCGTTCGACCAAGTCTACGCCCACCCGATCGGCTATGTGCAAAAACCGACCCAGCGCGACATCGATCGCGCGCTCGAAGGCGGCGTCGAAGGCCAAAGCCGCGCGCTTTATTTGCGCAATCCCAATGTCCGCGTCGGCAAGGCGGGGCTCGAATCGCGGCTTGAGGAATCCATGCACGGCGACGCCGGCTGGCGTAAGGTCGTGGTCAACGCCCGCGGCGTGGAAATGGGCGAGGATGAAAAAGAACGGCGCGAGCCGGTGCGCGGCGCCGGAATTGTGCTGACCATCGATCACGATTTGCAGCGTATCGCCATGCAAAATTTCGGCGACCAATCGGGCGCGGCATTGGTGATGGATATCTATAGCGGCGACCTGCTGGTGATGGCGTCGGCCCCTGGTTTCGATCCGAACCTGTTCGTCAACGGCATCGGCCGCGACGCCTATGCCGGGCTGATGGCCGATGAGAAGAAGCCGTTGTTCCATAAGGCCGTCACCGGCGAGTATGCGCCTGGCTCGACCTTCAAGATGATTGTCGGCATCGCCGCCAAACAAGCGGGAGTTGCCGACGATTGGGCGGTTTCGTGTCCCGGTTATTTTCCCTATGGCGGGCGCAATTTCCATTGCTGGCGGCGCGAAGGCCATGGCCGCGTCAATTTGCACAACGCCATCAAGGGATCGTGCGATGTGTATTTTTATCAAGCGGCCTTGCGGGCCGGCCCCGAACGTATCGCCGAAGTGGCGCGCAAATTCGGCTGCGGCGAGCAATTCGACGTCAGCGTGCCCAACACTTTGAACGGCTTGGTGCCCGATCCAGTGTGGTGGCGCGAAAATCGCCGCGAGGGTTGGACGGGGGGGCTGACTCTGAATTACGGCATCGGTCAGGGGGCGATGCTGGTGACGCCGTTGCAACTCGCGGTGATGGCCGCGCGCCTCGGCAATAATGGCCGCGCGGTGACGCCGCGGCTGGTGCGCGAGGCGCCGGGCGTGGCCGATCCGCCGCCGCCGCCGCCGCCGATCGAAGGCATCGAAGCGGATTTCCTAGCGCGCGTGCGCGACGGCATGTTCGGCGTTTGCAACGAACCCATGGGCACCGCCCTGCGCGCCGGCGATCTGCAATTGGCGCGTCACCCGACCACCGATGCGGCGACGCCGGTGGGGCCGGGCACGCTTGGCTGGCAACCCGTGCAAATCGCCGGCAAAACCGGAACCGCCCAAGTGCGCGTCATCAGCGCCGCCGAGCGTGTCGGCGGCGTGCGCTCGAACGCATCGCTGGACTGGCGCTTGCGCGACAACGCGTTGTTTTGCTGTTTCGGCCCGTGGCACGCGCCGCGTTACGCCTGCGCCGTGGTGGTCGAGCACGGCGGCGGCGGCTCGGCGGTCGCCGGCCCCATCGCCAAGGAGATCATGCGCGCCACGCTGCTCCGCGATCCTTCCAACCGCACGCCGGCGCGGATCGCCAGCCTTGAGGCGGGGAGAAACGCATGAGCCTCGCCGCCGCCGCCAATCCGCGCAATTTCATGCAGCGCATTTCGCGGCTGAACTGGGGAATCATAACGCTGCTGTGCGCGCTCGCTTGCGTCGGCGTGCTGATGCATTTTTCCGTTTCCTCGGGGGCCTGGACCGACATGCCGCTGACCCACGGCATGCGCTTTGCCGTGCTGCTCGCTCTGGTGATGGCGTCAGCTCTGCTGCTCGACACGCGCTTTTGGCTGGCGATCGCCTATCCGCTTTATGCGGGCGCGCTGTTGCTGCTGATCGCGGTGGAATTGGTTGGCGACACGCGCATGGGGGCGACGCGCTGGCTGTCGCTGGGCACGCTATCGCTGCAACCGTCTGAGTTCATGAAAATCGGCATTTTGCTGGCTTTAGCGCGCTATTATCACCTGCTCGACCCGCGCCGCTCCGGCACGGTCTTGTGGGTGATCCCGCCGTTTCTGATGATCGCCGTGCCGGTGGCGCTGGTGATGCGCCAGCCGGACCTCGGCACCGCGCTGCTGCTATTGTTCGCTGGCCTGGTGATCATGTTTCTTGGCGGTCTGCTTTGGCGCATTATCGCCGCCGGCGCGGTGGTGGCGATTGGCGGGGCGTTCTTCGCCTACACAAGTTTGCTGCACGGCTATCAGCGCGACCGCGTCAATGTTTTCCTGGGCATCACCGACGATCCTTTAGGAGCGGGCTATCACGTGCTGCAATCGAAGATCGCCATCGGCTCGTCTGGTATGTTTGGGCGCGGCTGGATGCAGGGCACCCAATCGCAGCTCGACTTTCTGCCCGAGAAACACACCGATTTCATTTTTACCATGATCTGCGAAGAGTTCGGCCTGATTGGCGGCGCGGCGGTTTTGTTCCTGTTCACCGCTTTGATGGCGCTGGCGATGCAGGTGGCGCTGCGCGCGCGGTCGTTGTTCGGCAAGCTCGCGGCCGGCGGCGTCGCCGCGACCCTGGCCAGCTATGTGTTCATCAACACGGCGATGGTGATCGGGCTGGTGCCGGTGGTCGGCATTCCGTTGCCGATGATCTCCTTCGGCGGCACGGCGATGGCGACGTTGATGGTCGGCTTCGCTATCGTGCTATCGGTGGATTTGCACCGCGATCAGCACGGCAGCCACGGCTTATTGTGGTGACGCTTGTCACGCACTAGCGCAGCGCGATCTGCTCCGACGTGTTCCAGGAAATTCGCAAGGCGGTGGAATCCAGCGCGGAGGGGCTGGGAGGGCGATATTATATGCTCCGTTTGTCCCTCAGCCGCGCGGACCTTTCTGGCTCAAATCTTTCACGACCTTTTTGTGGTGTTGCTTGGACTGCTGGCGTTTCCGTCGACTGGATTTTAGGGCGCTGATGATCTGTATCACGGCACCTGCAACAGCCATGCTGGAGTTGATTGGCGCCATCCAGGTCAGTCCAACCGCAGACCGATAGGCGCCAATCGCGACTGCCAAGCAGCAAAGGGCGCTGCCAACGGCGAAAACCAATTGCGGCCTGAAGTAATTCCGAATTTTGAACCTTCGTTGTGCAGATGCATAATAAAAGCCAACGTACACGGAAAATAGTAATCCGGCAGCCGAGCCCCAGAACGCAATTTGCAACAATGGAGGCGCGTTGATCGGGAATACAGAATTCATCTCATAGCTCTCTGCGCGGGGCGAAGAGGGTCACAGCATGGCATCCGTCGCGCGCACCAACGCGTCGACCATGCCCGGTTCGGTGCTTGAATGGCCGGCGTCGGGGATGATGTCGAGTTCGGCTTCCGGCCAGGCTGCTTCAGCGCCCAGGCAGAAGCGAGCGGCGTGCACATGTCGTAGCGGCCATGGGCGATGCGGCAGGGGATGTGGCGCAGGCGCGGAACTTGATCGAGCAGCCAGCCATCGCGCTCGAAAAAACCGCCGTTCACGAAATAATGGTTCTCGATGCGGGCGAAGGCTTCGACGAAGCGATCCTCGTTGAAGCGCGCGGGCAGGGCCGAGGCGCCGGCGATTGAGATCGTCTCGCCCTCCCAGCGCGCCCAGGCCCGCGCCGCTTGCATGCGCACTTCGCGACTTGGCCCGAGTAAGGCGCTTGTGAAACGCCGCCACCAGATCGCCGCGTTCCTCCGGCGGGATCACCGAAACATAGCGCGCGAACGCGTCGGGATAGATGTTGCTGGCGCCGTTCTGATAGAACCAATCGATCTCGGCCTTGGTCAGCAGAAAAATGCCGCGCAGAACCAGCCCGCTGACGCGCTCGGGATGCTTTGCCGCATAGGCCAGCGCCAGCGTCGAACCCCAGGAGCCGCCGAACACCAGCCATTTGTCGATCCCCAGCTTTTCGCGCACGCGCTCGATATCGGCGACCAGATCCCAGGTGGTGTTTTCGCGCGTTTCCGCGTGCGGCGTCGAGCGGCCGCAGCCGCGCTGATCCATCATCACGATGCGGGTGCGTGCGGGATCGAAGAAGCGGCGCATCTCCGGCGAGACGCCCCCGCCCGGACCGCCGTGCAGCGCCAGCGCCGGGCGACCATCCAGCGCGCCGCTCTGCTCGACATAAATGGTGTGCAGTTGCGACACCTTGAGCATGTCGCTGCGCGCGGCCTCGATCATGGGATAGAGTTCGCGGCGCGGCTGCTGGTAAGCGGAATCCATGCGCCCTGGATAAAGCCGCGAGCGGACGCGGGCAAGAGCAGGTAATGCTGCATGCCGCCCATTTCCCGCCACCCATTCCCGGATGGCGCGAAGCGAAGTCCGGTCGATAAACACAAGTCGCTGGTGTTTCTGGGCCTCGGGCCTGCCGCTGACGCAGCGTCCCGGGGATGCGTGGTGAGGTGGCTTCAATAAGATTGATGTATGTTCCAGGATTTTCCCGTGACCGCTGAAGCTGCGCCAAGCCTGCTGACCTCGCGCGCCGCGCGCGTGACCTTGATGATGTCGTGCATGTTCGGCGCGGCTGGCGTGATCATGGTGTTCTTGCCGCGTTGGCTCGAACAGGAGCGCGGTTTGGACGGCGCCGAGATCGGCGCGGTGCTGTCGCTGGCGCAAGCCGCGCGCGTGCTCACCGGGCCGGCGATCGCATTCTGGGCTGACGGCGTCGCCGACCGGCGCTGGCCGCTGCGCGTCGCCGCGACCGCTTCGGTCGCCGCCTATGCCGCGTTTTTTTTAATCGCGCATGATTTCTGGTCGCTGCTGGCGCTCGGTTTCATTGCGCTGTCGCTGACGCAGGCGATCGCGCCGCTTGGTGGAGGCCGCCGCGCTGCGCGCCACCGCACAGGGAAAGATTTCCTACGGCGTCGCGCGCGGCCTAGGGTCGGTCGCCTTCATCATCGCCAACGTCGCCGGCGGCGCCTTGATCGCGCGCTTTGGTTTGGGCGCGGTGGTGGTTTGGGTGCTCTCTGTTCTAACGCTCACCGCCGCCTCTGCTTGGTTCGCGCTGCCGCCCGATCCGCCGTCATCGCCTGTCAAGCCCGCAAAAGGCGGCGCGCGCTTTTCCGCGCTTGGCGCTTTGCTTGGGAACCGACGATTTCTGGTGCTGATCGTCGCTTGCGGCCTGATCCAAAGCGCGCACGCGTTCTACTACGGGTTCTCGACCTTGGTCTGGCGCGGCCAGGGCATTTCCGAAGCCAGTGTGGGCGCGCTCTGGGGCTTTGGCGGTCGCCGTCGAAGTTGTGTTCCTGCTGGCGCCTGGCGCCGATTGAGCGCCGGGTCTCGCCGGAAGCGATGATCCTGGCCGGCGGCGGTCGGCGGCGCGTTGCGCTGGACCTTGATGGGGTTTGCGCCGACCGGGATCGCCCTATGGCTGCTGCAGGCGCTGCACATGGCTCTCGTTCGCCGCCACCCATGTCGGGGCCATGCGGCTGTTGTTTCGCGAGACCCCGGAAGCATCGGCGGCGATGGCGCAGACGCTCTATGCGGCGATGTCGGCGGGCCTGCTCATGGGGCGCCAGCACGGTGTTTTCGGGCATGCTTTACGATGCGTTCGGGGCGCGCGGTTATTGGGCGATGGCGGGGCTCGCGTGCGCCGGCGGGGCGCTGGCGCTGTTCTTATTGCCGGCCGCGCCGCGCCGCCCGCGATCAAGACTTTCTTAAACATCGCCTCGAAAGCGCCAGTGGCTTCTTTGCCTTATCTTTTCTGTTAGGGGTTATAGTCGAAGGGCAGAACGCCCGTGGGGACTCGGATTATGGCCGCGGAGGCCGCTTTCGATCCTTAACGCCGATGAAACCAGCGCGCCCGTGCTGGCGCTGCGCGGCGACTGGACGGTCGACACCATCGCGGCGCTGGAGGACCGATTGCGCGCGCTGGCGGGGCGGCTTGGGCCCGGGGTCGCGCTCGATGTCGGCCAGCTTGGGCGCCTGGATGTGGCCGGCGCATATCTGATCGATCGCACGTTCGGCGAAAGCCGGCTCGGCGCGCGTCCATCACAGTGCGCGGCGAGCACGCCAACGCAGAAGCGCTTGCTGGCGGCGGCGCGCAAAGCGGCGGCAGCGCCAGCGCCTGTTCCCGCTCGGACCGCGCGGCGTGCTGGGCTTGCTGGAGCGCACGGGCCGCGCCATGGCCGCGATCGGCGAGGAGATTATCCAGACTGTTTCCTTCACGGGGCAGACTTTGGGCGTACTGGCTCGCCTCGCGGTGCGGCCGCGTCGCATTCGCTGGGTGTCGGTCGTGCATGTGATGGAGGTGGCCGGCTTCAACGCGCTGCCGATCGTCTCCTTGCTGTCGTTCTTCATCGGCCTGGTGGTGGCCTATCTCGGCGCGCGCATCCTCGGCGATTTCGGCGCTTCGGTGTTCACCGTCGAACTGGTGGCGTTCTCGATGCTGCGCGAGTTCGGCGTGGTGATCACCGCGGTGCTGCTGGCCGGGCGCACCAACAGCGCCTTCACCGCCGAAATCGGGGCCATGAAGATGCGCCAGGAAATCGACGCCATGCGCGTCATCGGCATCGACCCGATGGAAGCGCTGGTGGCGCCGCGGGTGATCGCCATGCTGGTTATGACGCCGCTTCTGACCTTCGCGGCGATGATCGCGGGCTTGTTCGGCGGGCTTCTGGTGGCGTGGGCCGAGCTTGGCGTTAGTCCCACCATTGTTCTTCACCCGCATCGCCGACGCGGTGCCGGCGCAACATTTCTGGGTTGGCATGTCGAAGGCGCCGGTGTTTGCGCTGGCGCTGGCGGTGATCGGCTGCAAGCAGGGGCTGTCGGTCGGCGGCGATGTCGCCTCGCTTGGGACGGCGGGTCACTTCCTCCGTGGTGCAATCGATCTTCATGGTGATCCTGCTCGACGCGATTTTCGCGCTCTGGTTCCTGGAGATGGATTGGTGAGCGCCGAGATCGCCATTCGCGTGCGCGGGCTGGAGACGCGCTTCGGCGAGCAGGTCGTCCACGCCGGGCTCGACCTTGACGTGCGTCGCGGCGAGATCCTCGGCGTCGTCGGTCCGTCGGGTTGCGGCAAATCCGTGCTGCTGCGCGAGATTGTCGGTCTCGATGCGCCGAACGCGGCGAGATGTGTCGTTCCCGTTTCTCGAAGCGGCCGGCACGAGCCCGCGCCTCGGCGTGATGTTCCAGGATGGCGCGCTGTTTTCCAATCTCACCGTGCTGGAAAACGTCGAAGCGCCGCTGCGCGAGCACACGCGCCTGTCGGCCGACGCTGCGCGCCGAAATCGCAGCGCTGAAACTGTCGATGGCGGGGCTGGGGCCGGATGCGCACCACAAGAAGCCGGCGCAAATTTCCGGCGGCATGCGCAAGCGCGCGGCCGTGGCGCGGGCGCTGGCGCTCGATCCGGAATTGCTGTTCCTCGATGAACCGACAGCCGGCCTCGATCCGATCGCGGCGGAAAACTTCGACCGCATGACCCAGGAATTGGCGCATTCGCTGGGGCTTACGCGTGTTTCTGGTGACGCACGATCTCGACACGCTGCATGCGATCTGTGACCGCGTGGCGGTGCTGTACGGCGGCAAAGTCGCGGCCATCGGAACGATCGCGGAGATCGCGGCCGGCGCCGAGGGCTGGGTGAAGTGAATATTTCTCCGGACCGCGCGGGCGCGCGGCCGGCCGCGCAAGAGCGGGAGGGTAAGTATGGAAACCAAGGCAAATTATGTGATGATCGGCGCGGCGACCCTGCTGGGCGCGGCTCTGCTGATGCTGTTCGCCATGTGGATGGCCAATTCCGAGTTTCGCCGAGGTTATAACGAATACGACGTGGTGTTCGCCGATCCCGTGCGCGGCCTGGCCGAAGGCGGCGAGGTGCGCTTCAACGGCATCAAGGTCGGCGAAGTGCAGGATTTGCGTATCGATGCGGAAAACACCAACCGCGTGATCGCGCGCATTCGCGTCACCAGCGAGGTGCCGGTAAGAACCGACAGCGAAGCCCAGCTCGAACCGATCGGGCTCACCGGGGTGACTTTGATCCAGCTCTCCTCGGGTTCGCCCGACGCGCAATTATTGCGACCCACGTTCGGCGCGCCGACGCCGCGCATTACCGGGCTCGGCAGTCAGATCGACATGCTTGTCGAGAGCAGCGAGAACATCGTGATGCGCGCCGGCGAGGCGGTGACGGCGGTGCGCGAATTGCTGACCGACGAGAATATCGCCGGCATCACCCGCATCATCGCCAATCTGGAAGCGGTCAGCGCGCAATTGGCGGCGCAACGCTCCGCGCTCGTGCGCGCTGGAGAAGCCGCGGACGCTACCGCCGCCGCCGCCAGCGCGATCACGACATTGGCGCGGCAAACCCAGTCCGACTTAACCGAACTTGACGCCATCATGGCGGATATGCGCGCGGCGGCGGCGACGGCGGCGGGCGAGACCTTGCCCGAGTTCACGCTGGCGGCGGAGGAAATCCGACGTGCAGCCGAAGCGGTCAATCGGGTGGCGACGAATCTGGAGGAAAGCCCCTCCGTGCTGACGCCGCGTTCGCCGCGGCCGATTGTGGAGTTGCAGCCATGAGGCGCCGTTTGATTTTGTTGCTGCCCATTGCGCTTTTAGGCGGCTGTATTTCCTTGTTGCCGGCGCCGCCGCCGCCGCCGCGCATCTTTGTGCTGGAGGCGGGCGATGAGGTGAGCGCGACGGGCGCGCCGGCCGCGGCGGTGATTGGCGTCGCCGCCCCGGCGGGCGAGCGCTCGATCCTGGGTCTCGATATTGTGTGGCGCACCGGCGATGAATTGGCGCTGGTGGGACGCTCGCAATGGTCGCGGCGCGCCGACGAGGCGCTGCAGTCTATGTTGCTGGAGACGATGATACGCCAGCAGCGTTTCAGCGCGGCGACGCGCCTGGGGGAGGCGCGGGGACAATTCGAACTGCGTTGGGAAGTGCGCGATTTCGAGATCGTGAACGCCTCCATGAGCGCGCGCTTCGCCGCCGATGTTACATTGGTGAGCGTGCCCGGCCGGGTCATTGTCGCACAGCGGATCATTGAAGCTGAAGCGCCGCTGGCGTCGCGGTCAGCCTCGGCGGCGGCCGAAGCGCTGGCGCGCGCGGCGCGCGAGGGCTGCGCGCGCATTGCGGATTTCGCGGCCGATTCCGCTGCTCAGGCGAGCGCCGCGTCGATCAGCAGATAAGCGCGCACCAGTTCGGAATCTTCGTTGTTGTTGGCGCTCTTGGCCAAATCCGGCCGCGCCCGGAAGCGCGCGGCGAGGTCTTGCGCATCGCCATGACGGTGCACGTGACGGGCGATGCGACCGACAGCGCCGGGCGCGGCATCGAGCACGGCGCGGCGGCGCGCGGCGGGGCCGCTGCGCGAAGAGCGGGCGATGTGCGCCAAATCGGCGGTGTGCAACACGTCAGCGAGATCGACGCCGGCATCGGCGACCAGATCGACGACGCCGAGCTTCAACGCCGAGTCGGGATCGTTTGGCGCGGCGAAATCGACGAAACTGAAATTGTTATTGTCAGCTTTGAGCGGCTCGGCGCCGCGCAGCTGCTGAACGAAATTGTTCCAGCCGCCGGCGCTGGTTTTCGCGGCGCGGCAGGCTGTGGATACGTGTGGCCGCGGCGTGCTGCGCGCAATCGCGGCGGCGGCGTGCAAACTGGCGATGGGGGCGCAATCGTTGGCCGGCGGCGCTTGCGGCGCTGGCGCGCGCGCGGCGGACTTTTTTACCGCGCCGACGGCGGGAGTTGCGAGCCTTGGCTGGATTGAGGCGGCGTGCCGGCTGGCGGCGCCGCTGGCGCCTTGTGGCGCGGCGCGCGCTTGCGCCAACGTGTCGACCGCTGCTGCTTGCATCGCCGCGGTTTCGGCGCGGATTTGCTGGGCAGCTTGCTTTGCCTCGGCTATGGCGCTGCGCGTGGTTTCACGCAAGGCGCTGGCGGTTTCGTTGGCGGCAATGATCGCCTGCTTGGCCGATTGGCGCGCCGCGTCGGTCAGGCGCGTGGCTTCGCTCAGGCCGTCGAGCATGCCGGCGAGCGTGGCGTTGAGCGCAGTCGCCGCGTCGGCGGCTTCGCCGACCACGTCCTGAAACGCCGCCGTCTGTTCGCCGATTGCGGCGCTGGAGGCGGCGAACGCCGCGAGGCGGCTATCGAGCGCAACCTCGGCGGCGGCGAACTCGGTTTTCACCAGTCGCGAACTCTCTCGCACTAGGCGCACTTGGCGCGCGATTGAGCCGGCGATCTGTTCGCCTTGATTGCGCAGATCGTCGCCTAATTCCGCCATGGCGTCGCGTTCTCGCGCCAGTGCCCCGCCCATCGCCTCGGTATCGGCGCGCGAGGACGACACGGCCTCGTTGAACAGCGCGGAATTGCGCTGAGCGGATATATCCAACTCACTCAATTGATCGAGCGCATTGGCCACCGCCTCGTTCAATCCTTCAATCTCAAGCTTGACTACCTGGCCCAAATGCTGCGCCTGTTCAGAGCCGGCTTCCAAAGGCGCCCGCGCTTCGTGCGCAAAGCGCGTCAGCTGCACCGCCAGGCGCCGGGTCTTCAGCGCTTCCGCGGCGGCCGATGCCGCCACCCAGAACAACAAGGCCGGGCCAAACGCCAACGCGACAAAGCCGGCCTGCATGAGCGGGCTCGTCGCAAGCGCGGCTTCAGGCCCAAAATAGGACAATGCTCCAGCGACGGCCGCGCCAATCCAGGTTAAGGCGGCCAGTCCGCCGGCAAACCCCGCCCACGAAAAAGCCGTGCGCACTTCAATTGGCGTGGCGACGGACGCGCCAAAAGCGTCGATAGAATCGCGCGCATCGTCCTCGATTTGCATGAGCCAAGCCCCAGCTGCCGCTTGGTTGAGCGGCGTCTGGCGCGGCGCTGCAACGCTCATGCCAGCCAAACCGTGAATTCGCCCGCAGGCCACGGACCGGTATCGTTAAAGGACGAAGTAAATTTGCGGCCGCCCTAATCGGTCCGGGCGCTAAGCCGCCAGGCGCTCGATCAATTTGAGCAGGCCGGCGAAATCCACCGGCTTGGTGGCGAAATCGTCGCAGCCGGCGTCGATGCATTCTCGCCGCGCGTTGTCCATGGCGTGAGCGGTGAGCGCGACGATTTTCACGCTCCGCCCCTCCGGGATTTTTCGCAATGCGCGGGTCGCCTCTATGCCCGACATGACCGGCATGGAAATGTCCATGAGGATCAGATCCGGCGCGCAGGTTTTGGTTTTCTCCACCGCTTCGGCGCCATTTTCCGCAAGGTAAATTTCGTAGCCCTGACGCGAAAGCCGACGCGACAGCAATTCGCGGTTATCGGGGTGATCCTCGGCGATAAGAATGCGCATGTTGATCTCTTAACCCGTTTTGCGTTGCGGCGGCGGCGCGCAGAAATTTGGCGTGGCGACGTTGGCGGCGGGAAATGTCTGTGTCTGGGTTTGCGCAAGGGCTGCTCTGGCGGCATGGCGCAAGGCCTGCTCAGCCGCCGCCAATTGCAGGCGCGCATGGGTTATGTACGTCAAAAGTGCGCCGCCGCCGATGACGGCGATGATTGCAACTTCCCAATCGGCGCGCGGGCTGGCCGCCGCGCTGGCGAGGGGGGTAATCAGCAGCGCCAGGGCGGGAGGGGCCGCGCCGGCAAGCGCGATCAGCGTGTGTCCGCCGGCGCCTGGCCCCAGGCACCGCGCCGCGCCGCAAACCCAAAGCGCCATCGCCGCTGCCGCGCCCGCCGCGCCGCCATGGCCCCAAAGCGCCACCGGCAGCGCCGCCATAAACGAGGAGCCGAGCAAGGCCCATGCCGACAATATGGTAAGTTTGCCGCCTAGCGCGGCGCCCGCGGATTCGAGGTTCTGGTAAAATTTCAGGTCGGCGATCAGCAGCAGCGACATGATCGCCGCCCACGCGACGGTGCCGCTCCCGCCCATAATCGCGGCGGCCACGCCGCCAGTCAGGACCACCATGGCCAAGGTCGCGGGCAATTCGCGCCGGCGGACCTCGACGGCGATGACGATGGAGGATGCCGCTAGCATGTCCGCAAGCTGGCGCATCAAGGTGAATTTTAGACTAAATTTCAGGCGAACCGGTGCGCGGCGATCAGAGCGAGGTTAGCCGCCAGGCAAATCACCGAAAATGCAAATAGCCAGGGGAAACCCTGGTCCTGGCGAACGCGCCGGGCGCTCAACTCCAGCAGCCCGCCGCTCAGCACCAGAGCTGCGGAGAGCACCAGGATCCAGAGCTCGCGAGCATGCATAAAATCGTGGAATTCCCCAAAAATATCAATAAATACAGCAACTCCGGAGGTTGCCCCGGAAGCTGCGGCAGCGACCAAGGCCAGGGCGGGCAGGCCACAGCACAATGAATGCAACCCCAGCACGGCGGCGTGGGCAATGTGGGCGGGCTTTCCGCTGGTGTTATGTTGTAACATTACTCTCGTTTAGCGCTCGCGTCAGCCGGGTCAAGTTCAAATCGATCCCCCGCCGCATGTAATGAGATCTTCTTGCGCCGCGCCTTGTCGCGGACCTGGGAAAGGGGCACATGGAGCCCATAAGCGAGGGACAAGAAATGTTAGCTCTCCTTGTGGCCATTCGGGATTTTTTGGTGGCGGCGGCCTTGGCTTGGGTTGGCGTCAGCATGGAGCCGCAACGTGCGTCCGAAAAGGCGTGCGCGGGCGAAGCCTGCATCGACCAGGAAAACCGTTGAATAGAGCGGTTGAAATTCCCTTGCTCGGCGAGATGTGCGCTGCGGCGTGGGTTTTCAGCTGCCGGCCCTTGAATAGCCTGATTTTATAGGCTTCCGTTACAACCGGACTTGGGGGGCTGTGCCAACCAGGACCTTAGAGGACGCCGCCAGGGACAATGAGTTCGACAGCCCCAACAACCGCCCCTGAAAGGCAACGCCAACCCGGCGCGCTGGTTGGCGCGCTGGCGCTGATCGTCGGCGGCTTGTGGCTCGCCGGCGCGGCGGCGGCGGCTTTTGTACTGCTCGGCTTGGAGCGCATACAGGCGCTGCTGCCGGTGGAAATTGGCGCCTTGGCGGCAGCCGTGGTGTTGCCAGGATTGATGGCGTGGTTTTCGGGGATCGCGGCGGGCGATAGCGCCCGCGCCCGCGCTGAAGCGGCGCGTTTGGCCGATGCGACCGACCGCCTGCTCAACCCCGAGCGCAGCGCTGAAAATTCCACGCGAAAATTAGCCGCCAGCGTCCGCCACGAAATTGGCACGTTGGACCGCGCGCTCGAACAAACCTTGTCGCGCCTGCACGAGGTCGAATTACAGATCGCCCGCCACGCCCAGTCGGTCGATAGCATTACCGATCAAGCCAGGGTCGGCGCTGGCCAGATGATTTCGGGCCTTGAGCGCGAACGCCAGGAATTGCTGAGCATTTCGCAGGATCTGACCAGCCGTGCGCAAGCCATAGGCGATTCCATTTCCAAGCATACCCAGTCGATCTCGCAAGCCGCGCGCCTGGCCGAAGTGGAGGTGCGCGCCGCTGATGAAGCGCTGGACAACAGGCTCACGTCGTTCGGCGCGGCCGCCGCCTTGATCACGGACCGCACCCAGGGTCTGACCAGCGCCGCTCAAACCAGCGCCGATTCGGCGCTGCGTTTGGAGAAGGCGTTGTCCAACGCGCTGGTCGTGCTCGCCAAGGCGACCAATTTGACCGACGCGGCGCGGCAATCGGCGGAGGCCGCTTCGCTCGCGGCCAATTCAACCGCTGGCGCGATCCGCGACACGACTACGCGTGCGGTCGAGGACGCCAAGCGCGCGGCCGAGGCTATTCGCGGTGAAGCGGTGAACGTCGAGGCGGAGGCGCTCGCGGCGATGGAGCGCCTGCGCGAGGCGGCCGAGGGCGCGCGCGCCGCGGCGATCAGCGCGCGCGCGGCGGTTGAGGAAACCGCGCGCGCCGAAACGGTGCGTGCAAGAGCGCGCACGGCGCCCGAACCGCAATACGCGCCGCGCGAGCCGAGTTGGCGAGATGAGACAGATCCGTTGGAATCGGCGCCCCCGCCGCGCGCGCGCCGGGCGGAAGCCGAACGCCCGCGGCGCACCGAGCGTCCCCAGCGCGGCGACGAATTGTTCGGCGATCGCGACGATGAACAACAGCCCGCGCCCAGCAATTGGACTTGGCGAGAATTGCTCTCCTCGAATGAGAAGGGCGCTCCGCCGCCGCCGCGACCGGCAGCGCCGCGCAGCCAGGGCGGTGAAGACCCGGTGGCGCATCTGCGCCGGCAAATTTCCCAGCCCAGATCGCCGATCCCGCCTGCGCCGATCATTGACGTGATTGAGCGCGCCGAGATTTGGTTGGGCAAGGTGTTTTCGCCCTCTGCGCTGGAGCGCATTGCCCAGCGCGCGCGGTCAGGGGCGCAGGCGCGGCGCCGCGCGGTCCACGACGCCGCGCCAGACGCCGCGCGCCGCTTGGCCGAGCATCTCGCCCGCGATGCTAAAGCCCTGCAAGAGGCGAACCAATTCCTGCACGGCGACGGCGCGCAAATTGCCGAATTGCTCGCCGCCGGCCGGGCGCCAATGAGCGCCGAAGCCACGCAAGCGTTCTTGCTGCTCGACGCGGTTAATTCTTAAGCGAGCGTTGACGCGCGGCGCAACCTGCTCCTCCCCCTGCAAGGGGGAGGCTGGGAAGGGGGTCCGGCGCCGAGGCTTGGTCGTAAGTAATTCTTCAATTGTCGCGCTGACCCCCTCTCAATCTCCCCCTTGCAGGGGGAGAAGTAGGTTGCGCTGGTTGCAATCGTGGTGACTGGGAGCGCGGGCCTTAGCCCCGCTTGGCGCCGCGCCTGAGGCATGAGGGGCCCCGCGCTCCAACCGTCGATTATGGTTAGCGAAAACCTAACGCGCACCCGCGCACGCATTGTCGTTAGCGGGGTTTCAATCTCCTTGGTTTATGAACGCCGCTGGTTGGGCGAACGGGAGAGCCATGTCCTCGGCGCAGGGTGAAGAGGGAGCGCCGGGCGAGCGGGGCCAGGGGCGGATCTTGCTGGTCGATGACCAGGCGCAGAACCGCGACATGCTGGGCCGGAGGCTTGAGCGGCGCGGCTATGAGGTGCTGAGCCGCGATAGCGCTGTCGGCATAGAGGAAATCATCGTTCATGAAAAAATCGAGCTTGTGCTGCTCGATTGGCTGATGCCGGGCCGCTCGGGCCGCGATGCGCTGCTCGGCATCCGCGCGCGATTTGACGCCGAGCACGTTCCCGTCATCGTTGTGACCGCGCTGGACGATGGCGATGTGGTTTCCGCTGCGCTCGAAGGCGGGGCCAACGATTATATCACCAAGCCCATCGATTTGCGGATTTTGGCCGCTCGCGTCAGCGCCCAGCTCAACCGGCGCCGGGCGGTGATCGACCTTGACGCGGTGCGCAACAATCTTGAACGCACGGTCGAGGAGCGCACGCGGGAATTGGTCAGCGCCAACCGGACGCTCACGGCGGAAATGGGTGAGCGCGAGGCGGCGGAAACGCGCGCGCAGACGCTGGCGCGGCACGACCCGCTGACCGGTCTCGCCAATAGGCGCTGCTTCCTGGAGGAATTGGAGCGCAGATTGGCGTGCGTTGGCGATGAGCGGGAGGCCTTTGCGCTGATGTTCATCGATCTCGACCGCTTCAAGCCGGTCAACGATGTGCATGGCCACGCCGTCGGCGACCAATTGCTGCAAGAAATCGCCGCCCGCCTTTCCAATTGTATCCGTCAAGGCTGTTTCGCCGCGCGCCTCGGCGGCGATGAATTCGCGGTGCTGTTCGAGGGGCCGGGAGGGCGCGAGAGCGCCGCGCGCACGGCCAAGCGCATCCTCGCGGAATTATCGGCGCCGATCCAAGTGCAAGGGCTGCAGGTTTCCGTAGGCGCCTCAATCGGCATTGCGATGTGCCCCGAGGACGGCGACAACGCCGCCGACCTGTTGCAGCGCGGCGATGCGGCCATGCTGCGCGCGAAGGTGGATCGCGGCGCGTTTCAGTTTTTCGATTCCTGCATCGACGAGCAGCTCAAATCCAAGGCGGCGCTCGAGACCGAATTGCGGCTTGCTATTCCCAATGGCGAGATCATTCCATATTTCCAGCCCGTCGTGCGTCTCGATAGCGGCGAGATTGTCGGTTTTGAAATGCTGGCGCGTTGGCCGAGGCCAGGCGGCGGCATGGTGCCGCCGACCCGGTTTGTGGCGGTGGCGGAAGAGGCGGGGCTGGTCGATGCGATGTTCTGGACTTTGTTCGCCAACGCGTGCCGCAAGGCGCTTGACCAGGCCGGCGAGTTTACCCTGGCGGTGAACATTTCGCCGAGTCAGGTGCGCGATCAATGGTTCCCGGAAAAAATCCTGCGCAGTTTGCACGAAACCGGTTTCCCCGCGCGCCGGCTTGAAATCGAGGTCACCGAGAGCGCCATGATCGGCGATATCGTCCGCGCCAAGGCGTCGCTAGTGTCGCTGAAAAATCAAGGCGTGCGCATCGCCTTGGATGATTTCGGCACCGGCTATTCGTCGTTGCTGTTGCTGCGCGAATTGCCAATCGACAAGATCAAGATCGATTGTTCGTTTGTTGGGCGGGTCACACGCGATCGCGAGAACGCCACCATTGTCAGCGCGCTGGTGGGATTGGGACGCGCCTTGGGCCTGCAAGTCACCGCCGAGGGCATCGAAGACGAAGCCACGGCCGAGGCGCTGCGGGCCATGGGCTGCGAACTCGCGCAAGGCTTCCTCTATGGCCACGCCGAGAAATTGCCGATCGTCGGACGCGCCCTGCGCAAGGCCGCGTCGGCTTAGGCCCATGCAAATTGAATCACCACCCATCCCCGGAAACGACGAAGTCGTTGTCCGGGGCCCATAAGCACAGCCGTTTGTGTTTATGGGCCCCGGACTGAATGCTGCGCATTCATCCGGGGATGGGTGGCGATTTAATTTGCATGAAACTACCCGTCGATATTCCGCTTATAAGTTTCCGGCAGCAACAACAGCCCGAGTACAAGCGTCAGCGCGGCGACGATGACCGGATACCAAAGCCCGGCATAGATATTGCCGCTAGCGGCGACAATGGCGAAAGCGGTCGTCGGCAGAAAGCCGCCGAACCAGCCATTGCCGATATGGTAGGGCAGGGACATCGAAGTGTAGCGGATGCGCGCGGGAAACAACTCAACCAGCAGCGCCGCGATCGGCCCGTACACCATGGTCACGTACAGCACCAGCAGCGTCAGGATCGCCGCAACCAGCGGCTTATCGATCGCGGCCGGATCGGCGGCGGCGGGATAGCCGGCCGCGTCTAGCCGCGCGCGCGCTTCGGCTTGGAAAGCGTCGATCGCGGCCTTGCGCGCGTCCGCGCTCATGGCTTCGATGTCGCCGATGCGAACCGGGGCCTGACCGACATAGATGCTGGCGCCGGTTTCGCCGATGGCGAGCGGGCGGTTCTCGTAGCTGACGCCGGCGCGCGCCAGGAATGACTTTGCGACATCGCAGGGCAGGCGGTCGAACTTATTGCGGCCGACCGGATCGAATTGCAGCGAGCATTCGTCGGCGTAAACAATGACCGGCGCGCTGCGCTGGGCCTCGGCCAAGGCGGGATTGGCCGCGTGCGTGAGCGCGCTAAACAGCGGAAAATAGGTGAGCGCCGCAAGCGCGCATCCGGCCAGGATGATCGGCTTGCGCCCGATCTTGTCGGACAACCAGCCGAACAGCACAAAAAATGGCGTTGCGATCACCAACGAAATCGCCACCAGGGCGTTGGCGGTCAAGCCGTCCACCTTGAGCATGCGTTCCAGGAAAATCAGCGCGTAGAATTGCCCGGCGTACCAGACCACGGCTTGTCCGGCGACGGCGCCGAAGAGCGCGATGAACACCAGTTTCAGATTGCCCCAGCGCGTGAAGGCTTCCGCCAGCGGCGCTTTCGATGTCGCGCCTTCTTCCTTGATGCGTTGGAATACCGGGCTCTCGGCCAGCTGCAGCCGTATCCATAGCGACACGCCAAGCAATATGATCGAGGCGAGAAATGGAATGCGCCAGCCATAGGCGGCGAAATCTTCCGTCGACAATTGGGTGCGAGCAATCAAGATCACCAGAAGCGAAAGCAACAGCCCGAGCGTGGCCGTGGTTTGGATCCAACTGGTGTAGAGGCCGCGTTTATTGTTGGGCGCGTGCTCGGCGACGTAAGTTGCGGCGCCGCCATATTCCCCGCCCAGCGCCAAGCCTTGCAACAGGCGCATCAGCACCAGGATGATTGGCGCGGCCACGCCGATCTCGGCGTAGCCTGGCAATAGCCCAACCACGAACGTCGACAGCCCCATGATCGCCATGGTGACCAGAAAGGTGTTCTTGCGCCCGACAATGTCGCCAATGCGGCCGAACACCAGCGCTCCAAAGGGTCGAACGATAAAGCCGGCGGCGAAGGCCGCGAGGGCGAAGATGTAGGCCGTGGTTTCATTCACGCCGGAAAAGAATTGCGCCGAAATATACGTCAGCAGCGAGCCGTAGAGGTAAAAGTCGTACCATTCGAACACCGTGCCGAGCGAGGAAGCGCCGATCACCAGGGCTTCGCTTCTTGTAGCCTTATGGTGTTTCGGCGTCGGCTGGTCGGTCATGCATAATCCCCCGCGTCCGAAGCGTCGCGCGCGGGGAAGGGTACGGGACCGGGCGCTGCTTCGGCAAGTTGGAGTTAAGGATTATAGCCCCTATGGACCGCCGGCGTCCTCGCCGGCCAGTGCAGCGCATGCCGGCGAGGACGCCGGCGGTCCATAAAGTCTCAGGCCGCGTAGGCGAACCAGACATTGGGTTCGACATAGCGACCGATGCCGCGTTCCAATTCGATTGATACTGGCGTCAGGCCGCCCTCGACCGTGTATTGGCCGCTCTCGGCGAAGGTCCTGCCGGACCAGGTTTCCCAAAAGGCGATGGGTTCTTCCACCACCATGGACCGCGCCGCATGGCCGACTATGGCGCCGCCGGCGGAGAGGTGGCTGCGCAGCCACGGATCGTAGGCGCGGCCCTTGTCGTCGGTCCAGCCGACATACTCGCTCATTGGAACTTCCGGGTGGCGCGACTTCGCCGTCGGCCGTACCGGGATCACCACGCCCTCGAAGCCGCACTCGGTGGCGAGATCGCGCATCGCCTTGATTACCAAGCGGGCAAGACCCTTGGAGCGGTGCACGTTAGGAACCGAGATGCCCAGGCCGCCAAGCATGTTCGGACTTGCGTCAGCGCGTCCGGCGGAATTTACGATCCAATCCCAGCCTTCGGCCGGCAATCTGCCCGCGTCGGGGCAATAAAACGGCACGCAGCAGCCAATCGCCACTGGATAACCAGTCGCTTCATCGACCAGGCAAAGTTGAAAATCCGCGTAGCGTTCTAGCAATTCGTCATAATGCTGAAAGTGAGCGCGGGTGAAATTAAGATATCCAAGCGCGTTCCAGGCTGATTGCTCGATGGCGATCGCCGCGCGCTTGAGCGCAGCGCTGTCCGCACGCGTTTTCACGACGTAATTTGGCATGGGCTGTCCCCCGGTTTGCGTCCCGCAGCCCAGCCGGCGATTTGGGCTTCACCCAGAAATTGCATCGGCCGCTGCATTTCCCTAATAAAGCGTAAATTTGGATAAATCAAGTAAATTTATGCGTTTACTAAGATTAATTTATAGGGTTAACCCCGATTTCTCGAAGTAAATACGCAATTATGGAAGATAAGGCGTGTATTGGCTAAGAATAGCGTCACGGACGGTAATGATATTTTCGCAAAAATCGTGTAATGTCCACAATCGGCGTGAATTGCGCTAGATTTATTGCGGATTTACCATGAGTTTGCGCGGGTTGGGACCATCCAAGAGCGATCTTCGGCAGCTTACACGGCTGATCGGCTTCGCATTATTGTTCTTCGCGGCGCTGCTTCTGATTGTGGTCATCTATGCCGGCAGCTCTAGCAACCGGGACGCCGTCGCCCGCGAACACCAATTGATCGAGAACGCGCTCGACCAGGCCGTGAGCCGGGTTTTGAACGAGGAGAAGGCGATCGCCTGGTGGGACGACGCGGTGATCAACGCCCAGTCGCGCCCGCTCAACCTCGAATTCCTGGAAGCCAATTTCGGGGTCTATTTCGTTGAAACCTACGGCCACGACGAGATCTACATTGTCGATGGCGAGAACCGTCCGATCTACGCCAATCTTGAAGGCGAGTTGCAGCGCCATCCTGGGGTCGCCTATTCGCGCAATTCGCACGTGCTGGACGTCGTGGTGCAAGCCGCGCGCGGGGCCAAGCACCCCAATTTAAGCACGCGCGACAGCGCCTTCAGCTCCGACCAGGAGCGCTATTCTTCCTTGCTAGGCGCGCGCAACGCCGGCTGGGGCGCGCACATCTTGACCGTTGACGGCGTGCCCAGCGTGGTTAGCGCCATGGCCATTGTGCCCAGCGTTGACGCCAGCGTGCTGGTGGGAGCGCCGCATTTGATGGTTTCCGTGGTGCGTATCGACGAAGATTTCCTGCGCAGCGTCGGGGCGAGCTTGCTGATGCCCGATCTGAGCGTGTCGAATCTGCCTTCTTCCGCCGAGGGCGTAACCTCCGCGGCTTTCCTGGCCGACGATGGCGAGCCGATCGGCCATCTCAACTGGACCCCGCGTCGACCTGGCCAATCCTTGTTGTTCTTCGTGCTGCCGCTGGTGGCGCTCGGCGTGATCGGCGTTGGCGCGCTGGCTTGGGTGATGATTGCGCGGCTGAAGAAAGCGTCCGGCGATTTGATCGACCGCGAAAAGCACGCGAGCCATCAAGCCATGCACGACGCGCTGTCGGCTCTGCCCAATCGGGTGAATTTTCAGGAGCGCTTGCAAGAGGCGCTCGACGATCTAGTGCAATCGCGCGTCAACGGCCGCGTCGTGGTCGCCGTGATCGATGTCGATCGGTTCAAGGATGTCAACGACACCATGGGCCATGAAGCCGGCGATATGCTGATTATGGCGGTCGCCCAACGGCTCGAAAAAGTTATGGCGCCCGGAGATTTCCTGGCTCGCTTCGGCGGCGACGAATTCGCCGTTTTGCGCCGCAGCTCCGACCCAGACGCCGCCGCCGAACTGACCGAACGCCTGAGCGCCGCTTTCGAGCAGGGCTTCGATGTCTTCGAACAATGTCTGCGCATGACCGCCTCGATTGGAATCTCGTGTGCGCCGCAACATGGCGACAACCCGCAAGACATCATGCGCAACGCCGACATCGCGCTTTATCGGGCCAAGGGGCAAGGGCGTGACCGCGCGGTGTTCTTTAATGAGGAAATGTCCGCCGAAATTGCGCGGCGCCGTCAGATCGAGTTGGATTTGCGGGCGGCGATCGATCGCGGCGACTTGTTTTTGCACTACCAGCCGATCGTCGCCGCTTCGGATCAGCGCATTCGCGGGGTCGAGGCGTTGCTGCGCTGGCGGCAAGCAGAGCGCGGCGACATCCCGCCCGGCGTGTTCGTGCCAATCGCCGAAGAGGCGGGCATGATGCCGGCGCTCGGCGCCTATGTGCTCGAGCGCGCGTTCGAGGAGAGCAAGAATTGGCCCGAGCTCGAGGTCGCCATCAATCTTTCGCCCGTGCAATTCCGTCACGTTGATCTGGCGCCGATGCTCGAGCGCTTGCTGGCGAAGCACGGAATCGACCCCTCGCGCATCGTGCTCGAAGTCACCGAGGGCGTGTTGATGGAATCAACCGAGCGCAACCGCCTGGCGCTCGAAGAAATCCGCGCGCTCGGTTTCAAAATTGCGCTCGATGATTTCGGCACCGGCTATTCAAGCCTGAGCTATCTCTGCGATTTCCGCTTCGACAAGATCAAGATCGACCGCTCGTTCGTGTCCGGGGTCGAGGAGCGCAAGCGGGCCATGACCATCATCCAGGCGGTGATCGGACTGGGGCGGGGCCTCGGCATGGAGATCGTGGCCGAGGGCGTCGAGACCGAGGCCGAGGTCTCGATCATGCGGCTGATGGGGGTCACCCAATTGCAGGGCTATTATTTTTCCCGGCCCGTGGCGGCGGAATCGATTGCCGCTCTGGTGAGCCGGCAGGAAGAAGCCGCCGCCGGCGCCGATGCCGCCCAGGCCGCTCGGCCAAGCCGGGTCCGCGCCGTTTCCTAAATTGAAGCGGCCTCCCCCTCCCCTCTGAGGGGAGGGGGCAGGGGGCGGGGTGAAGCGCGACGTTGGCAGGTTGGAGCGCGGGGCTTTAGCCCCGCATGATTTCACGCATAGCGCCAAGCGGGGCTACAGCCCAGCGCCCCCAATCACCACGCCTCGGCGCTTCTCCCCGCCGCGCGACTTTTTCGTGAACGCAACGCTACGCGCTTGCCAACACAAGCTATTTTTCCGCGTGCGCGCAGCGCTGGACAAATTTCCGCAAAGCCGGCATGCCAAGGCTGACACGCCGCGCCAGCGCCGGCAAGCACGGCCGCGGCGCGCACCGGCGAGGGCGAGGGGATCAGACTGGGCATGCGCATTACCCGAATTCAACTTGTCGGCTTGGCGACCGTACTCGCGGGCGCGGGCGCCGGCGCGGCGAGCGCCAACGATGTCACCATCACCACCGCGACCACGGCGCCGCTGCTGACTTCCTTGCCTGACAATGTCTCCCCCGGCGACGTGACGATCGCCGCCGCGGGCTCGATCACGGTGACGGCGGGGCAAACGGCGGTCACCGTCAACACCAGCAACGATGTGTCGAACGCCGGCACGATCGCCTCCAACGACGCCAACAATTCCACGGGCATTCTTCTGCAAGGCGGCAATACCGGGATCATAACCAATTCCGGCGCCCTCAACCTGCTCGAAAACTATACGCTGGCCGACACCGACAATGACGGCGACCTCGACGGCGCGTTCGCGAGCGGAACCAATCGCCACGGCATCAGGCTGCAAGCGGGGCCCGCTTTTACCGGCGACATCGTCAATAGCGGAACCATCACCGTCGAAGGGCAAAATTCCGGCGGCATTCGCCTCGATGGGCTGTTGACCGGCAATCTGACCAGTTCCGGGCCGCTCAGTGTTATCGGCGAGAATTCAACCGGCATCGCAATCCTTGGCGGCGCGGCGGGAGGGGTCAGCGGCGATGTGTTGTTGCGCGGCGGCGTCACCGTGCGCGGCCAGAACAGCGCTGGCTTGGTGGTTGGCGCGCCAATCGGCGGCGAACTGCGCGTCAACGGCGCCTGGAGCGCCACCGGTTTTCATAGCGCCACGCGCCCAACAAACACCGCGACGCTTGAAGCGGAGGATTTGCTGATCGGCGGCGCCCCGATCGCAATTCATTTCAGCGTCGGCGAAGGCGTAACCATTGAAGGCCTCGGCGTTGAGGATGATCTCGATGACGATCGCGACGGCATAACCGAAACCACCGGCGACGCCAACGATGATCTAGCCGCGTCGATCAACAGTTTCGGTTCGGCGCCCGCGCTACTGATCCGCGCCGATCCCTCGGCAAATTTGGCGCTCGGGCCGATAGTCGGGCCACCGGCCACTCTTCCAGTCACTCCGAACCCCGGAGCGGGCTTTGGCCTGCACGTGCGCGGTTCTGTTACCGCATCGGGCGTGTACGACAATATCGCCGCAACGGGTATCCGCATCGTTGGCGATGCCGGCGGCTCGTTGACCACTACCGCCGCTGGCGTGGCGATCGACGGCACAGTGATAGCGAGCGCCCCGGAAGCGAACGCTTACGGCATCCATATCGGCGACAACGCCATCGTGCCCACTTTGCAGGTGCGCGGCCGCATCAGCAGCGCCGTCGGCAGCGACACCGCGCTGTTCAACAGTAATGCTGTGTTCCTGGACGTGGGCGCCGATGTCGCCACGCTGAGCAATTCCGGCGCGCTGGACGCGCAATTGTTTGGCGAAATCGGCGCCGTGACGACTGTACGCGACCTGTCGAACACGCTGGCGACCATCAACAATTCCGGCACGATCCTGGCGCTCATCACGGCCACCGATTCCAACACGACCGATAATATCCCCCCGCCGGCGATTACCGGCTCGGCGGTCGCCATCGATGTGTCGGCCTCCAGCATTGGCGTCACGCTCAACCAACAAGCTTATGCGGTCTTCACCGATGACGACAACGTGGACAATGATGCCACTATCAATCCACCGCGTGCGGTGCGCATCACAGGCGACATCCTCTTTGGGTCGGGCGCCGACATCGTCAATCTCGACGCGGGCTCGATTATAGGCGACCTTTCCTTCGGCGCCGGCGCCGATGATTTTTTCATTCGAAACGGCGCCAGCTATAGCGGCCGGCTCACCGACGCGGGCGGGCAATTGGATATCGACGTCATCAACGGCGTGTTGGCGCTCGATGCCGGGATCACCAACATCGGTACGGCCCATTTCGGCGCCGATTCCGAGTTCAGCCCGTCATTGGCGGCGACCGGGCAATCGACCCTCATCAACGCCAGCGGCGCGGTAACATTCGATGTTGGCGCACGAATCGCGCCTCGTGTGCCGGCTGGTTTGCCGGATTCCGGAAGCAACATCATCTTCCTCACCGCGCTCGGCGGGCTGAGCGTGGATGCCGGCAGCCTCGGCGCGGTCACCGGCGCCAATGTGCCGTTTCTCTACAATCTGAGCATCGCTCTTGCGTCAGGCGATCCCAATTCGCTTGCCGCCAGCTATTTGCTGAAAACGCCAACCCAATTGGGGCTCGGCGTCAACGAGGCGCTGGCCTATTCCAGCATTATCGACGCGTTGCAGACCGACGCCGCCGCCAGCGCCGCCATGGCCTCGCTCGATAGCGCCGCCGCGTTCGCCAACGCCTATGACGATTTGATGCCGAGCTACAATTCGAGCGCGGCGGAACTCGCAACGACCGCCATCCAGCAAGCCCAAGGCGCAACCTCGAACCGGCTCGCGGCCACGCGCCTGCATAATCTCGACGATGTATCGGTCTGGGCGCAGGAGATCGGCTATGCGCTCGAACGCACGCCGCTCACCGGCGAAGGGCAGCAATTCGAGGGCAATGGCTTTGGTTTTGCTTTCGGCATTGACGGACCGCTCAATAGCGGCGGGCTGTTTGGCCTGTCGGGATCGTTCATCGCCTCGCAAGTGGAGGAATCGCAACGCCCGTCTGGTGAAGTCTCGGCCTGGTTTGGGCAGGTCAATGCGTATTTGGGCGCTGGCCTGGGACCGATCGATCTTGATTTCATCGCTGGCGGCGGCGTCGGCAAAATGAAATCGAGCCGCGTGGTCGAAATCGGCAGCGCCTTTAGCGCGCTCTCCGAGGCCGAATGGATGTCCTATGAAGGCCACGCCTCGGTCCGCGCCGCCGCGCCCTGGCGTTTGGCCAATTGGATGGTGATCACGCCGCAAGCGGCTCTAACCTACGTCGCGCTGATGGAATCCGGCTATACTGAGGAGGGCGGAGGGACTGCTATCGATTACGTAGTCGATGACGCCAATTCGCAGCGTCTGTGGGGCGATGCCGGCATCGAGTTCAGCGCCCGCTTCGACATGGGCGGCGGCGCCACGCTCGCGCCGCGCCTGTTTGCCGGCTACCGCTCCAATGTGCTCGACGAGGAAACCGAGCGCACGGTTCGCTTTGCTTCAGGTGGGGCCGGCGTGACCTTGACCGATGAGCCCCTCGGCGATGGCGCGCCCTTGGTCGGCATCGGCATCGATTTCGAGCAATGGCTCCTCGACCTTCTCGCTGTCCTACGAGGGCGAGTACGGCGACCAACTCGACCGCCACAGCATCAACGCCTCGGTGCGCTTCAAGTTCTGAGCGTCTCATCTACCCATCCCCGGAAACGGCGAAGCCGTTGTCCGGGGCCCATGAACTCAAACCGTTGGCGTGTATGGGCCCCGGACTTGCGCGTGCCGCGCCATCCGGGGATTGGTGATGGAGCTTGGTGAAGGGACGTTCCAATCCGAACGGAGCATGCTCCAGGCTTAATCGCCCGCCAGCGCGCGCCAGCCGATTTGATCGACCGCGAATGTATGCGGCGCGGCGCCGGCCAAGGTGATGGTGACCTGGACGCGATAGAGCCGAACCTCGAATTCGCCGTCGCCGCTGCCTTGCCTTGTGCTGCGCGTGAGCGCCGAAAGCGGCGCTGCGCTCCAGCTTATGGCCGTGTCCGGACCCAGTTGGCGAAGTCCGGCAGGCTCGCGCATGACGTTGAGGTCGCGCAGCATGGCGAGGGCGTTGCGCTGAGCGCTGATTTGCTCGCGTAGCGCGCGCTGGTGAATAAAGTCGCGCGAGACTTGGGTTTGCAGCGACAGGAGCGGGATCATCGCCACCGCGACAATTGCCAGCGCGGCCAGAGCCTCCAGCACGCTGAAGCCCGATTGCCGCCGCCGCGTCACGCCATCCCCCACAAGCGCAAGCTTGCGGTGACGCCAAGCGCGGCGGCGAGCCCGACGCCAAACGGCGCGCCAGCGCCGACCAGGCCATGCGGGCTCCCGGCGCGCGTTGAACTCAGGGCGATGACTGCCATAGTGGCCGCGCCGGCGATCGCCACCGCAACCAAACCATAAGCCGGCCCCACGAACGCGCCCATGGCGGCGGCGAGTTTCACATCGCCCAAGCCGAGCGCTTCGGCCCGCCCGACCGCGGCAAAACCGCGCCGTACTGCATAGAATAACGCCCCCAGCAGCAGCGCGCCCAGCGTTTGTACGACAATGCCGTCGCCGAACGGGGCGGCAAGCGCCAGCAGCGCGATCGCCAGCACCAAGGGGTCGGCGATCAAATGGTCGCGGCGATCGATCTCGGCGATCAGGCCGCAGCAGGCGAGCAGCGCGGCGAGCGTGGCGGCTTGGTCCCAGCCGGCGCCAAGCGCGACCAAAACGCCGCCGAGCGCGCCGGTCGCGATCAGCAGAAGCGGCACGCCAATTCCAAGCGGAACCGCGAGATCGCGCCTGGCCGCCAACGCCGCTAACACAATCGCCGCGCATGCCAGGACGAAGGGGAGGGGCGCGTCCATCGCTGCGCTAGCCGATGGAATCGTAAATGCCGGCCAGCGCCGACACCAGGCCAATGACGATGGCGCCGATCATCGATGCAACGATGGCGATGGCGAGCGGCTCGAGGACCAAGGTGAAGCGCTTCGAGCGCATCGCGCATTTCCTCGTCGTTGCGGTCGGCGACGGCGCGGAACATTTCCGCCATCGCGCCAGAGCGCTGGCCGGCGCGGATCAGGCTGGCGTCGACAATTGAAAGGGTTTGGCTGGAGAGGAACGCCTCATCCACCGGCCGGCCGCTGCGTAGCGCGTTGATCGCGGCTAGGGCGGCGAGCTTGGTTTTTCCCGCCGGCAACGCGCCCGCCGCCAGCGTTGTCGCCTCCAGCACATCGACCCCCGCCGCCAACGCGATCGCCATGATCCGCGACCACGACGCGCGCTGGCGTGTTTGCAGCAAGGTGTTCAAGCCGGGCGTCGCGTGGCTCAACTCACTCAGCGTGCGCTTGCCCTCGCCAGTGCTGATGAAAGCGGCGACGCCGATTGCAGCCAAACTCGCCGCCAGCAGGATCAGCAGAAAATTGTCGTGGAAGCCGACGCCGGCATTGATCACGAACGCCGACAGACCGCTCAATTCCGCGCGCGCGTTTTGCAGCATGTCGGCAAAACGCGGCACCACGACGTAAAACAGGAAGCCAACGCTCAGCGCGCCGCTGGCCACCAGGAATGCCGGGTAAACCAGGGCGTTTTGGATATCGCGCCGCACTCTTTGTTCGAACGCCAATTGCCGCGCGGCTTCCTCCAGCACCAGCGGCAGGCGTCCGCTGGCTTCGCCAGCGCGGATCAGGGCGTAGACGTAAGTCGGATAAAAGGCGGCGTTCTGTTGCAGCGCCTTGGCCAGGCGTTCGCCCTGGCGAAGCGAAACCATGGTCGCGCGCAGCGCCTCGGCGATTGGGCCGGGCAGCGAGGCGGCGATGATCTCCAGCGCTTCCAGTAATTCGACGCCCGCGCGCGTCATCACCGCGAGTTGGCGCAGCGCCAGCGCCCCCTGGTCGTGAGAGACGCGCGCCGGGCCGGATCGTTCGCCGGCCTCGCTCGGTTCGCGCAGATCGAGCACGGTTTTGCGCTCTCGCGCCAGCCGCCGCAGCGCATCGGCGCGCGAATCGGCCTGCACGGAATCGGAAACCGTTGCGCCGCTCGCGTCGAGCGCGCGGTAATGATAGCGGCGCGTAGTCATGAGCGCGGCGCCCAGCACGCGCAGCGCTTCGAGGAAGGCAGTCTGTCCGGCGCGCGCCTTGGCGAGGCCGTTCTGCAACAGGTCGGTAAAGCCGCGCGCCCGCGCCAGCGCGACCAGCTCGGCCTCGGAGGCGCCGGCGCGGATCGCTTGCTGCATCGGCGCATCGATACGCGCGGCCTCGAACACGCCGATGCGGCCCTGAAAGCCAGAGCCGCCGCAAACCTTGCATCCAGCCCCGCGCCGCCACGCCGGCAGTCCCTCGCGCATTGTTGGCGGCAACAGCCTTTGGGCTTGCTGCTCACAATTGGGATCGCGCTCGGGCGCGGCGCAGGCCCCGCACACGCGCCGCACCAGACGCTGGCCAACGACCGCGCGCAGCACATCGGCGAGCAGGAATTTTTCCACGCCGAGATCGACCAGGCGCGCGATCGCCGCCAGCGCCGAATTGGTGTGCACGGTGGAAATCACCAAATGCCCGGTGAGCGCCGCCTGCACCGCTGTGCGCGCGGTTTCCGAATCGCGAATTTCGCCGACGAAAATCACGTCCGGGTCTTGCCGCAGGATCGAGCGCAGGCCGGTGGCGAAATCAAGTTCGATGTCGGCGCGCACGGTCATTTGCAGTACGCCCGGCAGGTCGAACTCGACCGGATCCTCGATGGTGACGATCTTGCGCACGCCATCGTTCAATTGCGAAATCAGCCGGTAGACGCTGGTGGTTTTGCCCGAGCCGGTTGGGCCGGTGATCAACACCAGGCCGTTGGGAATGGCGAGCGTCTCGGTGATTATGGCGCGTTGGCTTGGGGTGAGGCCGAGCGCGTCCATTTCCGGGATCGCGTGGGTGGCTCCGAGCAGGCGAACGACGATCGATTCGCCCCAGCGCGTCGGCAAGGTGGAAACCCGCACATCGATGTCTCGGCCCGCCACGCGAATGGTCTGGCGTCCGTCCTGCGGCAGGCGCCGCTCGGCGATGTCCATGCGCGAGAGCAGCTTGATGCGCGAAGCTATAGCGTCGAACATTTCGCGCGCGGCGGTGCGCCGTTGCAGCAATACGCCGTCCACCCGCAAGCGCACCGAAACATTGTCCTCGAACGGTTCGAAATGCACATCGCTGGCGCGCAGCGCAATCGCCTCCGCCAGCACCGAGTTGACGAAATCGATGACCGGCGCTTCTTCCGCCAATTCCATCAGCCGCGCCGGATCGGTTGCGGCGGCCGAAAACTCACCGCGTCCGCGCAGCGCCGAAAGCAACGGCTCTAGCGCCAATGAACTGGCCAGAAAAAGTCGCGCGTCCGGCACATGCCATTGTTCGACCGCCTCCTGCACCGCCGGATCGTGCAGGCGCGGGCCGGCGACGATGAGCGCGCTTTGCGTGCGCCAGGCGATCACTTCGTTATCGATGAACCATGCCAATGGCGCGCCCAATTCATGCACAGCTTTACGCACCGCTTCGATCGGCGGCGCCGAAGCGGGGTCAAGAATGGGAAGCCCGATCTGTTCCGACAAAACCCCAAGCAAGGCATCTTCCGAAAGCGCGCCGATGCGCACCAAAGTCGGGCCGATGCCGCCGCCGACTTCACGCTGAATCGCTTCGGCGGCGGCGAAATCCTGGTCCGAGATGAGACCGCGTTCGAGCAATAGATCGCCGAGCCGGCGCATGCGATAACCACCTTGGTTGCGGAGCGCGCGCACGCTATTCTAGAAACCACGCCGACGCCAGTTCCGGCGTCGCGCGGGCGATGTTTTCCCGCGCCGGGCGCACGTATTCCCCGCGCCCTCCCAGAGTCCCGAAAAGAGCTGGGGCGAGAGGGCTTGGCGCCGCTTCATTTCAGCCCGATAGGAGAAGCATGAAATTGCTCAAGCCCTTCAAACTTCTGCTTAACGCCATAGCGCTGGCGCAGCCGAAACAAAACCGGCGCGGCGAACGCGGCTACAGCTTGCTTGAAGTGTTGATCGTCTTAACCATTATCGCGCTGGTTGCAGCTTTGGTGGGGCCGCGTCTGATCGCGCAGCTCGATCGCTCGAAGGTGACGGCCGCGCGCGTCCAAGTGCGCTCGCTGGCGTCATCATTGGAAACCATGCGCATCGATATCGGCCGCTATCCAACCGCGCAGGAAGGGCTCGCCCTGTTGGTCAACGCGCCCGCGAACGACGAAAGCTGGGCCGGGCCCTATCTCGATGCGCCGGCGCCCGAGGATCCGTGGGGCGGGGCTTATGTGTATTCGCCGCCGCGCGAGGATTTCGCGCGCCCGCGCATCGCCAGTTTAGGCGCCGACGGAAAAGAGGGCGGAACCGGCCTCGCCGCGGATATCGTTCATGGCGATGAACCCTGAACCTGCCCGGCGCGCGGGCGAGCGCGGCTTGAGCATCATCGAGGCGCTGGTTGTTGTCGTGGTTACGGCGATGCTGGCGCTGCTCCTGTTGCCGCTGGCCTCGCGCGCGGGAGGCCGCAATTTCGCGCTTACCGACCGCTCGCTGGGCGCCGCCGAGGCCGCGCGCGGCGAAAGCGAGTTTCGGGCATTGCTGCGCGCCGCCCAGCAACAGCCCAGCGGCGGCCCCAGCTTCGCCGGCGCCGCGGATGCCGCCACTTTTTTTCCAGCCCTGGCCGCGCCGCTGGCCTGCATGGATGCCGGCGCATCGCACGGCGTGCGCCTGCGTATTGTGCGGCGCGGGCCGGGCGGGGGGCTGGTCTGCGAGAGCGCGCGTCGTCAGAGCGATCTGTTGACCTGGGCTGCAGGCGAAGCGCGGTTTTCTTACAGCGGCGACGGGCTGCGATGGAGCGGCGTCTGGGCCGAGGTGCAACCAACCGGGCGGAACGCGGCGGCGGCGGTTCGCGCCGCGCCCTTGGTCCGGTTCGAGCTTGAAGGCGCGGATTCCATCGCCTGGGTGCGCGCCGGCCGGCTGGACCGAGCCGGTGCGGCCAGTCATCGGCGCGGAGGCCCATCAATGACCCGCTCGCGCGGCTACGCGCTGATCCTGGCGGCGGTGGTGGTGGCGCTGTTGTCGCTAGTGCTGCTGGCGGTGTCGCGGGTGCAGGGCGATCTGAAGCCAGGCTTGCGCGCCGCGCGCGAGGAAGGCTTGCGCGAACTCGTCGTGCACAGCGCCACATCGCGGCTGGCGTTCTTGTTGCTGACCGAGCCGATCGGGCCGCGTTCAATTCTCGTTGGCGGACCGCGCGCGCAGGGCGCGGCAAGCGCGGCGAGCCATGCAGCCGAAGTGCGGCTCGATGGACGCTTCTATGCGCTGCGCTCAGTGAGCGCGGGGGCGTTGGCGTCGGTGCAGGACGAAAATGGCTTGCTGAATCTGAACGCGGGCGATGATGCGGCGCTTTCGCGGCTGCTGGCGAGCGTTGGCGTGAGCGATGCGGATCGCTTGGCCAGCGTGCTCGGCGATTACGTCGATGGCGATGATCTTGCGCGCGCGCGCGGGGCTGAGGCGGACGCCTACCGCCGCGCGCGGCTGCCGCAGCCGCCAAACCTGGCGTTAAGCACGCGCTGGAGCGCGCTCGACGCGTTGGGGTGGTCGGATTTGGCGAGGCGCGGCGAATTTTGGGCCAATGTCAGCGCCGCGCCGCAGGGCGTTCAGTTAAATCTTAACACCGCTCCACTAGAGGTGCTCGAAGCCGTGCTCGGCGATGCGCGTAAGGCGCGAACCGTATTGGCCAGGCGCGAGCAGGGCGAACTGCGTGGCCGCCAAGACATCGAAGCGTTAACGGGTATTAATACGCGCGCCGATGGAATGGTTCTTGCGAGCCGACCAGGAGCGGTTTTCCGGGTCGCGATCGCCTTCAGCGATAGCTCCCGGGTTTACGAAAGCCAGCTGAAATTGGCGGAGCCGGGTTCGGCGCGGCCAATTTTCTGGCGTGATGTCCGGCTGACAGCCGCATTGCATGGGCGGAATAGTGAAGCATTGGCTAGCCTCCCCGAAGCAGGTCTTTCGCCGTGAGAGAAGTGCGTCGCTGAGCCGTGGTGTTTGCCGGTTTAGGCTCTACCGGGCGCCCCCGGCCTTTCGCGCGCGCAAATCGACCGCGCCGCCCGCACCCACGCCGAAGCGCACGCGCCTTTCGCCGACACCGGGATAATCTTGCTGCGCTCGCCGCATGGGGCGGAGATTTGGTATTGGGACAAAACCCAATCGGGGAGCGGAATTCCCGAAAGCCTCGGCTTCGAACCTGGCGAGGGCTGGCGTGTGCTGGCCTGCGGGGAGGGTTTTGAGGCGCAATATTGGGAAGCTGGAGGCTTGCTTGCGTCGTCTTGGCGCCGCCAACCTTTTACGCGCGAACAATGGGCGGCTTTCGCGCTGGGGGTGGAGGGGGCCGATCCGCCGGGAAGCCCGCCCGCGCCAGAAGCGCCCAAACGCGGCCGCGGCAATTGGAAGCGCCGGCAGATCAAACCGCCGCTCGGCTGGCGCGACGCCGAGACGATGGCGTTTTCGGTGACGTTGTGCGCGGCGGCGCTTGCGGCATTTTTCGCCGCTCAGGCGTTTCGTCTTGAGAGTTCTGCCCGGGAGCAAGGCGCCCAGGCGGCCGCGATCGAGGCCAATATCGCCGCTGATCCAGCATTGGCGCGGGCGCGCGAACGGATTGAGCTTTTGCACGAGTTTGGCCGCGCCAGCGGCGACGGCGAGAAACTGGCGGCGCTGGTCGATGCCTTGACGGTTTTCAAGACCTTCAATCTCGAAGCACACAGCTGGCGGGTCGAGGAGGGCGGGTTTCGGGTTACGCTCGGCGTCTCGATCACCGATTTGCCGCTGCGTGAGGTTGTAGCCGCTTTGGAAGCGACCCCGCACATGTGCGGGGTGGAGCCAAACCTCTCCACTGGCGAAGGAGCGCTTGAATTAACGGCTAAAATTGAGGGTGCCCAGGGCCGGTGCGGAGCGGGGCCATGATGGCGCTTTTGCGGGAATGGTCGCAGAAGCTCAGCCGCGCAACCCAGCGTGAGCGCGCCGGCTTGGCTATTGTTGGCGCGGTGGCGGCTTTCGCGGCGGCAATAGCGGCGTTCGACTGGGCGCAAAATTCAGCGCTGGCGGCTTCCGATGCGGCGCTGCGATATGAGCAGGCGTCGGTTGCCTTCGCCAGCGCTAGCGACCCGGCTTTTCAGGAAAACCTGGCTGTCGAGGTCAACAAAGTATGGCGCTGGTCGATTGTCGAAGCTTCCACCGGCGTGGCCCAGGCGCAGGCCATTACCGCATTGGAGGGCTTGGCCATGCAGGCCGGTCTCACCGGCGTGGTCGTGACTGCCAATGAACTCCCCTTGGGGGAGAATTACCAAGCGGTAACGCCCCTATCGCTTAGTCTGTCGGCGGATTTCGACTGGGGGAGTTTCCAGGCGCTGCTGGAAGCGATGGAAGCTTCCGATCTCAGCCTTTCGCTCGAGGCCCTTGAACTCGCCCCCGACGAAAACCAAGCGGCCAAGCTCACCATAATGGTGCGCGCGCCGTTCCTACGGGAGACGCAAGCCAGGTGAAGAACGCCCTTCTTCTCGCCGCGGCGCTGGTCTGCGGTTTTGGCGCCGGTTGGTTCACGGTCGTGCGGGCCGCGCCGTCGATTGCGGAAGCGCGCGCCGGTGACGCGGTCGCGCTGCACCATGGCGGCGAGACCATCGCCGCGGCGCGCGAAAAGCTGGCGGCGCTCGGTTTTGCCGCGCCGGTTGCGCCATTGGTCGAAGAATTTGCCCCGCCGCCGCCTCCGGACATCGCGGTATTGTTTCGCCGCGACCTGACGGCGATTGAACGCGGCGCCGACGGCCCATTGGTGTGGATCGTTGACGCAGCCCAAGCAAATGGCCGACGCGGTTTGAAGGCGGGCGATGTTTACCAAGACGGCTGGCGCGTCGCGAGCGTGGGCGATCAAGTGATAGAATTGCGCCGCCGCAGGGAAACGCGGCGCATCGCTGTGTACGAAGCGCCGCAGGAGGCGAGCCCATGACGCGCGCGATTCTTGCAAGGCGGCTGGATCAGTCCCGTTTGGGGGCCAAGCGATGAAACGGGTAACCATGCCAAAGCCTCGCGGCCACGCCGCGAAATTTCTTGGGCGCCATAGCCGTTTTGGCGCGAGCCTGGCGGCGCTGGGCGTGTTGTCGGGCTGTGCGTCGATGCCGCAATTGCAGGCGCGCACCGCGCCCGCCGAGCCGCGCCCCTATACCGCCGCCTCGTCGCAAACCGGGGCGAGCGCGGCTTCGCGCACTTCCGCCATCGAAATCCTCAACGCCCAGCGCGGGAACAGCCCCGCAGCGCCCGCCGCCGCTTATGTTTCCGCGACGGCGGCCGAAATCGAGGCGCTGCTCGAGCCGCGCGACGTCGACGTCGCGCTGCCGCCGCAACCGCTGCCGCAATTCATCGATACGGTGTTCGGGCAAATCTTGCGGGTGCCGTACTCGACCGGGCCCGGGGTCGCGCAGCGGCGCGATATGATCGCGCTGCGCGGCCCGACAGTGCTGCCGAACCGGCGCTATTTCTCGATGGCGCAAATGGCGCTGGCGCAATATGGGCTGGCGGTGGTGATCGAGAACGGCCATGTACGTATTGTACAAGACAGCGTGCTCAGCGGGCAATCTCCCGCCTTCATTCGCACCCGCACGCTGCCGGAGGCGCCAGTTTCGTCGCGTCCGGTGATGCAATTTTTTTCGGTATCGGCGCTGAGCGTGGAATCGCTGGTGTCGATGTTGGATCAGGCCTACCCCAATCGCGGTTCGGTGAGCTTCTCGGCGCAGCCCAATTCGAACATGCTGCTGATCAGCGGCGGCGCCCGCGATGTCGCTTCGGCGGCCTCCGTGGTCTCGCAGCTGGACCAGCCGCATTTCGCCGGCGGCCAGATAGCGCGGGTCGAACCGGTGTTCATGTCGGCGGAGCAATTGGCGGATTCCTTGACCCGCACGCTCGGCGCCGAGGGCTACAGAACCGGCAATCCGGTCGAGCAGCGCCGCGGCGCGCTGACGATTTTGCCGCTGCAGCAGGCCAATCAAGTGCTGGTGTTCGCCAACGATCCGGCGCTGTTTGAGCGGGCCCTGTATTGGGTCGGGCAGATTGACCGTGTGTCGGCCCTGGGCGACGCCGAGGGCGTGTTTGTTTACACGGCGCGCCACACCAATGTTGAAGAATTGGGCGCGCTTGCGCAGGCCAGCGCCAGCGGCGCGGGCGGCGCGCCCGCGCAAATGCCGCCAGAGCAGGCGGTGCGGCGCGTCAATGGCGTGCGCGCGGGCGGCCCGCCCACGGCCACGCCGGCGACGCCGACAAGTTCGGGCGGGCTCACCATAGATACTTCGGGCAATCGGATCTTGTTTCGCGGCACGCCAAGCGCTTATGCGCATCTGCTCGCGCTGCTGGAGCAATTGGACACCCCGCCGCGCCAAGTGCTGATCGAAATCACCATTGCCGAAGTGACCTTGACCGACGAGACCCGTTTTGGCGTCGAATGGTTCCTCAATCAAACCACTGGCAACGGCACAATTCGCGCCGATACGCGCGGGGGTTCTTCGCCCGGGGATGGGGGGCTCGCGGTGCTGGCGACCAATGTGTTCGGGCGCGGCACGGTGCAGGCTTCGCTCGATGCTTTCGCTTCCAACAACAATCTCAACATCCTCTCGACGCCGCGTCTGGTTACGCGCTCGGGCAGCGCGGCGGAGTTCCAAGTCGGCACCGACGTACCGGTGGTCACCTCGCAGCGCGCCTCCGACAATCAAACCGGCGGCGACACTGACATTCTGCAAACCGTGCAATACCGGCAAACCGGCGTGATCTTGAACGTGCGCCCGGTGGTGTACGGCGATGACCGCATCGACATCGAAATCTACCAAGAAGTCTCCAGCCAGCAGCCGAACACCAATTCCGCCATCGCCAGTCCGCTGATCCTCAACCGTTCGGTGGCGACGCAAATATCGCTGCAGGAAGGCATGACGGCGGTGATCGGCGGCATGATCCAGGACAATTATTCGCGCAATCAGCGCGGGGTGCCGCTGCTCAAGGACATACCCTTTGTTGGCGCGGCGTTCCGCAGCGAGGAAATCACCGGCGACAAGGTGGAATTGGTGATCCTGGTGACGCCGTACATCATTCGCGATTCCGAAGACATGAGCGCGTTCGCCGACAGCATGTCCAATTCGGTGAACCGCACGCTGCGCCGGCGCGGGCCGCAAGTGTACACGCTCTATCCGTGGCGCGTTCCGTTCACCCAGGCGCGCGACCACGCACTTCCTGATGCGCGTGCCCCGCGCCCAAGTCCGCCGGCGGCCTCGCCCAGCTCCGCGCCCGCGCCGCGAAGTTCGCCTGAAGCGACGCCAACAAGCGCAAACGGTCCGGATTTGTAAATCGCGACCTGCTCCTCCCCCTTGCAGGGGGAGAAGCACGGGCTCTGTCTTGCAACGTTACCGCTATTCGCGCACCGCGCCCCAGCCGAAGATGGGGTCGCGGCCGGGGCGCCGAGATCTATGGCCTCGCTTTGCAACGCGCCGAGCACTGCGCGCGCTTCGGTGACGGAGGGGCGGCGCAATTGGGTTGCGATGCGAGCCGCGACCGCCGGCGCGGCGAAGGAAGTTCCAGAGACGATGACTTCATTTTCGCCGTGCATCAGGTTTAGGTCCACGCCCTGCGCCGCGAAGGCGATATAGTCGCCGCGATTGGCGCGCATATAGGGGCGATCTTCCACGTCGATGGCGGTGACCGCCACTGAGCCTTCGAAGGCCGCGGGAAAGGCCGGGCGCGCAAACGGTCCGCCATTGCCGGCGGCGGCGACGATGACGTGGCCGCGCCGCACCGCGCGCTCCACCAGTGCGGCGAGCACAGCGTTGTTTGGCCCCTCGATGCTGACATTGATGACCGCGACATTGTTGGCGATCATCCAATCGAGCGCGGCGGCGATGCTGTCGGCGGACGCGGCCGCGCCGCCATTGTCTGTTGGCCGGAACACGTCGGCGACGTGAACGCGCATGCCTTCCTCAATGGCGAGAGCGACCACCAATGAGCCGTGCTCGCGCGCGATTGGGGCGGGGCCGGCGAAGGCGTGCTGGCTGAGGATCGCCGATCCGGGCAGCGTGCGCGGGTTGACGCCGGTGTCGATAATGCCGAGCACGCCAACCGGCGCGCGCGGCGCGGCGCGCGGCGTGACTCTGGCGGCGGTTCGCGCTGGCGCCGGCGCGACATTGGCGTCGGCGCCGCGATACACGTTGTTGGCGGTGGCCAATACGTCCGGACCGATCGCGTTAAGCACTTGCACGGCTTGTTCAACGCTCATGCCGACCGGCACGCGCAAATGCGCCATGGCGGCGTCCATGGTCGCCAGCGGCTGCGCGGAAATGATCTCAAAGCCAGCTGCCTGCGCGACATCGAGCGAACGGCCGGCGCCAGTGAACAAGACCTCGCCCGCAACCCGTTCGTGACCGGCCTCGTCGCGCTCGACCGCAAGCGGCGCGGCTTCCACGCTGGCTAGCGCGGCATTAGCCGCCGATGGCTCGGAATTGCGATTTTGGCCATGGCTGGCGCCGCCAGAATTGCCGCTCCCGTGGCCAGAATTTCCGCTCCCGGAATTTCCGCTCCCAGAGTTGCCGCTCCCAGAATGTCCGCTCCCAGCATGTCCGCTCCCAGAATTTCCGCTCCCAGAATTTCCGTGTCCAGAATTTCCGCCTCCAGATTCGTTGTCGCCGGAATTGTCATTGCCCGAGCCGGACCCTGAATTGTCGCCGCCACCCGAGCTATCGTCTCCCGGAATCGTCATCCGCGGAATCGTCATCCCCGGAATTGTCGTCTCCGGAATCGCCGTCTCCAGAATCGTCATCTCCAGAAATCGCCGCTTCCCGAACCGGAGCTGTCATCGTTGCTGGCGAATTCTTCACCGCCAGAATCCGATGAATTCGTCGTCTGCCAGAGTCGAGAAAGATCGTCAGAGTCGGAGGCGTCAGGGAGATCATCGGCGTCGTCGAAATCATCTTCATGGTCGGAGCCCGAGCCCGATGAGCCCGATCCGGAATTGGACGCATAGACATTGGACGCAAGCGCAAAACCCGCGCCAAGCGCTATTGCGACCACCGCTACCCGAAGGAGCGAATTCAAGGGCTTTACCACCCTAACCATGGTTTACCCTTAGCACGTGGATTAAAGCCTAGAAACAACAAAATTCACGGGAATAAATCTTCGTCCACAAACGTAGTATCGTCTGAGGGATTATACCGGAAATATGCCAGAACAGGCCGCCTTTCGGAGAGAACTCGTCGGGCTGCTGCCGCAGCTGCGGCGCTTTGCGCTGGCGCTCGCCGGTAACCGCGACGCGGCGGACGACTTGGTGCAATCGGCGGTCGAGCGGGCGCTGCGAAAGTGGGAAAGTTTCGAGAAGGAACGGGCGCTTTCTTCCTGGATGTACAAATTAATGCAGAACCTCTGGTTCGACATGCGCCGCTCGGCCGCCGCCGGTCCGACCTATATGGAGCAGGTGCCGGACACAATTGGCGAAGACGGTCGCGATGTCGCGGAGGCGCACGATGAATTGCAAGTTGTGAGTCAGGCGTTCGCGTCGCTGCCTGAGGATCAGCGCGCGGTGATGGCGCTGGTGGTGCTGGACGGGTTTTCCTACGCGCACGCGGCCGAAACGCTCGGCGTGCCGATTGGAACCGTAATGAGTCGCCTATCGCGCGCGCGCGCTGCCCTGGCTTCGCTCACGAGGAGGGATTCCGGGAGCGTTTCCGCTGGCGTTTCTGGGGGAAAAGCGGCCATTGCGCCGCTGCGGACGGGGATGCGCGCGATCGCGCCTAAAGATCTGGGGAAACAGGATTAATGCTTAACGACCAACTCATAGGCGCCTATTTGGACGGCGAACTTGACCAGGAAAAGCGGGCGCTGGTCGAATATTGGCTGGCCAACGACGCTGGCGCGGCGGCGCGGATTGAGCGCATGCGGGCGGGTGATGCCTTGCTGCGCCGCGCGCTGCCAAGAATTAACGCTGACGCCGACGATCCAATCGCCGCGCTGATCAATGCGCCGCCGAACGTGGTGAATTTGCGCGCGGGCAAGCGGACCTGGGTGCGGTCGGCGGCGGCGTTGGCGGCGGCGTGCGTGCTTGGCGTGCTGGCGGGGCGGCTCGGCGACAGCGCCCAGACAGTTGCGGCGCTTGATCCGCATATGCGCCTGGGCGCGGAAATCACCCAGATTCTGGACACGCTTCCGAGCGGGCAAAGCGCGGCTATCCTGGGGGGCGAAGTGCAGATGGCGCTGAGCGTACAGACCGAAGGCGGGGCGCTGTGCCGGCAATTCCGCGCCGTGTCCGGCGCTGACGCGGTCGATGCGCTGGCGTGTAACGAGGGCGGGGTTTGGCGTTTGCAGGTGCAGGCCGCCGCGATCGATGGGGCGAACTCGTATCGCACTGCCGGCGCCGGGGCGTCGCCGGTGGATGCGGCGATGAGTGCGGTGGGCAGGGCAAGCGTGCTAAGCGAAAGCGAAGAGCGCGTTCTAATTTCAGCGCGCTGGCGCAGATAGGCTCACTCGAATCCACTTGCGGAAGGCAACGAGAGTCGCGGGCTCGGCGCCGCGTTGTGCCGCGCTGAGAAAATGCGTCCTCGCGCGCTAATCTCGCTCAATTCTCCTCGCCTGGAAGGGGAATGAACTACCTTTAATCTCGAGATTATTCCCAAATGAAGGTTGGCTGAAATGAGGCCGGCTTTACCTTTTGGGGGGTATTCGTGGGCGTGCGCAAGACAATGGCTACGAAGCCGTATCCGTGGCGTGGCCTCATGGCCGGCGCGGCGGCGTTTGTGGTATGCGCGTTGCCGGGTTCGGCGTTCGCGCAAGCATTCGACATCCCGACCGGGGCGCCGCGCAGTCCGCTCTTCGGCGCGCAGCCCTTCGTGCAACCGCTCATGCTGTTCGAGGAGTTTGGCACGTCCCCAATGCCGGCGACTGCCTGCACCAATTGCGCGCCCATGCCGGCGGCGACGGGTTGTACGGCTGGGCCGAACGGCGGCACGCTGGATAATTTCCTCCGCCAGCCGCTCTGGCCGGCGCCCACGATCGAAGCCAATACCAGCTTGCCCAATTATTGGGCGAATGCGGTCGGCGCTTGCGTTCGTCCGCTGGCGACCAGCGCGGTCGAGGGCCGGCCTCCTGGGGAATGGTTCGCGCACCAGCGTTGGGGTGAGTTTTCTTCTGCGACAGCCACGGCAAATAGGCTCGGCATGGTCTATTTCCAATCCGCCACCACTGGCGCTCGCGTGAACCGGGGTCTGCGCGATGCCTGGCAGCGGCACCATTGGGCGGTCGGCGAGTTTCGTCCGGCGGCGACCGGCGCGCTTTATGGCCGCCGTGCATTGGGCGCACAGGTGCGTTTCCATCCGAACTTTCCGATCCAGCAACCGAATTCGGTTTGGACCTTCGACGGCACCATGCCGCCGAAACTGCTGATGGCGCGCTATGGCGAACCGATCCTGTTTCGGCACTTCAACGCTTTGCCGATCAGCAATTCCGCCAATAATGGCTTCGGCGCCAACACTATCAGCACGCACGAACACAACGGCCACAATCCGGCCGAAAGCGATGGCTTCACCGCCGCTTTCTTTTTCCCAGGCCAGTTCTACGATTATCATTGGCCTATGGTGCTGGCCGGCCATGATGCGATCAACACCAGCGCCGCCGATCCGCGCGCGGCGACGCCGACCACCGGCGTCAGCGGAACGCTGCCTATTCGCGGCGATTATCGCGAGACCATGAGCACGCATTGGTTTCACGACCACATGCTCGATTTCACCGCCCAGAATGTCTACAAAGGCAATGCGGCGATGATGAATTATTACAGCGCCATCGATCGCGGCAACGAAACTACGACAGGCGCTGAATGCAATTACACCAATGCCGCCAACCCCAATCTCTGCTTGCCGAGCGGCAATGCGCTGCCCTGGGGCAACCGCGACTATGACGTGAATCTGTTGATCCAGGACAAAGCCTGGGATCCGCGCGGGCAATTGTTCTTCAATATCTTCAACTTGGATGGATTCCTCGGCGACCAGGTGTTGGTCAATTGGACCTGGCGACCGTACATGAATGTGCGGGCGCGGCGTTATCGCTTCCGCATCTTGAATGGGGCGGTGTCGCGTTATTTCCAGTTCGCCTTGGTCACCGAGGCGGGCGTGCGCGCGCCGTTCCACATGGTCGCCAACGATGGCAACATCATGGAACACGCGGTGCGTTTCCCGAACGCGGCATCGCAAGATTTGCCGGTGCAGGCAATCGCCGAGCGCTACGATATTGTCGTCGATTTCGCGCAATTCGCGCCGGGAACCAAGCTCTATCTGGTCAATTTGCTTGAGCACGAAGATGGCCAGGGCCCCAAGGAAGCCGCGTCGCTGAGCGAAGTGATGCAGGGCGGTTACCAAGGCGATCCGGCTGTCGGCAAGATCATGGAATTCCGCGTCGCCGCCTATAGCGGCGTCGATCGCTCCATGAACCCGGCGCTTTACGAAGTGGGCGGCGGGGTCATGGTGCCGCGCGCGACCGCGAGCGCCGCCGAAATCGCTGGCGCGCGCCGGCGGCTGTTTGAATTCCGCAAGGACGAGGACGAGGCCAGCAATGCATCGCCTTGGACCATCCGCACCGATGACGGCGACGAATTCGGCATGGACCCGCACCGCGTTTCCGCCGTGGTCACTCAGAGCCAGTGGGAAATCTGGACGCTGAGAAGCGGCGGCGGCTGGTCGCACCCGGTTCACATCCATTTTGAGGAAGGCCAGATCCTCAGCCGCGACGGCGCCGCGCCCCACGCTTGGGAAAGCGGCGCCCGCAAGGACGTCTACCGCATCGGCGACGGCCCTGACGGCGCCTTTGAAATGCAAGTGCTGCTCCGCTTCCGTGAATTCCTCGGCACTTTCATGGAGCATTGCCACAACACCCAGCACGAGGACCATTCCATGCTGCTGCGCTGGGACGTGCGCAATCCAGGCAATACCATAGCCATCCCCACCCCGGTTCCCGATTGGGAAGGCGTGTATTACGAGCCTTCGTTTGGCTTGCCGACAAATTAACCGGTAGCCTCTATGCGAGGTCCCGAGGCGAATTGTTGGAGCAGCCCATGTTTTCGTGGCTAGGCCGAATGTGGCCGCGCTTTTGGCTAGCGGCGGCGCTTGCTGTATGCGCCGTTGCAGCGACCAATGACGCGCCGGCGCAGCAGACGCGCTGGCGCGCCGATTATTTCCCGAACGTGGTGTTGCAGGATCAGGACGGCCGCCGGCTTCGGTTTTACGACGACATCCTTCGCGACAAGGTCGTCTCGATCAATTTCATTTTCACCACATGCACCGACATCTGTCCGCTCGACACCGCGCAATTGCGCCGCGTGCAGCAAATCCTCGGCAACCGCGTCGGCCGCGACGTGCATATGTACTCGATCTCGCTGAACCCGGAAACCGATACGCCAGCGACGCTGCGCCGTTTCATGCGCACGTATGACGTCGGCCCGGGCTGGACTTTTCTGACCGGCTCGCGCGCCGATGTCGATCTGATCCAGCGGCGGCTCGGTTTGCGCCCGGCTGCCCAGTCCAATCTGAGCGCACACGACACCTCCATCATCGTTGGCAACGAGGCCACCGGGCAATGGATCAAGCGCTCGGCGTTCGAGAACCCGCAATTGCTCGCCAATTTGCTGGGCCAACGCCTGCACAATTATGCGCCGGCCAATCCAACCGAGCGCCGCTCCTATGCCGCAGCTGGCGCGGTCAGCGACAATTCGCCTGGCTCCAATCTGTTCCGCACACGCTGCCGCTCCTGCCACACGATCGGCGAGGGCGATCGGCTGGGCCCGGATCTGCGCGGGGTGGTGAACGCGCGGCCCCTGGCTTGGCTCACGCGCTGGATCAAGGATCCCGACGAGATGCTCGCCGAGCGCGATCCCACCGCCACCGCCATGATGGCGCGGTATCGCAATCTGCCTATGCCTGACGTCGGCCTGAGCGATGCGGACGTGCGCGACGTGATTGCATATTTGCGCGCGCAGGAAAGCGTCGCCGCGCACCCGCGTTGAACTGGCGCGTTGACATCGCCGTCGCTTGTCAAGAATTTGTCGGCATGACTCGAACATTGCTTCATCGCGCCGCCGCCGCAACGCTGTTCCTAAGCTTGGTTTTCTTGGCATGCTGCGGCGCGGGGCCCGAGGCGGAAAAAAATCGCGCCAAGGCGCAAGCCGTGCTGCAGCAGGCTGGCGAGGGCTCGCCGTTTGCTGACGCCAGCGATGCCCAGCGCGCCGCCGTGAAGCATATTCCAAGCGGCTTGATCTGCGTGTTGCCCGAAAATGGCCCGTTCGATATGGCGGCGTTTCCGCCCGAAGCGCCAAACCAGGGCGCCTATTGCTCGACCGTCATCGAGGGCGTCGCCACCGCCAATGTCGTGGTGCGCTTCGCCGCGCCAACCAATCTCGATCACGCATTCTCCGAGGCTTTGTCTCAAACCGCGGCGCGAGCGGGCGCGCAGCCTTGGCCGGGCGAGCCCAGCGCCGCGGACAAATCCTCGCCGGAGGGATTGCCGCATTTCCGCATTGGCCGGTTTGAGGCGGCGATTGACGGCAGCCCGCACTATCTGCGCGTCGCCATGAGCGAGGCGGGCGGTTGGTATCTGCAGCAGATCGTGTCCGCGCCGTTGGCGCAGGCGGAGGCGGTGGAGGCGCACGCTGGCATCGCCTGGCGCGCGCAATTGGCCGAATTCGAACCAGAGCCGGTCCAATGACCAGGCTTCTGTGACACGATGGCAACAAATCTCGGAAATGACCATTTGAGGCGCCATAGGCCCCTCGGCTGGCGGCTTGGTTTGGATTAGGGTTCCGTCACGAATTCGGCGGGGGACGCTGCGGGCTTTGGCCTCGCGGCGACGCTTGGGGCGATGAGGGGCAGGGGCCGCGCAACATCAGCGCGGCCCCAACCGTTTCAATCCCATGGATGCGCAAATTCAACGTCAACTGGAAAAATGACGCTTGACGGCGCCATACCAGTGGACACCAAGAGCTGATTGGGTAACAACTTGCCCGCCGATCCACAGGGGGAACCCTTGGGGGGACCAATAGGTTTCGGGCTTTAGCGCTCTTGCGCTTAGTATTCTGGGTCGCTCTGTTGGCGGCGCAGGGGAAGATTTTGGAGGGGTAAAATCATGAGTAAACGCGTCAAAACAACACTGGCGCTCGCGGCCTTGATGGCTGGCGGCGCTGGCGCGGCGAATGCAACAGAGGGCTGGTATGGTCGCGCCGACGCGGGTTATTCCATCGGCGGCTCGGCTGACGTCGAAGCTGCACCAAGCCAAATGGAGCTTGACGGTAATTGGACGCAGGGTGTCGGTCTCGGCTACGCTTTTGATAGCGGGCTGCGGTTTGAGGGCGAAATATCACACCGTTTCAATCAGATAACGCCGGAAGCGGGCTTGGTGACCGACGGCGATTTCCACGCCTGGGCGGGAATGTTCAACGGCTTTTTCGATTTCAATCGCGGCGGCGACGTCGAGCCCTATATCGGCGTCGGCGTAGGCACGGCGCGTGTTAACGGCACGGCCAACGGCCCGTTTGCCTTCAACGATACAGATACTGGCCTCGCGCTTCAGGGCATGATTGGATTAGGGTTCAGTCTGTCCGAACAACTGGGACTCGATGTCGGCTATCGCTATTTCACGTCGCGCGGCCTCGAGCTTGGAACCAGAGACGTAGATTACAGCAACCAGTCCGTTGGCGTTGGCCTGCGTTACCAGTTCGCTGCGCCCGCTGTCGCCGCGCCGCCGCCGCCGCCCGTGGTGGCGCCTCCGCCGCCAGTCCCGCCGCCAGTGGTCGCCGCCCCAGTGGCGTGCCCCGCTTCGGAATTCGTGGTGTATTTCGAATGGGATCGCTCCAACCTCAACCAGGCGGCGCTCGAAACCATCGATTCGGCCGTGGCGCGCGCGCGCCAGTGCAATGTCAGCGGCACTGTCGTCGTCGGTCACACCGACACGTCGGGCTCGCCGGCCTACAATTCCGGCCTGTCGGAGCGGCGCGCTTCGGTAGTGCGCGATGCGCTGGTCGCTCGCGGTCTGAGCGGGGCTATCAACTCAGAGGCGCGCGGCGAAAGCGCGCTGGCGCGTGCGACCAATGACGGCGTGCGCGAGCCGCTGAACCGGCGCACGGCGGTGACGATTAGCTTCCGCTGATCTTGGCCAAGTAGCTATTGAACGGGCTCGGCCAAAAACCGGGCCCGTTTCATTTTGCTCGTATTATTACTGGGCGGGCAACGTGCTAAGAAATGCGGCGCCCGGGTGGACTCAGCGGCGTGATTGGGCCAGAGTTTCAAGGCATCGGGAGACGGAGTTGGGCCGCGAGCGGCTGAACGATATGGTGCGCGTGCGTTCACTTGAGCAAGGGGTGAAGAATGACAAAGCGGGTTACAAAGACGGTTGCGCTGGCGGCCTTGATGGCTGGCGGCGCGGGCGCCGCCAACGCGACCGAAGGCTGGTACGGCCGGGTTGACCTTGGGTATTCGCTGGACGGTGAAACCGAAGTTGCTGGAGCGCAGACGCTAGAGAGCGACGTCAGCCAAGGCCTGGGCATGGGCTATGCGTTCGACAATGGTTTCCGCTTCGAGGGCGAAGTTTCGCATCGCTACAATGGCTTTGAGCTGCAAGGCGGCGGCGACGATGGCGACATCCACGCCTGGACCGGCATGCTCAACGCCTATTACGATTTCAACCGCGATGGCGGCATTGAGCCCTATGTCGGGGTTGGCGTCGGCACCGCGCGAACTCAACGCCTACGGACGCGAGCCGGCTCTGGGACCCGCCTTGGTCAATGACGATGTCGCCGCACTCGCCTATCAAGGCATGGTCGGCGTCGCGTTTGGGCTTGGCGACAATCTCGATGTCGATGTCGGCTACCGTTATTTGATGGCGCCGGACGCCGGTTTTTACGGAACTAATCCCGGACCAACCAAATATACTGGCGATTATACGCATCAGGCCGTGACCGTTGGCTTGCGCTACCAGTTCGATGGCGACCGCGAGGCGCCGCGCGCCGCGCCGCCGCCGCCCGCCCCGCCGCCGCCGCCAGTGAGGCCCTTGGTCGTGGCGCCCGAAGCGCCATCCGCATGCCCGACCTCTGAATTCGTGGTCTATTTCGAGTGGAACCGGTCCGACCTCAACCAAGCCGCGCTCGAAACCATTGACGCAGCCGTCACGCGCGCGCGCCAGTGCAATATCAGCAGCGCCGTCACCGTCGGACACACCGATTCGTCGGGTTCGCCGACCTATAACCAGGCGCTGTCGGCGCGGCGCGCCTCGATTGTGCGCGACGCCATGATCGCGCGTGGCATGGGCACGGATGTGTTGCGCACGGAAGCGCGCGGCGAAATCTTCGCCTGCCCGGCCGACCAGCGATGGCGTCCGCGAGCCGCTCAACCGGCGTACCGCGGTGACTATCACCTTCCGTTGAGGGCGCTTTAGCTGGACACAGGGCGCCCGCCCCGGCTAGGTCGGCGCAGCCATGTCAACCGAAACACAGCGGATCGCCGCGCTCTCAGCTTGGGGCGCGGATGCGGAGCAAAGGCTGCTCAGCATCAGATGACGAAGGCGAAAAGCTGGCGGCCCGAACCGAGTCGTGGTCGGCGGTCAATTCGGGCTCCTACGAACTGGATGGGCTCACCCGCATGCGCGCGCTTTTGGCCGACGCGTTTGCCTCATTGCCCGGCGAACTCTCTGAAATTGCGCTGGCGCCGACGCAGCGCGTGCGTGCGGATGGCGAATTGATTGAGGTAGCGCATGGCGCGGCCATTCGCGTCATCGTGCGCCCGGCCGCGCCGCTGCAGATCGCCCTCACCGGGCATTACGACACGGTGTTTCCCGCCGCGCACCCGTTTCAAGAGCCCTGGCGCGAGGACGGCGTCATGCTGCGAGGACCTGGCGTCGCCGACATGAAAGGCGGACTGTCGGTGATGCTTGCGGCGCTGCAAGCGTTCGAAGCGCTGCCGGGCCAGAAACCGGGCCAGAAAAAATTGGGCTACGAAGTGCTGCTGAGCCCCGACGAGGAAATTGGCTCGCCGGCCAGCGCGCCGCTGCTCGCCGAGCTGGGCGCGCGAGCGCATGCTGGGGCTGACCTACGAGCCCGCGCTTGCCGATGGCGCGCTGGTCGATGCGCGCAAGGGTTCTGGCAATTTCAGCCTGGCGTTTCAAGGGCCGCGCCGCCCATGTCGGGCGCGCCTTCGCCGATGGCCGCAGCGCGGTGCTGGCGGCGGCGGAGGCGGCGCTTGCGCTCAACGCGCTCAACGGCAAGCGCGAGGGCGTGACCTTCAATGTCGGCGCCATCGACGGCGGCAGCGCCTCCAATGTCGTGCCCGACCGCGCCGTGCTGCGCTTCAACGTTCGCGCGCCGGATGCCGAGAGCGGCGCCTGGGCTGAGGCGGAAGCGGCGCGGATCGCCGGCATGGAGCGTGAGGGCGTCAGCGCGGCGCTGCACGGCGGCGTCACACGGCCGCCCAAGCCGGTCAACCACGCCCAGCGCACCATGATCGGCTGGACCCGCCAAGCCGGCGCGGCGCTTGGGCTCGACTTGAAATTTCGACCCTCTGGCGGTGTTTGCGAGGGCAACAATCTCGCCGCCGCCGGTTGCCCGAATATCGACACGCTGGGCCCGTGCGGCGGCGGCCTCCATAGCGACCAGGAATTCGCGCTGATCGCCAGCTTCGCCGAGCGCGCCAAGCTTTCGTTCCTGTTGCTGGCGGGGCTGGAGCGCGGCGTGTTCGATCCGCGCGAGCCTGCGCTCATGAACGCGCCGGTCTACGTCATGCGCGCGGCTGGGCCCGGCGATCTTGAAGGCTTCAAGCGATTGCGCGAAATCGCCGGCCCGGGATTTACCAGCCTGATGCTCGACGATGCGGCCATGGCCAACAAGCTCGCGCTGTCGCAGGCGAGCTTCGCCTCGCGCGCGGCCTTGGTCGGCGCGGAGCGATATTTCATCGCCCTGGAGCACATCGCAACCGGCGCGCTCGCCGGATGTTGCGGGGTGAAGGCGACGATCGGCGAGGCGCCGCCCTTTTTCAATTTCCGCATCATTCGCGAAGCCCAATCCTCCGCCAGAGGTCGAGCGCCGCTTCGACATGGATGTGCTGATCGGGGTCAATGATTTTACCGGCTGCACCGAAGTGGGATCGCTGTTCGTTCGTCCCGAGCACCGCGCCGCCGGCATAGGCCGCGCGCTGGCGCAGTGCCGCTACATGCTGATGGCGACGCGCGCCGCAGCGCTTCCATGAGCGCGTGGTGTCGGAATTGCGCGGCGTGGTGTCGCCGGAGGGCGTATCGCCCTTCTGGGAAGCGGTAGGGCGGCATTTTTTCCGCATGGATTTCGCCGAAGCCGACAAACTCAGCGCCACCACCGACAATCAATTCATCCTCGACCTGATGCCGCAGCATCCGATCTACGTGGATTTGCTGCCGGAGGCGGCGCGCGCGGTGATTGGCCAGTGCCACCGCGACGGCCTCGGCGCGCGGCGGCTGCTCGAATGGGAGGGCTTTTCGCTTTCTCCAGCGTGATCGATATCTTCGACGGCGGGCCGCTGATGAGCGCGCCGCGCGACGCCCTGCGCAGTCTGCGAGAAGTCTAAGCCGGTGCGCCTCGTTGTCGCCGATAGTCTCGTCGCCGGAGCGCGCGCGCTGATCGCGACTGCGGAAATGGCGGAGTTTCGCTGCGTCGCCGCTTCTGTCCAGGTGAGCGATGGCGTAGCGACGGTGACGCCTGAGACGCTGGCGGCGCTCAAGCTGGAAGCGGGCGCGGCGGCCTTGGTATGGGTGAGCGATGCGCAATGAACTTTTCATAGACGGCGCCTGGCGCGCGGCGCGCGGCGACTTGTTCGCCTCCTACGATCCGGCGAGCGGCGACAAGGTCTGGGAAGGCCGCGCCGCCACCCGCGAAGACGTCGCCGAAGCGATGGCCGCGGCGCATCTGGCGTTTCCGCACTGGGCGCGCCGGCCGGTCGCCGAGCGCATCGCCATCGCCCGCGCGTTCGCCAAGGGCATCGAAGCGCGCGCCGAAGCGCTCGCGCAAACTGATCAGCCGCGAGATGGGCAAGGCGCTTTGGGATTCCAAAGGCGAAGTGCAAGCCATGGTCGGCAAAATCGAATTGTCGATCCGCGCCCAAGCCGAACGCGCCGGCGCAAGCGAAGAAAACACCGCGTTCGGAAGCACCTGACGCTTCAGCCACCGTGCGCACGGCGTGTTGGCGGTGTTCGGCCCGTTCAATTTTCCCGGCCATTTGCCCAATGGCCATATTGTCCCGGCGCTGCTGGCCGGCAATTGCGTGCTGTTCAAGCCGAGCGAAATTTGCCCTGGCGTCGGCGCGCGTCATGGCGGAAGCTTGGGAGGAGGCGGGGCTTCCCGCCGGCGTGCTCAATCTGCTGCAAGGGGGCCGCGATACCGGCGCCGCGCTGCTTGATGCGCCCGGCCTCGGCGGCGTGCTGTTTACCGGTTCTGCTCACACTGGCGTGCTGATCCACAAGAAATTCGCCGGCCGGCCGGAAGTTTTGCTGGCGCTGGAACTGGGCGGCAACAATCCGCTGATCGCGTGGCCGCCGGTCGATCGCTAAAGCAGCGGCCAATCTGATCGCGCACTCGGCTTTCGCCACCAGCGGCCAACGTTGTTCTTGCGCGCGGCGGCTGATCCTGCCCGCCGGCGCGGAGGGCGATGCGATCGTGGCTGCACTGGCCGACCTCACCCAGCGCATCAGCGTCGGCCCGGCGACGCAGACTCCCGAGCCCTTCATGGGGCCGCTGGTTGACGCCCGCGCCGCCGAGCGCGCGGTGAAATTCGTAGCCGGCCTCCTCGCCATGGGGGGCAAACCGATCGTGCCGTGTCAAGCGCGACGGCGCCTTGGTGCACCCGTGCATCGTCGATGTGACCGGCCTCAATCCGCCGGACGAGGAATTGTTCGGCCCGGTGCTGCAAATTTACCGCGCTGATGATTTTGACCACGCGCTCGACGTCGCCAACGCCACGCGCTTTGGGCTCTCGGGCGGTCTTGATCAGCGACGACGCGGCCTTGTGGGCGCGGGTGAAGCAGGAATTGCGCGCCGGCGTGCTGAACTGGAACCGGCCGACCACCGGCGCATCCGGCGCGATGCCGTTTGGCGGCCCGGGGCTCTCCGGCTCGCTGCGGCCGAGCGCCTATTACGCGGCCGATTACGTCGCCTATCCGGTGGCGACGCAGGCCGCGCCGAGAACGCCGCAAGCCATCGCCGCGCCAGGCCTGCCCGCGTGACCGCCGCGGAAATCAATTTCGACGGCCTAGTCGGCCCGACGCACAATTATGCTGGGCTTTCCGAAGGCAATCTTGCCTCGGCGCGCAATCGCGACATGGTCGCGCGGCCGCGCGAAGCGGCGCTGCAAGGCATCGCCAAGATGCGCCGGTTGGCGGCGCTTGGCTTGCAGCAAGGCGTTCTGCCGCCGCACGAGCGGCCCAATATCGCATGGTTGCGCACGCTTGGCTTTACTGGATCTGACTCGCGAAGTGTGGGCGCGGGCCTGGGAAAGCGCCCCAAACATGGCGCGCGCGGCGGCTTCGGCCTCGGCGATGTGGGCGGCGAACGCGGCGACGATTTCGCCGAGCGCCGATTGCGCCGATGGGCGCCTGCACGCCTCGGTCGCCAATCTGCAAACCATGTTGCACCGCTCGCTGGAGGCCGAGCAGACCGAGCGCACGCTTGCTGCGCTTGCTGCCGGACGAGGCGCGCTTTGCCGTGCATGCGGCGTTGCTCGCGCATGATGCGCTGTCCGACGAGGGCGCGGCCAATCACATGCGCATGGCCGCGATCGCCAGGCGCGCCCGGGGTGGAGATGTTTCGTGTACGGCCGCGCCGCGGGCCGACGCGCGCTACGGATTTTCCGGCGCGCCAGACGCTTGAAGCTAGCCAAGCCATCGCCCGGCGGCATGGCGTGGAGCGGGCCGTGTTCGCGCGGCAGTCGCCGCAAGCGATTGATGCGGGCGCGTTTCACAATGACGTTGTCGCTGTCGCGCACGAGAATGTGCTTTTCCACCACCAGGACGCCTTCGCCGACAAGCCGGCGCTTTACGCCAAGTGCGCGAACAGGCGCGCGGCATGTTCGAACCGGTTTTTGTTGAGGTGCCGCGCGCGCGGGTCGGCCTTGATCAGGCGGTGAGTTCTTATCTGTTCAACTCGCAGCTGGTGCGCTTGCCGGGCCAGAAATTCTTGACCCTGATTGCGCCAACCGAAGTGCGCGAAAACAACGCCGCCGCCGCGCTGGTGCGAGAAATGATCTCCGAACCGAGCGCCGCGATCGCCAAGGTGGAGTATTTCGAAGTTGCGCGAAAGCATGCGCAATGGCGGCGGCCCCGCGTGCCTGCGCCTGCGCATGGCGATGACAGCGGCCGAACGCGGCGCGGCGGCGCAAGGCTTCTTCCTGGATGATGCTTTAGCCAATCGGCTTGAGGCTTGGGTGCGAAAACATTATCGCGAACATTTGAGCCCTGACGACCTCGCCGATCCAAGCCTCGTCACCGAAGCCCAAACGGCGCTCGACGAATTGAGTAAGATCCTCCCCCTGGGCGCGGATTTTTACCCGTTTCAACGCGGCTAGAGCAACGCCAGCGCACCCCCTCCCCTCGCGGGGAGGGGGAGGCGCTTCAATTTGAACGAAACGCGCTATAAACTCCATGAAAACAGTCACGTACAACAATCTATCCTACACCTCCCGCGCGGCCTCATACTTCACCCATGAAACCCGATACCCGCAACGCACCGCTTGAGCTTTGGCGCACCGCCGGCGCGTTTATTCAGATTTTGTTTGACCTTTTCGGCGAGCCGCAGCGCATCGCTTCGCTGCGCGTGTTTGAGACGGCGCAGCGGGCGCTGGCGCTGACTTGGATTCGCGCCGGCGAATGGCTGGTGCGGGAATTGTTGTTGATCGAAGCGGCTCTGCTCGGGCCGTTGCCAGAGCCGGCGCGGCGCGCCAAACAAACCAAAGCGCGCGAGAAAACCCCGCCATTACGCCGCTATCATTCGTTCGACCCGGATGATTGGCGGGTGTCGTTCCAGGCCATTCCGACATCGCGTACAACAAAATCCAAGAGCGCGCGCCGGCTCATGCCGCGCGACCATTACGGCGCCTGGCCGCTGGCGCAAAGATGCGAAGCGCTGCTGCGCGTGTACAACAATCCCTTGGCTTATGCGAAACGCCTGGCGCGGCGTCTGTTCGCCAAGCCAGCGCGCATCGCGCTGCTGCGCAAACACGACCCCGACGCGGAATATAAGGTCGGCCCCAACGGCGCTGCCGCCATACCTGCCGCCGCCGACAAAGCCGCCAGCGCGTTCGACAGCTCGTAACCTCGGACCGCCGGCTTCCAGCCGGCAAGCAACTGCCAAAGCAACAACAGACCTGCGCGATTGAACGCTTGCTTGCCGACGGGGCGCCGGCGCTCCGGGGGCGCGAAACGCCGAACGCACAAGCGTTCCGGCGCCGCACGCGCTCGCGCCAAGCGCGAGCCTGAAGGCTCGCGGTCCAAAGAGTGAGTTTAGTTCAGGCTTTGCGGCTTCAGCTTGTAGCCGGCGTCGGTTTTTTTGAACATCGCCGCGATTTGCGGGTGGGCGACGGGTTCGCCGCTTTCGTCGGGGAGCAGGTTCTGTTCTGAAACATAGGCGACGTAATGGCTGTCGGAATTTTCGGCGAACAGATGGTAGAAGGGCTGGTCGCGGCGCGGGCGAATGGGTTCGGGGATGGCGCTCAGCCATTCCTCGGTGTTGGAAAATTGCGCATCGACATCGAACACAACGCCGCGAAACGGGAAGAGCCGATGGCGCACGACCTGACCAATGGAGAATTTCGCTTCGCCCACCTTTGCTGTCCTCTCTCCCTCCGACCCGTCAATCTCATTTAGGCCCGCGATCGACCGTCAACAAGCGGCCGGCCAGGCGCAGGCCAGTTTTTGCTGTTTCGGCGCGATTTTGACCGCTCGCTCGCCAGTGTTGGGCCGATTTGGCCTGTTTGACTGGATAAACGGCGCGCTTTTCCAGCGAGGGCAGGCTAGCATCGACCTTGAATTAAGGCTTTGCGGGCAGCGCCTGGGGTGGGCCCGCTGGAACGATTGAGATGGTCAAGGATGAGCGGTCGCCCAGGGGCGGCGGGGGCTCTCGGGCGCGCGCGCCTATATTCGCCGCGCTCGATCTGGGCACCAATAATTGCCGCCTGTTGATGGCGGCGGACGATGGCGCGGGGCGGAATTCGCGTTGTCGATGGCTATTCGCGCATTGTCCGCTTGGGCGAGGGATTGTCCGCCACGGGTCGCTTGAGCGAGACGGCGATGGCGCGCGCTTATCAGGCGCTCCAGGCTTGCGCGCAGCGCATCGAAGCGCGCAGCCCGGTCGCGGTCGGCTGCGTGGCAACCCAGGCCTGCCGCGCCGCCAGCAATGGCCAGATGTTCCTCAATCGCGTGCGCCAGGACCTTGGTCTGTCATTCGACGTGATCAGCGCCGAGGAAGAGGCGCGTCTTTCCGTTTTGGGCTGCGCCAGCTTGCTCGACCCGGAGGCGGAAGCGGCGATGATCGTCGATATTGGCGGCGGCTCGACGGAGCTTTCCTGGGTGTCGCCCAAGCAAGTGCTGAGCGCACGGCTTTCGCCGCCGGTGATTTCGTGGGGCACCTCTCCTATCGGCGTTGTGACGCTCGCCGAAGAGGAGGGCGAGCCGGAGGAAGGCAAGCAGGCCTGGTATGAGGATCTGGTCGCTTCGCTCGCGCTGGAGATCGCCAAGATTGGCGAGGCGCGGGCGCTGAAGCCGCTGTTCGAGCAGGGCCGCGCCCACATCATTGGCACTTCCGGCACGGTGACCAGCCTTGCCGGCGTGCATCTCGATCTGCCGCGCTACAGCCGCGCGCGCGTCGATGGCATGTGGTTTGATGTCGGCGATTGCCGGGCGGTGACGCAGCGTCTCTTGTTGCAAACTCGCGAGCAGCGCGCCGCCAACGGTTGCATCGGCAAGGACCGCGCCGATCTCGTGGTGATCGGCGGCGCCATATTGGAGGCGGTGCTGCGCGTGTGGCCGGCGCCGCGCATCCGCGTAGCCGACCGCGGTTTGCGCGAAGGCGTGCTGATGGGTTTGATCGCCGCGCATGCAAAGCTGCGCCCATGAGCGATGACGACAAACGCCGCTGGACCGGAAAGCCTCCCGGCGCCGGCGATGGCGCGCGCAAGCTGACCGAGCATGTCAGAAACAAGCGCGCCAAGGAAAGCTCGCGCAATTGGCTGAACCGTCAGCTGAACGATCCTTACGTCACCCGCGCCGCCGCCGAAGGCTGGCGCGCGCGCTCGGCGTTCAAGCTCATGGAACTCGACGAGAAATTTGGCCTGATCAAGCGCGGCGCCGATGTTGTGGATCTGGGCGCGGCGCCCGGGAGCTGGGCGCAAGTGGCGGTCAAACGCGGCGCCGGAAAAATTGTCGGCATCGATTTGTTGCCGATCGAGCCCATGGCCGGCGCGAGCTTTCTGCAGATGGATTTTCTTGCCGACGAAGCGGCGGGAACTCTGCTCGCAATCGTCGGCGGGCCGCCTGACCTGGTGCTCTCCGACATGGCCGCCAACACAACAGGCCACGCCAAGACCGATCAAATCCGCACCGGCGCGCTGGCGGAAGCGGCGGCTGAGTTCGCGCTTCAACACCTCGCGCCCGGCGGCGCCTTCGTAACCAAAGCGTTCCAAGGCGGATTGGACGCCGCATTGCTCACGCGCCTAAAACAGAATTTCGCAACCGTCCGCCACGCGAAGCCGAAGGCGAGCAGGGCGGAGAGTTCAGAAGTGTACGTCGTGGCGATGGGGCGGAAGGCTTGAAATGACCAACTGAGTTGGTCATACTGCCGGCATGGCCGATACCATCAACGTTGCCGAGGCGAAAGCCAAGCTTTCCGAGTTACTGGCGCGCGTCGAGGCTGGCGAGGAGATCATCATCGCCCGCGCCGGCAAGCCGATCGCGCGGCTGGCGCCGCATGCAGCGCCAGAGAAACCGGCGCTGAAGGCGGGCATGTGGCGCCATTTGTTTCCTGCGGACTGGAACCCCGACGACGCGCTCGATGAGGACGACCCGGCCTATTGGGGTGAGGACGCTGACACGGCGCCAGCGCCCAAGAAGCGGCGATGAACCTGCTGCTGGATACCAGCGCGCTGATTTGGTTCCTCGCTAACGACAAGGAATTGTCGCGCAAGGCTAAGGCGGCCATCGAGGCGAAGGGAGCGCAGGTTCTGGTTAGCGCCGTCAGCGGCTACGAGATCGAGTTTAAGCGCCGACTTGGCAAGCGTATGCCGGCGCTCCCCGCCGATCTCGCGCCGCCGCTGCGCGCGGCAGGGTTCGGCTTATTGCCCATATCGTTCCAGCACGCGTGCGCGGCCGGCAGATTGGCGGTCGAACACAGGGACCCGTGGGATCGGCTCTTGATCGCCCAGGCGCAGACCGAAAATCTGCCGATAGCGACGTCAGACCCGGTGTTCGCGGCGTTTGGGTGCAAGGTGGTGTGGTGAGGACCGCCTGCGCCCAAGGTGCTCTACGGTTCGAAATACGCCTCCGCATCCATCGCGCCATGCGGCACTCCGATGACGGCGATGTCGGCGCCGGCGATCATGTAGAAGACCACATGCTTGCCGTGCGGATAGCTGCGGTAACCCTCCCCGACCTCGTCACGCATGCGACCGGCGTGGGGATGCTCGGCAAGCCAAACAAAGCGCTGTTCCAATTCGGCGATGTACTTCGTGGCTTGTCGCTCGCCCCAACGAGATAGTGTGTAATCAGCGATGGCGTCCAGATCGCGCAGCGCGCGCGGCGTCAGCCGGAAGGTCACCGCTTCGCGCGTTTCTTTGCGCGTGCGATCACATCGCCGACGTCAAGTTCGACGAATTCGCCTCGTTTGGCCTGCTTGGCGCCCTCATCGAGGTGTGCTTGCAGCGCCTCAAGGCGCTTGCCGCGCTCCTCGAGTTCGCGCAGCGCGTCGCGAATGACCTCGCTCGCCGAAGCGTAACGCCCGCTGGCGACTTCCCGCTTCACAAACTTTTCCCAGTGCGGGCCGAGGGTAAGGGAGGTTGCCGCCATGTATTCATATTGAATATACGCGTGTGCCCGTCAAGCTCCCGTTGCCTCGAACCCGGATCGATGGCCGTCAGCTAGGCGGCGGCTGAACGTCGAAGCAATTCGAAGCGGCGCCGTTGTCGTCTTTGTCGTACGAACAATAAAACAGCGAACCATCCGGTCGTTGGTAGAACGTCTGAATTTATAATGATTGAAGGGGTTTGAGTTGGCGGCAACGACTTTCAGTCCGTTGGGAAGTTGAATCGCCTCCGCGTCGCTGACGCCTGGAAGTTGCGAGCAGGCGGCGAGCAAGCCCGCACATGCCGCCGCGATCAGGACTTTCTTAAACATAATTCGCACTCCCTTTCTTCCGAAAGGAACACGCTACCCCCCCCCCGGCGCGTCCATCCACGTCCACAAGACGTTGACTTGACCAACTCAGTTGGTCATTATCTCCGCCATGCCGTCCACGCTCAATGTCGCCGAGGCCAAGGCCAAGCTTTCCGAGTTGCTCGCGCGCGTGGAAGGCGGCGAGGAATTTATCATTGCTCGCGCGGGCAAGCCGATCGCACGGCTCGCGCCGCATTAGCCCCGCTGAGAAACCGGCGCTCAAAGCTGGCATGTGGCGACATTTGGTTCCCGACGATTGGAATCCCGACGATGCGCTCGACGAGGACGATCCCAGTTTTTGGGGCTTGCCAGCCGACTCCGACGCGTGAGCGCGCGTGCCTCTGCTGCTCGACACGCACGCGCTGATCTGGTTCCTCACCGACGATCGACGTTTGTCGGCGAACGCGCGTGCGGCAATTGAGGCGCCGGGCGAGGATGTCGTCGTCAGCGCCGTGTCGGCCTACGAGATCGAGCAGAAACGGGCGCTGGGAAAGCCCATGCCGTTCTTGCCGCTGGACTTGATGGCTGCCTTGGAGCGCGCGGGTTATCGGCTGCTGCCGATCAGTTTTGCGCACGCTAGCGCGGCGGGACGACTGCCGATGTCGCACAAGGATCCATGGGATCGCATGCTGGATCGTCCAGTCCCAGGCTGACGGTTTGCCTATCGTGACGCGCGACGCCGCATTCGCCGACGTTCGGGTGCAAGGTGATTTGGTGAGATTCACGCCGCGCGCTTGCCAAATCCCCCCCGAATCTCTACCAGCCGTCCATGGAAATCCGTGAAGCTCTGACCTTTGACGACGTGCTGCTGGAGCCGGGCGCGTCCGAGGTTTTGCCGGCCGACGCCGAACCGCCACCCGGCTCACGCGCGCCATCCCCCTCAACATCCCGCTCATCTCCGCAGCCATGGACACCGTCACCGAGGCGCGCCTGGCCATCGCCATGGCGCAGGCCGGCGGGCTTGGCGTCATCCACCGCAACATGACGCCGGCCGAACAGGCCGCGCAGGTCAAGCTGGTGAAGAAGTTCGAGAGCGGCATGGTGATCGATCCGATCACCATCCACGCCGACCAGACCGTCGGCGACATTCTCGCGCATCGAAGGAAGAGCGCAAGGTTTCCGGCTTTCCGGTGATCGAAGCCGGCACCAGCAAGCTGGTCGGCATCCTCACCAATCGCGACATGCGCTTTGCCGAAAAGCACGAGCGCGTCGCCGATCTGATGACGCAAGGACAATCTCGTCACCATCCGCGAAGGCGCCGAGCGAAGAAGAAGCCAAGCGCCTGCTGCACAAGCACCGCATCGAGCGGCTGATCGTGGTCGATGGCGCGCGGCCGCATCGCCGGCCTGATCACGGTGAAGGATTTCGAGAAGGCGCAGGCCTTTCCCAACCGCGCCAAGGACGAACGCGGGCGCCTGCTGCGTGGGCGCGGCCTCCACCATTGGCGATGCCGGCTTCGAGCGCTCGCTGGCGCTGATCGAAGCGGGCGCGGACGTCGTCGTGATCGACACCGCCCATGGCCATTCCAGAGGCGTGCTCGAAGCGGTGACGCGCATCAAGCGCGCCTCCAACAAGACGCAGATCATCGCCGGCAATGTCGCCACCGCCGACGGCGCCAAGGCGCTGATCGATGCGGGCGCGGACGCGGTGAAGGTCGGCATCGGGCCGGGCTCGATTTGCACCACGCGCATCGTCGCCGGCGTCGGCGTGCCGCAACTTACCGCGGTGTGGATGCGGCGAGCGCCGCGCAAAAGCCGACTGTGCCGGTGATCGCCGATGGCGGCATCAAGTTTTCCGGCGACCTCGCCAAGGCGCTCGCGGGCGGCGCGGAAGTGGCGATGATCGGCTCGCTGCTGGCCGGCAGCGAGGAAGCGCCGGGCGAAATCCAGCTCTATCAGGGCGCTCGTACAAGATCCTATCGCGGCATGGGCTCGCTTGGGGCGATGGCGCGCGGCTCGGCCGATCGCTATTTCCAGAAGGAAGTCACCGACCAGATGAAGCTGGTGCCCGAAGGCATCGAGGGCCGGGTGCCGTTCAAGGGGCCGGTGGCGAATATCATCCATCAACTCGTCGGCGGCCTGCGCGCGGCGATGGGCTATGTCGGCGCGCGCGATCCTCGCGAGATGCGCGCCAAGGCGAGGTTCGTGAAAATCTCCGCCGCGGGCCTGCGCGAAAGCCACGTGCACGATGTGGCGATCACCCGCGAAGCGCCGAACTATCCGCTCGGGAGCTGAAACTCGGGCGGCGGCGCGAAGAAGAGGTGCTCAGACTAGTACCCTCTATCATTGATGATGAGTTATGTCTCACCACCCGTCCCCGGATTTGCGCGAAGCGAAGCCCGGGGCCCATAACACAATCGGCTCGGTGTTTATGGGACCCAAACTGATTGCGAGTCCATCCGGGGATTCGGTGGTGAGTGTGCTGTAGGCATTATGATTCCGGGGTACTAGGGCAGGTTCCGC
>CAVTAT010000015.1:0-7558 GCA_963732745.1 uncultured Alphaproteobacteria bacterium | reverse complement strand
TTGTTCATGGGGGGAGCTTAGCGCGGCAAAACAAAAAAACCAACCGGAGCCAATGACTGGCCGCCTTCCTGTCGGGCGGCACACATCCTCTTCAGCTAAGCTCGAAAAACCCGTTGCGAATAAGGTCATGGGTTGCGCCCACGTCAAGATGAGCCTCGCCTACGCCGAAACGCCCACTCAGAACACGGCGCAAGCGCACATCCGCGTTACCAAAATTTTGAACGCGGAGTTTTTTCCCATGCACGGGCTTCAGCCCGAGGATTTCAACATTCGTGTCGCTAAATGAGAACCCCAAGGAAAAGAGAATTTCGGCTTCCTCGGTTAGCGCGGGCAGCTTTGCGGCAGCTTCAGCCGCGACACCAAAGTTTGCATGCTCCCGCGAAAGGAACTCGCGAGCATCTCCCACTTGCTCCGGCAACACTGAAAACGCGCCTTGTGGGTACACAAATCGCACGCACTCATCGAAGGGCAGGTAGCCCTTCTCGGACTCCGACCAGTACTGCCGAACAACCGTCTCGAAGATGTGGTCGTAGTTGAATGAAATCACATCAAGGAGGTGCTTTTTGCCGTCGAGAAACTGCCGACAAAACCCCACAAACGTAACCATCCAATTCTCAATGTGAGCCGTGCCATTCGAATTGGGGATCAGGGGATAGGTAATCTCCGGCCTGCGCCTCCAGCCGCCATTTTGCGACTGGTACAGCTTCTTAAAGAGTGTTTCCGCCACGAGAGCCATCAACACATCTCGAGTACTGCCATTGTCGCGCACAAACTCGTCAACATTGTTGTGCACGTTGCGTTGCCCAACAAGCTCGTGGAGCGCCGTGGGGCTGAAACCCACTTTGCCCTCCAGCATCGCCGCAATCAGCGCAGACGGTTCTGTATTGCCTGAGTAGTGTTCGCGGAAATTGTGCAAATTGTGCGAGCCAAACTCCTCAAAGCGGCGCGCACAGATACTGATATCGGACCTAACTTGATTCCAGAGATCGGTTCCGAGCGGCAGCCCCAAGTCGACGCTGGCGCCGGCCCCCACAATGATGACAGACTTACGGTCAAAAAGTGCCATGTCCAAACTCAATGGGGCGTGCTCAAAACAAGCTCCCCTGATCCCCGCCAGGCTTCGCCTTGGCCCGCGGGCGCGCGGGTTCAGCGCCGGCGGGGGGATCGATCACCGCTTTCTGATCGCCGTCGGCAAACGTCAGTTCGATTTCGTCGCCGGCCGCGAGTTCCTTGGCCGCGCGCACCAGCGTGCCGTCGGCGCGGTGCACCATGGCGAAGCCGCGCGCGAGCACGCTCTTGTGGGAAAGGCCTTCAAGCATGCGCGAGGAGGCGCCGAGATGTTTGCGCTGCGCCTCGATCACCCGCGCGATGGCGGGCCTCAGCCGCGCGGCGGCGGCGGCCAGTTTCTCGCGGCGGCGGGCGGAATCCTGCACCAGCGCCTGCGGCCGCAGCCGCGCGGCGATGCGGTCGAGCTTGCTCTGCGCGGCGCGCGCGCTGGCGACCAGCGCCGAGCCCAGCCGCTCGGCGGCGCGGTCGTAACGCTGACGCGGGATCTGCAGCAGCGTCTCCAGGCGCGGCAGTTTGCCGGCGGCGGCGCGCAATTCAGTACGGCGGCGTTCGAGCCCGCGCACCAGCCCACCCTTCAAGCGCGCGTCCAGCACGCTGGTGCGCTCGATCAGTTCGGCGCGCACCGGCACGGCTTTTTCCGCCGCCCCGGTTGGCGTTGGCGCGCGCAGATCCGAGGCGTAATCGATCAGCGTGGTGTCGGTTTCGTGGCCCACGGCGGAGATGAGCGGGATCACGCTCGCCGCCGCCGCGCGCACGACGATCTCGTCGTTGAAGGCCCAGAGGTCCTCGATCGAACCGCCGCCGCGCGCGACGATCAGCACATCGGGCCGGTTCGGCCCTTGCATCGCGTTGAAGCCGGCGATCGCGCGCGCGATCTGCGCGGCCGCCTCCGGCCCCTGCACCAGCACCGGCCACAGGATCACCCGGCGCGGAAAGCGCTCCTCAAGCCGATGCAGGATGTCGCGGATAACCGCCCCGGTCGGCGAAGTGACCACGCCAATGACGCGGGGAATGAACGGGATCGGCTTTTTGCGCTCGCGCGCGAACAAGCCCTCCGCGTGCAAGCGCGCCTTGAGCTTCTCCAATTGCGCCAGCAGCGCGCCGACGCCGGCGGGCTCCATGCGCTCGGCGATAAGCTGATATTGCGAGCGCCCCGGATAGGTCGAGAGCCGGCCTTCGGCCACGACTTCGAGGCCCTCTTCCGGCTTGAAGCTCAGCGCCTGCACGTTCGCCTTCCACATCACCGTGGAGATCGAAGCGTCGGCATCCTTCAAATCCACGTACAGGTGGCCGGATTTGGCGAGCATCACCCGACCCAATTCGCCGCGCACGCGCACGCGGTCGAAATTGGTCTCCATCGCCCGCTTTACTGCCTGGGCCAGTTCGGAGACCGAAAGCTCCGGCAGGTTGGACGCAGCGGTCCGGCCAACTGCAAGTTCTGTCATGGCCTCCATATAAGCTGACTCGCACCTCCGCGCCGGGGTGGCTAAACAGGGATAGGGCCTGGGGGCCAGGGGGAGAGCATGGCGTTCGACGCCAACGATCTGTCGCCGCACGAGCACCACGTGGTCGAGCGCACCAGGCTCGGCGAAGTGGCCGACCTCACCGCCATGGCCGAGCCCTATGGGCAAAAGCCCCGCGTGCGCGCCGGCTTCCTGCGCAAGCTGATGCTGCAATTGGAGCCAGATTGGGCCGTGCGCGCCCCCGGCGTTCGTTTGATGGGCGCCCAGATCGACGGCGCGCTCGACCTTACCGATTGTTCAGGCGAAGGCCTGCCAGCGCTGAGCCTGGAGGCGTGCGATATCCCCGATCCGGTCGACGTCAGCCACTCGCGGCTGGCGCGCCTCTCGTTCGAGGGCAGCCGGCTGTTCAAGCTGGTTGGCGTCGAGACACGCATCGACGGCGAATTCAACCTCGCTTCCGCCGCCGCCTATCGCGGCGAGGTGGAGGTGTTCACGGCGCGCCTGCGCGGGCTCCATGTCGGCGGCGACATGCTGATGCGGGGCGCGCGCTTTGCCCGGCCGATCGACAGCAGCGAAGACGCCATCTTCCTGCAAGGCGCCGAGATCGGCGGCAATGTGCTGATGGACGAGGCGTTCGAGTCGTTCGGCTGCGTGTGGATATCGGGCTCGCGCATTGGCGGGCGGTTGCAATGCACCAACGGCCAATTCCTCAACCGCGCCGACGACGCGGCCAGCTTTGCCCTGGTCGCCGATGATTTGCGCGTCGGGGCAGGCCTGCACCTCGACTTCAAAGCCGAGGGCGCGGTCAGCCTGATCGGCGCGCAGATTGCCGGCGACCTTCACTTCTCCGGGGCGTCGCTGCGCAACGAAGGCGGCAACGCGCTGGTGCTGAACGGCGCCGAAATCGGCGGCAACCTGGTCGCGGCTGCAAAATTCAGCGGTCAAGCTCGGCCTGCAAGCGGTGCGCATTGGCGGCAATCTCGATCTGCGCGGAGCGGAAATCTCGCACCCTCTCTCCCGCGGCAGCTTCGGCGTCGCGATCGACGCGGCAAGCATGCGCGTGGGCGGCGCGGCGCTGCTGCATGGCGCCAACGTCAAAGGCGAAATCTTCATGCCCGATGCGCGCATCGAGGGTTATCTCGCTTTCGGCGGCGGGCGCTTCATCAATGGCGGCGGCTGGGCCATTCGCGCGCCGAACGCGCGCGTCGGCGGCAATCTCACCTTCAAGATCGCCGACAGCGGCTTTGCCCCGCATGGGCAAAAAACGGTGATCGAGGGCGGCGCCAAGTTCGACCGCGCGCGGATCGAAGGCGCCTTCGCCTGGTCGGGACTGGAGCTGCGCGGGCCCGGACCGGAGAGCGCGAAAGGCGCCGTGCTCTCGCTCGCCGACGCGCTTATCGGTGGAGCGCTGCAGGCCAAGAAACTCGTAACCCAGAAGGACGCGCTGCTTGATCTCTCCGGCGCTTCATGCGCGACGCTCGACGACGATTTCGCCAACGGCTGGGGCGCGGATGAGGCGCCGCTCGATCTTGAAGGCTTCACTTATGGCCGACTCGAGGCGGACACGCGTTGGCGCCAGCGCCTCTCCTGGCTCAGGCGCGCGCGCCACGACGGGCGGCGCTTCTCGCCGCAACCCTTCAGCGCGCTGGCCGCGGTTTATGCGCGCGCGGGCCGGCGCGAGGATGCGCGCCGCGTGCTGCTGGCCCAGCACGATCAGCGTACCTTGTTCGCCTCGGCTGGGCCGCTCAGCTGGGCGCTCTCCTCCGCATTCGGGCTCATCGCCGGCTACGGCTTGGCGCCGATCCGCATCGCCCGCGCGCTGGTGCTGTTTCTGGCGCTTGGCGTCGTGGGCGTATTCGTGATGAACGGGCAAGGCGCGCTGGTGCGGCCGGACGGAACCGCGTGCAACGGCGCCATCGAACCCGCCATCTACGCCATCGATGTGGCGCTGCCGGTGATCGAGCTCGGCCAGGAGGGCCGCTGCGCGCCAGGGCGCACGGCGCGCGCGGACTTGCCCGAGGGAATTTTACTCGGCGAGAGCGATTGGCGCGCATTCGAGGGCGCCGCGCTCTGGAAGTGGGCGCACGCGCTCTATGCGTTGTTCGGCGCAATTCTGACCGCCCTCGCGGTGATCACCTTCTCGGGCATGATGAAGCCGCGGGAAGAATAGCGCGCGGGCTCAGATCACGAAGAAATCGGCGGCGGTGAGCGCGAGCCCTGTTGACAGCGTCGCGATCTGGATTTGCGCGGCCGCGCCGTTCCCGTCGCTGTCGAAGAACAGCCCGCCAGTGACGCTGTTGTAGATAAAACGGTCACTGGCGTCGGCCGCCGCCGCGCCGATGAAAAAGCGCGAGGCAGTCAAAGCGGCGCCTTCAGCGCCGATGCCTAGAAAGACCGCGTTCTCCAGTCGGATGGTGTCATCGACGACACTGTAATCAGTGATGGTGTCGACATTGCCCGCGCCAGCGGCGGTGTTGAAAACGAAATTGTCCGCCCCCGCGCCGCCGGTCAGATTGTCGTTGCCCAGACCCCCGCTCAGCGTGTTGGCGGCGCTATTGCCGACGAGCACATTGACCTGGGTGTTGCCGGTGGCGTCGATCGCCACCGCCCCGAGCAAGATCAACCGCTCCAGATTGGCGCCGAGGGTCCAGCTGATGGTTGAGCGGACCACGTCTATGCCCCCCGTCGGCGCGATCTCGCTGGCCACGTCGCCGGCATGGTCGATGAAATAGGTGTCGTTGCCGTCGCCGCCGATCATCTCGTCGGCGCCGCCTAGACCATTGAGCGAGTTGGCGGCCGCGTTGCCGGTCAGTCTGTTGTTGAGCGAATTGCCGGTGCCGTTGATGGTGCTGCCGCCGGTCAGAATCAAGCGTTCGATATTGGCGCCGAGCGTCCACGTCAGCGCCGCTTCCACCGTATCGGTTCCCCCGATGGGCGAGGTTTCCAGCGTGAGATCGGCAAGCACGTTGACGACATAAGTATCGTTGCCGGTGCCCCCGATCATGGTGTCAGCGCCGGCGCCGCCATTCAGGACATCGCCGCTTGAACCGCCGTCGAGCACATCATTGCCGCCCCCACCATTGAGCACGTCTTGCCCGTCAAAGCCTTGCAGAATGTTGGCGAGGTTGGTGCCGGTGAGCTGGTCGGCGAGATTGCTGCCGCCGACATTCTCGATGCTGATCAGCACCCCGGTATTGCCGAACCCGTCATTGACAATCGAGCCGGCAGCAAGGTTGACGATGACGCCTTGTAGCGCGACGATGGTTTCGGCCAAGCCGTCGGCGTTGGTATCCGCCACCAGCGCCCGCCCGGTAAACGATTCCAGCGTGTCATTGCCGGCGCCGCCATTCAGCGTGGCGACCGCGCCGTCCAGTTCGAACACATCGTCGCCGCCGAGCCCGGCGATAATGTCGCCGAGCCCGCCAATGATGAAGTTCGCATCGGTGTCACCGGTGAAGTTGTCGACGAACGCGGTGCCCCCGCCCAAGCCCTCGATCGAGGTCATGGTTTCTGCGTTGCCATAGCCGTCATTGGCGACGGTTTGCGTCAGCAAGCTGGCGATCACGCCCTGGGTCGCGGCGCGCGTGAAGAAACTGGCCCGGTCAACGCCGTCGCCGCCATTGAGGATGTCCACGCCCGCGCCGCCGCGCAAGACGTCTTCGCCGGTTCCCCCATTCAGCGTATCGTTGCCCGAGGGGCCAAGGTAGGAATCGTCGCCGTCGCCGCGCAAGATGTCGTCGCCGCTGCCGCCATCGAGAATATCGCCGCCGCCGAGGCCCTCGAGCGTATCGGCCCCGCCAAAGCCGTTCAGAAGATTGACGCCGTTATCGCCGGTAATGCGATCGCCGAAATCGCCGCCGCCGACGTTTTCGATGCTGATCAGCGTGCCAATATTGCCGTAGCCGTCATCGACGATGGAACCGGTCGACAAGTCAACTTCCACACCGCGCAACGCCAGCACGACATCGGCCAAGCCGTCGGCGTTTCCATCAACGACCAGCACGCTGTTGTTGAAAGACGCCAGCGTATCAATGCCTAGGCCGCCGTCGAGCGTGGCCGCCGCGCCGTCGAGTTCGAACAGGTCATCACCGCCAAGCCCGGAGATGATGTCGCCAATGCCGCCAATGATGAGGTTGGCGCCGCCGTCGCCGGTGAAGGTGTCGACAAAAGCGGTGCCGCCGCCGAGGCTTTCGATCGAGGTCATGGTCTCGGCGTTGCCGAAGCCGTCATTGCTCACCGCTTGGGTGGACAGATTGGCGACGGCGCCTTGCGTCGCGGCGCGCGCGAAAAAGCTGGCCCGATCGATCCCGTCGCCGCCGTTGAAGATATCCACGCCAGCGCCGCCGCGCAGCACGTCATCGCCGAGCCCGCCATTCAACGTGTCATTGCCCGAGAGGCCGTTATAGGCGTCGCCGCCGTCGCCCTTCAGGAAATCGTTGCCATCGCCGCCATTGAGGATGTCGGCGCCGCCACGCCCCTCGATGTCGTCGGCGCCGCCAAGACCATTGATGGTGTCGTTGGTGTCGGGGCCGTCAATGATGTCGTCGAGTTCCGTGCCGTCAATGATAGGCATGTTGCACCTCTTGCTTCAAACTTGGCGGCCGGGCGGGTCAGAAATCGACTTGCGCCCTCGCCGCGACCACGTCGACATCGCGATCGCGCGTGGGATCGTTCGCATCGACCTCTGAATGTATGTAGTTCGCGGAGAGCCGAAGGTTGCGGCCGATGAACCAATTCACGCCCAATGTGCTGTCGCGGGCCTCGCCACTCGATCGTAAAACGCCTTCGCTCAAGTCCAGCACGCTGTAGCGCGCGGCAAGTTCGACCGCGCCCCATGGCCCGCGCGGCCGTGGCGAGTTGAACACGCCCACCGTATCGCCATAGCGATGCCGCTCGCCGGTGACGACCCAGCCGATCTGCGCGTAATAGCCCTCAAGTGAGATGTCGCCGGCCGCGCCGCGATCGAAGTTGGTCTGGATATATTGGCCTTGCAGCAAAACCGGCCCGACCGAATAGGCCGCTTCGAG
>CAVTAT010000014.1:227500-241112 GCA_963732745.1 uncultured Alphaproteobacteria bacterium | reverse complement strand
ATCCACATGATCGTTTAACTACGGAGGTAATGAGCGTCCCTTCTCCCCGTTCCGGGGAGAAGGTGGCCGCAGGCCGGATGAGGGGAGGCTCGCGCTACACTTGCCGGTTGCGTGAGCCACCTCCTCATCCGGCGCTTCGCGCCACCTTCTCCTCCGCAGGAGGAGAAGGGACGATGGACCGTTACGGGCCGCCCGCCAGCGGCGCCCAGGACATCGGCCATGCTGCCGCGATGCACAACCCAATTATCTGGAACGCGCGATGTCTCCACGCGCTAAAAGAAATCAGCGCGCTGGCAATCATCGCGCGATGATATCCGGCCCCTGCCGGCGTTTCAACGGGCGAGGCGGAACGGCACATTCATGACATAGCGCCCCTCGGCGGGAATTCCGTCGCGCAGCGCTGGGATCATGGTGTGGTCGCTTGCGATGCGCAGCGCGGCCGCGCCAAAGCCCCAATTGCGCGGCGTCTCGGACAGGATCACGCACTGCAATGCGCCGACCGTGGTGACCAGGCAATCGAGCGACACTTCGCCCTCGACGCCCCTCTCCAAAGCGCGGGCCGGAAAATACACGCCAAGATTATCCGGTTTGACCGCCCAGCGCGGGCGCTCGATCAGAACCGGGCCAGGTGGAAAGAGCTGAGAAAAGCCGATCGGCTCGATCGGGCCCGCGGGCGGGATATCCGGTGGAGGCAAAACTGCGTCAGTGATTTCGGCGCGTTTCGGCGGCGTGGGGTGGACAACAGCGGTCGGCGGCGGCGATGTGGGCGATGGCGGCGTGACCACAGCCTCAACCGGCGGCGGCGCGACATCGATGAACGCGCGGATCGTGGTGGTGAGCGACATGGCCGCAAACAACAACAGACCAAGCATCAGCGCCGACGTCGCAAGCGACGCGGCGCGAACCCCGTAGGCATGGATCATCGTACAACTCCATCTGGGCGCCTTGGCGCACATCTGAATCTGATCGCAGCGCGCCCGCGTTTCCAATCACGAGCGCGAGAGCGCGATCAATTTCTCGCGATGGAGCGACAATATGGACCGCCGGCGCCCCGCCGGCATGCAAGCGTGCACCCGCCCAAGGGCTGTGGTGTTTTAGCGGTTGCATGCCGGCGATGGCGCCGGCGGTCCATAATCATCGGCTAATCGCTGGTCGAAAACGGCGCGAGCAATCGGTAGCGTGCGCGCACCGCCACGCCATTGACCAAGACTGGCGCCATCACGCAATCGCGCGAGAGCCGCAGCGCGGCTTCGCCGAAGCCCATGTTCGGCGGCGTCTCCGAGGTCAGTTCGCAGTTCAGCTGTCCCTGTTCGTCGACGATGCAGTCCAATTCCACGCGTCCCTCGATGCCGCGCAAGAACGCCTCGCGCGGATAATAGCGCTCGGGATTTGGCGGTCGCCGGACCCATTGCGGATCGGCGATCAGCGGCAGTTCCGTGATCTGAAGCGGCGGCGCTATCTCCGCTGGCGGCGCTGACGGAAGTGCGGGTATGGGCGGCGGCCGCATGTTCGCTTCTGACCTTGGCGACTCTGGCCTCGGCGGTTCAGGTGGGTAGAGTACAAACGCCTCTGGCATGCCTGGCGCGAGCAGACGATAGCGCGCGTTGAGCGCGAGCAGCGCCAATGCCGCAACGACAAGCGCCGCTGCGCAGAGCGACACAACGCGTGCGCCGCAATTCCTGGTCTGGCGCCATTCATTCTGTGCGCGCGGCGACATCGCAAGTCACCCCTCGCAAGATATCAGTAGCGCCGTTATTCCTCAGCCAATTGCCAACGGATGGGCCGGCGGAATCTGCCGCCGGTGGTGGGGGTGCCGTCGGCGGTCTGCGGGGCGACGCGGAATTGCCGCGAAATGCGTAACGACGCCTCGCCGAAGCCCCAACCGGGAGGATCCTCCGACGCAACTGAGCAAGCGATGCGGCCATCGGCCGACACAACGCAATCGAGCATGACGCGGCCCTCTTGCTCACGATCCCGCGCCCGATCTGGGTAGAGACGCGCGAAATCATCGCCATCGGGCTGCTGCAGCCAGCGTATGCCGGTCAAGGGCGGCGGCGGGGTTGGCTCCGGCGTGGTCTCGGTTGGCGTATCAGTGAATTGCGGCGGCGCCTCGACCACGGGCGGCGGGATTTGTTGGTCCGGCGGCGGCGGCGGCGGCGGCCGATTGGGCGGCGGCGGCGGCGGCGGCGGCTTTACTACTTTTTCCTCGATTTCGACTTTCACGGCTTCGTCATCGTCGAACATGTCGGTGACGGCGCTGAACTTTCCAGTCAGCGCCAGATAAACCAGGCCGGCGCAAATAATCGCGGCTATGGCCAGGGAAATGAGGCGAAGGCGAACCATCTCAGCTTATCCTTCGTTCGCGATCTCGGAGAAGATTCCGACGTTCACGAAGCCCTCCTCCTTCAATTGACTCATGACGTCGACGACATTGCCGTAGGCGGTGTTTTGGTCGGCGCGAACAAAGATGCGCGCCTGCGAATAAAGTTCCGAGTAATCGAGCGCGGGATTGTTCTGGATGACGTGATCCAGCGTCTTGCTGCGCAATTGCGACATCGACACCATTTCCTCGTCGATAAGAACAATAACGCCGGCCGGCGCTTCGCGTAGCGCGACATAAGTTGGGCGCCGGCCCTCTTCCGGCGGACGCTTGATCGGGTTCGGAGGCGGCAAGTCGACGCGCACATCAACCGTGGGAATCGGGGCCGTCACCATGAAGATGATCAGCAGCACCAACAGAATGTCGATAAAGGGAATAACGTTGGGATCGGAATTGGGCTGCAACGCGGCCCGCTTGCCGCCGCCGCCGCCCATGGAAATCTTACCAGCCATGGCTACCTCCGCCTGTCTTCGGCGACGAAGCCAATTCTGGTAAAGCCCTGACTCTGCAGCTGGTTCATCACTCGGACCACATTGCGATAGGCGGTGTCGGAATCAGCGCGAATATAGATACGGCAATAGCGCTTGCCCGCTGCCGAGGCCTCGTCCGGCAGCAGGCATTCTTCGAACGAAACCGTTGGCGTATTTTTTTGCCATTCCTCCTTGGTGCGCTCGCCCAGTTGGTCAATATTCACCTCTTCGTTCATCACGAAAAAGCGCGGCGAACCGTCTTCGTCCTTCACCGATATCCAAGTCGGCCGTGGCGGCCGCGACGACGGGATGATCTGCGACTTTGGCATTTCCACTTGGATGTCCACCGTCGAGATCGGGGCTGCGATCATGAAAATGATCAGCAGAACCAGCATGACGTCGATAAACGGGATCACGTTAGGGTCGGCGGTCACTTCGAGGCGACCGCGCTTTCCGCCCCCGTGCCCGGGCGCTGCCATTTTACCCGCCATGGGCGTTCCTCCAGTGCTTCTTTCGAAGCCTCAGCCCGCCCGACGATCCATGTCGCGTGACACAAGCGCGATGAATTCCGACGCGAAATCGTCGAGCTTGCTGGCTTGTTTGGAGATTTGCTTGGCCGCGAAATTGTAGATCAGCACCGCCGGGATGGCGGCGGCGAGGCCGGCGGCGGTGGCGAGCAGCGCGCCGGCGATGCCGGGCGCGACAACCGCGAGCGAGGTGGTTTGGGTTTTGGCGATGCCGACGAAGGCCACCATGATACCCCAAACCGTGCCGAATAGGCCGATGAAGGGCGCGTTGGCGCCGATCGAAGCCAGGAAGGTCATGCTGGAGCCAAGATCTTCAAGGTGGTCGTTTTGGCGGATCGACATCGACGAAGCCACGCGCTGCATGGTGTGGTCGCGCGCGTCGCGCATGGCGTAGAGGCCGAGATCCTGGGTGCGGCGCACTTCGCCCATGCCGGCGTCGAACATGGATTTAATGCCGGAGGCCGGCATCTTGCGCACGATCGCCTCGGCTTCCTCGACCGAATTGGCCTTGCGGAACGCCACCAGGAATTCCTTGGTCTGGGCGCTGGCTTTGCGCATCACGTAGATTTTCTCGAACAGCAGCGCCAGCGCGTACACCGCGCAAGCCAGCAATATCACCATGACGCCGATTTCAACGGCGTTCAGTTCCTTGAACAGCTCGATCAGGCTGACTTCTTGTTGGCCCGCGGCTTCGGCGGCGGCGGCCGCTCCGCGCTCCTTGGCGGCGGCAAGTTCCGTGGCGGACGGGCCCGCCGGTGCTGGTGGTGTCGCCGCCGGCGCCGCAGTCTCGCCTGCGGGAGCCGTAGTTTGCTGCGCGAACATCAGCAGCGAATTGATCAACGTCATGGTCTGCCCTTATTGCCTGCCTTAGATTTTGCCCTGGCTATAACAGCGCCAAAGACGCGCGTCATGCCGCTAAAGTTTGTCGCTGGCGGTTTAGTCGCGATCCGCTTCCTTCCCACCGGCCAGCCGGGCTGCCGCGCTTTGCGGTCTGTCTCCCGAATGGCCTTTGACGCCGACACCTAAATTTTCTGAAATGGCGTCCTTGTCAATGTCTCCCGCGCAGCAGGGGATTAGTTTTGATCACCTCGCTTGCGCTTGCTTGGCTGCCTCATGCACCGAACAGGCCGCTGCGGGCAACCAAAACTTTCGTGATCGTCACATTGAAGAGCTGGGATAGGCGCCCAATAACAGTATGGAGACCGGAACATGGCCATGCCTCGCGAACAATTGGAGACCCTTCTGCGGGAGGGCTTCCCCGACGCCGAGATCGAAATCCACGATCTGGCCGGCGACGGCGACCATTATCGCGCGATAGTGCGGTCGGCCTTGTTTGCCGGCAAGACCCGGGTCGCCCAGCACCAGATGGTGTACGCCGCCCTTAAAGGCCGCATGGGCGGGCAATTGCATGCCCTGGCTCTGGAAACCAGCGCCAAACCCGCTTGATGGCGCCCCCGAGCGCGCCTATTTCGGCGTCAGGAGCAAAATACATCAATGACCGACGTCCAACAGAACATCGCCCGCACGCTTGCCGACCATGACGTCGTGTTGTTCATGAAGGGCGTCCCGAGCCAACCCAAATGCGGCTTTTCCAGCACGGTTGTGCGCATTCTGGACCATTTGGGCGTCGCTTATCACGATGTCGATGTCCTGGCCGACGAAGCCATTCGCCAGGGGGTGAAGGAATTTTCCAACTGGCCGACCGTGCCTCAGCTCTACGTCAAAGGCGAATTTATCGGCGGCTGCGACATCGTAAGGGAAATGTTCCAGACCGGGGAATTGCAGGCCTTGCTCGCCGAAAATGGTCTGGCCGAAGCCAGGGTGAGCTGAAGCAGCGCTTCCGCCGAGGTCTCCGATCGCCTAAAGCCAGCGCCCATGGCCTCCCCTCCCACGCGCCGCTTCCATTTGTTCACCTGGGTGCGCAATTCGTTCCTGGCCGGCATCGCCCTGGTGTTGCCGTTCGTGGTCACGGCTTGGGTGATCTGGCTGGTGGTCAGCCTGATCGACAACAATGTCGCCCCGCTGATGCCGGCGAGCGTCAAGCCGCTGGCGGAGAAAATACCCGGGCGCGGGGTTTTGATCGCGGTCGCCATGCTGACGCTGGTTGGCGCGCTGGCGGGGAATTTGATCGGCCGCTGGCTGGTGCGCGCCGCCGACCACTTCATCGCCAATCTGCCGCTGGTGCGCTCGATCTATGGCGGCGCCAAGCAAGTGTTCAAACAGGTCGCCGCGCCCGAGCGCACTTCGTTCAAGGAAGCGGTGCTGGTCGAATTTCCCAAGCCCGGGTCCTGGGCGATCGGCTTCATCACCAACGACAGACACCGCCGAAATCGCGGCACGATGTCGGCGAAGGATCTGGTCGCGGTCTATGTGCCGCAGGCGCCGATCCCGACCTCGGGCTTCCTGCTCTACCTGCCGCGCGCCAGCGCTGCACCCGCTCGAGCTCAGCCCCGAAGAAGCGCTGAAGCGCGTCATCTCGCTGGGGCATCATCCGCGAGGAGCGATACGCCGACGGCCGGCTAAGCGATCTTGAAATCCGACGGTTTCCAATCCGGCTTCGGATAGCCGGCGCCATGTCTTCCAGCGTCCCGCGCACGATCGGCGGCGATGATTGCGTTGCGTCGCCATTTCTTGTCGGCGGGAATGACGCGCCACGGCGCGTGCGCGGTTGAGCAGCGCTGCAGCATGGCATCGTAAGCGCTCTCGTATTCGTCCCAGAGCGCGCGATCTTCCAGATCGGCCGGGTTGAACTTCCAGTTCTTGTTCGGATCGTCGAGGCGCTCCTGCAGGCGCTTGCGCTGCTCGTCCTTGGAGATGTGCAGCATGAATTTGAGGATCGTGACGCCGTTTTCGCTCAGCTGCTGCTCGAACGCGTTGATCTGCTCGTAGCGCTGCTCGATCGCCGCCGCCGGCGCGAGCTTGCGCACCTTCACCACCAGCACATCTTCATAATGCGAGCGGTTGAACATGCCGATCACGCCCTTCTTGGGCGCGGCCGCGTGCACGCGCCACAGAAAGTCGTGCGCGAGTTCTTCCTCGCTCGGGCGCCCAAACGGAGTGACGCTTACGCCGAGCGGCCCGCAAGCGCCGAACACGCCGCGCACGCGTGCCGTCCTTGCCCGAGGTGTCGATCCCCTGCAGCACCACCAGCAGCGCCCGCGTGCGCTCGGCCCAAAGCCTGTCCTGCAGCGCGTCGATGGCGGCGGCGTCCGCGGCGAGCGAGGCTTCCGCCGCTTCGCGCTTGGGGAACAGGTGATTGCCAACGGCATCGCGCCCCCGCAGCGCTAACGGGGCGCCCGGTTCGATCCGGCATGCAGCGTCAAACTCTGTCCAAGCTTCGCCCACAGGCCACCCCCGGACCGCCGGCTTCCAGCCGGCTCTGGTTTTCGACCTAAGCACAAGCAGCCGGCTGGAAGCCGGTGGTCCGCAAACTAGCTCGCGTAATACTCGACCACCAGGTTCGGCTCCATCTGCACCGGGTAGGGCACGTCGGAAAGCGTTGGCACGCGCACTAGGCGCGCGGTCATGCCCTTGGGGTCGACTTCGAGATATTCGGGAATGTCGCGCTCGCCGCTTTGCAGCGCTTCCAGCACCAGCGCCATGGTGCGCGATTTTTCGCGCACTTCGACCACGTCGCCGGCCTTGACCAGGTACGAAGGAATGGTGACGCGGCGGCCGTTCACTTTGACGTGGCCGTGGTTCACGAACTGGCGCGCGGAGAACACGGTCGGCGTGAACTTGGCGCGATAGACCACAGCGTCGAGCCGGCTTTCCAGCAGACCGATCAGGTTTTCCGCCGTATTGCCCTTGCGGCGCGCGGCTTCCTCGTAAGTTTTGCGGAACTGCTTTTCGGTGATGTTGCCGTAATACATGCGCAGTTTTTGCTTGGCGACCAATTGAAGGCCGAAATCGGAGGTCTTGCCCTTGCGGCGCTGACCGTGTTGGCCAGGGCCGTATTGGCGCTTGTTGACCGGAGATTTCGGCCGGCCCCAGAGGTTCTGGCCGAAACGGCGGTCGGATTTGTATTTGGCTTGGATACGCTTGGTCATGGGCGCGCGCGCCCTTTCTTTCACTCTGACGGGGCCCGGCGGTCTTACAAACAAGACCGCGACTGCCCTGGCGGTTCGCCCGTCAACCAGTATGAGGCCGCGCAGGCGCGACCCGAAGCCGGGGCTTTTGGGCAAACGGGGCGGTAAAGTCAAGCCGGCGGCGACGGCGCGAAGTGCGCGCCCAGGAAATATGGCCACACAAACAGCCCCAGCAGGCCCTGCCAGAAGCCCAAGTGCAGATAGCCGATGGTGAACAGCCAGCCCACGAACCAAACCAGGCCAAGCCCGCCATGCTGCACGACGCGCACGCCGCCGCGCTTGCCGTCCTTCTCGCAATCCATGTCAACGTCCTTCATGAGGCGCCATCAAGCCATTTTCCGCGATCGTCGCGTTGATGCCAGTCAAATCGGCGCGGTGAAGGATCACCAAATCACGCGCGCGCCCAGAGCGGCAATTTCGCCGTCCTTTGTGGCGACGACCATGTCGTGGGTTTGCGCCTGCGCGGCGATCAGACGGTCGAACGGATCGGCGTATGCCAAGTCGAATTCCGCCGCCAGCGCCGCATCCTGATCTGTGATCGGCAAGCTCAAGAAGCCCTCGGCCCGGACAATCTCGATGGTTGGCACAGGGAGCGGCGGAATGCGGCCCAGGCGCGACTTGTAGTCCGCTTCGTAGACCGAGGCGGCGCTCACCCAAACCCCTCCAGCATTGCGCGCGATCACCTCTCGGGCGGCGACCGATAGCTTCGCACTGCGCGCCGACCACCAGATCAAAGCGTGTGTATCCAGCAGCAGCCCGCTCACCGCGTTGGGCCGGCGTCCAGCGGCGCCGATAGCGAGGCGGAGATTTCTGGTTCTGGATCGAACGCAGCCTCATCGACGTCAGGATAGCCCAATTGCGCCAGGATATGCGGGCGCCGCGCCGGGGCGGGCGACAACGAGACGATCTGCGCCACCGGTTTACCGCCTCGCGCCAACACGACCTCCTCCCCACGAAGCGCGGCCTCGACCAGGGCCGACAATTTGGCTTTAGCCTCGGCGAGATTCATCTGGATGGCCATACTTGGACTAAGTAGGACCAAGTGGCCGTGCGGTCAACAGTCGCAAGCGGATTAAGTGTCCGTCGCGAGCCGCGATCCGCCTCACCACAGCGGCCGTTGTTGCAGCGCGGAGCGGCGGTCGCGGATGAGGATTTGGCGCTCCTCCGGGCTGATTGCCGGCGTATCGGCGGGCAGCGCGGCGCGCAGATCCGCCAGCGCGACGACTCGCGCCGAGGGCACGGGCTGCGCGTCGCAATTGGTCCAGCGCCCCTGCACCAGGCCGCTTTTATGGCCGGCCGTGTCGAGCCAATTGGGCACGCCCGGATCGCGCGCCGAAACCACGATGCGCAGGATGCCGTCGCTATCGACATCGGCCTGCGCGTCGTTGAGGCTGCTGTGATTGTTGTACCAATCAATGGTCTCGTAAAGTTCGTTGGTGAGAATGATGGAGCGGTAAAGGCAGCGCGCCGGGGCGCGCGCCTCGACGATCAGCGCTTGTCCGTCGGCCAGCTCAAAGGCGCCTTCGTAATAGAATTGCCCGGTCAGCCCGCCCATTTGCGAGACATCGAGAATTTTGAAGCGGTTGATAAATCCATTCTCGCGCAGCCGCGCGACGTGGTCGACAAACAGCATCGCCGTGAAATTCGCGGCCATCGGCAACCGGCGCAACTCGCGCTCCAAATCCTCGGCTGCACGGCGCGTCCGCCCGGCCGGCCGGTCGATGCGTTCGATCGACATCGTCGGATCGCGCTCGGCGGCCCAATCGGCGCTCACCATGCGCAGCAGCAATTTATTGGTCGTCGGCAGCAATTGCCACCAATCGCCGCGATGATCAGCCGGTCGCTCTGGGCTCAAGAGAACATCGAAGCGCCCGCGTCGATCGACCCGCAGCGCATTGAAATCGTGGTGAACCCGCGGCGGCCTCGGCTGGACTTGGGTGAAGCCCGGTTCTCCCGGCGAGGGCCCAACCTGGGCGATGTTGAGCATGCGCAGCGCGCCGCGCCTCCCGCGGATGCGATAGGCGCCGCCCGGCGCGATCCGCGCCAGGCGATAAATTGTATCGGCGTTCGGCTGGCCGACATTCAGCACTTGCCCGAGCTGGGGCACGAACGCCGGATGGTCGCCGGCGCTGGCGAGCACGTCGAGCGCCGAAGCCGCAATTGCCTCAAGCGCCAAGCGCGCCGCCTCTTGCCGTATCTGCGGATCCTCGCGCATCGCTGGCGGCAAGCGCGCCAGCATCCGATCGGGCAAATCGGCAATGCCGCCGATGAATTCGTCCCAGCCCGGTACGCTTGAGCCAGCGTCGGGGGCGGCGTCCGCTTGCTGCGCCCATACCGGCGCCGAGCAACAAAGCGCCGCTCCCAACAACATCGCTACGCCGCGCGTCAGAATTTTCGTCATGCCCTGCTCCCGCGATTGTTGTCCTGTACCAATTTCCCAAACAATGACCACCCATCCCCGGATTCGCGGAACGCGAAGTCCGGGGATGGGTGGCGCTTGAATTTTCTAGACTACCTGCGGAACTAGGGGTTAGTGGTTGGGGATTGGGGGCTCGGTTAGTCCCGAAGTATAGTCCACAAGGGGATAGTCCACCATGCGATTCGCAGCATTCATTGCATTGATTACAGCGACAATGGTGGGCGCATGCGCCATACATCAAGATGTCGTCCCCGTGGGACCGCAATCCTTCACGGATCGCACAATTTGCATTATTGAACATCCCGCCACGCGCGCGCAGTTCCTTGCCGAGTTTCAACGCCAATTGCAAAATCGCGGATACGATGCGCGCGTAATTGCCGCAAATTCTTCAACACGCTCATGCCCTTATACCGCTACTTACATTGCTCGCTGGTCGTGGGACCTCACGATTTACATGTCTTATGCCGACATCCGAGTGTTTGACGACGGTCGTGAGGTCGGCCACGCGATGTATGACGCGCGCCGCGGCGGATTACGGCTGAGTAAATTCATCGACGCAGAGACGAAAATTTCTGAGTTGGTCGCTCAGTTATTTCCGCCGGCGCACTAGACACGCCCTTCCTGTACACAATAGCGACTCGCAACAAAAATGAACGTCATTCCGGGATCGCGAAGCGATACCCGGAACCCAGGGGCCAGGGATGCGCGCGTAACCCCTGGGTTCCGGGTTCGGCTTCGCCGCCCCGGAATGACGGAGCGCGTGAGATTTGGGTTGGGTTGGGTTGGGTTGGGTTGGATTGGATTGGGTTGGTCGCTCAATCTGGTCCCGCCGCTCCCTCAGCTCTCCAACTCCAACTCGTACTGGCTCTGCAGATAATTCTGCAGCCCCACTTGGCGCGAGCACGGCCAATTGGGTTTCCAGGAAGTCGATGTGCTCTTCGGTGTCGTCGAGGATTTCAGTGAGCAGGTCGCGGGAGACATAATCCTGCTTTTGTCTCGCAAAGCGCCACGGCCTCGATCATCGCCGTGCGGCCGCTGGTTTCGAGGCCGAGGTCGGCCTTCAGTCGCTCTTCCACCGCCTCGCCGATCGCGAGCTTGCCTAGGTTCTGCAGGTTCGGCAGGCCCTCCAGCAACAGGATGCGCTTCACCAATTTGTCGGCGTGGCTCCATCTCCTCGATGGATTCATCGTAGGTCTTCTTGCCGAGCTTGCCGTAGCCCTTCGTTCTGGTACATCCGCGCATGCAGGAAATACTGGTTAATCGAGGTCAGCTCGTTGGTCAGGACAGAATTGAGCTTCTTGATAATTTCGCGTATCGCCCTTCATCGCGCCTACTCCGCCGCGACGAGGCTCCGGGTTCGGGCCATTCCGCCGCAGGCAATGCCGTCGGCGATCTCGGCCAGGCAGCGCCCGCAGCACGGCTCGCAACCATGATGGGCGAGCACATGTTCAGGCTGGCCTGCCCCCGCGGCGATGGCTTCATCCACCTCGGCCCGAGTCACACCGTTGCAATTGCACACGTACATGCGGGTTTTCCCCGAAAGCAAAGCCGATTGTTAGCGACTAAGTCGCAACAGCAGAGATATTAGGCATGACTTTACGCAATTGCAAGTCATTCGCATGTGGTGCATGTCATGCACGTTCAGCCTCGGTACCGGTTACCAGGAACCTTAAGATGCGAAAGCCCGGACGTTTCCGCCCGGGCTTTTCGATGCTTGGGTTTTGGGTGCGGGAGTAGGATTTGAACCTACGACCTTCAGGTTATGAGCCTGACGAGCTACCGGGCTGCTCCATCCCGCGTCAGCGCAGATCGAAGGCCGTTCGCGGCGGCCAATTCGGGTGTGATTTGAGGGTTCTTTGGACTTTTTTGAATTCAAAACGCGCGCCGGGCAGACCCGGCAGCGACCTACTCTCCCATGCCTTAAGACATAGTACCATCGGCCCTGGGGGACTTAACGACTGAGTTCGGGATGGGATCAGGTGGGGACCCCCCGGCATAGCCGCCAGGTCGGCGCGGCGCGCGCTTAGGAGCGAATGGCGAATAGAGAGTAGCGAATAGGGAAGTCCGCCCGCGGGCAAATATCCTTCTATTTCGCTAATCGCTATTCGCCATTCGCTCTTTTGACATTGTCTATTGCGTTCAAATTCTTTGCGTTTTGGCGACGCAGTCGTCGCCGTGCATGAACAATGACCGTTCAAGCCGATTGAGCGATTAGTACCAGTTAGCTTCAAGCCTCGCGGCTCTTCCACACCTGGCCTATCAACGTCCTGGTCTAGGACGGCTCTCAAGGGAAACCTCGTTTTGAGGGGGGTTTCACGCTTAGATGCTTTCAGCGTTTATCCCGTCCGCACTTAGCTACCCAGCTGCGCTCTTGGCAGAACGACTGGTGCACCAGAGGTGCGTCCATCCCGGTCCTCTCGTACTAGGGACAAATCCTCTCAAGTTTCCAACACGCACGGTAGATAGGGACCAAACTGTCTCACGACGTTCTGAACCCAGCTCACGTACCACTTTAAATGGCGAACAGCCATACCCTTGGGACCTGCTCCAGCCCCAGGATGTGATGAGCCGACATCGAGGTGCCAAACCGCCCCGTCGCTATGGACGCTTGGGGGCGATCAGCCTGTTATCCCCGGAGTACCTTTTATCCGTTGAGCGATGACCCTCCACACACGGGATCACCGGATCACTATGACCGACTTTCGTCTCTGCTCAACTCGTCAGTCTCGCAGTCAGGCAGGCTTATGCCATTGCACTCAACAACCGATGTCCGACCGGTTTGAGCCTACCATCGCGCGCCTCCGTTACTCTTTGGGAGGCGACCGCCCCAGTCAAACTGCCCGCCACGCTGGGTCCCGGGTCCGGATAACGGACCGCGGTTAGACGTCACCGAAAATTAGGGTGGTATTTCACTGGTGGCTCCCCTCGAGCTGGCGCCCAAGGTTCAAAGCCTCCCACCTATTCTACACAAACCGTCGATAACGCCACAGCGAAGCTGCAGTAAAGGTTCACAGGGTCTTTCCGTCTAGCCGCGCGAACTCCGCATCTTCACGGAGAATTCAATTTCACTGAGTCTATTGTGGAGACAGCGGGGAAGTCGTTACTCCATTCGTGCAGGTCGGAACTTACCCGACAAGGAATTTCGCTACCTTAGGACCGTTATAGTTACGGCCGCCGTTCACCGGGGCTTCAATTCAAGGCTTGCACCTCTCCTCTTAACCTTCCGGCACTGGGCAGGAGTCAGACCCTATACGTCGCCTTGCGGCTTCGCAGAGCCCTGTGTTTTTGATAAACAGTCGCCACCCCCTGGCTTGTGTCACTGACGCCCGACTTGCGCGAGATCAGTCCCTCTTCTTCCGAAGTTACGAGGGCAATTTGCCGAGTTCCTTCACAATAGTTCTCTCAAGCGCCTCGGTATGCTCTACCTGACCACCTGTGTCGGTTTCGGGTACGGTCTATGCGGGGGCTATTTCCTGGAACAACTAGGCTGCGCTCGGACACCAACTGCCTCACACAACTTCCGTCATTCGTCACACACCCGCTGGCGCACGAATATTCACGTGCTTCCCATCGACTACGCCTTTCGGCCTCGCCTTAGGAGCCGGCTAACCCTGCTCTGATTAACATTGAACAGGAACCCTTGGTCTTTCGGCGACAGAGTCTCTCACTCTGTTTGTCGTTACTCATGTCAGCATTCTCACTTCCGATACCTCCAGCAAACCTTACGG
>CAVTAT010000014.1:0-222500 GCA_963732745.1 uncultured Alphaproteobacteria bacterium | reverse complement strand
GGCGCGTGCGGCGGGCAATTCACCGCCAACACAATGGCGATGGCGCTCACCATGATGGGGCTTTCGCCCATGGGCGCAAACGACGTGCCCGCGATCCATCCTGGCAAACCCGAAGAAGCCGCGCGCTGCGGGCGCATTGCCGTGGACCTCGTCGTGCGCGGCCATAACGCGAGTGAATTCATCACCCGCACGTCGTTGCTCAACGCGGCGGCGGCGTGTTCGGCGAGCGGCGGATCGACCAATGCCGTACTGCACCTGGTAGCGATCGCGGCCGAAGCCGGCGTTCAGTTCAGCATCGAGGATTGCCACCAAGCCTGCGCCGAAACGCCGGTGATTTGCGATCTCAAGCCCGGCGGTCGCTTCCTGGCGCATCATTTGTTCGTGGCGGGCGGCACGCGGCTGGTGGCCAAGCGCATGCTCGAAGCAGGAAAACTCCGCGATGCGCCGACGGTTTCGGGTCGTTCGCTCAGCGCCGAAGCTGCTGAAGCGGCCGAGGCCAAGGGCCAGGAAGTGATCGCCGATTTCTCGGCGCCGGTGATGGCGCGCGGTTCGTATGCCGTGTTGTACGGCAATCTCGCCCCCGAAGGCGCGGTGATCAAACTCGCGGGCCACGCCATCGAGCGCTTTGAAGGACCCGCGCGCGTGTTCGACAGCGAGGAAGCCAGCTTCGAAGCCGTGCAGAACGGCGCCATAAACGAGGGCGACGTGATCGTTATCCGCTACGAAGGCCCCAAGGGCGGGCCGGGCATGCGTGAAATGCTGCAGGTGACCGCGGCCTTGAAAGGACGCGGCATTAAAGACGTGGCGCTGATCACGGACGGTCGTTTTTCCGGCGCGTCCTACGGATTTGTCGTCGGCCACGTCGCGCCGGAGGCGGCGCATCGGCGGACCGATCGCCCTGGTCCGCGAGAACGATGTCATCGCCATCGACGTGCAAGCGCGCACACTCGACGTCAAAGCCGATCTCAGCGCTCGCAAATTCGCCCCGCCGGCCAGACCAGCGCCCGTGGGCGCGTTCGCCAAATACGCCGCTCTGTTTCCTCCGCGTCGCAAGGCGCAATCACGCTTCCCAACCCGCCACTACAGAAGGCCCCCTGATATGCCAGCCCAAGTCTACACCAGCGACGACGTCACCACCGAGGCCCTGCGCGGCAAGCGCATCGCCATTATCGGCTATGGCAGCCAAGGCCGCGCACACGCGCAGAATTTGCGCGACGACGGCTTCGATGTCGTCGCCGGCGTGCGCAAGGACGGCCGCGGCTGGAAGCACGCCACCGAAGACAAGATCGCCACCGCCGAGCCGGCCGCGGCCGCCAAGAGCGCCGATCTCATCGCCATCCTCGCGCCGGATATGGCCCATGACGCGATCTGGAAAGAGACCGTCGAACCGAATGCGCCCAAGGGCGCGACCATTCTGTTCGCGCATGGGTTTTCGGTGCATTATGGCCGCGTGACGCCGCGCGCCGATGTCGATGTCGTGCTGGTCGCGCCGAAGGGCCCCGGCGATCTGGTGCGGCGCGAATATGCGCGCGGGCGCGGCGTGCCGGCGCTGTTCGCGGTGCAGCAGAACGCCACCGGCAAAGCCCGCGAGCGCGCCATGGCTTACGCCAAAGGCATAGGCGGCGCCGCCGGCGGCCTGATCGAAACCACATTCGCGGAAGAAACCGAAACCGATCTGTTCGGCGAACAAGCCGTGCTGTGCGGCGGGGCCAAGGAATTGGTGATGGCCGGCTACGAAACGCTGATCAATGCCGGCTATCAGCCGGAAGTGGCTTATTTCGAGTGCATGCACGAACTGAAGCTGATCGTCGATTTGTTTTACGAAGGCGGCATTTCGAAGATGAACGATTTCATCTCCGAAACCGCCAAATACGGCGCCGTCGTTTCCGGCCCGCGCATCATCACCGAGGAAACCAAGGGCCGCATGCGCGAAGTGCTCAAGGACATCCAATCGGGCTCGTTCGCGCGCGACTGGATCCTGGAAAATCAGGCCGGAAAGCCCCGCTATAACGCGCTGCTGAACGCCGATCGTCAGCACCCGATCGAGAAAACCGGCGCTGAATTGCGCGCACGCATGGCTTGGCTGAAGCCCGGCGGCAACAACACCAGCAATTGAGCCAAATATGAGCGCCGACGCCGAAACCGCATCCGCACACTCTGCGCCCAAACCGGCGCCGAGCTATTGCTCGACGCGCTTGAGGAGCAAGGCGTTGAAGTGATTTTCGGCTATCCCGGCGGCGCCGTGCTGCCGATCTACGACGCCCTGTTCAAGCGCAATTCCATCCGCCACATTATGGTGCGCCACGAGCAAGGCGCCGTGCACGCGGCCGAAGGCTATGCGCGCGCAACCGGCAAGGTCGGCGTTGTGCTGGTCACGTCCGGTCCCGGCGCGACCAATATTGTCACCGGCTTGACCGACGCCTTGCTGGATTCGGTGCCGCTGGTCTGCATCACCGGACAAGTTCCGCGCGCGCTCATCGGCACCGATGCATTCCAGGAATGCGACACTGTCGGCATCACCCGCTCGTGCACCAAGCACAATTATCTGGTGCACCGCCGCGAGCCGGCTGCCTGGCATTATCCACGAAGCATTTCACATCGCCCGCAGCGGCCGGCCCGGACCAATCGTGGTCGACATCCCCAAGGACGTGCAGTTCGAAGCGGCGAACTACCTCGCCCGCGCCGCCGCCGCCGGTGCGCAATTGCGCGCCGCCGACAAGCGTGCCGACAGGCGCCATCGCCCAAGCGGTCGAAATGATGCGCGGCGCGCGCCGGCCCGTGCTCTACACGGGCGGCGGCGTGATCAATGCCGGCCCCGCCGCCAGCACGGCGCTGCGCACGCTGGCGCGCGAAACCGGTTTTCCGGTGACCTCGACCTTGATGGGGCTTGGCGCATTTCCAGCGTCCGACCCGCAATGGCTCGGCATGCTCGGCATGCATGGCAGCTTCGAGGCCAACAACGTCATGCACGATTGCGATCTGATGGTGTGCATCGGCGCGCGCTTTGACGACCGCGTCACCGGCCGCATCGCCGCTTTCTCGCCGGCGTCGAAGAAAATCCATATCGACATCGACGCATCATCGATCAACAAGACCGTCGCCGTGGACTTGGCCATTGTCAGCGACGCGGGCGCGGCGACCGAAGCGTTGCTGCGGCAATGGCGCAAGCGCGACCAAGAACAACCATATCCGCGCGGCCAAATCGACGCATGGCGCAACCAGATCCAAACCTGGCGCGCGCGCAAATCCTTCAGCTACGCCCCCTGCTCGGTCAACATTAAGCCGCAACTGGCGGTCGAGCGTCTGTACGCTCTGACCAAGGGCCGCGATGTCTATGTCACAACCGAAGTCGGCCAACATCAGATGTGGGCCGCGCAACATTTTCACTTTGACGAGCCCAATCGCTGGATGACCTCGGGCGGCTTGGGCACCATGGGCTATGGCCTACCGGCGGCGCTCGGCGTGCAGGCGGCGTTTCCCGGCGCGCTGGTGATTGACATCGCCGGCGACGCTTCCGTGCAAATGACCATGCAGGAAATGTCGACAGCGGTGCAGCACGATCTGCCGATCAAGATTTTCATCTTGAACAATGCGTATCTCGGCATGGTCCGGCAATGGCAGGAATTGCTGCATGGCGGGCGCTATTCGCATTCCTATTCCGACAGCCTGCCTGATTTCGTGAAACTCGCCGAGGCTTATGGCTGCGTCGGCCTGCGCGCGAACAAGCCCGACGAACTCGATGCCAAGATCCTGGAAATGATCGCGGTCAAACGGCCGGTTATTTTCGATTGCGTCGTGACCCAGGAGGAAAACGTATTTCCGATGATCCCCTCGGGCGCGGCGCACAATGAAATGCTGTTCGGCGACGAAGAGGCGCGCCGCCACGAAACCAGCGCCCAAGGCAAGGTGCTAGTGTAATGGATAGCCTAGCTCACATCCCGCCCGCCAGCGACGCCGTACGCGAAGCCGTGCTGACCGCGATCGTCGATAACGAGCCCGGCGTACTGGCGCGAATCGTCGGGCTGATTTCGGCGCGCGGCTACAATATCGAAAGCCTCAACGTCGCCGAGACCGATATCGAGCGCCACACCTCTCGCATTACCTTGGTGACGAGCGGCACGCGCGCGAAGATCGAGCAGATCAAAGCGCAATTGGGCGGCTTGTGCCAGTGCGGCGCGTGATCGAATTGACCGAGGAGCAAGACGCTGTTGAGCGTGAGTTGGCGCTGCTCAAGGTCGTCGCCGGCGGCGAACGGCTTCAGGACGCAAAGCGCCTAGCCGCACATTTCAGCGCTCGCGCGATCTACGCCAGCGACGCTTCCGCCATTTTTGAACTCACCGACACGCGTGACAAAATCAATCACTTCATCGCGCAAATGAAGCCGTTGGGGCTAACGCGAAGTTTCCCGCACCGGCGTCGTTTGCATCAATCGCGAGCCCAATCCCGAATAGAGGAACCTTTATTATGTCCGCCGAATCCAGCCGCGTCGTCATTTTCGACACCACCATGCGCGACGGCGAGCAATCGCCGGGCGCCGCCATGACGCTTGACGACAAGGTCGAACTCGGCGCGCTGCTCGATTCCATGGGCGTGGATGTCATCGAGGCCGGGTTTCCGGCGGCTTCAAACGGCGATTTCGACGCCGTGCGCGCGGTTGGAGCGGTGCTCGAAAACGCGGTGCTGTGCGGCCTCTGCGCGCGCCGGGATGAAAGACATCGAACGCTGCGCCGAAGCCATACGCGGGGCCAAGCGCTGCCGCATCCACACCTTCATCTCCACTTCGCCGATCCACCGCAAGCACAAGCTCAATATGGAGAGCGCACCAGGTTCTCGACGCCGTCACCGCCAGCGTCACCGCCGGCGCGCAACCACACCGACGACGTCGAGTGGAGCGCCGAGGACGCCACCCGCACCGAGCGCGACTTCCTGCGGCGCTGCGTCGAAGCCGCCATCCGCGCCGGCGCCACCACGATCAACATCCCCGACACCGTGGGCTATTCCTATCCCGGACGAATACCGCGCCATCTTCGCCGACCTGATCGCCAATGTTCCCGGCGCCGACGCGGTGATTTTCTCCGCCCATTGCCACAACGATCTGGGCCTGGCGGTGGCCAATTCGCTGGCCGCGGTGCAAGGCGGCGCCCGGCAGATCGAGTGCGCGATCAACGGCCTTGGCGAACGCGCCGGCAACGCGGCGCTTGAGGAAATCGTCATGGCGCTCAAGGTGCGCGGCGAGGCACTGCCCTTCACCACCGACGTGCAAGCCCGCACACCTGATGCGCGCCAGCCAAACCGTTTCGCGCATCACCGGTTTTCCAGTGCAGTACAACAAGGCGATCGTCGGCAAGAATGCGTTCAGCCACGAGAGCGGCATCCACCAGGACGGCATGCTCAAGCACGCGCAGACCTACGAAATCATGCGCCCGAGGATGTCGGCCAGGGCGCGCACCAGTCTGGTCATGGGCAAGCTTTCCGGCAAGCACGCGTTCAAGAACAAACTGGACGAACTCGGCTATACGCTGCAGCGACAACGCGCTTGGTCGATGCGTTCAAGCGCTTCAAGGATTTGTGCGACCGCAAGCGCCACGTGTTCGACGAGGACATCATCGCGCTGGTCGACGACCAGATCGCCCATGCCGACGACGCCATCCAGGTAGCGCGCCTGCGCGTGGTCGCGGGCACCGAAGGCGCCGCAGACCGCGGAGATCGATCTCATGATCGACGGCGAGGCGATCTGGAAAACCGCGCGCGGCAACGGCCCGGTCGACGCGATCTTCAACGCCATCAAGGCGGCGGCCCCGCACGAGGCGCAGCTTGAGCTTTATCAGGTGCAAGCGGTCACCGAAGGCACCGACGCGCAAGCCACGGTCAGCGTGCGCCTGTCGGCCAATGGCCGCTCGGTTTCCGGCCGCTCCGCCGACGCCGACACCTTGGTGGCGAGCGCGCAAGCGCCTACGTCGCCGCGCTCAATCGCCTGCGTGCGCTTGAAGGCCGCGTCGGAGCCGCCCATGCAATCGCCTGAAGCGCTGACCTTGTTCGAGAAGGTGTGGCGCTCGCGCGTGGTGACGCCGGAATCCGCCGATACGCCGGCGATGCTCTATGTTGACCTCCATCTGGTGCATGAGGTCACCAGCCCGCAGGCGTTCAGCGAGCTTGGACGCGCGCGGCCTCAAAGTGCGCCGGCCCGACCGCACCTTCGCCACCATCGATCATTCGACGCCGACGCTGCCGCCAAACGCCAAGGACGAGCGCCCCTACGTCAATGCGGAAGCCAAGGCGCAGGTCGAGACCCTAAGCCGCAATTGCGCGCGCCATGGCATTCCATTCGCGGGATGGGAAAGCGCCGATCGCGGCATTGTTCACGTCATCGCCCCTGAATTGGGCCTGACGCTGCCGGGCTCGGTGGTGGTCTGCGGCGACAGCCACACCGCTACGCATGGCGCCTTCGGCGCGCTTGCGTTCGGCATTGGCACATCCGAGGTCGGCCACGTGCTGGCCACGCAATGCCTGCTGCAACGCAATTCGCGAACCTTGCTGGTGCAAGTGGACGGCCGCCTGCGGCATGGCGTTTCGGCGAAAGATTTGGCGCTCGCCATGATCGCCGCGCTCGGCTTCGGCGGCGGCACCGGGTGCGTCATCGAATACGCGGGCGAAGCGGTCCGCGCGCTCGACATGGAAGGGCGCATGACCCTGTGCAACATGACCATCGAAGCCGGCGCGCGCGCGGGCATGATCGCGCCCGACGCAAAGACGATCGCGTATCTGCGCGGCCGGCGCCATGCGCCCGCAAGGGCCGAGCTTTCGAGGCCGCGGCCGAACGCTGGCTCGCGCTCGCCAGCGATCCGGGCGCGCGCTTCGACAAGAGCATAATCCTCGACGCCGACGCGATCGCACCGATGGCCACATGGGGCACCACGCCCGACGCTTCCGCTCGCCATCGGCGCGGCCGTGCCCGCGCCGCGCGATCGAATTCGCGATCGCAAGGCGCTTGCCTATATGGGCTTCGAGGCCGGCAGCGCCGGCGACATCGCAAGCGCGTCGATGTCGTGTTCATCGGCAGTTGCACCAATGGCCGCATCAGCGATCTGCGCGCCGCGGCGGCAGTGCTGCGCGGGCGCAAAGTCAAGCCAGGCGTGCGCATGCTGGTGGCGCCCGGTTCGGAAGCGGTGCGGCGCGAAGCCGAGGCCGAGGGACTCGACCGCGTGTTCACCGAAGCCGGCGCGGAATGGCGCTTGCCGGGCTGCTCCATGTGCATCGCCATGAACGGCGATTTCGCTCCGCCCGGCGCGCTCACCGTTTCCACCTCCAACCGCAATTTCGAGGGCCGCCAAGGCAAGGGCGCGCGCACCATCCTGGCCAGCCCCGCTACGGCGGCGGCGGCGGCCATCGCCGGCGTGCTCACCGATCCGCGCACTTTGTCTCGGCGGAGCGCCCGATGCCTGAACCGTTCCGCACGCTGACCTCGCGCACCATGGTGCTGCCGCAAGCGAGCATCGACACCGATCAGATCATCCCCGCGCGTTTCTCACCACGACCTCGCGCGAAGGCCTCGGGGCCAAGCACGCTTTTCACGATTGGCGCTATGACGCAAGACGGCGCGCCAAGCGCGGATTTCGCGCTGAACGCGATCGACCCGAAGACCAGCACCGCATCTTGGTCGCCGGCGACAATTTCGCTTGCGGCTCCTCGCGCGAACACGCGCCTTGGGCGCTGCTCGATTTTGGCTTCCGCGCCATCATCTCCACCGGCATCGCCGACATCTTCACTTCCAACGCGCTGAAGAATGGCCTGCTGCCGATCGAGGTCGATGCCGGAAACTCATGCGGCGCTGCTGGATACGGCCCGGCTACGAAGTCGACCATCGATCTCGAAAACCGTGAACTGCGCTTCGGCAATCACGCGCCGGTGCGTTTCACGTCGAGCCGTTCGCGCGCCGCTGCCTGCTGGATGGCGTCGATCCGCTGGGCTGGCTGCTCGACAAGCGATCCGCCATCGCCGTGTTTGAGCGCGCGCAAGGCCTGGACCCGACCCCATGAACCGCTCACATCGTGCTCTTGCCGGGCGACGGCGTCGGCCCCGAAGTGACCGCGGCCGCGCGCGAAGTGCTGGAAAGCGTGGCCGACGCTACGACCACAATTTCGTTTCGCAACCCATTCGATCGGCGGCGCCGGCATCGACGCTGCCGGCGATCCGCTGCCTGCGGACGACGCTGGAGGCGTGCCACGCCGCCGACGCAGTGCTGCTCGGCGCGGTCGGTGGGCCGAAATGGGAACAGGCGCCAAGCGCCGGCCCGAGAGCCGGGCTTGCTCGAAATACGCAAGGCGCTTGGCCTTTACGCCAATGTGCGCCCGGTCTAAGTGCATCCGGCGCTCGCCGACCGCACGCCGCTGAAGGAGGAAATCGTCTCGCGGCGTCGATCTCGTGGTGTTCCGCGAATTGATGGGCGGCTCCTATTATGGCGAGAAGAAGCGCGACGGCGCCGACATCGCCAGCGACCTTTGCATCTACATCGCGCCCCGAGATCGAACGCATCGCCCGCGCCGCGTTCGAGAGCCGCGCGCGAACGCCGCGGCAAGGTGACTTCGGTCGACAAGGCCAATGTGATGGATACCAGCCGGCTGTGGCGCGAAGTGGTGACGCGCGCTGCACGCGAGCGAATTCCCCGACATCGAATTCGAGCACCAATTGGTGGATTCGATGGCCATGCATCTGATCCGCCAACCCGCGCGCCTATGACGTGATCCTCACCGAGAACATGTTCGGCGATATCTTGTCCGACGAGGCCTCGGTGCTTGCGGGTTCGCTCGGGCTTTCGCCTTCGGCCTCCATTGGCGATGGCGGCCCCGGCCTGTTCGAACCGGTGCATGGCTCGGCGCCCGATCTCGCCGGCAAGGACAGCGCCAATCCGATCGGCGCGATGCTCTCGGCGGCGATGCTGCTGCGCCACGGCCTCGGCCGCGAGCCATCAGCACGCGCGATCGAGACCGCTGTCTCCGCCGTGCTCGATTCCGGCTATCGCACCAGGGACATAGGCGGCGAATTGGGCTGCCAAGCGATGGGCGCGGCCATCCTCGAACGCCTCAATCCGCCCTGATTTTCCCGGGTCATTTCTGGGGGTGACAACCCGCTCGCTCTCTGCTAGGGACTTGGTTGCGCCGATTTGATTGCTCAGCTTGCGGGGCGCGTTAGAAATTCTGCTAAAGAGAGGAATGACCCGCCCTTCGAGGCTGGGTCGCTTCCTACCCGCAAGCGCCCGCACTCCATCGTCGCCCCTATTGGAGACGTTTGCCGTGTTGAAAGTGTTGCAGCGAGGAAGTTCCTCCACCGAATTACACGCTTCGGCGCCAAGGTCCTTCCGTCTCGCCAGCGGCGAGGCCCTGAGCGACACTTCGGTACGCATCCGCCGTCATGGGCGGCAGGACGCGCCAGTGGTGATCGCCCTGGGCGGCATTTCGAGCGGCCGGATTTTGTGCGGCGCGGGCGGCTGGTGGGGCGACATTGTCGGCAAGGGCGCGGCCATCGATTTGGAACGCTATTGCGCCTTGGGGTTCGATTTCGCGCCCGGCGGCGACCAACGCGTGCGCATTTCACCAGATGACCAAGCCCGGCTGATCGAAATCGCGCTTGGCCAGCTTGGCATTGACCGCGTGCACGCCTTGGTCGGCGCATCTTATGGCGGCATGGTCGGCTTGGCGCTGGCGCAACGCGCGCCGCACCTGTTGCAGCGGCTCTGCGTGATCTCGGCGACGCATGAGCCCGCGCCCCTGGCTTCGGCGTGGCGCGGCGTGCAGCGGCGTATCGTCGAGTTCGCGATCGCAGAGGACAAGCCCGCCGAGGGGCTATCGCTGGCGCGCCAGCTCGCCATGATCACCTATCGCAGCAGCGCTGAATTCGAGCAACGCTTCGCGCGCAATCTGGACGAAGGCGGACGCTCTGACCTCGATGCCTATCTCGTTGCGCGCGGCGAGGCCTACATTGACGTGATGGCCCCGCGGCGCTGGCTGTCGCTGTCTGAAATCGATCGACCGCTGCCGCGTCACCCCGGAGGCCGTACCAGTCCCCACCACGCTGGTCGCTTGCACCAGCGATCAAATAGCGCCGCTGGCCGACATGGAAATCTTGGCGCAGCGCCTGCCCCAGTGCACGGGGTTACACACGCTGAACTCGATCTACGGTCATGACGCATTTTTGAAGGAACCAGAACAACTCAGCCCCATCATCGCCGAAGTGCTCGGAAGCGCCGCTCATGGATGAGCATGACGAGACTATTCTAGCGTCGGCGGGAATTGATGAAGACGCCGCCCATGGCGCGGTGATGCCGCCGCTGTACCTCTCGGCCAATTACAGCTTCGCCGGATACGGCCAGAAGCGAACCTACGATTACGGCCGGTCCGGCAATCCCACCCGCGATTTGTTGGCCCAAACGATCGCCCGGCTCGAACGCGGCGCCGGCGCGGTGGTGACAAGCTCGGGCATGGCGGCGGTGGATCTGGTGTTGTCGCTGCTGGCGCCGGACAGCCTGGTCATCGCCCCGCACGATTGTTATGGCGGCACCTGGCGCTTGCTGCTTGCGCGCGCGCGAAAACAACAATTGCGTGTGGAGTTTGTCGATCAAAACGATGCGGATGCCTTGGCCAGAGGGCTGCACGGGCAGCCGCAATTGGTATGGGTTGAGACGCCAAGCAATCCGCTGATGCGCGTGGTCGATATCGCCGCCATCGCCTGCGCAGCCAAAGCGGCGGGCGCTCGCCTGGCGGTCGATAACACTTTCCTGTCTCCGCTGCTGCAAAAACCGATCTTGCTTGGCGCGGATTTCGTGGTGCATTCGACCACCAAATACTTGAACGGCCATTCCGACATTGTCGGCGGCGCGGTTGTCGCGGCCGATGCGGAGCAAGCGCAGGAACTTGCGTGGTGGGCCAATTGCTGCGGAATTACCGGCTCGCCGTTCGACGCTTGGCTGACGTTACGCGGGATGCGCACCTTGTCGGTGCGCCTGGCGCGCCAGCAAACCAGCGCGATGGCGATCGCCGCCAAGCTCGCGGCGCACGACCAAGTCAAGGCCGTGCATTATCCTGGCCTGGCGCATGACCCAGGCCATCGCATCGCCAAGGCGCAACAAAGCGGGTTCGGGGCGATGTTGAGTTTCTCGCTGGCGTGCGAGCCGAGCAGAATTCCCCAATTCCTCGGTCGCCTCACCCGCTTTACGCTCGCCGAATCGCTCGGCGGTGTCGAAAGCCTGATCGCTCACCCCGCCAGCATGACGCACGCGGCGATGAGCGAGGAGGCCCGCGCCGTCGCCGGCATTGGCGAGACGCTCATGCGGCTTTCTATCGGCCTGGATCATCCGGGCGATCTGTGGTCCGATTTGGAAGGCGCGTTGAACGCGATCCATTCGCCGCCCTTGTGAGTGCAACGCGGGGCTTTGTACGAACGGCCCCAGTCTTCACCACTCATCCCCGGATTCGCGAAGCGAAGTCCGGGGCCCATAGACACAGCCGTTTGTGTTTATGGGCCCCGGACAACGGCTCCGCCGTTTCCGGGGATGGGTGGTGACACAGCACTTTGGGAGTTGGTATTTATAAAAATGGCCCCACGTTCGAATTTCATCGAAAAAGCTGCGTCAAGGCGCTGGCCAAGTGCGCCATTTGTTCATTCGCGCCGACAGTAATGCGCACACAATCAGCCATGCCATAATTTTTCAACCCGCGAACCAGTATGCCCTGTTCGGCAAGGCCGCGCTCGATGTCCGTGGCCGACAGGCGATGGCCTGCCGGAAACTTCGCGGTGACAAAATTCGTCGCCGACGGCAGCACTTCGAGGTCAAACCCGGTGAGCAAGCGCGCAAGTTCCACCCTGCCCGCTTCCGCATGCGCCAGCGATGCTTCGGCAAACGCTTCGTCCGCCAGCGCCGCGACTGCGGCCTCTTGCGCCGGGTGGGCGGTGTTGAATGGCAGGCGAATGCGCTGCAAAGGCTCAATGAGCGCGGCATTAGCATAACCCCAGCCGATGCGAAGCGCGGCGAGCCCGTGCAATTTGGAAAAAGTTCGCGTGACGATAACATTATCCGCGCGCCGCGCGAGATCGGTCCCGTCGTTGAAATCGTCGCGCTGGCGCGCGAACTCGGCATAGGCGTTGTCGAGCACCATGACGACATGCGACGCCAGCCCCGCGTGCAATCGCTCAATCTCCGCATAAGGCACACACGTGCCGGTAGGATTGGCGGGGTTGGCGATGAAGACAATGCGGGTGGACCCATCCACCGCCCGCACCATGGCATCGACATCCACGTGATAATTGCGTTCCGGCGCGCTTTTGACTTCCCCCCCAGCGGCGCGCGCCGCAATCGCCCAAGCCGCGAAGGCAAATTGCGGCTGCACGATATTGTCGCCGGGGCTGAGAAAAGCCTGACACACCATGCTGAAAATCTCGTCGGAGCCGGTTCCGAACAGGATGCGCTCCGGCTCAAGCGCGTATTTGGCGGCGATCGCGGCTCGCAGTGTCGATGCCCGCGGATCGGGGTAGAGGCTAAGCTCAGCCGCGGCGTTCTGATAGGCGGCTAGCGCCGCTGGACTGGCGCCAAGCGCATTTTCGTTAGCAGATAATTTGATCGGCCGCGCAAACCCCGCCGCTTTCGCCGCGCCGGGAACGTAGGGCGCGATCGCGGCGATGCTCGCTTTCGCAATGGGCGCGCTCACGGCTTGGCCCGCCGCGCCAACACTTCCATCACTTCGCCAAGCGCTATGCCGCGCGCGAACAGGAGCACCAGCACATGATAAAACAGATCAGCCGCCTCCTCACGCACTTCCTGGTCGTCACCGCCGACGCCGGCGAGCGCGGTTTCAACACCCTCCTCGCCCACTTTCTGAGCCACGCGCCGCACTCCGCGCGCCAAAAGCCGCGCCGTGCCGCTTTCCGCGACCGGCGCGAGCGCACGTTGAGCGATGGAGCGCTCCAGCGCGCCAAGCCGGCCTACACCCGGCGCATCGGCGGCGCCGAAACAACTCGTGGTGTTGAGATGGCAAGCCGGGCCCTGCGGCGTTACCTGCATCAGCAGCGTATCGTTATCGCAATCGGCCTGCAGCGAGACAACTCTGAGGCGATGCCCCGAGGTTTCGCCCTTACGCCAACGCCCGCCGCGCGAGCGCGAGAAAAAAGTCGCCTCGCCGCTCGCCTGGGTTTCTTCAAGCGCGGCGCGGTCCATCCACGCCAGCATCAACACCTGCAAAGTCGCATGATCCTGCACTATTGCCGGGACGAGCCCGCCGCCCTTGTCGAAATCCAGCGCGCTTAGATCGTTGCTCATGGCCGCACCTCGATGCCTTGCTGCGCGAGCGTCAGCTTCACCGCGCCGACGGTCAACCCATTGCGATGGAAGGCGCCGGCGGCGAGCGCGGCGGAAACATCAGCCTCGCGAAACACTTCGGCGAAATCGTCAGCGTGCGCCGGCGCCGCCGGACGCCACCAACGGCACATGCAAAATTCGCCGGGCCGCCTTTAGCTGAGCGATGTCATAGCCGCCCCCAACGCCGTCGCGATCCATGCAATTGAGCACGATCTCCCCCGCGCCGCGCGCTTGCGCCTCGTCAATCCACTCCAGCATGGACCTGGATGTACGGCGCGTCGTGGCGGCGTCGCCCGTATATTGATGCACGCGCCAGACCCCCGCCTCCGCCTTGCTATCGACACCGAGCACCACGCATTGCGAGCCCAAAACCGCAACCAGTTCGTCGATAAAGTCCGGCCGCTCAAGCGCCGGGGAATTGATCGAGACCTTGTCGGCGCCGTGCTCCAAACAGCTCACCGCCTGATCCACGCTGCGAATGCCGCCGGCGACGCAAAGCGGAATATCAAGTTGGCTCGCGATCTCCGACAGCCACGCATAATCGACGGTCCGCCGCTCGGGCGAGGCGGCGATGTCGTAAATCACAATCTCATCGGCGCCTTGGTCGCGATAGCGGGCAGCAAGGATGGCGGGGTCGCCCATGTCCTCGTGGTTGGCGAAACGCACGCCCTTGACCACGCGTCCGCCTTTCACATCGAGGCAAGCGATGATGCGTTTAGCCGGCAAGCGCGTCCTCCAGCGTAAAGCGATTTTCGTACAAGGCGCGGCCCACGATCACCGCCGCCGCGCCGCGCGAGCGCAAGGCCGGGATATCGGCCAGCGAGGAAACCCCGCCCGAGGCTTGGATCGCAAGGTCCGGGCGAAGCGTCGTGAGCCGGCCCATGAGCTCCAAGTTCGGGCCCTGCAAAATTCCGTCGCGAGAAATGTCGGTAACCAGCGTATGCACCAAAGCGCCTTCGGGATAGAGCGCCAACGCCGCCTCGAGCGACATCGCCGCGCCCTCGCGCCAGCCATGGATGGCCACTTCGAACTCGCCGTCAGCTCTCGGGCGCGCATCGAACGCGCAACACATGCGCTCCACGCCAAGCTCAGCGATCCAAACGCGCACAAGGTCAGGCTGGCTCACCGCCGCCGAGCCGATCACCACGCGCGCGGCGCCCGCCTCCAACAAGGCTTCGACATGCGCGCGCGTGCGCACGCCGCCGCCGACTTGAAGCTTCAGCGCACAGCCGCGCGCCAATTGCCCGATCAAGCCGTGCTGCATCGGCGCGCCCGCCTCGGCGCCGTCCAGATCGACGATATGAACCCAGCTTGCGCCGGCCTCGGCAAACGACCGCAACCTGGCAAACGGGTCGCCATACAAAGTGACATCGTCGAAGCGGCCTTGGGCAAGCCGTGCGCAAACGCCGCCGCGCAGATCGATCGCGGGAAAAATCAGCATGGCAGGCTCAGGAAATTTTCCAACACGCGCCGGCCCGCGGCGCCCGAGCGCTCGGGATGAAACTGGCACCCATAGGCGAGGCCCTTGCCAGATACCGCGCTGAAGCTCTGCCCATAATCCGCGCTCGCCAGCGTCTCCGGCCCCAGTGGGCAAACGTAGGAATGGACGAAATAAAAATATGCGCTCGGCTCAATGCCCTCCAACAATGGATCGCCGCGCGAGTGTTCGATTTTAGTCCAGCCCATGTGCGGAATGGGCGCCTCGATCGCGGCCGGCAAAAGCTCAACATCGCCCGCAAATACGCCCAGGCATTTCGCTGGCCCCTCGGCGCTGTTTTCGTACAATATTTGTTGTCCCAAGACAGATGCCCAGCAGCGGGCGCGGAAATTTCGCCAGGTGTTCGCGGAGCCCAAGCGCATCGATCCGCCCCATGGCGTGCGCGGCGGCGCCGACGCCGGGTAGAATGACGCGCTCGGCATCGGCGATGCGCGCGGCATCGCTGGTCAGCACTGCGTTGGCGCCAAGCCGGCCAAGCGCATACATCACCGAAGCCGTGTTGCCGACGCCGAGCTTGACGACAGCGATACTCATGTCAGCGTTCCCTTGGTCGACGGGGTATCGCCGCCCTCATGGCGAATGGCTTGGCGTAGCGCGCGGCCGAACGCCTTGTAGCAGGCTTCGGTCATGTGGTGATCGTTCGCTCCGGTGACCGCCAAATGAATGGTCGCTCCCATGCTCTGCGCCAGCGAACGAAACACGTGCTCGGTCATCTCGGTTGGATAAATGCCGATCAGCGGCGCGCTGAAGCCGCCGTCAAAGCGCAGGAACGGCCGCCCGCTGAGATCGACGGAAACCCGCGCCTCGGCTTCATCCATGGGCAGCACGAAGCCAAAGCGAGCAATGCCGCGCCGGTTCCCCAGCGCCATTGTCAACGCTTGACCAAGCGCGAGCGCGCAGTCCTCAATGGTGTGATGCGCATCGACAACCAGATCACCCTCGCAGCTCAGCTGCAGCGAAAAACCGCCATGATGGGCGATCTGCTCCAGCATGTGATCGAAAAAACCAATCCCGGTTGCAATCCGCACCGGGCCCGGTTGATCGAGATCGACAGCGGCGACGATCCTGGTCTCACGCGTGTCGCGGACGATTTCCGCAACGCGGCGGGACGATGCCGGCGGCGAGACGCCAAAGGCGCTCAGCGCGCAGTCGTTCTCCTCACGCAGCCCGATATCCAGCCGAAAACTGCCTTCCGAAACCCAGGCGCCGCGCACGCCGAAGCGGGCAATGGCCTCGCCCGCCGCGCCGCGATCGTCGTAGTTGAAAAATACAAACGGCCCCGCGCCCTCTTTGACTATGCGCAATGCGGGAGCGCATGACAGCGCTTCGGTCACGCGCTTGCGTTCGCGCTTGAGTTCCGCGATGCGCTCGTGCGTGCGCGGCGCGCGCGACGCCGCCAGCACATCGCTCGCCAGTCGCACGATCGGTGTCGCGAGCGCGTCCGGAGCCAGCATTTCGCTCAGCGCAGCCACGAGCTTTGGGCCTGCGATCAGCGCCCCACACGGCGCACCGGCCAACCCATACGCATGGCAGAGTGATCGCAGCACAATGAGTTTTTCGCTCGATGCGGCCATTGCCGCCAGCGATGGCGCATCGGAAAACTCGATGAAACTCTCGTCCAGCACGAGAAATCCCGCAGGCAACGCGTCAAGGCGCTTGGCCATTTCGTCGGGGGCAAGCGGTGCGTCCGGCTGGAGAGAACTGGGCGAGGCGATCACAATCGCGCCAGTATCGGCGCGCGTTTCGGCTAGAAGCGCCAGTCCGTTGATCGCGGCTAAACGCGCGAGCGCCGGCTCGCCGACGACGCTGCCATAACCCTCGCGCGCCGCAAGGCGCAGCACCAAATCCAGGCCGTGCGAAGCGCCGCGCACCGGGATCACGCACGCCTCGGGCACGCAATACACCTGCCCCATGCGCTTGCGCAGCGCGTCCGGCGCGCTTGGCGCATGGCGAAGCTCTTCGCCGCCAGCGAGCAAGGGCGGGAACGGCGCCTGCCTCATTGCGCCCCTCCGCGCATTTCAGCCGCGCGCGCGTGCGCTTCAAGCCCCTCCGCCCGCGCCAGCCGCGCCGCCGGGCCAGCCAATCGCTCTGCGCCTTGCGCGCTGATTTCCTGCATCGTCATAGACTTCATGAAGGATGCGACGCTGACGCCCCCCCAGGCGCGCGCGGCGCCGTCGGTCGGCAGCACATGGCTTGGACCGCACACATAATCGCCGAATGTTTCCGCACTCCAGGCGCCGACGAAAATCGCGCCGGCATGCTCAATCTGCGTCGCCGCTTCGCTCCGGCTCAGCGACTTGCAGCGACAAATGCTCAGGCGCGTAGAGATTTGCGATCTCAGCCGCCTCCGCCAGCGTTCCCGCCTTGAGCAAGCGACCTTGCGCCAAGGATCGCAGCGCGATCTCCTGGCGCGGCAAAGTCCGCACTTGGCGGGCGAGTTCGGCCGCAACCGCGTCCAAAAAGCCATCGCTGGTTGAAACCAGCAGCACTTGCGCATCCTCGTCGTGCTCGGCTTGCGAGAGCAGATCCGCGGCGACGAAAGCAGGGTTTGCCGCGCGCATCGGCGATGACCATGAGTTCGCTGGGACCGGCGGGAAGATCAATCGCTGGTCCGCCTGGCAGGCTTGCGGCAAAGCGTTTTGCTTCGCTGACATAAGCATTGCCGGGCCCGCAAATCTTGTCGGCCTTGGCAAGTCCCGCGCCGAACGTAAGCGCGGCGATGGCCTGCGCGCCGCCGAGCGCGAAGATGGCGTCGAGCCCGGTCGCCGCGCCAGCCGCGAGCATCATCGGATGAATTTCGCCATCGCCGCCCGGCGGGGTGACGACGATGCGCTGCTTGACCCCCGCCGCGCGCGCTGGCTCGGCCAACATCAGCAACGTTGAGAATAACGGCGCCGTGCCGCCGGGCGCATAAAGCCCGCAAATGGGTATGGGCCGCCACAGCCGGCGCACGCGAACGCCTGGGCTGACTTCAATATTATCGGCGCGGGGCGTGGTAAATTCATGATAGCGGCGCACTTGGTCGGCCGCGACCTCGAGCGCCGCCAGATCTTCGCCGGCGATCTTCGCGCGGGCCGCATCCACCACCGCTTTGGTGAGAGCGATCTCGCGCGGCTCATAAAGATCCAATTTCAGCGCCCATTTGCGCACGCCCTCGGCGCCGGAACTTTCGACGTCCGCGAAAATCCTGCGCACCACTTCCAGCACGGCGCCATCGCGCCGCCTTTGCGGCCGCGCCAGCGCCGCCGCGCGTTCGCTTTCCGAGGCCGATCGCCACTCCAAACGATTCATCGCGCCCTCACATCATCTTTTCGATGGCCAGCACGAGAATGGCGGAAGCGCCGGCGGCCTTGAGCCGCTCCAGGGTTTCCCAGAACACGCTCTCCTGGCACACGGCGTGGATGGCGACCGCATCCTCGACCCCCGCGAGCGGCGTTACCGTCGGCGCGCCGGCGCCGGGCAGGATCGCGGTGATCTGCGCCAGCGCGCTGCGCGGCGCGTTCATCATCACGTATTTCGCGCCCTGGCACGAAGTCACCCCGCGAAAGCGCTGGACAATGCTGTCGCGCAAGCCGGCAAGGCTCGCACATGGCGGGCTCGGCGATGAAACCAGCACCGCCTCACTCTCGAGGATGGTCGCGAACGCGGACAGGCCATTAGCCTCAAGCGTGGCGCCGGTGGACACCAGATCGCAAATCACCTGCGCCAGTTTCAGTCGCGGCGCGACCTCCACAGCGCCGCGCATCGGCACGATTTCCGCCTCAACGCTATTGCGCTGAAGATAGCTTGCAAGCACGCGCGGATAGGTGGTGGCGATGCGCAGGCCGCGCAGCGATTGCGGCCCTGTGAAGAGAAACCCATCCGCCGCCGCCAGTTTAAGCGCGCAGCGACCGAAGCCAAGCGGCATGATCTCAAGCGCATGGCCGCCGCCTTCACTGGCATGTTCAACCAGCACATTGCGCCCGACAATGCCAAGGTCGGCCACACCGTCGCCGACAAAAGTCGGGATGTCGTCGTCGCGCACGCGCATGAGGTCGATGGGGTAATTCTCAATGCGGTAGAATAGTTCGTTGACGCCCTTGACCACGCGCAGACCCGCCGCTTCGATCAGGCTCAGGCTTTTCTCCGCCAGGCGCCCGCTTTTCTGGATGGCGATGCGCAGGCGTTGTGCGGCATCGCTCATTTCTTGGCGTCCTTCAAACGGTCGAGCACGCGGCGATAGCCCTTGTGGGGCATATCCTTCAGAAACCGGGCGACCCGCACGACCGTCGCCGTACTTGAAGCCGCGCGCGCCGCGATCTCGCGATAGGAGAGCGCCCCCTCGTCCAACAGGCGCGCGATCAACCAGCGCTCCCGCAGCGCCTTGATTTCACTCGGCGTGCACAAATCCGCCAGGAAAGCCTCGCCGTCGGCCCTGGTCCGCAGCGCAAGCAGGGCGTCCAGCAGATCGCCGCGCGCCGCGCCCGCGCGGACGGGTAAACCGCTCATGGAACTCGCCGCAGCCAAAGCACGCCTCCAATCTTGTTGTTTTGTGCTAACACGTTAATACGATCGGCGCAAGCCCCGTTCCTGTCCGCCAAACCCGCCCCCCAATCCTTAAGCGTATTTCACGCTGCATCCATACGGCGTGGTTTCGGCGACCGCCACCGGACGGCCGGCGGCGATATCGGCGAGCGCGGCGCGCACGTAATTGTTGGCGCCTTCAAGCGTTTGCGGCCGCGCCGAGGGACGATCGTCGATGGCGCCCTGGTAAAGCACGCGGCCATCGGCGCCGATGATGAACATATGCGGCGTGTTGCGCGCGCCGTAGAGATGGCCCATCGCGCCGGTGGGATCGAGCAAGGTCGCGGTCGGGTGGGCGTTGTCGGTGCGCACGCGCGACAGCGCGCCGGGGCCGTCGAGATGGCCCTGCTGACGCGGCGCCGAGGAAATCACTTGCAGCCAAACCACGCCGCTTTCGGTCGCTTCCTGCTGCAGGCGCTGCATATTGCCCGAGCCATAATGCTTTGCGCACATAAGGGCAGCCGTGATTGGTCCATTCCAGCACTACAGTGCGGCCGGCGAATTCCGCCAGCGTGCGCGTCTCGCCGTTTGCAGTCCTGAACCGAAAACGCCGGCGCCGGCCCGCCGGTAACGATGGCCGCCTCGGCGGGCTGGCGAGAGTATGGCAATAGCCGCCGCCAATCACAGCAATAGCGCCAGCGCCGCCGATCAACAAAGCGCGTTTTGAAAGCTTCATGGCATGTCTCCTTGCACGGTTTCCAACATAAGAGCTTCGCTCAGCACTTGCGGCAAGACCAGCGCCTCGCCGCCTCGGGGATAATAGAGATAAAGCGGCACGCCAGCGCGCCCGTGAGCAGCCAGCGCCTCGGCGATAGCGGCATCGCGATTGGTCCAATCGCCCTTCAGGAACGCCACGTTGGCCGCCGCGAAGGCGTGCGCCACGCGCGGGCTGGCCAGCGATGTCGCCTCGTTGACCTTGCAGGTCACGCACCAGGCGGCGGTGAAATTCACGAACACCGGCCGGCCCTCGGCGCGCAATTGCGCGACGCGCGCCGCGCTCCAGGGCTCGGCGCTCAGCGCGGCGCGGGTCTCAAGCCCGAACAAGGGCCGCCAGCTCAGCGCCCCCGTCAGCAACAGAGCCGCCGCGCCAATCGCCAGCCACACCCTGCCCCAGCGCCCGACGAACAACGCAAACGCCAGCGCCGCCGCCACACTCAGCAGTCCCAGCACGCCGGCCGGTCCCGCTCTGCTCGGTCAGCACCCAGGCCAGCCACACGGCGGCGGCGAACATCGGAAACGCCAGCACATTGCGCGCGCGCTCCATCCATGGTCCCGGCTTCGGGATCAGCCGTTGCAGGCCGGCAGAAATGAAAGCGCCGTCATCGGCAGGGCAAAACCCAACGCCAAGGCCGCGAAAATCAGCAGCGTCATCGCCGCCGATTGGGTCAACGCCGCGCCGATCGCGCCGGCCATGAACGGCGCGGTGCACGGCGTCGCCGCCACCACCGCCAGCGCGCCGGTGAAGAACGCGCCCGCATCGCCGCCGCGCGCGGTCGAGGCCCGCGCCGGCATTCTGCACGCCGCCGCCAATGGCGAACACGCCCAGCAGATTGAGACCAATGGCGAAGAACAGCAGCGCCAGCCCCGATGTCACCCACGGCGCCTGCAACTGAAAGCCCCAGCCAATCGCCGCGCCGGCGCCGCGCAGCGCGATCAGCAAGCCGGCCAGCGCCAGGAACGTCGCCAGCACGCCGGCGAGATAAAGCAGCCCATGGCGGCGCGCCTGCCCCGCATGCGCGCCGCCCGCAAACGACAGCGCTTTCACCGAAAGCACCGGCAGCACGCACGGCATGATGTTGAGGATCAGCCCGCCCAGGAACGCGAACGCAAGCGCGGCGATCAAAGCCAGCGGCGCAAGGCTTGGCGCCATGCGCGCGGCGCTGTTCAAACGCAGCGAGCGCGTAGTCCGCTGAAATGTCGGCGCGGCTTGCATCCGTGCCGGCAATGGGTTCGCCTGGTTCCGCAACGATTTCGAAGCCGCGCGCCTCCAGCCAGCGCCGTCTCGGCTTCAAAGGCGACCATGCCTTCAAGCGGCGCGCGGCCGAAATTTTTCGCAACGCCCTCGGCCAGCGTAAAACTCAAGCCCGCCGGGCCGACGCGCGGCCTTTGCGCCAGCGGCCGCTTTCATCACGTCGCGGTCGAACGGAAAGAAGCGCGGATTGCGGATCGCTTCAGCGCCCGCCATCGCCACGCTCAGGCGCGCGCACCCGCGCCAATGCGCGCTTCAACGCCGGTCTTCGCGCACCGGCAAAGCGGCGATCGCTGCGGCAATGCGCGCCGCCCATTGCGGATCGTCGCGGCCCTGCGGCAGCCACCGGCAGGGTCAGCGTCAGCGTTGCTTCCTCTGGAATACAAATGTCGGAGCAGACCAGCCAATAAGCGTCAGCGATCAGGGTCGCGTTCCGGCCCGGCCGCAAATTGCGCGGCGCGGTCACTTCGATCGGAAACAGCACTTCGCCCGAATAGCCGTAATTGACCAGCATATCGAACGGGATCGCCTCGGGCGCCGGCCAGCGGATCGGCGCCAGCTGCAAAACCCGGGCGGCAGTCGCCAAGTCAGCTCCGTCGGCTCGCCGCTGTCGCCGGGATTGCGCCAATAGGTGTGCCAGTGCTCGCGGATGGTTCTGCGCGCAGCACGATGGTGAAACGCTCGCCCGGCGCAATCGCGGCGCGGGAGGAATGCAGCTCTGCCTCGACGTTCGCGGTGCGCACGGGCTGGGCCAGCGCCGGCGCCGCAAACGCCGCCGTCAAGAGCGCCAGCGCCGCCAGCAGGCGTTGAAAACTCATGCGCACTGCCCCGATAGCATCAAGCCGCGCCCTGGCTGCAGAGCGCGGCTTGCTTAATACGTCCATTCGCGCGGTTCGGTTACAGCTCAGCTGAGCGGCGTCGCCGCCTGGATGCGCGCGGCGCGGGAGAGAATTTTCGGCCACAATCCCAGCGACAACAGGTGCGCGTGCATGACCGCGGAGACGCCCTTGTCGCGCAGTTCGAGATAGGTGTCCTTCGGCAGCGCGTTCAGCTTCTGCTCGGAAATGCGCAGATATTCGCCGATCTTCATCGGCTCGTCCGGCGTGCCGTCCGGCTTGGCCCGCGGCAGCGCCAGCGGCGTCAGCTCGAACAGATTGTGCTGCTCCATCAGCTTGACGAATTCCTGCGTGCGGCGGCCGAGCATGTCGAACTCGCGGCAGAACTGGATGGCTTCCTGGGTGTAGCGCGAGGGCTGGTCGCCTTCGAAGAACGGCTGCTCCGGCGTTGAGGACAGCATCTTGGCCGAGCGATCGATGCACACCAGCACCCTGTCGCCTTCGGCGGTCGGCTGCAGGTTGCTTGCCGTTGCGTGTTGGGCGCCATGATCGGCAGGAACGGATAGCGGCGCGCGAACGCCGGCAAATACACTTCCGGATCGAGCGAGCCATCAGCGCCGAGGAACACGTTCATCCCCGGGCGCAAGCCCCATCACCGCCAGCGGCGTCTTCGACTGGGTGTCGAAAATGATCGGATAACACACAGCCGCGAGGCCGAATTCATCCACCGTCAACGGCACCAAGTGCGTGTCGGCCAGGAACGAAAACGGGTTGGCGACCTGGCTGACGCCCAGGCTGCGATGCTTCTCGATCGAGAGCGGCTCAAGCTGGTGGTAGAACAAAATCTTGCCCAGGGTTTGGGCGCCGCCGCTGGCGGTCGTCATGAGTTTCTCCGCGTATTCCCCGCCAGGGGGCTCTCCAACCACGAATGCGCCGGCTTTCGCAACAGGCGTGCGGCCAGAATCACGACCCGCTTTTCCCATTCCGCGAGCATGCTATGGCGTACGCGAAGCGCCAATTGAGAGCGGCAAGGAGTGTCATGAGCCTGATCCGTTGGTTTCTGCCTTGTGGCGGGGGTTAGCCTGGCGCTCGGCCTCGCCGCTTGCGGACCGCGCGAGCCCGCAACCGCATGAGCGCCTTCGAGGGCAGGCTCGCCGATTGGGCCCGTGAAATCCTTGCCGACAGCCCGGAACTCGCCTCCCAGGCGGGCGTCAGCGAGGAGCCTCGCCGGGGCCCTACAAGCGCCGCCTCGACGATCGCTCGCGACGCGCTGGCCTTGGAGGCCCGCCGCAGCGCCGCGGTGCGCCGCCTTGCCGAATTGCGCGCCTTCGACCCGCAAGATTTGAACGCCGACGATCGCTTCACGTTCACGCCGTGCTGCGCGAGCAATTCGAAGCCGCCGCGAGCGCGGCCGCGTTCGACTATGGCGATTTTTCGCCGCTCGGCGGCCTCAAGCCTTACGTGCTGAACCAACTCGACAGCGCCTTCCTCACGCTTCCGGCGTTCCTCGACGAGCGCCACCCCATCGCCACGCCCGCCGACGCCGAAGCCTATCTCGCGCGCCTGCGCGCGGTCGCCGTTGCCATCGACGCAGGAGACCGCGCGGGCGCGCGAGGACGCGCGGCGCGGCGTGCGGCCGCCGCTATTCATCATCGATGACACGTTGGATCTGCTCGACGGCGTGATCGCGAGGCCGCCGCCAGACGCAGCCCTATTTCACCAGCTTTCAGCGCAAGCTCGACGCGCTTGCCGCCGCCGAACGCGACCCTGCGCGCCGCGCCGCGCTGGACCGCGCAACACCAATCGGCTATCTCGCCCGCGCCGAGCAGATCGTGCGCGACGCGATTTTGCCCGCGCACCAGCGCGCCTGCGGATTTTCTGCGCGCCGAGCGCGTTCACGCCGGCCTCGATCCGGCCGCGTCGGCGCTGCCGCGCGGCGCGGAATTCTACGCCGCCGCGCTTGCGCATCGAGCACAACCACGAACGCTGACGCCCGCAGCAAATCCACCAGATCGGCCTCGACCGCGTCGCCGAACTGAACGGCCAGCTCGACATCGCGCTGCGGCGGGTTGGGCTTACCGAAGGCACGGTGGGCCAGCGCCTGGCGCAGATGACCGCCGATCCGCGCTATCGCTATCCCGACAACCGACGAAGGCCGCGCCGCAATTGCTGGCCGACGTGCGAGCCCGGGTGAACCGCGTGCTGGAGCGCGCCGCCGCAATGGTTTGGCCGCTTGCCGCGCGCGAGCCTCGAAGTGCGCCGCGTGCCCGCGTTCGCGGAAGACCGGCCAACCCGGCGCCTATTATTCGCCGCCCTCGCTCGATGGCGCGCCAGCCCGGCATCTATTACATCAATCTGCGCAATCTCGCGAAATGACGCGCATCGATCTGCCGACGCAGGATTTTCACGAAGCCGTTCCCGGCCACCATTTCCAGACCGCGCTGGCGCAGGAGCAAAGCGATGCGCCGCTGCTGCGTCGCCTGATCACCTTCAACGCCTATAGCGAAGGCTGGGCGCTTTATGCCGAGGAACTTCGCCGACGAAGTCGGCTTCCACGACGGCGATCCGGTCGGGCGCATCGGTTTCCTGCGCTGGCAGCTCTGGCGCGCGGCGCGGCTGGTGGTCGATACCGGCCTGCACGCGCAACGATTGGAGCCGCCAGCAAGCGATCGATTATCTGCGTGCAAACCACTGGCGATGCGCCGGCGATCATCGCCACCGAAGTCGATCGCTACGTGGTTTGGCCCGGCCAGGCCTGCGGTTACGAACTGGGCCGGCGCGAAATCATGCGGCTGCGCGAAGTGGCTCGCAACGAGCTCGGCCCCGCCTTCGACCTGCGCGGCTTTCACGACGCCGTGCTGCTGCAAGGCGAAGTGCCGCTTGGCGTGCTCGAAGGCTTGGTGCGCGACTGGATCCCCGTCCAGCGAGCCCGCGCCGCGCGCGAACGCCGTTAAGCGCAGCTAAGCATTGGCGCACGGCGACTGGCGCGGCTAGGATGGCGCAGATTCACCAGCGGAGAATTCATGTCAGCGGACCAAGATGGCAAAGCCCCGCGCTTCAGCGTCGAGGAGGCGCGCGCGCGCGCCAGGGCGGCGCTGCAAAAATCCGAGCATATGCTCTCGCGCGCCTACGGCCTGCTGCGCGATCCCAAGGCCGAATGGGAACAAATCCGGGCCGAGGAAACCACGATACCGAACATCCTGATCGGTTACGTCGCGCCGCTAGCCGCGCTGCCGCCCGTGTGCGCGATGTTGGGCAAGCTCCTGTTCGAGGCCAGGACCACCAATTTCGGCGCCGAATTGATCAGCGCGGTCGTGGCTTGGATCGTTGGCGTGGCGATGGTTTATTTGCTGGGCGTTATTGTCGCTGTCATCGCCGAAAATTTTAACTCGCAGCGCGATGAATTGGCCGCGCAGAAACTCGCCGCCTACGCGCTGACGCCGTTTTTTCTATCGACCATCACGTTGCTTTGGCCCCCTCTTCTATGGGTTCCGGTGCTGGCGCTTGGGGTCATGGTGTATTTGATCTATCGCGGCCTGCCGCCGCTCATGCACACGCCGCCGGAGCGGGCGATGGCCTACGCAGCGACCATCACCATCGCGGCTCTAGTGACGTTCGTCCTGCAAATGGCGGTCGCAGGATGCGCGACGACGATGGGTTGAGCACGCTTGGCCGTTCAGCGCCTAGCGCGGCGCCGTGCGTCTCCGCGCATCCCCGGATGTCCGTTGGAGATATCGAAGCGATGCGCCAGTGTCTGCGCTCAGTCGGCCAGCAATTGCCTCGGGATAACTCGGCGCAGCCACGGCCGACGTGTCACTAAGCGTCGTCGGCAACAGATCGTCGTCTCAACAGGAGGTCGAAATGACAAAGCTGCGGGTCGTCATCATTGGAACTGGAAACGTCGCAGGGATATCCGTGCGCGCCCTGCAAGGCCGAGGTGACGTGGAACTCGTAGGTGTTTGGGGGCGATCAAAGAACATCGGCCTGGACGCCGGTCTTCTGGATACCGACACTCCCTGCGGCATCACTACTACTGACAGTACCGAAGAGATTTTCGCGCTGAAGCCAGACTGCGCAGTGATGGCGCTGAACATCCGAAACCCGATCGAGGCGCAGCAGGTGAACGGGCCCTGGTTTGTCAAGCTATTGGAACATGGCGTCAACTCGTCACTGCGAGCGACGGTGGGCTGCGTCTATCCACCCGCCCACCACGATCAGGCGTATGTCGCGATTCTGAGGCGGCGGCAAAAAAAGGGAACGCGACCTTCTACATGAATGGCCAGGAGCCGGGGTTCGTCGAGCACATGGCGCTGCTCGCCGCCACGCTCAGCAACACGATAAAGCGCATTACTTCGTACGAACTCTTCAACTATTCGACCGTGAAAGTCCGGGAAGAAATATCGTTGGCGTATGGATTTGACGAGCCGCCCGAAAAAACCGCGATCTTAGAATTGCCGGGTGTACAATTGTCGATTTGGGGCAACCCTATCACCAATGTCGCTCAAAAGCTTGGCTACGCCGTAGAGCGTTACGAAGAATCCTTCGAAAAACGAGTGACCGCGCGAGACCTGCCTGTCGGCTGGGCACCCTCAAGGCCGGCGCCGTCGCCGCCGTCCGTGTCCGAACCGTGCGATCGTGGCTGGCAGAGAGGCGATTGTCCTCGAGCACGTAAACCGCATGTGCGACGACATCGCACCCGAATGGGAAGCGCCGATACGCATGGCTGCATGCGTATTAGGATAGAAGGCGATCCTAACGTACTCATCGGTGCTCGGTTGGGGATCCCGCCAAACCGGAAGAGCTAGGATACGATGGCTACGTCATGACCGCGATGAGAATTGTGAACGCAATCCCGTACGTATGCGCTGCGCCCCCCGGGATCACCACATTCCGCGATTTGCCGATCACGACGCCGTCGAATGCGTTTCGAAGCGACGCTACATTCGTCGAGCACAGATTTCAAAAGCGCGCAGCTAAAGTCGAGCGTCGCTCGATCTCCCGGCCACCGCAGGCAAAAGACCGGGTTAGAAGGCACACGGGCCCGCAACGCCTAATCAGGCGCGCCGTATTTCGCTGCAAGCTCCATCAATTCTGGTTCGCGCTCAATGCCGATAGACCGCATAACGCCGGCAACCATCACATAAGCGCCGACAGTGAACATAAAATCTAGCATCTGCTGGGCGCTCCACTCAGCATTCAGCGCGCGCCAACAGGAGTTGCCGATGCGTCGATCATTTACGAGCTCATCGGTTGCGCAAACCACAACTTTCTCAAACACGCTAAAATAGGCGTCCCCGCTGCCGACCTGAATTGGTTTGAACAATTCTGGTTCAAGCCCGAAGCTCATGCTGGTGCGCAGATCAACTCGACCACATGTAGCGCGCTGCGCAAATCCAAGCCGTCCGCATGATCGCAATTTGGCGCTGACGAACTGGAAGCGTGCTGTCGAGCAACAAGTGGATATTGAACTGGGAGAAAAGGTCGGCGAGTCTGGGATGATGCGCCAACGTTTTCAGTGTTGGGTTCATATCCGCGTCTTTGAAAGGGCCAATCTTCCAACGCGCAAACATCTCCCGCGCCTCAGGACTAAATTGCTCGGGCTCGAGTTGAGAAAGGCGCGCGGGCGGATCAGAAAGCAGCACGGAAAAGCCTCGAACTATTGCGGCGTTGGCCGCCAGGCCGCCAGGAGGTCAACAAGGCCGAATTCCCATAGCCATCGCCCGAGCGAACGTACGTTACGCGCGACTGCCAGAATCCACAATCGGGCACCTCGATAGAGCCAAAACCCGTCGCTGGACAAAATTTCTTATGCCTGGTTCGGCGTGCACATCAAGCGGCTGCTGTCACCGGCTCACTTCCTTTAGCGCCGCGCGGATCAGTTCTGGCGCTGGGGCGTCGGCGGCGAAATTCTTGGCGGCTGAGGCAACCGCGCGGGCCGCGCTGCTGGAATCGATGCCCAGATTGACCAGCGCCGATACCGCCTCGGCGCGCGCGCCTTGGCCCGCGGGCGAGCCTGGGCTTGCTTCGCGCGCGGCTTGCGCGGCGGCGAGCGAAAGGAAACCCTTCGGGCCTTGCTTTGCCGCCAATTCCTGCGCCAGCCGCGCGGCGAGTTTCGGGCCGACGCCATTGGCGCGCGCGAACGCGGCTTTGTCCTGCAGCGCCACCGCGTCAACAAGGAGCGCAGGCGGCATGGCGTCGAGGATGCCGAGCGCCACTTTGGCGCCGACGCCTGGTATCGTCTGCAGATGCGCAAACCAAGCGCGCTCTTCCTCGCTGTCGAAGCCAAACAGCCGGATCGCGTCCTCGCGCACATGGGTTTCGATATAGAGCCGCGCCGGTGCGCCCATGCTCAAGCGGCCGAGCGTGCGCGCCCCGGCTTGCACAACATAGCCGACCCCGCCGACCTCGATCAGCGCCGTCTCCTCGCCAATTGCGGCAACGACACCGTTCAATGAACCAATCATGGCGCCTCCAAGTCCTGAGTGCGCGGATTCGCCCGTCGATGAAACGCAGCTGCGACGCTCTCATTTCAGACATTGCCAGACTGCAATGGCGTGGTACCACTTCCCGGCGTAGGGATGTGATTTCTTGCGAATCTTTCGCAAGACAGGGAGGCGTTCAATGGCGGACGAAGACAACAAGACGCAAAAGAAGCCCCTCAACCGGCGCTCGTTTATGAGCCGGGTTGCGGGCGCGGCGGTGCTTGCGGGCGGCTCGGCGGCGGTGGTTACTGGCGAGGCCAGCGCCCAGAATTACACTGGCCACACCGATAGTGACACCGGCAACGGCGCTGACCGTTCCGGCTACGGCCGCACCGGCAATACCGATACCGATAGCGGAACGGGCGCGGATAATCCCGGCTATGGCCGCGGCGCCCAAAGCGCGACCGATGCCGATAGCGGCGCCTACCGCGACCAGCCGGGGCGCGGGCGCGGCAATTCCGGGCTCACCGATTCCGACAGCGGCGCCTATGCCGATCCCTCCGGCCGCGGCCGAGGCGGCCGCACCGGCATGACCGACAATGACAGCGGCGCCAACGCCGATCCAACCGGGCGCGGGCGCGGTACGGGCGGCGCAACCGGTACAACGGACGGCGACAGCGGCGGCGGCGCCGACCGCGCCGGCTTTGGCCGCGGCACACGCAGCGGCCGAACCGATAGCGACCCGACCGATGGCGTCGGCAACGGGCGCGGAGTCTCCGATGCCGATCCGACCGACGCCGCACGGCACCGGCCGCACTGGGCGCACCGATAGCGACCCCACCGACGTCAGCGGTCGCGGTCGCACCTGACCCATGGCCGAGCCATGGCTCAACGATCCGCTCGGCCACCTGATCGGGGCCGGGCGGGTCGATGATTTCTTGCAACGCATTTACGAGCGTGAAGCGCTGGTCGTGGCGCACGGCGACCGCGCGCGTTTCGACGGTTTGATCAACATCGACGCGGTCGATCGCATCATTAGCGGCGTCGATCTGCGGGAGGGCCAACTCGATTTGGCCGATGCTTCGCGCGACAAGCTGGCGCGCTCCGATTATGTCGACGCCGCCGGCTATATCGATCGCGGCGCCATTGCCGATTTTCATCGCGGCGGCGCCACCATCATCCTGCAGCAAGCCCACCAGATCGAGCCTTCGCTTGGGCGTTTCTGCCGCGGGCTCGAATTCGTTTTCTCCGCCCATGTGCAGACCAATTTGTACCTGACCCCGCCCAACGCGCAGGGCTTCCGCACTCATTACGACAATCACGACGTGTTCGTTCTGCAGATGGCGGGCGAGAAGGCTTGGAGGCTCTATGAGAAGCCGGTCGATACCCCGTTTCGCGGCGAGGCGTTCCAGAGCGGATTGCATCAAAGCGGCGCGGTGCAACAGGAATTCATCCTCAAGGCCGGCGATTGCGCTTATGTGCCGCGCGGCATGATGCATGACGCGATGACTTCGGGGGATGGGCCTTCGTTGCATGTCACTGTTGGCCTGATCACCCGCACTTGGGCCGATTTGATGCTGGAGGCGGTGTCGGAGGCGGCGCTGCGCACGCCGGAATTGCGCCGTTCCTTGCCGCCCGGCTATGCGCACCGCGATTTCGACCGCACCCAGGCGCGCGCGCATTTGCACATGCTCGGCCAGATCATCGCCCGCGAAATCCAGCTCGACCCGGCCATGGATCTCAACGCCGATAATTTTATTCGCTCACGCGCCGCCGACAATCGCCATGCTGTACGAGACGCCGCCCGCCCGGTGCTCGGCGGCGAGCGCTTCCAGGCCAAGGCGCTCTCGCCCTATCGCATCGCCGAGGACGGCGATCGCGTTGTCATCATCGCACCCGGCGGCGAACTCAAATTCCGCCCCGAAGCGCGCGCCGCGCTGGAGCGGGCGCTGAGCGGAGAGGTGTTTACCCCAGCCGATCTCGCCAGCGCCGTCGCGCCCGAGGACATGACAGCGAAATTGCTGGCTTATGGACTGGTGAGCCGGGTTTAGCCTTCACGCCAGACCCTGCCGCTCAAACTTGCAAGCGTCGCGATTGGGACGCGGGGCCTCCGGCCACGCTTGGCGCGAGCGCCAGCGGGCCGGAACGCGTTGCGTTCGGCGTTGCAATGGCGCGCGTGTTCGCGCCCCCGGAGCGCCGGCTCCCAGCCGGCAAACAAGCGTTCAATCACACAGGTCTGTTGTAAATTTGGCGGTCGCATGCCGGCGGGGCGCCGGCGGTCCGAGGTTACGAGCTGTCGAACGCGCCGGCGGCTTTGTCGGCAGCGGCGGTTATGGCGGCAGCGCCGTTGGGGCCGACCTTATATTCCGCGTCGGGGTCGTGTTTGCGCAGCAGCGCGATGCGCGCTGGTTTGGCGAACAGACGCCGGGCCAGGCGTTTCGCATAAGCCAAGGGATTGTTGTACACGCGCAGCAGCGCTTCGCATCTTTGCGCCAGCGGCCAGGCGCCGTAATGGTCGCGCGGCATGAGCCGGCGCGCGCTCTTGGATTTTGTTGTACGCGATGTCGGAATGGCCTGGAACGACACCCGCCAATCATCCGGGTCGAACGAATGATAGCGGCGTAATGGCGGGGTTTTCTCGCGCGCTTTGGTTTGTTTGGCGCGCCGCGCCGGCTCTGGCAACGGCCCGAGCAGAGCCGCTTCGATCAGCAACAATTCCCGCACCAGCCACTCGCCGGCGCGAATCCAAGTGAGCGCCAGCGCGCGCTGCGCGGTCTCGAACACGCGCAGCGAAGCGATGCGTTGCGGCTCGCCGAAGAGGTCGAACAAAATCTGAATAAACGCGCCGGCGGTGCGCCAAAGTTCAAGCGGAGCGTTGCGGGTATCGGGTTTCATGGGGGCAGTGTAAAGCCGCGCGGGAGGTGTAGGATAGATTTTTCATTGTCTCCTGTGTTGTACGAGGTCACACCCATCCCCGGAAGCGACGCAGTCGCTGTCCGGGGCCCATAAACACTGGGGTTTTGTGTTTATGGGCCCCGGACTTCGCGTTCCGCGAATCCGGGGATGGGTGGGGGATGGGTGGGGGATAGATTGCATTGCCGCGCCACGTCGGACCGCCGGCATCCTGCCGGCAAGCGACGTTTCAGTCTTCACCGGCCTGTGGGTTTGTGTAGGGAGCATGCCGGCAGGATGCCGGCGGTCCGGGGCGGCGCATTGGCGGGGCCGGAGGCCCCGCGCTCCAACCTGCAGGCGTCGAGCGCGGAACCTAGGCGCCCACCCTGCGCTTAAATCCCCCATGCGCGGCGTGACAGAGCGCAACGCCGAGAGCGTCGGCGGCGTCGGCGGACACCTCGCCGGCCGTGGGCAACAAGCGCCGCACCATGAAGGCAATCTGGGTTTTGTCGGCGGCGCCCGAGCCGACGATGGCTTTCTTGATCGTCGCCGGCGAATATTCGGCCACCAGCACGCCGCGCCGCGCCGCCGCCGCCAGCGTCACGCCGCGCGCTTGACCCAAGGCAAGCGCGGCGCGGGCGTTGTTGTTGACGAAAGTTTCCTCGACCGCGACTTCGTGCGGATGATGCGTATCGAGAATGGCGCCAAGTTCCTCAAACAAACACAGCAAGCGCGAGGCGAGTTGCTGCTTCGGGTTCGGCATGATCGTTCCGTGGGCGATGTGCGACAGGCGCGCGCCCTCGCTGGCGACCAGACCCCAGCCGCAGCGATTGAGCCCAGGGTCGATGCCGAGAATAAGCGTGGCGCTCATGATGATTTCGTGCGCCTGAAAGCCTTGCCAAAAAGCTAAGGCGCTTCCAGCATGGGCGACAGGCTTAAACCGAAACGAATGGGACAATCATGTCCGCAAACACCCATCCCCGGGGCGTCGCGAAGCGACGAGCCCGGGCCTAAACCAAACGGCTGGGCTTCTGGGCCCCGGACTTGCGCTTCGCGCATCCGGGATGGGTGGAATTGCGGCCTGTGCGCCAAAATCTTGGCCACCCTGCTGTTCCTCTGTTTCGCCGCAACAGCGCACGCGCAGCCGAGCCAGGCCGAGCGCGCGCAGGCGCTGGAGATTTACCGCACCATTGTCGGCATGGACACCTCGGTTGAAGGCCGCCAGACGCCGGCCATGGCCGCATCGCTAGCCGAACGCTTTCGCGCCGGCGGTTTTCCCGCCGAGGATGTACATGTGCTGCCGCATGGCGACACGGCCGGCCTGCTGGTGCGCTATCGCGGCGACGGGAAGCGGCGGGCGGCCGATCCTGTTTCTTGCGCACATGGATGTGGTGCCGGCGCTACGTTCCGATTGGGAGCGCGATCCGTTTACGCTGGTTGAGGAGAACGGCTTTTTCTTCGGCCGCGGCGCCAGCGATAACAAATCCGGCGTCGCGCTGATCGCGGCTACGTTTCTGCAATTGCGCGCCGAGAATTTTCGTCCCACCCGCGACCTGATCCTGTGGTTTTCCGGCGACGAGGAAACCAGCGGCGAGAGCACGCAGATGCTGCTGCGCGAGCACCGCGCCTTGCTTGGCGATGCGGAATTCGCGCTCAATTCCGACGCTGGCGGCGGCTTGCTCACCCATGAGGGCGCGCCCACGTCGTATTATCTGCAGACCGCCGAGAAGACCTACGCCAGCTTCACCTTTACCGCGCGCAATCCGGGCGGCCATTCCTCGCTTCCGCGCGCCGACAACGCCATCTTCGATGTCATGGACGCCCTTGGGCGCTTGCGCGGCTACGCGTTCCCGGTGATGTGGAACGACACCACGCTGGCCAGCTTCCGCGCCGGCGGCGCAACCTTGGCGGGGCTGACGGCGCGGCGATGTTGCGTTTTGCCGCCCGCCCCGGCGATCGGCGCGCGGCGGCGACGCTTTCGCGCAACCCCTCTTTTGTCGGCCAATTGCGCACCACCTGCGTGCCGACCATGCTCGCCGGCGGCCACGCCGAAAACGCGCTGCCGCAAAGCGCCGCCGCCAAGGTGAATTGCCGCATCTTTCCAGGCGTCGCGTGGAGAGCGTGCAGGCGCGCTTGCAGAGCCTGGCCGGCGGCGGCGTTGAAGTCGCGCCGACCGCGCCGTCGAATTCGAGCGACGCTTCGCCCTTGCGCGAGGATGTGCTGGCCGCGCTTGCCGCAGCGGTTCACGCCAATTATCCAGACGTGCCGATCACGCCGTCAATGTCTGCCGGCGCAACCGACGGCATTTTCTTTCGCGCCGCCGGCATACCTACCTACGGGGTCAGCGAAAGTTTCATGCGCGAAGAAGACGAATTCGCCCATGGGCTCAACGAACGCAATCCAGTCGCCAGCTTCTATAACGGGCTGACCCACTGGCGCACGCTGATAACGGAGCTGGCGAGGCGCTGAATGCACCGCGCGTCTTCAGACGCGCAAGCGAGCGAGCCTGAAGGCTCGCGGTCAGGAAGCTACGCACTCACCACTTCCGCCGTGCCGTGGCAATATTTGAACTTCTTGCCCGAGCCGCAGGGGCATGGGGCGTTGCGGGAGACTTTGCCCCAGGTGCGCACATCGTGGCGATCAAAGCCCTCGGGCGCCAGCGGCGGCGCTTCTTCGCGCCGCGCCATCTCGTTTTCGCCGGTGTGCGGATTCTGGTGAATTTCGAAGGTCCGCGCCGGCGCCTGCGGACGCGGGATCCCTTCCTCGGGCTGGCCGATCTGCAGGCGCAGCAGCATGCGCGTGACCGTTGTGCGCAGATCCAAGCAGCATGCGCTCGAACAGCGTGAACGCCTCGGTCTTGAATTCGTTGAGCGGATCGCGCTGGGCGTAGCCGCGCAAATGCACCACCGAGCGCAAATGGTCGAGCAGCGAGAGATGCTCGCGCCAGCGCATGTCCACCACCGAGAGCAGCACTTGCTTTTCCACCGAGCGTAAACGCTCGGCGCCCAGCATCGCCGCCTTCTGCGCATAGGCATGATCGACGGTGCGCGTCAGCCGCTCAATGATTTCGAGTTGAGCGATGCCTTCCTCGGCCGCCCACGAATCGACCGGCGTGGAAAAACCGAAAATCTCATCGGCCTCGATCATCAATTCGGGCGTGTTCCATTGCTCGGGATAGGCTTTCTCCGGCATGTGCCGCCAGACCAGCTTCTCGACCACGTCGTGGCGCATGTCCTTGACGATTGGGGCGACGTCGGCGGTGCGCATGAATTCGATGCGCTGCTCGAAGATCGCCTTGCGCTGGTCGTTGATGACATCGTCGTATTTGAGCAAATTCTTGCGGATCTCGAAATTGCGCTGCTCGACCCGGCGTTGCGAGGTTTCCAGCGCCTTGTTCATCCAGGGGTGAACGATCGCCTCGCCCTCTTGGATGCCGAGCCCGCGCATGATCGCATCGAGCCGGTCGGCGGCGAAAATCCGCAACAGATCGTCTTCCAGGCAGATGTAGAATTTCGATTTGCCCGGATCGCCCTGGCGGCCGGTGCGGCCGCGCAATTGGTTGTCGATGCGCCGGCTTTCGTGGCGCTCGGTGCCGAGCACGTAGAGCCCGCCGGCATCGAGCGCGGCGCGTTTTTTCTTTTCGACGTCGGCGCCGATCTGGCGGCGAAACAGCGCGACCTGATCGGGGGTTTCATCGCCCTTGAGCCCGCTTTTGAGGCGCATATCGAGATTGCCGCCGAGTTGAATGTCGGTGCCGCGGCCGGCCATGTTGGTGGCGATGGTGACCGCGCCCGGCACCCCCGCCTGCGCGACGATCTGCGCTTCCTGCTCATGGTAGCGCGCGTTCAGCACTTGGTGGGGAATGCCGCGCTGCTTCAGCATGGCCGACAAGGTCTCCGATTTTTCGATCGACACGGTGCCGACCAGAACCGGTTGCATGCGGCGATGGGTGTCTTCGATGTCGGCGATGATGGCTTTGTATTTTTCCTTCGCCGTCCGATAGACTTCATCGTCGTCGTCCTGACGCATGATCTCGCGATTGGTCGGGATTTCCACCACGTCGAGCTTGTAGATGTCGCCAAATTCCGACGCCTCGGTGGACGCGGTGCCAGTCATGCCGGAGAGCTTGTCGTACAGGCGGAAATAATTCTGGAAGGTAATCGAGGCGAGGGTTTGATTCTCGGGCTGAACGTTGCAGCCTTCCTTGGCCTCGATCGCCTGGTGCAAGCCTTCCGACAGCCGCCGGCCATGCATCATGCGGCCGGTGAATTCATCGACCAGCACCACTTCGTTGTCCTTGACGATATAGTCCTTGTCGCGATGGAACAGCTTGTGCGCGCGCAGCGCCTGGTTGGCGTGGTGGACGATGGAAATGTTGGCCGGCTCGTACATCGAGCCTTGCAGCAAGCCGCGCTCGACCAGCAATTCCTCGATCCGCTCGGAGCCCGCCTCGGTATAGATCGCCGAGCGCTGCTTTTCGTCGTGCTCGAAATCATCGGGTCCCAGCAGCGGAATCAGCGCGTTGATGGATTTGTAGAAATCGCTGCGGTCTTCGGTGGGGCCGGAGATGATCAGCGGCGTGCGCGCTTCATCGATCAGGATTGAATCGACTTCATCGACAATGGCGAAGCGGTGGCCGCGCTGCACCATCTCGCCGAGCGAGTATTTCATGTTGTCGCGCAAATAATCGAAACCGAACTCGTTATTGGTGCCGTAGGTGACGTCGGCGGCGTAAGCTTGGCGACGCTCGTTGTCGTAGAGGCCGTGGACAATGACGCCGACCGAAAGCCCGAGGAAACGATAAATCTGGCCCATCCAATCGCTGTCGCGCTTGGCCAGATAATCGTTGACGGTGATGACGTGCACGCCGCGGCTCTCGAGCGCGTTCAGATACACAGGCAGCGTCGCCACCAAAGTCTTGCCCTCGCCAGTGCGCATTTCGGCGATGCGGCCCTGGTGCAGGAACATACCGCCCATCAATTGCACGTCGAAATGGCGCATGCCGAGCACGCGCTTGGCCGCTTCGCGCACGGTGGCGAACGCTTCCGGCAGCAGCTCATCGATTTTGCCGCCGCGAGCGATGCGATGTCGATATTCGCTGGTCTTATTGCGTAAGGCTTCGTCCGACAGCGCCTCGAATGTTCCTTCCAGCGCGTTGATGCGCTGCACCATGGGCCGCAGAGCCTTGACCTTGCGCTCGTTGACGCTACCGAAAATCTGCCGAGCAAAGTTAAGCATGGGTGCGATCTAATGTCCGTGGCGACCAGCGAATCCGCCGCCGAGTTTGATACCGATAACCTTGAGCTTGTTGGCTTTTTTGGGGCGCACCGGCACGCGTCCGCGTGCGAAAATACCCTCGACACGACCGCTTGCGAGATTTAAGAGCGCCACCATGCGGTGTCAATGTGGCGGCCCCCAATCGCCGCGAGCGGGCCGGCTTTGACGCGGCTTTGCTACAGAGTTTGCCACCAGAAAGCAGAATGCATGATCTTGCCGAAGAAAATTGCGTCTCAAGATCGCCGTTTTTGCATTGGCGCTCGCCCTTGCCGGGTGCGGCCTCGGCCGCGATTCCGCCAAGGAAGGCGCCGGAATCGTTAACCCGATCGTCGCCGCAACCGTGAATGGGCGGCCGATTTATGTCGAGGACGTGCGCGCTTACGCGGTGGCTCGCGGCTGGTTGAGCGAAACCGAGGACCTCAACGCCAATTCCGACGCCTTCTACGTCGCGCTTGAGGAATTGATCGAGGTGCGCTTGTTCGCACTGGAGGCCGAAGCGCGCGGGCTCGACCGCGAGCCGGCAGTGCGCCGTCAACTCGAAAACGCGCGCGAACGCGTCTTGGCCAATTCGATCTACGAAGAAATCGACGAACACGCCATCGATCCCGAAGCGATTGAGCGCTTGTACCGGGAAAACACCAGCCGGCTCGGTCAGGGTGAAGAAATTCATCTGCGGCACATTCAATTCAACGCCAGGGAGGCGGCGGAGGCGGCGAAAAGAAGGCTCGAGCAGGGCGAAAGATTTGAAGCGCTCGCCTTTGAACTCTCGACCGAGCGCGATTCGCCGCCAGATGGCGGCGATCTCGGTTTTGCCGCTATCGCCGACCTCGCCGCCGATGTGCGCGAAGCGGTGGAAAGCGCCAGCACTGGCGCGCTGGTCGGCCCGATTCAATTGCCGACCGGCTGGCACGTATTTCGGGTTGAGGATCGCCGCGCCGTCGGCGTGCCGAGCCTGGAAACGTTGCGCCCGCGCATCGTTGACTGGCTGCGCTATCAGGAGATCACCCGGCTGAATGAGCGCCTCGCCGCCGACGCCCGCATCGAGCGCCTGCGCGAGCCCGACGAAAGCATGGCCCCGACCGAGGAAGCGCCGGCGCCGGCCGACGCGCCGCAAGCGCCGGCGCCGCGGCCGACGCCTGACATAGCCAGCCCGCCCGGCGCCGCGCCCCCGCCCTTCCCGTTCCCGATGGGACCCTCCGGAGTTCCGACGCCGCAGGCGCCGCCGCGCGCCGCCGAAACGGAGCCGGCGCAATGAATTCCGCGGCGGCGGTCTCACCGCTTGCGCCCGGCAAATTCCCCGACCTGCCGGCCATAGCCGGTTTGGAAGCGGCAATCGGACGCGCGGGTTTCTACAAGCACGAACGCGCCGATCTGTTGCTGGTGCGTTGCGCGCCTGGCGCGCGGGCGGCGGGCGTGTTTACCAGCAACCAGGTGGGCTCGGCGCCGACCGATTGGTGCAAACAAGCGCTAGCCGCGGCGCGCGGCGCGGTGCGCGGCTTGTTGGTCAATGCCGGCTGCGCCAATTCGTTCACCGGGCCGGCCGGCGATAGCGCTTGCAAACGTACGCTCGAAGCGGCCGGCGCAAGGCTTGGCCTGCCGACGCGCGAAATGCTGGCGGCCTCAACCGGCGTGATCGGGGTTCTGCTCGACGACGAAAAAATCGCCCGCGCGCTGCCGGCGATGACGCTTGGGCCGGTGGATTGGCGCGCCTGCGCCGAGGCGATCGCCACCACCGACACGTTTCCAAAAGGCGCCGGCGCGATTTGTGAAATCGACGGCGTCGCGGTGTCCATCGCCGGCATCGCCAAGGGCTCGGGCATGATCGCGCCGGACATGGCCACCATGCTCGCCTTCGTGTTCACGGACGCGGCGCTCTCGGCTCCGATCTTGAAAACGCTGCTGCGGGCGGAGACCGAGGCCAGCTTTAATTCCATCACCGTCGACGGCGATCGCTCGACCAATGATTGCGTGTTGTTGTACGCGACCGGGCCAAGCCAAAATCGCCGCCGATCGCCGATGCGGACGATGCGCGCCTGGCCGATTTCCGCGCCGCGCTGTCGCGCGTGCTGGCCGACCTGGCGATCCAGATCGTGCGCGACGGCGAAGGCGCTGGAAAATTGGTTAGCGTCAAGGTAAGCGGCGCGGCGAGCGATGTTTCCGCCAAGAAAATCGCCCGCACGATTTGCGAGAGCCCGCTGGTGAAAACCGCGATCGCCGGCGAAGACGCCAATTGGGGCCGCATCGTCATGGCCATTGGCCGCGCCGACGAGCCGATCGCGCGCGAGGCTGATCTCGGTGCGCTTTGGCGAACTTTGGGCCGCGCGCGACGGCAGGGTCGCCGGCGACTATGACGAGGCGGCGATGAGCGCCTATATGAAACGCGCGGAATTGGAGATTTCCGTCGTCGTCGGCCCCGGCAAGGGCGCCGCGCGCATGTACACTTGCGATTTGACCAAGCGCTATATCGAGATCAATGGCGATTACCGCAGTTAATTCCGGTTTTCCATTAACCCGGCTAAACCCTGCCCACACACGGCTTTTTCATGCATTTAGGCGATCATCCGATTTCGTCGCGGCGCCTGCTCTTGGTGGCGGCGGCGGCGTTGATCGATCCCGCCGGCCTTGTGCTGATCGCGCAGCGGCCGGCGCATAAACAGCTCGGCGGGCTCTGGGAATTTCCCGGCGGCAAGCTCGAGCCTGGTGAATCGCCGGAGACGGCGCTGGCGCGTGAGTTGAAGGAGGAGCTGGATTTGACCGTCGAACCAGACTGCCTCGAACCGTTCGCGTTCGCCTCGCATGCTTACCCGGATTTTCACCTGTTGATGCCGCTCTACATCGCCACGCGCTGGCAGGGCGAGCCGGTCCCCAACGATGCCCAAAAGCTGGCTTGGGTGCGCGTTTCGGAATTATCCAACTATCCCATGCCGCCAGCCGATGTCGGCCTGGTCCAACGCCTGATTGAACGGAACGCCCGATGCTGAAGCGCTTTTTTCAAGACGAAACCGGCACTACGGCGATCGAGTACACGATCATCGCCGGTTTGATCAGCATCGCCATCGTCGCCGGCGTGTCGCTGTGGAGCGATAGCGTCACCAGTATGTTCGGCATCGTCGAAGAAGCCGTCGTGGCTGATTAAGCTCACGCTTCCAGTTCGACGTCCCAGTACAGATAATCGACCCAGCTCTCGTGCAAATGGTGCGGGGGAAACCGCCGGCCGACATGCTGCAATTCATGCATGGTTGGCCGGCGCGGCTTGCGGTGGGGACGCATATCGGCGTGGCGGGCGTATTTGCCGCCCTTCTTGAGGTTGCACGGCGCGCAGGCGGTGACGATGTTCTCCCAGGTCGTGCGCCCGCCCTTGGAGCGCGGCACCAGATGGTCAAACGTGAGATTGTCGTCGTCGCCGCAATATTGGCAAAGGAAGCCATCGCGCAGGAACACGTTAAAGCGCGTAAACGCCGGCGGACGGTCCTGGGTGACGTAGTCGCGCAGCGACACCACCGAAGGCAGACGCATCTCGAACGAAGGTGAATGGATCAGCTTGTCGTAATGGGCCACCACATCGACGCGCTCCAGGAACACCGCTTTCACCACTTCCTGCCAGGGCCAAAGCGACAGCGGGTAATAGGAAAGCGGCCGGAAATCGGCGTTCAGCACCAGGGCCGGAAAACCAGCCAGCGGCATGGCGGAAACGCTCATTGTCCGCCCCAAAAGGACGGCCAAGCGTCATGGCGGAATTGGCAGGGTGGACTGAAGACGAACACTCCCTTTCGCGCCCCCATTATAGCACAGCGCCGGCCAACAATAGCCGATTCCCGGCGAAGGCATCGTGACAATGCCCTCCTGTGACCGCAATGCCGCAGCCTGAGAGCGCCATTCCTTGTTTTTTCAAGCCGCTAGCGATAAAACTCGAGGATCAGCTCCGACCCATCGGGTCACAACCCGCACCTAACAGCCAGCGCCTGGGTTGATTTGAACATGGCGTGGCGTTTCGTCCACCCAGGCAATAGCCTCCGGCCATAAGCCCATGTTCACCACCCGCTTTGCCCCCTCGCCCACGGGCTATTTGCATCTCGGCCATGCTCTCTCGGCGCTTCTCGCTTTCGATGCGGCGGGCGCGGTTGGCGGGCGGTTTTTGTTGCGGATCGAGGATATCGATCGGGGTCGCTGCCGCGCCGAATACGAGGATGCGATTTTCGAGGACCTGGCTTGGCTCGGCATCACATGGGAAAGTCCGGTGCGGCGGCAATCCGAACACATGAGCGAGTATGCGGCGGCGCTGCAAAGCTTGATCGATCGCGGCTTGGTCTATCGCTGCTTCCGCACGCGGAGCGAAATCACCGCCGCCATCGCCAGCGCCCCGCACGGGCCGGCGAGCGAAATTTTTCGCGGCGCGCCATTACCCGCCAACGAGGAAGCCACGCGCATCGCCAGCGGCGAGACGTTTGCGTGGCGGCTGTCCTTGGCGAAAGCGCGCATGGCTCTTGGCGCGGCGGCGCTTGCGTTCGAGGACGAGACCGGGCGCGCGCCGGCCGAGCCCGAGCGCCACGGCGATCTGGTGCTGGCGCGCAAGGATTTCGCCGCCAGCTACCACCTAGCTTCGGTGTACGACGATGCGCTGCAAGGGGTCACCCATGTCATTCGCGGCGAGGATTTGCGCGAGGCCGCGCACGCGCACGTCTTGCTGCAAGCCCTGCTCGGCCTGCCGCAACCGGTCTACCGCCACCATCGCTTGCTGCTCGGCGCCGACGGCAAACGCCTAGCCAAACGCGACCAGGCCGCGAGCTTGCGGGCGCTGCGGCAAGCGGGAAACTCGTTGGCGGAAGTGCGGGCGATGGTGGGACTCTAAAGCACAACCCGTCTCCGGATTGCGCGAAGCGCAAGTCCGGCCATGGGTAGGTCGTCCTAAACCGCTTCCTTGCTGGAAAGGCGCTGACGCTTTTCCGGGAAACAGGCTAGAGCCGCCGCCGCTATCGCATCGGCGTCCAGCCCCGCCGCTGCGTACATGGCTTCGGGTTTGTCCTGATCCTGAAACACATCGGGCAAAGTCAGAGTGCGAATTTTGAGGCCGCGATCGAGCAGGCCGTCGCGGGCAAGGAAGTGCAGCACGAACGCGCCGAAGCCGCCCATCGCGCCTTCTTCAATGGTGAGCAGCACTTCATGCTCACGCGCCAGGCGGCGGATCAAATCTTCGTCGAGCGGCTTGGCGAAGCGGGCGTCGGCCAGCGTGGTCGAAAGCCCCATGGCGGCCAGCTTGTCGGCGGCCCTGCCCGCTTCGTCCAGACGCGCGCCAAAGCTCAGCAGCGCCACCGACGAGCCCTCGCGCAGGACGCGGCCCTTGCCAATTTCGAGCGGGATCGCGGCGTCGGCGCCGAGCGCGACGCCATTTTCGAGACCTGGAGCGTCGCCGCGCGGGTATCGGAACGCCGAGGGGCGATCGTCGATCATCGCAGCGGTGGCGACCATGCGCGACAGCTCGTTGCCATCGCCGGCGGCCATCACCACAAAACCGGGCAGCTGGCCCAGATACCCGACATCGAAACTGCCCGCGTGCGTCGGCCCGTCGGCGCCGACCAGCCCAGCGCGATCAATCGCAAAACGCACTGGCAAGCTTTGGATGGCGACATCATGGACCACTTGATCGTAGCCGCGCTGCAGGAAGGTGGAATAGATCGCCGCGAACGGTTTCATGCCGTCGGCGGCGAGCCCAGCCGCGAAGGTCACCGCGTGCTGCTCGGCAATGCCGACATCGAAACACCGGTCGGGAAACCTGGCGCCGAATAGATCAAGCCCGGTGCCGGACGGCATGGCCGCGGTGATGGCGAGGATCTTCTCGTCCTTCTCCGCCTCGCGGATCAGGCTTTGACCGAACAGCTTGGTGTAAGACGGCGCGGATGCGCCTTTGGCTTGCTCACCGGTGACGACATTGAACTTGGCCACGCCATGGTATTTGTCAGCGGCGTTTTCAGCCGGCGTATAGCCCTTGCCTTTCCGGGTCACGATATGGACGAGCACGGGGCGGTCCGTGAATTCCTTGGCGTTCTTCAATATTGTCGCCAGCGTATCGACATCGTGGCCGTCGAACGGGCCAAGATATTGGAACCCAAGCTCCTCGAAGAATGTGCCGCCAGTGACCATGGTGCGGGCGTATTCCTCGGCTTTCTTGGCCACGTCGTGGACCGTCTCGCCCAGACTAGCGGCGACATTCTTGGCCGCCTTGCGGATGCGTCGATAGGTTTTCGACGACACCAATCTGGCCAGATAAGAAGACATGCCCCCGACCGGCGGGGCGATGCTCATGTCATTGTCGTTGAGAATAACAATCAACCGCTTGCTGGTTTCGGCGGCGTTGTTCATTGCCTCATAGGCCATGCCCGCCGACATCGACCCATCGCCAATGATCGCCACGACGTGATTGTCCTCGCCCTTGCGGTCGCGGGCGACGGCAAAACCAAGCGCGGCGGAAATCGAGGTCGCGGCATGGGCGGCGCCGAAAGCGTCGTATTCGCTTTCGGCCCGCTTGGTGAAGCCTGAGAGGCCCCCGCCTTGGCGCAGGGTGCGGATGCGGTTCCGGCGACCGGTGAGTATCTTGTGCGGGTAGGCCTGGTGGCCAACGTCCCAGATCAACACATCGCGGGGCGTGTCGAATACGTAGTGCAGCGCCACACTGAGTTCGACCACGCCGAGCCCCGCGCCCAGGTGCCCGCCCGTGCTGGAAACCGCGCTAATCGTCTCGGCGCGCAGCTCATCGGCGACCTGGCGCAGCTGTTTTGCTTCGAGCTTGCGGAGGTCGGCCGGGAGGTTGATCTGGTCGAGCAGCGGTGTTTGCGGCGCCATGGACCCTCTGAACGGTGTTCGCTGACCGCTAGGCTAGCCCCCTTCCAGGCGAAAATCGACGCCCAGGCGCCGCTCAAGTTCAGGATTTTTCCAGGCTTTCGTGCGGCGCGCCGACGCAGGGCCAAGCCTAGAAACCAGGCTGCCAGGCCGAAGCAATACTTGCCCCGGCAAACGCAGTGGGTTAAGAGCGCCGCTTCTTTTTCCTCCCGCACTGAGTTTGAAGGGGCCTTCGCCCATGGCCGGCATTGTACTGAACGTCGAAAAGCGCGAGCGCACGGGCACTGGCGGGGCGCGCGCCACGCGCAAAGCCGGGTTGATTCCGGGCATCCTCTATGGCGGCGCCCGCGGCGCGATCCCGATCGAGATCAAGACCGCCGAAGTAGTCATGGCCATGCGCTCGGGCAAATTCATCTCGCATATGGTTGAAATCGATCACAAAGGAGAGCGTCAGCCGGTGATCCCGCGGGCCATCCAGCTGCATCCGGTGTCCGATTTGCCGGTGCACATCGACCTCTACCGGGTTGAGGAGAACGCCGAAATCGCTATCGACGTGGTGGTCCATTTCAAGAACCACGACGCATCGCCCGGCCTGAAGCGCGGCGGCGTGCTCAACATCGTGCGCCACACCGTCAAGTTGAAGTGCCAAGCCAACAATATCCCCGAAGAGATCGTGGTCGATCTCACCGGCACGGAAATTGGCGACTCGATCCACATTTCCTCGGTCACCCTGCCCGCGGGCGCGCGCCCGAGCATCCGCGACCGCGACTTCACCATCGCCACCGTCGCCGGCCGCAAAGCCGATCCCGATCCAACCGCGACGGCGGCCGCCGCCGCATACTCCGGCCGAAGGCGCGGCCGCAGGCGCGGCCGCTCCCGCCGCAGACGCCAAAGCCGGCGCTGCCAAGGCGCCTGAGAAAAAGGGCGACAAAAAGTAAGCGCTTTGCGTTGTCCAGCGCGGGAAGCGTAGAAAGCGCGCATGCTTCTGCTTGTCGGCCTCGGCAATCCGGGCGCGAAATATTCGGGCAACCGGCACAATATCGGCTTCATGGCCGTCGATGCGCTTGCGCGCGCTCATGGCTTCGGCCCGTGGAAAAAGAAATTTCACGGCGAGCTTGCCGAAGGCCAGATCGACGGCGTGCGCACGCTCTTGCTCAAACCCCAGACCTTCATGAACGAGAGCGGGCGTAGCGTTGGCGAGGCGGCGAATTTTCATAAGCTCAACGCCACTGAAATCGTCGCGTTCTACGATGAGATTGATCTCGCGCCGGGGCGCTTTCGCATGAAGACCGGCGGCGGCGCCGCGGGACACAACGGCATCCGCTCGATCATCGCCTCGTCGGTGGGCGAAGGCTTTCGCCGCGCGCGCTATGGGCGTCGGCCATCCAGGTGCGGCCGAACTGGTGCACGGCTACGTGCTCAGCGACTTCGCCAAAGCGGAAGCCGATTGGGTGAGCCGCCTGCTCGACGCAGCCGCCAAAGCCGCCCCGCTTCTGGCCAAAGGCGAAGACGACAAATACCAAGCCGAAGTGATGCGCCTCGCGCCAGCGGAAAAAGCGGGAGGACGGGGCAAGCCGGAGGCGGATTAATTCGCCTCGGCGGGGGTCCGGCGCAACGCAGCTGCCCCAATGCACTCGCCAGCAAGTGACTTTCGGAGGCGTTTGAGCTTTCTTGCCATGCACGCCCTACTGGCTCCGGCCCGAGACCTGCCGCTAATGTCGACTGCGGAATTCGCCGCGTTCGAGAACACGCGTCCCGACAGCGAAAAATGGCAACTGATCAAGGGCGCCCTGTTCATGATGACGGATGGCACGATCCGACACGCTCATATCATTGGCAACATCCATTCCGCGCTTAGGGCGCGCTTGAAAGGCGGCCCTTGCCGAACCTACATGTCGGACGCCAAGGTCGCCAATGCCGAAGTCGATTTCAGCGCCTATCCCGACGTGGTCGTTAGCTGTGCAACGCCTCCGCTCGACCTAGAGCTTGAAATGAGCGATCCAACCGCAATCTTTGAAGTGCTTTCACCATCTACCCAGCACCTTGATCGCGGCGACAAATTGTTCGCCTACCAACAGATCGCGAGGTTGAATTTCTGCGCGCTGGTTTACACGGACGAATTGCGTGTCGAAGTTTGGTCGCGCGGCGCGGAGGGTTTTTCGGAAAAGGTGTACAAACGCGCCGGCGAAAGCGTCCACATTGATGCGCTCTCCGTCGAAATTCCGCTCGGCGATATTTTTGAAGGCGTTGCGCTGGTTGACTAGGGCCAGGTCGCGGCGCCCAGGACTATCCCCGCCCTACCCCCTTCCCGCCTTCACGCGCTTGCGCTGGGAGCCGCAGAGGTTTGACACGGCGCCGCGGACGCCGGCTTTGCGCATGGCCGCCTCGGCCTTGGCCATGTCCCATTGCGGAACATAGAGCACGCGGTCCTCCGCCTTTTCGTGCTTGAGCCGCTTGGCGGCGCGCTCCAGATGAACGACCGAACCGGTGCGATCAATCTCGAGCGCCTTCTTGCCGTCCCTGGCCCGCTCCGCAAGACGCCGCCGCCGAGCCGCGTCAGGCTCCAGGAAATACTCCCCCGGCAGGGCGTCCGCCCAAGTAAAAGAACGCAGAGGCCAACGTGACTGGGCCATCAAGGACCTCCAAGTCTGGATCGTCTTGCGATTTGCGGTACATGTGTTCGCGGCATTCGCCAAGCGGGCCATAAGATCGTTGCGCAAGCGGTGCGGTTCGGTGAATCAGGAGTTGCGGGGGCCAAATGATCATACTTATCCTCTCCTACCTGCCCTCGCTGCTGTGCGGCGTCCACGTCGTCCGCAGCGGACGCGAGATGTACTGGCTCTGGATCTTCATCATGGCGCCGCTGCTGGGCCCTGCGTTTTATTTCTTCGCGGTGCTGCTGCCTCAGCTGATGGGCGGGCGCACGGGGCGCACGCTGGGCAAGGCCGCGCGCCAGGCCATCGATCCCGAGCGCGATTATCGCGGCGCGATGCAGGCGCTCGAGGACACGCCGACCGTGGGCAATCGCATGAAACTCGCGCAAGCCGCCGCCGCGCTTGGCCGCTGGAGCGATGCCGAGGCGCAATGGGCGCAGTGCGTCACCGGCCATTGGGCCGAGGATAGCGCCATCCTGCTTGGGCACGCGCACGCGCTGCTTGAGATCGAAAACTGGAAGGATGCGTTGGCGCGCTTGGAGCAAGTCAAAGCGCTCGGACGCGAAGGCGAAACGCCGACCGTCGCGCTTGCGTTCGCGCGCGCCTATGAGGGCCTTGGCCGCACCCAGGAAGCCGATGACGCCTATCGTTTCGCCGCCGACCGCGTGCCGGGCCTCGAGGCCGGCGCGCGCTACGTCGCCTTCATGGCCAAGACCGGCCGGCGCGAGGACGCGGAGATCGGGCTAGCGGAGATCGAGCGGCGCATGGCGAAAATCGCCCCGCCCCTGCGCGGCGAAGCGCGAATCTGGCGCGACATGGCCGCCAAGGCGCTGGGGCGGGGGTAAGGCTTACACACTGATCCGTGTTACACTGATACACTTGACCACTGGTCATGTTTGTGCGATCCATTGCTCATGGCCAACGTGACCATCACCCTGGACGATGAAGCACTCGCGCGCATCCGCGCCGAAGCGGAGGCCTCGGGCAAGAGCCTGTCGCGCTGGATCGCCGATCTCATCGCCACTGAAGAGGCGCGCATTACCGGCGAGCGTGTGGCGGCGATGGATGGCTTCGTTGCGCTTGCCCGCTCGGTGAAGCTGGCGGGCTCGCCCTACCGGTTTGATCGCGAGGAAATCTATGACGAAGCTGTTTCTCGATTCGAACGTCGTAATCTACAGCCTCGATCCACGCGACCCAGCCAAGCAGGAGCGCTGCTTGGCGTGGCTGAGCCTGGCGGCGGCGAAGAATTCACTCACCATCAGCCCACAAGTGTGCGCGGAAAGCCGAAGCGTGGCGGTGCAAAAACTAGGCCTAAAACCTAAGTTCGCGCGCGAAGCCATCGAGCGGCTTCTGCCCTGGTGCACCGCGCCCATGACCGCAGAAGAAGTACGCCGCGCGCTCGATCTGGTCGAGGCGCGAGCCATGTCCTGGTGGGATGCGATGATCCTGGCGTCGGCAATCGGCGCGGGCTGCACGCACTTGGTGACTGAGGACGGGCAATCAGCGCCGACGATAGAGGGCGTGAAGATCATCGATCCGTTTGCCGTGATGCCGGAGGAGGTGCTGGGGTGAGGCGAGGCTGGGCCCAGGATCAGATTTTGGCCCATTGCGACGTTCCCGCTCGGCGCGCTAATACGCAGACGCGATGGCTTGGAATTTTCCTGACCCGCCCAACGTTGCTGTTTTTACGACTTGGGCAATCCTGCGTGGCGAAGACTGGATCGCGTCTGTCCATCACAGTGCCAGCGATGGAGCCTGGCAATTTCTCGGCCAAACTGGCGCGAACGCAGGCGACACACCTGCGATAGTCGGACTCAGCCAAATGGTCAGCCTAGACGAAAGCGTTGCTGAACTAGCCGATCTCCCCACAGGGTGGCGTTCTTCGCGTATTGACAGAAATTCCGCTTGGGAACGCCATAAGGCCGAATGAACAAACGACTATTGTCGACGAAAAGCACCCACCCCGCGTTGCCGGGCCACTCCCCACAGTTTGTAACGCGCCCAGCGTTTAGCCGCATGGCAAGGATGAGCTTTGCCGCGCCATGGAGCTGCGGCCCTCCCCCTCGCGGAAGGATGGAGCATTTCCTATGGGCGCGTCTATCGAGGCCTCGCCAGCAAATTCTCAAGTCCACCGATCATTGCGACCAAGCCCCGATCGACCAATCGCCACAGGATCGCAGGATCGACGCGCCCATAGGCGTGCGCCAAGATGTTTCGGGTCGCGACGATCTGCGCCCAGGGCACGCTGGGCGCCAGCGCACGCACTTCATGCGGTATCGCGCGTGCGGCCTCGCCGATGATTTCCACGCAACGCGTGACGGCATGGAGGGTTTTCAGGTCCGCCGCGAACGCGGCTTCGTCCATGCCCGCGGCGTGGGCGCGCGCGTGCTCTGCATGGTCAATCATGTCCCGGACGAGGACGCGCCAATCCTTGTCAGGCATCGACAAGCGTCGCCTCAATGTGCGCCTTAAGACCCGGGTGCAGCGAACCCGGCGTGAACAGATCGACCACCGCGCCAAGGCGCTGTTCTAGTTCCAACTTGAGGCCGGCGAACGCGAACAGGTCTGGCGTGTGGCCGGGCGCGAATTCCACGACAAGATCAATGTCGCTGCCCAACCTCGCTTGGTCGCGTGCATACGAGCCGAAGATACGCGCACGGTTAACGCCCTGGGCTTCCAGCCAGGGTTTCAACTTCTCCAGGCGTGCGAGTAGGTCGGCGCGCGTCATGAGGTCAGTCTCTCACGCCTTGCGCCCAAATCCAAGTCCGCGAAGCGCGCAATCCGCTGGCCCGAGCGCGCTCTTCCCGCTTGTAGGAAATGAAAACGTCAGCCATGTCGTCCCGAACCGGATCGGCCTTAGCAGGGCCGGCATGGGCGCTAGTTGCGCCCAGGAGCAGAGGACATCATGGGTTTCAAATGCGGCATCGTTGGCTTGCCCAATGTCGGCAAGTCCACGCTGTTCAACGCGCTGACGCGCACGGCGGCGGCGCAGGCGGCGAATTATCCGTTTTGCACCATTGAGCCGAATGTCGGCGAGGTGGCGATGCCCGAGCCGCGGCTTGAGGTGCTGGCGAAAATCGCCGGCTCGAAAGAGATCATCCCGACGCGAATGAATTTCGTCGATATCGCGGGCTTGGTGCGCGGCGCCTCCAAGGGCGAAGGGCTGGGCAACCAGTTTCTCGCCACCATCCGCGAGTGCGACGCCATCGCTTACGTGCTGCGCTGTTTCGAGAATGACGACATCACCCATGTCGAAGGCCGCATCGATCCGATTGCTGATCTCGAAACGGTGGAAACCGAATTGATGCTGGCCGATCTCGAAAGCCTGGAAAAGCGCGTCGGCAATCTGGAGAAAAAAGCCAAGGGCGGCGACAAAGAAGTCCAAGCTCACGCTCGATCTGGTGCTGCGCGCGAAAGCGCTATTGGAAGAAGGCAAGCCCGCGCGCCATACCAAGCGCGCGGCGGAGGAGGAAAAAACCTTCGCCATGCTGCAGCTGCTGACGGCGCTGCCGGTGTTGTACGTGTGCAATGTCGATGAAGCCCACGCCGCGAGCGGCAATGATCAATCGGCTCAAGTGGCGGCGCGCGCAAAACAGGAGCACGCCGCCTGCGTGGTGATTTGCGCGCAGATGGAAGCCGAGTTCGCCGCGCTCAATGACGAAGAGCAGGACGAGTTCCTGGCCGCGGCAGGCTTGGAAGAATCCGGCCTTAACCGGCTCATCCACGCCGGCTACGATCTGCTCGGTTTGCAGACCTATTTCACCGTGGGCCCCAAGGAAGCGCGCGCCTGGACCATCCACAAAGGCGACACCGCCCCGCAAGCAGCGGGCGTCATCCACACCGATTTTGAAAAAGGCTTCATCCGCGCGGAAACCATTGCCTATCCGGATTTTGTCGCCTGCAACGGCGAACAAGGCGCCAAGGAAGCCGGCAAAATGCGGCTCGAAGGCAAGGATTACATCGTGCGCGAAGGCGACGTGATGCACTTCAGGTTCAGTTCGTAGGGTGCTCCAGTTTCGGAATGGCATGACACGTCACCACCCATCCCCGGATGAATGCGCAGCGTTCAGTCCGGGGCCCATAATCACGAACCAATCGGGTTTATGGGTCCCGAACTTGGCGCAAGCGCCAATCCGGGAATGGGTGGAAGTGTGTCGCCCCTCGATGAAATCTGTGCTAGGCTCAAACCATGGATGACGGACAACTCCTGATCGACCCGCCGGTCAAACCGCGCCTGATCGATGCAGACGAGTTCCTGCGCATGATCGAAGCGGGCGTGTTCGCTGAGGAAGAGCGCAAAATCGAACTCGACGAGGGGAGGATTGTCGTGGCGCCAATGGACGGCCCGGCGCACAGCAGCGTCGGCGAACGGCTGTGCATGATGTGGTTCTCGCGTCTGGCGGCGGACCCTGCGCTCAGCGCCAAACTGAAGCTCTACATCCCAGGCGGCCTCCACCTGACCAAGCGCATCGCCCGCGCGCCGGATGCGATCCTGGCGCCGCCTGGGATTGTGGAAGCCGGCCGGTGGCCGCAAGCGTCGGAAGCGCTGCTCGCCGTGGAATTCTCCGACACGACGCTCAAATACGATGACGGCCGCAAGCGCGCGCAATACGCAAGCGCCGGCCTTGCCGAGCTTTGGATCGTGCGCGTGGCCAAGCGCGATGTCCGCGTCTGCCGCGCCCCGCGTAAAGACGGCAGCTGGGAGGAAGCCGACCTGCACGCCGGCGATGCGCTGATCGCGCCGCTCGCCGCGCCAGCGCTGGCGTTGCGGGTGAGCGAATTGTTTGCTGGCTAAGTCGCGCCATGAGCGCATAGCTTGGGTGGAAATTTCCAGGAGGACCCATGCGTTTCGTTTCAGCCCTGGCGGCGTTGACGATTTGGCCCTTGCTGGCTTTCGCCGAGGACCCGCCGCCGGCGCCAACCTCCACGCCCCCGGTCGATGTCGCCGCGCCGGCGCCGGGCCCCACGCCGGAACAACTCGCCGCCGCGCAAGCGTTTTACGACAGCCTCAACCGCCGCACCGGCGAAATCTCGATCGCCAACGGCAAGGCGATTCTCAATGTTCCTGAGACCCATTATTTTGTCGGCGCCGAGGACGCGCGGCGCGTGCTGGTCGATACCTGGCGCAATCCGCCGGACGCCGCGACCGGCGTCGATGGCATGATCTTCCTCGCTGGCGCAAACCCGTATGGCGACACTTGGGGCGCTATTGTCCAATACAGCGCCGACGGTCACGTCGCCGACGAAGAAGCCGCCACCATGGATTACGCAAACCTGCTCGCTGACATGCAGCGCGATACGGAAACCGCCAACACATGGCGGCGGGAGAACAATTACCCCGAAGTGCGCCTGGTGAATTGGGCCGAGCCGCCCCATTACGACGCCAGCGCGCGCAAGCTTTATTGGGCCAAGGCGCTCGCCTTTGCCGGCGCCGCCGAGGCCGACACGCTCAATTACGACATCCGCGTGCTGGGCCGCGAGGGTTATCTGGTGATCAGCTTCGTCGCCGCCATGGCGCAATTGCAGGAAATTCGCGAGACCGCGCCGACAATCATGTCGATGGCGGCGTTCACCGAAGGCAATCGCTACGCTGATTTCAACGCCAGCACCGATCGCACCGCCGCTTACGGCATTGGCGGGCTCATCGCCGGCGGCGCGCTCGCGGCGGTGGCGCAAAAAGCCGGACTGTTCGCGGTCATCCTGGCGTTTGGCAAAAAATTCATCGTGCTGCTGATCGGCGGCGCGCTGGTGCTGGGCAATTGGCTGCGCGGCATGCTGTTCGGCCGCAAGAAAAACGAAGAAGACGCGCCGCCGGGGGCCTGATGCGCCAATCAAAAACCGACCGTGATGCCAGCGCCGCCCCGCCCCGGCAGCCGTGAACCGGTGCGGACAGGCTGGTGCAAACGAAAATGCACACTGGCCCGCTCGTAATCGATGGCGATAGCGCGGGTTTGAGACAATACGTCCATGCCCAACAGCAAAGCTGGCTCCTCGGTCAAATTCCAAATGCGAAAGATGTGGAAATCGCCGACATAAGCGACAATATTGTTGGCCTCAATGGCGCCCAGATTCACGCGCGGCAAGACCAGCGCCGTGTCGAGAATTACCGGCTCGCCAGCGGTGAAGGCGCGGATCGGATCGCGCCGCCGCGCCCTGGCGCGGACCCGATCGCGCAGGCGATTTTGCAGCGCGATGTTGGCCATGGTGAAATTCGAGCCGGTGTCGATAAACATGCTGACCGGAATGCGGTTGATCGACCCGCGAATAACCACGAGATGGCCGAACCGCATTTGCCCGCGAACGTTTGTCCACCCCGAAAGCCGCCGCGCGCCGGCCGAGCTGACAATTTCAATGCAATTGCGCTCGAAATCCATCAGCAGCCGGCGTCCCTGCATGCCGTCCACGCCCAACAACCCATGCTCGCCGGCAAGGATTGCGCCCTGCAACATCGGCAGTGAGGCGCCGCCAAGGCGAAGCGCGCCGTATTGCAGCGCATCGACGTTCACCAGCGGCGCCGACGTCACGCCATACACCGAATGCACTTCACCTGTGCCGAAAGGATGAAGACCCATGCGCTCGGCGAGGCCCTGGGAGAGGACGGATCGGTTGGCGCCGGTATCGACGATGAAGCGGAACGGTCCCTGCCCGTTGACGCTGATCGGCGCCACTACGCGGCCAAGCCGGTCCAAGCGCGTTGGCCCGGCGGCGATGTCTTCTGGGGTGATCTGCTGATACTCGGCCAGATCAGGCGCCGCCACGCACTCGGCAGAAGCCGCGCCCGCAGCCAGCGCCAAGATCAATGCGCACGCGACCGTCCGCCCAAGCAGCTTCATCGCCAGACCCTACGCCAATCGCCCGGCGGCGCCAGGGCCGCTTCGCTCAACTTCCCGCGATGCTCTCGACGAGCGGGGCCCTGTGTGCGACGAAACGCGCGATGACCTCTAAAATTGTCCTCACCAGCCCTTTCGACCAATTTTCGATCGGCGCCCACTCTCACGTTCCAGTCTCCGCTCCGATCGGCGGCGTGGTTGTGATCCAGGAAATCTTCGGCCTCACAAACCACATCGCCGACATGTGCCGTGTGTTCGCGGACGTTGGATATTCCGTGCTCGCGCCCAGCCTGTTTGACCGAATTGAGCCAGGCTTCTTGGCTGACATGACGCCGGAGGGCCTGCAAAAAGGTTTGGCCGCGGTGAAGGCCAGCCCGTGGGATCAAGTCGCCGGCGATCTGCAGGCCGCGATCGACGCGCTGCCCAAGCCAACTTACGTCACCGGCTTCTGCTGGGGCGGCGCGGCGTCATGGCTGGCCGCGGCGCGTTGCACGGGCGTGAGCGCAGTGTCGTGTTTCTACGGTCGGCTGATCGCGGATTTGCTCGAGGAAAAACCGCAAGCGCCGGTGATGCTGCATTTCGGCGCGCGCGATGCCAGCATTCCGATGGAGAATGTCGAGCGCGTTCGCGCCGCCGCGCCGGATAGCCCGCTTTATCTCTACGATGCCGGCCACGGTTTCTGCCGCGCCGGCAGCCACGACTACGATACGCCCGCGTGCGATCTCGCAATGTCGCGCACGCTCGACTGGTTCGCGCGTTGGCGTTGAAAGGCGAGACCGCGATTGTTGGCGCGGGACCCGCGGGTCTGATGGCGGCGGATGTGCTCAGCCGCGCGGGCGCTCGCGTCGTGGTTTACGAACGCATGCCGAGCGTTGGCCGCAAATTGCTGATGGCCGGGCGCGGCGGCCTCAATCTCACCCATTCGGAAAACCTCGAAGCGTTTATGTCGCGCTACGGTTCGGCCGCGGAGAAACTCGCGCCGATGCTGACGGCATTTTCGCAGCGCGACCTGATGGCCTGGGCGGAAGCTCTGGGTGAGGAAACTTTCATCGGCTCCAGCGGACGGGTGTTTCCAAGAGCAATGAAGACATCGCCCCTATTGCGAAAATGGCTGGCGCGTCTGACCGAACGCGGCGTGCAGATTCGCACGCGCATGCACTGGATCGGCTGGGATCAGGCCGGCCGGCTGCGCTTCCAATGCCGCGATGGCGTTATCGAAACGGTGGAAGCAGACGCAAGCCTGCTGGCTTTGGGCGGCGCCTCCTGGCCCAAGCTCGGCGGCGACGGCGGCTGGCGCGAAGTGCTGATCGCACGCGGAATTGCGGTGTCGCCGCTGCAGCCGGCCAATGGCGGTTTTGACGCGGCGTGGAGCGATGCATTCCGCGCGCGCTTTGCCGGCCAGGCGCTGAAGACCATCGCGCTGCGCTTTGGCGAACACGGCACGCGCGGGGAAGCCATGGTCACCGATTATGGGCTGGAGGGCGGAGCGGTTTATGCGCTCTCGCCGGTTCTTCGCGGCGCGCTGGCGCGAGGCGAGCCGATCAGCGTGGAAATTGATCTGCGCCCGGATCTCACACACGCCGAGATCGAGGCCAAGCTCGCGCGAGCGAAGCGCGGCGACAGCCTCGCTTCCACTCTGCGCAAAACCCTGGGTCTTGCGCCTGTCGCGATCAATTTGCTGCGCGAAGGCGGCGCCTCCGCCAAAGGCGCCAACCCATCTCGCCGCGCTGATCAAGGCCGCGCCTGTGCTCTTGACCGCGCCGCGCGGCGTGGACCGCGCCATCTCCACCGCTGGCGGGGTGGCTTGGTCAAGCATCGATGAACAACTGCAATTGCGCGCCCTACCTGGGAGCTATGTCGCCGGCGAAATGCTCGATTGGGAAGCGCCCACGGGCGGCTATCTGCTGCATGCTTGCTTCGCCACGGGCGCCTGGGCGGCGCGGGCAATGTTGCGCTAATGAATGTTCCTCGGCGGTTGCGAACTCCCCCTCCCCGTGAAGGGTAGGGCTTGGGGGGCGGGGTGAAACGCCGCCCCTTGCTGATATTGCCGCCAGCGTCGCGCTTCACCCCACCCCCCGCCCCCTCCCCTTGAGGGGAGGGGGACGCGCTTCAATCTGAAACAATTGTGCAGAAGTACAGCGCGGCTCAGCGCCCTTGCCGGCGCGCGCGCGCGCTGATAGCTCCCAGGCGCCGATGCAAACTTCCCCCACCATCAACGTCATGATCGCCGCCGCGCGCAAGGCGGGCAAGGCCGTTGGCGCGCGATTTCGGCGAGGTCGAGAATCTGCAGGTTTCGCGCAAAGGGCCCAGCCGATTTCGTCACCGCCGCCGACATCAAGGCCGAGAAGACCTTGTTCGAGGAGCTCTCCAAGGCGCGTCCCGGCTACGGCTTTCTGATGGAGGAGCGCGGCGCCGTCGAGGGCACCGACAAGACCCATCGCTGGATCGTCGATCCGCTCGACGGCACCACCAATCTTCATGCACGGCATTCCGCACTTCGCCATTTCGATCGGCGCTCGAGCGCGAGGGCGTGCTGGTGGCGGGCGTGGTGTACAATGTGGTGCGCGACGAATTGTTCTGGGCCGAGAAGGGCCAAGGCGCCTATCATCAACGACAGCCGCCTGCGCGTCGCCGCGCGCGCTGAGCATGCGCGACGCCCTGTTCGCCACCGGCACGCCCTTCCATGGCCGGCCGGCGACCATGACATTTTCCTCGCCGAAGTCGAGCCGCGTCATCGCGCGCACCGCCGGCGTGCGCCGCTTCGGCGCGGCCGCGCTCGACCTCGCGTACGTCGCCGCCGGGCGCTTCGATGGCTTCTGGGAGCGCGGGCTGCTCGCCTTGGGACGTCGCCGCCGGCGCCGTGCTGGTGCGCGAGGCCGGCGGCTTCGTCACCGAGATCGACGGCGGCGATTTCATGAAAACCGGCGCGATGATCGCCGCCAACAACGCGCTGCTGCCGCATCTGACGAAAGCGGTACGGGGAGCTGAGGCGCGGTCCCCCGCATGCGGGGAGGCAAGAGGGCGCACATGACTCACAACGTAAACAAGCCCAGTCTCCGGCTGGGAGATCGCCGCCTTCGCCGCGCCGGCCGCGCCACTGCTGGCGCTGACGCTGCCGCACAGTGATCTTTCTGCCAGCCCTATTTCGAAACCCATCTTGGCCTGCCCGGTTGGGTGGTGGCGGCGATTTTTTTCGGCGCGCGCGCTTTCGACATCATCCTCGATCCGCTGCTCGGCTCGCTGCAGGATCGCACGCAGACGCGCTGGGGACGCCGGCGCATTTGGCTGGCGGGCGCGTGCTTGCCGCTGATGGCGCTGATCTGGCTGGTGTTCATCCATCTCGGCCCCGGCAGCAGCGCGCTGGCGGCGGGCGGCGCAGTTGTGGCGATGTATTTCGCCTTCGCGTTCATGATGGTGGCGCATCTCGGCTGGGCCGGCGAAATCATCCCCACCTATCACGGCCGCACCCATGTGCTGGGCGCGGTGCAAGTGGCGAGCCTGATTGGCGAAGTCGCGCTGCTGGTGCTGGCGGCTTATGTCGTGCAATTCCTGCAAGCAGCACCGACGCGGATGCGGTCGCGGCGATGGGCTGGACGCTCATCGTCGATGCTGCCGGTGACGACGGCGATGGCTGTCTTCGGCGCGCGCGAAAACAAGATCCCGCCGCAACCGCATCTGGGCTTGGGCGAAGCCGTGCGCACCGTGCTCGCCAACAAAATCGCACGCCGCGTGCTGTTGCCGGATTTGTTGCTGGGCGTGGCGCAGGGCGTGTCCGGCGGGCTGTTCCTGTTTTATTTCCAATTCACGCTCGGCTTCGTGCAAGAATCGCAGACCTTGGTGGCGATTTATTTCATCGCCGGTCTGCTTGGCGTGCCGGTTTGGTGGATTGCCGGGCGCGCATGTTCGGCAAGCACAAGGCGCTGCAGGCGGCGCTGCTCTACACCGCGGTCGACGACGCTTTTGTTGCTGGTCATGCCGCGCGGCAATTTCCCAGTTGTGGCGGCCTTCATGCTGCTCGGCGGCCTTGGCCCAAGGCGGCGGCACCTTGCTGACGCGCTCGCTGATGGCCGATGTCGTCGACGATGACGAACTGACCACCGGCTCGCGGCGATCTGGCGTTTATTTCGGGCTTGCTGCTGATGACTTCGAAAGTGGGCCTCGCGGCTGGTCCGCTTCGCTTACGGCCTGGTGGGGCTCGCCGGTCTTCACGCTCGCCTCGGCGCCGGCAACAGCGCGCATTGCGTTCGCGGCGCTTGGCGGCCATGTTCATCGGCGTGCCGGTGCTGCTCAACATGCTGGCGGCGCTCAGCCTGCGCAAATATCCGCTCGACGAAAAGCGCCAAACCGAACTCGCCGCCGCCATCGACGCGCGCCACGCGCGCGACGCGGCGCTTAACCTGCCGCTTGAGCGACGCGCAGCAAGAAGCGCGCCGGATGCAGCGCATCGCAGCGCGGCGCGCGAGAGCATCGGCGGCTCGCCGCAGCATTTCCGCGGCGATGCGCTCGCCGAGCAACGGCGCCAGCGTCAGCCCGCGCGCGCCGAGACCGCCCAGCACGTAAATGCCCGTCGATGCGCGGGCGGCGGTGCGCTCGCGTTCGGGCGGGCGGCCGTGCGCGAGGCCGGCATATTGCGCGAGCCAGGCCGGCGCGTCCGGGCAACAAACCCGCGACCGGCGCAAAATCCGGCATGCTTGCGCGCAAGCGCAGCGCGTGAATTGAGTTTGTTTGGATCGATGCTTGGCGGCGAGCTCCGGCGCGAGCTGCGCCAGGGCGGCGAGATTGCGCGGCGCGCGCGCTTGCGATGCGCCGGCTTCGGCGGCGGATCGCTCCAACGCGATCGAACGTCGCGCCAAACAGCAATCCGCCATCGAACGGCGCGGCGTAATTTCCGTGCATGATCGCGCGCGCGGGCGCCGCCCCCTCGCCCCACTCGATCTGGCCGCGCGAGAGCTGGATCGGCAAGAATTGCGCGGGCGCGAAGCGGGTCAGCGCCGCCCCGCACGCCAGCACCACGGCGTCGGCCTTGCAGCAGGGCGCGTCCATCCGGCGCGCGCAGAACCCAGCCTGCATCGCCGGCGCGCTCCAGCGTCTCCACCGGCGCGTCGCACAGAAGCTGGCGCCGCGCAGCATACGCCCGATCGCCGCCAGCGGCCGCACCAAGCCGGCGCGCGCATGAAGCGCCGCCCCCTGCCGGCAGGCGGAGAACCAATCGTGCGGCAGCGGCGGATCGGCCAGCAGATCGGCGCAACGCGCGCGTTCGCGCGCTCTTCGACGCCGCCGCAAATGAAAACGCCAAGCGCCTCGTAGGTCCGCACCGCGTCAAGATAGGCGGCGAGAAAGAACTCGCGCAGCACGCCGCCGCGGTCGAGCCGCGGCATCACCAGGCCAGCGGGATTGCCGCTGGCCCCGGCGCCGAGCGCGGGCGCCGCGTCAAGCACGATGGTCTCCACACCGCGCCGCGCCAGCGCATGCGCGCACGCCGCGCCGGCGATGCCGGCGCCAAGGATGGCGACGCGCTTGGGATAAGCAAGCGCGCGTAGGGAAACGTAGCGCCGGCATCCAGCCGGCTTCGACGACACTTCCGGCTGCGCGTCCGGCGGTACGAAAACGACGCCTCCAAGCGTTCGCGCTTGGCGCCGAAGCCGGGCTTTCTTCTCCAGCTCGAAACCGGCCGCCTCAAGCCCGCGCCGCACCGCGCCCGCAACGGTAAATGTCGCCAGCCGCGCATCTGGCGCCGAGAGCCGCGCGATCTGCGCGAACACCTCTTCGCTCCACATCGCTGGATTGCGCGAGGGCGCAAACCCATCGAGGAACCACGCATCGAAACGCGCGCTCGAGGCCGCGCGAGAATCGTTTCGGCCTCGCCGACGTGAACAGCGTCAGCGCGAAATCCATCCTCGGGAAACCAAAGCCGTTGCGGCGCATAAGCGCGCACCGGCCAGCACTCGAGCAAGCGGCTGCCAAATCAGCGATCTCGGGGAATTGCGCCAGCGCGCGCGCGGCGTCCGCCTGTCAAGCGGGAATGCCTCGATGGTCGAGATATGCAATATCGCATGCGGAGATCGTGTCTTTTTCCAGGCGCGCCACGCCGCCAGTACGTTAAGCCCAGTGCCAAATCCCAATCTCGCAAATGGCGAAACGATGCCGTGCCTGCACCAACGCCGCGGCAAGTCGCAGCCGCCGAGGAACACCGCCTCGGCCTCGGCAAGCCCGCCCGTCGCGCGGAGAAATACACGTCGCCGAACGCGCGCGCGCTGTGGCGCGTCAGCGCGCGTTCCAATTCAAGCTCCGGCGATCGGCGGCAACGCGGCGCGTTCATCGGACACGTGCCCCAAATGCAAACGAGCCGCCCTCTCGGGCGGCCCATCGCAAAACTACGTTGCGTACGTCGTATTACGGAGTGGTCGCCGCCGGAGCGCGCCTTCGGCCGGCGCAGCGGCCGGGTCAGCCGGAGCAGCAGCCGGATCGGCCGGCCGGCTCAGCAGCAGGCCTCGACTGCTTCTTCAACCGCCGCAGGCTCTTCCGGCGGGGCCGCGGTTTGGCCGCAAGCCGCAACGCCGAAGGCGAGAATGGCCGCAGCCGAAGCCGCCATGCCCAACTTGAACTTAGTCATAGGTATCTACCCCTCGTCTCAGCGTCGAGGGTCGACCCTCAACGCAGGAAGCGGACTTGCATGCCACGGATTAACCGTATTGGCAAGCGCCTGACGGCGAATTAGGGCATGCAAATACGCATAGCTCCGAGGCAGGACCTCAAGCCTCGGCTCGCCGACGCGCGAGCGCTTCTTCCAGCTGCGCGAAGCTCGGCTGCAGCGTCGATGGCACCGAGCCGCGCCCGATCTCCACCGAAACCTGAGCCGCGTTGCCGTGCAAGTGCGCAACGAGCACATCACGAATAATTTTGTAGAATTGAGCGTCGTGCTCGATCACCGCGTTGAGCCGCGCGGCCATCGGGCCGACGATCCCGTAGGCCAGGAACACGCCCAGGAACGTGCCCACCAGCGCCTTGCCGATCATCAGGCCGAGGATTTCCGGCGGCTCGCTGATCGCGCCCATGGTCTTCACGATCCCGAGCACCGCCGCGACGATCCCGAGCGCCGGCAGCCCATCGGCCATGCCTTGCAGCGCATGCGCGGGGTGCAGCGCTTCGTGGTGGTGCTTTTCGATCTGCTTTTCCATCGCGTCCTCGACCTGGTGGGGGTCGTCGAGGTTCATGGTCATCATGCGCAGCGTGTCGCAGATGAAATCGACCACGAAATGATCCTTGCAGAGCTTGGGGTATTTCTGAAAAATCGCGCTTTCGTTGCGGCTTTTCGATGTGCGCCTCGAGCGCGACGATGCCCTTGGTCTTCATCAGCTTGGTCAGCTGGAACAGCAGCGCCAACAGGTCGGAATAGTCCTTCTTGCCCCATTTCGGCCCGCTCATCACCATGGCGAAGCCGCCGCCAACGCTCTTGAGGCCGTCCATGTCGTTGGAAATGATCAGCGCGCCCAGCGCCGCGCCGCCGATCATCATGAATTCCATCGGCGCGGCTTCGATGATGACCTCGAAATGGCCGCCGGCGAGGATAAACCCGCCGAACACCATGCCGAACACCACTGCAAGGCCAATAATCGGAAACATGAACGCCCGTTAACAATAAAGACCAACACCGCTCGCGCCTTATGGACCGCACGCGCTTAACGCGCGGTTGCGGCGGCGGGTGAAACCTGGCGCTCCGATTCAATTAGCCGCGACAATTGCTCGATTGTGTTTGCCGGCCAGCCAACGCAAGCAAGGGCGGTCTCATGACCGCAATGACAACCCGCCAGCCTCGCCGTTTTCACCTGCTGTTTGTCTGCATGATGGTGATTGGGGCGGGCAATTCGATGTTGCTGGCGGTGGCGCCGCCGCTGGTGCGGGAGCTGCATTTGCCGGATTCCAGCATTGGCTGGATTTTTTCGCTCTCGGCGCTGCTTTGGGTGATTTGCAGCCCGTTCTGGGGACGCCATTCCGACCGCGTCGGCCGGCGCCCAGTGGCGGCGTTTGGGCTCGGCGCCTACGCGGTTTCGATGGCGCTGCTCGGCGCCGTCGTGCTGCTCGGCTATGGCGGCGTGCTGAGCGGGATCGGATTGCTGACGGCGATGATGCTGGCGCGCGCCGTGTTCGGGGCCTTGGGCTCGGCCGCAAGCCCCGCCGCGCAGGCCTATATCGCCGATCGCACCGCCCCTTTTGAGCGCACCGAGCAATTGGCCAATCTTACCGCCGCGTTCGCGGTGGGCAGCGCCTTTGGCCCGGCGCTCTGCGCGGCGCTCGCGGCCAAGCTGGGGCTAGTGTTCCCGATCGGCATGATCGCGGCGCTAGCGGCGGATGGCGGCGATCGCGATCTGGCGGTTTCTGCCGGAAGAACAAAAACCGGCGGTCGCCAGCGATTTGGCCAAGCGCGGCGATTGGCGCGAATCGCTCTCGCTGATGGCCGATGGACGGCTCTCGGGATATTTGCTGATCGGCTTTGGCCTTTCCGTTGTCGGCACCATGACGGTGCAGATTCTCGGCCTGTTCGTCATGGACCGCCTGCACGCGACCGGCGAGCAAGGGGCCGAATTGACCGCGGCCGGTTTCATGGTCAGCGCGTTGACGTTGCTGGCGACGCAATTGGCGGTGTTGCCCCGCTTGCGCCTTGCCGTGCGCGAACTGATGCTTTGGGGCGTTGCGCTGGTTGGGGTTGGCGTCGCTATACAAATTGTCGCGCCGAGCTTGGGCTCGATTTTGGTTGCGCAAGCCGTACAGGGTTTGGGGTTCGGACTGGCGCGCTCGGGATTTACCGGCGGCGCTTCGGTGGCCGTCAGTCCGCACGAACAGGGCGCGGCGGCCGGGCTGGTGGTATCGGTGAACGGCGCCGGGTTCGTGTTTTCGCCGTTCTTGGGCGTGCTGATGTACGAGAGCTTCGGCATGAACGCGCCGCTCTATATCGCGCTCATCCTGCTTGCCGCCATGCTTGCGTTCACGCTACTGAGCCGACGCCTGCGGACCAGAGCGTAACCCTCGATACGAATGCGATCCAGCAGCGCGATCAGCGAGGACGGCGGAAAATTTGATTCCGACGAGCGGATGTCGCGGATCGTCTCAAGCAATTCCTCGAAATGATCCGGTAAGCCGTGCGGATTTTTCATCCGCCGCTCGTCGATCACGAAACCCTTATTGAGGTACTGAAATAGCTTGTCCGTCGCCCATATCCGGAACATCGTTCCCATGGGTCCGCCGACCCTATAGCCCACGGCGATCACGGCGTTCAGATCGTAGAGCTTTGTTGGGTAACGCTTGCCGTCGCGCCCAGTATGTAAAGATTCCTTACATACTGCCGCCTCCGATAGCTCCCCTTCGGCAAAGATATTTTTTATATGGGTGGAAATGTTTTGCGACGTGACAGCGAACATCATCGCCATCTGCCCCTGTGTCGCCCAGAAGGTTTCGGTCTCAACTCGTAGTTCGGCACGCACCTCATCTTTGGCGCGGTAAACCAAGAGCCTGTCGCCGGTCTCCTCGTCCTCGACAAGCGCCAACGGGCCGGCGTCCGGTTCAAGCGGCGGCTCTGAGGCGCCTCGCGGTCCCTTTGGCGGCGTCATGCGATCAATGCCTTATAGGTCAAGCGGCTTTCGACTTGGGCGAGGATCTCCACCCATAGCACACTCCATAATGAAAGGGCCTACCCCGCCGCCGCGCGCGCGGCTTCGAGGATTGTCGTGGTGGCGCGGCCGCGCGTCTCCAGCCCGTGAGCGCGTTCGAAAGCGCGGATGGCGGTGCGGGTGCGCCCGCCGATGCGACCGTCGGCGCGGCCTGGACGATAGCCGAGCCGCGTCAACAAGCGCTGCAATTCACGCACGCCGGCGCGGTCGAGCGGGCGCGGCGGCGGCGGCGGCGGGGCGCTTACGCCAGCCCGCGCGCGGACCATGTCGAGCAAGGCCGCCGTGGGAAAGCCATCGGCCGCCAAGCTCTGTTGCGCTTGAAACGCGCGCACCGCGCGGCGTGTGCCGGCGCCGAACAGGCCATCGGCCGCGCCTGCGTCTAGCCCAAGCCCATTGAGCAGGGTTTGCAATTCAAGCGTCTGCTCGCGGGTGAGCGAACCAAGTTGCCTCGGCCAAGCGCGGACCAGACCGGGACGGCCCTCGATACGCGCGCGCCAGCAGCGCCACCACCAGCGCGTAACGATCGGAAGCGTTGTAGCGGCGGATCACCGCGAAATTCGGGTGCAGCAACAAGGCTGGGCCTTGCGCGCCGGCGGGCAGAAACAATTGCGATTGCAGATTGCGCTCCTCGAGCCGCCAGGCGGCGCCGTCATAGCGCTTGATTCCGCGTCCATCCCAGTCAGCCACCGAGCGTGTGCTGCCGTCGGCAAGCGCGTAATCGAAGCCTTCCGGCAGGCGCACCTCGTCAAACACCGGCGCTCCCGCCTGCCAGCCGCGATCGTGTAGATAATGCGCGATCGAGGCCGCCACATCGCCGCGATTGCCCCAGATGTCGCGATGGCCATCCTGATCCCAATCGACTGCGGTGCTGAGATAGACGTCGGGCATGAATTGCGGCTGCCCCAGCGCGCCCGCCCAGGACGAGCGCAATTGCGCTGGCTCGGCCAAGCCGCGCTCGACCATCTGGCAGAGCGCCAAAAGATAAGTTTCGAACTGCGCCCGGCGGCGGCCCTCATAGGCCAAGGTCGCCAAGGCGGCGGCGGCTTCGTAATTGAGTTCCGCCGCGCCGTAATTGCTCTCCAGCCCCCAAATGCCGAGCACGATGTCGGCGTCGACGCCGTTGCGGGCTTCGATGGCCGCCAGGGTCGCGCCCAGTTCGGCCTTCAGCGCGCGTCCGCCGGCGATGCGGGTTTCGCTGACCCGGTTGGTGACGTAATCCCACACGGGTGCGACAAATTCAGGCTGCCGTTGATCGAGTTCAACAATGCGCGGGTCCGGCGCGAGCCCGCTCAAGAGCCGCCGGAGCACCGCCGGGTCGCGCCCGGCGCTGATGGCGCGGCGCACGAAATCGTCGCGCCAAGCGTCGAAACCGGCTATTCCCGAACTCTCGAACACCGGCGGCGGCGCCGGCGCCTGGGCGCGCACGACCGAAAGCCCGCAAACCAGCGCCAGCGCCAACCCCGCCACCACGAACAATGAGCGCATCTTGCGTCCTTCCAGCGGCCCAGCATCGGGCCGGCTTTAGTTTGCGTCGGCGCTGGCCTCAAGCCCGGGGCGCAATTGACTTCCCGCGTTCCGCCCCCTATTTACGCCGCTTCGTTTTCGACCCGGAACCGGCCATGAAAGTCAAATCGTCACTCAAATCGCTCAAGACCCGCCACCGGGCCTGCCGAGTTGTGCGCCGCAAGGGCCGGGTTTACGTGATCAACAAGGTCGATCCGCGCTATAAAGCCAAACAAGGCTGAAATAGCCCTGTGTAATTGCCGCCTAAACGCACCGCGCCCCTCGCGGCGCGCCTGAATTTCGGTTAAGGTCGCGGCAATTCAACCATCGCCATGCGCCGATCCCTTTGCACCCTCCTCCTGGTTTTTGCGCTCGCTGGCTGCGGGCTGAGCGGGCGTGCGCCCGCGCCACTCGATCCCGCGCTCGACGCCTTGTTCACGCAGCTGGAACAAGCCGGCAGCGAGCGGGACGCGGCCCCAGTGGAGCAGGCGATCTGGGCGCGTTGGGCTGAAAGCGGCTCGCCCACGGTCAACATCTTGCTCGAACGCGCGGCGGCGGCGGAATCGGTTGGCGATTCGGAACTCGCGGCCCGCTTCCTCGAACAAGCCAGCGACCTTGCGCCAGACTATGCCGAGCCGTGGAATCGCCGCGCCAACCTTGCCTACCGGACCGAAGATTATACCGGTGCGGTGGCGGCGATCCAGGAAACCCTGAAGCGCGAGCCGCGCCATTTCGGCGCCATGGCCGGCTTGGGGCTCATCTATGAGGAACTCGGCCAGCAGCGCGCGGCGCTTGAAGCGTTTCGCGCGGCCCTGGCCGTCCATCCCCATTACACGCCCGCCCTGGAGGGCGTGCGCCGTTTGGAAACGCGCGTCGATGGGCGCGACGTATGATGCCCAGGCGCTGAGTTTGTGTTCCTGATCTTAATTTGTTTGGCCGCTTTGCTGGCTGCGGTCGTGTGGACGCTTTCTGCGCATGCGCGCGCCTATGTGCGCGACGTTGAAGCGCGCTGGCCGCCGAGCGGCCGTTTCATCGAAGCCGAGGGCGCGCGCCTGCACGTGCGCGAGCAAGGCCCAGCGGAGGGTCAGCGCATCCTGCTTGGTTCACGGCGCCAGTTCGAATTTGCTGGAACTCTGGGGCCCGCTTGCGCCAGCCCTGGTCGATACGCACCGGGTGATCGCGTTCGACCGGCCGGGCATGGGGTTTTCCACCCGCCCCAAGCGCCGCGGCGAAACCTTGGCGCTGCAAGCCAGATGCGCCGCGCGCGTGCTGGAGGCTAGCGGGCAAGGGCCGGCGTTGATTGTGGCGCATTCGCTCGGCTCGGCGGTTTCGCTGCGCCTGGCTCTGGATTTTCCGCACTTGGTGACGGGCTTGGTTCTGGTTGCGCCGGCAAGCCATCCCTACCCATACGACAATGCCTGGTGGGCGAAACTGGCGGCGAACCCGCTGTTTGGTCCGGCGTTTTGCGGCTTGCTGGTCCCCTGGATCGGGCCGCTGATGAGCGCCAGCGGAATCGGCCACAATTTCTGGCCCAACAGCGCGCCCGCCGATTATTACCAGGACGCGGGCGTCGGGCTGATTTTTCGTCCCAACGCGTTTGCCGCCAGCGCCAAGGACGTGGTCGCCACCAAGGCCGAGTTCGCCGCGCAAGCGCCGAATTATCCCGAACTGTTCGCACCCATCGTGGTCATCACCGCCGACAAGGACCGCATCGTCAATCCAAAGCTGCACGCGCGCGCGCTCGCAGCTGAATTGCCGGCGGCGGAATTGGTCACCGCGCCCAGCGCCGGCCATATGCCGCACCGGATGCGCACCGATTTGGTGCTCGCCGCGATTCGCCGCGTCAATGCCATGGCCGCGCCTTCAAGCGAAGGCTAGCGTTGTCATAACGATTCGATTCTCGAAACGAAGGGGCGACGCATGGCTGACTTTGGCGCGGATTTTTCCGCAAACGAAACCGTCTCGGCGGCGCCGCAATCGCTGACCCAAACCGCGCGCGAAAAATTGCGGCAAATGGTGGCGCGGATCGAAAAGCTCGAAGAAGAGAAAAAATCCATCGCCGACGACATCAAGGAATCCTACGCCGAAGCGAAGACGCTTGGCTTCGATTCCAAAGTGCTGCGCATGGTGGTGCGCCTGCGCAAACAAGACCGCCAGGAGCGCGAAGAACAGGAAATGGTGCTCGAGCTATATCTGCACGCGCTGGGCGAGATTTAGCGCGGGCGGTCGGAACGAGCGAAGTGCCCCCGCTCCCCCTCGATGGGGGAGCTGTCCGCGCGCGTGAGCGCGATGACTGAGGGGGTGAGGCCCGCTGAGGATTCCGGCAATACCTCCGGAGGCTTCTCCTTCACGCTTGGCGCGCCCGCCCCCTCAGTCCGCTTCGCGGACAGCTCCCCCATCGAGGGGGAGCGGGTCGGAGGCGTTCTACGCCTTAAGGCGCGCTCGGGCCGCCGTGGGGGTTGATGCCGGTGAATTCAGGGTCCGCCGCCGCGGCTGGCGCGGGCGCGCCGCCTTGGGTGAAGATGCCGCGGCCGCGCTCCTGGATCCATTTGGCGATGTCTTCCGACAAAACCCCCGCGACGATGCCGACCAGCGACACGGTGAACGGATTGAGCATCGAGGAAGTGGTCGCCTGCTGCACCGATGAAGCGATCGAAAATCCAGCGATCGCCGCGTTTGCGAGCACGTAGAACGCCAGCGCCGCGCACATGCCAAAAATCAACCGCACCACGATTTCCGCCATGGTCACCGGCTGGGGCCGGTTGAGGTAAGCGGGGAACAAGTACAAGAGCGATCCCAGCGCGCCCATCAGCAGCACCAAGGTCATCGACAATTGCGTCGGATGACCCTGCGCGAGAAATGCGCCAATGCCGAGCGGGCTGAGTTTTTTCAGCGCGAACGCCTCGCCGCGCACGCGCGCGAAATGTTCATAGTCAGGCACCACGCTTTGTTGCAGCGCAAAGATGCGGCGGTTGGATTCCGCCACTTGCCCGCCAACCAGGCGCTGGCGCGCCACCAGAGCCGAGCGCTCGGCGCCGCGTTCGTCGAGGTTTTCTTCCTGGCTCGCCAATTGCCGCACCTGGCTGCGCAATTCCGCCACTGCTTGTTGATCCGTCGCCGGTAAATTCGCGGCGCGTCCGATCAAGGTGTTGATGCGCTGCGACAAGCCTTGCGCGCTGATATCCTCGGCCTGGGCGGCGCTAGGGGCGACATTGGCGCGCGCTTCCACCGCGGCGATGGCGCCGACCATGCTGGCGCGCGTTTCGTTGGCGCTCGCTTCGGCGCCTTGCACGCCATTGTCGAGCGTGGCGATTTGCTGCTCGACTTCGAGCAATTCGCCGCGCGGCCCCGCCGACTGATCCTCGATCTGCGTGATTTGCGCGTCGGCGGCTTCCAGTTTCGCGAACTCGATCACGCCGTTGGTCGATGGCGACAATTGCGCCAAGCCGAACTGGAAATCGCGCGACGAAAACACCAAGGCGCTCATCGCCAGCACGACGATCATCGCCAGCGCCAACACCACGCCCACCAAAAATTTGTAAATGCTCATTGCCGTCCCCTTCGCTCTGGCCCTTCGCTCTGGCCCGTCGATTTACCGCTCCGAGCCCTTGTAGCGCGAAATTTCGCCGCCTTGAACCGCTCGCGCGCGTAGCGTGAGCCAAGGAGCGCATGGGGATGGCTTTTGGGAAACATTATCGATGAATATTTCATAATTTCTTCAGTTATCTATTGAATCTGATTTTAATTTGGGCCAATCTCTCCTCATCAGCGAAGCCAGAAGGGATTATTTTCGCCATGAACACAGTAAGATCGATCCTCTTTGCCGCCGTCGCCAGCTTTGCGATCACCGGCAATGCCTTTGCACGTGACGCGGTTTTCTCGGCCAAGCTGGAAGCGCCTGCTCCGGAGCAAACCCGCGTAATCGTCCAAAACGCGGTATGGATTTGTCGGGGCGACACCTGCTTGGCCCGACCAGGACACGCTTCAACCGTGCGTTCATGCCGGCAATTTGTGCGCGAGATCGGCGTGCGAGTGAGCGCCTATGGGCCTGAGAACGACCAGCTCAGCGCCGATGAAATCGCCCGCTGCAATGGCGATTCCGGCGCTCAGCAAGCACAGCGCTGAGACCAGCGCGCGCTGCTCCGTCCAAGCGGCGGAGCAGCTTGCGCCAGGTAGCGTCAGCCGGGCCAGCGCTCCTAATCACAAAACGCGCGCCACGGGCGGCTTCAGCCCGCACGGCGACAAGCTTAGCAGGGCCTTCGCGGGGTCTTGGCCCATGCGCAGGCGCACGGCGCCGGTGCGGGCGTCCGACAAATTGTGCGTCACCGGGGCGATGCTCCCGTCCGGTTGGCGCGCCAAGAGCAGCACGCCGCGCGCGCCGGCGCTGTGCGCCCCGCCCGGCAGACGCGGCAAATCATAAACGATGCGTATGCGCAATGTTGTGCCGGGCTCAATCTGGTAGCGTGGGCGTTCAAACAAGGTCTCGCGCTGATCGCCATAGACCGCCTGGATCGCGTGGGGGCCAAAACGCACGCCAATCTCGGCGGCGCAAGCATCCTGCCCCCTGCTCCACAAGCCGGCTAGCTCGGTTGGCGGCGGCGAGCCGCCGCACCCGGCCGCGGCCAGCGCCATGAGCGCCGCGAGAGGCAAACGCGCCATGCATGCTGGCTACGCCGTTTATGGTTTATGAGGTCTGAACGACGATTGCGATGCGCTCTGGTCAAATCGCCGCCGGCGCCCCATGTGCTGGGCGCCCGCATGGATTCCCCCACCCCACCCCACCCGCAAACCGGGCGCTCCGCCTCGGCGCTCCTGGACGATTTGATCGAGGCGTTTCCTGGCGAAAGCGTCAGCGTCGGCGAATTGGTCGATCAGCTCGACGCGCGCGCCAATGGCGTGCTGCTGCTGGTGCTGGCGCTGCCGATGTGCATCCCGAACCTGCCCGGCATTTCGACAATTTTTGGCGTGCTGATGCTGGCCCCGGCGATCCAATTGGTGCTGGGCGGACATAAGCTGTGGTTGCCCAAGCGCGTGCGGGCGATGCAGGTCAGTTGCGAGGCGCTGCGGCGCACCTTCCGGGCGACCAATCCGGTGTTGCGGCGGATCGAATATCTGATCAAGCCGCGCTGGTCGTGGCTGACGCGTTTTCCAGCCACCATCTATGTGGGCGTGCAGACGCTGTTCATGGCGCTGGTGCTGATCCTGCCGATACCGGGCGGCAATTGGCCGCCAGGCATGACCGTGGCGCTCACCGCGCTGGCGCTGTTGCAGCGCGACGGCCTGCTGCTTGTGCTGACCGCCATCGCCGCGGCCGTATCAACCTACGTCGCTTACCTCGCCGGACATTATGTGTTGCGCTCGTTGGATGGCGCATGGATCTGGCTGCAGGGGGTGTTTTAGCGCGATTTAGCGCGAACGGCTTATCAGCCAGCCTATTTGAACGCCCTGACGATCGAGCGCCGGCTCGACCACGCGGCCAGCGCGGGCGCGCGGTTCGGGTGCGCCGCGCTGAAATTCGGGGTCGCCTTCGCCGCTGGGGCTGTCGAAGTCCGACAGCGGCTCGTAAATGATCGATCCCGAAGCGCTGACCACGCATTCGCGCCGCGTGCCGTCGGCTTCGCGAATGCGAACGCTGACATCGCCTTCGTCCAATTCCGAGGCAAACGTCACGCGCGCTGGGGCGGCGTTGGCGCGCGCCAAACAAGCGTCAATCGCCGGCATGAGTTCGGGCAGCACCGACGCCCAGGTGGGACGTTCCCCTTCCGCTATGCCGCGCCGTGCGCAACCTTGATAGGCGACCCCTTCGTAGAGAACGTGCGCGGTGTAGGGGAGATCGACGCCGCTCGCGGCGCAGGTTTCATGCGTGATGGTGATGGTGACCGATCCGGCCACCACCCGCATGCCACGCTCGCGATATTCGCGCGCGCCAGTGATGCCGCCGTCCTCACCGAGGCCGGGGCGGGAAAACTGCGCGTAATCGGAAAGCAAGCTCAGCTCCCAGGCGCCTTCGTCATCGCCAAGCGCGCCGAGGCCGCCGGAAGCCTGGAATTCCCCCTCGTAGAGCGTGCGTTGTTCGGCGCTGGCGGGGCTGCCCAGGGCCACCAATTGCTCGGCGGCGATCGCGGCTTCGTTTTCGTCGTCGCCCGGCGCGGTCGCGGTTTCCGTTCCCGCGGAATTGTCGCGCTGGCACGCGGCCAGCGCGCCCATCGCCAGAACCGCGCCGACAAACGCACAGCGGACCAGGCTCCGCATTGATTTTACCCCTGTCCGGCCAGCGTCCGTCATGGACGCCAAAGCCTTCCCGGGTTTTAGTATAACCCCATGCAAGCTGATTCCGGCAGTCCATTCCTCGAGTTTTTCGCAGGCGGAGGGCTCGCGCGCCTTGGATTGGCGCCAGAATTCGCCTGCGCATTCGCCAACGACATCGACCCCGCCAAGGCCCGCGCCTACCAAAAGGTGTTTGGCGACAGCGAAAATCTCCAAATTGGCGACATTTGGAAGCTTAGCCCCGGGGACGTCCCAAGCGGCGCCGCGCTCGCCTGGGCTTCCGGTCATCGCAGCCCCACAGCATAGAGTGTACCTGCTAGCGCGCGAAATGCGCCTGCATCGCCGTGCCACTTGGGATGAGTTTCTGCCTGCCAGGATTTGTCGACGAGTTCAGCGTATCGCCCGGCCTGCGAGCTAGGCGCGGCTGGGCCGCGCTTTCGCTATCTCCTGGCTAGCCTTTTGGGGGTTCCATAATCTCATGGAGCGCCTTGGCTTGGCCATTCATGAGCGCCGCCTTTGCGTCAAACTCGTGGAACAATGCTGCTTCTAAACGTGTCATCTCCTCTATGCTTTAGGTCAGGTATGCCATGACACAGGCAATCTCCCAGACATCAATCTACCGATTAACGATGATGTCGGAACGAGCTGACGTCAAATACCTGCGTACCCTTGATCGAATACCGTCGTTACTTTTTCCAACATAAATAAGCACTTTGTTCAAATCACACAAAACGTACACGCCGCGTTCCGAAGTCAGGCTGCGCACTGCTTGTTCTCTATAGTCGAAGTCAATTACCAATTAGCAACTCCTGACAAGCGAGGCTGTTCAGTGTGGTCAGCGTTTTATCGACGTGCTCGTCTCAGTTGCTTGTGCGCTATTCAATTCGACCAATTACTTCCCTGCGACGCAAGAGCGTTGGCAAAAACAAACTGTCACTCTAAATGCCGAACAACAGGGACAAACACGCCATCCACTAGTCAAATGATACGCTTCGTTATAGTTTCTGGCGCTGGAAAACGTCACTGGGCTGCTCAGTTCTCACGGCGCCGTCCGCGCCGAACTTTCGCCGCTCTGGTCGCATGCCTTGGATGCGCTGGGCAGGTCGGGCGCGCTGGAAATCGATCGCCGCATTGTTCATGCCGCAATCGCGGCAACGCTTGTTCATTGTCGCCGCGCGGCATGCGCCGGCTGGGCTGATTCGCCGCAGTGCCGGGCCCAGCGAACCCTTCCATAGACCAGCCCTGCGCCAAGCGGCGGCGCGCCTGTCAGACGGTGTGCGCAAGCGTTTTGTTCTGGTGGCGTTGCCGATCCCGCCCCCAAATGCAGTTCCGCAACACGCGCCTCGCCCTGCCGACATCCTTCGACGATCCGCCGATTGTTCACAGCACCTCGATTCTCTTGTCTATTACTTTCCTTATTAAAAAATACACGCGCCTCGTCTGTGGTACGATCCAGCTCGGCGTCGATGTCCCACTGCGCCGTTTGGCACAGCCCGGCGCAAACTCTGGCGCTGCTGGCGCAGAGAGCCCTTTGCTCGTGAGCGCTCGAACGGCGCGCGCGAAGTTGGCAGTCGATGATTCCGAGCGCGTCGGGTGGAAGCTGCGCGAGCGGCGCGACGCGAAGTTGGCGCTGAGGGTTCCTTCGTCGCACCCCAACGCGATCGATCGAGCATGGCAAGGACGCGTCCTCAATGCGCGCCTTTTGAAGCGCGGGCTTCGATATTGTTTACGGCCTGGCGGGATCTTTCTTTGTCGCCCCCAGGCGGCGGATCGAGCCGTCAGATTCTTGCGCTCGATCGAGGGCGGATTTTCGCCGTCGCGAGGCATCTCCGAGCCCGGCGTGTGCCGGACCATTACCCGTTGCCAGAGGGCCAGACAGCGGCGCTTCATCTCCTGGGTGACGGCGTGTGCGTGCCAGTGGTGCGATGGCTCTCGACGCATTTGTTGGCGCCGCTTGCGGGGCTGGAGCTGGCTAAGAAGAGCGCATGACGCGGTCTGACGTTTTTGCCGCCGGTCAACGCAGCGCCATCATGCGCGCGGTGAAATCCGCCGACACTGGCCCCGAGCGCATCGTGCGCGCGGCGGTGCGGCGTTTGGGCTTTGCGCGCCGCTACCGGCTCAATTGCGCGCGCCTGCCGGGAAAGCCGGACCTGGTGTTTTCCTCGCTGCGTAGAGTGATTTTTGTACATGGCTGTTTTTGGCACGGCCATTCCTGCAAACGCGGCGCGCGCCTGCCAAAGGACAACCGCCCCTATTGGTCCGGCAAGATCGCCGGCAATCGCGCCCGCGACCGCGCCGCGCAGGCGGCGCTCAAGGCCCAAGGCTGGGCAATTCTGACGCTCTGGGAGTGTGAGACTGGCGACGAGGCGGTATTGACCTCAAAATTGGGGCGCTTTCTGGCAGCCGCGCGGTAGCCCTTTGCTGCCACGTGGACGTTTGTTCAGGTGGCGCTCAGGCTGCGCATGCTATTTCCTGCCGCTCGGCTTGGTTCTTGGAGGGACTTTATGAATCGCAAATTCTTCGCCGGCGCCGCCGCGCTCATGCTTGCCGCCGGTTGCACCACGCTTGACCCGGTCACCGGCGAGCGCACCACCAACAATACCGGCAACGCCGCCATAATCGGCGCCATCGCCGGCGCGGCGGCGGGGACGCTGGCCGGCGGCGATGACCGCCGCAACGCCGTCATCGGCGCAGGCATCGGCGCGCTCGGCGGCGCGGCGATCGGCCATTACATGGATCAGAACGAGCGCAATCTGCGCGAACGGCTGGCCGGCACCGGCGTCGGCGTCACCCGCGTCAGCCAGGATAAGATCCTGCTCAACTTCCCCGCCGACATCACTTTCGACTTCAACCGCGACGCGCTCAAATCGCAATTCGTACCGACGCTGCGCGATGTCGCCGGCGTGCTCGGCGAATATCCGCAAACCACCATCGATGTGCTGGGCCACGCGGATTCTGTCGGCGACGACGCCTACAATCAGCAACTGTCCGAACGCCGCGCCATGAACGTATCGACAGTGCTGCTGCAAAGCGGCGTCATCCGCGAGCGCGTCATCTCTCGCGGCCTCGGCGAAAGCCAACCGCTCGTGGACAACAGCACCGATAGCAACCGCGCCCGCAACCGCCGCGTCGAAATAATGATCAGCGCGTTTCAGGGGTGATGCTAAACCGCCTGTTCGGTGACGTACTCATCCCCGGATTCGTCGTAGGCGAAGTCCGGGGCCCATAAATACAGCAATTTGTGTTTATGGGCCCCGGAAGTCGATGTTTCGCATCGCTCCTGGGATTGGTGCACTCTAAAAGTCTCACGTGATGAATGAGGACCCCCATGCGTTATCTCCACACCATGGTTCGGGTCGGCGATCTCGGCGCGGCGCTGGATTTTTACTGCGCCAAATTGGGATTGGTCGAGCTTTCCCGCAACGAAAACCAGGCGGGCCGCTTCACTCTGGTTTTCTTGGCCGCGCCGGATGATCTCGAACTTGCGCGCGAGCGCAAGGCGCCGATGGTGGAACTCACCTACAATTGGGATGAGCGCGAGTATCAAGGCGGACGCAATTTCGGCCACCTCGCCTACCGCGTGACCGACATCTACGCGACTTGTACCAAACTTATGGAGGGCGGCGTTGCGATCAACCGCCCACCGCGCGACGGGCGCATGGCTTTCGTGCGCTCGTCGGACGGCATTTCAATCGAGCTGCTGCAAGCGGGCGACGCGCTGGCGCCGGCCGAGCCGTGGGTGAGCATGCCAAACATTGGGACGTGGTGAGATCCGGGACGCGTGCCGCGCCCCGGAAATCGTTCGGTATTACTGCGTTTCCAGTTCCGAAACGTGCAGCGTCGATTTCTGCAGATCGCCGCTGGAGAAAGTGCCGACCCAGACATCGTACTGGCCAGAGCTGGGATTGGCGAAATTGATCGCCGGATTGAGGTTATTGTTCCCGCCATCGTCATCGCAAACCCAATTGCCCTGGGCATCGTTGATGACCAGCGTCGTGTCCGCTCCGGCATCGACCGAGAACAAAAGCGGCAGCGCGCCCGAACCAGCAGTCCAATTTACCCGGTAATCCGGGGCCTGCGCGATCCAGCCGACGCATGCACCGCCGAGCCCCGACGCATCGAAGCCGCCGCCGGCGCTGATCCCCATCGTGTGCGGATCGGGAGTGAAGCCGGAAGTGAGATTGACCGTGCCGAACGCCGGCTCAAGCGCCGGATCGGGCCGCGCTTCCGCGTTCGCGCTGGGCGCGGCAATTTCGGAAATATTCAGCGTCGCCGCTGGGGCGCCAGCATCGGCGCCGAATGTGCCGACCCAGATCTGGTAGCGGCCGCGCGCAGGCGCATCGAAGCGCACCACCGGATTGAGCGCGCCAGCGCCATCGTCGTCGCAATGATAAGCGCCATCGGGCGCGCGCACCACAATTGTGGTATCGGCGTCGGACGTCGCCGATATGATCAGCGGCAACTCGCCCGGGCGATATCTCAAACTGAAATCGGGGTTGCGGGCGATGTTACCCCTGCACTCATCGCCCAGCGTGCTTGCATCCACCGGACCGCCAGCATTGACCGTCACCGCATGCGGGTCGGGCGAAAATCCGGAACGAAGATTGATCCGGCCATAGGTTCCCTCGGCGCCGGGATTGACGGTTTGCGCATACGCCGGCGCGGCGGCCAGGCAAAGCAGCGTGAGCGCGGCAAAAGTTCGAACTATCGGCGGCATTGAATTTCCCCAAATGTTTCCGCGCGTCCAATTATCGCGCCATGGCAACAGAGAGAAAGCCACAATCGCGCTCAAATCAAGGCGCATTCACAATTTGCGCGGCGCACTTTATTACCTTGACGGCATATTCCTTTTTGGTTATATAATAAATGTGGCGGAATGGGAAGTCATTTACGCGCCGGAGTTCGAGCCAGAATACGACGCGCTGGATGGAAGCGTGCAGGACGAGCTTGTCGCGCATTTGATCGTGCTGGCCCAGATGGGCCCCCTGCTTGGTCGGCCACTCGTCGATACCCTAAGCGGCTCCGCGTACACCAATATGAAGGAAATTCGTTTCTCAGTCGGCCGCGCGGTTTGGCGGTTTGCGTTTGCCTTTTGATCCAAAACGACGCGCGCTCGTGCTCTGCGGGGGCAACAAAACCGGAAGTCACCAGAGACGCTTCTACAAATGGCTCATAGAGATCGCCGACGAGCGGTTCGCCGCGCACCTCGAGCGACTGAAAGGGAGAAAGTAGATTATGACTAAACAACGCACACTCAAGGCGGTGCTCGGCACGATGGAGCCGAACCGCCGCAAGCGCGTCGTAGGGCGCGGCGCCCAGCTCGCGCGTAAGTATCAGGCGCTGCGGGAATTGCGAAAGGCGCGCGCCAAAACTCAGGTCGAGGTGGCTGAAACGCTCGACGTCACACAGCCTTACGTCGCGAAATTGGAGCAACGCAGCGACTTGATGTTGTCGGTCCTGCGTAAATACGTCCGCAGCGTTGGCGGTGAATTGGAGTTGGCGGTGACATTTCCTGACAGCGGCCGTGTCATCCTGAACGGATTGGGTGAGGAAAAATGAGGGGCGCAGAAGTCGCCCCGCGGCTGCGGGCTATGCCAGGCGGGCGGCGTGTTGCACCTAACCCCAGACGGACGCTATGTTTATTGAAATAGTAAACGTAACCCGCCACCCTGCGCCCCATCGTGCGCCCCTCACCGCCGCCCAAACAGCTTCTCGATGTCGGCCAGCTTCAGTTCAACGTAAGTCGGCCGACCGTGATTGCATTGGCCGGAGAATGGCGTCGCTTCCATGTGGCGCAGCAGTGCGTTCATTTCTTCGCCGGTGAGCCTGCGTCCGGCGCGCACCGAGCCGCGGCACGCCATGGAGGAGCACACGTCCTCCAGCCGCTCCTTCAGCGCATGCGCTTCGCCGAGTTCGGCGATGTCGTCGGCGAGGTCCTTGAGCAAGCCGGCGGCGTCGATATGGCCGAGTAGCGCCGGGGTTTCTCGTACAAGAATAGCGCCCGGCCCGAACGGTTCGATCACTAGGCCGAGCTGCGCCAGTTCGTCGGCGCGCGCGGCCAGCGCTTCGGCTTCGGCGGATCGAGCTCAACCACTTCGGGGATGAGCAAGCCCTGCCGGCGCACGCCGCCATTGGCCAGCATCTGCTTCATGCGCTCGTACACCAGCCGCTCATGCGCGGCGTGCTGATCGACGATGACAATGCCGTCCTCGGTTTGCGCGACGATGTAGGTCTCGTGGATCTGCGCGCGCGCCGCGCCGAGCGGGAAGAAGCGCGCGTCGTCGTCACTACTGGACCGCCGGCGTCGTCGCCGGCATCGTGTTCGCGCCGGCCGGCGAGGACGCTGGCGGTCCATGTTCCACCCGCCCGCTCGGCATCACGAAATCGCCGCCAAGCCTCTCCTCGGCGACGCCCCACGTCCGCAGCACGACGGTTGCGGCGTTTGATGCGCGCGAAAGCCGCGCAAGCGCGCTGCGCGCTGTCGTCGTCGAAGCCCGATGCCCCGCCCCGGCGAGCGCGTGGCTGAGCGCGCCGACAATCAGCCCGCGCACCAAGCGCCGCGTCGCGGAAGCGCACTTCCGTCTTCGCCGGATGCACGTTCACATCGACTTCGCTCGGCGGCAGATCGAGAAACAGCGCCGCAACCGGATGGCGATCGCGCGCCAGCAAATCCTGATACGCCGCGCGCACCGCGCCGACGATCAGCTTATCCTTCACCGGCCGGCCGTTGACGAACAAATGCTGATGCTCGCGCGTGCCGCGATGAAACGTCGGCAGGCCGGCAAAACCCGACAGGCGCACCTCGCCGCGCATCTGATCGAGCGCGATGCAATTGGGCGCGAATCGGCGCCGAGTATGGCCGCCAGCCGCGCGCGGCGGCCTTCGTTCTCCGGATCGGCTTCCGCGCTCAAGCGCAAGCGACGCGCGCCCTTCATGCTCCAACGAAAACGCCACATCGGGCCGCGCCATCGCCAGGCGCTTGACCACGTCCGACACCGCCATCATCTCGGCGCGCTCGGACTTCATGAATTTGAGCCGCGCCGGCGTGGCGAAAAAAAGATCGCGCACTTCGACGCGCGTGCCGCTTTCGCACAGCGCAGCCCAGGCCGCGGGCTTCGCGCGATGACAGCGCCCCACCCTCAACCTCGATGCGCCAAGCATCGCTCAGCGCCGCGCGCCTTCGAAATGATCGCCAGCCGCGCCACTGCGCCGATCCACGGCAGCGCTTCGCCGCGAAAGCCCATGGTGTGGATGTTGAGCAGATCGACGTCGCCGCCAGCGCTGGCGACCAGCTTCGAGGTGGCGTGGCGCTCCACCGCCAGCGCAAGTTCGTCGCGCGCGAATGCCGCCGCCATCATCCTCGACCGAAATCAGCCCCAAGCCGCCGCGCTCGATGCGCACGGCGACGCGCCGCGCGCCGGCGTCGAGCGCGTTCTCGACCAGTTCCTTCACCGCCGCCGCCGGACGCTCAATCACCTCGCCCGCGGCGATGCGGTTCACGGCTTCGGGGGGCAGGCGGGGGATGGGCATGAATTCGTACATGCAATAGCATCATGCACTTCGTCCCATTCCGAGGCGCGCGCAGCGCAGCTCCGGAGACCCAGGGGATCTAGAGCAGCGTGCGTTGCCCCTGGGTTCCGGGCTCGGCCTTCGTCGTCCCCGGAATGAGAGAAGGGATACACCATGGCCGATCAGACCAACTCAGCAACACGCCTCCCCCTCCTTTCGCCTCGCGGCGCTGGATCACGATTTCCTGCTATCGGCGAATGCGCGGCGTGCGGTTTCTGCTGGAGTACGAGAAAGCCGACCGTGCGCTGCAGCGCGGCGAACATCAAATCCACCATCGTCGTGTTCGGCCGGCGCGCGTGCGCGAGAACGGGCCGGGGCGGCAGGCGCACTGGTATGGCGAGGCGCGCAAGTTCGGCACGCTCGCTTCGCTCAACGCGGCGGCGCCGTCAACGCCGAGGGCGAGCCGCATTGCAATGTCATCGCCACCGGCGGCGGGCCCGGCGCGATGGAAGCGGCCAATCGCGGCGCGCGCGACGCCGGCGCGCCGACCATCGGCTTCAACATCATGCTGCCCCACGAGCAAGAACCCAACGCGTACACGACGCCGGAGCTCACCTTCAAGTTCCACTATTTCGCCATGCGCAAGATGCACCTGGCGATGCGCGCGCAAGCGCTCGTCGTGTTTCCCGGCGGCTTCGGCACGCTCGACGAATTGTTCGAAATCCTGACGCTGCGCCAAACCAAGAAAGCGCGCACTCATCCCGATCGTGCTGTTCGACGAAGCCTATTGGCGTTCGGTGATCAATTTCGAAAGCTGGTCGAGCACGGCATGGTCGAAGCCGCCGATCTCGACGCTCTTCCGCTTCGCCGAAAGCGCCGAAGGACGCCTGGGCCGCGCTGGTGGAGCAAGGCATCGGCCTGCCCGCGGAAGAGGACGATGATTTGGCGCGGGATATGTGAAGGGCGCGCAACAGCAAACGCTGCGTGAAATATAAAGCGTGCAATCGCGCCGCGCTTGTGTTATCAGCGCCGCCGTTCGAGGAAGTCATGAACCGCCTACGCAAACTCGAGTGCAGCATGCCAACGCCCGTCGCTTATCGCGGCGAGCAAGCATGCGCGCGTGCGTGGAGGGTTTCTGGGCGCTGACGTCTTCGGACCAGTTGGAGCATGAAGAACCCCTCCAGGCGCAGGCCTCGGAGGGGTTCTTCGTTTGCGCTCCGAGGCCAAGGATTTGGGCTTAAAACAAGGAGCACCGGTCATGTCCGGTTACGAAAAAATCGAAGGCGCGGCCGTGCCGATCAAAGCCTGGGTGCGCGGCGTGCCGGTGGAGCACGCCGCGGCCGAGCAATTGCGAAACGTCGCTTCGCTGCCGTTCATCCATAGCCACATCGCGGTGATGCCCGACGTGCATTTCGGCATCGGCGCCACCGTCGGCTCGGTGATCCCGACCAAGGGCGCGATCATTCCGGCCGCAGTCGGCGTCGATATCGGTTGCGGCATGATGGCGGTGGAGACATCGCTTCGCGCCGAGGATTTGCCGGATTCGCTTGCCGCAATTGCGCAGCGAAATCGAGCGCAAAGTGCCCGTCGGCAATGGTCCGGGCGGCGATTTCAAGGATGCGCCGGCCGCGGTGAATAGCGCGCTTAAGGACGCGGCCTGATGGAGCGGCTGGAAAGCCGTGCTCGCCAAGCACCCGAAGGTCGTCGGCCACAAGGCAACGAAGCAATTGGGCACGCTCGGCGGCGGCAACCATTTCATCGAGCTTTGCCTCGATGAGCGCGATGTGTGTGGGTGATGCTGCATTCTGGCTCGCGCGGCACCGGGCAATCTGATCGGCACGTACTTCATCGAACGCGCGCGCGAAGAACTCGCGCGTCGCGAGCTTGGCTATCAAGTGCCCGACAAGAACCTCGCCTTCTTCATGGAAGGCGAGCCCTTGTTCGACGATTATGTCGAAGCGGTCGGCTGGGCGCAAGATTATGCCCGCGCCAATCGCGAAGTGATGATGAACCGAGTGCTGATGGCGCTGCGTGAGCACCTGAGGCCGTTCCAGCTCGCCAAGCATGCCGTGAACTGCCACCACAATTACGTGGCGCGCGAGCATCATTTCGGCGCCGACGTGTACGTGACCCGCAAGGGCGCGGTGCGCGCGGGCGCGGGCGAGCTTGGCATCATCCCCGGCTCGATGGGCGCAAAGAGCTTCATCGTGCGGGGCGCGGCAATGCGGATTCGTTCTGCACCTGCTCGCACGGGGCGGGCCGCGCGATGAGCCGCACCGAAGCCAAGCGCCGCTTCAGCTCGAGGATCACGTGGCCGCCACCCAAGGCGTCGAGTGCCGCAAGGATGCCGGCGTGATTGACGAAACGCCGATGGCCTACAAGGACATCGACGCGGTCATGGCAGCGCAGGCCGATCTGGTGGAGATCGTGCATACGCTGAAGCAGGTGGTGTGCGTGAAGGGGTAGCGCCAGTTCAGGCATTCGGCCGCGCGCGTCCATGCGACGCGCGCGGTCGTTTTCCGTCGTCGCCATACTTACTGCAGCAACACGCCTTGTCGGGTGCGCGCGCCGTCTGGCGCTACATAGGCGAAAGCGCCGCAGAGCCGGCTTTGGGTGGCGTTTGGGCCAGGCGCCTCCTCGCCCGCGAACACCATCATGGTGACGCTCGCGGCGCGCGCCTCATAGCCAAGCGCCAGGTAACGCGGCGCCTCGTCTCCGCACAGGCCACGCGCGCCAGGGGCAAGCGTTTGTTCAACCACGCGGCGTAAATCCACAATCATTTCTCCGGCGCCAACGGCAAGTGCGGCGTAAGTGTCGCCATCGCGCGCGACCAGATCGTAGCCGCGGCGCCCCTCGAGGCCGCGCGTGTAGAGCACGACGCCCTTCGTAAACACCAGGCCGCCGCGTTCGATGGCGACATCGCCGGTGAGCTGGCGGGCCGTATCGGAAGCCGCGCGAAACTCGCCGAGCAACAGCCCCGGCTCGCCTGCAATCGGCGCCGGCGTCTCCGCTTGCGTGCAAGCAAGCAGAGCCATCGCGAGCAGGCAGGAAATCGCTAGGCGCATGGTCAAACACTATTACACTTCGCCATCGCAGACGACATGCCCGGTCGCAAAACCGCCGCGCTTGGTCGCGTTTAGGCGAGCTAGACCTGCATGATCTCTTCTTCCTTGTGGCGCACCGCTTCGTCGATTTTCTTGACGTGGTCGTCGGTGGCTTTTTGCACGTCTTCGCCGAGTTTCTTATGCTCGTCCTGGCTGATGGCGTGGTCTTTCTCGAGCTTTTTCAGATGGTCCATGGCGTCGCGCCGGACATTGCGCACGGCGATGCGCGCCGCTTCCGCGTATTTGCCGGCGACCTTTGCCAGCTCGGCGCGCCGCTCGCCGGTGAGCGGGGGAATGGGAATGCGCAAAGTCTGACCATCGACGATCGGATTGAGGCCAAGATTGGCGGAACGGATCGCTTTGTCGACCGCGGAGACAATAGCCTTGTCCCACACTTGCACGGAAATCATCCGCGGCTCCGGCACGGTGACGCTCGCCACCTGGATCAGCGGCGAAACCGCGCCGTACGCGTCAACCGTGATCGGGTCGAGCAGCGATGGCGAGGCGCGGCCAGTGCGCAAGCCACCGAACTCGTGCGCGAGCGCCGTTAGCGCGCCGTCCATGCGCTTTTTGATATCGTCAAGCTTGAAGGGCGCGTTTGCAGCCATGGCTTGTCTCCCCTTTGAAATTTAGTCGGCGATGGTGGTGCAAATTCCCCGGCCGGCGAGCACATCGGCCAAGCCGCCGCGCTCCTGGATGGAAAACACCACGATCGGAATAGAATTCTCGCGCATCAGCGAGATCGCCGTCGCGTCCATCACTTTCAGGTCGCGCGCCAGCACTTCGTGGTAACTCAGCCGGTCATAGCGGGTGGCGCTTGCGTCCGTCTTGGGGTCGGCGGAATAGACGCCGTCGACCTGCGTGCCCTTGAACAGCGCGTCGCACCCCATCTCAGCCGCGCGCAGCGCCGCGGCGGTGTCGGTGGTGAAAAACGGGTTGCCAGTGCCGGCGGCGAAAATGACGACGCGGCCTTTCTCCATATGCCGTATGGCGCGGCGGCGGATGTAAGGCTCGCACACGGTGGTCATCGGGATGGCGGAGACAACGCGCGCCCGCCCGCCCGCGGTCTCGATCGCATTCTGCATGGCGAGCGCGTTCATCACCGTCGCCAGCATGCCCATGTAATCAGCGGTAGCCCGCTCCATGCCCTTGGCGGCGCCCTGGACGCCGCGGAAGATATTGCCGCCGCCGATGACTAGGCACATCTCCACCCCGCCGCCGACCGCCGCCAGCACTTCCTGGGCAATGCGCTCGCAGACGCCAATGTCGATGCCGTACTGGCCCTCCCCCATCAGGGCCTCGCCGGAAATTTTCAACAGCACGCGCGTATAGGCGCGCGCGGGCGCGGGGCGGTTTGCTTCAGCCAGGCTCATAAGGACTCACCATAGCGCCGCACGGCCCCAGAGCAAAGGGTAAGGGCGGGGTTGAACCACACGGCTTAAAACCACCACCCATCCCGGGTGATGCGCAGCATTCAGCGGGCATAACACAAACGGCAGAGTTTACGGGCCCCGGGCTCGCCACTTGCGCCTCCCCGGGGATGGGTCGTGTATTTAGTCGTCGTCCTTCTTGGTCATCGCCGCCACTTCGGCGGCGAAATCACCGGTCTTTTTTTCCACACCCTCGCCGACGGCAAAGCGCACGAAGCCCTTGATGGCGATCGGCGCGCCGGCGGCTTTGCCGGCCTCGGCGACCGCAGCCTCAACGGTTTGATCCGGGTTGAGCACAAACGCCTGCTTCAGCAGCACCGATTCTTCGAAAAATTTCCGCATCCGGCCTTCAAGCATTTTGTCCAGCACTTGCTGCGGCTTGCCCTGGGCTTTCGGGTCTTCCTTGATCTGTTCGAGCAGCACGGTTTTCTCGCGCGACACCCGATCGGCGGGAATTTCAGCATTCGGTCAGCGCCAGCGGGCTGGCGGAGGCGATATGCATCGCCACCTTCTTGCCAATGCTTTCGAGCGCCGCCTTGTCGCCAGCCGATTCCACCGCCACCAGCACGCCGATGCGGCCAAGATTGTCCGCGCCCTCCACTTTGGCGTGGACATAAGTGGCGATCACGCCCTGGCTCACCGACAGCCGCGCCGAGCGACGCAGCATAATATTCTCGCCAATCGTGCCGATCAGCGCGGTGACCTTGTCGGCGACGCTGGCGCCGCCAGCATCCGCCGCCAACAGTTTTTCGTGGCTCTCGGCATCGAGCGCCAGCTTGGAAAACGCAGACGCCGCCTTCTGGAAGTCGCCGTTGCGGGCGACGAAATCGGTTTCAGAATTAAGCTCGATCACCGCGCCCTTGGCGCCGGACACGGCGGCAGCGACGATGCCTTCCGCGGCGGCGCGTTCGGCTTTCTTCGCCGCCTTGGAAATGCCCTTGGCGCGCAGCCAATCGACCGCGGCTTCGACGTCGCCCTTGGTTTCAGTCAAGGCCTTCTTGCAATCCATCATGCCGACGCCGGTTTTTTCGCGCAGATCCTTGACCAGCGCAGCGGTGATTTCCGCCATGTTCTCAACTCCTCGGTAAAATCAGTAATTCGCGCCCGGTCGGCCCATCCATCGGGCTTTCGGTCGGCACATGAGGCGCCGGCTCGCGCAGCGCCGGTTCCGCCGGCGGACGCGAGGAAGCGCCAATATCGACGCCGCCGCGCACCTGCGCCTCGGTGAGGCCATCGAGCACGGAATCGGCGATCAGATCGCAATAAAGTTGGATCGCGCGCGCCGCATCGTCATTGGCCGGGATCGGATAGGTGACCTCATCCGGATCGCAATTGGAATCCACCACCGCCACAACTGGAATGCCGAGCTTTCGGGCTTCCTTGATGGCGATGGATTCCTTGTTGGTGTCGATCACGAACATGATGTCGGGCACCCCGCCCATGGAGGCGATGCCGCCGAGCGAGCGGTCGAGCTTATCGCGTTCGCGCGTGAGGCTTAAGACTTCGCGCTTGGTCAGGCCCACGCCGCCGCCAGCAATGATGGCGTCGAGTTCGCGCAGGCGCGCGATCGACTTCGACACCGTCTGCCAATTGGTCATGGTGCCGCCGAGCCAGCGGGAATTGACAAAATATTGCGCGCAGCGCTGCGCCGAGGCTTTGATGTGATCGGCGGCCTGGCGTTTGGTGCCGACAAACAGCACGCGCCCGCCAGCGGCGGCGACCTCGCGCACCTTCAGCAGCGCTTGGTGCAACAGCGGCACCGTCTGCGACAGGTCGAGAATATGGATATTGGACTTCTCGCCAAAGATGAAACGATCCATCTTTGGGTTCCAACGGTGGGTCTGGTGTCCGAAATGCGCGCCAGCTTCCAAAAGCTGACGCATGCTGAAATCTGGCAGCGCCATGTGTCGTTCCTTTTCCGGTTTGCCGCTGCGGGAAAGACCTAGGATTATTTTCCTAGGACCGGATGGAGGAACGGCCGCTTTCAGACCGCCCCGCCGCTCCCGCATGCGAAGTGAGCGCGGGGTATAGGGGCATGGACGGCGCAGGGCAAGCGTCGGTCGTGCGCGTCGGTCGTGTGAGTCAAGTTCTGCAAATTGGTGCGGGTGTGGCTGACGGACATGGGGGCCAGGCGCGTTAGGCCACGCGCTGCGCCGCTGACGGGGCGATCGCCGGCAGGTGGCAGGTGACGGTGACCCCGCGCCCCGGTTCGCTCGCCAGCGCCACCCAGCCGCCGTGCATTTCCACGAACGAACGCACCAGCGCCAAGCCCAAGCCGGCGCCGCGGCGATCGCCGGATTCGAAACTGTCGAACGCCCGCGCCTGCGCGTCAAAGCCCATGCCCTTGCCGGTGTCTTGTACAGAAAGTCGCACGACGCCGTCGAGCCGCTCGGCGGAGACGGTGATGGTGTCGCCGCGCTCGGTGTGGCGCAGCGCATTGGCGAGCAGATTGACGATCACCTGGGTGATGCGTTTGCCGTCGGCGTGAATCTCGCCGATCCTGGGATCGCACTTGACGCGGATCGGCACTTCGGTGTCGCTGGCCTTCGACGCCGCCATCTGCACGCTCTCGGTTATGGTGGCGTGGATGTCGACCGGGCCGAGATCGAGTTGTACATTGCCGGCCTCGACCATGGCCACGTCGAGAATATTGTCGATCAATTTCGACAGACTGCCTGACGCCTCGATGATCGCATCGACCTGTTCGAGCTGGCGATCGTTGAGCGGCCCGAAAATCCTTTGCTGCAACATTTCCGCATTGCCCTGGATGGCCTGCAGCGGATTGCGCAATTGGTAGGAAACGTTTTCGACGAATTGGCCTTTCAGCTTATCGGCCGCCTCGAACGCCTCGGCCCGCTCGCGCAGCGCGTCTTCCACGCGGCGGTCGGCGGTGATGTCCTGGAACGCCACCAAGGTTGCGCCATCGGGCAGCGGGCGAGTGAGGAATTTCAGCATGCTCTCGTCGGAACGGAACATCTCGCCGCGATATTCGGTGCGCGCTTCCGGCGACGGATCGGTGATGCGGGCGCGCACCTGCGCCCAGATCGCGCGGTCATGAAACATCGGCTCGCAAGCGGCGACCACGCGGTCAAAACCCATGTCGGCTTCGAGCGCTTCGGGGGCCAGTTTCCACATCGCCGCGAACGCGGCGTTGCATAATTTCAACCGCCCATCCAGGCCGAACACGACGATACCTTCATGCAATTTGTCGAGCGCGGCCTTCTGGGTTTGCAGCAGCGCATCGTACTGGCTCCGAAGCGACACTTCGTTGGTGATGTCGGAGAAAATCAGCAGCAAGCCCCCGCCCGGATGGCGCTGGCGCGCGATCCGCAGCATGCGCCCATCGGGCAGCACCCACAGATCCTGCGGCAATTCGGCGACCTCCTGATAGAGCGCGAGTTCGCCGGCGCGCCATTCGGCGTAATTGGCGTGCGCGGGCAGCTTGCGCTTCTCCTTCAGATAATCGAGCCACGCCGCGTGCACCGGGCGCTCCTGCAGGAACGCCGGGTCGAGCTCCCACAATTGTTCGAAGGCGCTATTGTGGAAAACCAACCGCTTTTGCGCGTCGAACACGGCGACGCCCTCGGCCAGATGGTCCAACGTTTCATCGTGCGCGCGCTGCTGTTTGGACAATTGCTCGCGCGCGGCCTCCACATCGGTGACATCGACGGCGAGGCCCGCCGCGCCGCCCGCCACCGGGCTCATGCGAAGGCTCAACGTACGCAATTGGCCGCGCACCACCGCCGAGCGCGTTTCCTCGGCCGGTTCGCCGGTTTCGATCGCCTTGCGCGCAAGCTCGACCGCGGCATTGTCGAGCTGCAAATTGCGGGCGAGCGCCTGGTCCAGCGATTTGGCTTCAAGCGCGGCGACATAATCTGGATTGGCCCATTCGAGCTTCAGCGCGCCGTTCACCCGCCAGGCCATGAACGGCGCGTCGTTCCACATTTCCAGGAACGCCGCCGGGTCGCGGGCGATGATCTCGCGGCCGCCCTCGATGCGTCCGCGCGCGCCGCCCTCCTCGACCCCGCGCACGCCGGCGTCGAGCACCCACACCACGGCGCGCGCGCCAGCGGTGCGGCCATCGACTTCAACGAACACGCCGTCGGGAGTTGAGACCTTGAGCGAAAACGGCGTGCCCTCGCGGCGCAGCCGCGCCAAAGCCGGAGTGAGCCGGGTGACCCCGCCGGTTGCGTCAATGGCGTCAAACAAGGCGAGGCCCTGCAGGATGCGCACCGCCGGTTCGGCTGCTACCGCGCCGTCGGAGAAGCGCAGCAAGCTCGCCAGCGCCAGCGGCGAGCCGTAAATTCTCGGCTTGCCCCAATCGCTGTCGCCGCGGCCGCTCAGAGTCTCTTCCCAGATCAGCACCACGCCCGGGTGCGCGCCGAAAATGGCGTCGGCCCAGGAAACTTTATCCTCAAGCTCGCGCGCGCGCTGTTTCCAAACTTCAACGCCGCCGCGCGCGCCGTCGGTCACGCGCAGCGCCCACAAAAGCGCGGCGATCGCGATCGCCGCCGATCCGGCCGCGACAAGCAGGCTTGCGGTAGCGCTCTCCAATGCCGACCCCGTAAATCCAGCGGCGAAACGAATCGCCAAGCACCCTGCGCCCATCCTCTCGCAGCCAGCGCCTGAAGGAAACGCCGATGCTCAAAAGAAGCGTTAACAACAGCTTAAATTGATTGATGGCGGGTTAAGTTAAGAAACTAAACCGTGGTGCGTTCAGCTTAATCGCTGGATCACCCATCCCCGGAAACGACGAAGTCGTTGTCCGGCGCCCATAGACACCAACCCATCGTGTTTATGTGTCCCGGGCTCGTTGCTTCGCAACGCCCCGGGAATGGGTGGTATTTTTTTGATCGGAAACCGCCCTAAATTGTTTGCCCCTAAGCGCTGCGGCGCAGTTTTTCGACGACTTGTTGCGCCGCTTGCAGCGTCGGGCGCAGAGGTAAGGCGCGATGGCCCGCGTCTTCGATGCGCGCCGCGCCGGCGATACGGAACACAAACGGAATGCGGTAACTTGCGCCGTAGCGAACCGGCGCGTCAGCGATGGCGACGAATTTCGCGTGCGTCAACGCTTCTTGCGCGGCCTCGAAAAACACCGGGGATGGCCATGCATAGACGCAATGCACATTCTTGGCCGCGCCTAGCGCGCTGATCTCGAACTCCACCAGGGCCACGCCCTCAACCCCGAGCCGCCGCGCCAGCTTGGGATAACGCGCTCGCAGCGCCCCGCCCGCGACTTGCCAAGGCATGTCGCCTTCGCCAGCGACGCCGCGCCAGATCACGCAGCACGGCCCCCCGGGCAAGCCTTGCCGCATGCGCTCAAGCTCGCGGCCGGCGGCGCGTTTCTCGGCAACAAAATCAGCCGCGTTGACCAAAGCCAACACCAGCGCCAACACCGCCGCACCGGACACAAACAACGCTGCGCCGCCACCCAAACCTTGCGCCCGCAAGCCGGCGGTCAAAGCCACATGCAAGGTCACGACAAGCAGAAACAGCCCGCCATAGAACAAGCCGCGCAAGGTCAGCGCCGAAACCGTACGCGTCGCCCAAACCAGCATGAAATACGACCTCTCTCCGCGTCGACAAAATACCTGTGCCTCGCCTTTACGACAAGCGCAATGCGCGCGCGGTCGCGGTCGCCGTGTGTGAGTAATTGATTCCTAAAGCGCGACCCGCCCTTCACCCATTCCCGGATTGCGCGAAAGCGCAAGTCCGGGACCCATAGACACAATCCGTTGGCGTTTATGGGCCCCGGACAACGACTTCGTCGTTTCCGGGGATGGGTGGGGATGCGATTCAATTGCTGCGAAACGCGCGTTAGCTCAGCAACGCATCAATCGCGGCGATGGTTTCGGCGCACGATTGCGCGCACGCGCCGCACTCGGCATGGTGTGCGGCGTGGGGCTGACACGCGGCGCGGCAGGCGGCGCACGCGTTGCGGCATACCGCAAGCTGCGCGGCCGCGAGCGCGCTTTGGCTTTGCATTAAGGTGCGCGTCGCTCCGCATACGGCCAGCATTTCGCGTACGCCGCGCGCGCATGCCGCCATCGACGCATCGCCGGCGGCGAGCAGCGCCAGGCAATGGGTGAGGCAGGCTTCGCCCGCGCGATCACAATGCAGCAGCGCGTGCACGACCGCCGCCTCGCCTTCGCCCAGCGCTGAGTTTGCCGACTGGCGCGCCGTGATGGCCCGCGTGCGGATTGGCGGGGGCGCGTTTTGTGCGGTTTGCGTGTTTTGCGCTGCGTCGCGCCGGCCAAACGGCCACCAATTTTGCGCCGCCGCTTCACCCGCCGCCGCAACCGAAACGATCGCCCCGCCCACCAACAAAAACCGCCGATCAAAAATTTGTGACATGTTCGCTCCGCTGCAACGCACGCTGACTAGCGCGCGAGCGCGAGTTGTCAAAGCCTTGCTGCGACGATTACAGGTTGGAGCGCGGGGCCTCCGGCCCCGCTTGGCGCGGCGCTTGTTGTTTGCGGGGCCGGAGGCCCCGCGCTCCAACCGCTTAGCGCCGGCGCACGATGGCGGTGACGGTTACCGCGCCGGCATCGCGAAAACTGAGCCGCAACGGCACGCTTTGGCCTTCGGTCAACGGCGCGCTCAGCCCAACCAGCATGATGTGAATGCCGTGCGGCCCGAACGCGAGCGTTTCGTTCGCGTCCGTCGCCACACCATAGCGCAACGCCCGCATGCTCATCACCGCGCCGTTCATCGACATCTCATGCAAATCCGCGCGCGCCGCGCAATCGCAGGAAACGCCGAGCAAACGATCGGCGGCGGAACCGGCGCGGATGGTGACGTACGCGGCGGCCTCGCTGGCGCCAGGCGGCGGAATCATGATCCAGGCGTTCTCAACGCTCAGCACCCGCGTTTGCGCCAGCGCGAGCGGCGCGAACACCATGGTTAAAATCAGCAACAGAGCCAGCGCGCATGAAATGCTCCACGTGGCCAGCCTCTAGCATGATTTGCGCCACGCGCAGCCGCCACGAACAGCAGGATGTGATTTTGGGAGCGCGGGGCTTCAGCCCCGCCTGGCGCAGCGCTTGAAGTCTGCGAGGCCGAAGGCCCCGCGCTCCAACCTGCGAGCGTGGCGCAACCCGCTCCTCCCCTTCAACGGGGAGGCTGGGAGGGGGTCCGGCGCCGAGGTTTTGTCGCAAGCGGGCGCGTGCGTTTTTCAATCGTCGCGCCGACCCCCTCTCAATCTCCCCCTTGCAGGGGGAGAAGTAGGTCGTGCTGGCGATGTTCTCCGCTCAATAGCGATAATGGTCCGGCTTGAACGGGCCTGCGGCGGGCACGTTGATGTAGTGGGCTTGCTCGGGCGAAAGCTGGGTCAGGCGCACGCCGAGTTTGGCGAGGTGCAGGCGCGCGACTTTTTCGTCGAGATGCTTGGGCAGCGTGTAGACTTGGTTCTTGTACGCCTTGGCATTGGTCCAAAGCTCGATCTGCGCCAGCACTTGGTTGGTGAAGCTGGCGCTCATTACGAAGCTCGGATGGCCGGTGGCGTTGCCGAGATTTACGAGGCGCCCTTCGCTGAGCACGATGATCTTCTTGCCGTCGGGAAATTCGACATGATGCACTTGCGGCTTGATTTCGTCCCACTTGAAATTGCGCAGTGAAGAAATCTGAATTTCCGAATCGAAGTGGCCGATATTGCAGACGATGGAATTGTTCTTCATCGCCCGCATGTGTTCGAGCCGCAGCACGTCCTTGTTGCCGGTAGCGGTGACGAAAATATCGGCGCTGGCGGCGACATCTTCCAGCGTGCGCACTTCATAGCCTTCCATCGCCGCCTGCAGCGCGCAGATCGGATCGATTTCGGTGACGATCACGCGCGCCCCGCCTTGGCGCAAGCTCGCCGCCGAACCCTTGCCGACATCGCCATAACCGCACACCACCGCGACTTTGCCGGCCAGCATCACATCGGTGGCGCGGCGAATAGCGTCGACCAGGCTTTCGCGGCAGCCATAGAGATTGTCGAATTTTGACTTGGTGACGCTGTCATTGACGTTGATGGCGGCGAACGGCAATTCGCCCTTCGCGGCCATCTGGTACAATCTATGTACGCCGGTGGTGGTTTCTTCCGACACGCCCTTGATCGAGGCGCGGATGGCTTCGTAGAAGCCGGGCTTTTGTTTCAGATAGCGCTTCATGGTGGCGAACAGCGCTTCTTCTTCCTCGTTGGAATGATGTTCGAGGAAATCCGCATCCTGCTCGGCCTTGGGCCCGAGCACGCACAGCAAAGTGGCGTCGCCGCCGTCATCGAGAATGAGATTGGGGTAGCCGCCATCGCTCCATTCGAAGATGCGGTGCGAATAATCCCAGTACTCGGCCAGTGTCTCGCCCTTGACCGCGAACACTGGCGTGCCCTTGGCGGCGATGGCGGCGGCGGCGTGATCTTGGGTGGAGAAGATATTGCACGAGGCCCAGCGCACATCGGCGCCGAGCGCCTGCAGCGTCTCAATCAGCACCGCGGTCTGGATGGTCATGTGCAGCGAGCCGGCGATGCGCGCGCCTTTCAGGGGCTGCGCTCGGCCCAAATTCCTCGCGCACCGCCATCAGGCCGGGCATTTCGGTCTCGGCGATCTCGATTTCCTTGCGGCCATAGGCGGCGAGGGAAAGGTCTTTCACCAGGAAATCGGAATTATTGGCCATGTACGCGCTCCAGCGGGATTGAGGTTCGCCCTCCTAGCAGGCCGAGCGCGGGCTAGCAATAAGGATATAAAGATATCTTTATATGCCGTCGCTGGGCTGGTCAAAAAAAACCGCCGAGCGTTCCCGCCCGGCGGCCAATTACCCTCAAAACTTTACGCCTTTTACGCCATCCAGCGCTCCAGCAGCTTCTTGGCCGCCTCGCGCCCGCCGATTCCGAAGGCGATGGCCACCGCTACCGCCACCGCGCCCAGGATCAGTCCGAACGCCAGCGCGATGATGTTGTTGGCCAGGCCCATGAACGAGAGCCCGACCGCCGCCGCCAGCGCAATGACGCCCCAGCGCACGAACACGGCCATGATCTCGCCGCTGGCCTGGTCGCCGCGCGCCGCCGCCGCCGCCATGATGTTGGCCAGCAGCACGCCAAGGGCGATGATCACCGCCCCGAACAACACCCGCGTCGCCAACGACAATACGTTTTGCAGCATGTCGGCGGTCTCTGCGAAATGCAGCGCGCTGGCCGCTTGCACGCTCGCCACCAGGATGATGCCGATCAGCACCGTGACGCCGACCATGCGCGAGGGCGGGAAATCCTTCAGGTTCACGGTATCGACGCCCGGCGTTGGGTCCATCTTCTCCATGCCGGCGCGAACCGCTTCGTTTTGGCCGATGGAGCGCGATGATGTCGTCAAAGCCGATCGAGCGCAGGCCCTCCTCCGTCAGCAGCGCGATCCAGCGGCCGATAAGGTAGGCGATGAATATGATCAGCCCCGCGCCCAGCACGTCGGGAATGACCGCGAATATGCCCTGCAGCATGGTGGTGGCGGGACCCGAAATAGCGCTGATATTCAGGGTTTCCAGCGCCTGAATAGAGACCGGGATAATGATCAGCGTGAACACCAGCACGCCCAGCAGGCGCGCCAGGCCCGGCCCGCGCGGCAAATGCGTGAGCCCCGCGTCGATCAGGCGGCGATCGATTTCGGCGGCTTCGGCGGCGGCCTCAACCATGCGCCGGGCGATGGTGGCGATGACAAAGCCGATGAAAAAGATCAACGCCGCGCCGACCACGTCGGGCACATAATCGATGAAGCCCTGCACCAAGGCATTGAGCGGCACGGTGATGCGCGCCAGACCTGGCACGGCGTCCTTCAATTGATCCAGCGCCGCAATCAAGCCGATCAGCCACACCACCCAATAACCGACCTCGCCGACCCGCTCGCCGACATCGATGGCCGGCTTTTCCCCGCCCTTGGCGCTGTCGCGGCGCGACAGGAACGGGACCCGGTCCACCCCCTTGGCGATCGCCCATTTGACCGCCTTGGCGGCGAAATGCGCCACCAGCAGGATGGCCAGCGCGATGATGACGTCAGGGGCGTAGAGGCGAAGCGCCTCGCCAATTTGAGTGAGATTCATGGATGGTTTCCTCCGGACAGCTTATGATTGCCGCCAACCAAGCAGAATCTCCCACAGAATCAGAGCCCTTGCACGCGCCAGGCGTGCTGCACCGCAACACCGCGCCTGGGATTTTTGGAAGCGGCGACGTAAAGCGCCGCCCGTTGCAAGTTGGAGCGCGGGGCCTCCGGCCCCGCATCTTCACCGCCGGCGCCAAGCGGGGCTGGAAGCCCCGCGCTCCAAATCGCCACGCGTGTTGCACTACTCCCCTTCGCCGAACTTATCCGCCAGCAGCGCTTCGATAGCGGCGAGGGCGACTTCAGCTTCCGGACCGCGGGCTTCGACTTCGATGTCCATGCCCAGCCCCGCGCCCAGCATCATCAAATCCATCAGCGAGCGCGCATCGGCTTCGTCATCCTCGCGGCGCACGACGATGCGCGTGTCGTCATAGCCTAGCGCCAATTCCGCCAGCTTGCGCGAGGCCCGTGCATGCAGGCCGCGCTGGTTGGTTATGGTAAGCGTGCGCTTGGTTATCACCGGCTAAACCGCGTCGCCGGCCAGTTCCACCGAAGCGACGCGGATATAGCGCCGGCCCGCTTCCTGCGCCGCCAGCGCCGCCTCCGGCAAACTCAGGCGATCGCGCACCTCGGCCAGCTTGATCAGCATTGGTAGGTTCACCCCGGCGATCACTTCGGTCTTGACCTGATTGATCACCGAAATGGCGAGGTTGGAGGGCGTGCCGCCGAACATGTCGGTGACGATGACGACGCCATCGCCCTTATCGACCGCGCGCACCGCGTCGATAATATCGCTGCGGCGCTCTTCCATATCATCGCGAGGCCCGATGGCGACGGCGCGCATTTGTTCTTGTGGACCAAGCACATGCTCGGCCGCGGCGATGAATTCATCCGCCAGACGGCCGTGGGACACCACGACGACACCGATCATGCACTACTCCCACCCGCCAGAGGCTCGCCCCGGGGTACAGCAAAGGGGCCGCACAATACTCCTTCGCACCGCTGAGAAAAGCCCCCAGATGCGGCCGCTCGCCGCGCCCCGCAAAAGTATGCGTCTCTCCTCGTTCGCGTTCCCGTTCGCGGGGAGAAGAGACATTGCCTGCGGGGCTTCTGCCGCCGCTTTTTATGGCGCCAGGGCGCCAATGGCAGCCAGCATTTGGCGTTCGGCCACCACTTGATCGCGTTCTGCTTGCGCGAGCGCCAGGCGCGCGGTGAGCAGGTCCTGCTCCTGGTCCAACACTTCGACAGTGGAGCGCAGGCCCGTCTCCTGCTCCAAACGCACCCCTTCATAGGCCAGTTCGGAGGCTTGCACTTGCTCGCGCGCGGAGCCAACGGCGGCGCGGGCCGAGGCAAGCCCGGTCCAGGCATTGGTGACGCTTTCGCGCACGCCGCGCTGCGCGGCGGCGAGGTCGAGATTGGAGGCGGCGCGCAGCGCTCTTTGTTGGCGCGTGCGCGAGCGCGCCGCTCCGCCCTGGATCAGCGGCAGCGCCACGCGCACGCCGACAGTATCGGTCGTGCTTTCGCTGAGATCGTCGTCGAAGGTGGCGCCCTGGCCGAGCCCAGCTTCCAAACTCACCCGCATGCGCCCCGAGGCGGCGGCGACGGCGACATTGGCGGCGGCAAGTTCAGTATCGGCGACGGCGGCGCGCAGCACCGGCGAGTTGCGGCCCGCGGTTTCGAGCGCAAGCTCAAGATCGGCCGGCAAGCCGGTTGCGGCGTCCGGCGCCTGCAAGTCCGAGGGGGGGCGTCCAACCAAGCGCTCATAGGCTTGCACGGCCGCCGCCATAGCGCCTTGCGCTTGCACTAATTGCGTGCGCGCTTGCGCCAGCCGCGCTTGGCTTTGCGCCACGTCCGTGCGGGTGACGACGCCGGCGTCGAACTGCGCTTGCGCGAATTCAAACAGCCTGGACAAATTGGCCACCGTGGTCTCGCGCGCCGCGACCACCGATTGCGCTTGGCGCACGTCGGCATAGGCGCGCGTCACATCCAGCAGCAGCGTCTGCAGGGTCAAATCGAAACCGGCGACCGCGCCGCGAATTTGCGCGCGCGCCGCCCGCGTCGTCGCCAGCACCCGGCCTGACCCGAACAATAATTGCGAAGCGTTGGCCCCGGCTGACCAAGTCTCGACCCGGTCGCCTTCGAGCAGCGGATTGTCGCTGTCGCGGTCGCTGGCCTGGGCCAGGCCGGACAGCGAAATTTGCGGCAGCGCCTCGGCCCAGGCCTGCGGCAAGGCTTCGCGAGTGGCCTTCAGACGCTGGCGCTGAGCGGCCAGGCTCGGATTTGAGTCAACCGCGCCGGTCATCGCCTCGGCCAGGGTTTCCGCAGCGGCAGGCGTCGCCGCCATCAGCGCCGCACATACAACAAATAAACGCATGAGAAATTCTTCCTCGGGTCCCAGCCCTGACCCTAGCAGCGGCAGGCAAAAAAACAGGTTAATCGATGGATTTCAGGCCCCAGCCTCGGCGGCAAGCCCATTCTCCCCGCCAGAAGTGTCACTCGTCGTCGCATGTGGGGCTGAAGCCCCGCGCTCCAACCTGCAAACCTGGCGCTCCATGCTCCTCCCCCTGAAAGGGGGAGGCTGGGAGGGGGTTCGGCGCTGAGGGTTGCGGTGAGCGTTGCAACCACTTTTCAATCGTAGCGCTGACCCCCTCTCAATCTCCCCCTTGCAGGGGGAGAAGCAGGTAGTGTTTGTTGCAAGCGTGGTGATTGGGAGCGCGGGGCTGGCATGGCGCAGCGCTTGAAGATACGGGGCCGGAGGCCCCGCGCTCCAACTTATTGGCCGTGGCGGCGGCGGGCGGTTGCTTCTTCTTGGGTCACGCGGCCATCGTCGTTGGCGTCGAGGCGGTCGAACATTGTGTTGCCGTGGGCGGCGAATTCGGCGTGCGAGATTTGGCGGTCGCGATTGGAATCGGCGCGGCGCAAATCGTGGCCCACGCGCCAGGCGCGGCGGCGATGGTGGCCGCGTTCGTGCGCCGATAAGGTTCCATCGTCATTGGCGTCGAGGCGCTCGAACATCTGCGCCGGCTGTTGCAGAAATTCCTCGCGCGAGATGGCGCCATCGTGGTTGGCGTCGGCACGGCGCGCGCGGTCCTGGCCATGATGGGCGCGATCGGCGCGGGCGAGTTGGCCGTTATGGTCGGCATCGAGCCGCGCGAACAGCGCCTCGCGCCCGGAATCGAATTCCTGACGCGTCACCACGCCGTCATTGTTGGCGTCGGCGGCGTTGAACAGGCGCGCATGATGCGAGCGCCCGGCCGCGGCAATGCCTGCAATCGCCCAGGCCGCGAGGATCGTGGCGGTGAACAGAATTTTACGCAATGGCGCCTCCTTTGCAAAACTCAGCTGGAAAATTGCCGGCCTTCGCGGCCAATCGGCGGCGTCGGCGGCCTGCGTTCGGTCGGCGGACGGGCTTGACCGACGAGGCGGACGAATTCGGCGCGGGCCAGAGCGCCGCTTTCGTCAGCATCGTATTGGCCGACGCGGGCGCGAACTTCCGTATCGAATTCTTCGCGGGTGATGGAATTGTCGACATTGCGGTCGAAGTCGAGGCGGAACGGACCCAATTGGCTGCCGCCCAACACCAGGCTCGACCAGCTCTGAAATTCAATCGGCGTCAGCCGCCCGTCGCTATTGGCATCGGCGCGAGAAAATTCGCGCACCAGGCCGGCATCGATCTCAGCGGCGCTGACGCTCAAATCGCCGTCGGCGTCAAAGCTCACCAGCATCATCGCGTCCGCTGACAACAGCGCCCGGATCGGTTCGTTGCGATCACCCCCAGAGGCGCACGCGCCGAGCGAAGACACGGCAAGGACGAGCGCGGCTGCGTTCTTCAAATCCATTCCAAACCCCTTCCGCCAGGACCTGGGCGGATTTCTGGCCCCCCGGCGGTCCGAATGTGTCGGCTGGCGGGCTGTAAACCTAGTACCCACTTTCATTGGCCGGGGGAACCAGGGCAAACCCCGGACCGCCGGCTTCCAGCCGGCACACCAGCGCAAAACTTACAACCGACCTGCGTGAATGAACGCTCGCATGCCGGCTGGAAGCCGGCGGTCCGGGGTGGCGCCGCAGACTTATGGGCTGACGCGCTCGACCCGCACCCCGCGGGCGCGCAATTGCGCCACCAACCCGCCATCGCCCACCAAATGGGCCGCGCCTACCGCCACGAAATCAACGCCCGCGCCCTCCAATTCCGCGACCAGAATTGCCAGCCAAGCCTGGTTCCGCCGTGTGATCAGCGCCGCGAACACCTCCGGATAGTCGCGCGCCATGTCCTCATTCAGCAGGTTCGCGAGCGCTTCGATGTCGCCGCGTTCCCAGGCCTCGCTCATCTGGTCAAGCGCGGCGACGCCTTGGTCGGCCTCGTCGATCGCCTCCAAAAGCATTTGGGATTGCACTTCCGGCGACAGGCCCGCCAGCAGGCCAAGTTGTTGGGCTGGAGTTTCGAACGCCCGCATGCGCTTGGCGTGCGCGTCGCCAAAAGCGTCAATCGCCCGATCGACGCCGGCGCCTGGATCGTAGCCGGCCCGCAGCATCGGCGCCATGGTCAGCGTCAGACCCGCGAGCCAGGGCTGCATCGGTTCTAGGGATTGCGCATTCATGCCAAGCTGGCGCGCGGTGCGGCGCAGACGCTGGTTCTGTTCCGCATTAAGCCATGTCGATAGGCCCCGCCCGGCAGGCGCGACCCCCAATTCCCGGACCAGGCTTTCGCTCAACGCATCGTTTTGCGGCGATACTTCCAGTTCGGTCCAGATTTCATCGCTCGCCGCCAACGCCGCCTCCACCGCCGGACTGCCCCACGGCTCGCCGGCGCGGCGCAAATGGATGGTGCCGTACAGGTACAGCGTCGAATCGACATCGCGCGCGACGAACAGCGCCGGCGCCGATGCACGCTGCTGCGCGCAAGCGGTGAGCGCAAACGCCGCGAAGATGGCGATCAGCAGAGTGCGTGTCATTGGGGTCCGAACTCCGTAAGCTACCCGGGCGCTGCGCGAGTGGCCACCTTCTCCTAGAAAACGATTGAAGCGGGGAGGCTTATCACGCCATGGGGAATATCGTCCTTCTCCTCCTGCGGAGGAGAAGGTGGCGCGCAGCGCCGGATGAGGAGGCTGGCGCAACGGATCGGAAGCGCGAGCCCACCCCTCACCCGGCCTGCGGCCACCTTCTCCCCGGGGAACGGGGAGAAGGGACGCTTATCCCTATGATTGGGAGCGCCTCTTCATTGTAGCCATGCTGTGTACAAGTGGCTACACGGGCCTGTCTGCGCCGCTTGATCACCGCCATTGCGCGAAGTGCTTCGACAGTTTCAGCCCCTGGCCCTGGTAGTTCGAGCCGGCTTCGCCATAGAGCCGCTCAACCGGGCCCGACAATTTCTCGAACACCAATTTGCCCACCGGTTGGCCATCCTCCACGAAAAACGGCACATCGCGCGAGCGCACTTCGAGCACGGCGCGCCCTTCGCTTGGCGCAATGCCGAAGCCGGGATCGAAGAAGCCCGCATAATGGGCGCGGAACTCGCCCAGTTCAGGCCGGATCGGCGCCATTTCCGCGGCTTCATCGGCGGGGATCAGCACGTTTTCCTTCGACGCGAAAATGTAGAATTGGCCGGGGTCGAGCACGACGCGGCGCCTGCGCGCCTCCAGCGGCTCCCAGAAATCGCGCGGGTCGTAGCGGCCGATGGCATCGACATCGATGACGCCGGAATGGCGCTTGGCGCGAAAACCGACCGGGCCGTCAAGGCCAAGATCGATGGTGAAATCCATCTCGCGCTTCGGATGCGGCGGCCCGCGCCGGAGCCGCGCCTGGCTGAGCCTAGTGCCGGTGCGCACCAGGATTGAAAACGTGCACGGCGAAATCTCCGCCCAGAGCGGCCCCTGATAACCCGATGGGATGTGATCGAACGATTGCGCCCCGTCGGTGATCAGCCGGGTGAAGACGTCGACCCGGCCGGTCGAGCTTTTCGGATTGGCCGCGCCATGAATGTGCGCCGGCAAGCGCGAACCGCTCCAGCACCGGCGCCAGATAAACGCAGCCCGTCTCCAGCACCGCCCCGCCAGTAAGGTCGATCCGGTGCATGACCATCTCGTCGTCAAGCCGGTCCAGCACTTTAAGGCCGGCGCCCGGCAAGAAGCTGGCGCGCAGCCGATAGGCGATTTCTCCCAAGCGCAGATCGAGGCTCGCCGGCTGAATCTGGTCGTCCGAGAAGGCGGCGGGCGCGCTGATCCAGCCTTGGCCGATGGCGCGCTTTAGTTCGGCATCGGACAGAACGCCGTGTGAATTGGTCATGTGCTCTCCCGCCGTCCGATGCATTCCCCCGCCCCACCGAACCGCTTTGCGGTTCGGCTGCCTTCGTTCGACGGGATCGCTTCGCGATCCCGAGGGGGCGGGGGTAGGGGGAGGGGGCGCGCAGAGGGAACTGCGACGGCGCGGCTTGCGCCACTTTCTGCACGCCCCCCCACCCTACCCTCCCCCCGTTGGGGGGAGGGAGCGCTTTCCGCCACAAGTCGCGATATTTTCATCGGCGTTTGCTGGCGCGCGCCGCGCCCTTTGTCCAGCGCGTAGGCTAGGCTACACTGGCCCGATGTATGAACAAGAGACAGCCGGCATAATGGTGCGGGTCGAGCCGCGTTACCTGGCCGAGGAATCGGCGCCCAATGATGGCCGCTATGTCTGGGGCTATTCCATCGAGATCGAGAACCGCCGCGCCGACCGGGTGCAGCTGGTCTCGCGCTTCTGGCGCATCACCGACGAGAACGGCCTGACCCAGGAAGTGCGCGGCCCCGGCGTCGTCGGCCAACAACCGGTGATCGAGCCGGGCCAGCGCTTTTGCTATTCCAGCGCCGCGCCGCTGGCGGCGCCGTCGGGAATGATGCTGGGCGCCTATTCCATGCTGCGCGTGGAGAACGGCGAAGCCTTCGACATCGCCGTGCCTCTCTTCGCGCTCGAAAGCCCGCACCAAAGCAGGCTGGCGAATTAGCAAGAGCGAGACATCCCAATCCACCCACTCGCGCTTCGCGCAATCTGGGAATGGGTGGAAGGGCGGTTCATTGAGCGCTGAAGGTTGACGTTGCCGACCCAGATCGAATTCCGCCTTGCTCCAAATACCAAACTTTGGTAACTTCCCCTCCATGCTCAAGAACACCTCAATTTCCCTCGGGACGCATTTCGCGGCTTTTGTGGATGCCCAGATCGCCTCGGGCCGGTACGCCTCGGCCAGCGAAGTGATGCGGGCGGGGCTACGGCTATTGGAGGAGCGGGAGGCCAAGCTCGTGAAGCTGCGCGAATTGGTCCGCGAGGGCGACGAGAGCGGGCCAGCTATTCCGCTCGACCGCGAGGCGTTCTTCAATTCAATGCGCGCCGAGACACGCGCCAAGGCGCGCAATGCCTAAAGTCGAGTTCGAGTCTGCCCGCGGACGAGGATGTCCGAGGGATCTGGCGTTTCACGGCGGCGAGTTGGTCAGAGCGACAAGCGCAAATCTACGTCGGCAAATTGTTCGACGCGATGGAAGCCTTAGCCGCAGGAGCGCGCGCGGGGCATCCAGCCGATGACATCAGCACCGGGTTGCGCCGCGAGAATTGCGCCTCTCACGCCATCCTCTACCGACAGCGTGACGGCGGAATCTTCGTCGTCCGCGTTCTGCATCAGCGTATGCACTTTTCTGACCACCTCGCCGAGGAGGGGTAGCCGCGTCGGCGGCAACGAGCGCTCGTGCGGACCAGGCGCGCGATCAGGAAACACAAATCTGTGAAGCACGCGCTCGTGACTGCAGAACGCCGCGAGCTTGCCGCAAACTGGCCGTGTTCGGCGCGCTGGCTGAAGCTTCAACAAGCCGTGTCCGGGCGGATCGGAGGGAAATTCCATGCTGATGACCAACGCGCGCCGCGCGAGCCTTGCTCTGTGCGCACTCATGCTCGCCGCCTGCGCGGCGCAAACCGCCAAGGAACCAGCCACCGACGTCGTGGCGGAAGAACGGGTTATTGTCACCGGCAATCGCGCCGATGGGACGCTGGCGCCGCCCGCGCCGCCGCCGCCGCCGGCGCTTGCCATGCAAGAGAGCCAACGCGCGCCCATGGACGCGCGCGGCCGGGTTGGCGCGCTGGCGGCGCCGGTTGGAACGCCATATGCGCAATCCGCGCCGCAGCCCATGCCCGGCACGGTCGATCGCGACCGCTATGAAGACGTGGCCACCAATCCGATTCACATCGCCGCCGATGAACCGGTATCGACGTTTTCCATCGACGTTGACACCGCCTCCTATTCCAACGTGCGGCGCTTCTTGAGCGAAGGCCGGCTGCCGCCGCGCGACGCGGTGCGGATCGAGGAATTGATCAATTATTTCGATTACGATTACGCGCTGCCGCGCAATCGCGACGAGCCTTTCTCGACCACGGTAGCGGTCGCGCCATCGCCCTGGGCGGAAGGCCGCCAGCTCGTGCATATCGGCCTGCAAGGCTATGACATCGTCGCGCAATCAGCGCCCGCCGCTCAATCTGGTGCTGCTGATCGATGTTTCGGGCTCGATGGCGCCGGCCAACAGATTGCCGCTGGCGTTGCAGGGTTTTCGCATGCTGACCGAGCAATTGACCGCGCGCGATAAAGTCTCGATCGTGGTTTATGCCGGCGCCGCCGGCGCGGTGCTCGACCCCACGCCCGGCAATGATCGCGCCCGCATTCTCGCCGCCTTGGATAATCTCCACGCCGGCGGCTCGACCGCAGGCGGCGAAGGCTTGCGCCTCGCCTATGCCATGGCGGAACGCAATTCGAGCCCGAACGCCGTCAACCGCATCATCATCGCCACCGATGGCGATTTCAATGTCGGCATCAACGATCCCCAGCAATTGCAAGATTTCGTCTCCCGCAAACGCGAGACTGGGATTTATCTTTCCGTGCTCGGCTTTGGCGGCGGCAATTACAATGACGCGCTGATGCAGCGCCTGGCCCAGAACGGCAACGGCGTGGCCGCCTACATCGACACCATCGCCGAATCGCGGCGCGTATTGTCGGAGGAATTGAGCGGGGCGCTGTTCCCAATCGCCAATGACGTGAAAATCCAAGTCGAATTCAATCCGCGCCGCGTCGCCGAATATCGCCTGATCGGTTACGAGACGCGGATGTTGCGCCGCGAGGATTTCAACAATGATTCCATCGACGCCGGCGAAATCGGCGCCGGCCATTCGGTGACGGCGATCTATGAAATCACGCCGGTTGGCGGGCCCACTTTCACTGAACCGTTGCGCTACCAGGATCGCGCCGCGCCCGCGCCTAGCACCGCCAACGAAATTGCGTTCCTGCGCATCCGTTACAAGCTGCCCGGCCAGGACCGATCGCGCCTGATCGAACGGCCGATCACCAATGCCGACAGTTTTGCGTCAGTCGAGCGCGCTTCGGAGGCGACGCGCTGGGCGACGGCGATCGCCGGCTACGGCCAATTGCTGCGCGGCGACGCTTATCTGCGCCAAGGTTATGGCTGGAACGACGTGCTTAGCCTGGCCCAGAACGCGCGCGGACGCGATGAATTCGGCTGGCGCGCCGAGTTCATAAGCCTGGCGCGCTCGGCGGCGACCGCGGCCGCCCTGCCCTCGGCGCACAACGCCCCGAACCCGGAAATTCGCCCCAAGCGATAACGCAGTGGCGCGCAGCGCCGGCTCTCACGCATTATCCCCAGACCTGCTATAAGCACCGCCCGACTATGCTTCCGCGGGGGACGAGAGCCGGCGAGGCTGTGGGGATGAGCGCAAAGAAAATCACCGGTTATCTGTGCTATAGTGAAAGCGACGAAACCGCGGTGCAAAGGCTGCGCCGGCGGCTATCGCGCTACGCGGTTCCGCCGGCGCTGCGCGGCGGCGCGCCAGCGCAATTGGGCCGATTCATTCCCGTCCGGCAAACGCCGCGCGCCGAGGAAGAGGTTAAACAACAATTGGCGAGCGCCGAGTGGCTGATCGTGTGCTGCAGCCCCGCATCGTTTGCGTCCGCGCGGGTGAACGAGGAAATCGACGCCTATATTCGCCTCAATGCCGGCGCGCGTATTTTGATGCTGCTGCTGGAGGGCGAGCCGCGCGAAGTGCTGGCGCCTAGGCTACGCGCACGCGAGCCCGTGACAGCGGATTTCCGCAGCGATGGCGACGGCGCCGAGCTTGGTTTTTTGAAACTCGTGGCGGCGCTGCGAGGCCTCAATCTCGGCGCCTTGCGCGATCAGCAGGCCGCTCAAGCGCGCGCGCGCGACCGCGCCGCAAGCGCGCTCGCCGCGACCCTGGCGGTGCTGGCCGTCGCCGGCTGGGGAGTTTCCGTCACCGCCATGCGCGAGCGCGACCAAAGCGCGGCGATGGCGGCCGCGGCGATTGACATCGGCGCCGGCCTCGCCGCGCAAACCGAAGACCCCAGCGCCAGCGAGGAACAATTCGAGCGCTTGTTCGCAAACGGCGTGCACACTTCGACTTTTGTGCTGCAGCGGGCGGAGCTTCTGGTGCGGTTCGCGGAATTTTATCAGCGACGCGGCGAAAAAGATCTGAGCGACGCGCGTGCTCGCGCCGCGATCGCCGCGTTTGAAACCCTGCCCGAAAACCAGCGGCGCTCGCTTGATTTTGCCCAGGCGCTCTCGCTGGTGAGCCAGGCCGAGGCCGAAGCGGGCCGCGATGACGAAGCCGTCGATTATGCGGCGCGCGCCATCGACGTTGCGCGCGCAATTCCACGCACGGGCGACGGGGCCGCAGAGCGCGCTGTGTTCGCCGCGGCGCTCGGACGGCTCGGCCAATTGCACCTGCGCGCAAACCGTCCAGCCGAAGCGCTGCCGTTTTTGGCGGAAGCGGTTGCTGCGTTGGAGGCCAGCCCGGTCGGTGGCGCCGCAGGATTCGCCGCGCTCGACGCGCTCGGCGACGCGCAAGCGGCCGGCGGAGATTGGGCCAGCGCGCGCGCAAGTTTTGAGCGCGCCGTCGCCCTGGCGCGCGCCGCGCACGAGGGCAAACCAGCGGACGCGCCAACTTATGCATCGCTTGGTGCGGGACTGCTGAAGCTCGGCCAGGCCACGAACGAAGCAGGCGACGCGCCAGCGGCGCGCGCGCCCTTGGAAGAAAGTCTGGCCATCGCTCGCATCCAGGCCGCCGCCGCGCCGGACGATAATGCGCTGCGCGACCAGCTCAATTCGCGGTTGCTGCTGACCGCCCAGGTGCAAGCGAGCCTCGGCAGGGCGAGCGGCGAAATTCTGGCCGAGGCGATCGCCGCCGCGCGGCGGCTCAATCAGAACGGGCAGGCGGGCGTCGCCGCGAAACAACAGCTGGCCGCGCTGTTAACGGCCGACGCGGCGCGGTTGCGACGCGCCAACGATTTCGCCGGCGCACGCGGCGCCTGGCGCGACGCCGCGCAAGTCGTGCGCGAACTCCGCGCGCGCGGCGGCGCCGACGCCGAAAGCCATACTGTGACGCTCGCTGCGCTTTCGGAGAATATCGCCGAAGCCAGCCGAAGCCTTGACGACAGACCCGGCGCGCTCAGCGCCTATGGCGATGCTGTTCGCTTTCGCCGCGCGGCGCTTGAGCCGGCGCCGCAGGACAGAAACGCCAGAGCCGCCTTGGCGCAAACGCTACATACTTTGGCTCAGGTGCGCGCCCGCGCCGACAATGCCGCGGGCGCGCGCGCCGCCTTTGACGAAGCCGCGCGCCTGCGCGTCGCGCTCGCCAACGAGGACGAGAGCGATGCCGCTATCGCCAACCTCGCCATCGAGTCGCTGCGGCGGCTAGCGCAAGCGCAGCAAGCGGCCAACAATGAAGAAGGCGCCCGCCGCAGCCTAGATACCGTGCGCGACCTGCGCGCCCGCCAGGCTCAAGCAAACCTGGGCGCCGCGCACGCCACACCGGCCGGCGGCGCCAATTAGCCTTACGCTGCCCACACTAGGCGGGCCGCGGCCTCGATCGGCTCGGCCTCGAGCAGCGGGCCGTTCATCACCGGCTTCAGCGCCTGCGCCAGATCGGATTCGACATATTCGCGCGCATCGCGCGCGTCGTGCTGGCAGACCAGAATGTGGGTGGCCCCGAGCAACAGCGCCTCCGGCCATTGCTCATGGCTAGCCAAGCGCTTGGAAAGATTGCCAGTTCTGGAGATAAACAGCGGCGTCCAGCCGCGCCCCGCCGGGCCCGGCCGGGCAAAACAATAGACCGCCGGCGCGGGCTCGAACCCATCGCTCGGCCGGCGCACGCTGAACCGGTGCAAACGCCCGGACAACCCACGGAAAATGGCTTCGCTCATTGCTTTCCCCTTCTGAAAAGTTCTCTGTCTGTTCCGAAACTACCTGAGTCCGATGTTCCTGTAAAGTTCCAAACAACGATCCTCCGCCAGATTGCTTCCTTTAGGCGCGATTGCCTGCGATCATGGCGCATGGCCCATACGCACACCGAGCATTGCAGCCATGTCGCGGACGCCGAAAAAATCTGCGTGGCGGCGGGTGAGAGCCTGACGCCGCTGCGACGGCGTGTGCTGGAATTGTTGCTGCAACAAAGCGGTCCGGCGAAGGCCTATGATTTGCTGCCGCTGCTCGATACCGAACACAGCTCCGCCAAGCCGCCGACAATTTATCGCGCGCTGGATTTCCTGGTCCGCATGGGCTTGGCGCATCGCATCGAAAGCTTGAACGCCTTCGTCGCCTGCGAGATCGGCGCCTGCGCGCGCTCGACCATTTTTCTGATCTGCGAGAAATGCGGCGCGGCCGAGGAATTCGACGCCGGCCACGCCTTGATCGATCTCGCCGACGCTGCCAAACGCGATGGCTTCGCCATCCGCCGCACTATGATTGAAGCCAGCGGCCTGTGCGGGGCATGCCAGTAGCGGCGTCTTGCGCAATGCTACCAGGTGTTGCGTTTCTGGAATCACGACGTGCTGCGCAACACCGATGAAATCGTTGAACACATTGTTCGCATCGCGCAAGCGCGGGCAACGGAATTGCGGGCGTGAACCTGTCGCACGTCGGCTCTGCCCCCTCAGTCACCGCGCGTCGCGCTGACAGCTCCCCCTATCGGGGGAGCACGGGCGCTGCTTCCACTCGGCCTGCAAGCATCGTCCTCCCCCGATAGGGCTCTTTGCAGGGGGAGAGCGTGTTGCGCCCCGAGTTCCTAATCACCAAACGCCATGCAAGCTGGAAGCCGGCGGCGCGAAGAGGTAAGCTCGTAGCATGGACCTCTTCGCCTACCTTATCCCCATCGCCCTTCTGGCGGTATTCGCGGCTCTGTGCTTTGGCATTTACACCTTGTTTCGCGGCGGCGATTTTGGCCGCTCCTGGTCGAACAAGGCCATGCGCTTGCGGGTGGTGGCGCAATTCATCGCGATCATGGTTTTGGTGGCGGCGATGTGGTGGAGCCGGGCCCATGGTTAGGCCGCGCATGCAGCAAAGATGCGCAGCGGTTTTGCGTCCGCATGCGCGGAGAGAAGCATGGTAAGATTGGACAAGATCGTCACCAAGGCCGGCGATGGCGGCAAGACCCGCCTCGCCAGTGGCGAGCCGGTGTCGAAAGCCAGCGCGCGGGTTGCGGCCTATGGCGCGGTGGATGAGGCCAATTCCGCGCTCGGCGCCGCGCGCCTGCACACGAATGCGGATGCGACCCTCGATCCTATTCTTGACCGCGCGCAGAATGATTTGTTCGATCTCGGCGCCGACCTCGCCACGCCGGAGACCGAAACGCCGCTCCCCTACCAACCCTTGCGCATTCAGGAGAGCCAAACGCTGCGTCTGGAGGCGGAGATCGACCTGCTGAACGAGCCGCTTTGCCCGCTGACTTCGTTCATCCTGCCGGGCGGATCGCCGGCGGCGGCGCAATTGCACGTCGCTCGCGCGATCATGCGCCGGGCCGAACGCGCCATCGTTCAACTTGCGGAAAGCGAACCTGTATCGCCGGAAGCGATCAAATTCGCCAACCGGATGTCGGATCTGTTGTTTGTCGCCGCACGCTGGGCCAATGACCAGGGCCGCGCCGACATCTTGTGGAAACCCGGCGCCAATCGATGAGGCGCGGCGGAATCCATCATGTCGATCTCAGCGTCAAGGATCCAAGCGCCTCGCGCGGCTTCTATGAAGTGGTGTCGGGGTTCATGGGATATGTCGTCGCCGACAATCATGAGTACGGCTTCGACATGGATTTGCGCGTCGATGGCGCGTTGGTCGCCTCGATCGGAATCCTGCGAGCGCGCGGCGACAATGCCGGGCGAGCGCATGATCGTTACTCGCCGGGACTGCATCACATCGCCTGGAGCGCCGAAAGCCGCGCCGATGTCGATGCCATGTACGCTCTGCTGCAACGCATCGGCGCCGCTATCCTTGACGCTCCCGCCGAATACCCGCGCTACGGCCCGGGCTATTACGCGGTTTTCTTCACCGATCCGGACGGATTGAAATTGGAATACGTGTTCAAACCGGAATGAGCGGCGCCTTCACCCGGCGCCGTTGACGATCCCGAACAGCACAGTGGTCGCGCCATTGGCCGTTGATCTTGAGGTAGGCGCGCGCCATGCCTTCTTGGGTGAAGCCGGCTTTCTCCAGCACCCGGCGCGAGGCGGATATTGTCCGGCTGGCACGCGGCCTCGACGCGGTGCAAGCCAAGTCCTCGAACGCGTAGCGCACGGCGAGCGCGCACGGCGGCGGTGATGTAGCCCTGGCCGGCGAACATCTGCGCCGGCCCAATAGCCAAGCGAACCGGTCTGGCGCGACGCCGCGGCGGACGTTCGAGAGCGTCACCCCGCCGACCAGCGCATCGTCCTCTTCGCGAAACACAAACAACGCATAGGCTTTGTCGTCGCGCGCATCCTCGGCGTAGCGGCGCAGTTTGTAACGATAGGAGCCGCGCGAGGTTTCGTCCGCGCCCAAGTCGGCTCCCACGGCTCAGGAAAGCGCGGCTGGCTTCGCGGACGTCGGCCCATTCCTGGTAGTCGCGCAGTTCCGGCGCGCGCAGATAAACGCCCTCGCCGTCAATGCGGCGCGCGCCGTCATTGTCCTTGCGCATCAACGCCATGGCGTCAGGACTTTGCCCCAAACGCGGCCAGCGCGCCATGCCCCGCTTTGGGGCCAATCGCAGCGGCGCAGGCCGGCCCCTCGAGCGCGGCGCGGGCCAGCGCTTGCATTTCTTCGCCGGTCACCGCGTCCACCTTGGCGCGGATTTCATCGAACGAGCTCAGCCGCTCGCGCAGAAACACCTGCCCCGCGCGCGCTTCCGCCCGCGCCGAGGGCGCTTCCAGCCCCATCAGCATCTGCGCGCGCGCCACCGCCTTGGCGCGGGCGAGTTCGGCTTCGCTTGGGCCTTTGTCAGCCAATCAGTCGCCAGTTGCTCGCGCACGATCTCGGCGACGGTCGCGCGCATTCTTGGCGGCGCAGCCAGCATAGACGACGAGCCGGCCATCGTCCTCTAAGTGTCCAGGAAGGAGTCGATGCGCGTAGACGAGGCCGCGCGTCTCGCGCACTTCCTGGAACAGACGCGAAGACATGCCGCCGCCGAAAATCTCGGTCAGCAAGCGCGCCGCGTAAGATTTCGTCGCGAGCCGGCAGCCGGGCGCCGGCCATGAAAGCACGAGATGGGTCTGCTCCAGCTTGCGCGCTTCGCTGGCGTGCGCCGGCTTGCGCGACGGCGTCCGGCGCGCTGGTTTGCGCGGGCGCGGGCGCGCGAGATGCGCCGAAGCGTTTTTCCGCGGCATCGAGGAACGCCGCGCGATCGAACGCGCCGGCGATGGAGATGACCACGCGCTCGGACGTCATGTGCGCTTCGCGGAAGGCGTCAGCGTCTCGACGCTGACATTCGCCAGCGTCGCCGCTCGCCCGAGCATCGGGCCGGCCCAGCGGCTTGGTCGGGATAGAGCGCGCCTTGGTGCAGTTCGAACACGCGGTCGTCGGCGCATCGAACGCTTCGCCGCGCTCCTGCGCGACGACGCCTTTCTCTTTCTCCAGATCGTCCGGCGCCCAGTGCGGCGCGAACAGGATGTCGGCGATCAGATCGAGCGCGAACGGCGCGTGCTCGGCCAGCACGCGCGCATAATAGGCTGTGCGCTCGTAACCGGTGGCGGCGTTCGACGACGGCGCCGACATTCTCGATCGCCTCGGCGAACTGGCGCGCATCGCGCGAGCCCGCGCCCTTAAAGGCCATGTGCTCGAACAGGTGCGCGACGCCGTTGTGCTCCGCGCGCTCCCAGCGCGCGCCGACGCGCTGCCAGACGCCAAGCGCAGCGGTGCCAAGCCCCGGCATCGGATCGAGCGCGATGCGCACGCCGTTGGGCAGGCGGATAAGTTCGATCGTTCATCGTCCCATACCTGGACGCGAGCGCCCATCGCCGGATGACGCGAAGCGGCAGTCCGGCGCATAGACACAGCGGTCGGTTACGGCGCCGGCACGATTCGTCGTTTCCGCGGATGGGGGGTGCGGAGTTCAGCCTCAGCTCCACGCCCGGCTCCGTTCGCGGATATAGCGCTTCACCGCTTCGGCATCGGCGGGCAGCGTGTCGAATTTTTCCGTCGCGCGAAAACAGATCGGCGCACTTGGCGGGCAGCTGCGGACGCTACGCCTGTCGCGCGCTCGACCGTGTCGGGAAATTTCGCGGGATGGGCGGTGGCGAGAGTGACGATGGGCGGCTCCCATGTATCGGAATCGCCCGCGACAAGCTCGTGCGGCAAATCCAGAACGTGCTGCGCGGCGTGCAGGCCGACGGCCGTGTGCGGACATACAAGCGCGCCTTCGCCGCCGCGCCAAAGGAGCGCATTTTCGCAGCGTTTCGGCATCGTCCACGGCGAGCGGCGGCGAAATCGGCGCGCAGCGCCTGCTTGGCGATATCGCGGCAATGTCGAAGCCGCCGGACTGGGCGAATTGCTGCATAAATTGGCGCGTCAGGCCCGCGTCGCGGTCCACGCCCTCAAACACGAAGCGCTCGAAATTGCTGGCGACTTGAATGTCCATGGCCGGCGAGAGCGTCGCTTGGGAAGTTGCCGCGCGTTCGTAGCGGCCGGTGTTGAGCGCGCGCGCCAGAATGTCGTTGGCGTTGGTGGCGAGCAGGATCTTGCCGATCGGCGCGCCGAGTTTCTTGGCGACATAGCCGGAATAGGCGTCGCCGAAATTGCCGGTCGGCACGATGAAATTGACGGCGCCAGGCGCGCCCGAGAGCGCATGGGCGGCGACGTGGAAGTAAACCGCCTGGGCGACGATGCGCGCCCAGTTGATCGAATTGACGCCTGAGAGCGACGCGCGCTGGGCGAAATCCCGATCGGCGAACAGCGCTTTGACGATGGCCTGGCACTGCGTCGAAATCGCCTTCGATTTCGATGGCGTGAACATTGTCCGCGCCGGACGCCGTCATGAACAGGCGCTGCACATCGGACACGCGCCCCTTCGGCATCAGCACGAACAGATCGATGCGCTCCCTCCTTTCAACGCTTCGACCGCTGCGCCGCCCGTATCGCCCGGAGTCGCGCAGACGACGCTCAGACGCTCGTTGCGTCGGGCCAGCGCAAAATCATAGAGCGGGCCGATGAGCTGCATCGCCACGTCCTTGAACGACAGGGACGGGCCGCGAAACAGCTCCAGCATCCAGTCGTCGGCGCGATCTGCACAAGCGGCGTGACCGCCGAGCGGGCCAGCGCCGTGCCATGGAGTCGTACGCGATCGGCGACTCGAATGCGGTCGCTGTCGCAGTCTGCGCGCTGAGATCGTCGCCGGCGAAAGCGCGCAGCATGCGAAGCCGCGGTCTCGGCGTAACGCATGCCGCGCGCCGCGTTCGGACCGTTGGCGAAATGCTCCGGCCAGCTCTCCGGCACATAGAGCCCGCCATCCGGCGCCATGCCGGCGAGCACAGCGTCCAGGAACGAAACGGGCGGCGCTTGGCCGCGTGTGGAGATGTAGCGCATCAGTCCTCGCGCGGGCGCGGCGCAGCGAAGAGAGCCGGCCGACGCTGACATGATAGGCGAAATAGATCGACCAGCAGCACGAGCGCGAGGCCGTACCAGGTGAGCGCGTAGCCCAGATGGCGCGCCGGCGGCAGCGCGTCGGCGCCGGGCGCGAGCGCGAACGGATTGGGCGTGGCGCGGCCGTCGGCGCCGACATAGGTCGCCGGCGATGTAATAATCGGCGACGTTGTCGAGCCCGGCATTGCGGCCCATGGCGGCGAGATCGACGGCGAACCAGAGCCGCTGCAGCGGCCGCGGCGGCAGGCGTCAGCGGCGCCGGCGGTTCGGGCCGCACCGAAGCGCCGGTGATCGGCGCGCCGAGCGCGCAAGCGCCGCGGGAACGCGCACTTCGTGCGGCATCGGGCGCCTGCGATGCCGGCGATGAAATCGGCGTCGACGAAGACGATGCTGTCGCCGTACTGCACCGGCGCGAACACGCGCCAGCCCTGCTCGTGCGTGTCGGGGCGGACGCCGTAGACGAATTGCATGCCGCTCCGACCGGCTGGTAATTCGCGATGGTCATTTCCGCGACCGGCTCGTCGGCGGCGGCGCGCTTTGTCGTCGTAGCGCTCCCATTGCCAGCGGCCGAGCGAGACCAGCACCGCGAGCGCGACGAACGGAGAACAGGTCATCAGCAGCAAGCGGACGGAAGCGGATCATTCCACGTCCTCGTGCGTGGCTTCGCGCGCCTTGTGCTTCCATTGCAGCGCGAACAGCATCGCCTTGAACGGCGGCAGCAGCGCCAGGCACAGCACGACCGCCGCGACCATGGTGATGGCCGAGCGCCAGCCAGTCCGGCAGGTCGCAGCCGAATTGCAGCATGATCAGCAGCGGCGCGACGATGGCGCCGACGACCAGGATCACGAACACGGCCGGACCGTCGCCGGCGTCAGCGGCGCGGAAGTCGGCGCCGCACGCGCGGCAACGATCGCGCGAACTTCAGATAGCCCTGAAACACCTCGCCCTTGCCCGCATTGCGGGCAGCGCAGCCGCGCAGAGGCGCGGCCGACGCCACACCGGCGGAAGCGCGCGCAGTCCTGCGTCAATTGCCCTGCATCGTCAGGTACGGCATCACGTAGACGAAGGTGAACAGGAACAGCCACACCACGTCGACGAAGTGCCAATACCAGGCCGCCGCTTCGAGGCCGAAATGCTTGGTGGCGGTGAATCCGCCCGGCAATCAGCCGCAACAGGCACACCGCCAGGAAGATGGTGCCGATGATGACGTGGGCGCCGTGGAAGCCCGTCGCCATGAAGAAGGACGCGCCATAGACGTTGGCATGTGGTCACATCGCCCTGATTGCCGAAGGCGAAGCCCGCTTCGGGATATTCGACGCCGAACTGGATGTAGGTGAAGACGCAGCCCAGCAGCACGGTGAGCAGCAGGCCGAGCGTCGCGCCCTTGCGGTCGCTCTGCTGCAGCGCGTGGTGCGCCCAAGTCACGGTCGTGCCCGAGAGCAGCAGGATCAGCGTGTTCATCAGCGGCAGATGGAACGGATCGAAGGTCTCCACGTGCGGCGGCGGCCAATTGGCCCAGGCGGCGGCGGTTTCTGGATCCCAGGTCGGCACGATCCAGTCGGCGCGGTGCTCGTGAAAGATCGCCAGTTCGAAGAACATCCAGAACCAGGCGACGAAGAACATCACTTCCGAGGCGATGAACAGGATCATGCCGTAGCGCAGGCCGATATCGACGACCGGCGTGTGATCGCCGGCGCGGCTTTCCTTGATCACGTCGCCCCACCAGCCGATGCAGGTGAAGGTCATGATCGACCGCGCCGATCAAGAACAGCGGCCATGGCCCTTGCCGAGGAAGAAGTCTTCCGCCGGCGCCGAGCCCCTTGCATCAGACCACGCCGCCGAGCGGTCAGGAACAGCGCGCCGACCGAGCCGACAAACGGCCACGGGCTCGGATTGACCAGATGATAATCGTGCTTGACCTCGCCGTGCGCCATGTCATTTCCTCGTTGCAGCTCGCAGGTCCCGGCGCGCGGACTGATCCGCCGGCGCGGAAAAATGTGTAAGACAAAGTCAGCGTCGCCAATATCGCCGTGTGTCGGGATCGGTCGACAGATTCGGGGTCGACGAAATAGACCACCGGCAGTTCGGCCTCCTCCCCCGGCGCCAGCACGCGGTCCTTGAAGCAGAAGCATTCGAGCTTGGCGAAATACTGCGCCCGCCATGTGCGGCGTGACGTTGTAGGTGGCGCGCGCGACGATCGGCTCGGTCGGACAGATTGCGGACGCGGTAAAACGCGAGCCCGGTTTCGCCGATGCGCAGCGTCTGCGCGCGCTGCTTGGGCGCGAACTCCACCGGCAGATCGGCGGCGACGTTGGCGTCGAAGCGCACCTCGATGCGTGCGATCCGAGCACGCGCGCGGGCGCGGCGGCGGCGCTCTGCGTCGCGCCGCCATAGCCGGTGGCTCGGCAGAACGCCTGGTAGAGCGGCACGGCGGCGAAGGCGAGGCCGGTCATGCCGGCGACCAGCGGCGACCACGATCGCGGCGGTGATCGCCAGGCGTTTGCGCGGGCCGCTCATGGCGCGCCGCGCCTTCATCTTCGCCAGCGTGATCGCGAACACCAGCACCATGAACGCGCCGATCGACAAGCGCCAGCCAGAGATTGCGGCGCTTGCGCGCGCGCGATTTGCTCGGGCGTGAGGCACGGTCTCGCTCATGCGCGCACCATGCGCTCAACCAGCAGCGCGGCGAACAGCGCGAACAGATAAAGGATCGAAAAGCCGAACAGCGCGCGCGCGGGCTTGTCCTCGGCCGCTCGCCCTCGCCAGCGCGCGAACTCAGCACGCGCCAGCCAGCGACGACGAACAGCGCGCCGCCAAGCGACGGAGACGACGCGCGTAGACCGGCCCGCCAAGCCGGTCAGCACCGGCGCGACAGCCAAGCGGCGCCAGCAGCAGCGAGTAAGCGAAGATATGCCGGCGCGTCGCCTTGGCGCCGTGCGTCACCGGCAGCATCGGCACGCGCGCGGCGGCGTAATCGTCCTTTTGCAGCAGCGACAGCGCCCAGAAATGCGGCGGCGTCCAGATGAAGATGATCGCCACCAGCAGCAGGCGTCGAGCGAGAGCGAGCCGGTCTTGGCCGCCCACGCGATCGCCGGCGGCAGCGCGCCGGCAAGCCCGCCGATGACGATGTTCTGCGGCGTCGAGCGCTTCAGCCACATCGTGTAGACGACGGCGTAGAAGAAGATCGTGAAAGCCAGCAGCCCGGCCGCCAGCGGGCCCGCGGCGAGCTGCATCGTCACCACCGAAAGCGCCGAAAGCGTCAGCCCCAGCATCAGCGCTTCCTCGCGCGCGACGCGGCCGGCGGGAATCGGCCGCGTGCGCGTGCGCGTCATGATCGCGTCGATGTCGGCGTCGTACCACATATTGAGCGCGCCCGAGGCGCCAGCGGCGATGGCGATGGCGAGGATCGCGGCGAAGCCAAGCACCATATCGCCCGGCCCCGGCGCGCACACATAGCCAACGAGCCCAGTGAACACGACCAGGCTCATCACGCGCGGCTTCAGCAGCGCGATATAATCGCTCGCGGTGGCGGGCCGGTTTCATCGTGCGCGGCCGTCATGACCCGGGCTCCTCCCACGCCCCTTGGGGCGGACTTCGGTTGTCGTCAATTCTACCAAGCAGGTCTCCAGATGAGCGGCGAACTCGCTCTCGTCATTCGCCTGCAGCCCCCTCATCCGTCGCTTCGCGACCCTCCGCAAGGGGAGATTATTCGTTTCACCTCAGTGCTGCGCGTCCGGCTTGATCACCGGCAGTTCGCTGAACTGGTGGAAGGGCGGCGGCGAGGAGAGCGTCCATTCGAGCGTGGTCGCGCCCTCGCCCCACGGATTGGCGCCGGCCTTGCGCTTGACGATGAACATCTCCACCAGCACGACCAGGAACACCAGCACGCCGACGGCGGTGATCAGCGTAGCCGATCGAAGAGATGTGGTTCCAGTAGGTGAAGGCCTCGGGGTAATCGACGATGCGGCGCGGCATGCCCTGCAGGCCAAGGAAGTGCTGCGGGAAGAAGACGATGTTGACGCCGATGAACATGATCCAGAATTGCAGGCCGGCCAGGAACCCGTTGTAGCGATAGCCGCTCATTTTCGGGATCCAGTAGAAGAAGCCCGCGAAGATCGCTGAACACGGCCCCGAGCGACAGCACGTAATGGAAGTGCGCGACGACGTAATAGGTGTCGTGCAGCGCGGTATCGACGCCGGAATTGGCCAGCACCACGCCGGTGACGCCGCCGACGGTGAACAGGAAGATGAAGCCGATCGCCCACAGCATCGGCACCGTGAAGTTGATCGAGCCGCCCCACATGGTGGCGATCCAGGAGAAGATCTTGATGCCGGTCGGCACCGCGATCACCATGGTCGCGGCGATGAAGTAGGCCTCGAGATCGAGCCCCATGCCGACCGTGTACATGTGGTGCGCCCACACCACGAAGCCGATGAAGCCGATCGAGACCATGGCGTAGGCCATGCCGAGATAGCCGAACACGGGCTTGCGCGAGAACGTCGAGACGATCTGGGAGACCATGCCGAAGCCCGGCAGGATGAGGATGTACACTTCCGGGTGGCCGAAGAACCAGAACAAGTGCTGGTACATGACCGGATCGCCGCCGCCGGCGCGGTCGAAGAATTGCGTGCCGAAATTGCGGTCGGTCAGCAGCATGGTCAGCGCGCCGGCCAGCACCGGCAGCGACAGCACCAGCAGCCACACCGTCACCAGGATCGACCACACGAACAGCGGCATGCGGTGCAGCGTCATGCCCGGCGCGCGCATGTTGAAAATGGTGGTGATGAAATTGATGGCGCCGAGGATCGAACTCGCGCCGGCGATGTGCAGCGACAGGATCAGGAAATCCATCGACGGGCCGCCGTGGTGGCCGTCGGCCCGATTGGTCGAGAGCGGCGCATAGAGCGTCCAGCCGCCGCCGAAGCCGGGATGCGTCGCCATTGCCCGGCACGAACATCGAGATCATCGCCAGCGTGAACGAGGCCGGCAGCAGCCAGAACGAAATGTTGTTCATGCGCGGGAACGCCATGTCGGGCGCGCCGATCATCAGCGGCACGAACCAATTGCCGAAGCCGCCGATCATGGCCGGCATGACCATGAAGAAGATCATGATCAGGCCGTGCATGGTCACGACCACATTGTAGAAATGTGGTGCTTGGTCCAGCTGTCGACGATCATTGCGCGATGCCAGGAACGAGCCTTCAGGTGAACACGTGATGCCCGGCTCGGCCAGTTCCCAGCGGATCAGGCCCGACAGCGCGCCGCCGATCAGGCCGGCGATGATCGCGAACACAAGGTACATCGTGCCGATGTCCTTGTGGTTGGTGGAATAGACCCAGCGCTTCCAGATCGTAGAGTGCTGGGGCGGTGGTCCCCATGGGCTTCGTGGGACCCGCGGCGTGCGCTGCGCTTCGTGATGCGACATCTATGCTCTCCCGAATTCTCAGCGCGTCGGCGTGGCGGCGGGCGCGACTCGGCGCCTCTGCATTCTGGCGCCGACGCTGGCGGCTCGGCGCGCCGGGCGATGGAGCGCGCCGCCTTGGCGGCAACCCATTGCTCAAATTCCGCGCGGCTCACGGCGTGAATTTCGATCGGCATGTAGGCGTGGTTCATGCCGCACAATTCCGAGCACTGGCCGTAATAGACGCCCGCGGCGATCGACGTTGAACCAGGTCTCGTTCACGCGGCCCTGGATGGCGTCTTCCTTGACGCCGAACGCCGGCACGGCGAAGGCGTGGATCACGTCGTTCGAGGTCACCAGCACGCGCACATTGGCGCCGACCGGCACGAACAGCGGCTCGGTGGTCGCCAAGCAGATATCGGCCGGCCCTGTGCGCGCGCGCGCGATTCTTCTTCCGGCAGCAAGTTGGCGGCGATGCGACACGCCGAGGTCCGGATATTCGAAATTCCAGAACCAGGAATTGCCGGTGACCTTCAGCGTCATTCCGCCGGGCGGGATGCGCTCTTCCTCGATAGATCAGCGGGAACGATTTCGACGCGATCGCCACCAGGATCAGCACCGGCACGACGGTCCAGATCACTTCCACCAGCATGTTGTGCGTGAATTTGCGCGGCGTCGGATTGGCGCGGCGATTGTAGCGCACGATCACCCAGAGCAGCAGCGCCAGCACGAACACCGAAACGACGATGATGATCGGCAGCAGGAAATTGTGGAAATCGACGATCTCGCGCATGATCTGCGGTGGCGGGCGCCTGGAAATCGACGCCGCCCGGCGTCGGCGCGCCGGCTGCGGCCCATGCCGCGCCGCTGGCGAGCATCGTCGCCGCGCAGACCGCTGCTGCGAACAAAGCCCCTCGCTTCACGCACTCGCCTCCTTAAGATTCAGCGCCGGTATGGCGCGCGCCGCACGCCCCGCCTATACTCGCCGGGCGCGGCATTCGACCGCGCCTGGCTTGTTCTTGTAATCACCAATCGGGTGGGGTGCTAGCATGAGCCGCGCTTGGCTTCCAAGGCGCATTCCCGCCGTGATTCCGGCGCTTTCGGCGCTGGCGTTCGCTGGGCGCGCCCGCTGGCGGCGGCGCAGGACGCGAGCCAGCGACCCGCGCGCGGTCACCGTGATCGGCAGCGACGCCAACGGCGCGCCGCTGCGGCGTCGCCGTCGCAGGCGGGCGACATCTCACGACGCACGGTCGACCGACTGCAGCCGCGCGCTGCGCTATCCACGGCTGATCGCGCGAGGCGCGAGATCCAGCTCCGGGTCAATCGCGGCGTCGTCCATATGCGCCGCCAGCGAAAACGAGGCCGCGCTGGCGGATTTCGACGCCGTCATCGCCATCGAGCCCGCGCCACGCCGAGGCGCACCTCAATCGCGGCGCGGCGCTGGTGCAGCTGCGCCAGTTTGGCCCGGCCGTCGCCGCCATCACCGAGGCGCTGAGCCTCGGCGTGCGCGAGCCGCACAAGGCCTATTTCAACCGCGGCGCCGCCCGCGAAGCCCTGGGCGACCTGCCGCGGCGCCTATGAGGATTATTCCACCGCCCTGGAAATCCAGCCCGATTGGGGCCCCGCCAACGCCGAACTGGCCCGCTTCGCCCGCACCCGCCGCGATCACCTGGCCGAGCGTGCTGGACGAACCGAGCCACGCCATAGAACGCTGCAAGTCACGACTCGCCGGCGCACAGTCTGGCCGACTCGGCGCCTATATGGGCCGCGACCTCCGCCGGAAGGAAATCCGCATGGCCGATGGCCTGCACCGCACCTCGAAACCGCTGCCGAAATGGACTGGGACGCCGCCAGCGCGCATTCTCGCCGACGCCGCCCACGGCGCCGACGACGGCGAGATCTTCGCCGAGGACAGCCGCACCGAGAGCTTTTTTTGGGACGATGGCCGGCTGAAATCGGCCTCCTTCGACGCCACCCAGGGCTTTGGCCTGCGCGTCGTCGCCGGCGAGCGCGCCGGCTACGGCCACGCCAGCGTGCTCGACACCGACGCCGTCGGCGCGCGCCGCCGAAGCGGCCGCCGCGGTGAAGCTCGGCCATGCACGGCACGCTCGACGTCAGCCCGGCCAGGGTGAACCGCCAGCTCTATGCCGATTTCGACCCGATCGAAGCGCCCGCCTTCACCGCCAAGACCGACCTGCTGGCCGAGATCGACGCCTATTGCCGGGCCAAGGACCCGCGCGTGGTGCAGGTCGTCGGCCACTCTGGCCGGCGCGCGCCGCGCGCTCGACCATCCTGCGCCCCGACGGCGCCAGGCTCAACGATCACCGCCCGCTGGTGCGGGTCAACGTGTCGGTGACGGTGGAGCGCGACGGGCCGGCGCGAATCCGGTTCGGCCGGCGCGGGCGGGCGCGAGCCCTATGAAGTGTTCATCGCGCCCGGCGCGCTGGAAGGCGCTGGCCGACGAAGCGCATGCGCATCGCGCTGGTCAATCTCGACGCCGATCCCCGCGCCGGCGGGCGAGATGGACGTGGTGCTGGGACCCGGCTGGCCGGGCGTGCTGCTGCACGAAGCGGTCGGCCACGGGCTCGAAGGCGATTTCAACCGCAAGGGCACGTCGGCGTTTTCCGGCATGCTGGGCGAGCGCGTCGCCGCGCCCGGCGTAACTGTTGTGGATGACGGAACGATCGAGAATCGCCGCGGCTCGCTCAATATCGACGACGAAGGCACGCCGACGCAGCGCACCGTGTTGATCGAGGACGGCATCCTCAAAGGCTATCTGCAGGATCGCATGAACGCGCGCCTCATCGGGCGTCGCGCCCACCGGCAATGGCCGCCGCGAAAGCTACGCGCACCGGCCGATGCCGCGCATGACCAACACCTTCATGACCGCCGGCGACAAACGACCCCGGCGAGATACTTGGCGAGCCTGAAACGCGGCGTTTACGCGGTTAATTTCGGAGGCGGACAGGTCGACATCACCTCCGGCAAGTTCGTGTTCCAATGCACCGAGGCCTATCTAGTCGAAGACGGAAAGATCAAAGCGCCGATCAAAGGCGCGACCTTGATCGGCGATGGCCCCTCGGCGCTCACGCGCGTGAAGATGGTCGGCAACGATCTGAAACTCGATGAAGGCGTCGGCACCTGCGGCAAGGGCGGACAGAGCGTGCCCGTAGGTGTGGGCCAACCGACACTCTACATCACCGGACTGACCGATCGGCGGCATGTAACGTCGAACAATGCGATTTACAATTTTACGAAATCGAAGCAGAAGCTGTGGCATCCCAATCTCTGGGGAGGTTGATACTATGGCTGCGAAAAAGAAGACGGCGAAAGTCGCAAAGTCTGCTGGCAAGAAGACGAAAGCCAAGAAGCCGGCGGCAAGAAGAGCTAAAACGCTTCTCGCTCTAGAACTAACGGAAACGCCGCCGGGCCCAAGCCCGGCGGCGTTTTCGTTTTGCGGCCGTCGCGCCACGTGCGCCGCTTCGTCGCAAAGCAGCCGCTCTGCCCAGAAAAAGCCCGCTCTTGTGCGTCCAGCAAACGCGCTGCATGGCATCGCTGCATGCTAGCAGCGGCGACGCTGGAGACGCGAGGGGAGATGCATGATCGGGCGCATGATGGCGTCGGCGCTGGCGCTGACCGGCGTGGCCTATGCGCAGGAGGCGCCGCCGCCGCCAGCCGACTGCTCGCCACAGCCAAGCTGCGCCGGCTGCTCCGCCGCCGCAACGGCGCTCGGCCGCGTCGCCTACGACGCGGCCTTCTTTGCGCAGTTCAATCCGCAGAACGCGCTCGACATGGTGCGCCAGACGCCCGGCTTCACGCTCGACGGCGGCGACGATCGGCGCGGCTTCTCCGGCGCGGTCGGCAATCTGCTGATCGACGGCGTGCGGCCCGACGCCAAGAGCCAATCGCTGGACAGCATCCTCTCGCGCATTCCCGCGCGCCAGGTGTTGCGCGTCGAAGTGCTGCGCGGCGCGGAGACCGCTGGCGATGCTTCCGGCCAATCGGTGCTGGTCAATGTCGTGCGCACGCCATCGGCCGGCAGCGGCATCTGGCGCGCCGGCGGCGAATACAACGGCGCCGGCTCGGGGCCGCAAGGCGAACTCTCCTACAATGGCCGCGCCGGCCAGTTCGAGTACGGGGCGGGCGTCGATTATTACAGCCAATACCGCGAGCAGCCTGGCAGCCGCGCCTATTACGACCCTCCCGGCGTCCTCGAGAAAACAGCGCTCACCCCCTCGCCGCGCGACTTCCGCGAAGGTTCGCTGACGGCCAACGCCGCCTTTCCGCTGCTCGGCGGGCGTCTCAGCGCCAATTCGCAATATTATCGCAACCGCTTCCACGCGACAGTCCAGCTTCCTCTACGCCGATCCCCTGGGCGCGGCCGACGGAAGTGAACTCGACGTCCTCACCGAGCAGCAGCAAAACCTGGAACTCGGCGTCAATTACGATCGCGATTTCGGCCCCTGGTCGCTGGCGCTGGTCGGGCTCATCAATCGCAGCCGCTACCGCAACGAGGAAGCCTTCGACGCGTTTGACGCCGCCGGCGGTTTCGATTTCGCCTTCACGCAAGACATCGACAATGAAAGCGGCGAGAGCATTTTGCGCGGCGCGCTGTCGCGCGACGTTTGGCGAGCATCGGCTTGAGTTCGGCGCCGAGGGCGCGTTCAATTCGCTGGACGCATCGCTGGTCTTCACGCTGGACGACGGCGGCGGGCCGGTGGTGCAGCCGCTCGACAATGCAAACGTGTTGGTCGAGGAAGAGCGCGCCGAGGTTTTCGTCGTGCACACTTGGCGCCCGAACAATCAATGGTCGGTCGAAACCCGGCTGGCGGGCGAGACGCTCCACGCTCACCTTCACCGGCGACGCCAATCAAGACAGTTGAACTCGCCTTCTTCAAGCCTTCGGTGCAGGTCTCGCGCACTTTCGGCGGGCAACAACCAGGTGCGCTTGCGCGTCTACCGCGACGTCGGCCAACTCGATTTCAACGATTTCGTCTCCGCCGCCGGCATTAGCGATGCGCGCATCGAGGGCGGCAATCCCGATTTGCGGCCGCAAACCGCCTGGCGCGCCGAACTTGGCCGGCGATTTCCGCTTCCCGGGCAACACCGCGCTTAGTCTCACGCTCACGCGGCATTGGATCGAAGACCTGGCAGACCTGGTGACGCTCATTGATGTCGGCGACCCGCTCGACCCCAACGATGATGAACCCTTCGACGCGCCCGGCAATATCGGCAAGGCCGATGCGTGGAGCCTTGAAATCGCAGCTGACCTTGCCGCTGCGCGCGCTCATCCCCGGCGCGCAAGTGACGGCCGCCGGCACTTTCTGGCAGACGCGAAGTCGTCGATCCCCTCACCGGACGCACGCGTGATTTTTCCGGCCGGCCGGAGAGCGAATTGAATGTCGAATTCCGCCAGGATTTGAATTCGCTACGCCTCGCTTGGGGCGTGACTTATTTCAAGCAATCGGAAAACACCTCGTTCCGCTTCAACGAAACCGACACCTACGAGGAAGGCCCCTGGGTTGACGTTTTTGTCGAAAGCACGGCGATCCAGGGATTGCGGCTGCGGCTGGAGGTCGAGAATGTCTTCGACGGCGAAATCAATCGCGAACGCCGCTTTTACACGGGCGATCGCACCGGCGCCCTCGAAAGGGTGCAAACCCGCTTCCGCGAATTCGACCACGACCCATGGATCAAATTCTCCGCGTCGGGTTCGTTTTGAGCTTTCACCCATTCCCGGATGAATGCGTAGCATTTCCGCCTACGATCCGCATGAAAGCCTCGCGCACCCGCGCCTGCATGGAAATCATTGTCGCCTCGAGTTCGCCCAAATCGACAGCCCCGGCGATCGCCGCGAGTTTTGCTTGCAAGGGGGCCGGCGCGTGCGCAGAATCGAAATTGCTTGCAACGCATATGCGCAAGGTTTGCTGCAGGTCGCTCCACAAGCGCCAGGCCGCGTTCAGCAGCGCCGCATCGCTCTCAGCCAACGCCCCGGCCGCGGCAAGCCGCGCGATGGCGGCGCCGGTGTTCATCGCCAGCACGGCCGGCGAGGCGTGCGTCAATTGCAGCGCCTGCACGATGAATTCGATATCGACGAAGCCTCCCGGCGCAAGTTTCAAATCCCACGGCGCTTTTCCGGGCCGCTCGCGATCCATCAGCGCGCGCATCTCGCCGACATCGGCGAGAATTTTCGCCGCCGGGCGCGGACGCGCCAAGACGTCCTGAATGCTCCGCGCCAATTGCTCCGACAGCGCCGCATCGCCCGCGACCGGGCGCGCGCGCGTCAGCGCCTGCAATTCCCAAGTCCAGGCTTCCTCCTCATAATAACGCGTGAACGAAGACATCCGCACCGCCACCGGGCCCTTCGATCCAGAGGGGCGCAATTTTGTATCGATCTCATAGAGCGCGCCCTCTTCGGTCGGCGCCGACAGCGCACTGATCAGGCGCTGGGTCAGCCTCGTATAAAAATCGTTCGGCGTCTCCGCCGGCGCGTCGTAGATCACCATCAGATCGAGATCGGAGCCTTCGGCGAGTTCGCCGCCGCCAAATTTACCGAGCGCCAGCACCGCAAACGCGCCCGGCTGGGGACCATGCACGCGCTCGACCTCGCGCAGCGAGACCCGCGCCATCGCCGCCACGCACGCTTCCGCGAGTGCGGTCCGCGCTACGCCGGCGTCCGCCGCGCCAATCGCGCCTTCGAGCGCCTGCACGCCGATGCGAAAACTCGCTTCGCGATGAAACCGGCGCGCCTCGTTCAGCGCGCGCTCAAAGCCGTCGATATCGTCTAGCCGCACCGCCAAATCGGCGCTGACCGAGCCAGGCGCATCTTGCGTCAACGGCTTGGCGAAATGCGGCTCGATCAACGCGTCCAGCAGGAACGGCCGGCGCGCCAGCGTGTCCGCCAAACGCGGCGCTAGCGTCAAGATGCGGGCCAGCAATTCGAGCAAGGCAGGCCGCGCTTCGAACAGCGCCAACACTTGCACGCCGGCGGAAAGCGCCGAGAAAAAGCCGGCAAATCGCGCGAACGCCTGGTCGGCGTCTCCCGCCTTGGCCAAAGCGCGCAACAAAGTCGGCGTCAGCCGCGTCAGCAATTCGCGCGCGCGCTCCGAGCGCATGGCGCGGATGCGGCCATGATGCCAGCCGCGTATGCTCTGGCTGACGAAGGCGGCATTGCGGAAACCTAGTTTTTCGATGGTTCCCAGGGTTTCAGCGTGATCTTCGACGCCGGTGAAAATCAGACTGCCCATCGGGTCGGCAAGGCTCTTGCCGCGGCCGAACAATTGGTGATCGATCTCGGCGACGATGGCGCGGCGCGAGATCAAGGCGGCGTCGAAAGCAGTCAGCGTTTCAAACCCCGCCAAAACCGCGACGTGGGCGCGGGTTTCCGGGTCGGCCGGAAGCTTGTGGGTCTGCGCGTCCTCAAGCATCTGGATGCGGTGTTCGACCTCGCGGAAAAACACGTAAGCCTCGCTCAGCGCCTCGCACGCCGCGCGCTCGATGGCGCCGGCCTCCGCCAGCAGATCAAGCGCTTCGAGCGTGCCGCGGACGCGGAGCGCGCGGTTGCGACCGCCCAGGATCAATTGCTGGGTCTGCGCGAATAATTCGATGTCGCGAATGCCGCCACGGCCCAGTTTTACGTCGAACACCGCTTCGCCCAGATCGGCGCTTTTGTGGGCGGAGAGAATTTGCCGCTTGATCGAATGCACGTCCTCGAGCGCGGCGAAATCGAAATGCCTGCGCCAGATGAACGGATCAAGCGAAGCCAGGAATTCACGCCCGCACGCCAAATCGCCGGCGCTCGCGCGCGCCTTGATGAAGGCGGCGCGCTCCCAATTTTGGCCCAGGGATTGATAATAATGTTCAGCGGAGGCGATCGATACAGCAACCGGAGTCGAGCCCGGATCGGGGCGCAGCCGCAAATCGGTGCGGAATACGTAACCATCGAAATTGACCTCCTCCAGCGCGCGCACCAACGGCGCCACCAGGCGCACCGCGGCGACGCGCGGTTCGCGCGCGCCTGCCGCCGCGAGTTTGTCGCTGTCGAAGAACACCGAGAAATCAATGTCGCTGGAGTAATTGAGTTCGCCCGCGCCCATCTTGCCCATGGCGATCAACGTAAAGCCGGGAACTGGTCCTGTGTCGGAGGCGAAGTCCGCCAGAGTGAGATCGCCGCGGCGCGCGCATTCGCTTGCCGCCAGCGCCAGACTTGCCCGCAGAGCGGCATCGGCAAAATCCGTGAGCGCGCCGGTGACTTGCGCGAGCGGCCAGGCGCGCGCGAGATCGGCGATCGCGGTCGCGAGATGGACCGCGTCCTTGGCGCGGCGCAGCTTGTACATCCCTTCTTCCAACGGCGGCGGCGCGGCGGCGATGGATTCGGCGGCGGCAAGGCCATCGCGCAGCAAGCGCGCGGGCCAATCGTGATCCATATCGGCGATCAAATCGCCATTGCGCCGCGAAAGACGCGCCAGATACGGTGCATGCGCGATGGCGATAGTCAGCGCCGCGCGCAAATCGCCGCCCGCGATCATGGCCCCATTGCCGGCACGACCAGAGCCGCGCCCAGCCCGACGCGCTCGCCGTCGCCCAAGCCGTCGCGCAAATGCAAGCCCCCGCCATGCAGGCGCGCAACCGCGGCGACAAGGCTCAAGCCGAGCCCGGCGCCTGGCGAGGAGCGCGCGCTTTCCAACCGCACAAAGCGTTCCATAACGCGGTCGCGATCGGCGGGAGAAACGCCGGGGCCATTGTCGAGCACGGCGATCTCAATGCGCCCATCGGCGCGGCGCGCGGCGCGCACTTCGACCCTGCCGCCCGCGGGCGTATATTTCAGCGCGTTTTCGATCAGATTGGATACGGCTTGCGTAAACAGCCCGATATCGCCGCGCACGTGTAAATCGGCGCCGATCTCTCCGGAAAATGCTCGGTCGACCTCTTCGGCGGCGGGTTCGTAAAATTCGACCAGTTCGCGCAGAATTGCGCTGGCGTCGAACGGCTGCAGGCGCCAATTGGCGCTGGCTTCGACGCGCGCCAATTTCAACACGCCGGCGAACATGCCCAGCAAATGGTCAGCCTCATCGGCCGCCTTTCGCAGCGCATCGCGGTCGGCATCGGCATCGGGCGGCGCCTCCAGCGCCGCTTCCAACTTTTGCCGAAAGCGCGTCAGCGGCGAGCGTAAATCGTGGGCGATGGCGTCGCCGGCGGTGCGCGTGGTTTGCATCAGCTGATCGAGCCGATCGAGCATGGAATTGAGCGCCAGCGCCAGCGCGTCATATTCATCGCCATCGCCGCGCACTGGCGCGCGCCTGGTCATGTCGCCGGCCATCACGTCGAGCGCGGTGTTGGACAAATCGTGCACGCGCCTTGTCGCCAACCAAGCGCCCATCAAACCGCTCAGCACCGCCAAAATCGCCCCGAGGATGGCGATCGTCCACAGCGCGCCGGTAATGCGTCCGGCGATCGCGTTGCTATCGCCGAGATCGCGCGCGGTGAGCAGAATTGGGCCGTTCAGCAAGCGGCCAATTTGGCCGCGCGCACGCCCACGGCGCACCGAGCCGCGCGCATCGGCGCGTTCGAAATTGAAGTCGATCGGCTCTATCGCCTGGCCGGGCAGCAACGGCAGCCTCGGCAAATCGCCGGCGAGTACCACGCCGTTGCCCTCCGCCAGCACATAGATGAGCGGCCCGTCGCGCGCGACCCGCTCGTCAACTTCCTGGTTGAGACCGCGCATGCCGGATTCAGCGTAGACCCGCTCCAGCGCGGCGAATTCCTGTTCCGCGAGCGCGTCGGAATCGGCGATCAATTGTCCGATCGTGGCAAAATACACATAGGCCAGCAGCGCCACGACGAAGGCCAGCACCAGTCCAGCCTGCGCCAGAGCGTGCCTGAAGCTCGTGGTGCGAAACAAGGCCAACCGGCGAGCGCCCGCCGCCGCCTGGTCGGTTCGGAATCGGGCTGGCTCGGCGTCAGGCACTAAGGACCGCTCCCCGCAAGTGACGCGTTTCCGGGAGACGGTTTGGCGTCACGCCTCCAATCGATAGCCCGAGCCACGCACTGTGTGCAAAAGGGATTGGGTGAAATCGCGGTCTATTTTCGAACGCAGCCGGGAAATATGCACGTCGATGACGTTGGTCTGCGGATCGAAATGATAATCCCAGACGTGTTCCAGCAGCATCTTGCGGGTCACGGTCTGGCCGGAATGGCGCATCAAATATTCAAGCAACCGGAACTCGCGCGGCTGCAGATCGAGCTTCTTGGAATCGCGCTTTACCGTGCGGGCCAGCAAATCCATTTCCAAGCCGCCGACGCTCAGGCGGGTTTGCGGCTCGGCCCCGCGCCCGTGCCAGAGCGAGCGCACCCTGGCCAGCAATTCGCGGGTCGAGAACGGCTTGCCGAGATAATCATTAGCCCCGGCGTTCAGGCCTTCGATGCGATGATCCTCGTCATGCAAGGCTGACAGGATCAGCACGGGCGTCGATATGCCGCCGTCGCGCAATTCGCGCACGACTGAAACGCCGAGTTTCTTCGGCAGCATGCGATCGAGCACGATGACGTCATAATTGCCGGCCATGGCCATGGACTGGCCGAGTTCGCCATCGCCCGCGATTTCTACACTGTGTTCGTCGGCCATCAGCGAGGCTTTGATGCTCTCGGCCATTTCAGCATCGTCTTCGACTACTAGAACGCGCATTAGCCAATCCCTCCATCACTCCGCGCCGACTTGTGCGGCTAGGAAACGACGCCCCCCACGACCATCAACTTGCAGCAATAACGGACGCCCGGCGCGGCGCGCCGCTACCGCTGCGGCATTCAGTTCTTGCAAAGTGCGCACATTGTTGCCGCCGGCTTGCAGGATGATGTCTCCAGGGCGTACGCCCTTGGCGGCGACATCGCTGGCCGGATCGACATTGGTCACCACCAAACCGGCTTCGTTGGCGCCGAGTTGGTAGCGCGTGCGATCCTCCGCATTCATCGGCCGCACCGAGACGCCAAGCGAGCTTTGCGCGCCGGCGGCGCCCGGCGCTTCCGGCGCCGCGTTCGGATTTGGCGTGGCGCTCGCCAGCGTCTGCTCGGACGGGCGCTGAGCCAAGCGCAAATTGAGCGTCCGACGCTGGCCGTTGCGCAGAATCTCAACGCGAGAGGACCTGCCCACCGCGGTTGCGCCCACCCTTTGGGTCAGATCGCGGCTGTCGGCGATGCGTTGGCCGTCATAGCTGAGAATGACGTCGCCCTGCTGGATGCCGGCGCGCGCGGCGGGGCCGTCGGGGACAACGCTGCCAACTAGCGCGCCGCGCGGCTCGTCCAGGCCGAGACTGCGCGCGAGGTCTTGGTCAAGCCCTTGGATCGAAACGCCGATCCAGCCGCGCGTGACTTGGCCGCCGGCCAGCAATTGCCTGACAATGCTGTTGGCGGTGTTGGCGGGAATGGCGAAACCGATGCCGACATTGCCGCCAGTCGGTGAGAAATATGGCGCTGTTGACGCCGATGACCTTGCCGCGCAGATCGAACGTCGGCCCGCCGGAATTACCGCGATTGATCGGCGCATCGATCTGCATGTAATCGACATAGGACGAAGAGCCCGCGTCGCGCCGGCCGATGGCGGAGACGATGCCGGCGGTGGCGGTGCCGTCGAGCCCAAATGGATTGCCGACCGCAACCACCCAATCGCCAACCCGCACGTGGGCGGCGTCATCGAAGCTTACAAACGGAAACCGCCCGCCGCCGCGAATGCGAAGCACGGCGATGTCAGTCGGCTCGTCGGAGCCGACAATGTCGGCCTGCAGGTCGCGGCCATCGCTAGTGCGGATGGTGATTTCCTCCGCCCCGTTGATAACGTGGTGGTTGGTGACGACGACGCCGCTTTCATCGACCAGGAAACCCGATCCCAGCGCAGTCGGCGCCGGCCCAGGACGCCCGGGACGACCGCGGAAGAATTCCTCAAAGCCCGGCGGCAGACCTTCCGGGGCCTCATTAGTCGCCGCGTCAGGGCGCTGGCGGACCGAGATCGACACCACGGCGGGGCGCACACGCTCGATCAGATCGGCAAAGCTGGCGGGCGCGCCGACGGGCTGGGCGATCGGCGGCAGCGTAATCTCCTGGGCGCCCGCAGGCCGCGCCAGCAGCGCCGGGGCGGCGGCAAAGCCGGCAAACAACGCCGCGGCCGCGCCGCTGGCGATCAAAGTGCGGCGCAGGAATTTCAACGGAAGTGCGTCAGTCATCGATACCTCAAGAAGGGCCCAGGATGGAAAAACCCATGCCAGACCCAGTTAAGCCAAACCAAACATTACAGGCCCCCTGGGCCGACCGCATAGCCTCCTAATGGAGATTTGGGGCTAAGTTGCGGTGAATTAAGGCCAGTCCGGGCGCGTCTTCCCCAAATTGGCGTGGTCAGGGCCTCTCGGCGCCCGGTTCAGCGGCTGGAGCTCCTTCGTCCCCGCGCCAGTCGCCGCTCTGCTTTAGCGCCTCGGCGACTTCGGCCGGCATATAATTTTCGTCGTGCTTGGCCAGGACACGGTCGGCGGCGAAACCCTCGCCCGCCCGCCAAGCGCCCTCGGCCACCACGCCTTGGCCTTCCCGGAACAGGTCCGGCAACAATCCTGAATAGCGCACCTCAACCTGCGCGGCATTGTCGGTGACGGCGAAGACATGGGTTCCATCCGCCTCGCGGCGCAGCGTGCCCGCCACCACCAGCCCACCCAAGCGAACGCGTTGGCCGGGCGCCGCCTTCTCGGCCAGCTCCGAGGGCTTGACGAAATACACAACCGAATCGCGCAGCCCGACCATCGTCAGCGCCGTCGCCGCCGCCAACACCGCGCCCGCCGCGCCAATGACGATAAGGCGTTGGTCACGTCTGCGCATGCTTACTCCTCGGCATCGGTGTGACCTTAGCGGCAATCCCGCAGCGGCGAAATCGGCTTGGGCTGCGCGGCCCGCCGCTAGTCCGTCGCCGGCAGCCTTAGCGTTGCTTTTAGTCCGCCCAGATCGCTGCGTTCGAACGCGAGGTCGCCGGCGTAGAGATCGACGGTTTCCTTCAGGATGGAAAGCCCAAGGCCTTGCCCGGGGGCAGCTTCATCCAGCCTGGCGCCGCGCGCCATGACGCGGGCGATATCGGCTTGCGACAAGCCCGGTCCGTCATCCTCGACGATGATCTCAAATAAGCCCTCGCTCGGCGGCTCGAGCCGCACGATCACCTGGCTCTTGGTGTATTTGCAGGCGTTGTCGACGAGGTTTGCCGCCATTTCCAGCAAGTCCTCGCGCTCGCCGCGGAAAGTCACGTCGGCGCCAGCCTCAAGCGCGATGTCCACGGCTTTCTGGTGGTCGTATTTTTGCTCCATCATGTACACCAGATCCTGCAAATTCGAGCGCACCGGCGTGCGATGGGCGATGCTTGCGGCTTGCGCATCGGCGCGGGCGGCGACGCGGGCGCGGCGCAATTGGCGCTCGACGAACGCCTCCATCTCATCGATCGATTGCTTGAGCGCGGCTTCGCCGGTGCGCCCGCCGGCGGCGGCGTTCTTGAGTACGGCGATCGGCGTCTTCAGCGCATGCGCGAGATTGCCGACATGGCGGCGCGCGCGCTCGACCACTTCGCGATTGTGATCGACTAGCGCGTTCAATTCGGCGGCGACCGGCTGCAGTTCGGCGGCGTATCCGCCCGGAAGCCGCTCGCAATCGCCGCGGCGCACATTGGCGATATCGCGCCGCAATTGCCGCAGCGGCTCAAGCCCGATGCGCACCTGCACCATGGTTGCCGCCGCCACCATCAGCGTGCAAAATGCGACAAACACCGCAAAAGCGACGCCGACCAAATCGCCCGCCGGCGTCACGATCGCCCGCGGCGCAATGCCAACCAGAAAAAGATAGCGCCCCTCCAGGCCTGGCACTTCGGCAATCCGCGCCAGCACGCGCAGCGGCTCGCGGTCGGGGCCTTCAATGGTGATGTAGCGCGCGCCGCGCGAGGCCGTCGGCGCGCTGAGTTCGCTCGCCAAGGCCGGCGGCAATTCGATCTCGGCGTCGAACAGGGAGGGCGATTTTACTTGTACGAAAAACTCGCCGCCATCGCCGATGCGCGCGATCTGGAAATAACGCCCGCTCAATTGCTCCGCGTAACGGGGATCGTAGGGGATGTCCTGCAGCGCGATCTCGCCGCTGAGCCCGGGCACGGAATTGCCGATCAGATTATCGGCGGCGCTGGAGATTTCCGGGTCGATCAGCAGGCGCAACAGCTGGCGGTTGAATTGCGCGTAGCGCGACCCAGCCGATGGCGGCCAAGCCGATAATGCTGATGGCGGCGATGGTCAACAGGCGCGCCGCCAGCGAGTGGGCGATGAGGCGGCGGAAATTCGAGAACGCGCCGCCGCCCTCCCCCGCCGGCGCGCCGGTTTGCGTCACGTCCGCTCGGCCGCGGGATCGACCAGGCGATAGCCCAGACCTTTTTCCGTGATGATGCGGTCCGTGCCGATCTTGCGGCGCAAAATGCCGACGAAGACTTCGATGGTGTTGGAATCGCGCTCGTGATCCTGGGCGTAGATTTTCTCGGTCAACTCAATACGGGAAACGATGCGCCCGGCATGGTGCATCAGATAATCGAGCACCTTGTATTGGTAGGCGGTGAGTTTTACCGGCACGCCGGCGACGCTCACCTGCCCGGTCGCGGAATTGAGGCTGCAGATCGCCGACGTCGAGCACCGAGGATTGATGATCGGTCTGGCGGCGCACATTGGCGCGCACGCGGGCCAGCAGCTCGGCCATGTGGAACGGCTTGGTGACGTAATCGTTGGCGCCGAGGTCGAGGCCCTCTACCTTTTCGCTCCAGCGATCGCGCGCCGAGAGGATCAGCACTGGCAGCGTCCGGCCTTCCTTGCGCCAAGCCTTCAGCACGCTGAAGCCGTCGACCTTTGGCAGGCCGAGGTCGAGAATGGCGAGATCGTAGGGTTCGGTTTCGCCAAGAAACTGCCCGTCCTCGCCGTTGTCGGCGGTGTCGATGGCATAGCCGGCGTCGGTCAAGGCCGAGGCCAGTTGCTCGCGCAGATTCTTGTCGTCCTCGACCACCAACACCCGCATGAGCGCTTTCCCTAGCGGATCTGCCCGCTGACTGCATCGACGATGAGATCGCGAACCTCGTCGTTCGCCATCCGCCAGCGCAGCACATAAAACGGCTGCGCCCCGTCCTCAAGCCGGGCGCTGATCAGTTCGCCGCCAAAACGCGCGCGCACGCTGGCGACGATCTCGCGCAAGGACAGAATTTCCTGGCGCCGGTCCTGGCGGCGGTCTTCGCGGCGCTCCTCGCCGCGCGCTTGGGCGGGCATGATCCAACCCGGCTCAATGCCCTGCCCACGCCCCTGCGCCGCCGCCGGGCCGGCGACAGCGCCGGCCGCGAGGAGAAGGGTGAGAAGGAGAGCTTTGATCCGCATGGCTTCAGCGATTTACCGGGCCAGCACTGAATGGACGCTGAACGGGGCGTTACCCTAGAGGAGCGAACTCCAGGTCTAAGTCGCCGCCAGACGTAAACAATTTAGCCTCCGCCTTCAGGATCGCTGGATGCGAGCAAGGAACGGCGGCTGCGAGTCGCCGAGGCGCAGCGTCCGCCTGCCGCCGACGTTGCCGGTGCAACATCAAGTAGCCCAATGCCTTTTGGTGCCAGCATCTTGAACGCCGAGCACAGGCGTTGAGTAGCGCTCGTTGTCGAGGTACAAAAAATGCGTCGCCCATGGCAGCCAAACGCACCGATGGTTCGAACGTCTCGGCCAATAAAGTCGAAGTCATTGAGAGCGTGTCATGTTCGAACCACCGTAAGCGGACGCATCTGCGTTGTTCAGTTGAGTGCTCGCATGCCACCTTGACGGCAATCTCGATCATCAGTGGACTATCGAGCAGACCGCACGCAGGGATCGTAACCACATCCTCACCATCATCATCGGTAAGAACCGTCAGACCCATGAGGACGACGTTATCGAGGCCGCATTCATCGTCGCGGTAGTCGATCCTCTTCATTTTTCGTCTCTCCACATCACTGTCACGATCTTAACATTGCGATCCCCGTCCGGGATTACGACAGCTTTGACCGTTCGGCGTCCGCTGTTGGGGGTCCTGCCCTCAATGCAGTACTTAAAAAAACCTTTGCGGGTCGCTGGTTCTGGCTCCTCTTAAACAAACCCCGTCTTCAATAGGTGAGTGAGATCACCCATGATGAGGTCACGTTCGCGTAGCTGGTCGTTTGCATGCTTTGTTCGCGCAACGTTCAACATCAGCGACTTCGCACACTCATTGATGCGCCTAGTCGCCTCAGCCGAACTCCACTTGCCTGGCCCAATCGCCACAAACCACCTATCACGGTGATATATAACTGCAGCTTAATTCCCCGTGAAGGGGGAAATCGCCCCGGGCCTGCGCTTAGTTGGCCCTAACCGGCCGGGCGCGGGGGCAGATAGTCGCGTTTGGGCCATTTTTTCACGAATTTCCTCAGTTCCTCGTCCGGCGCCTCTGGCAGCATGAGCTGCAGGCGGACGAATTGATCGCCCTGGCCGGCCACGCCTTTTCCTTTGAGGCGCAGCACTTTGCCGGTGTTGGAGCCGGGCGGGATGGTGAGCGTCACCGCGCCCGAGGGCGTGGGCGCCTGAACCCGTCCGCCATCAACCGCTTCGGCAAGCGAGATGTTGAGGTCCATGTGGACATCCTGGCCCTCGCGGCGGAAAAACGGGTGCGGGCGCACTTTCAGCTCCACCAGGGCGTCGCCCGCCAGCCCGCCCTGGGCGCCGGCGCCGCCTTGGTTCTTGAGCCGCAGCACCTGGCCGCTCTCGACCCCGGCGGGGATATTCACGTCGAGCGTGCGCCCCTCGGCCAGCGACACACGCCGCTTGGCGCCGTTCACGGCGTCGAGAAAATCGACCTCAAGCGTAAAGCGAATATCGCGCCCGCGCATGCGCGCGTACGAGCGCGCGCCGCTGCCCGCGCCCGCGCCGAATAAATCAGAGAAAATATCGCCTAGATCAAAAGCTTCCGCCCCCGCTCCCGGCCCTGCGCCGGCATGAGCGCGTGCGCCTTGGCGGGGCCTTCGGGCAAAGCCCATGCGTTCATTGCCGTCGGCATCGATCTCGCCGCGGTCGAAGCGGGTTTTCATTGCCGGTTCGGAGAGAAGATTGAAGGCTGCGGTGGCGCGCTTGAAGCGTTCTTCGGCCTGCTTGTCGCCCGGCCGTACGTCGGGGTGGGATTCTTTGGCGAGCTTCGCGGTACGCGCGACGAATTTCGTCCGCGGTGGCGGTTCGGCTGACGCCGAGGGCGGCATAGGGGTCCCAGCTCAAGGTTTCAGACTGCGCTCCGGGCGGATGGCGCCCAAGTGAAATTGGCAGCGATGCGAACAGGTACAAGGAATCGCGTCGCCGGCAACCTCTAGCGCTATAATGTTATGGTTAACTGCGTTGTTCAAGCCTGGGGCGCCGCGATCCGTCCATCTGCGCGACCCGGATCTGCAACGAAGCCGGCGGCGCGCCAAAATCAGCTGTCTGGGCGGCGGCGGTATAAAGATAAGCTGGCGGCGTTCACCGTGACCGCTCGTTTAACCACCGCCCCGTCGAGGATTTCCAGCAAATAGCTTTCACTCGGCGCCCCCAAGGGCGGCTCGCCCGCGCCCCAGGAATCGCCGCCGACGCGCGCGCAGCGCACCCAGGTAAGGGTCACATCATCGCTGGCGGCGCGGCTGGCGCGCACGTGCGCCGGCGCCCAGGGCCGGAGGCCGGCGTGCGGCAAGGTGAGACTCGCCAGCGCCGCGCGCGCATCGCCCGCAAGCGCGCCGGCTGGCGGGGCCGCGAACGCCAGCGCCTCGTTCCATTCGTGCGCGCCAATTTCAGTGCGCGCCAAGGCCGCGTCGAGCTTGATGATGCGCGCGCCGACCGGGTGCGGCGCGCGCATGGCGTGAGCGCTGCCCAGCCGGCCGCGCAAAAATCCCGACAATTCGTACTCGCCCGCGCCGACCAAGACGCAATTGCGCGCTTGCACCACTTCCCATTCGCCGTTTGACTGAACCGCAAACGCATTGGCGCCATCGAGCAGCGCGGCCTTGGTGACGCTGACCAGCGCGCCGCCATACAATCTTGATGCGGATGACATTGCCCTCGTCCCAGCGATCGACCGGCCCCGGCCACAGCGCCCACAACAATTCGCCCATCAGCGCCGGTTGCGAGAGCGACCGCGCGGCGCGTCAATGCCGCGCCGGCGAACACTTCGTGCGCGCCCAGCCAAGGCGCGGCGAACAATGCCGCCAGCGGCCGCTCATCGTCCTCCGCGCCAGGCAGCGGCGGCAGGTCCAGGATCGAGAACGCCGGCGTTGGCGCGGTGGCGGGCATGGGCGGCGCGTTGGGCTCGGCCAGGCCGAGTTGCGCGGCCACGCCCGCGCGCGTGCGGCGCAGAACCAGGGAACGCGCTTCCGCCTCCTCGATGCGAGAAATTTCAAACGCCTCGGCGCCGCCGCCAAGAGTGATGCGATCGCCGGGCTCAAGCGCCAGATGCGCGGGGCCGAGTTCGATCCGCAAACCCTCCGCGCTCGCGCGCCGCTCCGCCAGCACGATTTGCGCCAGCACTTCGGCCGCCTCCGCCTCCAGCACGATCGGCGCCTCGATGGTCTCGACGCCGCCTTCGGCATTATCGCGCCTGCGCGCGCTCACGCCCGCCAGCAGATAATCGCGGCGCGGATCGAGGAACCGCACTCGCGCCTCGACCGGCGCCGAAGCGGCGTCGCCGCGCTGCGCGAACGCGTCCGCGGAACTGGCGGCGGTGAACTCGCCGATGTCGATATCGGTCGGCGCGGCGGCGGCGCCATGGAAGAACACGATCTTTCCTTCACGCTCGACCGCGCCGAAACCATAGGCCGCCATCAACGGCGCCAGCGCGCCGCGCGCGCTGGCGGGGCAGTCGACGATGTAGCCGCTCACCGCGCCCGTGAGCGCCGCTACATCCAGTTCCGAGACACTGGCGCGCGCGCAGACATCGCTCACCACCTCGCCCAAACCCGAAAGCCCGGCGCGCCCGTTGAGCCAATGGCCGAGCCGCCACGCCGCGCCGTCAGCCCACACATCCGTGCGCGCAGGAAACGCCGGATGCGGACGCGCATCCCAGCACCAGAGCATCATCTCTTCGATCATGCGCTTGCCGTTTACCGTCGAGATCGGATTGTCGGCGCTGGCGATATCCCAATGTTGCAGATATGCGTCCAGCGCGCGGCGCTGGATCAAATCATCGCGCGCGCCAGTGGAAAACGGCGGCAACGCACTCTCGGCGCTCTTGGGATCGATGAACAGGTTTGGCGCGTTGGCGCCTTTATCGACCGCCGGACATCCCAGTTCGACAAACCAGATCGGCTTCGATTGCGCCACCCAGGCGGTGGGCGTAGACGGCCCGCACGCCGCCGGGGCGATCATAGTGCGCGCGCGCCCAGAAATTGCGCACATCCTTGGCGCGGAAAACCCACGGCTCGCCATAAGCGCCGTCGCTGATGGCGCTGCGGGTCTGCGCTGTGCGGGCGGCGTCGCTGGCGTAGTAGAAGTCGTAATTCTCGCCGGCCTCGATGCGGCCTTCGAGATAATCCGGGTCGTGAATGCGAGCCCGCCGAGCGCCGCATCCAGATGCGTGGTGCCCGCGCGCCAATCGGTGAGCGGCGGATACCAATCGATGCCGACCATGTCGATGTTCGCGTCCGACCAGAGCGGATCGAGATGGAAGAACACATCGTTCGAGCCATCGCTGCGGCTGGTGGCCGGCATATTCGCTCCAATCGGCGGCGTAGGTGATCTTCGCGCGTTGCGCCCAGCATCGCGCGCACGTCGGCGGCGAGGGTCTTCAGCGCGGTGACCGCAGGGTAAGCGCGTGGCGCTGTCGCGCGCCGTAGTGATGCCGCGCAATTCCGAGCCGATAATAAACGCATCGACGCCGCCAGCGATTGCAGCGAGCTTGGCGTGGTGCAGGATGAAGCGGCGATACGACCATTCGGCGGGCCCGGTATAAGTCGGCGCGCCGCCGCTGGCGCCGAAATGCGCCGGCGCCGCGGTTCCGAAGAAACGCGTTGATCTGCGTGGCCGCCGCTGCGGTCTTGTCCGGCGTTCCCGGTTGGCCGGCGGCGGGTGAAGCCGTCATGCGGCCGCGCCAGGGATAAGCCGCCTGCGCCGCGCCGCCATAAGGATCGGGCAACGCATTGCCAGCCGGCACATCCATCAGCAGGAACGGATAGAGCCCGACCTTGTAGCCGCGCGCTTTCAATTCGGCGATCGCTTGCAGCACGGCATCGTCGCTTGGCGTGCCGCCGAAAGCGGGCGCGCCAGCGTGCGTGGCTGACCAAATGCGCGCCCGCGCGCGTCACCCCGCCCGCGCGCCAGACCAGCGGCGCAGTTTCCTTGGCCGCGATCTCCACGCCAGGCTTGATGTCGCACGAAGCCGCAACGCAGATCGTCGCCGAACCAGGCGACCACCAGCAGCACCGTTTCGCAATTGGGAAAATCCGCCTGCCAGCTGATCCAGCGACACCAGAAGATTGGCGCGGTCGCGTTCGGCGTGGATGTTCTCGGCAGCTTCCTGCCCCGGTCCGCTCTGGCGGCGCACGGGAACGCTGGCGTACACAAACTCGCCGGAACCCGGGATCAGGCACACGCCTTTGACGCCATCTTCAAAGCGCGGGCCCGCGCTCGGCGCCGGGCGCACGATTTCAAACGATAAGCTGCGGAATGGTATTGCCGAAGCGTTCGAGCGGCATATCCTCGAACACGACGTAGGCAAGGCCGCGATAGGCCGGCGCCATGTCGGCGCCTTCGATCGCCTCGATCAACGCATCGGGCGTTTGCGTTTCGCGTTCCGTTGTGCAAGCGCCAGGCGACTTGCGATAGATCGAACGGTTCGCCATTGGCCCAGACGCGGCCGATGCGCGCGATTTCGCCTTCGCACAGCCCAACCGCGAACGACAGCGAATAGGAGTAAGTGGTGGTGCTGACGCGCGGTCCGCCGCCGCCCTTGCCGCCGGCTTCCTCGGTGGCGACGTGCTCCTTGAAGCGCGCCGCCCAGATCACCTGCCCCGCCATGCGCACGCGGCCGTAGACCGCCGGAATCGAGGCGCCTTCGGTCGAGCCCTGCAGATGCAGATCGGTGAGCCGCGGGCCTTCGCGGCGAAATCCTCGCCGAACAAATGCTGGTCGATGGCGCGGCCGAGCGCCGCGCCGCCCTGCTTGCAGCACCGCCGCGCCAAATGTGCGCCAAGCACGCTGGCAATCGCGAACCGATGCGCCTTGCCGATAGTGGAAAGAACTAGCTCGGCCACGGCGCTGCTCCAGGAAATGAAAACGCCGCCGGCGCAGCGCGCGCGCCACCAGGGCGCAAAGCGCGAGCGCACCACGGCGCGGCCCCAATAGGCGTGGATCAGGCGCTCATCCTCATCGAGGAACGCCGCATGCTTGATCGGCGAGCGGCGCATCCATGCGAAACAGCAGCACATCGCCGGGCGCGGCCGCGTCGATCGATGATTTCCAACAAGTGCCGGCGCGCCGCGCCCAGCAAGGTCTCCTCGCCGTTGCGCTCAGCCCAATCGGGCGTGTAGGCGGGCGCGGCTTCCGGCTCTTCGCCGTAGAGCAGCGCGCCACACGCCGCGCACCAGCCCCAGGCAATCGCAGCCCGCGCCCTTGGCGCTGGCTTGATGGACGATAGGGCGTGCCGATCCAATCGCGCGCTTCTGCAAGGATCGCGGTGCGAGCAATCATGTGAAGCGCGAACCGCCGTCGAGGGGCTCGCCCGCGACCGGGCGCGCCTGCACCGCGTCATTGCCCGGCATGTGCGGGAAGCCGCGAAAATTGAGCGTGTTGGCGAATTTGGCGCGGCAGGTCTCGAAGCGCTTGTCGCAGCCGGCATAAATCGTGAAAGCCGCGCTCGAGCGCCAGGCTCGGCCCCGGCGGATCGAGCAATTCCAGCACCGCATCGCCCGCCTTCGACGCGATGCGCCGCGACTTCGCTTTCCGCCGCCGCGCGGCCCACACCAGGCGCCCGCGCGTGAACCAGCCCTCGGCGTACGCCTCCAGGCCGATCGGCGCGAAAAGCGCCGTCGGCAGAGCAGCGCCGTCGACCACGCCGGTGCCGCGAAACACCGATGTCTCGATGTTCTTGGCGCAACGCGCATCGCCCAGATCGGCGTCGCAGAAGCGCGAGAACACCCGCCCTACCGGCGACGTTGAGCGGCGCCTGCAAGCCGCGCAACTCGGCCTCAAAGTGCTTGCGCGCCGCGGCGCACTTCGCCGATGCGGCCCGCGAACAGATGCACGCGCTGGGCGGTGTCGGTCCAATCGACGCGGTAAAGATCGACCTGCGCGCCATCCCATAGCCCGCGCGCGAGATCGTCCTCGGTGATCGCCTGCGAGGAGAGCGCGCCGGCGATGCTGGCGGTATCCACGCTGAGCCCGAGGCTCTTCTCCACAGCGCCGGCGCTGCAGGCCGGCGATGCGGCTCGCAGCTGAGCGCGTCGAACGCCAGCGCCGCGTCATGATCGGTGAAGCGCGAACACTTGCGCGTCGCGGCGGGTGACGCGCCAGACATGCGCATGCATTGGTCACGCCGTCGGCGAGATCCGCGGCGATCGCGGCGGGAATATTGCGCATCATGGCTCTAGATTATTTCGATCAAGCGGCAGCGCAAGCGCGCGCCCGGCGCCGAAACCCGTCGAGCGACAGATCGAGCCGGTCGATGTCGAACCGCACGGCTGTGTCGAACGGAAAGCCAGCTTTGACCGCTAGGCCCAGCGGCCGGCGGAGCGGTGATAGCGTCACCATGCCAGTGGTCGTATCGACACTGAGAGCGCCGCCGCCGAGCGCCACGTTGTTCACCGCCACGCAGAACCGCTGCCGGCGACGGGCTTGCGGATCGGGCGCACATAAGCTTCCGCGCCGGCGCCGTAGCTCTTGGTCAACTGGAAACACGTGTCGCGACCCCGTGCCAACGCCGATGCGTTGATCCAGCGCCGCCGGAGTTTGCGAGGGCGCGCAGGATTTGGAGTCGAACGGATCGCGAAAGCGAAAGCCGTGCAACTTGCCGCGCCGCGCCTCGAAAAACGCGATCAGCGCGTGCAATTCGTCCAGCGTGCGCACCGCGCCGCCGATGTCGTAACGCCGCCGGCCATGCGCCCAGGGCGTGTTGCGCGCTTCCGCGCCGGAGCCGAGCGCGACAATATCGACGCGCCGCTCCGGCCCGCCGCTGGCGCCGAGCGCGAACGGCAGCGGCAGCAGCACCTCATGAAAAGCGCTCACAGATTGCGTCTCCCGTAAGCGACCGCGCGCGCCACCGCGGCGGCGATCTGGCCCTGGTGGCGGGCGATGGCGTTGCGTCAGCGCCGCCGCTTAAGTGAAAATGCACCGACACCGGGCCCGCGCCTGCTTGCGCGACGATGGCGCCGGCCTGGCGCGGCACGAACATTTCCGGACCGCGCTCGCCGACAAGATAAGCGCCGCCGGCATTGACGGCGCCGCCCGCGGCCTTGGCGCCGAAGAACGACGTTTGCGAGCCGCCTTGCGTGAAGATGCGCTCCAGCGCGATTTTGGCGAATTCCTCCAGCACGACTTTGGCCAGGCGCTTGAACGAACCTTCGCCGTCGCTGGCGGCGCGGCCAAGCGCGCGCGCGATGCGTTCGCCGGCGCGCTCGAACGAGGCGCCGACATCGCTCGGCGGCGCGCCGCGCGGGCCCTTGCGCAAACTCCTGCAGCGCCGCCGAGGCCGCGCCGAGTTCGGCTTGGAAGCCGACAAGATCGAACCCTGTTTGGTTTCAGTCATCATGTTTCATCCGGAAAATCTCGCGCCAGCGCCTCGAAAGCCGGCGCGGCAAGCACGTCGGCCTTGCGCGGGCGCGCAAAGCGCGCGCCATTCCCTGAGGCTGAGCCGCCAGAAATGCGCGGCGAAACGCCCAAACGCGCCGCCGCGCGCGATCATGCGCCGCCCATGGCGTTGGTTCAGGCTTCTCATCGAAGGCGACGCGGAAAGCCTCGGCGACGGCGCTCGGCGGCCGCGCGCGGATCGATGCGCGCGGCGGCGATCTCGGCGGCGCTCATCGGTCTCGCCGCCCGCCCGCGGTCAACGCGGCAATGACAATGATCAAGATCGGATGCGCGTGAGCTGCGCCAAGCCGTTCGCCCAGTTCGCTGAACGACGGCACATCGAACGCCGCTTCCAGTTCAGCCAGGCGCCAAGCGTGACGCAAAGCCGCACGCATGCGCCCGTCGATCTCGAGCAACACTTCGCCGCGCGCGCGGTTGTGAGGTGTCATGCATGGCTCAGAGTCGCCGTGAAGCTGATCGCGCCGGCCGAGGCCAGCGTGATCGCGAACGCCGCTTCGCCGTCGTGGTCGCCGGCATAGTCCAGCGCCTCGATCAGGAACGGGCCCTGCAAGATGCCAAAGGCGGGGATCACGAGTTGGAAATTGCGCGCCGTCTGGGCGAAGAACAGTCGACTGGATCGTCGCGTCCGAGGCGGCGTCCTTGAACACGCCGGCGCCGCTGACGCTGGCGGATTTGACGCCCGCGCCGGCGATCAATTCGCGCCACGCGCTGGGGCTTTCGCCGGATGTGCCGTCGACTGCGCGCGCATTGAGCGAGATCGTCTTGGCGCGGATGCCGGCGACCGTGGTGAACACTTCCGTGCCGCCGCCGTCGCCGATCTTGATCAGCACGTCGCGTCCTTTTTGGCCTGCCATGTTTCAATTCTCCTCTTAAGCTTCGGTGAGCGCGCGCAGCCGCAGCACGCCATGCGTGGTTCGCCCGTCGCCGGAGCGGAACACGTCGGCGAACTGCGCGAACAGGTAAATGAGCTTGCGCCCGGCGATAGTGAGCGGCGCATCGTGCAGCGCTTCACGCAAAGCGCCGATGACATCCAGCGCTTCGGCGCGGCCGCCATAACGCGACCAGGCGTGCAGCGTCACGTCGTGTTCGATCGCTTCGCCGCCTGCGCTATCGACGGGCCGACTTTCCACGCGCGCCAGCGTTACATAAGGAAACACCGGATCCGGCGGCGGATCGTCGTAGAAGCGCGCGGATCGCGAGCAGCGCTTGCACGGCGGCATCCGCCAGCGCCGCCGTGCGCATGCGCCGCGGCCAGATCGCGGTCGAAGCTCATCGGACTCTCCTCCTCGCAAGCAAGCTCGATGCGCGCGCCGCTCTCGTCGCGCACTGCGATTTATGCGCAGCACGCGCGCGCCCCAGATCGCACGCCAACCCGCGCGCACATCGGTGCGGCGATTGATCGTGAGCGTGTAGGCGCTGCAGCGAAGGCGCGGAATCGAAATCCGCGCGTTTGGCCTGCGCCGCCAGCAGCGATCGCCGCCCAGACGTCGCCCTGATCGGATCCAGGTGATGCTGGCGCCGCCGAGATTGTCGGCGCTGCGGCTTGGGCTCTCCAGCCGCACCCGCGCGCGCATGGCGCCGATGATGTCGGTCATGGCAGGCGCACATCTAGCTGGCGCAAACGGCCACATCAAGCGCCCGCGCCGCCTCCGGGATGCGCGCATCGCCCTGGCGCGCCTCGTAGAGCGCGGCAACGACATGCAGCATCGACAAGCGCAAGCGCCGCCGGCAGCGCGGCGGCGTCCGGCGCATAACCCGCATCGTAGTCGATCTCGATGCCGCCGGCGCGAGCGCAACGTCGCCGGCACGCCAGCTTCGAACACCAGGCGCGGACGATCGCCGGCGCCTTCCAGGCGATAGCGCGTCGGGATCGATCACGCTTTGCGAGCCGTTGCTGGCGATCAAGCGCACGGCGACGATGTTAGTCACCGGCCCGAGGCCCAGCACCGCGCCGCCGACTGCATCGCGCCGCCAGATGTCGAGGCTTTCGCGCACGCGCCGCGTGATCAGCGCGCGCCCGCAGCCGGTCTCAACCGCCTCGCGCGCGGCGGCGATAAGAGTGGTGATCAGCGCGTCCTCGGCGTTCTGGTCGATGCGCAGGAAAAGTTTCGCCTCGGCGAGCGAGACAGGCTCGCTCGCCGGCGGCGTGATGATGGTGATGGTCATGGGCTTCCTCTCCCCTCCCCGAGAGGGGAGGGGTCAGGGGTGGGGTGAAACGCAATTGCGTGGGAGGGCGAGTGCGACGCCGGCTCGCGCCTCACCGCCACCCCACTGCCGCCTCCCCTCACGGGGAGGGGGTCTTGAGTTACGACACCGCGAAGCGCAGCACTTTGATGGCGTCGAAATTCTGCACGCCGCCGCCGACGCGCTTGGTGACGTAGAACATCACGTACGGCTTGTTGGAGAACGGATCGCGCAACACGCGCACGCCGGCGCGATCGACGATCAGATAGCCGCGCTGGAAATCGCCGAACGCGATCGAGTTCGAACTCGCGGCGATGTCGGGCATGTCTTCGAGTTCCGTCACCGGATAACCGAGCAGCGTCGCGCCGCCGCGATCGTTCGGCTCCCAGATGTATTGCCCGGAAGCGTCCTTCAGCTTGCGCACCGCCGACACGGTCTTGCGGTTCATGACGAAGCGGCCGTTCTGGCGGAACTGCGCTTTCGGCGCGTAGACCAGGTCGATGATCTTATCGACTGGCGCGGTGGCGGCGAACGCGCCGGCGACGCCGGTGGCGATATAGCCGATCTGACCCCAGACATGGCTCGCGTCGGCGATCATGGTGTAGTTCAGGAAGCCCTTCGGCTTGTTGACGCCGTCGCCATTGACGAACGCGGCGCGCTCCTGCGCCCGCGAATGCGTCCTCCACCTCGCGTGGCGATCCATTCCTCGAGATTGACGAAGGCGTCGTCGAGCAAAGCCTGGGTGGCGGCGAGATTGGCGTAGAGTTCGGCGGTCGGAAAATCGAGCAGCGCCAAGGTCGGCGATGTGGTTTCCGTGCGCGCGCCGGTTTCCGCCGCCCAGCCCGAACCCGCCGCGGTCAAGCTGATCGGCTTGCGGAACAGATTGGCGCTGGTGGTGCGGATGCCGGCGATTTCGCGCATCGGCGAAGCCGCGCGCAGGCGGCTCTCGATCAAGCGATCGAGTTCCGGCGGGGCGATGTAGCCGCCATCGGCGGCGACGCCGACGGAGAGCGCCTTGGCCTCGAACTGCGCCAGCGCCGAAACATCGCCGCGGCGCATATAAGAGCTCCACGCCGATTTGTGCTCGGACAGCCGCCGGATCGGCCGCAAGGCCTGGCCGGCGGCCGTTGAGCGCGGCGCGCTCGATCAGCGATTTCTGCTCGGCATAGCGCCCGATCGATGCGATCGACTTTTTCTTCCAGCAGCACATCGCCGCGCTTGCGCTCGAGCGCCTCAAGGCGCGCATCGTTGGCGGCCTTGAATTCCTCGAACGCGCGCATCAGCGCGTCCTGCGCGCCGATGGGCGCGGCTTTGGTTTCTTTTCTCACGTTCTTCTCCTTCATGCGCAGCGCGGGTCAAGCTCTCGCGCGAGGGTCAGCCGCGCCAGCGGCTGCATCGGATGCGTCACGATCGACACCTCCAAAATTCAATTTCCTCAAGCACGCGACCCTGCGCGCTGCGGCTGCGACACGAGCGGCACGAACCCGATCGACAGCCCATCGACGCCGCGCCCGAGCATGCGCCTGGCGCGCGCCGCGCCCGGCATGTCGTCGCGAATCTCGCCGCGCAAATACAGGCCGCGTCCGATCCTCGCGCGCGTCGATCCAGAAGCCGGCGCGAGCGCGCTTGCGGTGCTCGACCAGCATCGGCAGCGGATCGGCGCGGCGCGCCAGGCTGGCGCGCGAAGGCGCCGGCGCGCACGATGTCGCCAGTCTGATCGGCCACGCCGAACAGAGAAGCGTAGCCTTCGATGATCATCGCGCTCCAGCCGCTGCTCGATGCGCGCGAGCGAACGGCGCGCTTCGGCCAATTGCTCTTCCAGCCGCGCCAGGCGCTCGGCCACTTCCGGCTGCGTCGCCACCGCGCGCTCGACCTCGTCAAGGCGCGCGGCGGCGCGGCCGGCCCAGATCAAGCCGCCGGCGGTTTCCAGAAACAGCGCCAGGATTAGCGCTAACGTGACGCGCGGATCGATCTTCATGGCGCGCGCTCCGGCGCTATCAACGCCGGCCAGGCGGCGCTTTTCTTCGAGCGCTCAGAAAGTCCGCGCCGCCGATGCGCGCCCACAGCGCTTCGCGCTCAACCGCCAACGCCGAGACACGCATCGACATCCACTTCGATCGCCGCCGCGCCCAGCGCCCGGCCAGCGCTCGCCCAGCCATGCTTCGAGCGCCGCGCGCCGCCTTCTGCGCCAGCGGCAGCGCGGTCTGGCGCCAGAAGGCGAGATTGGCTTCGCGATAATTGGAATAGGTATTGTCGCCCGGAATGCCGAGCAGCATCGGCGGCACCCCGAACGCAAGCGCGATGTCGCGCGCGGCGGCGTGGCGCGCTTCGATGAAATCCATTTCCGAGGGCGAAAGCGACATCGGCCGCCATTCCAGCCCGCCTTCGAGCAGCATCGGCCGCCCGGCATTGGCCGCGCCGACATGCATGTCCTCGAGTTCCTGCTTCAAGCGCGCGGAATTGTTCTTCGCTCAATCGATCCGCGCCGCCCGCGCCGGTGAACACCAGCGCGCCGGACGGCCGCGCGGCATTGTCGATCAGCGCTTTGTTCCAGGCGCCGCCGGCATTGTGAATGTCGATGGCGAAGGCCGCCGCCTCCATCGGCGAGAGCCCGTACCAATCGTCGGCCGGGTGGAACAATTTGAGATGCAGGATCGGCGCTTCGCCCGTCACCGGGTCGCGCTCGAAACGGCGCACGATTGCGCCGACGCGATGCTCCCAGCCGATCGGCCAACCGTCCGGCGCCGGGAATGACGCTCATGCGATCGGGGCGCAGCACGTAGATTTCCGTCGGCGCGTCCTCATCGATGCTCGCCGCTTCCAGGAACGCGTTGCCGGCCACCTGCAGATGACCGTAGAAAGCTCTCCAGCAATTCGATGCCGGTCTGCTCCGGATTGGGCCGCGCCAACAGCCGCGCCAGCGGGTGATCGCCGGGCCCGACTCTGCAGCGGCGCGCTGGCGGCGGCTTCGGCGATCAGGCGCACGCAGCGATAAGCGATGGCGTTGCGCGCATAACCTTCGCGCGCGAACACGGCCGGATCGCGCGCCGACCACACCGGGCGGCCCAGCGCGTGCCAAGCCAACAATTTTCGCTCCGCGCCCCGCGGAGCGCGGAGTTTCGCAACCAATCGAACATGAATGTTCTTTCCGTTCAGAACATCCGCATGCGCGGCGCGCTGCGCCGCCCATCAACAAATCCGTCAGCGCCCAAACCAGCGCGTCGAGCCGGTCGGGGCTGCGTTTAAAGCCGTCGGCGCCGAACGCGCACATCTCGTCTTCCAGCGCGGGAAAGCGCCGCCGCGTGCGTGACGCGGCCTTGCGCATAGAGCGCCGCCACCGGCTCGGCGCGCGCGCGCTTGCCTTCGCTGGCGCGCACCAGGCGCACGAAAAATTCAGGCGCCGCCGCCTGCAGCACCGCGCGCACCATCTCGCCGCCATTATTGGCCTCCGCGACGATCGCGTCGGCGCCAAGCGAACGCGCGAGTTCGGCGGCGCGCCCCGCCCATTCGATCGGGCGCCAGCGCCTTGCACGCTGCATCGGCCAAGCACCACGGCGCGCGCGCGCCATGCCCTCGCCCCACGCGCCCGCGGCGATGATGCCGCACGCGTCGGCGTTGGGGCCAAGGCTGGCGGGCGGATCGACGGCGACGACGACGCGATCGAACGTCTCCGGCAGGCTGCGATCGCAGCGCCTCCAATTCGGCCGCGCGTCCAAAGCGCGCCTTCCATATCCTCGATCAATTCGCCCATAAGCTCCTGACGATGCCGCACCGTGCCCGACCAGCGCTCGTTCAGCGCGGCGATGAAATCCGGCGCGACATTGCGGCGATTGTCCCAGGTCGCCGCGCGCGTGACCACTGTGTCGCGCGCCGCCAGCAAGCGCTTCAGCGCCGCGATCGGCCGCGGCGTTGTCGTCACCATGAGCCGCGGCTTAAGCCCAAGCCGCAGGCCGTGCTCCAGCGTAGCCAGGGTCTCCTCCGGGTGGGCCCAGAAACATAATTCGTCCGCCCAGGCCGCGTCGAATTGCGGACCGCGCAGGCTCTCGGGATCCTCCGCCGAAAAACAATAAGCCTGCGCGCCATTGGCCCAGACCAGCCGTTTGCGGCTGGCTTCATAGACCGGCCGCTCATCGGCCAGGGAACGCAAGCCGGAAGCGCCCTCGATCATCACTTCGCGCACATCGTGAAAGGTCGGCCCGATCAGCGCGATGCGGCCCGAATGCCCGTAGCGCGCGCGCGCGGAAACCCATTCGGCGCCGGCGCGGGTCTTGCCCGCGCCGCGCCCGCCCATGAACAACCAGGCGCGCCAATCTCCCGGCGGACGGCATTTGTCCGCCGCTGCCCCAGACCCGCCAATCATTGAGCAAATCCCTCAATTGCGATCCGCTCCAGCACCGCAGCAGGAGCTCCAGCGAGATCGGCTTCAACAAACGAAGCGAGGCGGCGACGGAGTTCTGCACGGCGCGCCTCCTCATCTTCCTCCGGCGGCAAGGCGCGGGCGAACTCGGCCACATCGCGCTCGGCGCGGACCAGCGCCGAGATTGCCTTGGCGTTGCGCTCAACTTCCAGCGCATCGCCGTCGATGATCGCCTCCTGGGCCCGGTCGAGCCATTGGCGAAGCTTTGTCGCCGCGTCGGTCATCGCCGCTCTCCTTCCTGATCCTTGGGGATTGATGTCTTGCCCGGTTTTCTCGACCATGCCTGGAGGCTAACGCAGGCCCGGCGCGGTCGGACTGATTTTCAAAAAACCAGGAAAACCGCCAAACTCATGGGTTGGCGTAGGGATCGGACAGAATCTGTCCCCTTTTTCGACCTCCGCCACGTGTGCCCTGGCCAGAATTCGGCCATACCGCTATTGGACACAACCCTCTCGGAGATCCCTTGCCAGACCTACCGGCCAGACCTTTCGACGCGGCATCGACTGGGCGAAGCTGCGCGCCGCCGCCGCCGCAGCAGCAGGTTGCGCAATTGCTGGCGAACGCGCGCGCCTTACCTGGCGGCGCGTCGCCAGCATCGCCGCCGGCGCGGTGCTGCTCTTGGTGGCTTCGGTTTGGGTCTGGATTTATTGGGGCCTGCCGCGGGTGCCCGACGCCGACGCGCTTTGGGCGCTCAACCGCCAACCCTCGGTGATGTTCGTCGACCGCGAGGGCGAGATCCTTGGCGTGCGCGGGCCTTATTACGGCCGGCGCGCGACGCTGAGCGAGACTGCCCGATTACGTGCCGCAAGCCTTCCTCGCCATCGAGGACCGCCGCTTCTACCAGCACGAGGGCATCGATCGCATGGCCGTGTTGCGCGCGCTGCTGGCCAATCTGCGCGCCGGCGAAACCGTGCAAGGCGCCTCCACCATCTCGCAGCAATTGGCGCGCAATCTGTTCTTGACCCGCCGCCAGACCATCAACCGCAAACTGCGCGAAATGGTGCTCGCCTCGCGCATCGAGCGCCGGCTCAGCAAGGACGAAATCCTCGAACTCTATTTGAACCGCGTCTATCTTGGCGATCAGGCTTACGGCGTCGATGCCGCCGCGCGGCGCTTCTTCGGCAAAACCGCGCAAGAACTGAATCTGGCGGAAGCGGCGATGCTGGCGGGGCTGCCGAAGGCGCCGTCGCGCTCGGCCCCGACCGAGAGCCTGGAACGCGCGACGGCGCGCCAGCACGTCGTGCTTGAAGCCATGGTCGACGTCCGGCTTCATCACGCCCGCCCAGCGCGACGAGGCGCGCGCGCAGCGTATCCGCGTGGTCCGCGCGACCCAATGTCGAGCGCTCCATGGGCTACGCCTTCGATCTGGCGGTGGAGGAGGCGCGCGCCGCGGTTGGCGCGCAAATCGCCCGACCTGGTGATCCAGACCACGCTCGACCGCCCGCTGCAGGAAGCGGCCGCGAACTCCATCCGCCGCCGGCTCGGCAATCGCGCCTTCGGCCGCCGGCCGCTGCAAGCGTCTTACCTGGCGGTCGATCGCCAAGGCGCCGTGCGCGCGCTGGTCGGCGGCACCGACTACAGCACCTCAAAGCTCAACCGCGTCACCCAAGCCAACCGCCAACCTGGCTCGGCCTTCAAGACCTTCGTCTACACCGCCGCGCTCGAAGCCGGGCTAGACACCGAGGATGTGCGTTATGACGAGGAAATCGTCATCGACGGCTGGCGGCCGCGCAATTACGATGAGGAATTATCGCGGCGCGGTAACCTTGCGCACGGCCTTCGCGCTTTCCATCAATACGGTGGCGGCCGAAGTCGCCAACGAAATCGGCCCTCGCCGCGTGGCCGACGTGGCGGCGCCGGCTCGGCATCGCGGACATGCCCGGGCGCGGCGCAATTCGTGCCGCCATCGATTGCGCTGGGCTCGATCGAAACAACGCTTGTGGGACATGACTTCGGCGCTTCGCCGCCTACATGAACGAGGGTCTCGCCATCGACGCCCATATCGTCACCCGCGTCACCAACAGCGCCGGGCAGGAATTGTACGCACGCCCGCCATTTGAAGGTCAGCGCGTGCTGAATGAAGAAATCGTCCACCGCATGAATTCGCATGATGGGCGCGGTGGTGTTGCGCGGCACCGGCGCGGGCGCGCAGATCGGCCGCGATGTCGCCGGCAAGACTGGCACCTGCTCGGATTGGCGCGACGCCTGGTTTGTCGGCTACAGCGCCGATTTTACCGCCGGCGTCTGGGTCGGGCACGACAATTTCACCTCCATGGGCCGCACCACTGGCGGCACGCTTGCCGGCGCAAATCTGGGCCGACACCATGCGCGTCGCCCATCGTGGCATCGAAGCCCATCCCCTGCCCGGCATCGAGCAACCCGCGCACACGCCGCGCGAAGTCGAGATGGCGAGTTTCTTCAACGAATTGGCGGACGCCTTTGGCGAAGCCGAGGTCGGCAAATTCCCCAGCCTGCCTGAAATTTTCAACTGAGCGATGGCGACCGCCGCGGCACTCGCGCAGATCAGGGATTTGCGCCTGTCGATGGGCGCGGCGCATTTGTTTGAAGGCGCGAGTTTCAGCCTGCACCGGGGCGAGCGCGCGGCTCTCATCGGCGCCAATGGCGCCGGCAAATCCACCTTGATGCGCATGCTGGCTGGCGAAACCGAAGCCGATTCCGGAGAGATCGCCTTCGCCGCCGGCGCGCGCATCGCCATGGCCCCGCAGGAAAGCGATTTTACCGGGTTCACGTGCCTGCGCGACTACGCCCGCGCCGCCTCGGTCAAGCGCCCTGGCAGCGACGCTTCGGTTTCACCCCACGCCGCCGAGGCCGCGCTTGAAGCTTTCGGTCTCGACCCCGACCGCGCCCCCGATGCGCTCTCCGGCGGCGAGGCGAGGCGCGCTTCCTTGGCGCGCGCGCTCGCGAGCGAACCCGATCTGCTTTTGCTGGACGAGCCCACCAACCATCTCGACATCGCCGCCATCGAACAATTGGAACAACATCATCGCCGACTTCCATGGCGCCTGCCTGATCATCTGCCACGACCGGCGCTTCCTCGATCGGGTCTCCACCTCGACGCTCTGGCTGCGGCAACGACGCCTGCTGAAACTCGAGCGCGGCTTCTCGGCGTTCGAGGATTGGGCGGAAGCGGTCGAGCAGGAAGAAGCGCGCGCGCTGGCGCGGCTGGAAACGCATTTGCGCGCGGAGGAGCATTGGCTGCAGCGCGGCGTCACCGCGCGGCGCTCGCGCAACGAGGGCGCGGCGGCGCAAACTGCTCGCCATGCGCGCCGAGCGCCGCCAGCGCGAAGACCGAGACGCGTGCGCGCAGCGCCACATCTAACCGCCGAGACGCGGCGGCGAGTTCGGCGCGCCTGGTGATCGATGCGAGAGCGCATCGCCAAAAGCTATGGCGAGCGCGGCGATCATCTCGAACTTGTCGCTGCGCATCATGCGCGGCGACCGCGTCGGCATTGTCGGGCCCAATGGCGCGGGCAAGACGACGCTGCTCGAAATCCTGCTCGGCAAGCGCGCGCCGGATTCCGGCATGGTGCGCATTGGCGACAATCTCACCATCGCCTATGTCGATCAGAGCCGCTCGATTTTCGAATAACGACGACACGCTGTGGCAGGCGCTGGTCGCCCACGGGCGGCGACCAGGTCATGGTGCGCGGCCAGCCGCGCCATGTCGCCGCCTACGCGCAGGACTTCCTGTTCAGCGCCGAACAATTGCGCCAACCCGTGTCGGCGCTCTCCGGCGGCGAGCGCAATCGTTTGGCGCTTGCGGTAGCGCTGGCAAGGCCGGCAAATCTCCTGGTGCTCGATGAGCCCACCAACGACCTCGACATGGAGAGCCTGGACGCGCTTGAGGATATGCTCGCCGCTTATGACGGCACGGTGATCCTGGTCAGCCACGACCGCGCCTTCCTTGACGGCGTCGCCACGCAGATCGTCGGCCCGCTCGGGAAGGGCCGGTGGGCGGAGACGCCAGGCGGCTGGAGCGATTTCGAGCGCGAACATGCCGGCGTGAAGCCGCCGCCCGCCAGCGCGCCGCGCCGCCCCGCGCCGCAACAGCGCCCGCCCGCGGAAACGCGCAAGCTCAGCTACAAGGACGAGCGTCGCGCCAGCTGAACTCGACGCGCTTATGCCCAAGCTGCATGCGGAAATCGCCGCCTTGGAGCACGCCCTGGCCGATTCCGGCGCTTTCGCCGAACGCCAGTTTTACGGCAAAGGCCACGCGGCTCGAAGCCACCCGCGCCGAACTTGAAGCCGCGGAAACCGATTGGCTGGCGATAGAGATGCGGCGCGAGGAATTGGCTCAATTATAAGGATTTCGTTAACCACACCCGCCAAGTTAACGCCGAACTTTACCGCCTTCTTGGCAATAAATATTTACGCGCGCGCTTTATGCTTCATGGTTCAGGAGTCTGGCCAGCCATGTCGCCATCACGCTTCGCGAAATTAATCGAGTTGGCGCGCGCGCCCGATAGCGGCCAGCGCCGCGAATTGCTGCGCGAGGTTACCGATCTGTTTTTCGAGACATCCGGCGCGCGCAACGAACGCGAATCCGCGCTGCTTGATGAAGTATTGCAATTGGTCGCGGCCGAGATGCAGGAAGGCGTGCTCGCGGAGCTTTCCGAAGTGTTCGCCGGCGCCGCCGACGCGCCGTACGGGCTGATGCGCGACCTCGCCAGCCATTCCTTCGAAATCGCCGGCCCGGTGCTGCGCCGCAGCACGGTGCTCGACGACAAGACGCTTTTACAAGTCGTTAACTACCAGAGCCAAAGCCACATCAAGGCCATAGCCGAGCGTGAAAAAGTCAGCGAAGCGGTCTCCGAGGCCATCGTGCAACTTGGCGACGATGTTGCGCTGGACGCGTTGATCCGCAACGACGGCGCCGAAATTTCCCGCACCAGCATGGAATCGGCCGTTGACCGCGCCCGGCGCAGCGCTTTCCTCCACGAAGCCGTGGTCAAGCGCCGCGACTTACCTCTGGATCTGCTCAACGAAATGTATTTCGTGGTCGAGAACAAATTGCGCGACAAGATTCTCGAAGTTAACGCCAAGGTCGATCCGCAGGCCCTCGATGCCGCCTTGGTCAAGGCGCGCAACCGCATGCGCCAATCGGTAGGCGATATGACCGCGGAAGCAAAGCGCGCGATGGCGTTTGTCCAAGCCAAGAAAAACAATGGCGAACTCACCGGCCAATTGCTGGTGTCGCTGTACCGCGAAGGCAAGCAATTGCATTTCAATTACGGCCTGGCCGAGATGACCGATCTCGACCACGAAACCGTGACCGATCTGCTGCACCGCCGCGACATTGACGGCCTGGCCATGATTTGCCGCGCCGCCAATATCGAGCGTCCGCTATTCGTCACCCTGGCGGTGATGGCGTGCGGGGGCGATGACGCGATGGCCAAGGCCGAGGAATTCGGCCAGATGTACAAAGCCGTGCCGATCGAAGCCGCGCAACGCGCCATGCGCTTCTTCAAGGTGCGCAAGGCCGCCGCTGGCGAACGCACCGCCGCTTAATCTAATCACGCCACCCCGGACCGCCGGCTTCCAGCCGGCATTCAAGCGCCAAGCTTACAACTGACCTGCGTGATTGAACGGAAGTATGCCGGCTGGAAGCCGGCGGTCCGGGGTGGCGCCCGCCCGCTCAACTAAGCCGCGTCCACCACCAAGGCGCGCAATCTTTGTTCGATCACGTCGGCTGGCGAGCCGTAGCCGATGACGTCGACCATCTCCCCTTCGGGATTGATCAGGAACACTGTGGTGGTGTGATCCATGGTGTAGTCGCCGCCTTCGAGCGCGGAGCGGCTATAGATAATTTCATAGCCGTCGGCGATCCGCGCGATGGCTTGCGGCGTTCCGGTGTAAGCCTGTACGCGCGGGCCGAAGCCGCTGAAATATTCGCGCAGGCGCGTTGGCGTGTCGCGCTCGGGATCGATGGTCACGAAATCAATGACGATGTCGGCGGCGGGCTCGCCAATCTTGTCCATCGCGTCATTGAGTTCAAACACCGTGACCGGGCAGATCACCGGGCAATGGGTAAAGCCGAAAAACAGAGCGCGCGGCTTGCCCTTGAGCGCCGCCCCAGCGAACGCTCGCGCCAGCCTCGTCCTGAAGCACGACATCGTCGATGCCCACGCCAAGCTTGGTTTCACCCGCGCCCACCGCCGGCGTTCGCGACCGGTTCCAAGTGATCAATCCGGCAATTCCAACCAGCGTCAGCCCAGCGCCGGCGAGCAACATGTTTCGTCGGTTGGAATTCATCGCCGATCAGGACGCGTCGCGTCTAAACAGACCGAACGGGTGCAAGATCGCGTCAATCAAGCCCCCGCTCCGCCGCTCCGGTTGTTCAGCGGCCGGCTCTGGCGCGCTGTCTTTTTCAGCGCCCAAACCAAATGGGTGCGTGATGGCGTAGAGGATGCCGCGGCGGCGCGTGGGTTCAACCGGGGCGGCAGGCGCCGGCGCAGCGGAGGTTGGCGTTGGCGCTACCTGCGCATCGACCGGCTCAAACGATTGCGGCCGGGCGACGAGCCCGCGGCGCGGACCCGGCGCGTCTTCCAGCACAGTCGCGCGGCGCGTGACTCCCTCAGTTTCTTCGCCCGCTTCAGCCTCGGGAGCATCAGAGTGGAATGGCGCGGTGATGGTCTCGATAATATCCCAGCCCTTCTTGGGCTCGGGCTCAATGCCAAGCAACGGCGCGATCTGGCCAATAGAGGCGGCATAGACGCGCTCGGCGATCATAGCGTCGCGCTCGGCCTCGGCCAGCGCCACGCGCGCGCTCAAACGTTCTTGTTCTTGGTTGAGCACATCGATCATCGAGCGCTGCCCGAATTGCTGTTCGCGGCGCACGCCCCGGCTTGCGAGCTCAGCCGCCTCAAGGCGCGTGCGCGAAGCCTCCAGGCGCGCGCGCGTGGCGTCGAGGTCGGACCAGGACGAGGTCACGTTTTCGCGCACCGAGCGCTGAATGTCAGCGAGTTCATAGCGCGCGGCCGCGCGCAAGTGGCGCTGCTGGCGCGTGCGCGCGCTGGTGGCCCCGCCGCTGTACAGCGGTATGGCGACGCGGACATTCACCGTGTCGTCGGACTGTTCTTTGTACTCTTGACGCGCCGTTCCTACTTGCCTGTCGCGACCGCCGATGACGTCGAACCTGGAATTGGTCGATTCCAGAAACACGCGTAAGCGCCCATTCGAAGCGGCCAGATCCACCGCCGCGTCAGCGGCGCGAATGTTGGCCAGCGCAGACACCAGTTCGGGATGCTCCTCGGCGATCTCAAGCGCGTTGTCCAAATCGTCCGGCAGGCCTTCAACGTGGGTTGGCGCAACCAGGGTGCCCGGCGGATGCCCGGTTAGACGCATGTAAGCTTCGCTGGCCTGCACCAGGCGCGAGCGGGCGCGCGCCAAATCCGAGCGCGCCAGCGCCACCCGCGCTTCGGCTTGCGCCACGTCGGTGCGCGTTAGAAACCCTTCGCGCAGATTGGCGCGCGCAAACCGGGCTTGCTCCTCGAGATTGGCCAGCGACTCTTCCTGCGCCGCCAAGGTCTCGCGCGCGAAGCGGGCGTTGCCGTAGGCGCGCGACAGCTCGACGGCGAAATCCTGTACTGCTTGCTGATAGAGCGCCACCGCGGAGGCGACCTGCGCGCGCGCTTGCCGCGTCGACGCCCACACCCTGCCGGAACCGAACACCATGGTCGAAACCCGCAGCGATGCCGTCCAAAATTCGTGCTGCTCGCGGACAAATTGCGTGTCGACATTGCCAGTGCGCGCAGGCGTTTGATCTGGCCTGCTGTCGTTGGCGATCGCGTTGCCGTCGAGATTAACTTGCGGCAACAATTCCGACCAGGCCACTGGTTCGCGCTTCGCGCACCGCCTCAAGCCGGGCGCGTTCGCGCGCCAGGACCGGGCTGGTTTGCAACGCCGCCTCCAACTCCTCTTGCAAGGTATCGCCAAGCGCTGGTCCACCGAACAGGCCCGCCGCCAGCAGCGCGCCTAAGCCGATCCCCAATCGGTTCTTGTTTTCAGTTTTCACGGAAAGACCGCCACACGGTTTGCCCCAACGGCTCCAACAGGTACTGCAAAGCGGTTCGTTTGCGAAGCGGGATGACCACTTCTACTGGCAAGCCGGGGGATAGTGACAATTCCGCCGCACCTGCCGTCCCGGCAACGCGGGCCATCTCCTCGCGGCTCACCTTTATCTCGGCGGTGAAATAGCGATCCCCGGTACGGGAATCCTCGAACCTGTCGGCCGAGAGGCTGACAACCTCACCGTGTGCATAGGGCATTTGCCGGCCCTCGAACGCCGCCAGCCGCACATTGGTGATTTGGCCGGGATGGACATTATCGGCATCCATGGGACGAATTTTTACCTGCAAAATCATATCTTGCTCGTCCGGGACGATTTCCAGGATGCGCTCGCCCGGTCCAACTACCGCGCCTTCGTTAAAGAAGGTCAGCCCGACCACCACGCCCGCTGTCGGCGCCCGCACCCGGGCGGCCTCCAGCTGCACCCGGGTGGATTGCAGACGCGGCATGGTCTCGGCGATCTGGGTCTCGGTGACCCGCAATTCCTGGGCGATCAGCTGCGAACGATCCTCGCGGATAGCCAGCGATTGCATGCGGGCCTCGCCGATGCCTTCGCGCGACTGCTCGATCAGCCCGAGCAATTCCGCGCGCCGCCCGGTCAGCTCAGCTGCGGTACGTTCGGCCGCCCGCACCCGGGTTTCGGAGGCAAAGCCCTCGGCCGATAGCGCCCGCAAGCCACGCAATTCCTCGGTCACCAGCCGGCTCTGTTCCTCGACCGCGGCGATCTGCTCGCGATATCCGCCAATGCGCGCGCGACAATTGCGATTGCCGCTGGCCTTGAACGCCTGTTTGAGCCGAAATCGCCGAACGCCGCGCGCCCAGTTCCGCCCTTTGGCGCGTCAACACGTCGTCGGCCAGTTCGACATATTCCGGCGGCAGCGCCGCCCAACTTGCCGGCCTCGCCATGGTCAACCGGCCCGCGCCCTCCGCCAGCAAACGCTCGCGCGAGGCTTCCAGTTCGATCGCCTGCCCCGCCAGCGCTCGCTCCTGGGCGGCAAGTTCAATGGCGGAGATTTCCAGCAGCACCTGATTGGCGGCGACATGATCGCCCTCGCGCACGCTGATGCGCGAGATGGTCCCGCCGTCGCGGTGTTGTACTACCTGGCGGTTGCCGGCGACCTTGACTTCGCCGCTTGCGACAACGCCGGAATCAAGCGGCGCGAACCCCGCCCACAGGCCAAACACGCCAAAGAACAGAATGATCACGGAGAGCCCAAAGCGGCCCTCGCGCCATGGATTGTCGTCCAGCACCTCGGACTCGGCGATTAGGGGCGGTTCCATTTTCATGAGCGCACACTCGTCAGTTGCGGCGCTTCGCCATTGGCGAGAGCGGCCATTTTCGCCAGCACCGCCGCGCGGGGCCCAAATTCAAGCACACGCCCGTCGCGAAGCACCAAAATCTTGTCGACGATATTGATGACGCCGGCGCGGTGCGCGACCACGAACACAACGCCCTTGCGCGCCCGCACGCTCTCAATGGCGGCGAGCAACGCTGTCTCGCCCTCGAGATCGAGGTGCGAATTGGGTTCGTCGAGAACCACCACGCTGGGTTTGTTGAAAAACGCGCGCGCCAGGGCGATGCGCTGCGCCTGTCCCGGCGAGACCCCTGCGCCGCTGACGCCGAGCATGGTCTCGTAGCCATTGGGGAGTCGCAGGATCAGTTCGTGCGCGCCCGCGGCGATCGCCGCTTCGACCACTTTGGGGCCGCTCGGCGCGCCGCTCGCATCGGTCTGCCCGAAGGACGCAATATTGTCGGCCACGCTGCCGTCGAACAATTCGATCCGCTGCGGCAGATAACCGATATGTTCGGCCAGTGCTTCGTCGTCCCAATCGGCGTAACGCGCGCCGTCGATGCGCACGGCGCCGGCCTTGGGCACGGCGGCGTTGGCGAGCACCCGCGCCAGCGTGGTCTTGCCAGCGCCGCTGGCGCCGATAATGCCGATCACCTCGCCCGGCGCCACGCCAAACGACACTGCTTGCAGCGATATAGTGCGTCCGTCCGGCGCGGCGGCCGAGACCTGCTCGACCTGGATGCGGCCGACGGGAGCGGGCAGCGGCGTGCGCTGTTGCGCGGATTTGGCGTTGGCGAACAATTTTTGCAGCGAACCATAGGCGGCGACCGCCATACCGATCTGCGCGCCAGCCGCCGACAACTTGCTCAACCGGCGCGAACGCCCGGGCGGTCAATATGGTTGCGGCTATAATTGCGCCGGGCGAAATCTGCCGCTCAATCGCCAGATAAGCGCCGAGCCCCAGCGCCGCCGATTGCAAAAACATGCGCATGGCTTTGGTGAAGGCGGAGAAATCGGCGCCTACGAATGCCGATTCAGTTTGCGCGGCGACAAATTCGCCCCGCGCCTTGGCGCGGCGGCTGCGGAAACGTCGCCCCGCGCCAAGCGCATGAATGGTTTCGGCGGAGCTGAGGTCGGTCTCGTGAGTCGCATAAAAGCCAGCCGCCTTGGCCGAGAGTTTATTGATCGACCCGCGCGAGGCGCGTTCATTGATGAGCGCCAGACCGAAGATCAGCACCGCGCCAGCCAGCGCCAGAATGCCGATCCAGAAATGGATCACGAAGCAAATGCCGATGAACAGCGGCGTCCACGGAATATCCAGCAGACCGACCGCGGCCGGGCTGGTCACTCCCTGGCGGAGATTGTCGAGATCGCGCGCCGAGGCGAGCGGCGTCGCGCCAGCGCGGCGCGCCTTCATGTTTTCTTCAATCACCGCATCGGCGGCGAGGCGCTCGACGCCGATCGCCGCGCGCGCAAGCAGCTTGGCCCGCGCCGCATCAAGCAAGCTCAAAATTCCGAGACTGACCACTAGAACGATGCTCAGCAGAATGAGCGTTAATATGCCGCCCGTCGGGATCACGCGGTCATAGACCTGGAGCATGTAGAGCGACGGCGCCAAATAAAGCAGGTTGATGGCGGCGCTGAAACCAATGATTAACCAAAAGTGCGTGCGCAGGCCGCGCTGGCCAGCCTTCATCACTTCGGACGCCTGCAGCGCCTCGGCCATGCGCTCGGCAAATTGCAGCGGCTTGGCGACCTGCTCGCGCACGTTGCGCACAGGCGGCGAATTCCACGCGTTCGCCGCGCCCTGAGCCAAAGAGGCGCGCAACCGGTCCAGCAAAGCACTTTGGGGCAAATTCATATGTGGCCTACCGCTTTATTATTGCCCCCGGCAGACCCGGCAGCGAGGCAATATCCCTAAGGAGGGGCAGGCCAGACAGGCCATTCCCCGTTTTGGACATCCAAATTGAGAGGTTTTGGCGCGCCACGCTTTTTCCGTTTCGTCCCGGTACAATGAGGATCCTAGAACCAGACAGGGCCAGCGCTTGCGGCGCCAGCCCCGTTCGGCCCGATATGTCCCTAGCAAGAACCCTACCAGAGCTATTCTTTCGGGAGTGCTTACGAGGGTCCGGCCTCCGCCGCCGACCGCGCCGAGCTTAAGGAAATCTTAAGCTCGGCGCGGCGCGGGGATGCTTTATCTTATGCTTATGGGAAGAAGTCGAAGCTTCCCGCCGTAACCGTTGCGTTCGATGTGAACACGCCAATCAGCGTCAATTCCGCCGCCGTCGTCTCCCCGCCGCCAGCTTGGATCCACTGCCAGACCGAGAAGCTGTTGCCGTCCGTGTCGTTGACGACAAGCAGCGCGTCCTCGCCATTTGCAGCGGTGATGGCGAACTCGGCGTTAAAGGCAGCGGAAACCAGGGCGGCATTGCCGAGATTGGCTGTGGTTACACCCTCGCCGCCAGCGCCCGTGAGCAGCAGCGCTTCGATATCGCCGCCGCCCTGGCCGACAGTGGCATTCACCGTTCCGCCGACGCCGTTGCCAGTGGCGAACAGGAAGTTGTCGTTGTTGTTACCGTCATCGAGCGCAGCGTTAAGCGTGCCGCCGAACTCGACGCGATCAGCGTTCGCGCCAGTTGCGTCGAAATTGGCGACGGTGTCGCCAAATTCGTTCGCATTGCTGAACCGCACCAGATCGACCAGATTATCGTCAGCCGCACCGGTGTTGATCGTATCCGCGCCGACGCCGCCAGTCAGCGTATCGCCGCCGCCGCCGCCGTTGAGGATGTCGTTCTGGCCGCCGCCAATTAGAACGTTGGCATTGCCGTCGCCGGTGATGTCATCGATGCCGCCATTGCCAGTGACATTTTCGACGCCGAGGATGGACGTAAAGCCGGACGCCACACCGGTAGCCAAGTTCACCGTTACCCCGCCAGGCGCGATATAGGTCAAAGTATCAACGCCAGCGCCCAGATCCAGAGTTACGGATTCGATTGGGCCCCCGTTAATGTTGACGAAGGTAGCGCCCTGAGCGACTCGAGTGAGTAATGTCGCATTGTTGTAGCTCGCGGTGACGGTTTGGCCGCCGACGCCAGCTGTGGTGATCTCCAACGTATCGGCGCCGCCGCCGCCAATCACATTGTCCATGCCAGCGCCGACAGTATAGCGGATGATGTCGTTACCGTCGCCGGCGGTGATAACGTCGTTGCCAGCACCGCCATCGATGATGTCATTGCCGCCGAGGCCAAAGAGCGTATCATTGCCGCCGAGGCCGTTGATAGTGTCCTCCTCCTCGGTGGCGGCTTGGGTGCCAGGGGGTACAGCCACGCCGTTGACCCGTATGTTGTTTGAGACCGTCACACCGGCGGCGTTCATGATGTCATTGGGGCTGCCGACTATTGCGCCCTCAACGAGATTGCCGTTTACGTCGGCGACGGTGATCGTGATCGCCTGATCGTCGAACAAGCCGCCGGCGTCGGACGCGCGCACGATCACGTCATAGATATTGTCGAGGCCAGCATCCGTCGGCGCCTCGAAGTCCGGACCGACCACGAAGCTAAGCGCGCCGGTGACCGAGTTCGATAAGGAACTCAGCCGCATCCGCGCCGCCGATGATGCTGAACGCAACGACATCGCCAACGTTGGCGTCCGTCGCCGTGACCGTGGCGGCCAATGCGATATTTTCGTTGATCGTTATCGCTGCCGCGGCGCCGCCGCCATTCGAGGTGATGACCGGCGCGGCGGGAACTTCGACCGCGGTGGTTGCCGCCGAATTCACGGTTTCCAGCACGTCATGCCCATCCAGATAGAGGGCGCTGACGCGAAGGCGCAGGCCAACAAAATCGGCCGTCACCGTGAAAGTTGAACCCGTCGCTTGCAGATCGCCAAGTCCGGTGGCGATCACGATGTCTTCGTAGATATTCGTGCCCGGAATGGTTTCGACTTGCCAGACGAAGGTGATCGGCGCGCCGGTGATGGCGCCAGTTACGTTTGTCACTGGGACGACATTGTCGCCATCGGTCACGCTAGCTGTCGAGACACGCAGCACTTGACCGACTTGCGGCGTTGTGTCCGCAAGGCCGGTGACGTTGTCGACGATCGTGAGCAGACCCACCGGTTCCGCGTTGAGCCCGGGCACCAGCACGAAGGACTGATCGTTGAAGCGCAAGCGCTCCATGTGCGTGAGCCGGTCGACACCGTCGATGCCGATGCCGTTGGGGGCGGCGGCGTCGACATGCGTCACGGTCACGATATCGTCGAAGAAATCGAGCGGCGTGTTGCGATCGTCAACCACGATATCGTAATCGGCCAGATTGCCGGAATAGAGCGCCGTATCGAAGTCCGGATCGGGGACGAACGCGGGGCGCCAATGTCCAGCGGCAAGATTTCGCGGACGATGAACAACGAGCCTGGATCGATCTCGCCCGAGAACACGCGCGGGGTCGCCTCGATCATGCTGTCGAACGATTCGATCTCGATCATCAGGCCCTCGCCATCGAGCACGGGATTGCCGTTGAGGTCGAGCTCAACCCGGCATGATGCGCACATTGAGCGCGAGATCGCCGTCGATAAGGTCGTCGCCGCCGCGGCCTTGGATCAAATCGCTGCCGTCGCCGCCGAGAATGATATTGCCGGCGTGGAACTCGTCATCGAGCGTATCCGGGGTGAGATCGAGGCCATCGCCAGCTTCGGCGACGAACTCCCGCAGACCGGCGATCAAGCCGAAATTGGTCAGCACGCTGCCGGTGAAGCCGGAGGCGGCGATTTGAGCCGCGTCTAGATCGTCGCCGCGCAAGACATCGCCGAAGCTCGATCCCGAGAGGCCTTCCACCGATTCGAAGCGATCGAGCACGGCGGCGACCGACGGCGGCACGCGCACTTCATTGAAGGCGCGCAGATTCATATCGACGTTCGCCGCCAAGCCCGTGTTGTTATACATCGGGTCGTTCTTGTACGCAGCCCAGTCGAAGCCGGACGAGCCGACATAGCGGTTTATCTGCCCGCCATTGCCGAGCATGATGTCGTCGCCGCCCTCGCCGAGCATCCGGTCGGAAACCGTGTCGCCGATGAAGACGTCATGGCCGATGATCGAATCGAGCCCGCGCGTGTCGAAATTCTCGCCGGCGCTGCCGTCGGCCAGACCGTGTTCGATCCAGTCGTCGCCTTCGCCGCCAAACTGCATTTCATCGGCTCTGGTGCCGAAGATGAAATCGTTGCCGCCGCCGCCGAAGGCCTCGTTGCTGTCTTCGCCGGTGACGATGAAGTCGTTGCCGAAGCCGCCGAGGATCAGATTGATGCCATTGCCGGCATGGATAGCGTCGTCGCCATCGCCGCCTTGCAAATTATCGTCGCCGCCCTTGTCGGTGATGATGTCATCGCCGGCGCCGCCGAGGATCATATCGACGCCGTCGCCGCCTTCGAGCCGGTCGTCGCCGGCATCGCCATAGAGCGTGTCATCGCCAATGCTGGAGATGATGATGTCGTCATTGGCGGTGCCGCCGAGCACGACATGGTCCACGCCCGTGTATTGCAGGTAATTGCTATCGAGACCTGGCGTGGCGGGGTTGTTGCGAATGACCAGCGGCGTGAGCGCGCTGCCGCCCTCGGTCGGATCGGCGTTGAAGATGCGTTCTTCGGGCAGAATGATCCCGGTGTTGAGCGCGACGAAGCCCACGGTTTCCGGAGTGTGGGTGGTGTCGGGCTCGAACGAAGTTTCTTCCTGGACGAACACATTCGCCGTGGTCCCGTTGAACGAGACGCCGCGCACCGCTGCGGTGTCGAGGTCGAGCTGCGTCTGCATCTGGGCCAAGAACACCGGCGTGAGGAACGATGCGCCGTAAGCGACTGCCGCCGCGGTGTCGCCGACCAGATCGGTCGCGCGCGCGGCTGCGGTGCCGGTCACAGCTTGTGCAATGGCGATCCAGCCCACCTGCTCCGCGCCATGCGCCGGGTCGAATACCTCGTTTAACTGCTCCTCCTGCACACGCACGTCGAAGCCACTGGCGGTCACATTTGCAAGCCGCGTCGTGACCGAACTCGGATCGTTAACGGTCGATACTTGGGTGAGCACCACCGGCGCGCCGGTGAATGCCGGGCCGAAGCTGACGCTGGCCAGATTATTATCCACGGCCCTGACGCCGGCGCGGATATGGGTGCCGTCAGCCAGCACATGATCGCCCGCCGACATCGCCAACCAACTCAGCGTTTCTTGCGCATGGCTGCCATTATATTCTTCCCACTCATCGACTTGGAATTGGAACCCGGTGGACGTGACGTTGCGCACGCGCGCAACCGCCGGCGTGAGTTCACCGCTGGTGTTGACCATCATCACCACCACTGCATCCGCGATCGGACCATCGAAGGTGACAGTATGCCATTGACCTGGCGCCGCCTGCGTCACGGTCACCGTGCCGGATTGGCCGATGGCTTGCTGTAGGGATTCGATGCCGGTGAATTGCTTGGTTTGATCGACTTCGAGGATCCAAGCCGGCGCCGAGAACACATCGCCAGGCAAATGCTTGGCGTCGGTGTTGGCCATGATCAGCTTGGCGAACGAATTGTTCTCAAGCTCGGTGAGGAAGTTCAGGCCCGCGGTGCGTTCCAGATAATAGAAGCGGTCGCCGTTCTGCAGCTTCTCCATCTGGTTTTCGAACACGTAATTGAAGGTCGAGCCCAAGAGCCCGCCGAACGGCATCTGCTTTTCGGCAAGGCCGCCGATCCACAAATCGATATTGTTCAGACCGCCACGGCTGTCGTCGTTCGGCCCGTTGCCATCGGGAGCGTAGTCGCCGGTTGCGTTGAGGAAGTCGAGCCGATCCGCTGGCGCGTCGATGGTCCGATCGCCGGCGCCGCCGGGGCCGTCCGGCCCGAACACGTCCACCGAGTTCCCGGTCACGATCGCCATCGCCGCGGCGCGCTTGCCCTCGAGCGTCGTCTCGGTCGTGAACAAGGGGTGCGTGCCGTAGGCGGCGATGAAATTGATCAGCGATTCAGGGTGCTTGATGTGTTGTACGAAATCCGCCCAGCTGGTGTAGGGTTTCAGCTGGCTGTCGCCGGTCCAGGAAAAGAACTCGGCGCGCGCTTGGTTGAGCGTTGGCACGCCGGTATCGCGGCCGCGGGCGATATTGATCGCCGGCAGATCGAGCGGCAGGCCAACGAGATTGTTGCGCAGCGCTTCGGTGACGAACTCGTCGATCTCGTTGCCGACTTGGCGGGTGACGCCGCGAATGATGGCGCCGGCCGCTTCCGCGTGAGTCGCGCCGCTGGCCGCGAAGGCAAGCGGATTGAGGAAGGCCGCGATCAGGCCAATTTGCTGTCCGCTGCCGTCCTGCAGGGGGTGCAAGGGATCGGCGTCGATGAGATGGAAAGTCGGATCGAAGCGATCGATCGTCTCGGTCAGCATCGAGTGGCCGAAGCGATAAACCACGTGCGCGAACTCGGCGGCGATGGCCGGATTGATGGTCGAATTGTAGCCTTGGCCTTCCATCAAGAAGACATCGACCTGCGGCTGCACCTTGCGGGCGAATTCCTCGAACACAAGGTGCTGGTATTGCATCTCGGTGCCGAAGCGCGCGGCCTGGAAGATGTGCTCGCCGTTCCAGTTCAGCGCGTCGATCGCAGCGGCCTTGGCGACGGGATCGGTAATGGCGTTGATGGCGTTGAGCTGCGCTTGGTTGATTGGCGTGAGCAGCCACTGATTAGTGAATGAAACGTCGTTCGAGGCGACCGCCACATCCTTGACATGCTCGGCCATGCGATTGTGTTCGGCATGGAAGATGAAGTGGACCGAGGAGAGGCCGATATTTTCGTTGCCGCGGCCGTCGCCAGTGATGAAGTGCGCATCCAGCAATTCGTTGTCGTACTCGAGATTGTTGCCTTGCGGGCCGACCGGCACGGGGTTTCCGGTAATCGTATCGACATCAGCCTGCAGCACGCCGCCAATAATGACCGGCGCGGCGGTATGAGCGATGTCGTTCAGGAAGGCGTGGCCGGTGCCGACCGTGGAGACTCGGTACTCTTCGTTCGGGCCCAGCGCGCCAGGCGTGAAGCCAGGCACTTCGTCCGGCTCGATGCTGTGCAGGTCGCGGCCCACCAACCCGTCATCGGGATCGGTATTCGCGCCTTCCACTATAAAGCTTCCCGGCACAGTCGAGATCACCGCGCCGGTGGTGCTGTTGACGATCTGAACTTTGACGAACACTTGCGCAAAGCCGTTGGCGCCGGGCGTGAACTTGCCGTAGGCGTCGGTCACCAGCCAGGGTGCGTCGAGAACATCCGCGTCGTTCATGCGCAGGCCGAGCATGTCGGCGGCTTGGGCTTTGACTTCCTTCCAATTGCCGATGCCGCCGCCGACCATGCCGTCGATCAGACGGCCAGTGGAAACCGGATCGCCGGCCCCATTGAGTTCGTATTCGCGCAGATACACTTGGTGCGAGGCGTGCGAGGTGTAAGTCTGGTTTTGATCGATGAACGGCGTCGTTTGGTTATTGTGGGTGTGGACGTCGTCGGAGGTTCCGAGTTGGCCATCGAGGCCCGGCAGGACTCCCTGATTGGTGGCGCGCGAAATAGCCATGAAACGCTGCGCCATTGGCAGGTCGTCGGAATTGCCGAAGATTCCGTCCGCGCCGGCGATCAGCGGATCGTCGGGCATGAGCGGGATGAACACGGTGCCGTTGCCGCCCTTATCGACCAGGTCGAGGCCGTGATCGAAGAACTGGCCGAAGAACGTGAACCACGAATTGAACGGCGCCGAGAGACCTTCATCCGGCGTCGCATTGGGAATGAAGAACACTTCGCGGTCGTCGGTAGTGCCGAACACGCCGTCCAAGCCGGGGCTCAATACCGCTTCAGCGCCGCCATTGGCGATCGCCGCAGCAAGATTGGCGGCGGTCTGATCGGAGATCAGATTGGAGATGATGCGCGGATCGGCGTCGGCCACGCTTCTGGTGATTGTGGTCGTGTTCCCCAAAGTGGTGGCGGCGTAATTGGTATTGGTGACGGCTGGTTGCCCGCCCGGACCATCCGGATCGAACGTGTCGCCATCCTGTTCGTTGATGAATTGCTGCTCCAGCAGCAACACGAAATTTTCGTCCGCTGCGCCAAATGTAGTCTGGCCCGGAACCAAATTGTTGAAGCTGCCATCAACCGTGCGCAGGCCGAACGGCAGGCGCGTGTTGACGATTTCGCCAGTGATGTCGCCGTCCGGGCTGCCATTGGCCAAATTGATCTGGTCGAGGATGAATTGCAAATCGGCGCGGATCAGATGGATGCCCGGGCGTGGCGACTATGCTCTCGGCCGGAAACACTGGTGCTACCGGTACTTCGGCGACGCCAGTAACGGCGGCGGTCGCGGCGGAGAACACGTTCTCGAGCGTGTCGGCGCCGTCCTTGTAGACGGCGCGGACGCGCAGCAACAGCCCATCGACATCCGCCGTGACGCGGAATGTATTGCCGTGCGCGGTTTCGGGATTGCCGCCGCCAAGCCCGACGATATCGGTAAACACGCCCGAAGCAAGAACCCGCTCCGCCTGCCAGATAAAGGTGATGGAGCTGTTGACGATTTCATCACCGTCAGCGACGCCCGCTGCCGACGCGGTCAACGTGGCGCCGATCACCGGCGATCCGCTAATGGTCAGATTGCCGACCGGCTCGGCGTTAAGGCCCTGCCTCAGCACAACCGCCGTACCATCGGCGAATTGCAGCCGTTCAACATTCTTCAGCGTGTCGATGCCGTCGATTGGCCGCGCACTGTTGTCGGTCACCGTGACGATGTCATTGGCGCCTATGTTGAACGAGTTGCCGACGACGACATTGCCGTTGATGGCAATGATATAATCGTTCCGAGCGCCCGAATACATCGCCGTGTCGAACGCGGCCGCGCCAGTCAAGATCTCGCGCGTGATCTGCAATTGGCTGGGATTCCACACGCCGTTGAGCATGTTCGTCAGCAGCGTCGGATCCGTCATGGTTTGGAAGGTCGCGATTTGCGGCCCGGTATGGTTCGTGTCCCCCGCCGCGTAGACGCCAATGCGCACATTGAGGGCGCGGTCGCCGTCGATCAGATCGTCGCCGCCGCGGCCTTCGATAATATCGCTGCCGCCGCCGCCGAGCAGGATGTTGCCGGCGTTGAAGCTGGTTACGCCAGCGCCGAGAAGCGCCTGCAGACCCGCGATCCGGTCAATACCGGCTTGGTTGAGCGTGCCGTCGAGCGCGCCGCCGCCGCCGATCGTCGCCGCGTCGGCGTCATCGCCGCGCAGAACGTCGCTGAAAGCCGAACCCGACAGGCCTTCGACTTCGGCGAAGCGATCCTTGATGCCTTGGTTCGAAGGCGTCACTGGCGGTTCGAGCAGATCGTTCACCAGCAAGTCGGAGGTGACGCCGAGCGTGTCGTTGGCATAGCTGGCCCAGTCGAAGCCGCCGCCGCCGCCAAAATGGTCCTCGCCGTCGGAGAACACCATGATGTCGTCGCCGCCTTCGCCGTCGAACTCATCGAAGCCGCCGCCAGTGATGGCGACGTCGTGGCCGATGACCGTGCTGGCTTCCTGCGGGTCGAAATTGTCGCCCGCGGCGCCGTCGGAGGTGCCGATTTCGATCCAGTCGTCGCCCTCGTTGCCGAAGGTCGGCAGATTCATTTGTGCGCCGAGGATGAAGTCGTTGCCGGTGCCGCCGAACGTGTCGGAAACATCTTCGCCGGTGATGATGAAGTCGCTGCCGCCGCCGCCAAACAGGATGTTGAGGCCATTGCCGCCGCTGATGACGTCGTTGCCGTCATTGCCCTTCAGAATGTCGTCGCCGCCGAGGTCGGTGATGATGTCGTCGCCGTCGCCGCCTTCGATATTGTCGACGCCGTCGCCGCCTTCGAGCCGGTCGTTGCCGGCATCGCCCCACAACGTGTCGTCGCCGATGCTGGAGATGAGGATATCGTCGCCGGCGGTGCCGCCGAGAACGACGTGGTCCTCGCCAGTGTATTGCAGGTAATTAGCCGTGCCCTCGTCAAACCGGGTAAGCGGATTGTCGGTCGCCGGATTGTTGCGAATGACCAGCGGCGTGATTTCGACGCCGTTGATCTCGACGCCGCCGGTGGGATCGTCGCGGCCAAACGCGCCAAGGCCAGTGAATTGGGCCAGCGGGTTGACTTCAAGCGTCCAAGCTGGGGTCGAGAACACGTCCGCCGGGAGGTGGACCGCGTCGCTATTGCGCATGATCAATTTGGCGAACGAATTGTTCTCCAGTTCGGTGGCGAAATTCATGCCAGCGGTGCGCGAGAGATAATAGAAGCGATCGCCGTTCTGCAGATTCTCCATCTGCGTTTCGAACACGAAGCTGAAGCTCGAGCCGAGCAAGCCGCCGAACGGCATTTCCTTTTCGGCCAGGCCGCCGATCCAGAAATCGATATTGTTCAGACCGCCGAGGCTGCCGCCGGCATAGATTCCGGTCGCGTTCAGGAAGTCGAGCCGATCGCCCGGAACCGCCACGGTCGCGTTGTCAAAGGCTTCATTGACGAGTCGGCGTGGTGGGATCATCCAACACGATGCCGTCCATACCGCCCTGCCCGTACACCAGAGCATAGGCGGCGGCGCGCTTTTCAGCCGCTGTGGTCGCCAGCAAAACCGAAGAGTGCGTGCCGTAAGCGGCGATGAAATTCACCATCGATTCGACGTGCTTGATGTTGCGCGAGAAATCGACCCAGCTTGTGTACGGCTTCAGTTGGCTGTCGCTGGTCATGGCGTAGAATTGCTTGCGCGCCTCGTTGAGGCTGGGCACGCCGGTGTCGCGGCCGCGGGCGATGTTGATCGCCGGCAGATCGAGCGGCAAACCAACGAGATTGTTGCGCAGCGCTTCGGTGACGAATTCGTCGATGGCGTTGCCCGATTGGCGGGCGACGCCTCGGACGATGGCGCCGACCGCCGCGGCGGAGGAATCGCCAACCGTGCCGACTTGATCGCTCGCCGTGAAAGCAAGCGGATTGAGGAAGGCGGCGATCAGGCCGATTTGGTGGCCGCTGGCGTCCTGCGCCGGATGCAAGGGATCGGCATCGATGACGTTGAAGTTGGGATCGAAGCGATCGATCGTCTCGGTCAGCATCGAGTGGCCGAAGCGATACACAGTATGCGCGAACTCGGCGAAGATCGCCGGGTTAATAGTCGTGTCAAAACCCGTCGGCGCCAGGAACGCATCGACTTGCGGCTGCACCCTGCGGGCGAATTCCTCGAACACGAGGTGCTGATATTGCATCTCGGTGCCGAACTTGGCGGCCTGGAACAGGCGTTCGCCATCCCAAGTCAAATCTTCCTTGGTGGTGAGGGCGCTGATCGAAGTAACGTCATCGCTCAGCCATTCGTTCAAGAACGCAACCGCGACTGCTTGGCTGGCGCCGCCGGCGAGCAGCTCTTGCGCATCGGCGAGGGCTACGTCCTTGGTGTGCTCGACCAGGCGATTGTGCTCGGAGTGGAAGACGGCGTGAACAGCGGTGAGGCCGATATTCTCGTTCACCCGTCCATCGCCGGCGATGAAGTGCGCGTCGAGGAGTTCGTTGTCGTATTGGGTATTTTGGCCTTGTCCATTGAACGGACCCGAATATCCAACGGCGCTGTCGCCGTCCGGCGCCAGCACGCCGGGGGCGCTGAAGACCGGGGCGGCGGTGTGGGCGATGTCGTTCAGGAAGGCGTGGCCGGTGCGGACCACAGTCACGCTATATTCCTGGCCGGGAGGCAGAACGGCAGGGGTGAAACCGGTGACGTCCCCGGTCACGAGATTTTGAATGTCGAGGCCGCCGCTCACGCCTTCAGCGTGGAACACGCCTGAAACGGTTGAGATCAATGCGCCCGTCGTGTCATCGACGATCGTGATGTTGACCCGAACTTGCGCATAGCCGTTGGCGCCGGCGAAGAAATTACCGTAATCGTCAGCCGCAAGCAGCGGAACGCTCGTGGCGATGTCAGCGTCGGTGAGCAAGATACCGAGCTTGCTCGCTGCCTCGGCTTTCACCTTCGCCCAAGTCGGCCATGCCGCCATTGGCGCCTTCGATCAGCTTGCCGGTGGTGGACGTCACATCGCCCGCGCGTTCGTACGCGCGCAAGAACACTTGGTGCGACGGGTGCGAGGAATAGGTTTGGTTCTGGTCGACGAACGGCGACGTGGTGTTCTCGGTCTGGCGAACGCCGTGCTCATCGATGGTCTGCGTCGCCCGCGTCACGGTCATGAAATTGGTGAAACCGCCTACGACGTAAAGCGGATCATCCGGCTGCAACGGAATGTAGATGGTGCCGTCGCCGCCCTTGGTGACGAGATCGAGGCCGTGGTCGAAGAACTGGCCGAAGAACGTCATCCACGAATTGAACGGCGCCGAGAGGCCCTCGTCCGGCGTCACGTTGGGGATGAAGAACACGTCTTTGTCGTCCGATGGTGCCAAAAATCCCGTCGATGCCCGGGCTCACCGCCGTCGGTGCGCCGCCATTGGCCACGACCGCCGCAAAGTTGTTCGCGGTCTGATCGACGATCAAATTGGAAATGGTGCGCGGGTCGGAATCGACGACGTCGCCGCTGCGGACGGTGCCGCCGGGAATGGGATCGATGATAGTACTGCCGCCCGTGTCGTAATTGGTGTTGGTGACCACGCCGCCTGGGCCGGGGCCATTCTTGTCAAAGCCCACTTCGTCCATCTCATTGATGAACGTTGGCGTCAGCAGGCGCGGGAAAAGATTATCGGCGGCGCCAAACTGGTCCTGACCGGAAAACAGATTGTTGAACCTGCCAGTGAGCGTGCGCAGGCCAAAAGGCACGAATGAGTTCGGCAGCAAGGCCGATAGATCACCCCCGCTCGCATGCGCCTCGGCGATCAGGATTTGCTGCAGAATGAAATCCAAATCCGAGCGGATGAGCTTTACCATGTGAACTTCCCCCAATAGGCGCGCGGCTAGGGCCCCCTAACGCGCAGTTCACAATCGATGCTCCTTTCATTGCAATGTCTCAATGAATTGATCGCACAGGGATGTGCGCGCGGCGGGCGCTCGCGTATTTGGGGAATTCATTTGTCAGAGTTGAGGTTTATTCCAGCCTGATTCGCTTGAAAGCAGCGGAATTTACTGTGTTGGCGGAGGAGCTTAGTCTCAATCAACCAAAGTGGCCGGAAGTTAATGCCGGCGACTGAAATAACCGAACATTGCGGTTTGTCCAGGTGCAATTGAAAGCTCGCGCCAAGTGTGTCCCGCACGCAACGTTTTGTTCATGATTACGGGGAGATTAAGCGCCGGTAAATTTGGCCGGGCGTTTCTCCGTGAAAGCGGCCACGCCTTCGCGATAATCGGAAGTGCGGCCAAGCTGGCTCTGCACCTCGCGCTCAACCTCCAATTGTTGGTCCAGAGAGCGAGCGACGCCTTCGCGGATCAGTTTTTTCGTCGCCGCCAGCCCCTTGGTTGGCGCGGCGGCGAATTTCGCGGCCAGAGCATCGACTTCCCCCGCCAATTTGTCGTCATCGACGCATTTCCAGATCAGCCCCCAGGCTTCGGCCTGCTCGGCGCTCAACGGCGCCCCGGTCAGCGCCAGCCCCATGGCCCTCGCTAGGCCGACGAGATGCGGCAATGACCAGGTGCCGCCACAATCGGGGATCAGGCCGATGCCGGCAAACGACTGGATAAAGCGCGCGCCCCGCGCGGCGATAACCATGTCGCAAGCCAGCGCTATATTGGCGCCAGCACCGGCGGCGACGCCATTTACCGCGCAGATCACCGGCATTTCCAACGCCCAGAGCCGCCGCAGCAGCGGATTGTAGCGTTGCTCAATGGATTCGCCCAAATCCACATCGCCGCCCGGCGCGACCGCCCGGTCCGTCAAGTCCTGTCCCGCGCAAAACCCCCGCCCCGCCCCCGTCAACACTAGAACGCGCGCGTCGCTTGCTTCAACCGCATCCAACGCACGCGACAACTCGGCGTGCATCTCAACAGTAAAGCTGTTCAGCCGCTCGGGGCGATTGAGCGTCAGCCGGGCAATCTGGTCGCTTATATCCATTAGGATCGTCGGCATGGGATAACTCCGATAGTGGCGAAGCCGCATACAGGTTTCGGGCGGCCGGCCCGCACAAGCCCTAGCCGCCATCGCCTAAATGTTCACGGGCGCGCGTCCAAGGATTGATTTCGTTTCGGTTGCGGGTTTTTTTCGTTCCTTTTTTGTTCCATTTCGACTTGATTTGCCTTAAGGTGGCCACGACCGGGCCTTGACAGGCTTCCTATATATCAGCCGGCGCTCTGCATCCGGCGCTGGCGTTTGTTCGTATGAAGAATGCCAGCAGCATTGCTGGGCGGCCTAGACGAGGGGAACGACAATGGCATCCGCCGCGCTCACGCTGGCGCTCTCTCCCGAACAGGGATTGCAACGCTATCTCACCGAAATCCGCAAATTCCCGATGCTGGAAAAGCAGCAGGAATTCATGCTCGCCAAACGCTGGCAGGAGCACGGCGACACCAAGGCCGCGCACCAATTGGTCACCTCGCACCTGCGCCTCGTGGCCAAGATCGCCATGGGTTATCGCGGCTACGGCCTGCCGATCGGGGAAGTGATTTCCGAAGGCAATGTCGGGCTGATGCAAGCGGTGAAGAAATTCGATCCCGACAAGGGCTTTCGTTTGGCGACCTACGCCATGTGGTGGATCCGCGCCTCGATCCAGGAATACATTCTGCGCTCGTGGTCGCTGGTGAAAATGGGCACCACCGCCGCGCAGAAAAAACTGTTCTTCAATCTGCGCCGCTTGAAGGGCGAAATGGCCGCGCTCGAGGAAGGCGATCTCAAGCCCGAGCACGTGGCCACCATCGCCCACAAGCTCGCGGTCACCGAAGAAGAAGTCACTTCCATGAACCGGCGCCTCTCCGGCGGCGGCGACGCCAGCCTCAACGCCCCGATCGGCGGCGCCGGCGGCGAGGGCGACAGCGAATGGATGGATTGGCTCGCCGACGACAAAGCCGAAGGCACCCAGGAAACCCGCCTCGCCGACAGCGAAGAATACGGTCAGCGCATGAGCTTGCTGCAGGAAGCCATGAGCGAACTCAACGAGCGCGAGCGTCACATCATCGAGGAACGCCGCCTGAAGGACGAGCCGGCGACGCTGGAAGATCTGTCAAAGGAATACAATGTCAGCCGCGAACGCGTGCGCCAAATCGAAGTGCGCGCCTTCGAGAAACTGCAGAAAGCCATGAAAGCGCGCGCGATCCGACGCGCGGGATGATGGCGGAGGCGGGAGCTTAGGGCTTCCCTGTACCGCCCGCTTCCAGCCGGCTTCTGTTGTCGAACCCGCTCACACCTGCTCCAGTGCGGCCAGCGCCTGATCCAGCGCGGCCAGCAATTGCGCCAGCGCGTCGGTTTGCGCGCGTTCGCCCGTCGCCGCCTCCGCCGCTTCGCACGCCGCCGCGAGCGCCTCAAAGCCGATGCCGCGGGCCGAACCCTTGAGCGTGTGCACGCTGTCGCGGTCCATGCGCGAAGCGCCGGCGCGCCAATCGTCCACCTGCGCGCGAAACAGCGCCGCGATTTCGCTTTGCAACAGCGCGTCGGCGCCAGTCATGTGATCGAAATGAGCGCGGTTGAATATCATCATGAAGGCCCGCCCTTAAGGCGCGTTTGAAAACGCCGAGACGCCAATCAGGCTTTGGTGCGCCCAAGCGATGATGACAACCGCCGCCAATGCAAGCAAAGCGCGCCATCCCAACTCGCCCACCGCCAAATGATTGCGGCCTTGGGTGATGGCCGCGAACGGAACATTCGATGTAACCTCGGCGAAGCGATCCCAGGCTTCGCGATCGCGCGCCCTTCCCTTGCGGTCGATTGAGCGCGCGCCAAAAATCACCATCAGCCCAAGCGCGCCGAACAGCATCAGCGCAAAACGCTCGCCGTTCATCAGCGCATGCCCGCCCGCCCACAGCGCAACGCCCCACAGGAACGGATGCCTGGTTATCCGCAGCACGCCCTTGGCTGCTTCCGCGCCGGTTGTTTTTTCGAAGCCCGCGAAAGTGGGCCCCGGCGTCAGCGCGCCGGCCGCCGCCAGCGCCACGCCGAGCCCCGTCAGCGCCAATCCCGGCCAGCGCAACCAATCGGGCGGATTCCATAATTGCTCGTTGAGCGAATTGAACGGATCGGCGCGCATCAGTCCAAAGCCATGGATCATCGCCAGCAGCAGCGCCAGCGAGGCCAGTGAAAACAGCGCGCGGTACGGCCACAAACCGATCGCGCCGATAATCCGCCCGCGCAAACCGCTGGCGGAAACGCCAATGTGAATAAGCACGAAGCCCGCCAGCGCCAAGGTGAAAAGGTTCATGGACGATTCCCCGCGGGACTTTACGCCAGAGCTTTGGGATCGGAAACGCCGGCTTGGAGGTTGTTGGCCACCAACGCCGCACGGGACCAAAAAGCCCCGCGCTCACAACACACGCCTGGCGCAGCGTCAAGCGCGATCAATTCGACCGGGATTTTCTTGGCCGGCCCAATGGCGAATGGGATTTCTCGATCAGATCAGGACCCCACCTAGCGGCACTGGACGCGCCCGCCCAATCGCCCTATGTGCACCGCTTCGCGTGGTTTTCGGGTGTATAGCTCAGTCGGTAGAGCAGCTGACTCTTAATCAGCGGGTCACAGGTTCGAATCCTGTTACACCCACCATATTTTAAAGGAAATTTTCTGGATTTCTAGGGTGGGTTGAAGAGAAATTCTAGCCTCAGGTCACAAATAGGTCACAGAAAAATGACCGCCAACGAACCTGAAAGACCCAAAAGGGAACCGACCGACACAGGCCTTCGTGCGTGCGACAAGGTCCTACTTGGTTGAGCGCGGCAGCCGTTGCCGCCTTTACCGATCCAGTCCCAGCCCCCGCGCGATCTTCAGCATCTTGTCCGGGCCAAGCTGAAGCTTCTGCCCTGGGCTGAGATCCACGCCGCGCGGTACCGGCGCCAGGGTGACCGCATCCCAGCGCTCCAACGCAATGTGTTTCTGGCCGCCGATGTCGCGCATGCCGCGCACTTGCCAGCGTTGCTCGTAGGCGATCTCTTTTTGAAACGGCTTGCCGGTCTCGCGTGATAGCGAGTTCGCCGGCGCGGTCGAGGTCGCGCTCGTACTGGCGTTCGCGCACCACCTGGCGGCGAATGTCCAAGTGCGCCTCGAGATTGTCGAGCTGTTGCTCCCACCCCGGCGCAAAGCGCACGCGCCCGTGGCCTGAGCGCTCGGCAAGCCCCAGCCGCATCAATTCGTCGGCGCGCGAGCGCACGCGGCGGGCAAGGTCTGGATCGTCAATATGGCGGCCAAGATCGGCGAGCCGCGCTTCGCGGTTCACGTCGAGCCGATCGGCGATAGTGCGATCCAGCCGGGTGCGGGCGTGACGGCGGACCTCGCGGTCGAGAGCCAGGCGCTCGTCGTCGCGGGAGCGTGGACCGATGCGTTCGGTGGCCACATCGCGGGCGATCTCGCGGAATTGCTGGCGCACGAAGTCGCGCGGCAGGCCAAGCGCGCGCCCATTGGCGAGGCGCCCGCGTAGCACGATATGGGTGTGTGGATTGGCGGTGTCCCAATGGTCCACCGCCACCCATTGCAGCGGCCCGCGTTGCAGCGTCTGCTCTGCTCGCGCCATCACCTCGCGCGTGTAGGCGCGTAGGTCTTCGATCTGGCCGCCATTCTCCGGCGCCAGGATCACCCTGAAATGGCGAGCGTCGGTGCGCGACCATTCCGCCATCCGCGCTGCCCCGTCCACGCCGTTTCCGCACGCATCGTAGAAGCCGAGTTCGGACTCGCGCGAGAGGTAACGGGCGTGGCGGTCGGCGCGGTCGTGTTCGATCTCGGGCTGCTGTTCCCTTTCATGATCGCGCCCATTTCCTTCAAGCCCGCGCCCTTCATCGCGGCCAACATCGTCGCGGGCGATGTAGCGCCCATGCGCGCGGAGCGCCGCGCCACCGCCGCCGGCGTTGGAGAAATAGTGGTGGGTTTGACGTAATAGCCTTTCGCAAGGCCGAGCGGCCGACCGGGCCCGCCAGCAATCAGTGTAGCGCCCTCCGCAACGCCCTTGGCGATGAGGCCCTGAACCTTCTCCCATTGAACTATAGAGACAACTGGCCCTATCGTTACGTCGCTTACCGGATCGCCAACCGACACGGTATCAACCGCGGCTTTGGCGATCGCGATCACCTCATCCATCCGCGCTAGCGGCACGATCATCCGAGTTGGCGCGTTGCAGGATTGTCCTGAATTGCTCATGACTTGCCTGACGCCCGCGGCGACCGCCTTGGGAAAGTCAGCGCCTTCCAACAAGATAATTGGCGACTTTCCTCCCAATTCTTGGGTCACGCGCTTCACTGTGGGCGCCGCCGCGATGGCGACCGCCACGCCTGCGCGCGTCGAACCGGTGAAGGACACCATGTCGACCTCGCGATGGGACGAGATGGCCGCACCAACAGAGGGACCGCCGTTCACAAGATTGAACACGCCGGGCGGAACGCCTGCTGCGTCCAGCACCTCGGCGAACAGATACGCAGAAAACGGCGCGATTTCGGACGGCTTCAAGATCATCGTGCATCCGGTCGCAAGCGCCGGCGCCACTTTGCACGCGATCTGATTCATCGGCCAATTCCATGGCGTAATCAGCCCGCAGACGCCGATCGGCTCTTTCACGATCCGCGTCGGCCCGCGCATCTCCGCGAATGCGAAAGTTTTCAATACCCTGATGGCGGCTTCGAGATGAGAGATTCCGCTCTTGGCCTGTGCGGCTCGCGACAGGGCCAACGGCGCGCCCAATTCTTCGGTGATCGCCTCGGCGATTTCCGCCTCGCGCCGTCGGTACTCAACAACGATCCGCTCCAACAAGCCGATGCGGTGCTGCGGTGTGGTGCGCGACCATTCCGCGAAGGCTCGCCGCGCGGCTTTCGCCGCAATGTCTACGTCGCTGACGCTCGCCACCGATATTCTGCCGGCGATGGCTTCACTCGCTGGATTTATGACGTCCAGCGACTGGGCTTGCACTGGGGCCACCCATGCACCGTCGATATAGAATTGCATGTACTCGCGCATGCGTGCTCCTGAATTGGCGTTAAGTGTTGTCAAACGCCGCTATCCGGCGCCGCGAGCGCATCCGCGCAGATGAAAATCGACCTCATCTGAAATCCGGTCACGACGTCGAGTGAAACGGGAACGAGATGTGTGCGCGCCTCGATTGCTGCGATCTCAGCCCGAAGCGCCTGCTTCGCCTCGCTTCGGGCTGAGATCGCGGGCGCATTGTCCGGATGCTCGATCAGAATGAGATCGGCCAGCCGTATGAGCAAGCCGTAGGTCCTGAGTACGAATAGCACCTGTTGCGTGTGCAGCGTCTCGAACGCGCGATGCGTTAGGATGGCGCCTGCATCAGCAGGTTCGACATCCTCGCCGGCGTCGGAGGAATGCATCATCGTGAGGCTGCCCTGGATTGACCACAGGCATTCGAGCGCGTCGGGGTTCTGGGCACACGTTGCGAGCCGTTCGACATGTCGAACCGCCAGGTCATTCGCGCTTTTGCCGATCTGTTCCAGCATGTGCTGGTGCTCGCGAAACGATACGCCCGACGGTCGCTTCGCTGTGCAGCGTTTCCGCGTTCCACAACGGCGCCTCGGGGACGATGGTGAAAGTTCCATATTCCGCTTCGCCGAAGCCGGGGCTCATTTCTCCTACCAACCAAGGGTAGGCCCACGCAGCGCCAACCGCCTTCGCCTTGGCGATGAGTTCCGGAACCGCGGGATAGCGGGTGATCCCGCTGGCCCATCGCTCGGCGGCGAATATCCCGCCATCCAGATCGTTGACGCCCACCCCTGATTCCCGGAGCGAAGCTTCCAGCCCCGGCAGGGCTGCGGGTAAATCTCGGCTCAGGGAATGGAAAGCGCCGCCAAAATCACAATGGTGAAGCGATGCGTGCAGTGCCGGGCGGGTTAGTGCGAACGCCCGTTGCCAAGCCTCGTTTTCCGGCATGCAGCGATCGAAACGCGCTTCCGGTATGTCGAGGGGAAAGGTGGTGTCGGGTTGCCTGTGAAGCGCTGGCCTGAAGAAATTTTCGAGATAGCGCGTGATCGTGCGCGGTCCCGTGAGCCAGCCTTCGTTCAGGGCCAACCCGTCTGGATCAATCGCCTTGATGAAATGCCATCGGTAGCCGCGGCGCGCTGATTGATCGGCGAGCAGAAGCTCAATCATCCGTTCAACCGTGACCGCGCCAAACGGTTCGTTGGAATGCGGTACACCCACTATAAGAGCGTCGCGCTCGCCATCGCCGATGCTGATCATGTCGATGCGCCGCCCAAGCCTGCTGACGCCGACTGGCGTTATCTCCACGCGCGGATCGTGGGCCAACCTCGCCGTGCCCGCTTCAAGTTCGCCAATTGTGAGCAGATCGCCAATCATGTTGGGCACACCTTGTCGCCGCGCACACTTCTCCGAGGTCAGGTCCGCGCCTCGGAAACTCGACGACGCAGGCCGCGAGAGAGGCCAAGAGCAAAAATGAACGCGGTAAACGTCACGCCTATGCTTGTGAGCACCGGGATGGTGTAGCCCTCGTAACGATCATAGAGCATCCCCGTCGCCACCGGCGCAATCGAACCGACGATCCCCATCAGCGCGGACTGGACGCCCAGCAGGAGGCCAAGGTGCGCGGCGCCAAAACGCTCAGCAAACAGAATTGGCATGAATTGGTTGACCGCATTCGCGGTCGCCCCCCACAGCAATATGAAGAGCCCAATCGCCAACGCGCTGAGCGGTCCGGTTCCGATGAGCAGGAGAAAGACCGTTCCGGCGGCGCCCAAGAACATGGCGCCGGCGAGCGCTGTCGACGCGCCAATTCTATGTGCGACCGCGCCTATGCAAAGCGAGCCAATGCCGGAGACAAGCCAGGTCGCGCCAAAAACTTGGCTCGCCTGTTGTTCCGTGAGGCCGGTCTTGGTCAGGATCGGGACAATGTGAAAGAAGACGCTGCTCATTCCAAAAGCGGCCAAAGCGCTTACAAACACCGCAAGCGAAAAGTACGGCGACAGCATCATCCTCCCCGGCTCCGCGCCGCCGGTGAAGGCAGGCGCGGACACAGCTTCGTTTGCGTTGACTTTCAACGGCGCTGGGATGAATTTGATGACCACCGGGGTCATCGCGAGAACAATTCCAGCGGCGGCGATGGCCGCTATCCGCCACCCCAGCTCAGCGATCACCACGCCCGCAGTAACTGAGAAAATGGCCGCGCCGATCGAGCCAACGCCGGCGAAAACGCCCATGCCCAGATTTTTCTGATCCCCCAAGCGCTCCGGGACAATTTTCCAGATGGCCAAGTAGAACGCCCCACCGTATCCGACGCCAATCAACAGGAAGGCGGCGTAAAAAGCTGGCAAAGTCGAGCTAAACGCCACGAGCAGAAAACCCGCCGCGGTGATCACAATGCCCGCAGCCATCACCGGCTTGGCGCCGAACTTATCGACAATCAGGCCGATCAGCGGGCTCCCCAGCATGCACGATAAGCTATAGATGGTGGCCAGGACCGATGCCGCGCCATTGCTCCATCCGAACTCCCGCCGCAATGGATCCATCAGCAACCCAACGCTGATCGCGCAGGTGCCGATCATCACAAAACCCAGCACCGCGATGGCGCCGAGCAGCGGCCAATGCCCGTGTCCGGAACGGATGGAGGCCAACCAGGCGCTCATGCTTGCCTCCAGGGGCTATTTGGGCGCGCCATCAGGTTTGGCGCGCGCCGCCCGGCCGGGACCATGCCCACGAAATTTTTCGGATGCAATATCCAAAACAGGCCGCGAACTTGCTTCTTGACGACGTTGCCTTGACAAAATGGACGCCCGAGCGGAGCGAGAATGCAGGCCGACTTCAATGTCCGAATTGCGATGCGCGATCAGGTTTGCCTGTCCGCGGCGATCTTCCTTCCGTCCGGTCCGGGCCCCGCTCCATGCCTTCTGCTCCGAACTTGCTACACGAAATGGACGGCGCCGCTTCTCGATCGGGCCCAATATTGGACATCGAACGGGTTTGCCTTCGTGGTCCAGGATGTGAGGGGGCGCGGCGATTCCGATGGTGACTTCTATCCGCTCGTGAACGAACGGCTCGATGGCCTTGACACACTGGACTGGCTTGCCGCGCAGCCTTGGTGCGATGGTCGCGTCGTGATGTTCGGCGGCTCCTATAGCGGCTGGACCCAACTCTATCTCGCCGGCGACAATCATCCCGCTTTGGTCGCCCTGGCGCCGATGACCACGCCGCCCGACCCGGACCGAAGTTTTCCGGTGGACCACGGAAAGATCGCGCCTTCGGCCGCAGCGTGGCTCGCCACGCTCGATGGGCGCACAAATCAGGACATCAGCGGCTGCGATGTCCAAGGCGCCTTTTCCAAACTGCCGATCATCGACTTTGACAAGCATATCGGCCGCGATCTCCGCGCCTGGCGGGACTGGATCGAAAACCCGCCTGGCGCGGCATATTGGCGCTCACAGAGCTACCAGCGGGCCCTGGCGAAATCGCGCGTGCCGATATTGCACATCAGCGGCTGGTACGATGACTGCCTCGGCGGCGCCACCGAGAACTTCGTCGCGCTAACCGCCGCCGATCGCGAGCCGTCGCTTCGCGCAAACCAGCGCCTGATTATTGGCCCGTGGGGACACGATACGATGGGCAAGCGGATGACGGGGGGGATCGATTTCGGCGCCGGCGTCGGAAATCGATCTCGTCGATGTCCAGCGGCACTGGTTCAACACGAATCTGATCGGTCCGCACGACACGTCCGCGCCGGTTCGGCTGTTCGTGATGGGACGAAATGAGTGGATCGAGGAACGCGAATGGCCGATCGCGAGAACGTCCTATGTCCGGTATTATTTGCACAGCGCTGGCGCCGCCAACAGCCGTCTTGGCGACGGCACGCTTTCACAATTGCCGCCGGGAGCCCAAGAGCCGGACAGGTATCGCCACGATCCCAGCAATCCCGTCCCCTATGTGAAAGGACTTTGACTGGAAACAGGTGGGCGGACCCGACGATTGCTCAGCGCTTGAATTGCGTAACGACATCTTGGTCTACACAACCGATCCGCTCGCGGAACCAATGCTGATTTGCGGCCCCCTGGCGGTCCGCCTGTTTGCCTCGTCCTCGGCGCTGGACACGGATTGGACAGCCAAATTGCTGGACGTTCACCCCGACGGTCGGGCGATCCGCTTGAACGATGGCGCTGTGCGGGCAAGGTTCCGAAACGGCCCGGAGCAGGCATTGCTCGCCCCGGGGTCAGTTGAAGAGTACCTGATCGATTGCTGGTCCACTTGCATAGAATTGCCTGCGGGCCATCAACTGCGCCTGGAAATCGCGTCCAGCGCCTTCGGCAAGTTCGACGTCAACATGAATGGCGGCGGCCCAATTGGCCGTGAGCAGGTCCCAATCGTCGCTGAGCAGACCGTTTTCCATGACCAAAAGCGACCGTCGCACATTCTATTGCCGGTGATCAGGCAGGGCGGCGTCGCCATCAGCTGAAGCGACCTCAATCGAGGGTTGCGACAGTGAGATTCCTATTGCAATTGGATAAAATGTCCTAAAAGGTGGCTTTATTAGGGTGGCCACGGGGGGCCGCCCACGGCAGGGGTGCTAATGATGCAGTTCAGATTTCCTCACCGCATGCTGAAATCGTCGCTCGCCGGCACGGTTCTGATGTCGACGTTTCTGTGCGGCAACGCCTTCGCCCAGCAGGAGGCCACTACCGCAGCGGTGGCGGAGGACGAGATCATAGTTACCGGTACGCGCCGCGCGACCGCGATCCAGGACACGCCGATCAACATCGCGGCCGTGGGCGCCGAACAGATTGAGCGCGAGGGATTGAATACGCTGTCGGAGGCGACCCGCGCGGTCCCCGGAATCAATATCATCGATCAGGGTCCGCGCGGCGGCAGCCAGATCGTGGCGCGCGGCCTCAACGCCGAACCATTGGTCAATAATGACAACAGCAACGATGGCGGCGGCACCGTCGCCACTTACGTGGGAGAAATCCCGCTTTTTGCCGAGTTCAAGCTCAACGACATGGAGCGGGTCGAGATCCTGCTCGGCCCTCAAGGCACGCTCTACGGCGCCGGGACGCTTGGCGGCGCGATCCGCTATGTTCCGGTGCGACCCCAATTCGATGAAACATCGGTGCAGGTTCGCGCCGACGCCTATCTCTACAGCGAGGCGGACGACGCGAGCTTCGATGCTGGCGTCACATTCAATTTCCCGCTGAGCAACAATTTCGCGGTGCGCGCCGTGATTGACCGGGTCGAGGATTCGGGTTTCATCGATCAAAATTACATCTTGAGAGAACCAGGCGTTTCGCTCTCAAGCGCCTTCGACAGTCCCGCAGCCATAGCGGCGAATTTCCGAAGCGTGCCAGACACGAATTTCGAGAACGCATGGTCAGGCCGCGTCGCCGCGCGCTTCGAGCCCTCCAACGCAATTGACCTTAATCTGACCTACTATTTCCAGTTCCAAGAGATTGGCGGCCGGCAATCGTCCTCGGCCAGAACTCGACCACCTGCCCGTCATTATTGGCGAATATAAATTGGCGCTGCGCATTCTTGAGCCGACAGATCGGGACAACCAGCTCGTCGCGCTCGAAGGCACATTCGATCTCGGTTTCGCGGAGCTGACCTCGGCGACGAGCTACTCGACTTACACAGCCAACAGCCATCGCGACCAAACCGATCTGGCGATCGAACTCGGATTTGGCTATGAATCCTTCCCCGCGCTCGTCGACACCACCGATGAATATCTCGAAGAAGAGCGCGTTAACCAGGAATTCCGGCTCGTCTCGCAGGGTGAGGGACCGTTTAGCTGGATCGCTGGCGCATTTTACAATCGCTTCACGCGCGGCATCGACTACACCGAGCACACGCCAGGCCTGCACGAATTCTTCAACTTCAACACCGGTGGCGACGACCGCGATTTCCTTTCTGTCGACCGCAGCGAAAAATCCGAGTACGCCGTCTACGGCGAAGCATCGTATCAGTTTACGCCCGCATGGTCGGCCACCATCGGCGGGCGCTACTATAATTACGATCTCAAGACCGCGTCGGCCTTCGCCTTCCCACCCTTTCCGCCAGGCGGGCCGGTGTTCAACTTCTCACCCGGCGGTCAGGAGGATAATGGATTCCTTGGCAAGCTGAACACCTCCTACCGTTTCTCGCCAGACATCCTTGCCTATGGCACAATCAGCCAAGGCTATCGAAGCGGCAACTCAAACGGCTTGTCGCCTTGTCCCGCTCCTTTTGTCTGCGGGCAGCCGAACGAACTGCAGTACACGCCTGACACGACCACAAATTATGAAGTCGGATTGAGAACGCAGTGGTTCGACCGCCGCCTCACGCTCAACGGGTCCGTGTTCTATGTCGACTGGCAAGACGTACAATTGTCGTCATCAACCCAGGTTGGCGCGGTCGGCATCACGGTCAACGGAAACGGCGCGTCCACCAGGGGCGTCGAACTCAGCCTGGACGCGCAGGTAACCGAGAGACTGAGCGTCCAAGCCAGCTACGCCTACACAAACGCCGAACTCGACGAACGCGCGCCCTCGCTTATCCGCACGATCGTCCCGCCTGGCTTCGCCGCCGTCTATATTGACGGTCAGGCTGGCGATCGCCTCCCTGGATCTGCCGAGCATCGGGGAAGCATTTCGGCCTCCTATATCCAGCCCGTCAGCAGCGCTCTGGACCTTGAATTCGGTTGGAGCACAATTTTCTCCGGTGACGTGCTCAGCACCGCTGGCGGCCGCGGCGGCAGCCTGACGCTTCCGTCGTACTCGATCAGCTATGGGCGCATCGGGCTGAACAACACGCAGGACGATTGGTCGTTGACGTTGTACGCTAACAACATCTTTGACGAATTTGTCGAACTCAGCACGCGTGGCACGCCGCTGTTCAACCAAACCGTGTCCGATGCGTTCGCCGATCCTGTGTACGATCGCCGCTTCGCCACCGGGGTAGCCCCGCCACGCCGGGTGGGCGTGCGCTTCGCGAAGACGTTCTGACATCTGCGCAGCACCCGCGCTGATATAGGCGCTGAACTGGCAAGGCGGCGAAGGTGAAAGGCGTGATCAAGCGCAGCTTGCTGATCGCAGGCGCGGTAGCGGTGGTTCTCGCGGCGCTCGCGGCATTCTTCGCGCCGTATCTATATGTGGAAACTTGGCCCTGGCTGCATCCGCCCAGCGCGGTCCGGGCCGGCCCGGCGGAGGTTGCCAAGGGGCGGATGTTCGATGATTATTTCGTTGTCGAAGATCTGGGCCAACGGCGCCTTTGCGATCGGCGAACCGCTCTATTATCAAGCGAACTATTCCTATCTGATCATCGGCGCAGAACGCGCGCTCCTGTTCGACGCCGGATCGGGCACGCGAAACATGCGCCCCGTCGTTACATCGCTTACGTCGCTGCCTGTGACGGTGATGCCATCGCACCTTCATTACGACCATTTGAACGGTATCTCGGCCTTCGATCATGTCGCGCTGATCGACCTCGAACAAACCCGCGCTCGCACGAGCGATGGCCGGTTCACGCCGGGACGCTACGAATTTCTCGGCATGTTCGACGGTCTCGCCGCGCCAACCTTCCACGTTTCCGATTGGATCAAGCCCGGCGCCAGCATCGATCTCGGCGGACGTTCAGTGACGGTGCTTTCGACGCCGGGCCACACATCGCAGTCGGCGTCGCTGTTCGATCCACAGGCGCGACGCCTGCTCACCGGGGACCTTATCTATCCCACCATGCTGTACGCGTTTCTTCCCGGCGCCAACCTCGCCGCTTATCGAAATACGACCCACACGCTGCTGGCAACCTTGCCCGCCGACACCATCCTGTGGGGCGGGCATTGCTGCCGGCGCGACGAAGGCTACGCTGCCCCTTGGCTGACGATGGAAGATCTCAGAGATCTCGACAACGCGCTAGCAGCTCAGGCGGATGGGCGGCTGCAAAGCAAAGAGTTCTTTCCCCGCCGCTACCCGGTCAATGGACAGATGATCCTCGGCGCAGGCTTTCCATGGAATAACCGGTAACGGTTTTGCCGAGCGCCGCGTGCGCACGATTCAACCGCTAGCCTTGCTGCAACTCCCAAACGAGTTCGGCTGCCGCCAGATCGGAAGTCGCGCTCCCCACTGACTTGAACAGCGTGATTTCGTCATCGTCGGTCCGGCCTGGGCCCCGTAGCAACGCTGAAATATCCCCCTTGATCGCGCTTCCGGAAATTATGCCGCGTTCGAGCGGCGAGCGCAGATCGCCAGCTTCCGCCAGCGCCCCCTCCATGGAGTCCACATAGATGCTGGCCCGAGCAATCCCGTGATCGTCGAGTTCTCTCATGTCGGGACGGTAGCCGCCGACCAGGTCGATATGGCGCCCAGGGCGAACCCATTCGCCCTTGATCAGCGGTTCTTGCGCGCGCGTCGCCGCAGATATGATGTCGCTGCCCCCAATCGCCGCCGCGAGATCGAGAGCGACATTGATCTCCATCTCGGGCATCCGTTGCTTTATCAGTTCGCTGCAGGCCTCGGCGCTTTTTGCCCGACGCCCCCAAATCGCGATGCGGCGAATGGGCCGAACCGAACTGTGCGCTTCCGCCAGATAGGGCGCGAGATGGCCGGTTCCCAGGATCAACAACGATGCGGCATCGACGCGCGAGAGCTTGCGCGACGCCAATGCCGACACTGCAGCGGTGCGCCGCGCTGTGAGTTCGCCGGCGTCCATGGTCGCCAGCGCGACGCCGGTCTTCGCATCCAGGAGAACGAACAAACCCCCGATCACGGGCACTCCGCTTCCCGCGTTCTCCGGTACAATCGCGAGGATCTTGACGCCGGCAAATCGCGCCGACAGCGCGGGCATCACCAGAAGTTCGCGCTGGTCGCTGCCCTGCACGGAGAGGCGCAATGGGCTGTTCGCCGGCTTCGCCAGCGCCGCTCCCATGTGCCTAATGAGCCGCGGAAATGGCAGAGCCTCGGCGACTTCGCGCACATCAAACGAACGAATGGTCACGCCAGATAGTCCGATCTGGCGAAAGCCGAAGATTGTTTTTCGCCTCGTTCGGACTGCTTGGGACTTCACCGGGCGCCTCGTTCGCTCAGCACCATATTCTCAATCGGATATAAAATCCAATGCGACTCTGGCGGGGAACTCTATTTCAGGGAGAGGCGCTCTCAAACGCCGCTGTCGGCGAGCATGCGCATCAAGTCGCTGCCGGTCCGCTGGATATGGTCACGCGTCAGCGCCACGGCCTGGTTGACCAAGCCCTTGCGGCACAATTCAAGAATGCCGTTATGATCTTCCTGCGCCTTGCGGACGCCATCCCCGATCGTCAGCACCAGCCGTGTATAGCGATCGGCGTTCACCAGCAGGCCGCGCACGATATCGAGAGTCTTCGTCCTGCCCGACGGGGCATACAGAGCTAAGTGAAACCGGCGGTTCAGATCGCCCCAATTGTCCACTTCGTCGGTGTCAAGCGCCGCATCGTATGCTTTGAGGATGGCGACGGCTCTTGCTATATCGTCATCAGTGAGCCGGGGTATGGCATATTGAATAAGTTCCGGCTCAAGCATGCCGCGCAGGTCGAACAATTCCTGGATATCGTCCCGCGACAAACCAGTGACGACGTAGCCGCGATGGGGATAGCTTTGGACCAACCCCTCGCTTTCCAAACGGGACAAGGCTTCGCGCACCGGGATGCGGCTGGTTCCCATCTGCTCGGCCAACGCGTCCTGCCTGAGCGGCGAGCCATCCGCCAGCCCGCCAGACAAGATCAAATGGCGCAGCTTGTCGGTGACCGCGTCAGCGACTTTCATCCGGTGAACGGCATGGGGCGCGCGCTTGAGGGCTGTGTTGTCCACGTCGCTCCGGACCGCTTTCATGGCGCTATCAGGACTAAACTGGGAGCCTGAAGGGCGCAATCGGATAAAATTCAACGATCCCACGTCGCAGACAACTTGCCAATGGATAATTTAGCCAAAACTCACGTCGTCGCTTGGCTTGCCGGCCCGCCTGCACTATGGCCCGCCTGCAATGCAGCGTTTGAACCTAGATACGGTCGTTTGGGATAACCACACATGCGTGCCGCTGTGCCCCAACGACACGGGATTCCTCGATCGCCTAGTTGTCTTTCGCGCGAGCGGCGTCAACGTCGTCTCGATCAATGTCGCATGCGGACGCGACGACTTTACGGCGGCGAAGAGCATGTTGTCGGCGCTGCGCGCATGGCTGGAGGCTCGGCCTGAGGACTACCTGCTTGTCTCTAAGGCTGCCGATGCCGAGGCTGCCAAGCATTCCGGCCGCCTTGGCGTTTGCTTTGATGTCGAGGGCGGCGATGCACTGAGTGGGGACCTTGGCAATGTAGAAAAATTGTACGCGCTGGGCGTCCGTTGGATGCTGCCGAGCTACAATCTGGCGAATGAACTCGGCGGCGGCTGCCTCGCAGAGGATGGCGGCCTGACTTCATTCGGACGGCGTGTCGTTGCGGAGATGAACCGCGTGGGGATGGTGGTCTGCGCATCGCACTGCGGCTATCGCACGGCGCTGGACCTTATCGAAGCCTCCGCATCACCCGTGATCTTTTCTCACTCCAACCCTCGATCGGTGTGGGATCACCCTAGAAATATTCCCGATGCCCTCATGAGAGCCTGCGCGGAGCGAGGCGGGGTGGTCGGCATCAATGGCTTTGGTCCCTTCTTGGGCGCGAACGACGCCAGCACCGAAACCATCGTGCGGCACATTGAGTACGCGATAGACAAAATCGGCCCCGACCATGTTGGCATCGCACTCGACTACGTCTTCGACATTGCTGAATTCGAGTTGGCGATACTCGAAGATCCCGCGAGCTACCCGCCAGACCTCTACTCAGCAGGCGCGCAAATGGTGCCCCCTGCAGGGCTCGGAGATATCCACGAAGCGCTTCGCGCCAGGGGCCATCGCGCCGCGGATCTGGCGAAGATTTTTGGCCTCAACCATTTGGGTATAGCCGAGCAAATCTGGGCCCCGTAAACCCCGCTATCCAGCGTCATTTTCTTTTGATGCCAGGAGCTATGGCGAGCGTTTCCCCGCTCGCGGACAGCGCCAAAACGCTTAAGGAGCGTGGCTGGGCCGATGCAATGATCCGGCGGAATTCTTGGCAAAGCTGACGCACGCGCGCACAACCTTGCGTCCGGCCGCACCAAGCCCGGCGTCAGATGGTATTTGCGGTCTCGCGTGGATGCCTGCGAGCAAACTCAGGAGTTCACCGTCGATCGAGAACAGGCGCAAAGGCGAGACAGCGCAACTCGTCCCATGGCGGCCAGCGCTGGAGCAGTTTGCGGGGCGGCATGTGCAGGGGATTGCACACGGGCAGTCGATCTCGTGGGGCCTCTGGCGGGGAAGGGCGATCGGGTTGCCGCCGATGTGATCAAGCCGGCCGAGGGCGCACTTCCGACCAAATCATTATCGACGCGCCGGTGGGTCATGGGCACAGTGGCATGGGCCGAATCGGAGGCGGTGATGGCGCGCATCGGTGGAGAACTCGCAGAAGTGGCGACCGTGATCGGCGAGGGCTTGCGTGAGACGGGCGGGGCGCCGCCGGAACTGCATGCGCTCGCGCGCGGCATGGCGCACGAAGGGTTGACGGCGGAGTTGGCGCGCGCGGCGTTCGCAGAGGCGCGCGCCAAGCGGCCGAAGACTGCGCGCATCGAGGGGTTTCTGTTTTTGCTCGGCGACGCGATGGACGAATTGCGCTTGCGCGGCAATGGCGGCTCGACGGCAGCAAAACGCGAGCTCGACGCGGTGATGTCGCTGTTGAGCGCGGAGGCCGCCAAGGGCGGGGCTGAGCCTGGAATGCTTATGGGGTTGGCGCGTGCGCTCGCGCAGGTAGGCTTGGCACCTCTTGCAGCGCTGCAGGAGGCGATGGTTGCGGGCATGGAAGCGGTCGCGCAACGCTCAACGTCAGAGGCGCGCCCGCGGAAGCTGCAGGCCGGATTGGACAACATTGTTGAGGAACTGGGCGACGATCCCTTTCAAATTCACAGCGAGATGGCGGCGATGGCTTCGGCATTTCCGGTCGAGCATCGCCTGGCGCTGATCCACGGTCTGGCGTTGAACGAAAACGCCACCGCACGCGCGGCGGCGTTGGGGTTTGTGCTTGATTGTGATGAAAGCTGCGCGCAAGTCGCGCTTGACGCCGCACACGAGGCAGCGCAGCGATTTCCGCCGCACGCGATCTGTATTTCCCGGTTGGTGCGCATGCGGCCTTGGCTTGCGCAAACGCGGCGCAAGGCGGCCGATCAGCTCATAGCGCACTTGCGCCGCACCGCGCCGCCGCCCGAAGCTGGCGCGCACGGCGAGGTCAAGCAATGGTTCGCGACGCCAGCGGACGGGGCCGGCGCGCAAAGCCTGTTCGCGGTGATCAAGGACGGTAAGGCGTGGGCGCTGGCATCCGTGTTGATGAAGCACGCCGAGGGCGTCTGCGACGCCTGGGTGGCAGAGGGCATGTCGAAGCGAGAGGTCGCTGAGATCGCGGCGCGCTTTATTGACGAAGCCGATGCGGTCGAGGTTACCGGTGATTTTTTTGCGCAGCGGCTCAGCGACGCGCTGGCCGTGAATGTGGAAACAAACCCGCCGCCGTTTGGGTTGCTGCAAGTGCTCGAAGCTCTTGGGGCGCAGTTGTTTATGCCACAGGCTATAGGGCCGGCGGCGCTATGCGAGGCGTTGTTGTCGTCATTGCCGAGCGATCAAACCGGCGCGCAGGCTGTGGCGCATGCGCATGCAAATGCGCTGCGTTGGCGCGAACATGTCAGTACAGTGGACACCTGGTTCGAGGCGGACGAAGCGGTGGAAGCATTGCTTGGCCCCATCCGCGGACAAAAGAAGCGCGCAGCGGCGGTGCTCTGCGAAATTCTTCCATCGCGCCGTATTTTCTGGGCGGGGCGCCTCGCCTGGACAGCCGCCGCATTGCAGGCGAAAGCGGGCATTGATCCTGTTCGAGCGCCGCTCTGGATCGACATGGCGCTGGTGGCGCGCGAGATCGCCGGTGACGCCCCGCTCGCGGACATGCCGATGATGCTTCAGATCGCCAAGGATACGGTGCGCGTGTTTGAGGAGCGCAATTTCTGAAGCTGGTCGCTGCCATCTTGGCTCAGGCGGTCCATTGGCAAGAAGTCACGCAGTACCCAATTGCGGCTCGACCAACAGCGCCTTGATGAACGTGTATCGTTGCTGCCTTGCCAGGCACTCGCCGGGCGTTTCGGAGATGAAGTCCAACTCCGGATCCAACGGAATTGCTGCGAGGGCTTGCTCTTCCCGCTCAAGCCGCGCGAGCTGTTCACGGCTATCTTCGACGCGGAATATCTGCCGGACTTCGGAAACAAAGCCCGGAAGCTCGCGCGCAAAGTCAGGGTGTGTGGTCGCGGCGGCGGCGCAGTTGAGGAGCTTCTCGCCCACCAGATAGTCAAATGCGGCCTTCAACCCGTAGTTTGACATGATTTCCCTGGCGGCCGCGCATTGTTCACGCCAGATGTGCTGGTGTCCGTTCATGATCGCTGTCTCCAATCAAGCAGGTTAGGGCGCGAGCGCACGCGCCACGCCCTCGGGGTCCTTGGCGATAACTTTGAGATAAGCGCGATTGGGTTGATCGGGTTGGAGGCGGCCTTGCTCCCAGTCTTGAAGCGTACCGATGGGAATGTGATAGCGCGCCGAAAATTCCTCTTGTGTGAGTCTCAAAGCGCGCCGGATAATCTTTGCACGCGGCGTACGCCGCATGTGCGCTTCCTGTTCGCGCGTCAGTGGCCGCGCGTCTGGATCGGCCATGGCTGCGGCCTCGATTTCATCCATGCTCATCGGGCGGATCGCGCTCGCACTCATTGCTTCCTCACGTCCGTCAGGGTGCATCCGCACCAAGACCAAGCGTTCATCAATCTTTTTCATCTTCGCGAAAATATCAACCATCCTCTGTGTCTCGATGTGTGTTGTGCAGAACTGCAGTGTCTTATGCTACCACGTCCAGGCCCCTGCGCCGCACCAGATTCAGCAGTTTCAGCGAGGCCCCTTGCGGCTTCTTTTCGCCGCGCTCCCATTTGCTGACGAGGCTTGTGGTGACGTGAAGATAGGCGGCGAATACGGCCTGACTTACGTGTTCTCGTTCGCGGAGGGCTTTGATTTGGGTCGGCGTCAGCGGTTCGACGTGAGTGAGACAGCCTACATTGAACGCGCGCATAGTCGCCTTATCGACGTATCCGGCTTTGGCCAGATCGGATGCCGCTTCGTGTACAGAAGCCAGAACGTCACTCTTGTAGCGCTTCGTCGCCATTTTTTTCATCCACTTCAATCCAATCGCCGCTCTCGATCAGCGCGCGAATGTCCTTTGCTTTCACGGCAAGGATCACGCTCGCCAACCGCTTCAACTCCGCCAGTTCCTTTGGCGACAGATTGCTTTTGGCGCTCTTCGCAAAGCCATGCACAAAGACAGCTCGATCGCCGGTGCGGTACACGATGATTGTCCGCCATCCGCCTGATCGCCCTTGCCCTGGGCGGGCGACGCGTTGCTTGAACAGGCCGCCGCCAAGATCGGCGTCAATGCTGCCCTCGCCGATGCGAGCGATGGCTTCAGCCAGCGCCGCGCCCGGCACGCGCTCCCTGCGGGCAAAGCGAGCGAATGCGCGGGTCATCAACTTCAAAGGCATGTATAGCACTTAGTCCTATAGATGTAAAGCGCACGATGCTACCCTGATTGCCCCGCCGCGATCCCCTCCAGCCGCTCCGCCCACGCTTGCAATGCGGCGCGTTTTTCCTTGGCGTAGGCGTTGCGGTCGTAGATGGCGGTGACGCCGCCAACGGCGCTGACATGGTTAAGCACGCGCGCGACCGTGTCGCGGGTTGCGCCTATGCCCTCGGAGGTCATGTAGGTGGCGCAAGTTCGGCGCAGGTCGTGGGTACGCACGTCCGCCAGCCCCAAGCGTTTGGCCGCGCGCAGCACTGCATGCGAGACGCTGCTCTCGTCGAGCGGCGTTGCGCGATCGGGCGCGGCGGTGAAGGCGTAACCCTGCCAATTCGCGAACGATGCCTCCGAAAGGCCTGGATCGGCGATAGAAAGCCTGCGCCAGCAATTTCATCGCCAGATCCGACAACGGCACGACGTGCTCGCGTTTGTTCTTGGTGCGGGCTGAGGGAATGATCCAGACTCTTTCTTTGGGATTGAGTTCCCGCGCGTGCAGCGCGGCCACCTCGCCGCGGCGCTGGCCGCTTGCAAGGAGAAAGCGAATGGCAAGCGCCATTGGACGTGTGCACGCTACAAACTCCAACTGGTTCCAGATCGCGGCAATTTCGGCCTCGCTGAGCACGCGCTCGCGCGGTGATTTCCTCGAACTGCTTGCGGATGCCGTGTGCGGGATTGCTTTCGATCGCTTCGATCTCGACGCCGAAATTGCCGATCTGGCGAATGAGCGCGTGCGCGCGGTTGGCGTAAAGCGGGGCGCCGTCTTCGCCCATCTGCCGAATGAGTGCGCGCACCTGCGCTCGGCTCAAATCGCCGAGATCGAGCACCCCTACAGGCTTCTCGAACCGCAGCGCCCACAGGCGCTTTTCCTGTGGCGTGGTCCGCTTCGAGGCGCCGCGCTCGGCGAAATAGCGCTCGGCAAGATCGCTCCAAGTGCGCACCGCGCCAACGTGATCGCGGTGGCGTTCAAGCCGGCGTTCGCGCGCGGGGTCACCGCCCTTGCGGACATTGGCCAGCACATCTTGGGCCAGACCGCGCGCGTCCTTGAGCTTCAGGCCGGGAAACTGGCCGAAGCTGACGCGCGATTGACGCCCGTCGAGGCTGCGATATCGGAACGTCCAGGTCTTCTTGCCGGCGCCGGTGATGCGCAGTGCCAAGGCCCGGCGTTTGCGGGTCTGGGTGCTCGATCTGCTTGCCGGGCGTCGGCCGCAATGATGCGAGTTGGCGATCCGTGAAAACCGCATGAGCTGCTTTGGGACCCGCCATTCGCTCTGTGACCTAGCTGCGACCTGACACATGCACGCCGCGATCAGCGGGCCTCGAAGCAGCCTAAGACCACTGCGCGCCCAAATCTAGGTCACACATAGGTCACAAGAAAACGCAACTCAACACCCCAGATCGGAAACCGATCGAAACAAATCCGTCAGATTAATCTGTTGGTTTCAAGTGTATTTTTATTTATTTAGGAATATTACGAAACAGCAAGAAATCAGTGCAACAGGTCACTCTTAATCAGCGGGTCACAGGTTCGAAATCCTGTTACACCCACCAAATTCTAAAGGAAAATTTTCTGATTCTGACTACGTCACCGACACCAAGCACTCTAGACGTATCGCAGGCGCTCGCGTAGGCGCGAGGGTGGAGAAACCGCAATGGTTGCAGAGCTTGGCCGGTTTGCGCTGATCCTGGCGCTGATGATTTCGCTGGCGCAGGCGATCCTGCCGCTGGCGGGCGCCGCGCGCGGCGATCTCCGCGCCATGCGCTTTGGCGATACGGCGGCCGTGGCGCAATGCGCGTTCCTGGTGTTTGCGTTCGCGTGCCTGATCTATTGCTTCGTGGTCTCGGATTTTTCCGTTCAGGTCGTCGCCGCCAATTCTCATTCGGCCAAGCCGATGCTGTACAAAATCGCCGGGACTTGGGGCAACCACGAAGGCTCGATGCTGATGTGGACTTTGATCCTGGCGCTGTTCGGGGCCACGGTCGCGATCATGGGACGGACCATTCCGCTCGAACTGCGTTCGCGCGTGGTGGCGGTGCAGGGTTTGGTCGGCGTGGGCTTCCTTGCGTTCTTGATTTTCACCTCAAACCCGTTCGAGCGGCTAAGCCCGATCCCGCTGGACGGCCAGGGCCTCAATCCGCTGTTGCAGGATCCCGGCCTGGCCAGCCATCCGCCGTTTCTCTATCTCGGCTATGTTGGCTTCTCGACCGCGTTTTCCTTCGCCATCGCCGCGCTGCTGCAAGGGCGCGCGGACGCGGCCTGGGCGCGCTATGTGCGCCCCTGGGTGCTGGGCGCGTGGGTGTTTCTCACCATCGGCATCGGCATCGGTTCGCTGTGGGCCTATTACGAATTGGGCTGGGGCGGGTGGTGGTTCTGGGACCCGGTCGAGAACGCCTCGCTGATGCCGTGGCTGCTCGGCACCGCGCTGTTGCACTCGGCGCTGGTGATGGAGCGGCGCCAATCGTTCGTGCGCTGGACGCTTGCTTTTATCGATCCTAACGTTCTCGCTGAGTTTGATCGGCACCTTCGTGGTGCGCTCGGGCGTCTTGACCAGCGTGCATGCTTTCGCCGTCGATCCGCAACGCGGCGTGTTCATCCTGGCGCTGCTGGTGCTGGCGACAGGCGGCGGCTTGCTGCTCTACGCGCTGCGCGCCTCGAGCTTGCCGTCGGGCGCGCCGTTCTCGATGGTCAGCCGCGAGGGCGGGCTGGTGCTGAACAACGCCTTCCTGGTCACGGCGACGGCCACCGTGTTCATCGGCACATTTTATCCGCTGCTGATCGACCTCATTGGCGGCGACAAGATCTCCGTCGGCGCGCCTTTCTTCGCGCTGACTTTCACGCCGATCGTAGCGCCGGTGCTGGCGGCGATGGCGCTGGGGCCGATGCTGCGCTGGCGCGGCGACGAATTTATCAGCGCGCTGAAGCGCCTCGGCTGGGCGGGGCTGGCGGCCGGTGTCACTGGCGCGCTTGCTTTACTTCTGACCAGCGCGCGCGATCCCTTGGCCGCGCTCGGCATGGGGCTGGCGGGCTGGGTGATCGCCAGCGCGGCGACGATCGTGCTGAGGCGCGTGAAGGCAGGCCAAGCGCCGCTCTCCGAATCGCTGCGGCTGGCGGCGGCCTTGCCGCGCACCACTTATGGCGTGTCGTTCGCGCACCTGGGCGTCGGGCTGCTGCTCGCGGGGCTGATCGCCGCTAATGCTTGGAAGCAGGAACTGACTGTCGGCATGGAGCCAGGAAGTACAACTCAATTCTCAGGCTATGAAGTTCGGATGCTTTCCGTCGAGGCCAGTCAGGGCCGCAATTTTCAAGCCGAGCGCAGCATGCTCTCGTTTTCGCGCGGCGGCGAGGTGCGTTTCGTGCTGAGCCCCGAGCGACGCTTTTATCCCGAACGCGAAATGCAGACCACCGAAGCGGCGGTGCGCAGCACCTTCATCGCCAACGATTACGCCGCCATCGGCGAACGCGGGCCCGATGGGCGCTGGACCGTGCGACTCTATCGCCATCCGTTGGCGATCTGGATTTGGCTGGGCGCGGCGATCATGGCGCTGGGCGGAGTGTTCGCCTGGTCGGACGGACGCTTGCGCGCAGTCTTCAGCTTGCGCCCCGAGGCCGCTGCGCCGGATGCAGCGCAACCGGCTTCGCCATGAGGCGTTTGCGATGAAGCGCCTCATCTGGTTCATCCCGCTCGCGATTTTTGCCGCCATCGCCTACGCCTCCTGGCTTGGTCTTGGCCGCGACCCCCAGGCCTTGCCCTCGGCGTTGATCGATCGACCGATGCCGGCTTTCGAACTGCAGCCCGTGCGCGAGGGCGATGGCGTGTTCGCGCGCGCCGACCTTGAAGGCAAAGTGGCGCTGATCAACATTTTCGCCTCCTGGTGCGGGCCGTGCCGGATCGAACACCCCACGCTGGTGCATTTGGCCGCGCAACGGGGCGTGCCGATCTATGGCGTCAATTGGAAAGAGAGCCCGGCGGCCGGCCGCGCCTATCTCGCCGAAGCCGGCGATCCTTACGCAAAGATCGGCAGCGACGAAAGCGGGCGCTTTGCACTTGAGCTTGGCGTCACTGGCGCGCCGGAGACGTTCATCGTCGATCGCCGCGGCCGTATCCGCTACAAGCAGGTCGGCCCGATCACGCCAGAGGTTTGGAACCAGATTGTCGCGCCGATCATGAGCCGGCTGGAGAGCGAACCATGAAGACGCTGCTCGCGGCGCTCGCGCTGCTGTTCATCGCGCAGGCGCCCGTCCTGGCGGTGGAGCCGGCGGAGATGCTCCCCGATCCGGTGCTCGAACAGCGCGCCCAGGAGGTCAGCAAGCAATTGCGCTGCGTCGTTTGCCAGAACCAGACTATCGACGATTCTGACGCGCCGCTCGCCCACGACATGCGCCTCTTGGTTCGCGAACGCCTGCTCGCCGGCGACAGCAATGAAGAAGCGATCGATTATATCGTTGCGCGCTACGGCAATTTTGTGCTGCTGCGTCCGCCAGTGCAGGCCAACACGCTGGCGCTCTGGATCGCGCCGTTTGTTGTGCTGGCGCTGGCGCTTTTCGGTCTATTCAGGCAGATGCGCGGGCGCGCGGCGGCGCCGAGCCTGCCGCTGAGCGAACAGGAAAAAGCCAAACTGCAACACCGCCTGCAGCCCCCGAACAAAGGAAATGCGTGATGCTTTGGTTTGCACTGGTCGTGCTCGCGGCCTGCGCCGGCTGCATGGTCGCGCTGCCGTTTCTGCGCACGCGCGGCGAGATTGATACGCCGACGACGCCGATCGATATTTACAAGTCCCAACTCGAAGATATCGCCAAGGATGAGGCCGCCGGCGAGATCGACGCGGCCACCGCCGTCGATTTGCGCACCGAGGTCGAGCGCCGCATCATCGCGGCGCCAATCGTTGCGCCAACGGCGGCAAGCGCGCGGTTCGACGGGGTCACCGCCGCCGCAGTCGCCGCAATGGTCGTGGGCGGCTCGGCATTGCTCTACGCCGCCACCGGCCAGCCAGAGGCGCCTGGCGCCGCGCGCGGCGCCGGCGCACAGGCCGCGTCAATGCAGAACCTGCCCGACGTCGACAGCTTGATTGAAAGGCTGCGCGCGCGGCTCGAAAGCCAGCCCGCGGACGCCGCCGGCTGGCGCATGTTGGGCTGGTCCTATTTCGCCACCGAACGTCCCGCCGAGGCGGTTGCGGCCTATGCCAACGCAATTGCGATCGAGCCGAACAATGCCGACTACCAGTCCGGCTACGGCGAGGCGCTCGTCGGCGCCAATGGCGGAATGGTTTCGCCCGATTCGCGCCGCGCTTTCCGACGTGCGCTGGCGGACGATTCCAAGGACGAGCGCGCGCTTTTTTATGTGGCGCTCGCCAAGGCGCAGGACGGCAATGTGCGCGGCGCGATCGAGGATTGGATCGCGGCGCTGCGCGGCTCCGCGCCAGATTCGCAATGGGCGCCGCGCATCCGCGCCGAAGCCGAAAACGCCGCGCGCCAACTTGGCATGGACATTTCCGGCAGGCTGCCTGCCGCGCCCGCGCCTAACGCTGTAGCGCAAGCGCCGCCGCTCGCGCCCGACGTGATCGCGCAAGCGCAACAGCAATCGCCCGAGGCGCAGCAACAGATGATCGCCGGCATGGTCGATGGCTTGGAACAGCGCCTCGCCGCCAATCCGCGCGATTCCGAAGGCTGGGTGCGCTTGATGCGCTCGCGCATGGTTCTCGGCCAACCCGATCGCGCGCGCGCGGCGCTGCAGAGCGCGCTTGCGGCTTTCGCCGACGATCGCGCAACGCAACAGCGCCTGCGCGCGGCGGCAGCCGAACTCAACGTTCCCGGCGCGAACTGAGGCCCGCTTTCGCATTGCCACGGCTAGGATTAGCGGCGACAACAGAGAGACAATCCATGCCGGCATCGTTTGCGATCGGATGGCGCCAAGTTGGCGCCTGCTTCATGCTGCTGGCGGCATCGGGCATGATCGCGGTCACCTATTCGCTTGTGGCGGCGCCGTTGGCGCGGGAATTCGAGCCGAGCCGCGCGGTGCTGATGCTTGCGATGACATTCATGTCGGGCGCGTGCGCATTGCTTTCGCCTTTGCTCGGCGCGGTGATGGACAAAATATCGCTGCGCGCGCTGATGATCGCCGGCGGGCTGCTGCTCGGCTTGAGCTACGCTGCTTTGTCGCTCGCCGCCAATTTTACCCAGATATTGTTGATCTTTGCGTTTCTGGTCGCGCCCGCGAACGTCTTGATCGGGCCGGTGGCGACGACAGTGCTGATCTCGCGCTGGTTTGCCAAGCGCCGAGGCATGGCCACCGGCATCGCCATCGCCGGGATTTCGGCGGGCGGTTTCTTTTTCCCGATGATCATCCAGGGGCTTCTGGACGCCAATCAATGGCGCGACGCATTGCGGCTGTTGGGCATCATACTTGTCGCCTGGACCGTGCCCGCCGCGCTTCTTGTTGTCGATCGACCGTCTGATCGCGGCCTCAATCCCGATGGCGATAGCGCCCCACCCGAGATGGCGCGCGAGGAATTGGCGCCAGCGCCGATCTCGCCGTTCGCCGTCCTCAGCGATCCGGCCTTCTGGATGATCGCCGGCACTGTCGCGATCGTGACATCGGCGATGAAAGGCATGATCACCAACCTCGCCCCGCTCGCCATCGACACCGGAATCAAGGCCAGCGACGCCGCTTTTCTCATCTCCATCTATTCGGGTTGCAGTTTCATCGCAAAGCTCAATTTCGCCGCTTTGGCCGATTCCGTGGGGCCACGCGCCCTGATGTCTTGGGCGCTTATCGGAGTCGCGGCGGGTTTGGCGTGCTTGACGCTGGCGACGCTCGGCTATGGCGTCATCGCGCTGGGCGTTGGGCTCATCGGCCTGTTCGGCGGCCTCATGGTGCCGGCGGAAAGTTACCTCGCGCCGCGTGTGTTCGGACAACGGGGCGTCGGGCGCGCCATGGGGCTGCTCTCCGGCGTTATTCTACTGGCTTTGCTGTCCACGCCGCCGCTGTTTGGCCTGATCTTCGATCTGACCGGCAGTTATACAGGAATTTTCTGGACCTTTTGCGGGCTGGCGCTGGCCGCCTTGCTGTGGGTCCCCCGCATCCGCCTACATCCGCGCGAGGCTAAGCCGACCCTGGCGTGAGCCGTCACAAATTGTTGGCGCGCTGGAACGCGGGCCGCGCCCGCAGCCGCGCCAGATAGGCTTGGGTGCGCGGCTTGAAGTGCGCGCCGAGGCCGAGAGAATCCGCCAGAACCAGCGCGAACCCGACGCAAATATCGGCGATTGTGAAACGGCCGGCGCACAGATATTCGCGGTCAGCCAGCGCCGCCTCGACGCTGCGCAAGCGTGCGAAAAACCATTGCGTATAATCATCCGCCGCCCGCTCGGACCGCCGTTCTTCCGGCTCCAGCAACGTGTAGCGGACCACAATCGCCAGCGGAAACGTCAGCGTCGCTTCGCTACGGTACAACCAGTTGAGGTAATCGCCATAACCTTCATGGCTTGGGTCGAGTGCAAGCTCGCTGGGGCCGCACCGCTCGGCCAGATACTGGCAGATGGCGACCGATTCCGTCATCGTCAGCGCGCCGTGCTTGAAGTACGGGACCGTGCCGAGCGGATTGACCTCAAGATAATCCTTGTGAAACACGCGTGGAGGAAATTGCAAAATCTCAGTTTCGTAAGCGAGGCCCATTTCCTCCAACGTCCAGAGCGGGCGCAACGAGCGCGTGCCGCGGCTGTGATAGAGTTTCAGGCTCATGGTTTGACCATTTCCATCGCAACATCGCCGCGCCGCCAGCATGCGCGTGCTAATCTCCAAACGCAGCCGCCAGCATGGCGCTCGCCAGCTCTCTGGTAAGCGCGATGGGATTGCCGCCGGCGGTTGGATCTTCGAGCGACATGGCGACGATGCGCTCGAAATCCGCGCGCGGCACGCCGAAGGCGGTGAGATTTTTCGGGACCTTGAGCTCAGCGCTCAGGCTTCGAACGAAGCCCACGAAGCCATCAAAGCCGCCGGCGATATCCAGATAGGCCGCTAACCTCCTGATCTTGGCTTCAATGCCGGTGCGATTGGCTTCGAGCACCGCGGGCATCACAACCGCATTGGTCATGCCGTGGTGGGTGTTGTACAACGCGCCGATCGGATGGCTCAAGGCGTGGATGGCGCCAAGGCCTTTTTGGAATGCGGTCGCGCCCATGGCGGCGGCGCTCATCATCTGGCCGCGCGCTTCGATGTCGGTGGGGTGCGCATAAGCGCGCGGCAAATATTCCTTGACCAGGCGCATGCCTTCGAGCGCGATGCCCTCCGCCAGCGGATGATAGGATGGCGAGCAATAGGCTTCCAGGCAATGCGCGAAGGCGTCGAGCCCAGTGCCGGCGGTAATCACAGGCGGCATGCCAATGGTGAGTTCAGGGTCGCAGATGACAATGCCCGGCATCATCTTGGGATGGAAGATCACCTTCTTCACGTGCGCCTTGGAATCGGTGATCACGCCGGCGCGGCCGACTTCCGAGCCGGTGCCGGCGGTTGTCGGCGCGGCGAGGATTGGAGCAATCGCGTTCGCGTCGGCCCGCGTCCACCAATCGGCGATGTCCTCGAAATCCCAGATCGGGCGCGTCTGACGCGCCGCGAACGCCACGAGTTTGCCGAGATCGAGCCCCGAGCCGCCGCCAAAGGCGATAACACCGTCATGGTCGCCAGCGCGATAGGCTTTGACGCCGGCTGCTAGATCCTCATCGGTGGGATTTGACCGCACGTCGGCGAAGATTTCCCCGCCGAGCCCCGCATCGCGCAGCAGCGCCAGCGCGTTCTGCGTAATCGGCAGCGCCGCCAGCGCTTTGTCCGTCACCAGCAATGGCCGCTTCATGCCGAGCGCGCGCGCATGCTCCGGCAATTCCTTGATCCGCCCCGCGCCGAACTTGATCGCAGTTGGGTAGTTCCAATTGGCGTTCATTATAGTGTTCCCTTTGGCCCAATCACCCATCCCCGGATTCGCGAAGCGAAGTCCGGGGCCCATATACGCGAACGTCTGTGTTTATGGGCCCCGGGCTCGACGCTTCGCGTCGCCCCGGGGATGGGAGTTTAGTTTTGTGTTCTCGTTTTCACGTCCTTAGATGATACGATTTCGGCCGGGTCAAATTATGAAAACCTATGACCGAAAGCGCGCCGCCGCGGCCGGTGTCCTTGCAGCCGGTCCAGCACAGGGCGGGGTCGAGATAGTCGCAGCGATTCATGAACACCGTGCCGGTCTGGATTTGCGCGCCGATGGCCTCACCGCGCGCCACGTCCTGGGTCCAGATCGAAGCGGTGAGGCCGTAATCGGAATCGTTCATTAGCGCGATGGCTTCATCGTCGTTTTTCACCTTCATGATCCCGACCACCGGGCCGAAACTCTCCTCACGCATCACCCGCATCGTATGATCCACATCGACGAGAATTTGCGGCGCGAGATACGGCGTGCCGGCCTTGTCGGCGGGGAAGCCCTTGACATCGATCAGCGCACGCGCGCCGGCGCGCAGCGCCTCTTGCGTCTGCGCGCGCACCAGATCGGCAAAGCGCGTCTGCGCCATCGGGCCCAGGGTAATCTCCGGATCGAGCGGATTGCCAAGCTTGTAGCCGCGCGTGAGCGCGGCGGCCTGCTCCACGAAAGCGTCGTAATGTTTCTCGGCCACGTAAATACGCTCGATGCCGCAGCAGCATTGGCCGGAATTGTACATGGCGCCGTCGATCAGCGCCTCGGCGGCGCGCGCGACGTCTGCGTCGTCGCACACATAAGCCGGGTCCTTGCCGCCGAGTTCAAGGCCGATGCCCGTGAACGTGCCGGCGCAAGCGCGCTCGATCGCCTTGCCGCCGCCGACAGAGCCGGTGAAATTCACAAAGTCCAAAGCGCCCGCGCCAAGCAACGCTTCAGTGGTTTGGTGGTCGAGCGCCAGATTGCGGAACAGCCCGCGCGGCAAATCGGATTTGTCCGCCGCCTGCTGGAAGCGTTCGCCCACCAGCAAGGTCTGGCTCGCGTGTTTCAGCACCAAGCCATTGCCGGCGATCAGCGCCGGGACAATCGTGTTGATGGCGGTGAGGTAAGGATAATTCCACGGCGCGATCACCATCACCACGCCCAATGGCTCGCGCGCGATATAACGCCGGAACGCGGCGCTTGACTCAATCTCGAGATTGGCCAGCGCTTTCTCGGCGATGCCCGACATGTAATCGGCGCGCTCCCGCACCGGGCCGAACTCGCCGCCATAGCGCACCGGCCTGCCCATCTGCCAAGCGAGCTCGGGGACCATCTCGTCCTTCATCGCCAGCAGCGCCGCGACGAAGCCCTGCACCTTGGCGATGCGCTCGGCCAGCGGCGCATGCGCCCAGGCTCTCTGCGCAACGCGCGCGCCGGCGATGGCGCTAAGCGCCGCCTCCAAGCTCGCGCTTTCGCGCGTGGCGTAAACTGCGACCGTCGATCGGGGAGATGAGTTTGAGCTGGGTCATTAGGATTCTCGCGGTGAGGATGATCCCCCTCCCCCCTTGCGGGGGAGGGTAGGGAGGGGGGTGCTAGCGCCAAGCTCGGCAGCATCTGCCGCTTCCCTCGTTGCCAAGCAAGCAAGCAGACACGCGCTCATTCTGCAACGGCATCGCCGTCACCCCCCACCCTACCCTCCCCCGCAAGGGGGGAGGGGCGCAAATCACACTTGAGAATGGTTCGAACCACCGATCCGACATCAGCGGCGACTTCGCTGTTCGTAAAGCGAAGGACACGATAGCCGCGACCTTCGAGGAAATCCTGTCGCTCTTTGGCGCGCACCTTGTCGTCCATGTCGTGAACGCCGCCGTCGAGCTCGACGATGACCCGGGCGCCGTGGCATGCAAAATCCACAATGAACGGCCCTACGGCGCATTGCTTGCGCCAGTGCGAATCCCGCAACGTGTGTTGTCTCAACAACTTCCATAGGCCTTTCTCCGCAGGCGTCATCTGCTTGCGAAGGGCGCGCGCTTGGCCCTGCGCGCGCGGCGATTTCAGCCTTGCCGCAACCACGGGGGCCGTGAGTTTCGTCATTCGAACCCCCAAAACGTTCAATATCTCTCGAACCCGCGCATCAGGTCCCAATCGGTGATGCGGCGATCGTATTCGAGTTGTTCCCAATTGGCGGTGTGGACGTAATGCTCGACCACCTTGTCGCCAAGCGCAGCGCGCAGCATGGCTGAGCCCCCGAAGGCGGCGGTCGCTGCTCGAAGCGTGCGGGGAATATCGCGCAGCTCGGCTTGGTTGTAGGCGTCGCCCACGAACGGCGCGGCCAGTGTGAGTTTTTCCTCGACGCCCTTCAGCCCCGCCGCGATCAGGCCGGCGAACGCCAGATACGGATTAAGATCGGCGCCGCCGACGCGGCATTCGATGCGCACCGCCGACGAACGCGCGCCGCAGAGCCGGAAGCCAGCGGTGCGGTTGTCGTCGCTCCAAACCAATTTCGTCGGCGCGAAAGTGCCGGCCATGAAGCGCTTGTAGGAATTGATGTAAGGCGCAAGCAGCAGCGTCATGTCCGGCGCATACTTGATTTGGCCGGCTAGGAATTGCTTCATCAGCTCCGACATGCCGAGCTTGTCCTTGGCATCCCTGAACAGCGCCGCCTTGCCAGCCTTGTCCCACAGCGACATGTGGATGTGGCAGGAGGAGCCGGCCAGATCGTAGCGCCACTTGGCCATGAAGGTGATCGCCTTGCCGTGCTGGACGGCGATTTCCTTCATGCCGTTTTTCATGATCACGTGGCGATCGGCCATGGTCAGCGCATCGGCATAGCGGACGTTCAGCTCTTCTTGCCCCGGCCCCCACTCGCCCTTGGAATTTTCCACCGGAATGCCGGCTTTCTGCAAGCCGTTGCGCATGGCGCGCAGCACCGGCTCTTCCTTGCTGGTTTGCAGGATGTGATAATCCTGAATGTAATCGCCGGCGGTGATGGCGTCGCGATAATGCTTTTGCCGCAGGCTGCGATAATCTTCGTCGAACAAATAGAATTCAAGTTCGGAGGCGGTGAACGCCGACATGCCCAGCGCATCGAGCCGCGCCAGCTGCGCTTTCAGAATTGAGCGCGGCGCGTGCGGGATCGGCTTGTGCTCGTGGTGATCTTCCAGATCGCACAGCACCAAGCGCGGTCCCCGGCAACCACGGCGTGACCCGCATGGTCGGCGAGATCCGGCTTCATCACGAAATCGCCGTAGCCGCGCTGCCAACTTGACGCTTCGTAGCCGGGCACCGGCTCCATATCGATGTCGTTGGCCAGCAGATAATCGCAGCCGTGGGTTTCCTCGTGCGCGCCATCGACGAAGAATTGCGCCTGGAAACGCTTGCCGATCAGCCGCCCCTGCATGTCGGGGAAACACACGAGCACCGTATCGATCTCGCCGGAGGCGGTGAGTTTGCGTAACGCGTCGAGCGTGAGCATGCCTTCCATGGGCTTCGGTCCTCTTCAGGAATAAATCACCCATCCCCGGATTGCGCAAAGCGCAAGTCCGGGGCCCATAAACGCGAACGGCTGTGTTTATGGGCCCCGGACTGAATGCTGCGCGTTCATCCGGGGATAGGTGTGTGTAGTTTCAACGTTTAGCGCTTTACTTCGCCTACCGCCACCTCCGCGGCGGTGATCGCCGCTTGGCGCGCGGCGACATCGGCTTCGGTGATCGGCGGACCTTTGAAGCGGCGCATCTCAAGCCCGAACCAAACCACTGCGGTAATCGCAGCGATGACGCCGAAGAAGATCAGCGCCTTATCGTTGGGCGGCTGCGTGCCAATGTAGAAGATGAAGCCCGCAATCAGAATGCACGCAAGCGCGACCACGCGGAACAGCGGGCCCATATCCCAAGGCCCCATGGTTTTCCACTTGTTGCCATAAGCCAGCATCCCCGCGCCAATCGGCATGGCGTAGGAAACGTAGAGCGCGATAGAGGTTACCGCCACGGCGACGGAATAGGCGTCGGCGTAAGCCACGAACGCCACCGCCAGCGCCGCGCCAACCCAGATCGCCGCCACCGGCACGCGCCATTTTGGGCTGACCTTGGCCAACGTCGCCGACATCGGCAGGCCCTTGTCGCGCGCGAAGGCGAAGATCATGCGACTGACCGAGGTCACCGTCGCCAAGCCGCAAATGAATTGCGCCACCAGGATGATGCCGTAGATGACCAATTTCAGGGCTTGCGGTATCGTCGCGTCCATCACCCAGAAGAACACGTTCCAGCCTTGCTTGGCGGCTTCGTCCATATTCGGAATCGCCAACACGAACGCGCACGAGAACAACCAGGCGAACAATACCGCCCAGAACACCGAATGGATGATCGCGGTCGGCACGTGGTGCGCGGCCTTATGGGTTTCTTCCGAAGTATGCGCCGAGGCGTCATAGCCGGTGAGCGTATAGATCGGCAGCAACATGCCGAGCATGAACACGGTCATGATCGAAGCGGTTTGCGGCCACACGCCCCCGCCCGCATCGCCGGAATAATTGGTGAAGGTCCAGAGCCGGCTGAAATCATGGCTCTCGGCGAAGAAGTAAAGCGCGCCAGTCAACAGAATGGCGCCGCCGAGGATGAGATAACCGGAAAAATCGGTGAGCCGCGACGTGGTGCGGATGCCCAAATGGTTGATCAAGGCATGCGCGCCGGTGATCAAGGCGACGAACGCAACCTTTGTGACGTAAGTGTCCTCAATCCCCAGCATCGGCGCGAACGAGCCGATGAAGAAGTAATAGGTGCCGACATTGATTGCCGCCAGCACCGTGATCAAACCCAGCAGGTTCATCCAAGCCGTCAGCCAGCCCCAGAACCGGCCGCCAAGGATCGAACTCCAATGATAGAGCCCGCCCGCCGTGGGGTAAGCAGAAGAGATTTGCGCCATGCCGAGCGCAAACAACAGCGCGCAGCCCCCGCCAACCAGCCAGCCAATGCCGAGCGCCGCCCCGCCCGCGCCGCTAGTGCCCTGCGCCAGCGAATTGATGCCGCCGGAGAGAATGCAAATGATTGAGAACGAGATGGCGAAATTAGAAAAATGCCCCATGGTTCGGGACAATTCCTGCGCGTAACCCATCTTGTGCAGTGTTTTGACGTCCTCCTCGGATGCGCCTTGATTCTGTTTCGACATATTTTCTCCTCCCGTGTTTATGCTTGCGTTTAACTCGCCTGCCTGCGTTCGGCGTTAGCGGCGAGCGCCTTTGAAATCGCGCCCGCCAAAAGCAGCGTCCAGCGCGCCAGACCAGCCTCGTCGCGCAGCAAATCGTTGCGCACTTCGATCATCACAGTCGCCCGCCCGCCGGCATGGCGATCCCCGGCATGGCGATCCCCAGCATGGCGATCCATGGTGTAGAACACGCCCTGCTCCGGCGCGTAAGGCTGATTGCGGCCGATATTGAGCGAAACATCGCGCGACAATTCCGCCAGCATCACATCGGCCAGCCGCGCATCGGCGCGGTGCAATATGCCAGCGTGCCAGGGCCGCGCCTTGCCGTGGAGCGCCGGCGTAAAACTGTGCACCGAGACTAGCGCCGTGATGCCGGGTTGCGCCGCAAGGCGGGAGGCGATCGCATCGTGGAAAGGATCATGATAATCGCGGATGCGCGCGGCGCGCTCGCTATCGGCTAAAGCAAGATTGCCCGGCCCAATATTGCCCGGCACCGGCGCACCCTCGGCGGCGGCGGGAATGAGGTCCGGCGCATCGTGGGCGCGGTTAGGATCGATCACCAGGCGCGACACTGGCGCGGATATCAAAGCGGCGTCGAGCGCGCTCGCCAGCCGCCGCGCCAGCGCCAGCGCGCCGATGTCCCAGGCGACATGATCGGCCAGCGCCTCCGGCGAAAGACCAAGTCCGCCAAAGCGCTCCGGGATGGAATTACTGGCGTGGTCGCACACCAGCAGCAGCGGGGCGCGCCCGTGCTCATTGTCGATGCTCGCCTCGAACTCGCTTAGCCAAACCGGCCTCCAGGCCGTCAGGTTTGCGGATTTTGCCTCATTGTCAATCAAAAGCGAACCAACCACTCTCAAAGCACCGACCTCAACAGCGCCAGCATTCCGGCCCAGGAAACGGCGTCCGCAAGCGGATCGTACGCCAGCCCGGCAAGGGCAAGCGATCCATCCTCGATCGTTGTGAAAGCGTGATAGGCATCGCCAAACACGGTGAGCTGCCAGCGCGCGCCGGCGGCCTGCATCTCGGCCACGAAGGCGTCCACATCCGCGCGCGGCGCGTAAGGGTCCTTCGCCCCGGTATAGACCGCCGCCAGCGCCTTTACCGCACCGGCTTCGGCCGGCTTGGCCGTAGTGAGCAGTCCGTGAAAGCTGACGACAGCGGCCAGGTCCGCGCCAGAGCGGGCAAGATCGAGGACGCATTGGCCGCCGAAACAATATCCCAAAGCCGCCACGCGCCGCGGATCGACCTCGGGCTGCGCCTTCAGCGCCTCCAGCCAAGCCGACACGCGCGCGCGCAACAAATTGCCATCGCGCAGAAACGGCGCCAGCGATGCGCCCGCCGCTTTCGGCTCGGCATAGCTTATTCCAGCGCCATACATGTCCGCCGCCAGCACGACATAGCCTTGCTCCGACAGGCGGCGAGCGATCTCAATATAATGATCCCCCCGGCCCATCGCGCTGGGCATTACCAGGACAGCGGCATGTCGGCCTGCCGCAAGCGGCGCCATCAGCCGCCCCTCCAAATCGGCGCCCTCATGGCGAAGGCTGATTGCGCGACCCTGATCCACGACAAAGGAGAAACCCCTTCCCCGCGCCGGGCGCAAGGGGCGATGTCCACCGGACGCGCCCGCGCTTGCCCGCGCGGCGTCGCAACCCGGCATGAATTCGAATGAGTGGCGGCAAGCGCGGCCTAGAAATTCTCGCGCAGCCAGTTCCAAGCTTTGTGGGCGCTGCCGCGCATGAGTTCGGCGGCGTGGGCGAGGCTGGGTTGGAACACCTCGTCGACATCATCGAGCGTCGGATTGTCCAGGCGCCAGCGCAGCAAGCCGGCGGCGGCGGCATGGCCAGGGCCAGCCTCGCCGCAATCGAAGCCGCACAGCTCAAGCGGCCGGCCGATGCGCACCGGCATGGCCAGCGTCTGCGCGGCGACTTCGCGGATGCCCGGTATCATCGCGCCGCCGCCGACCAGGACAGCGCGCCGCGGGCCCGCTTCGCCGGCAAAGCCAGCGCGCGCCAAGCGCTCGCGCGCGCGCAGCAGCATTTCCACCAAGCGCGGCGTTAGCGTATCGGCGATCACGCCGCGCAGCGTGGTGGCGGCCTCAAGCCTGCCATCGCCGCCAAGTTTCGGAGCTTGTACAGCTTCGCGGCGATCGAAACCGCCCCCCACCGCGCCGAATGCGAGCTTGACCCGCTCGGCCGCGGAAAAACTGGTTTGCAGTTTGTGCGCCAGGTCGCGCGTCAACCGCACGCCGCCGGCGGAAACGGTTTCCGCGTGCAGCAAATTCTCCCCGCCGATCACGCCAATGCCGACCGCGCCCGCGCCCAGATCGATGAGCGCCGCGCCGCCGGCGCGTTCTTCCGGCGTCAACACCGCCAGGCCAGCGGCCTTCGGGCCGGCGATAATGTCCTCTACTTCCACGCCGGCAAGATTGATGCAGCCGCGCAGCGCGTTCAACGCTTCGGTCGGCGCGGTGACCACGCACGCTTCCACTGTCAGCGACTTGCCCGCTTGGCCGACGCGGATCGATCAAAGGCTCGCCATCGTCGATCGTGTAGCGCAGCGGCTCGACGTGCAGAAACGTCAGCGCCGGCGAGGGCGTCGCTTGCATCGCCGCATGGATGGCGGCATCGATGTCGCGCTCGCTCACCGCCTTGCCGCGCACGCGCGCGACGCCGCGGACCATTCGCGCGGCGATGCCGGGCCCGGAATAGCTGGCGACCACGCGCAGATCGGCGCGCCGGCCATGGAAGCGGCTTCCTCGACGGCGACTCGAATGGCCCGCGCGCAAGCCTCGAAATCGGCCGGCTTGCCGCTGGCGATGGCGGGCGCGGTTTGTTGGCCGACGCCCAGAACCCGCAGCGGCCGCTCGGGGTGCTGATCGAGCGTCAAATCCCGGCGCGTCGCCAGGCACAATGTCTTGGCGACGCCAACATCGAGCGCGGCGATCAGGGGCGCGCTCGGATCTTGCCGCGGCGGCGCGTGGGCGAGTTCGGTTCTTTGCGCGGCGGTCATGTTCAACCTCCCCGCGCCGGACGCACGCGCACGGCCAACAATCCCGGCGCGCGCATGTCGAGATTGGCGAGCGGGCGTTCAAGCAGAGCTTGGCTGGCCTGCAAGCGTTCGAGCCGCGCCAGCGCCCCCGCCGCGCCCTGCTCCGGCAGCGCCACCACGGCGCCGGATTTGAGTTCGAGCGTTCCAGCGCCGATCGCCGACGCGCACCAAGGCTTTCAACCGCGCGCGCAATTCGGGCAAGTCCTCAAGCGCCATGAGCAATTGTTCGGCGGCGGGGCCGGCGCCGGGACCAACCACCAGCGGCAGCTCGGCATGATCGGCGGCGCGCTCGGCCAGCAAACGCTCGCCGTTAAAATCGATCACCGAAACTTCTCCGCCCTCTTGCCAGAGCGCATAGGCCTGGCGACGCTCGACATCGACCTGGAGCGTCGAAGGCCACAAACGGCGCACGCGAACGGCGGCCACCCAATCGAGGCTCTCCACCTGGGCTTTGACCGCCGCAGGGATCGAGCGACAACATCGACTGGCCGCTCTCGGCGGCGATCAGCGCGCGCACTTCGTCGGCCCGCGCCCCGCTTACGCCGGCGACTTCAATCGCGCCGATTTCAAAACCGACACTGGCGGCGGCCGCGTCGGAAGTGCGCGCGAAAGCCTCGCGCGCGTCGAACAAGGAGCTGCCGAGCCAAGCCGCCCCGGCGATCGCCGCGCCAATGGTGAGCACCATGCCGGCGAGCGCTATCATCAAGCTCTTGCCGCTGACCTGCACCTGCTCGCCGCCGCCCACGCCGCCGGACAATTTAATATGCGCCAATCGCGGCATCGAGCCTGAGCTCGCGCGCTTTGACACAGAGGACCGGCCAGGCCGGCGCGATCTCAGCGCGGCCATGACGCATCCTCCAAAATCCATGCGACCAATTGATCGTAATTCATGCCTATATAGGCGGCCTGTTCGGGCACGAGCGATGTCGGCGTCATGCCGGGCTGGGTGTTGACTTCGAGCAGCGCGATTTTGTTGCGCTTGGGATCATACCTGAAATCGGAGCGCGAGACGCCGCGGCAGCCCAGCGCGCTATGGGCGAGTTCCGCCGCGCGCAGCAATTGTTCCGTGATGGCAGCTGGAATGTTCGCCGGGATTTCGTGGCGCGAGCCGCCGTCAGCGTATTTGGCGTCGAAATCGTACCACTCGCCGTTGGGTACGATTTCCGTCACCGCCAGCGCGCCGCGACCATGCATCACCGCAACGGTTAATTCTTTCCCGTCGATGAATTCCTCGACCAGCACCTCATCGCCGAAAGCTCCAATCGGGATCGAGCAATTGTTCGGGCGGACGATTGGCGCCTTCGCGAACGATGAAAACGCCGACCGAAGATCCCTGGGCGTTGGGCTTGACCACATAAGGCGCAGGCATCGGATGGGCCTTGGCCGCTTCGAGGCGATGCATCAGCCTGCCTTCGGCCAGCGGCAGGCCGGCCTGCGCGAACACCGCCTTGGACTTGTCCTTGTCCATCGCCAGCGCCGAAGCGAGCACGCCGGAATGGGTGTAGGGAAGTTTCAGATAATCGAGCACGCCCTGAACGCGGCCGTCTTCGCCCCATTCGCCATGCAACGCGTTGAACACAGCCTCGGGCTTCGCCGAAGCGAGGCGCGCGATCCACTCAGGATCTTGCGGGTCGATCTCGACCACATCGTGACCCAAACGCCTCAGCGCGGCCGCGCAGCCCCCGCCCGAGCTGAAGCTCACCGACCGTTCGGGGCTCAAACCCCCAAGCAACACCGCCACGCGCGCCATTGATGCGCCTCGCCCCTAAACACCCGACCAAAACCAGTGCGGGAAAGCGCTTTGTCGCGCTCCCTTCCGCGTCTCACAATGAAACGCTTTTGGGTTAAGGCAAGGTGACGAAACAGGCGCTTTTCACATTGATTTTTATGGTAAATTTTGAGGTATGGTAAAGCCGACGCTAACGAAGTGGGGGCGCGGAGCGTTGCAAGTTGGACCGCGAGCCTTCAGGCTCGCTCTTCTTACCGCCGCGCCATGCGCGTCCGAAGACGCGCGGTCCGTGGGCGCTTGGACGCGAGCCTTCGAAGGCTCGTACCGCCGCGCCATGCACGTCTGAAGACGCGCGGTCCGTGCGCGCTGGACCGCGAGCCTTCAGGCTCGCTCTTCTTACCGCCGCGCCATGCGCGTCCGAAGACACGCGCTTCAGCGCCGTTAGCGCAGCAGCACTTCGACGCGGCGGTTGCGGGCGCGGCCTTCGACGGTGGTGTTGGCGGCGATGGGTTCTGCTTCGCCCTTGGCCTCGATTTTGACCAGGGTGGCGGCGACGCCGTGCGCGGTGAACCAATCGGCCACCGCCTGCGCCCGCCGCGCCGACAGCGCCAGATTGTACGCATCGGCGCCGGTTGCATCGGCATGGCCCTCGATCTCGACCTCGCTGACGCCGCGCGCTTGTAAATTCGCCAGCATCTGCTCCAGCGCCGCGACAGTGTCGGGCTTCAGCTTTGCGGAATCGAAGTCGAAATTCACGCTGCCGAACGCGGGCTCGCGCGGCGGAGGCGGAGGCGGCGCGATCTCGGCGACCGCCGGGATCAGGCGCTCATCGCTCGGGCATGGCGTCCCGGCCGACAGCATAGCCGCGCGCACTTCATCGTCGATGCAGAGCAATTCCACCGCCGCGCGGCGATAGCCCATGGCGGAAAGTTGCCGCGCGTTCTTGATGCGGCGGCAATTGTCATCGCTCCAGATCGTGCCGACCGACATGCCAAAGCGCATGCCCTGAGCGCCGAACGAGTGCGAACCCATGCAGGTGTCGGTGGTAGCGACGAGCGGCGCGGCATAAGCGGTGGCGGCGGACAGTTCCGAGCCGGCTTCATAATAAAATTCGTCGCCAACCAAATCGTCGGAATCGGTCAACGGGTTGACGCCGCTGAATCCGATCGCGGTATTGGCGTTGTCGACATTGCGCCGCGCGGCGGCTTCTCCTCGCCGGAGGCGCCCTCGCAGCCATCGTCGCCGCAGGGGTCGTCAGCCAGTGAATTGGACGCGCCAGCGCCGAGCAGCAGCGTCGCGGCGGCAAGGCCCCAATTCCACCCGCGCATCGGCAAATCCCCCAATGAGGCTGACGATTACCTGGCGCCGCGGCGCCCGGCAGTGGAGGCGGCGGCTTGCGCCTCGCCCGGGCACGGCGTGCCTGCGGTCGCCATGGCGCTGCGTACATCCTCATCGACGCAGAGCAGCGCCACCGCCGCGCGATCGAAGCCCATCGCCGCCAATTCGCGCGTGTTCTTGAGCCGGCGGCAATTGTGATCCTGCCAAGTGGTGCCGATCGAGAGGCCAAAGGTCATGCCCTGCGCGCCCACCGAGCTTGAGCCCATGCAGGTATCCTCGGTGGCGATGGTCGGCGCGGCATAGGCGGTGGAAACCGGCACCCTTGTGGCGCGCCCGTCGCGGCCATCGCGGCCGTCGGCGCCAGCAGAGCCGGCGGCGCCGTTTTGGCCATTCTGTCCGTTCTGGCCATTTTGCCCGTTCTGGCCGTTATCGCCATTGGCGCCGTTCAGACCGTTGCCGCCATTGTCGCCATTCAGACCGTTCGCGCCATTCAAACCGTTAGCGCCGTTGGCGCCGTTTAGCCCATTCGAGCCATTTAAACCGTTGCCGCCGTTAGCGCCGTTAGCGCCGTTCGCGCCATTTCCGCCGTTTAGCCCGTTCGAGCCGTTCAAACCGTTGCCGCCGTTAGCGCCGTTCAAACCGTTCGCGCCGTTCAGACCGTTCGCGCCATTGGCGCCGTTTAGCCCATTCGAGCCATTCAAACCGTTGCCGCCGTTAGCGCCGTTCGCGCCGTTCAAACCGTTAGCGCCGTTCAGCCCGTTCGAACCGTTGCCGCCGTTTAGGCCATTGCCGCCGTTAAGGCCGTTCGCGCCGTTGGCGCCGTTTAGGCCGTTCGAACCGTTGGCGCCGTTTTGTCCGTTCGCGCCGTTTAGGCCGTTCGCGCCGTTGGCGCCGTTTAGGCCATTCGCGCCGTTTTGCCCGTTGAACCCGTTCTGGCCGTTGGACCCTTCGCAACCATAGTCACAATCATCATCGCCGCTGGCGTACGCCAGAGGCGCGGCGCTCGCGCCTACCATGACCGCCGCTGCTGCCAGAACCAGATTCCACTTGGCCATGTGCGTCCCCCGCTCCTCGTGCGCACGGCTAGCCCCCCGGTTAACCATGCGCGCTCCTTACTTCGCGCATCCGGACAAGCCGGGCTCCTAGAATCACCTCCGTGGAGAAAAAACGCGGCGCTAGTGCAAAACCGCCACGATTTGTGGGAAATCGGTAACCTGAGGGTGCAGGTTAGGGGCGGCCGATGCGCTTTATTTCCCATTCCAGCGCAATTCCGCTCTTTGCCAGGACGGCAGCGCGGATTTCCTCGCCCAGGCCCTCGATATCGGCGGCGCTGGCCTCGCCGGCATTGATCAGGAAATTGGCGTGTTTTTCGCTCACTTGAGCGCCGCCGCGCTTGCGTCCACGCATGCCCGCTTCGTCCACCAGCATCCAGGCCGAGAGCTTGTCGCCATTGGGGGCGAGTGGATTTTTGAACGTCGAGCCGCCGGTTTTTTCGCGAATGGGCTGGCTGCTTTCGCGCTTGGCGGTGATTTCGTCCATTCGCTTTTGGATCGCCGCCGGCTCGTCGGGCGCGCCTTGAAAAGTGGCGTCGAGAAAAATCAATTCCGGAGGCAGGGAATTGTGGCGATAGCTGAAACCGAAATCCGCAGCGGCAATGACGATGTGCTCGCCGGCGCGGGTCAACGCCGTCGCTTCCACTAGAACATTGGCGGTTTCACGCCCATAGCAGCCGGCATTCATGGTCAACGCGCCGCCAACAAGGCCGGGCACGCCGACATAAAACTCAAGCCCCGCAATCCCCGCCTTGGCCGCCGCTTTCGCCACCATGCCATCGAGCGCGCCGGCGCCGGCCCTGATGCGCGCGCCTGGTAGCGGCTCGACCTGGCTAAATGCGCGACCGGCAAGGCGGATCACCACGCCCTCGACTCCGCCGTCGCGGATAATCACGTTGGAGCCGACACCGAGCACCATGACCGGCGTGTTCGGCGCGAGTTGGCGCAGGAAATCCGCCAGGTCCTCGGCGTCCGCCGGCAAGAACAGCGCCTCCGCCGGTCCGCCGACGCGAAACCAGGTAAAGGGCGCAAGCCGTTCGCCGCGCAGGATCTGCCCGCGAACGGGAGGGAGTTCACTCATTGTTGATGGGCTATCTCATGCTTTTGCGCGCCGTCAAAGCGCTGCGGGCTCGCAAGCGCCAGACTTGGAGGGCCATAATGGCGCTGACTTCAACCTGGAGGCCGCCCATGATCCGCACCTTTGTTCTGCTCGCCGCCGCGCTGGCGCTCGCCGCTTGCACCACCGCTGAAGAGAGCGCGGAAGCCCCCAGCGGACGCGATTGCTTCAACGCCGATTCGGTGAACGGCTATTCCGATGTCGATGAACGCCACGTCTCGGTTTCGGTCGGCGCCAATCGCAAATACATTTTTACCACCATGTTCAACGCCCGCGATCTCGACTGGACCCAAGCCATCGCCATCCGCTCCAGCACGGGCTGGATTTGCACCGGCAACGGCCTTGGCGTCGAAGTCATCGGCGGCGAGCCGCGGCGCACCTATCCAATCACCGCGATCGAACGCGCCCCCGACGCGGCGCCCGGGAGCAAGGCAGCTGAGCCCCTATCCCGCCGCCTTCATCCCCGCCCGCAGCGCCATGCGCCCGAGCGCGCCCTTGACGATGACGTCGAGTTGGCTTGTGGCAGATAATCGGCCGGGGCCACGTAATTGACCCGATCCTCGGCGATCAGTCGCGAAATCTTGCCGACGCTGCGCGGCTCGGTCCATTGATAGGGATCGAGCACCGCCATGGCGCAGCCGCCTTGGGCCGTCACCATTTTCATCGACGGAATATCGGTGTCGCCGTCGCCGATGAAAATCATCCGCTCGAACGGCAGCGGCGCGCGCATCGCGTGCATCCAGCGATTGATCGCCTCGGTGTCGTGGACGTTTTCGATGCCCTTGTTGATGCGGAACAGGAATTGCGTCTTGGTGGTGTAATTGATGGCCACGCTTGGCCATTTCGCTTCGCCCGCGCTTGTCGTACAAATAGCGCGAGGCGAACACTTGCCGGAAGCGCCCGAACAAGCGCGCAGCCCTCGATCATCTCGTAGATGCCCGATGAGACCACGTAATGATCGAGCGCGAGGCCGATATCGTCGGCGAACGCATCCATGCGGTCGAACCAATGATCGAGCCCGTCGAAAAAATCCGGATGCGCGCCGTGTTCGCTGCAATTGCTCGCGCGTCACCGGATGGCCGGCGGCGCGCGCGCGATCCAGCATCAAGTGCATATAGACCAGGATCTCGTCGGCGTCCTCGGCCTTGGCGAGGCGCTTCACGTCCATCCAGAAATCGGCGTGGCTCATGCCGGCGATTCGGGAATGAAAGAGCGCTCCTGCAAATTGCCGCGCGCCAGCGTGCCGTCGAAATCGTAGACGATGGCGGCGCGCATGAGGATGGGTTTGCTGTGAGCGGTGTCCGGCATCCAGCGTGTGCGCGCCTGAGTTGGGGCGCGAGGTCAAGGATATTGGCTGAAATATGGACCGCCTGCGAGCCCTGAATCACTTGGTCAATGGGTTGAAAATAGGCTATGACACCGATCATGATCGCCGCTCCGCATCCCAAGATCGCACGCGACCCCAAGATCATGATGGGAAAGCCCATCATCGTTGGCACGCGCGTGCCTGTAGAAGCGATCGTGCGCCAGTTCGCGGCCGGGGCGGACATGGCTTGGGTGCTGAAAGGCTTTCCCGATCTCGGCGAAGACGATGTGCGCGCGGCGCTCGCCTATGCCGCCGAGTGCGTATCGGAAGCCCACACAGTCGCCGCCGAATAGATGCGCTTCGCTGTCGATGCCTGTGTGCCAGCTCAGCTTGCCGATGCTCTGGAGGCGCATGGCGCCGACGTCGTCTTCGCCGCCGGCCGCCCCGGCATGCCCGACGACGAAGTGCTGAGCGGCGCGCTTGCCCTTGATCGCGTGCTGATCACCAGCGACAAGGATTTTGGCGAACTCGTCTTCCGCGACGGGCGCGCGGCGGTGGGTGTTGTGTTGATCCGTTTCGATATCGTTTCCCCCGCGCTCGCCGACGAAACGGCGCAGCGCATTGTCTCGCTGCCGAAACACGGGCGCGGATTGTTCGCTGTGCTGGAGCGCGGCGGCGAGCGCACGCGACCGATGCCAGAAGGCAGGGCTTGACATGCTGCAAATCCGCATCTTGCCCGTGACGCCGCTGCAGCAGAATTGCTCGCTGGTCTGGGACGAGGCCAGCAAGTGCGCCCTCCTCGTCGATCCTGGCGGCGACAGCGAGCGCTGACTCGGCGCGCTCGAGCATTTCGGGCTCACGCTGACGCGCATCTGGCTGACGCACGGCCATTTCGATCACGCCGGCGCGGCGGCGGAATTGCGCGAGCGCACGGGCGTGGCCGTCGAGGGCCCCCATCGCGAGGATCAATTCTGGCTCGACCAGATCGAGGAAGGCGCGGTCCGTTACGGTCTGCAAGGCGTGCGGAACGTCACGCCGGACCGCTATTTCGAGGACGGCGAGACGCTCGAATTCGAAGGCGTCACATTCACTGTCGCGCACACGCCAGGCCACACGCCGGGCCACGTCGTGATTCACAACACCGAACTGAAGATCGCCTTTGTCGGCGACGTGCTGTTCGCCGGCTCGATCGGGCGCACGGATTTTCCGCGCGGCGACCACGCGCAATTGATCGCCTCGATCACCAGCAAACTCTGGCCGCTCGGCGACGATATCAATTTCGTCCCCGGCCACGGTCCCACCTCCACCTTCGGCCAAGAACGCAAAACCAATCCCTTCGTCGCCGATAGGCTCACGGGTTATGCGGGCGCGAAGGTGGAAGCGGGAAACGCGAGCGAGCAGAGCGCAAGCAAGAGGTGGAGTTAAGCGTTATGGACCGCCGGCGCCCTCGCCGGGCTTTTTGCGGGAATGTCAGAGTAGCGGCGGCATTTCCCCTTTCAGGCCAGTTCCGGGCCGCGTGCACGATGCGCAGAATGCGAACTTCATCCTCAATTAATTCGTACAAGACGATGTAGGGCTGGCGACGAATGACCTTCTCGAACGTGCCGGGCACACGCCCGATCCGACCGGAGTTCATTTGGCAAAGGCCGGCGGTCGAACCAAGGATGGCGTCGGACAGACGCTGCGCCGCTTGCGGGCTCCGTTCGGCGACATAAGCCAGGTAATAGTCGAAGTCGGCGCGCGCGTGCGCCGACCAGACTTCACGCTTCATGGCTGGCGCGCCCGCGCCCCGCTTATGATTGCGCGCGCGCCAGCCGCGACCTCTTCGGCCGTGAAGGTGCGGCCAGCGGCGAAGTCTTCGCGCGCCTCGCGGACAAGCTCGGAATAATCGTCCCTGTGGCGGACATATTCCGCCACGACATCGGCCACGATTTCAGCCTTGGGCCGCTTGGCGGCGATCGCGATCTCCTCCAACGCGGCCTCGGTGGCGGGATCAAGCGGGATGGTCAGGGTGCTCATGGGGAGAGGATAGCACGAGGGGTGGCGGTGCGCACGTGTTTGTCTGGACGCGTGCAACGAATGGCGCAGACCACCATCTCCTTAATTCGATGGAATCAGCTCATTTGTCGGGCATGGAAAACGCAATTGGCGCCTTGGGTGGCGTGATTCTCGGCGGCGTCATCGCTGCAGCCACGAATGCCTATTTCGCGTGGAGGGCTGAGCGTGATCGGCGACTAGGCGCCGCGTTCTCGCTGTTCTTCAAATATTTCGCGATGGTCGATGTCACGACACGGATTTGTCGCGACTTGGACGCGGCGCCTCCGGACCGCGACCGCCTTTGCTGGCCGCGCCTCAGGCCCCTTGCCGGAGTTCGCTTCCCAGAGTCCTCCTTTTCTCCGGAAGAACTTGCGCTCTTCGCCAAAGAAAAAGGCCCGTTGTTTGCGGAGAAATTATTGGAAGCCACGAATCACATTCATTTGCTTTCTGATTTGCTTGTCCGGTACAATTTGGAACGAAGGGCGCTTGACGAGGAGCTACGTCTTCGGGGCGTAGTCGATATGGAGGGTCCGGTCGGGCACATTTCCGTGGAGCCCGCGACTTATAGGGAACTTGCCCCCAAATTCTTCGAGGTCGATGATCTTGCAAGGAACCTATGGAGCGCCGCGCACGAGGCCAAAGAGGAGATGGTGGCCACCGCGAACGCAATCGGACCAAAACTCAAGACGATTCTCAGCGATAAGCGGTTTCACCTAGGCATGGGCGCCGACCTGCCTCCGCAGCGGGACGGATCGGCAACAAGGGCTCCAAATTCATCAACCAACTCAGATTGAAGTTCCCCGAGCCGGCCTACCCCGCCCCCAACTTCCCCGGCAGCGCATTCGCGTACGTCGTAACATCCCCCGCCCCCAAGCACACCACGATATCCCCCGGCTTCGCTTCCGCGCGCACGAAGGCGGGCAAATCGTCCCACGCCGCAAGCTTCCGCGCATCGCGGTGGCCGTGGCTTTTTAGGCTTGCGGCAAGCGTGTCCGCGCTCACGCCTTCGATCGGCGCTTCGCCTGCGGCGTACACATCCGCCACCGCCACAATGTCCGCGTCGTTGAAGCAGGTGGAGAAATCCTTGAACAGGTCGCGCAGGCGCGTGTACCGGTGCGGTTGCACAATCGCCAGCACGCGGCCTTCGGTCATTTCGCGCGCGGCGGAGAGCACGGCGGCGATTTCCACGCGTTCTGCAAACCTCCACCAGTGAAGTCTACGGCACGGCCCTTTATGCGCCGATCGATGAAAATCACCCTTTGCAGGGTCAGTCGCCCTATTCGGCCTCAAAGATTGGAGCTGACCAGATGGCGCTGAGCTTTTACCGTTCCTTCGCTACCCCGATCGTCGTTGTCCGGCCCTTTAATACCTATGGCCCGCGGCAATCCGCGCGCGCGGTTATCCCGACCATTATCTCGCAGATCGCAGCAGGGCAACGGACAGTATAGAGCTCGGCGCGCTAGACGCCGACCCGGGATTTCTCCTTTGCTTAGGACACGGCGGCAGGTTTATTCATTTGGCCGACTGCGATGCTGCCAGTTGGGGAGGTTGTGAACCTTGGCTCCGGGTTCGAAATTTCCATCGAGGACGCGGCCGCGCCGATTGCAACAGCCATGGGCGTGGAAATCGAAATCATTTCCGATGAACAGCGAATCCCCGGAAAAGAGCGAAGTCGAACGGCTGATTTCATCCACGGATAAGGTGCGTGGCTTTGACCGACTGGCGCCCGGCAATATGGCGGTCTCGAAGGTTTCCGCGTCGGTCTCGCCGTCACCGCACAATGGTTTGGCGATCCCGCCAATCTCGCCCGCTACAAGCATGATATCTACAATGTCTGATCTGGCGGCTTCAACGCTGTAAAAACGCGAAATTTGATCCTGGAGGCAGCTTTTGACGCGATCGACGGGTTGTCGGCAACACATGCCGGCGCACTGGGCGAGCCGTTCGAACTGCATGAGCCGATTTTTCAGGGCCATGAGAAGAATATGTGGCGGACGCCATCGACAGCACGTTTGTTTGGTTCTGGGCGAATACGTAAATCAAATTGAGCGTGATCTGGCTGCAATCTGCGAAGGTAAAACACGCGATCGCAGCGATGAATGGCACGGCGGCCCTCCATATGTGCCTCTGCTGGCTGGCGTTCAGCCGATGATGAAGTGATCGTTCCGGCGCTGACATTTATCGCCACCGCGAATGTCTGTGGCCTATTGCGGCGCGATCCCGCATTTTTGCGACGCGACGAACGTACGCTGGGCTTGGATGCCTATAAGAGCTTGCCGTCATCTTGGCGGATTGCTGAAATGTCCGGCGGCGCCTGCCGCAACCGGATAACCGGTCAGGCGTATTGCCGCCGTGATGCCGATGCACACGTTCGGTCATCCCGTGAACTTGATGAACTCATGAACACCCTGCTGCGCCAAATGGAATCTCCACTTGATCGAAGACGCAGCCGAGGTCTCGGCAGCCGGCTCCAAGGGCGGGCATGTCGGCGGCTTTGGCCTTGGTTGGCGCGTTGAGTTTCAACGGCAACAAAATCGTCACCACAGGTGGCGGCGGCGCTATCCTGACCGACAATGACGAGCTCGCGAAACGCGCCAAACATATGACGACGACCGCCAAACTCGGGCATAAATGGGCGTTTAATCACGACGATCTTGGCTACAATTACCGTCTGCCCAACCTGAATGCCGCAATGGGCTGCGCCCAGCTGGAGCAGATACCGGAGTTTCTGGCCGCCAAACGCCATAGTTGCACTGTCAATACGCTAAAGGTATTTCGCTGCAGTGCCCGGCGCACAGCATTTTTATTGATCAGCCCTTTGCCAGACAATTACTTGGTCTGCGCCATGCTTATCGATGAAGCTTCCGGTTAAGGCCGCGACGTAACTCATTCCCTGCAATATTGCCATGATCATAAGGTGCTTGCGCCCGTCCGGCCTGGGCGGGTATGCACCGGCAGCCGATGTATGCGGCCTGCCCCCGTATGGATCTGGCCACGACCGAAAACCTTGAAGCGCGGATCATTAATCTGCCATCCTCTGTTTTATCACAGACGACCTGCCGCTTAAAGTTTAGATAGTTACCAGTACGCGCGCGACTGGGGCCTGCTGCGTCCGTCGCACGACTGATGCAGCGATGATCCATTTTTCGATCTTGCTATCGTCGCGACCGGCAGTCATCTCAGCGCCCGCTACGGCATGACCGTGAATGACATCCGGCGCGACGGTTTTGATGTTGCCCGGAATTGCCGATTCTTGAAGACCGCGACGACGCGGCTGCAGCAATTCGTATGTCGCCCGCATGACCGCAGGTATTGGTGAGGCGCTGGCGGCCCTTGATCCGGACTTGTATTTGTCTGGGCGACAGATATGAAATTATGGGCGCGGCGCAGGCTCTGTCTTATCGCCCGGACGCCTGTTGCGCATCTTTGCGGGGGCGATGTAACGGAGGGCGCGTTTGACGATGCGTTCCGTAGATGCGATTTCAAAAATGTCCCATCTGCATTTTCCGTCGAATGCGCATGCCGCAAGACGGTTCGTCGCGATGGGCGAGATGCCAGAGCGCGTTACAATGGCCAGCAGCGCCGGGCTGGATACGCTTCTCCGTAGCGCCCGGGATGTCGCGGGAAGAAACTTTTGCCGCGTTCGGCTTGCCGGAAAGTGGGCGCAGTCTTGCGCTTGCAACCTTCCGTCCGCCACCGCTGGAACTCGCAAGCCTGGGCGAAGTACAATTTGCGGAACTGGCTGCAGCGCTGGATGAGCGGGGCCGGAGAGTGGACATCGCGATTGTCATCACAGGCAGCAATTCGGATCCGGAGGGCCGCCGCCTGACCGAACTGGCCGAAGATCTGCAAGGACGCGGGCAATGTTGTCTTTCGGAATTCCCTTGGGCCGCTCTATCTTTCTGTCATCAGCCGCGCGCATTGTGGCGGGCAATTCGTCCAGCGGGCTTTATGAAGCGCCATCCTTTGGCATCGCGCACGGTGAATATCGGCGATCATGTCCAGAAAGGCCGGCTGAAGGCCAGTTCGGTATTGATGTCAAGCCGCTACAGAAAGGGAATTCCGGCGATTTTAGCAGGTATGCGCCGTGCAATGCTGAATATTTTTCGGCACCGTCAAATCCTTATGGCGACGGGCATGCAGCGCCTCGTATCATTGCGCGCCTGAGGGCGATTGGTGATCCGAAGCGCTTGCTTATGCAAATATTTTTTTGAGGGAGGCAGTTGAACATGCAGCCGCGCAAGATGCACATTCACGTTGTTATCATTGCTGAAGCAGGCGTAAACCATGACCGGCATCGTTTCGATCTTGCGCTGAAACTTGTCGATGCGGCCGCAGACGCTGGCTCTGATATGGTGAAATTTCAGACGTTCAAGAGCGAAAAGCTCGTCACCAGCGAGCGCGCGCAAGGCTGGAAATATCAGGTGCGCAATACCCGGCACGGACGACGGCCAGCTTGAAATGCTGCGCCGTCTTGAACTCGATGAGGCCGCCCACGGCGGATCATCGAACACTGCAAGGCGCGGGGCGTTTTTTTTCTTCGACGCCGTTTGATGATGACAGCACGGATTTTCTGGTGAAGGATCTTGGGCTGGGGGTGGTCAAGGTTGGCTCCGGCGACATGACAAACGGCCCCCATCTGCTGCGGCTGCCCATTCGGGCTGAATGTCATCCTGTCGACCGGCATGGCGACGAAGGAAGAAGTCACAGAAGCGCTTGGTGTTCTGGCATTCGGCTATCTCGGCGAAAAACGTTTGTCGGCGGCGGCCATTTCTGAAGCGCTGGCAAATTATGAAGGACGGAAAGTGCTGGCTGAAAAAAGTCACGCTGTTGGGGTTTCCGCCCTGGGAGGCTACGTGCGCCTGTGGGATGAAATAGATCTCACCGTTATCGACACATTCAGGCAGGCTTTTCCCTGTCCCGTTGGCTTTTCTGATCACAGCGACGGCATTGTGATTCCCCTTGCGGCAGCGGGACGCGGCGCTGTCATGATCGAAAAACATCTGACGCTGGATCGCAATATGCCCGTCCGGGTAGATATTGCGCTTCCGTTGTAAGGGCCGGCATTTGCAGGAATGGTGAGCGCCATCCGGATTGTGGAAAGGGCGATTCATTCGCCAGCAGGGGCCTACGCCAGTGAACGCGCGACCATGCCGATCACGCAAAAGCCTGGTCGCCGCTGCGCCAAGAATCTCCAGAGGCGAGACGTTTTGCACAAAATCTCGCTATCAAGCGGCCAGGCGGGTCAGGAATGCCTGCCGATACGTCTCTGGGGTTTTGCGCGGCAAGGTGGCCTCAAGAGATTATCTTGCTGATGATCTGATTGATGAAGCCTTGAGCCAGATCGGCATGAACAAATAAACGGCGGGATGCACAGGCGCGGAAATGTCGGCCGGGGGCGGTCAATGATCGTCATAGGATGCGGAAATATTGGATCGCGTCATCTGCAAGGATTGAGCACCCATGGCTCATCCCGCACACATCTTTGCGTGTGAACACCTCAGCAGATGCCCGCAAACTGGCTAAATCGCGCGTAGCGGAAATCAGCCCGCCAGAGCATCTGCAATTCAGCTATTGCTCGTCATTGGATGAACTTCCTGCAACGATTGATCTTGCAGTGATAAGCGCCACCGACGTCCACGCCGGGCGATCATTCGAAGCACTTCTCGGCAGGCTGATGTGCGCGCACTGCGTGCTCGAAAAATTTCTGTTTCAGTCCCATGTGCGGATCATGAATTTGTCGGGCCTTATTGCTGCAAGGAAAGTTCCGGCATTCGTCAATACGCCGCGCCGCGCGTGGCCGGTCTATCGCCAGCTTGCGGCTGAACTTGGAAAGGCTGGTCCTGTGTCCATCATGGTGGAACTCAATCGCACCAACGGGATGGCGACAAATGCCATTCATTTTATCGATCTTGCCGCCTATCTCACGGCGAGCCCGGATGGTTTTGCAATGGACAGCCGCAATCTGCAGGCTGTTGAAGGTGTCAGCCGCCACGCGGGGGCAGTAGAAATTGAAGGCTTGCTGCAGGGTGTGTCAGCGCGCGGCGATTGCTTTTCCATTCGCGGACAAGCAGCAGTTTTTGCGCCCCATGTGATCGTGATCACGACACACGCGACCGCCGGATCGTCATAAATGAAGCGCAACAGATGGCATTCGTCGCCGATAAATCGACGAATTGGCAGCCGGTTGCCGCGCCATTTCCCATTTTGCGGCAAAGTGAACTGACAGGCGTTATCGCCGATGAAATACTGGCGCAAGGAACATCTCATTTGC
>CAVTAT010000013.1:0-221726 GCA_963732745.1 uncultured Alphaproteobacteria bacterium | reverse complement strand
GATCTTCACCGTGGCCGAAAGCGCCGACATCAAGGCGCGCATGCCGGGCGGGCATACCAAGAATCTGTTCCTGAAGGACTAAGAAAGGCGCGTTGTTTTTGCTGTGCGCGTTGGCCGACACCGTGATCGACCTCAACGCCGTCTCGAAGCGCATTGGCGCGGGGCGGTTCAGTTTTGGCTCGGCGGACTTGCTGATGGCCCATCTTGGCGTCACGCCGGGCTCGGTGACCCTGTTTGCGCTGATCAATGATCCCGATGGGCGGGTTACTCTGCTGCTGGACGAGGCGCTGTTCGCGCACGATCCGGTCAACTTTCACCCGCTGCGCAACGACGCCACCACCGCGATCAGCCCGCCGGCATGCTGGCTTCGTCGCCTGCGCTCGGCCGCACGCCGATCCGGCTTGCCTTCGATGCCGCAGGCCAGCCAAGTGTAATTGAACCGCAGCCCGGTTCCGCCCATGTAGGGCCAACTGCAAAAACCTCCCAGAGGACTACGCATGACCTACATCGACGGCGCAGCGCCGCCCCGATCCGTGAAAGACGGCACCGACAAGGCTTTCATGGCCGATGTGATCGAAGCCTCGCGCGAAACCCCGGTGATCGTGGATTTCTGGGCGCCTTGGTGCGGGCCCGTGCAAGACGCTCGGGCCGCCGCTGGAAAAAGCGGTGCGCGCGGCCGGCGGCAAAGTGCGGCTGGTGAAAATCAATATCGACGAACATCCCGGCGTCGCCGGCCAACTGGGGGTGAGATCCATCCCAGCGGTGTACGCCTTCGACAAGGGCCGGCCGGTCGATGGCTTCATGGGCGCGGTGCCCGAAAGCCAGATCAAACTGTTCGTCGATCGCCTGGCCGGCGCGGGCGCGAAGCGCGACATCGAAGCGCTGCTCGAACAGGCCGCGGAGAGCCTCGCGCTCGGCGACCTCGGCGGCGCGGCGCAATCCTACGCCACGGCGCTGCAGATCGACCCCGCCAACGCCAAAGCCATCGCCGGCATGGCGCGGCTCTACCTGCAAGCCGGCGATGCCGAACAAGCGCGCGCGGTGCTCGACGATGGCGCCGCCGGAAAAAGCCAACGATGCCGACATCGCCGGCGTGCGCGCGGCGCTCGAACTCGCCAGCGCCGCCGGCGATCGGGCGACCCGGCGAGTTGGCGCACAAGGTCGACGCCGATCCCGGCGATTTGCAGGCGCGCTACGATCTTGCCGAAGCGCTCTCCGCGCGCGGCGATCTTGAAAGCGCGAGCGAGCACTTGCTGGCCATCATCGCCAAAAACCGCGACTGGAACGAGGACGCGGCGCGCGCAAGCAACTGATCAAGATCTTCGAGGCCGCCGGCCTCGGCTCCGATATCGCCAAGCAAGGGCGCCGCAAGCTTGTCGGCGATTCTGTTCGCATGAGCGCGTTCGGCTATCGCAAGCCTGCGGACCTGCCGCAGACCATGCCGCTGTTTCCGCTGGCGGGCGCGATCCTGTTGCCGCGCGGGGTGTTGGCGCTCAACGTGTTCGAGCCGCGCTATCTCAACATGGTCGATGACGCGCTGGCGGCGATCGCCTGATCGGCATGATCCAGCCCGCGACCGGCGAGGAAGACGAAGCCGTCCCAGCACTCGCCGATGTCGGCACGCTGGGGCGCATCACCTCGTTCACCGAAACCGACGACGGCCGCTATCTCATCACGCTGACCGGCATTTGCCGCTTCGCGCTTGGAGCGCGAATTCGACGACCGACGCCCTTATCGCCAAGCGCATCGTCTACTTATGACGGCCTTCGCCAACGATTTCACGCCGCCGCGCGGCGAGCGCATCGACCGCGACGCAGCTGATCGCATCGCTCAAGCGCCTATGCGTCGCTGCACGGCTTTCGAGGTCGATTGGGACTCGGTCGAGCAAGCGCCGACCGAAACCATCGTCAATGTCGCCGCGCAAATCTGCCCGTTCGATCCCGCCGCCAAGCAGGCGCTGCTGGAAGCGGTCACGCTGGAAGAGCGCGCGCGCGCGCTGGTGGCGCTGCTGGAATGGGACGCGGCCTCCGGCGACAACCGCCGGCCGCTGCAATGAGCGAGCCGTCGATCCCAAACTGCTCGAAGTTCTGGTCTGCCCGCAAACGCGCACGCCGCTGCGCTATGACAAGGAGCGGCAGGAACTGATCAGCGAGCGCGCGCGCCTCGCCTATCCGGTGCGCGACGGCGTGCCGATCATGCTGATCGATGAAGCGCGCGAACTGGGAGCCGACGAATGAGCGCCGCATGCGCGCCCTGGCCCACCGATCTCGTGTTCGACCGCGCCGCCAAGCTGCTGCGCATCGCCTTCGACGACGGCGCCACGTTCGACATCCCGTTCGAGCTGCTGCGCGTGGAAAGCCCCTCCGCCGAAAACAAAGGCCATGGCGGCGCCACAGCCGCCGCCGGTGACCGGCAAAGCCAATGTCGGCGTCGCGGGCCGAACCGGTCGGCCGCTACGCCGTGCGCATCGTCTTCGACGACGGCCACGATACCGGGCTCTATTCCTGGGACCTGCTCTACGAACTCGGCCGCGACCGCGACGCGCTTTGCGCTCTATCGCCAGGCGAGCGAACCCTAGGCAAAACGTAACGCGGGTTTAGATCAGCAGATAATCTTGCTGCCCGTCGCCATCGATGGCGCCGACATATTGCAGCAGCAAGAACATGTGGGCGTTGCTGTCGTCAGCGCTGGGCGCCCACATTCGTTGGCCGGATTGCGATGGAGCGCGGAATATCGGTCTCATAAGCTCGCTGACCTGCCGGCGGGGCGGAGAAAACGAAATCGTCGTGAGGCAAACGCGCCTCCGGGGCTCGGCATTTGCCGCTGCGTGACGAAGGCGCCGCCCGATGGAAAGCGCCAGCATCAAGGTGCTAAAGCCGGTACGATGCTTCTGCATGGTTCGCCTCCTGCGCCTATCTGGCGTCACCTAATACGCCGGAAATACTCGCCGCAATTGCTGTCGCCAATCAGGAGAATTGTTAAATCATCGGAAAATCGTTTGGTCGAGCCGGCGGGCAGCGCTGACCGGCGCGAGCGGGCCAGCCCATGACCGGCCGGGCAACACGAATTCATCGCGGGCCGGGTCGAAAACCGGGCCCGATGGCAGGTCATTCGCAACCGGCGCGCCCGCATGGCCGAAAGCAGCGACCTGCCGAACCCGTTTTTGATGCGCGTCATGACGTATCCCGCTACATGCTGGCCAGGATACTACGAGGCGGCCGCGATTTATTCCCCGGGCCTGGTCAAGCCGCCAAGCTCTCGCCGCGCAGCAATTTCGGCAAATCGCCCGCCGCGCCGCCGGCGTATTTCATGAAGAAGCGCCGCGCCGGGCCGACGGCGTTGACCGCGGCGAGGCCGAGCCCCCGCACCGCGCGCAGCGGCGCGAAATCGTTGGAGAACAGCTTGTCGAAAAATTCCATGCCGAGCGCCATGGTGACGTTGTCGAACCGCCGCCAGCGCTGATAGCGCTCAAGCGCCGACACATCGCCGGGGTCGAGGCCCAGCGCCATCGCGTCGGCGATGCACTCCGCCAGCGCCGCGCAATCCTTCAGCCCGAGATTCAAGCCCTGGCCCGCCAGCGGATGGATGCCGTGCGCGCTGTCGCCGGCCAGCGCCGCGCGCGCATCGATCATGCGCTCGGCCAATTGCAGCGACAGCGGATAGCCGAAGCGCGGGCCTTCCAGCGAAAGCTCGCCGAGAAAATCGCCGAACCGCCGGCGCAAGCTCCGCGAGGAAATCCGCTCCGGCATCTTCAGCAACGCCTCCGCCGCCGCGCGCGGCTCGGCCCAGACGATGTTGGAGCGCGCGCCCTTGAGCGGCAAAATCGCGAACGGCCCGTTGGGCAGGAAGAATTCGTGCGCCACCGCATCGTGCGGCTTTTCATGCGCGATGGTGGCGACAATCGCGGTCACCGGATAATCCCAGCCGATGGTGCGGATGCCGAGCGCCTCGCGCACGAACGAGCGCCGCCCATCGGCGCCCACCAGCAACGGCGCGCGCAAGCGTTCGCCGTTCGCCAAACGTCGCGGTCGACGCCCGCGGCGTCGCGCTCGATGCGCGGTGACCGACATCGGCTGGATCATGCGGATCGAAGGCCGCGCGCGCACCGCCTGTCGAGCGCCAGCCGCACGTGGCGCGCTTCCAGCATCAGCCCAAGCGGCTCGTCGTGTCGCGCAATTCGGCGCGGTCGAAATGCAGATGCAGCAGCGAAGGCCCGCCGCGGCGGCCGCCTTGCCCAAGCTTGCCGTCGGTCACCATGATCTGCTCGATCGGCTGCGCCACCGGATCGAGCGCCTCGCCCAAGCCCCAGCGCGCGCCACATCCGATAACGAAGCAAACGCTATCGCGAACGCGCGCCCGTCGAAACGCGGCGCCAACGTCTCCGCCGGCTTTGCCGCGTCAACGACAATGACCGAAACGCCAGCCTGATCCAGCGCCAGCGCCAGCGTCTGCCCCACCAGGCCGCCGCCGCGATGATCACGTCTGCGTCAAAGCTTCCGTTGCTCATGAGCAACGATAGCGCGCCGAGCCCGCGTCGTCGATGCGGCGCATGCGCGCGTTTTCACGTCGTTAACCGCGTCCAACGCCCTCCCGCATGAATGCAGCGGTAACCCTTTTCGCGGCCAAATCTTCACCGCTCATTTACCGGCAGGCGGCAAAAGTCCGCGCTGGAATCAGCGGCAGAACGAGCGCCACCATTCATGACCGACGAAGCCTATTCCTCAGGGGGATTAATCCCCTCCGTCGCCACTTCGGCCGCGGCGCGCATGGCGTTGAAGCGCGCCGCCCTTTCCGTGGGCGCGGCGATTTTTGGCGCTTATGGCCTGGGCGCGGTGCTGACCTATTCGCCGGAAGATCCCAGCCTCAACGTCGCCACCGACGGGCCGACGCACAATCTGTTCGGCGGCCCTGGCGCGTTTCTCGCCGATCTCGCATTCAGATGCTGGGCGCGGGGGCGCACCTGGCGATGTGGCGCTTGCTGGCCGCGGGCTGTCTGCGCATCGCGCGCCGCCAATTGGTGGCGCGCATCAATGGCCGGCGCATGTTTGTCGCTGCGCTCGGCATTGCCTCTTGGCCGCCGCCGCCTCCACCATTCCCACTCATGAAGGCTGGCCGCTGGCCACGGGCTTTGGCGGCGTGATCGGCGACGGCGTCGCCGGCATTGTCGGCGCGCTCGCGAGCTTGCCGGCGCTGCCGTTCCCGCAGATTGTGACCGGCATTTTCTGCGCCATCGGCGGCCTGCTCGGCCTCGGCTGGGCGTTCCAGGTGCGCGCCGAGGACGTGAAGACCGCCGCCGACGTCGCGCGCCGCGCGGCCACCGGCGCGGCGGCGCAGTCACCCAGCGCGCGATCGGCTTATGTCGCCGAAAAAGCGCGCCGCGATGACGGCGGGGAAACCTATCGCCGCAAGCTCGACGATCGCAGCGAGCATAACCAATGCCGAAGCCGGCGCCGCGCGAGCGCGCGCCGCGCCCGGCGCCGCGGAAGCGGCCGAACAAGCGCCGCGCGCCCGCGCGAGCCGCGCGCCGAAAAGCGCCAGCAAGCGCCGGCAACCGCGCGTTCCGCTTCGGCCGCCCGTTCGAATTGCCCGATACCGATTTGCTGGCCACGCCAAAGCAGCGCGTCACCCAGACCGACGCGCAAACCCTGCACGCCATGTCGCGCCAGCTCGAAGGCGTGCTCGCCGATTTCGGCGTGCAAGGCGAAGTGCTGTCGGCGCGCCCGGGCCCGGTGGTGACGTTGTTCGAGTTCGAGCCGGCCGCCGGGCGTGAAATCCTCGCGCGTGATCGGCCTCGCCGACGACATCGCCCGCTCCATGTGCGCCACCGCCGCGCGCGTCGCCGTTATTCCCGGGCGCAACGCCATCGGCATCGAATTGCCCAACGGCAAGCGCGAAACCGTGTTTCTGCGCTCGCTGCTGAACTGCGCCTCTTTCGCCGGCACGCAAGGCGATCTGCCGCTGGCGCTCGGCGAAACCATCGAGGGCGATCCGTTCGCCGCCGACCTCACCAAAATGCCGCACCTGCTCATCGCCGGCACCACCGGCTCGGGCAAATCGGTCGGCATCAACGCCATGATCTTGTCGCTGCTCTACCGCCACCCGCCGGAAGAGTGCCGCTTCATCATGATCGACCCGAAGATGCTGGAGCTTTCGGTCTACGAAGGCATTCCGCATCTGCTGCACCCGGTCGTCACCGATCCGAAGAAAGCCGTCGTCGCGCTGAAATGGACCGTGCGCGAGATGGAGGACCGCTACCGGCGCATGTCCAAGCTCGGCGTGCGCAACATCAACGGCTACAACGACCGCGTGCGCGAAGCGCTGGAGCGCGGCGAGCGGCTTGAGCGCACCGTGCATGCGGGCTTCGACCCAACCAGCGGCGAGCCGATCTACGAAACCCGCGAACTGCCGCTCGAACCGATGCCCTACATCGTCGTGGTCATCGACGAGATGGCCGATCTGATGATCACCGCCGGCAAGGAAATCGAAGCCGCGGTGCAGCGTCTGGCGCAAATGGCGCGCGCGGCCGGCATTCACGTGATCATGGCGACGCAGCGTCCCAGCGTCGATGTCATCACCGGCACGATCAAGGCCAATTTCCCGACCCGCATTTCCTATCAGGTCACTTCGAAGATCGACTCCCGCACCATCCTCGGCGAGCAAGGCGCCGAGCAATTGCTCGGCATGGGCGATCTGCTGTTCATGGCCGGCGGCGGGCGCATCCGCCGCTTGCACGGGCCGTTCGTCACCGACGGCGAAGTCGAGCGCGTGGTCGACATGCTGAAGGCGCAAGGCGCGCCGCAATATCGCACCGACGTCACCGAGGAGCCGAGCGAAACGCCGGCGATGCGACGAGCCGGAATTGTTCGACGGCGACGGCAGCGACGCCGACCTGTTCGACCGCGCCGTCGAGATCGTCCGCCGCGACCGCAAGGCCAGCACGTCCTACCTGCAGCGCCGCCTCTCCATCGGCTACAACCGCGCCGCCACTCTGGTCGAACGCCTGGAAAAAGAAGGCATCATCTCCACCGCCAACGGCGCGGGCAAGCGGGAGATATTGCTCGACATGGTGGACGAGGATTGAGCCACGGCCTGCACCGAAGCGTTGCTCGCGACCGCTCTGTTGCTTAATCCCTGAGCGCTGTCCAACCCATCATTAGGCATTCGGCGCACGTTCAAACTCACGAGCCAATCTGGCGGAGACGCAGGGATTCGAACCCTGGGTACTCGGTTAAAGTACAACGCCTTAGCAAGGCGCCGCCTTAAGCCACTCGGCCACGTCTCCACTTTGCTGGGTCTAGCCTGTCGCCGCCGCATACTGCAAGCGGCGTTAATGGCGCGGCTTGGTTAAGTGGCGCCGGCTTTGCGCGGGGGGGACGGGGAAATCTTGCCCAGGGGCGCCGTGACCATGACAAAGCTGGCGTTGAAACCGAAAGGCGCCGTTTTGGCGCACGCGCCGTTGCGGCGGCCAAAACTCTCGGCGGAGGCGCGCGAGGCGGCGCATTTGGCTAAACAGGCCGGAGCGTTCGGGCTTTTTGGCCTGGCGCTTGAGCCGGCGGACGGCTTTGTCGGCGCTGATCTGGCTTATCGCGCGCCGGTCCCGGCCCAAGCGCCGGCCAACGATTGGGGTCGGTTGCCGCGTCCCGCCTTTCCAGAACCGCCGCTTCGCGCTGGCGTCTTCGATCCGGCCCTTGCCTGGAAATGCATCCTGGCGCTGGATTGGCTGATCGTGGCGATCGCGGCCGAGTTCGCCGCCAGATGGGGTATGGGGGAGAGCCTTATGGGCCTGAGCCTCGGCCAGGCTGCGGCTTTCATCTTGGCGGCGCTGATGCTCAAGCTCGGGCTCTGGATAACCGAAACCTATTCGATACCCCCATCCAGACTTCGCCCCGACCACGCTATCGGCGCGCTGGCGCTGGGCGCCATTTTGGGATTGCTGGTCGCCAATCTGTTGGCCGCGGACGCGCGCGCGGCAGCGGCGTTGGCGGCTATTTTGCCGTGCGCGGCGCTGGTGCTGGCCAGCGTGCATGCGGCGTTTGCGCTATGGCTGGGCGGCGCCTTTCGGGCGGGCTTGCTGACCGAGAACATCGTGCTGGTCGGGGCGGGTGAGGCGGCCGAACGGTTGGCGGCGCGGGCGGCCAAGTCCGTGCGCATTGTCGCCATTGTCGATGATCGCTTGGCGCGCGCGCCGAGCCATATTGGCGCCATCCCCGTGGCCGGCGGGGTGGACGATCTGCTCGCCTGGGAGCATCTGCCGCGCATCGACCGGGTGATCGTCGCAATCAGCCTAAAGGCCGACGCGCGCTTGCGCGCCATGCTCGATCGCCTGGCAATCATGCCCAACCGGATCGATTTGGCGGTCGATGTCGAGAGCGCCGGCGTGCGCGGACGAGGGCTTGACCAAATGGGCGCGGCGGCGCTCACGCGGGTCAGCGGCGCGCGCGGCGATGACGGCCGGGCGGCGCTGAAGCGCGCGCAGGATCTCGTGCTTGGCGGGCTCGCCCTGGCGCTGCTGGCCGCGCCGATGCTGCTCATTGCGCTGGCGGTGAAACTTGAATCCAAAGGTCCGGCGCTGTTCCGCCATCGTTGCTATGGACTGAACAATCGCGTCATTGACGTGCTGCGCTTTCGCACGCTGCGCCACGAGCAGGGCGCCCGCGCGCGTCCAGTGAGGCGCAGCGATGCGCGCGCGACCCGCGTCGGCGCTTTCCTGCGCCGCACTGGCCTGGACGTGCTGCCGCAGCTTTTCAACGTGCTAGCCGGCGATATGAGTTTGGTCGGGCCGCGCCCGCACGCGATTGGCGCGCGCGCCGCAAATCGGCTGTTGCAAAACATCAGCGCCGAATATTTCCACCGTCACCGCGTCAAGCCAGGCCTGATTTCCACGGCGCCCGCGCGTCCGCTGCGCACTTTCGCTTGCGTCCGCGCCTGTGTGCGAGCCGACTTGGATTATCTTGCCGCCGCGAGCCTATGGCGTGATTTGCAAATCCTTGCGAGAGCGGGCGGGGCCTTGTTCGCGCCCACGGACCGCGCGTCTTCAGACGCGCATGGCGCGCCCGGCGCGCCTAAAAATGCGAGCCTGAAGGCTAGCGGTTCGAGCGGCGCTTCATGGTATCTGGTTTAGCGCGCCGCGCAGCGTATCGACGATCTGATCGATTTCGCGTTTTTCGATGATCAGCGGCGGCGAGAAGGCGATGATGTCGCCGGTGACGCGGATCAGCACGCCTTTGTCGAAGCAGATGCGGAACGCTTCGAGTGCGCGCTGCGTTGGCGCGCCGGGGCGGGGCTCAAGTTCGATGCCGCCGATCAGGCCGAGGTTGCGGATGTCGATCACGTGCGGGGCGTCGCGCAGCGAGTGCATGGCGTGTTCCCAATAGGGGGCGAGTTCGGCCGCGCGTTCGAACAAGCCTTCGTCGCGGAAGGTGTCGAGCGTGGCCAGGCCCGCCGCGCAGGCGAGCGGATGGCCGCTGGTGGTGTAGCCGTGGAAGAGTTCGATCGGCGTGTCGGAATTGGCGAGGATCGTGTCGTAGATTTCGCGCGAGGCGGCGACCGCGCCCATCGGCACGGCGGCGTTGGTGATCGCCTTGGCCATGGTGAGGATGTCGGGCTTGACCGCGAAATACTGCGCCCCGAAGGCAGCGCCGAGACGGCCAAAGCCGGTGATCACTTCATCGAAGATCAGCAGGATGTCGTGCTTGGTGCAAAGCTCGCGCAGGCGCTTGAGATAGCCTTGCGGCGGCATGATCACGCCAGTTGAACCGGCCACGGGTTCTACCATGACAGCGGCGATGGTGCTCGCATCGTGCAGCGCGATTATCCGTTCCAGCGCGTCGGCGTATTCGATCCCAAAGGGCGGCTCGCCGCGCGAGAAGGCGTTGCGCGATATGTCCAAAGTGTGCGGGAGATGATCGACGCCCGCGACCATCGGCCCAAAGGTCATGCGGTTGCGGACAATGCCGCCGACGCTGATGCCGCCAAAATTGGTGCCGTGATAACCGCGCTCGCGCCCGATCAGGCGATACTTGCCCGGCTTGCCGCGCGCCTTCTGGTAGGCCAGCGCGATCTTGAGCGCGGTGTCGGCGCTTTCCGAGCCGGAATTGGTGTAGAAGATGCGGTCCAGGCCGTCCGGCAAGATATCCGCGAGGCGGTTGGCGAACTCAAAAGCGGTGGGATGGCCTAAGTTGAAATTGGTGGCGTAGTCGAGTTCGCCGGCGGCGCGCTGGATCGCAGCCACGATGCGCGGGCGTCCGTGGCCGGCGGCGACGCACCAGAGGCCGGCAGTCGCATCCAAGATCGCCCGCCCGTCCGGTGCGAAATAATGCATGCCCTCGGCGCGCACCACCATGCGCGGGTCGGCCTTGAAGGCGCGGTTCGGCGTAAACGGCATCCAGAAAGAATTGAGCGAATTGGGTTGCGGCATGGGCTGATTGTCGAACACCGCGCGCGCGAGCACAACACCCCCAGCCAAGTTGGAGCGCTTGCCAGTCGCCGCCGCCTAGCCCAAGACTGGACTTGGCCTCGCAGCATTGGCCAGCGTCCGGCGCACCGCCGCGAGGCGATGCTAAAGACTTGGGGACGGACGCGATGAATTATTGGAAAGAGCTGCTGGTCAATTGGCGGCCGATCTTGGCGGCGCTGATAGGGCTGGCGTCGGGCTTCTCGGCGTCCAGCTATGTCACCATCATCATGGCTCCGCACATGATAAAAGAGTTCGGCTGGACGCAGGCCCAATTCACCGCGGTCGGCGGATTGTCCTTGGTGATCACGATCGCGATCCCGATAGCGGGCCGATTGGCGGATGTTTTTGGCGTGCGCCGGACCGCCTTGATAGGCGTTATCGCCATGCCCTTGGCGTTTCTCGCGCTGAGCGCGCAGACCGGCGATCTGCGCATTTATATGGCCTTGTTCGTCGCCCAGGCGATCATCTGCATCACCGCGACCTCGACCGTGCTGAGCCGCATCGTTGTGCAACATGTGGTGGGCGCGCGCGGCTTGGCGCTGGCGATCGCCGCGTCGGGACCGGCCATCACCGGCGCCCTTGCGGCGCCGTTGCTCAACAATTTTGTCGAAGCGCATGGTTGGCGCGAGGGCTATGTCGTGGCCGCGATCTTCGCTGCTACGCTCGGCATGCTGGCGCTGCTGCTGATGCCGTCGGAACGCAAGGACGGGGCGGCGCCGAGGCGCGCGGGGCTCGCGCGCCATGATTATCCAGAAATTCTTCAGGAACCCCGCATTCTGGATTATGTCAGCGGCGCTGTTGCTCTGCAATTTGCCACAAGCCATCGCGCTGACTTCGCTTTCGCTGGTGTTGAACGAAAACGGGGCCCCGGCCTTGCTGGTTTCGGCGCTGATCTCTGCGTTCGCAACGGGTACTCTGGTCGGTCGCTATATATGCGGGCTCGCTCTGGACCGTTTCCCGGCTCATATCGTCTCGGCCATTGGCATGGGATTGCCGTTTATCGGGCTCTCGCTGCTGGCGTCGGATTTCGATTCACCGGCCGCCCTGACTGTCGGGGTGATGCTGTTTGGCTTGTCGGTTGGGGCCGAGGGCGATCTGGTCGGCTATCTGGTGGTGCGCAATTTCGGCGTGCGCGTCTACAGCAGCGTGCTCGGGCTGATGACGGCGATGATTTCCACCTCGACGTCAGCCGGCGCGCTTCTGCTCGGCTTTACGCTGGCGGCTACCGATACGTTTGTGCTGTTCTTGAGCATCTGCGCGGTTTCGGTGCTGGTGGGCAGCTTGCTGTTCCTGCTGCTGAAGAAGCCTGCGGCGGAAGCGGGTGCGGCGGGGTGAGGGAAGTTACGCCGCCGCATCACCACGCCAAGGAATGTCGCTTTCGACAACCGGCACGGGGCACCCAGTTTCTACCCGACCAACTCGCTTGTTCCACATCCGGTTCATTAACCGAATTGTGCGGGTGGGTGGCCGCCTCATCTCACCTGCCAAACGCGCCGGCGGGGCGTCGAGCGTTGCCGCCCGCGTGCGGACCCGGCTTGGGGGCCGCCCCAAGCTTGTGGTAGAGTGCGTTCATGACCGACCGCATCACCCGCGACCCCAAAATCATGCTCGGCAAGCCCGTCATCGCCGGCACCCGCATCACCGTGGAGGCGATCCTGGAGGATTTGTCCGACGGAATGAGCGCGGCGCAGGTGATGGAGGCCTATGAGGGGCTCACGGAAGCGGATGTGAGCGCGGCGCTCGATTATGCGGCGCGATACCTGCGCGAAGAGGGTTTGGTCGCGGCGGAGTAACCGCTTTGGCGCTCAGGTTCTACGCTGACGAAGATTGTCCAGGGCCGGTGGTCAGAGCTCTGCGCGACGCTGGCCATGATGTCGTCAGCCAGCGGGACGTGAAGAGAGGCGCTACGGACGACGACGTGTTGCGGTTGTCCGCGATGGCGGATCGCGTCCTCGTGACGCGCGATCTGGGCTTTGGGCGTCTGACCGTACTCGATCAATTGCCAGCTATTGGCGTGGTGATTATTCGACTTCGTGGCCCACGCGATTGGACAGCACGCGCGCCGCGTGTTGTGGACGCTCTCGCGGAACTCGGCGACCGCGCCATCGGCGCAATATCGACAATCGATTGGCATGCAACGAGGATTCGACCGCTTCCCGGACGCCAACAGCAATGACTTCCCTCGCCCTCCTCATTGCTCGCGAAACCGAGAGCTTCATCGCCGCGCACCCAAAATCCGCGGCGCAAGCAAGCGCGCTTGCGCAACATTGGCTTTCCGGCGCGCCGATGCATTGGATGCGCGACTGGGCCACGCCGTTTCCGATTGTGGTGGAGGACGCCGAAGGCGCGACGCTCACCGACATCGATGACAATATTTACGACGATTTCTGCCTCGGCGACACGCCGGGCATGTTCGGGCATGGGTTGCAGAGTGTCGCCCGCGCGGTGGGCGAGCAGGCGCGGCGCGGGACGACATACATGCTGCCAACGGAGACCGCCGCGGAAGTTGGCGCGCTGCTGGCGCAACGCTTCGGCTTGCCGCTCTGGCAGGCGACGCTCTCGGCCTCCGACGCCAACCGCGCTTTGATCCGCTGGGCCCGGGCGGTGACCAACAGGCCTGTGATCGTGGTGTTCGATGGCGCCTATCACGGCATGGTCGAGGATTGTTTCGTGGAATTGCGCGAGGGGCGCACGCGCATGGACCGCGGCCTGGTCGGCCAGGTCCATGATATGACCCGCACCACGCGTGCGATTCCGTTCAACGATCTGGGCGCGCTAGAGGCGGCGCTGGCGCAGGGCGATGTGGCCGCTGTGCTGTGCGAACCGGCGATGACCAATTGCGGCATGATCCTACCCGAACCGGGTTTTCACCAGCGCATGCGAGCGCTCACGAAAATGGCCGGCGCGCTGCTGATGATCGACGAGACCCACACGCTATCGACGGGTCCCGGCGGGGCGAGCAAAGCCTGGGGGCTCGAGCCGGACGCGCTGTGCATCGGCAAAGCCATCGCCGGCGGGTTCCCCGCAGCGGTTTGGGGGGTGAGCGCGGCGTTCGCGGAGCGGATTAGTACCGCCGGCTTCCAGCCGGCAGAAGAAAAAAGCCGGCAGGATGCCGGCGGTCCATATCGCTCCGGCATCGGCACCACGCTCGCCGGCAACGCCGCGGGGCTCGCCGCCATCCGCGCCACGCTGACGGAGGTTGCGACCGAGCAAGCTTATGCCGCCATGCATGCCGGCGCCGAATATCTGGTGGCGGGGCTAAATAAACTGATCGCGGCGCGCGCGCTGGCTTGGTGCGTGGTCCATATTGGCGCTCGCGCGGAGATCGTGTTCGCGCCCGCTCCGCCCGGCAACGCCGCCGCCATGCGCGCCGCGCTGGCGCAGCGCGAACTCAACCACGCGCTTCACCTTTACCTGATCAATCGCGGCGTGCTGATCGCGCCGTTTCACATGATGATGCTGGTCTCGCCGGCGACGACCGGGACGCAAATCGACCGGCTGATCGCGGCGCTGGACGGGTTTGTCGCGGAAATGCGAAGCTAATCACTCATCCACTGCGCTCAATCGCCGCCCGCCATAAGCTACGCCCAGAACCACGACGCGTCGCGCTTTGCGCTCCACCCGGAACAAGATCGTGGCGCGGCGTTCGAAGCCGACGGTGCGCACGTTCGGCCCGAATTCCGCGCGGAGGGTTCCGCGCAGGGGCGAATGGGCCAGCGAGGCGACTTTCGCCTCGATGCGCTCAATGTAGTTGTAGGCGATGCGCGCGCCGGCTTGGGATTCGATGTAGGCTGAAAGGGCGTTGAGGTCACGTTCGGCGTTGTCACTGAGGATGACGTCGTACTCGGTCACTTATTGCGCGCGCGTTTGCCGATTTGCGCTTTGACGCGGGCGAAGGCCTCCGCCGCCGGGATCAGCTTCATATCGCCAGCTTCATAGGCGGCCACCCGCTTTGCGCCCTCTGTGCGCAGCCAATGCTCCAATTCGGCCTTGTGAACCGCTTCCTCGCGCTCCAGGGCGCGCAGGCCGTCGCGAACAACTTCGCTCTCGGAGGCGTAATTGCCGGAAGCGACGCGGGCCTTCACCTTCGCCGCCAGTTTGAGCGGGAGCGTGATGGTGAGCGGTTTGCTGGCGCGCATGGGAACTCCGATGTGACAATGTCATACAAGAACTGATCGCCAGACGCCACCCCGGAGCGCCGGCTTCCAGCCGGCATGCGCGCGTTCAATCACGCAGGTCTGTTGCAAACTTGGCGGTTGTATGCCGGCTGGAAGCCGGCGCTCCGGGGTGTGGCGCCTTCACTCCCCAGGCGCCTTCAAATCCAGCGACAGCGCGTGCAGGCCGGCTCGGAACTCCCCGGCCAGCATCTGGTAAACCAGACGTTGCCGCGCCACCCGGCTCAGGCCCGCAAATTCCGCGGCGACCATGCTCAACCGGTAATGGGTCTCGCCGCCCGGACGCGCCCCCGCGTGGCCGGCATGCTGGCTGGATTCATCAACCAAGTCGAACTTCAGCGGGTGGAACTGCGGTTTCAGCAGGTTTTCCATGCGCTGGGCCCTTGAAAGCGGCGGATTCTGGTTTGTCAATTCCTTGTCCCTTTACTTTTCGGCCCCCATACTGCGCCAACAAATCTGGATGCCATGGCCAACGCCTTCGAATATCGCCCCAAATTCATAGACATTCGCGTCAAGAAACCGTCCGCGAAGGCCCCCCCGTATGAGCCGCCTGCGGCGCTGCCCTGCGACCATGCCGGCTGCAAACGCGAAGGCGCCCACCGCGCCCCCAAGAGCCGCGAGAACGCAGGCCAATTCTGGCATTTCTGCGCCGAGCACGTCGCCGAATATAATAAGAGCTGGAATTATTTCTCCGGCATGAGTGATGCCGAGCTGGCGGCTTATCGCGCCAAGGAGGAGGTTGGCCATCGCCCGACCTGGACCTTCCGGGGCGGCAAGGGCGACCGGCTCGCAGCCGGCGGCCGTGGCAAGGTCGCCGATCCCCACGGCATGTTCAGCGTCGGCGATCCGGCGGGAAAGACCGCCGCAAAGCCGCGCCGTCGCATGTCGCGCCTGCAGGCCATGGCGCTGGAAGTGCTGCAACTCGATGAAAACGCCAACGCGGTCGAAATCCGCACCCGCTACGCAGAACTGGTCAAACGCTGGCACCCGGATTCCAACGGCGGCGACCGCGGCGCCGAGGTAAACCTGCAACGCGTGCTGGCCGCTTACCACACGCTGAAGTCCGGCGGGCTGGTGTGAGAGCGGGGCGCTAGCGGCGGCGGGCAAATATGATATCGTGCCCAGGTGGTGACGATTACATGGTGACGATTACTTTGCCGAACGATTTGGAGGCCTGGGCGCGCGAGCAGGTCGCTACCGGGCGCGCTTCGACGATCGACGCCTTGATTGCGGAAGCGCTGCGCGAGCACAGGCACACTTTTGCCAGCCACAAGGCGCTACTCGTGGAAGCCTATGGGCAGCTGGCGCGCGGCGAACTGGTGAGCGAGCAGGAACTCGACGCCGAACTCGATAGCTGGATCGCTGAAGACCGCGCCGCTTGCCGCTAATGCCCGCGCGGCTGCAGTACACCGCTAGCGCCCGCCAGGACTTGTCCGATATTCGCGCATTCTTGAAAAGCAGGGCGAGCCCAACAATCGCCGCGCGGGTGATAATGCGAGTGCGGCGGGCTGTAGCAGCGGCGCGCCAAATGCCGGATGCCGGGACGCCGAGGTCCGACTATGGTCCGGGGTGTCGGTTCGTCGTGGAGCGACCGTATTTCATATACTATGACTACCAGAGTGATGTGATGACGGTGCTCCGCATCTTGCATGCCGCGCGCGACCGCGACGCCATTATGGGAGACAAGAGCTTGCGCGCCGGTCCTGCCGAAACATAATGGGAACCAAAGCTCGGCAAAACGCCGCTTTTCAGTTCATGCTGCGGCGCGGTAAGGTCGCGGGCCAACACAGAGGATCTTGATGACCGCCGCCGACGATCTCCTCACCACTGAAGCCCGACAAGACCGTCTCCGCCCGCGACGTTCGGCGTCGAGAGCGACATGAAAGTCCCGGCCTTCGCCAAGCAGCACCGAATATGTGCCCGAGCTCGACGAGGCCTACCGCTTCGATCCGCAGACCACGCTCGCGATCCTGGCGGGCTTTGCCCACAACCGGCGCGTCATGGTGCAGGGCTATCACGGCACCGGCAAATCCACCCACGTCGAGCAGGTGGCCGCGCGGCTGAACTGGCCGATGGTGCGGATCAATCTCGACAGCCACGTCTCGCCGCATCGATCTCGTCGGCAAGGACGCGATCGTGCTGAAGGAGGGCAAGCAGGTCACCGAGTTTCGCGAAGGCATGCTGCCCTGGGCGCTGCAGCGGCCGGTGGCGATCTGCTTCGACGAATACGACGCCGGCCGCCCCGACGTGATGTTCGTGATCCAGCGCGTGCTGGAAGCGAGCGGCAAGCTGACTCTGCTCGATCAGAACCGGGTGATCAGCGCCAACCCGTTCTTCCGCCTGTTCTCGACCACCAACACGATCGGCCTCGGCGATACCACCGGGCTCTATCACGGCACCCAGCAGATCAACCAAGGCCAGATGGACCGCTGGTCGATCGTCACCACGCTGAACTATCTCGAGCACGACGCCGAAGCCGAGATCGTGGTGGCGAAAGCGCCGACGCTACAACACCGCCGAAGGCAAGCGCACCATCATGGCCATGGTCCGCGTCGCCGACATGACGCGCAACGCCTTCATGAACGGCGACATCTCCACCGTGATGAGCCCGCGCACCGTGATCACCTGGGCGCAGAACGCCGAAATCTTCGGCGATGTCGGCCTGGCGTTCCGGATGACGTTCCTGAACAAATGCGATGAACTGGAACGCCCGACGGTGGCGGAATTCTACCAGCGCGCGTTCGGGGCGGATTTGCCGGAAGCGGCGACGCGGGTGAAGGTGGCTTAGGGCTGATCCTGATTCGGTGCGGGGCGAGGTCCGCGAAAATAGATTACGGGCTTGGACACCGCTTCAAGATCGAGTTCGGCTCGAAGTGACGCTCGAAGATCGTACAAGAGAGAGTCCAGCTTGGCCGATCCCTGCTTGGCCATTTCAAGGGCAAACGTCCGTGCAAGCTCAACTTGAGTTGGCGAGCCAAGGAGCTGGATGTCTGCTATGGCTGACTCCATGGCCCTCCAATCCTGGTCCGGGTTGTTGGACCTAGTTTCAAGGCGTCGGTAGGCTTCCAACAAGTATGAGACACGCAAACGGCGTCGCTCATTTGCAAGGTCGCGACGGGCGGAAAAATAGTGGCCGAGCCAGCCGCCAGCCAGCGCGACCGCTAGTGTCCCGCCGAGTTGGAAAAATAGAGTCCAATTCATGGAACGCTCCGAATCGGCGTGCTCTCGCATCCGATACTACGATGATATCTTGATCGCCGCTGCGCAACGATGTATACTACGATGTATGTCGCTCCAGCGCACGCAAATCTATCTTGAAGCTGCCCAGATTGCCGCGCTCGACGCCCGCGCCAAGGCGCTTGGCGTCACCCGCTCCGATCTGATCCGCGAGCTTGTCGATCGGGGGCTCGCCAACCAGGACAACAAACCCACGCTCTATGACGTCGTGATGCGGCTTGGACCGGCCAAAGGCGCTTCCATGACGCCCGAAGCGTTTGCAAAGAGGCGCGCGCAAATTGAGGCGGAGTTCGACGAACGGGCGCAGCCTAGTGCGCGCCGGCGCCGGCGCGGATCATAAGGGCAGATCGTGCTGTTGGACACTTCGGTGTTGATTGACGTACAGCGCCAACATGCGCCCGCCCTGGCATGGCTCAAGGCGCAAGCGTCAAAGCCGCTTTCGATTTCCGCCGTCACCGTGTTCGAGTTGAGCATCGGTGCTGACCGGCAGGACGATAGCGCCCTGATACAGGCAATGTTGGCGTCGCTTGTGATTGTGCCTATCGATGCGCCCATCGCTTGGCGCGCGGGAGAGCTTTACCGCCGCTACCAGCGCACGCACGGAATGGGCCGCATCGACGCCATCATCGCCGCCACGGCGCTGGTGGCGCACCTTCAACTCGCGACGCTGAACCTGAAGCACTTCCCGGGCATAAAGGACCTGCACAAACCGTACTGAGCTGGCCCCGCGCCTTCCCCGGTGCTAATCTCCCCCCATGGCTGACACCATAGCCCTCCCCGAGCGTCCCGCCGCGCCGGCGCGGAAGAAGTTCACGTGGGCCGACGTGGAAGCGATGATGCGCGCGGGCGTCATCGAGGAGGGCGGGCCGGAAGAGCTGCTCGATGGGGAGATTTGGGTGATGCCGGCTGAAGGCGAAGCGCATATCGACCTCAAGACTTGGCTCAACCGAGCGCTCGTGAAGGCCGCGCCCGATCACGTCGGAATTGCCTGCGACACGACTTTGCGCCTCAGCGACACCCACGCGCCCTCGCCGGACTTCTTCTTGTTTCCGAGCAGCGTCAAGGCGTCAGCCGCACGCGGACCGGACCTGTTGCTGCTGATCGAAATCGCCGACACCTCGCGCAAGAAGGACCTCAATATCAAAGTCCCGAAATACCGCGAGCACGGTGTGCGCGAATATTGGGTGATCGATCTGGAAGCGCGCGTGACGCACGTGCATCGCCTCGACGGGGCATGGCCGGAGACGCCGCCGGTTCCATTCGCCGCTGAACTTGCGCCCGCGCTCGCGCCGAGCCTGCGCTTGAAACTGCCGGATAGCGACGTGTGATCGCATCCCGCGTCCGGCGCGCGTGCGCGACGCTGCCGACGCTGCGAGACTTCGCTGAATGCGTACTGGCGCTGTGCCTCTTCGCCGCCCTCGCCGCCCTTGTCACATCCGCTACCGGCCTTGCCCATTTCGCGCCCCGCTCTGCGCCGGAGATCGCGCTGATCGCGTTGCGCGCTTTGTTCGTTCCGGCGCTCGGCGAGGAGATCGTGTTCCGCGCAGCACTCGTGCCGAGCCGCGCTGAGGCGCCGCGACCGGGTGCCGCGATCGCGTTTTCGGTGCTGGCGTTCACGCTCTGGCATGTGGCGGAAACGCTGTTCCTGCCCGGCGCCGGCGCAACTTTTCTACGCGCCGATTTCCTGGCGCTCGCCGCGATGCTGGGCTTGTTCTGCGCAATCCTGCGCTGGCGTTCCGGCTCGATCTGGACGGCGGTGGCGCTGCACTGGAGTGTGGTGCTCGCTTGGCAAGGCTGGTTTGGCGCGCCGAGCTTTGGAGCAGGCTAACTCATCGCGCTCCCAATCGCCACGGCACAAAGCACCCACCCCTCCCCGGACAACGACTTCGTCGTTTCCGGGGAGGGGTGGGTGTGTTTTGCTTCATCGACGATTCCGAGTACTAGCGGACCCAATGATCGTACTGCACCCCTTGCTCGGCATCGGCGAGATCGCGCCGGGGGACGATGTTGGCGCGATCTTGGCCGCGGCGCTCAGGCGTGCGGAACTAGCGCCCGTCGCCAGCGATATTCTAGTGGTGACGCAGAAAATCGTCTCCAAGGCGGAGAACCGCTATGTGTCGCTCGCGGCGGTCAAGCCAAGCGCGCGCGCGCTGGAGTTTGCGGCGATCACGGGCAAGGACGCGCGCCTGGTTGAGCTGGTGTTGCGGGAATCGGCGGCGATTGTGCGCGCCGCGCCAAACGTGCTGATCGCCCGCACCAGGGGCGGCCTGGTCATGGCCAATGCAGGCATCGATCGCTCGAACCTTGGTCCCGGCGAGGGCGAGCGCGTCTTGCTGTTGCCGGCCGATCCGGATGCGTCCGCCGCGACGCTAGCGCACGCGCTGGAGCAGCGTTTCGGGGTCGCGCCGGCGGTTTTGATCTCCGACAGTTTCGGCCGACCCTGGCGCAATGGCGTGGTCAACGTCGCCATCGGCGCGGCTGGTTTTCCGAGCCTGGTGGACCGGCGCGGCGAGTTTGACCGCGACGGGCGCAAGCTGGAAGTAACGCAAGTAGCGCTTGCCGACATGGCGGCGTCGGCGGCGGGGCTGGCGAGCGGGGAGGCGGCTGAAAGCGTGCCGGCGGTGCTGATCCGGGGTTTTGCATTCGATGCGCCGCCGAGGCCCGCGGCGTCGCTGCTGCGGCCGCTGCGCGAGGATTTGTTTCAATGAAAAAGGCGGCGTTGCTGACCGGCGGCGTGGGCGGCGCGAAATTCGCGCTCGGCCTCGCGCAAGCAATGCCGGATCTGGAGCTCACCGCCATCGTCAACACGGGCGACGATTTCCGCCATCTCGGCCTGTACATCTCGCCGGACATAGACACGCTACTTTATACGCTGGCGGGCAAAGCCAACCAGGTCCAAGGCTGGGGCCGCGCCGGCGAAAGCTGGAGCTTCATGGGCGCGTTGCGCGAGCTTGGCGGGCCGGATTGGTTCCAGCTTGGCGACGGCGATCTGGCGCTGCACGTGCTGCGCAGCGAAAGGCTCGGCCGCGGCGAGAGCCTGAGCGCGGTCACGCGGATCGTTCGCCGCCGCATGGGGGATTGCCGCGCGCGTGCTGCCGATGAGCGAGAGCGCCGGTGATCGACCATGCTCGCCACTGACGAGGGCGAGCTTGAGTTCCAGCGCTATTTCGTCGCTCGCCGCTGCGCGCCGAAAGTGTCGCGCATCAGTTTTCGCGGCGCGGAGGCGGCGGCCCCGGCGGTAGGCGTGGTGGAGGCAATCATGGCCGCCGATGCGGTGCTGATCGCGCCATCGAACCCGTATCTGAGCATCGATCCGATTTTGGCGGTGGCGGGGATCGCCGAGGCGTTGCGGCGAACTTCGGCGCCGGTGGTGGCGGTTTCTCCCTTGGTTGCCGGCCAGGCCGTGAAAGGCCCGACCGCGAAATTGATGCGCGAACTGGGCGCGCCGGTGAGCCATGCCTCGATCGCCGCGCACTATGAGGGTTTCATCGATGGCTTGCTGATCCACGATGCCGATGAAGCGCCCGCCGACATTGCTATCGCACGCACCAATACGCTGATGCTGAATTTGGAAGATCGCATTCGCGTCGCCCGCGCTGCGTGGACGCTGGCCTCGTCGCTGCGATGAGCTGGACGGTCTTGGTTCCGGTGAAACTCGGCGCGGCGCGCAAGTCACGCTTGGCGCCGCACCTTTCACCGGACGCGCGCGAGCGCTTGAGCGAAGCGATGGCGGCGCATGTGCTGGCGTGCGTGGCGGCGATGGCGAGGCATGAGCGAGGTCGATCACGTTGTCGCCGGCGCCGTTTGGCGAGGGAGTTTGGCGCGCCGATCTGGGGCGGGGCTTGAACGCCGAACTCGATGCAGCGCGCGTGGAGATAGACGGCGCGTTTGCGGTGCTGTTCGCCGATCTGCCGTTGCTGCGCGTGGAGGAACTCGCCGCTATGCTGGCGGCGGCGGAACCAATCGGGCGTTGCGCTTGCGCCGGACATTCATCGCCTCGGCACGAATGCTCTCGCGCTCGCCGACGCGCGCGCTTTTCGGTTTGGATTTGGCCCCGGAAGCTTCGCGCGCCACCTTGCCCAAGCGCCCAGCGCCGCCATCATCGAACGCCCCGGCCTGCAACGCGACATTGACACCAACGAAGACCTGCAAGCCGCGCGCGAGCTGGGTTTTCGGTTTGAAGTTTAAGCCCTTGTCGTTCTCCCCCTTGCGCTACCCCGGACCGCCGGCTTCCAGCCGGCACGCGACTTTTAAATTTACAACAGACTTGCGTGATTGAACGCTTGTATGCCGGCTGGAAGCCGGCAGTCCGGGGTGGGCTCGACGCGTGCGCGCGCTTGCGCGCGCGGACGCCTTCTTCCACAAGGAAAGCATGAGCTTCAATTCCGATTTCGGCATGGCGCGCTCGTATTACGCCGCCACCGCCAATGCATTTGAGCCAGCGCCGAGGTTGCAGGGCGAGGCGGCCGCCGATGTGGTTGTTATCGGCGGCGGCTATACCGGCCTGCACGCTGCGCTGAATGCGCGGGCGCGCGGGTTTTCCGTGGTGTTGCTCGAGGCGGGCCGCATCGGCTGGGGCGCGTCGGGGCGCAATGGCGGCCAACTGATCCCCGGCTGGCGCAAGGGCGCGAGCGAACTGATCGGCGCTTATGGCCGGCAAAAAGCCCGCGCGCTCTTCGATCTCGCCATGGAAGCGCGGTCGCTGACGCTTGAGGCTATTTCAAAATATAATATCCAGTGCGATTTGCGCGGCGACGGCCACCTCATCGCAGCGGCCAAGCCAGCGGATCTGTCGTGGATGCACGCGGAAGCGCGGGCGCTGGCCGAGATCATGGACTATCCCCATGCGCGCGTGCTGAGCCTCGATGAAACCCGTGCGAGGCTCGACTCGCCCGAATTTCATGGCGGCTTGCTTGACCAGGGCGGCGGGCATCTGCACCCGCTCAATTACGCGCTCGGCCTGGCGGGCGCGGCGCGCGCGGCGGGGGTGAGCCTGTACGAGAATTCGCGCGTGATCGAGATCAATTCGGATGCCGGCGTAACCGCGCGCACCGAAGCGGGAATTGTCAAGGCGCGCCATGGCGTGCTGGCCTGCGATGCGCTGCTGCACGGGCTCGAGCCGCGCATTGCCGGCCGGATCATGCCGGTGGCGAATTATCTGGTGGCGACAGTGCCGCTGCACAAGCCCGCTTCGCTGATTGGCGATCATCTGGCCGTCAGCGACAGCCGCTTTGTGGTGAATTATTTTCGCCTGAGCCGCGACGGCCGGCTCATTTTCGGCGGCGGCGAGCGCTACACGCCGGCCCCGCCGGCGGACATCCCCGCCTTCGTGCGCCCGCACATAGAGCGTGTGTTTCCGCAATTGGCCGACGTGCGCATCGAATATTCCTGGGGCGGGCTGGTGTCGATCACTTTGACGCGCATGCCGCACATAGGCCGGCTTGGCGATTTGTTTTTCGCGCACGGCTATTCCGGACAGGGCGTGCTGATGCCGGCGCTGGTTGGGAAAATATTGTCGGAGGCGATGGCGGGCGCGGCGGAGCGGTTCGATGTTTTGGCCTCGATCGCGCCGCCGGAATTTCCGGGCGGCGCGCAATGGCGTACGCCGCTGCACGTGCTCGGCATGCTCTGGTATGCGCTGCGCGACCGGCTTTAGGGGCGGCCCACGGACCGCGCGTCTTCAGACGCGCATGGCGCTACGGTAAAGAAAAGAGCGCGTCTGAAGACGCGCGGTCCAAATCACGGGCGCAGCGCCGCTGCTTGCCGCGCCAGCGTTTCGATGCCGGCCCAGTCGCCAGATTTGATCTTGTCCGCCGGCGCAATCCACGACCCGCCGACGCAAAGCACGTTGTCCAGCGCCAGATACGCCGGGGCTTTTTCCAGGCTTATGCCGCCGGTCGGGCAAAAGCGCGCGCGCGGCAGCGGCGCGTTTAGCGCCTTCATCGCCGCGGCGCCGCCGAGTTGCTCGGCGGGAAAATACTTGAAGCAGCGATAGCCGAAGGAGAGTCCGACCATGATTTCGCTGGCGGTCGCGGTTCCCGGGATGAGCGGAATTGCAGCGTCGCGTCCGGCGCGCAGGAGAGCAGGCGTAGCCCCTGGCGAAAGCGCAAAGCGCGCGCCGGCTTCGGCGGCGGCGGAAAGGTCCTCTTCGCTCAGCACGGTGCCGGCGCCGACAACCAGGTCCGGTGCGGCGCGGGCGGCTTCGCGGATGGCGTCAAGCGCGGCCGCGGTGCGCAGCGTGATTTCGATGGTTCTAAGTCCGCCGGCAAACAGCGCGCGGGCCAGCGGCGCGGCCTGCGCCGCATCGCCCAGCACCAATACCGGCATGACCGGCGAAAGCGCCAAAACTTCCTCGGGTATCAGCAAGCGCGTCATGAATGCGTCTCCGCAACGATAAGCGCGATTATGGCCGAGCTCCGTGCGCGACCGCAATTGCGAAACGGGGCAAATTCGGCTTGTTTGCGCGCATGGCTGAATTTGTCCCCGTCCCACCGTTTGATCTTGTGGTTTTTGGCGCCACCGGCGATCTGTCGCTGCGCAAATTGTTTCCAGCGCTGCTGCACCGGTTTCTGGATGGCCAGATCCCGGCGCAATCGCGGATCATCGGCGTCTCCCGCTCCGATCTCGACACCGAGCGGTTTCGCGCGCTTGTGGCCGAGAGCCGCGCCCGTTTTTCGCCGGGATCGGCGGTCGATGAAGCCAAGTGCGCGGAATTCATGCGCCACATCGATTATGTGCGCCTGGACGCGAGTGCGCCGGCGGCCGCTTGGGCGCCGCTCGGCGAGGCGCTAGGCAATGGCGCGACGCGCATCTTCTACCTGTCGACCGCGCCCAGCCTGTTCGTGACGATCGCCCAGCGCCTCGGGGAAACTGGCCTGGCGACGCCCAATTCGCGCATCGTTATCGAAAAGCCGATCGGGCGCGACCTCGCTTCGGCGCGCGCCATTAATGACGGCGTCGGCCAAGTGTTCGACGAGCACCGCACTTTCCGCATCGATCATTATCTCGGCAAGGAGACGGTGCAGAATTTGTTGGTGCTGCGCTTCGCCAACATGCTGATCGAGCCATTCTGGTCGCGCGCCACGATCGACCACGTGCAGATCACGGTGGCCGAGGAAATCGGCGTCGAGGGGCGCGGCGATTATTACGATAAATCCGGCGCGCTGCGCGATATGGTGCAAAACCATTTGCTGCAATTGCTGTGTCTGGTGGCGCTTGAATCGCCAAATTCGATGGACGCCGACGCCATCCGCACCGAAAAGCTCAAAGTTCTGTCAGCGTTGAAACGCATCGGCGCCGGCGATGTCGCCACAAAAACCGTGCGCGGGCAATATCGCGCCGGGCTGGTCGGCGGCGCTCCCGCGCCTGCCTACGCCGACGAGATCGGCCGCGCTTCGCGCACCGAAACCTATGTCGCGATCAAGGCCGAGATCGACAATTGGCGCTGGGCGGGCGTGCCGTTTTACCTGCGCACCGGCAAACGCATGGGCGCGCGCCGCTCCGAGATCGTCGTGCAATTCAAGCCGCCGCCGGTGGCTATGTTTGGCGCCGAAGGCTCAACCGCAAACCGGCTGGTGATGCGCTTGCAGCCGGATGAGGGCGTGCGGCTGTGGTTGAACGTCAAGGAGCCTGGGCCCGGCGGCCTGAAGGTAAAACCGGTGCCGCTCAATCTGTCCTTCGCCGATGCGTTCACGCTGCGCTATCCGGACGCCTATGAGCGACTGCTGATGGACGTGGTGCGCGGAAATCTGGCGCTGTTCATGCGCCGCGACGAGGTCGATGCGGCTTGGGGCTGGGCCGACGCGCTGCTGGCGGCGTGGGCCGAAACCGGCGGCGAGCCGCAAGCCTATGCCGCTGGCTCAAATGGCCCCACCGCCGCCGCCCTCATGCTCGACCGCGACGGCCGAGCCTGGTGGGACCCTGAACAATAGCCGAGTTTATTACTCGCCCCGCGCGTAGCCGACTATGGCGGCGCGGACGAAGTCGTCGAAATTGATGCTATCGAGGCTGTCGGGGTGCTTGGCCCAGGGCGGGCCGTCGAGCATCTGCACGGAAATCTCGGGCCGCTTTTTGCGCCGGCTGAGGCCAATGGCGCAGCTTGCCTCCTTCTCGACCCATTCCGACCCCGCCGCCGCTTTCGACCAGCACAGATGAAACAAATCGCAGGCTTCGATCTCGCGCCGCAGCCGCGGGCTCCATTCTTCGCCGGACTTAAGCGAAGCGCGGTCCCAAAAATGCTTCACGCCGGCGCGCTGGTAGGCGGTGGCGATGGCGGCGACGATTTCGCGGTCCTGGCTTGAATAGGAGAGGAACACGTATTTGTGCCGCTTCAAACGCGCGCGATCGCCATCGGGCAGGGGTTTCGGCCGCGGGCCGGCGACGGCGCGGGTAAACGCCAGCACGCCGATCTGCGCGTCGCCGACAAATACGCGCGCCATGATCAATACTTGCTTGGCGTTGGCGTCGGCCGTTACCGCGAAGGCAAAGTCGAGCGGCTCGCCTTCCCACGCACGCCGTTGAACCGCGCCCTCGCACTCTGCGCCCTTGACATCAAGCGCGACGCCGACATTGGCCCCAAGCGCGATATCGCCAATGCCCATGCTGTGCGGCGCGCCGGTGGTGCGTGGATCGGCCTTGCGCGCGGCTTTAATGACGGCTTGCAAATCCTTGGGCTGATGGATGGAAATGCGCACCAATTCCGCTTCGCCGCGGCGAAGTTTTTTCGGCGCGAACGCGGTGGCGTCGGCGGGCGCGGCGTTTGCGGTTTCGCGGCGGCGCGCGGGGGCTGGCGCCATGGGCGCAGGCGCTTGCGCCGGCGTTGGCGCGGCGGGGGCGCCGCCAACAGCAGGTGCATCGGCTTTCTCCTCGACCGGCGCGTCCGCGAAATCGGGGTCAGGGGTTTCGCGAGCTTCAATCTCGTGTTGCGGAGCGGGCGGTTCAAATTCGGCGGGCGGCTCGGCCTGGATTTTTTCCAATTCCACAGCGCCATCTTCTTCGGTCGGCGGCGCTGGCTCGGCGGCGAGTTCGCCCCCGGTCTCCTGGATCTTATCGACAATCTCTGCCTCGCCGGCGGCCTGCTCCGGTGCGGGCGGTTCGGAATCGGCGAGCGCTTCATCTGGCGTAGAATCGGGCGCCTGGATTTGAATTTCGTTCGCTTGTTCGTCGGCAGTGATTTCCTCTTCAACCGCGGGTTCGGGCGTTGATTCAAGCTCACCCTCGGTTGGCTCGGCGATCTCCGGCGGCGCGGGTTCGGCCAGGTCCTGCGGGCTAGGTTCCTGCGGGCCAAGTTCCTGTGGGCCAGGTTCTTCCGGAATCGATTCCGGAATTGGCGCCTGCTGCTCAGCCTCGAGTTCTGGCTCACGCTCGAGCTCTGGCGGCGGGGGCGCTTGCTCGACCGCCGGCGCAGGCGACAGCGCTTGCGCGCGCATGCGCGCTTCCTGCAGCGACATGGCCGGCCAATCCACTGGCAAGAAGGCGAACGCGGCCCGCGCTTCCGGCTCAACCAGGATCAATTGCGCTCGCGCCAAGACCTGGGCCAAAACCTCAAGCAACGCCCGAAAAGCTGGGTCCACCGCGCTGGCTTGGCTGAGAATCAGGCCCACATTGGCGGCGTCGGCGAAGGTCGCGCCAGCCGCGACCGGGTCTGTCAATGCGCTCGCATCGACCAGATCGAGGCCGAAGCCCGCGCCGATCTCCGCCGCTGCTGAAATATCCGCTGCCGCCGCCGCCAAATAACCGTTAGACATGTCCTCTAATCCCCCTGGCCGTCCTATGGTGTGAAAGTCTGATTTGGGCAAGCCGAGCGGCGCCTTTGTAAAACCATGTCACTTCCGAGGAGAAATTTCATGCGCATCGCCGTCATTCTTGCCGCTCTGGCGCTCGGCGCTTGCCAAACGCCGTGCCCCGCAGCCACTTCCGAACCGGTCACGCTGATTTATTCGTGCGCCGACGGCTCGGCTTTGTCGGTCACCTTTAGCCGCGCGCCCGATGCGGCGCGAGTGCTGCAGGAGGGTTATGTCGGCCTCGATTTGCCGGCGCGCTCGGCGACGTCGGGTTACCGCTACGCCGATGGCGGCGCCGAATTGCGCGGTCGCCGCTCGGAGGCGCGCTGGACCAGGCCAGGCGCCGCGGAAACCGTCTGCCGCAACGTCCAATGATTGCGTACGATCAAGGCCGCGCGGTTCTGAAGTGCGAGGGAAATTCGAAGATATGGAGATGACAATGAGTAAGAAAATGCTTTGCGCCGCCTTTGCCGGCATGCTTGCGCTGGCCGCCTGCGAAACCACGGGCGGCGGCTATGGCGGCGGGCCTCCGCGTACACAATTGTCGCAATGCATGCGCAATGCCTTGATCGGCGCCGGTATCGGCGCGGTCATTGGCGCAACCCAAGGCCCCGGTGAAAACCGCGCCGAGAACGCCGCCATCGGCGCGGCTGTCGGCGGCGCCGCAACTTATGGCGTGTGCCGCCTCCTCAGCGCACGCGAACAACAGCGGGTCGAGAACGCCTATTACGAATCGCTACGAACCGGACAGGGAAAGACTGACACATGGCAGTCCGATCAAGGCGGCCCGCGCTCGCTCGCCGTGAACGCGCCCGCGCCCGCGCCAGGGCGCGGCCCGGAATGCCGACGCGTCACCGCCACGATCAGCGACCCGCAAGCCGGCAACCAGCAATTGCCCGCGGAAACTTTCTGCCGCAATGCCAATGGCGATTGGGTTCCGGGATAGCGCTCGGAATCATTGAAGCAAAAGTCATCACCCCCCATCCCCGGATGAATGCGCAGCATTCAGCCCGGGGCCTATAAACCCAGACGGCTCGTGTTTATGGCCCCCCCGCCTTCGCGTTCCGCAAATCCGGGGTGGGTGTTGAAACGTGTCCTTCAATTCGGACTCCCAATATTTGAGGCGCTTCCGGCCGATGCGCCGACGCGCATCCAGATGCTACGCGAACTGGAAACATTTTTGGCGCGCAAATTGGCGCCGGCAGCGCCGCAGACGCAGGCCGCCGGCACGGCTCAGCTCATTCCTATTGAAATCTCAACCGTATGATGTCCACTTCGCTTGCATCGACCACGTCTTCCATCTCTTTGGGGTCAAGTGTGGATGGCGCGTCGGGCGGATTGCCCAGCCGGCGGTCGAGGTAAACCACGACCGTCAGTTCCCTCCCGCTGCGCATCACGTCGCGAAGCGTCGCATCGCTAAATCTGTCGCGCGCTTGTATGGCGGTGACCACAAATCTGTGTTCGTCTGGCCTCACATCGCTATAGCGATGGTCGCCAATTCCGTTGTGACCGTAATCGATGTCTGGCCTGTTATCCCAGAGGCGCGTTTCCGCGGTCAGAATTTCGCCAATCGCTTCGGGATCGTACGCCATCGTCTTGTAGAAACTCATGCCGATGAACTCGGTCTCATGAGTTGTGCGGCCAGTGCGCAGCAAGCGTAGGAGGTCGCGATCCTCGGAGAGCGCTATTTGCATCGGCGCATCGGGCGCTTGTCCGGACCATGTTCGAAGCGGCGCCCGGATCTCGAACGTGGTGGGGCTGAGCGCGATCTCATAGACGCGGTGCTCGCCCTGGTTCGTCTCGTGCAGGCGCAGCGGCGCGCCGTTCTGTATGAATTGCAGGCCGAGGTTCGCCGTGCGGTCGGTGTCGGCATGCGCCGCGCCGCCTGCGGCAGTAAGCCCCACAACACCTGCAATAAGCAACATTTTGACGCGAAACACTCAGTCTTCTCCCGGCGCAAGCTCGACTACACAGCATTGGCTCGTTATATGCCCCCGCTCAGCTTCACTCCGAGGACCATCATGGCGGCGCAGCCGGCGCAATATATTTTCGCGATGCAGGGTCTGTCGAAGACCTATCCGGGCGGCAAGAAAGTGTTCGAGAACATCTGGCTGTCGTTCTTTCCCGGACGCCAAGATCGGCGTCGTCGGCGTCAACGGCTCGGGCAAGTCGACGCTGATGAAAATCATGGCCGGCATGGACAAGGATTTCACCGGCGAAGCCATGCCCATGGCCGGCACCAAAATGGGCTATCTTGAGCAAGAGCCGCATATCGATGCGAAGCTTATCGGTGCGCGAGAACGTGGAATCCTGGTGCGTGGAAAAGCAGATCGGTCGCGCGCTTCAACGAAGTGTCAGCCTGAAGCTCGGCGAGGATTATTCCGACGCGCTGATGGAAGAGATGACGGCGCTGCAGGAAAAGATCGACGCCGCCGAAGCCTGGGACATCGACAGCAAGATCGAAATGGCGATGGACGCGCTGCGCTGCCCGCCCGACGATGCCGATGTGACCAAGCTCTCCGGCGGCGAGAGACGGCGCGTGGCGCTGTGCCGTTTGCTGCTGTCCAAGCCCGACATGCTGCTGCTCGACGAGCCAACCAACCATCTCGACGCCGAAAGCGTCGCCTGGCTGCAGCATCACCTCGAGAATTTTCCCGGCTGCGTGATCCTGGTCACCCACGACCGCTATTTTCTCGATCAGGTGACCAAGTGGACGCTCGAACTCGATCGCGGCAAGGGCATTCCCTACGAGGGCAATTATTCAGCGCCTGGCTGGAAGCGAAAGCCAAGCGCTCGGCGCAGGAAGCCTCCGAAAGCGATGCGCGCAAGAAAGTGCTGTCGCGCGAACTCGAATGGGTGCGCCAATCTCCGAAGGCGCGGCAAGCCAAGATCGAAGGCGCGGCTGCACGCGCTATGAGGAAATGGCGGCCGAGGCCGAGCGCGAAAAGCAGACCTTCGCCACGATCCAGATTCCGCCCGGGCCGCGGCTTGGGCAGAACGTGATCGAGTTCGAGGGCTTGAAGAAGGGCTTCGGCGATAAATTGCTGATCGACGGGCTGACGCTTCAAACTGCCGCCCGGCGGCATTGTCGGCATTATCGGCCCCAACGGCGCGGGCAAATCGACGCTGTTCCGCATGATCACCGGCCACGAGAAGCCCGATGCGGGCACGATCTCGATCGGCGAGAGCGTGAAACTCGGTTTCGTCGATCAATCGCGCGACAGCCTCGACGACAAGAAGAACATCTGGGAGGAAATTTCCGGCGGGCTCGATATTCTCACCGTCGGCTCGCGCGAAGTGCCGAGCCGCGCTTACGTGTCGAGCTTCAATTTCAAGGGCGCCGATCAGCAGAAAAAAGTCGGCCAACTCTCCGGCGGCGAACGCAACCGCGTGCATTTGGCCAAAACGCTTTTGACGGGAGCGAACGTGCTGCTGCTCGACGAACCCACCAACGATCTCGACGTCGAAACGCTGCAATGCCTGGAAGCCGCGCTGGAAGATTTCGCCGGCTGCGCCGTAGTGATCAGCCACGATCGCTGGTTCCTGAACCGGCTCGCGACGCATATTCTCGCGTTCGAGGGAGATAGCCACGTCGAATGGTTCGAGGGCGATTTCGACAGCTACGAAGAAGATAAGATGCGCCGGCTGGGGGTGAGCGAGATTATTCCGAGCCGGATCAAGTTTCAGAAATTTGGGCGGTAGGGGATCTGGCCAAACTGCCGAACGTGCATTTGGCCTTTGTGGAGGATGCGAATCTCTCCGCCTACCTGCTGGACCCAAACCACGAGGACGGCGGCCCAAAGGCCAAATTCCTTATGGCGATTGGGTTCGACTTGGCCGTGCCGCGCGCGGTTGAGCTTGCTCTGCTAGCGCACGCCAACGCTCATGACGCGACGGTGCTGGCCACACACTACGGGATGAAGTATCATGTTGATGGCGCATTGGTTTCGCCAACTGGGCGTGCCACGGACCGCCGGCGTCCGCAGGCATGGGTCGCGCACGAATGAGGGCCCGCGAGACACCGGCGGTCCATATTGGCGCCCCCGCTACATTTTCTCTCTCAACGCCGCCAAATCCGGGAACGCGCCCGGCCGCCGTTGCGCTTTCGCTGCAAAGGCTTCGGCGATGTGTTCGGGGGAGAACATGCCGGCTTGCCAGGTGGCGATATAATCGAGAGCGTCGGCGCTTGAGTGATCGCGCGCGTACTTGATCATTTGCTTCGAGCCGGCGACTGCGAGCGGCGATTTTTCCGCGATCTCGGCGGCGAGCGCCATGACCTGGTCCAACATTGCTTCGCGGGTCGCAAACACTTCGTTGACCAGGCCGATTTCCTTGGCCTTCGCCGCCGGCAAGCGCCGCCCGGAATAAGCCAGCTCGCGCACCCAGCCGTCGGGGATCAGTTTGCACAGGCGCGGAAACGTGCCGACGTCGGCGGTCATGGCGATGTTGATTTCAGCGATCTGGAAAAACGCGTCCTCTGTACAAAAGCGAATATCGCAGGCGCTGGTCATATCGACGCCCGCGCCGATGCAGCCGCCTTGGATCGCCGCGATCACCGGCATGCGCGCTGCTTCCAGGCAGGAGAAGCTGTCCTGCAACAATTTCACAAAATGCCGAAACGCTTCGGCGCGCGCATAGGCGTCGCCGCCCGCAGCCGCGATACCGCCGCCATCGCTGAACACGGAAATATCCATGCCGGCGGTGAAGTGCTTGCCGGTGGACGAAATCACAATCACGCGGGCTTTGGCGTTGTCGCTGATCTCGTTCACCAGCGCCGGCAGCTCATTCCAGAAATCGCGGTTCATCGCGTTGAACGCCTCGGGCCGGTTCAGCACGATGTGGGCTACTGCGTTTGCGATGGTGAGGGAGAAGCATTTGGTCATGCGAAGAGCGAGAAGCGAATGGCGAAAAAGTCAAGCCCGCCCATCGCGCCCGCCCATCGCGCCACCCCGGACCGCCGGCTTCCAGCCGGCAAGCGACGGCTCAACTTCCACAGGCCTGTAGGCTTGACACATGTGGCGTGCCGGCAAGATGTCGGCGGTCCGGGGTGGGGGCAACAATTGTATTCACCAATGCTCAGCGGTCTTGCACGCGGATGTCGTCATCGCCCATCCAGTGCACAAAGCGCTGCAAGGGGTACATCGCGTCGTGCGGACCGCCCGCGACATGCCTATTGGCGGTGCCCAGCTGACAAACCCGCTGACCGCCTGCGCTTGCCAACTGTTCCCGCAGGCCGATTTTTCGCTCGGGCGGCCAGACGCCTATCGTCTGCGTGGCGACGTTGACATAACGCACCGCGTCATCAAGCGAGCGAACCATGACAACGTTGGAAGTCTTATTAGTGGGATGAAAATCCACAGGTTGATCAGAAAGAATCACCAAACCGCGACCGTCAAAGCGACCCCACACCTTGATGTCGTCGCCCATGGCTTGCATCACCTCGATCTCCTCGCGGACATCGAGCGGAGGCAGCGGCGCCACGGCGGAGGCGAACTCGCGATCCACGCCGAGTTGTGCCACCAATTTGGCGCAATACGCTTCGACTTGCGGGCGGTCGCCCTCAATGAAGACAAACCGGCTAGCGAGACAAGCTTCCTGATTATAGACAGTCGTGTCCTCAGCGGTGCGTTCGGCTGCATCGGCGATGCTCTCATCCGACACGAGGGCCTCACGCCCGATCATCGAGATCGATGTCTTCGGGTCGAAGGAAATCAATTGGATTCCCGGCCCAAGGGTATTTGATGACGTTCCTGATTGCATCGCCACCGCCCCAGGCAACGATCCGGTCGAAATATTGGGGGCGATAGAGGGTTGGCTCGATAGCTTGATCCCCACCGCGCCAGTAGACCGCTGACATCGACCGCACAACCGGGTGGTTCGGATCGATCTCAGCCATGGTGCGCAGAACGGCCACGCACGTGAACGGATCGCTGGACGGCATTTTGAATAAGTTGATCGCCTTGACTAGAGCGCCTTGAGCGATGGATGCGATGCATCCTGCTGGAGCATTTCCCGCCAGTATGTGGACCATGCGCGGCGGGAAGGCGCGAACCGAGCCCGTGTTGCCGAGGGCATCGGTGCGCGATACCCACCCGTCGAGAACGGCGGGATCAGAGAAGCTGGAGTTGACCATCGACTCCAACCCTTCCCTCGCCAGAATGAGTGGCGCGAAACGATAGAGATTTTCGACCACGCGGCGGGGCAGCGGGTTGGTGGCTGCCAGCAGGCTCAGACATTCCTGCATATGCGTATTACGCTCAAGTTTCAGGCGCTCGCCCGTTTCCACCAAAAAGTCGATGATTTCTGAAAGTGGCGTGTTCAGAAGCGGCGGCATCTCGGAGCGCGGCATGACCAACGCATCCAGATCGATGGCGGGCGTGGTGAAGTCCGCGCCGAGATCGCGCGAGCGGTGACGCACGGCGCTTCCCTGCGCAAGTTTTCCTTGCACAAAGAAATGAGCGTTGAGCGCTGTCTCGCCAGCCGCGTCAGCTTCCTGTTTGAGAGCGGCGGTCATGCTTCACCTCGCACATAAGCGTCGATGGTTCCAGAACAGCTGATTTTGTCGCCCCCCGGCAGATCGGAATAACGCGTGATGTTGTCCTTGATCGTCGGCCCCTGGTGACCGCACGGACATCGGCCGTAATCGGCGGAGATGAGATCGCCGGAGATCACCCCGCCCCAGCGTGCGTCCAAAGACATATCAAAGAAGGCAACACGCCCCTCGACCTCACCGTTAGAGGTGTCGAGCAGGTTCTCGCCGCTCTGATCCAGCATCAACAACATGACCCATGGCGCGACGTGATAGCGCCCGGCGCTGCACATCGGGAAGGGCGTATTGAGTTCCTGCATGCTGTAGAAGTGATAGAGACGTTCCGGTCGGACGTTGAATGTCTCCAAGATGAACTCTTTATAGTTTGACGGCAGCGTCGCGCCTTTGAGGCCGCCGCCGACGAACATGGCGTTGTCGGCGTAAAAATCCTTAGTGCTGTAGCCGCGCGCACGCACGCCTTCGGCAATTTTGTACAGCGGCGCCCACATACCCGTGACTAAGAGCTTTTCGTCGCGGCTCGCAATGAGTGCATCGATGGCGCCGCCTAGAGCGCCTTCCATGGCGGCCTGCCTCTTAGCCGAAATACGCTCGAACGCGGTTAATTCGGCTGGGCGAGCTTCGCCTGCGGCGATCTTGCGGCGCAACGCAACCATGTCACTGATCTGACCGACCGTGATCGGCGGGATCGGAAAATCGTACATAGCCTCGTGCGAACTGAATGCCTCAATAAGCGCTTCTCTGATGTCGTTGTTGCGCGCGTTATTGCTATTAGGCGACAGACCAAACTATCTTGCGATCGCCTTCGGGCTTCACGCCCGCACCCCAGGCAAAGGATACGACCGCCGCACGCTTGGCGAAATCCCGGTCCGCCTGCACGGACGTCAGGATCGCAGGTTTCCCAGTGGTGCCGCTGGAGCAAGCCAAAAAATGGCCCGCCGGTTTTAAACGTTCCAGCCAGTCGTCGATGCCTTGGACGCCATTCGTATCGACGCCCCGCACTGGATAAGCAGAGACTGTTTCCAGCCATTTGCCCATCCGATCCCACTTGCCATCGGTTAGCCAGGACTCCGCATAGCTCTTATAGGCGGTGTGGGCGAACAGCAGCGGGACGAGATCGAACTCCTCTCGAATTGTTGTCAGGCCCGCTGTTTCTGCCCGGTTGGCGAGAAGTTTGATTCTGCCAGCCCTAGTCTCCAACCGCTCGGCGGCGGCTTCGAGTTGAACAGGCAACACCTCCGCGTGCGGAATGTCATAGACATTTTCCGCATCGACCAAACTCGTGAGCTTCTCAATTGCGCTTGCCATTTAGTTTCTTCTTGCCGACGGCGCTGCCAGTGGACCGACATCAGACATACCAGCCGCCGTTGACGCCAATCTGCTGCCCCGTGATGAAGCCGGCGTCGAGCATGTCGGGAATGACCGGCTGTATCGTATTGAAGGATCCAGTCAGATTCACCGCGATGACTCATTCCAGAACTCGCGGTTCATCGCATTGAGCGCCTCGGGGCGGTTCAGCACGATGTGGGCGATGGAATTGGAGGTGGTGAGGGAGAAGCAATCTGTCATGCGAATAGCAAGAAGCGAATGATGAATGGTGTCAAGTCCGCGGTCGAGCCCCCCGGACCGCCGGCCTTCAGCAGGCCAGCGGCGGGGGATTGTGGCTTGCCGACTGGAAGCCGGCGGTCCGGGGGGTCTGATCCCTCCGCGCGTCATTGCGCCTTAACCTGGCGGGTCTATCGTGTACCCAGTCCCATGAAACCGAGCCTGGCAGACATCCCGTTCCTCGATGCCGCCGCGCCAGCCCTGCTGGCGGCGATGGATGAGGAAACCGAGTGGTTCTCGGTTCCCTCGGGAGCGCCATTGCTGAACGCCGGGGAGCCGCCAGACGGGGTTTGGTTCCTGATTTCGGGGTCTTTAGCCGCTTTCCGCCCGGGGGAGGCGGGCAAACACCAGCTGCTCGGCTATATCCGGCCTGGCGAGCCGGTCGGTGAAATGGCGCTGATCGCGCGCGAGCCGCATTCCTCCAGCGTATTCGCGATGCGCGATAGCGAAGTGCTTAAATTAGCACCGGAAGCATTCGAACGCCTGGTGCAGGCTCACCCCACCCTGATGCGCCACATCGCCCGCTTGATGCTGGCCCGCGCCCGCTCGACCCCGCGAACCAGCCCGCGCGCCGATCCCAAAGTCTACGCGCTGATCGCCACTTCGCCGACGATCGATATCAAGCTGCGCGCGCGCACGCTGCAGGCGGCGCTCAAGCGCCTCGGCGCGCGTGCGGTGATCGTCACCGAGGAGGACGAGGCGACGCTCTCCGACGAAGGCCTCAACAGCGCCTGGTTCGACGCCCTCGAGCGCAAGAACGACGCTGTGTTCTTGGTCTCGCCGATTGCCGACACGCGCTGGTTTCGCACTTGTTTGCGACAAGCCGACCGGCTCTGGTTTTTCGCCCGCGCCGATGCGCGTCCGTCGTTGCCGATTTTGCCGGCGGAAGAACCTTCGCCCGCGCGGCAATTCCGGCTGGTCGACGTGATCCTGCTGCATCACGGCATGGATCGCAAAGCCGCCACCACCAACGAATGGCGCGACGCTTGCGAGGCTTCGCGCTTGTTCCATTGGCGCGGGCTCGAAGACGACGACGCGGCGCGTTTGGCGCGTATCATCGCGCGGCGCTCGATCGGTCTGGTGATGTCCGGCGGCGGCGCGCGCGCTTATGCGCATATTGGCGTGGTGCGCGCCTTGCGCGAGGCGGGGCTGCCGCTTGACGTGATCGGCGGCACGTCGATGGGCGCGATTATCGCCGCCTGCGTCGCCATGGGCTGGAGCGACGACGAACTCGAGACCCGCATCCGCAAGGCTTTCGTCGAGAGCAATCCTCTGGGCGATTACGTCTTGCCAGTGGTGGGGCTGGTGCGGGGGCGGCGGGTGGAGGACCGCTTGCAGGAGCATTTCGGCGAAACCCTGATCGAAGATCTCGGCGTGCCGTATTTTGCCGTCTCTACCGATTTAGTCGCCGGCGCCTCGCGCATTCACAATGGCGGGCTGCTGCGCCGGGCGCTGCGCGCGTCGATTTCGCTGCCTGGGATTTTACCGCCGGTGGTCGAGCCAGGCGGCGGCTTGTTGGTCGATGGCGCGGTGCTCAAGAATTTCCCTGTCGATGTGCTGAAGGATTTGCACCGCGGCCCGATCATCGGCGTCGATGTGGCGCAGCGCGACGGCATAGACCTTGAGGATTTCCGCGATCCGCCAGGGTTTTTTAAATGGGTGGCTGGACACGGATTTCAGTCGGCGCCGCCCATTGCATCGCTGCTCATGCGCGCGGCGACGCTCGCCGTCGATCCCTGGGAGGGGCGTTCCAGCGCGGATTTGTTGATCGTGCCGGACATGCCCCATATCGACATGAGGGATTGGAAATGTTTCGACGACGCGGTCGCCGCTGGCTATGAGGCTGCGGTGGCGGCGCTGCAAAGTCCGCACGGCTTATTTCAAGCGCCGGTGGAAAGAGGTCAATTCGCCGCGGTTTCCGCGCTGGAAGCCGCTGATTAGCCTTGCTGACGTCGCAATTCGCCGCCCTTATACTTCCGCTTCAAAGGGGCCACCCATGCGATTTTTCGCGCTCGCATGTGCGGCGCTTGCCTTGAGTGCGTGCGGACAGGAGCGGCCGGCGGGGCCGAAAGCCTGCGCGCGCGTCGCTACCGAAACCGCGGCTTGGTCCAACCCGGCGGCGCCGGATACGATTACCGCAAACGCCGAAGGGCCGGCTTGCGCGCACGCCGCGCTGACGCTTGTCATCAGCAATGCCAACGGCGAAGTGCTTTGGACTTATGTCTCCGACTATCAATCCATGGTCACAGGCGGGGCGCTGCCCGAAAATCCCGCGCCGGTCAGCTTCGATGACATGGATCGCTTCCTTGAATCGTGGGCCGATGTCAGCCTCATACGATCTGGAACCTTGCCGCAATGGCGCGAACAAGCCGCCGTCCTTGAGGAGAATGCCGAGGCCGCGATTTACCGGACCAATCTCGGCCGCGCCGCTTATGAGAGCCTGCGCGCGCGCGATGTGAATTTGATATGTTACGCGGCGCATGTCGATGTCAGCCAGTGTCTGGCGATCGAATCCGCTTCGAACGGCGCGGCCATGATCGTGAGCTTCGGCCGATAATTGATTGAACAATCGGAGACTTGAATGAGACGTGTAAGCGCGGCGTTGGCATTTGCGATTTTGGCGGCATGCGCGCCGCCGCGACAACAGGCCGCGAGTGAACCGCCGCCGCCGCCCGCGCGCGCCTATGCCGGTTGTACAGGCCAGGCGTCGCACGATTGGTCGGCGGTGGGCAGCCAATATTATGTGATCGAAGCGGAGGCGGCCGGTGAGACTTGCGCCGATGCAACGGCGACCATGCGCATCGAAACGCGCGATGGCGTCGTGCTGTTCGAGCGCGCTTATGCGATTGGCGATGTTCCGCTCGCCTTCAATCCCGCCAACGACCAGACCGGATTGCGCGCCGAACTCGACGGCTGGGCTCAGAACGCCGCGGAAATTCCCACCGCCGATACGCTGCCGCCCTGGCCCGCGGGCGCGGCGCATCCGTCAAACTTCCAGCCCGCCGCGCCGCGTTCGCGCTACGAAGCCGCGCGCGGCGCGCAGGGTCCGTTGTTCTGCTTTCCCGATGGCGCGTCCAGCAATGCCTGCGTGGCGATGGCCGGAGACCAAGCGACTTATCTCGGCTCGCTGAGCCTGGCGGGGCCGTGAGATTTAGCTATCCGGCCAATAATTATTGTCGCTACAATCCATGACCAAGGCGCGCGCCAATGCCGCCGAACCAGGGAGGTCCCGCATGCGTTTCGCCGCTCTGGCCGTGCTGTTGGCCGCGACCCTCGCGTCCGCTTGCGCCGTCAACAATCCGAGTTATGTCGTTCCGCCGGCATATGCGCGCGCGCCGGACTTGCAGATCAATTTCGTGGACGCGGGCGGCGCCGATTCGGGCGGCGCGCGCCTGTGGGAGACGCCCCGCGGGGTGTTCATCGCCCTCAATGTCACGGGCGCGATTTCGCCGGGCTGGCACGGAATCCATTTTCATGAACATGGCGATTGCTCCGGGCCTAGCTTCACCAGCGCGGGCGCGCACGCCGGTCGAGGCGACGGTCGCCACGGTCTGCTAAACGCGGCCGGGCCCGAAGCGGGCGATCTGCCCAATTTCCTTGTTGCGGAAACGGTCACGCCGTCGGCGGAATTGTTCTCACCCTTGGTGACGCTGTCGGCCGTTCCGGCGGACGGGCGCGTGGCCTTGCGCGACGCGGACGGCGCTGCTCTCGTGATCCACGCCAATGCCGACGATCAGCTGAGCCAGCCCATAGGCGGCGCCGGCAATCGCATTTTCTGCGCAATCATACCGCCGGCGAGTTAAGCTGCGGCGGTCGTTTGTTAGCCATGGCGCTTTTCACCGCGCGCGAAGCGGTTTATCTTGCGGTTTCCGGCGATTGGCGCCGGCTTCAGAAAGGAGGTGTCCATGTCTCATTGTCACCCGTTAGGGACAAGTTTTCAGGCGCGGACCACCACCATGGGGGGACGCGGCTAAAGCGCCAGTCCCGCAGGGACAGACAATGGAAGGGCCGCCCGGGACGCCGGCGCGGCCCTTCGGCTGTTTAGGTTAGAGCCTTCATCGGCGCGAGTTTTGGTCCGCGCCAATAGCCGAACCCCGCAAGCAGCACCGCCGCCAGTCCGGGCCCGGTGATCGCCGCGCCGGCGACCGCATCGACAAAATCGCCGGCGCTGCACAGCAGCATCGTGGTCCCGATCGAAACCAGCCCGATGCCAAACGCAAACAGAGCCAAGAGCCCGCCATGCTCGACCACTGCGTAAAATTTATCGCGCGGCGCAGCGCGTGCGACATAGGTGTCGCGAGCGTCGCCGGCTTCGACTTGCGTTAACAGCAATGTTTCCGTCGCTGGCGCGGGCGCTTGACCAAGAGTTCGCGCCCAGGATGGCCGCCGCATGGTCCAGCTGCGCGCGCGCCAGCGCCGAGGGCGCGGGGGCGTGCGCGACGTCTTTCAGCAACAGCGCTTTCTCCGCCGCTCGGCGCGCCACAAGCGCGGCGCTGACCTGCACTTCGCCGTCAATCTCGCGCTTGCGCCAGGCATCGAGGGCGCAAGCGGCGGCGATAAAATCGCCGGCATTAACCTTGCGGAGCGCTTCGCTTCTCACGAACGGCGCCTCGCCGATCGAGAACGCAAACGACGCCAGGGCGTCAAATTGCGACTGCGCCAGCTTTTGCGTCACCGCCGCGCTCACCAAGCGTTCGAACGGGGCCAGATCGAGCGCCAGCAAGGCTGCCGCCTCCGCTTCGCCGATCGCTTCGCCCGCCTCGGCGCGCAAATGGCCATAGCCGACGAGCCAGTCGCCGTCGGCGAGCGCCATCGGGGCCGCGCGAAAGCCCTCGAAATGTTGTACCAGCTTAAATCCAGCCGGTGAAATAGTAAACGGCATTGGCGGAGCGCCCCCAAGACGGCGCCGCTGTCCCATTGCGGATCGCAAGGGGCGGCGGCCTTCCCGTGACAGGCAAGTCCCGCGCCGCGCATTCTCTCGGTTAGCGAATTGTAAACGGCTTCAACTCAAAAGGATCAACGTCGCCAATCCGAGGAAAGCCAGGAAACCGACCACGTCGGTGACGAAGGTGACGAACACCGAGGACGATACCGCCGGGTCGGCGCCGAAGCGGCGCAGCGTGAGCGGCGCCAGGATGCCAGCGAGCCCCGCGCAGGTGAAATTGACCATCACCGCCAGCGCAATCGCCAAAGCCAACGCGCCGTTTTGAAACCAAATCGCAACCACGCTGGCGAGCACGCATGCGAAAACCGCGCCGTTGGTCAGCGCCGTCAGCGTCTCGCGCAAAATGTAGCGCGGCGCGTTGGCTTCGGTGAGATCGCGCGAGGCGATGGCGCGCACGGCGACCGCCAAGGCTTGCGTCCCGGCATTGCCGCCCATGGAAGCGACAATCGGCATCAGCACGGCCAGCGTAACCAATTCCGCGATCGATTGTTGGAACGATTGGATCACCCATGAGGCGCAAAGCGCGGTGGCCAAATTTACCAGCAGCCAAGGCGCACGCGCACGCACGGTGCGCAGCACGCTGTCGGTCTGCGCCGCTTCGCTGACGCCGGCGAGCTTGAGCAAATCCTCCTCGCCTTCCTCGCTGATGACATCGACGATGTCATCGACGGTAACCGTGCCGGTGAGCCGGCCGGCCTCATCGACGACGGGAGCGGAGGCGAGGTGATATTTCTGGAACGTGTGCGCCACTTCTTCCTGGTCCATCTCGGGACGCACCAAGGCTTTCAGGGGCTGCATGATGTCGGCGATGCGGGTGCCGCGCACGGCGCGCATCAGCTTGGAGACGTTCACCGCGCCGACTGGGCGTATCATCGGATCGACCACGTAGATCTCGAAAAAGACATCCGGCAATTCCGCCGCCTCCGCCCGCATGCGATCGATCACTTCGCCGACGGTCGCGCCCTCGGGGGCGGCGACGTACTCGCGCTGCATCAGCCGTCCGGCGGTTTCCTCGTCGAACGAGAATGCTTCCTCGACAACGTGACGAGTGTCTTCATCCGCCGCCGCGAGCACGGCGCCGAGCTGGCTTTCGTCAATGTCCTCGGCGACCGCGACGGCGTCGTCAGTATCCAACTCGCCAAGTGTGCGGGCGACGTATTCGGCCGGCAGCTGCGGCAGGATTTCCTCGCGCCGCTCCCAGGACAGATTGGCCAGGAACTCGGCCGGAAATTCGCGGCCAACCAGCTTGGCGATGGTGCGCGCGGTTTCGAGCGGCACGTGCTCGATGACGTCGGCAAGATCGGCGGGATCGAGATTGGCCAGCATCCGCCGCAGCAGCGGCGCGTCGTGATCGCCCGCCGCGCCGATGACGCCGGCGGTGAAATGGGCGTCCTCCGAAGGCGCCATGCGCGCTGCGGCCGGCGCTTCCTCCTCGATGCTCATCGGCCGACTCCGCGCGCGGGTTTACGAACGCCCCAAGACCCCGCGCCGGCGCGCGCGTCAAGCAATTTGTCCTTATTTAGCCAACCGGCGCGACGCGCCAGATAATGTCGCCGACATCGTCGGCCACCAGGATTGCGCCGGTGGCATCCGCGGCCACCCCGACTGGGCGGCCTTGGGCTTCGCCGCGCGCGTTGAGGAAGCCGGTCAGGAAGTCTTCAGGCGGTCCTGACGGCGCGCCGGCTGCAAACGGAACGTGGATCACTTTGTAGCCGGCAGGCTGTCGGCGGTTCCACGAGCCGTGCTGGCCGACAAACGCGCCGCCTTGAAACTGGGCCGGCAACGCCGCGCCGCGGTAAAAATGCAAACCCAAGGACGCCGTGTGCGCGCCAAGCGCATAATCCGGCGCCAAAGCCGTCGCCACCAGATCGGGCCGTTGCGGCCGTACGCGCGCATCGACGTTGCCGCCGTAATAGGAATAGGGCCAGCCATAAAAGCCGCCGTCGCGCACGCTGGTCATGTAATCGGGCACGAGATTATCGCCCAGCATGTCGCGCTCGTTCACGGCCGTCCACAGCACTCCGGATTCCGGCGCCCAATCCATGCCGACGGGATTGCGCAAGCCCGACGCAAACACCCGCGCCTCCGAGCCATCGGGATTGAGCACCCAGATCGCCGCGCGGCCTTCCTCGGCCTCCATGCCGCCGTCGGCGATGTTGCTGGCCGAGCCGACGGAGACATAGAGTTTGTCGCCGCCGGGGCTGGCGATCAGATTGCGCGTCCAATGGCCATTGTCGCCGGCGCGATAGGGCAATTGCAGCACCAGTTCGGGCGCGCCCGATATGCTGGTCGCGCCGCTGGCATAGGCAAAACGCAACACCGCATCGGAATTAGCCACGTAGAAATGATCGCCGAGAATGACCATGCCGAGCGGCTGGTTCAGGTTTTCCGCGAACACGTGACGTTCATCGACGTCGCCATCATGGTCGGTATCGCGCAGCAGAAGGATGCGGCCTGGCCCTTCGGCGAAGGCGCCGGCGCGGCGCTGCATGCTGTTGGCGACCCAGCCGGTTATGCCGCCGCCGCGCGACGGCGCGGTGGAGGATTCCGCCACCATTACGTCGCCATTGGGCGCGAGGTAAATCCAGCGTGGATGGTCGAGGTCTTCGGCAAAACGGCTCACTACAAAGCCATCCGGCGCGCTTGGCGCAGCGCCTGCGGGCCAGCCCACGGCGCGGGCGACATTGATCACCGGCAGGCCGGCTTTTTCCGGCGCGGGCAAGGCCGGGTTTGCGCCGTAGCCTTGGTCCTGCGCCGGTGCGATCGGCGCGCAGGCGACCATGACGAGGGTCAGCGCGAAAATAAGTTTGTTCATGCTGCTTCCTTGTCCGGTCGCACCAGGCGGCGCACGATGACGATCACCAGCACCCAGAGCCCAATCGCGGCCACGCCCATGATGGCGGCGGAGCCGAGCTTGCCTTCGAGCGCGTCCATAATGCCATCGCCGGCAAAAGCGACGATCGCGGTCTTAGGCAGGACGCCCAAGCGTAAGCCCGGCGATGAAGGCCCAGAAATTCATCCGCGCCGCGCCGAACGCCATGTTGACGACGATGAACGGCGCGGTCGGCAGCGAGCGCACGATCAGGCTGGCGAGAAAAGCGTTTTTGCCCATGAAGCGGGTAAAGCGACCGCCCGTGGCGCCGCCGAAGCGCTTCTGCGTTTGCGCGCTGGCGAGCCTGCCGCTGAAATACGTGGCCACGCCCGAAACGACGGTGGCGATCCAGGCGAACCAAAATCCGCGCTCCGGCCCGAACGCCACCACGCAGGCGCCGATCAAGACGATCTGCGGCGCGCCAACGTAGGCGGTGAGCGTGAAGATCAAGATGGTGGCGAGCAGCCCCCAATTTCCCCGCCGGGCCTCACCCAGGGTTGAATCGATGAACGCCTCGATCTGGTCGCCATAATAGAGCCGGCCGATCACCAGCATGACCCCCACCGCCGCCACCATGGCCAGCGAAACGCCCACCGCGCGCCAGGCGCGGGCATCCATATTGTTCACGAAATCCGCAAGCTTCGCGGAGAGCCCCTTAGGGCGATTCCGGGGCCTCGGTTTCCTCTGCCTCGCTCATCACCCGGCTCTCGCCCGGGCGGGCGTCGGGGTCAAGCCGCTCGCGCTGCCGAGCTCTTTCCGCCCCACCAGGTCCGCATGTCAAACCAGCGCTTTAGTTCGGCGGCGCGCTTGGCGGCCTTGGCCGGGTCGGCGCTGCCGATTTCGGACATCGTTCATCGGCGGCATCAGACCCTTGATCAGGTCCTCCTCGATCCGCCGACGATCCACCTCGTCTCGGATTGGATATAAAAGATAGCGCTCGGTGGCCCCGTAATACCAATAAGCCCGGCCCCATTTTTCGTGTCCCAGCAAGCGGTTGCGCAGATCGTGCGCCTTGCCGACATAGAGCGGCTCGAGGAAAAACGCAAAGCGCCGGCGGACGAATACGTAAACACCTCCAACTCCTGGCTCGGGAAAAGCGCGCTTGCTGAGGGCGCATTTCAACTTGTAGCGCCGCCCGCTTTGCGCCGCGCCAGGAATGCAAGCCGAAAAACAACATGGGGGACCCTCTTTGGAATTGGCCTTGGAATTGAGCGGCGAGGTTCGTGTTGGAATGGTAAACGAAGGCTTAATGGTTTGCGCACGGGGATTGCGCGCGGAGGCCTGCGGCGCGAGCATGGGCAATGGCGACTCTCACCTCTCTTTCCAGCGTGTCCATGCGCGAAGCGGGCTCGGGCGGCTTTGCGCGCGACTTGGGTGAAAGTTTCGAGGCTCATGGGTTTGCGATTGTGCGCGACCATGGCCTCGATGCGGGACTGATTGCCCGCGCGCTTGCGGCGACCAAGGCGTTTTTCGCCCTGCCGGAAGAAGCCAAGCGCCGCTATCATGTGATCGGCGGGGCGGGGCAACGCGGTTATGTGCCGTTCGGCATCGAAGCGGCCAAAGGCGCCGACAAGGTCGATTTGAAGGAGTTCTGGCATGTGGGGCGCGAATTGCCCGCGAGCCACCGCTTCCGCGCGTCGATGCCGGAAAATTTGTGGCCACGGGAAATTCCAGCGTTTCGCAGCGAAATTTATGGGCTGTTCGCCGCGCTCGATTCTCTGGGTAAGGACCTGCTCGCGGCGATCGCGCTTTATCTTGGCCAGCGGTCGGATTTTTTCGACGCCAGCGTGCGCGATGGAAATTCCATCCTGCGCTTGCTGCATTATCCGCCGATGCCGCCAAACCCTGAAGGCGTCCGCGCCGCCGCGCACGAGGACATCAACGTCATCACGCTTCTGCTCGGCGCCGAAGAGGCCGGCCTGCAATTGCTGACCCGCGAAGGCGTTTGGATCGACGTCAATCCGCCCGAGGGCGCGCTGGTGGTCAATATCGGCGACATGCTGCAACGGCTGACCAATCATCAATTGCCATCCACCTCGCACCGCGTACGTCAACCCGGCGCCCGAACGCGCGCATTTGCCGCGTTATTCGATCCCATTCTTTCTGCACTTCGCGCCGGATTTTCTGATCGAAACGCTGCCCGCTTGCATCACCTCCGCGAATCCAAATCGCTACACAACGCCGATCAATGCGCAAGATTTCCTGATGCAGCGCCTGCGCGAAATCAGGCTGGTTTGAGTGGGTGGTGATTGGGAGCGCGGGCCTCCGGCCCGCATGGCGTCGCACCCTGCAGTATGTAGCGCCATGCGGGCCGGAGGCCCGCGCTCCCAATCACCAAGCTTTAGAGTCCGCTACACCGCGAACCTCACGCCCGTCATCCTCTCGCTCAAGCTCCAAAGCTGCTCGGCGATTTCCGGGTCGATCGCCCAGGCGCGCACGCCGGGGCCGGGCTTGGCGCCGCTCGATGTCGGCGCGGCGATGTCGCAATCTTCGCAATAGACCCCGCCCATGCCGGCGAGTTGCGCGTTGCCCGCGCACCAGACGCTGGTAGAGGCGCCTTGCGATGGGGTCTTGAAGCGATCGCTGATCCGGCCTTCCGCGTCCATGAAGCCCATGGCGCGCTTTTCCTCGTCTGGCATGTAACGCTGCAGGGCGGTGGCGATGCCGCCAGGGTGAACGCTGAAGGCGCGCACCCCATGGGCTTGCCCGCGCCGATCCAGCGCCACGGCGAACAAAGCGTTGGCGGATTTGGCGCGTCCGTAGGCTTGCCACCTGTCGTAAGCGCCGCGCTCGAAACTTGGATCGTCCAGATCCACGCCGCACACCCGATGCGCGAGCGAGGACACTGTGACGACGCGGGCGCCGCCTGTCAGCGCCGGCCACAGAAGCGCCGTCAAGTGGAAGTGCCCGAGATGATTGGTGGCGAATTGCGCCTCGTACCCGCGCGCGTCACGCGTCAGCGGCGCCGCCATGATGCCGGCATTGTTGATCAATATGTCAAGCTTGCGACCGCTGGCGATGAAGGATTGCGCGAAGCCGGCGATAGAGGCTGGGTCCATCAGGTCGAGCGCCGCCAGTTCGATGTTGGCGACGCCCGCCAAAGCCGCGCGCGCTCGCTCAATGTCACGTACAGCAACGATCACGCGCGCGCCGGCGCCCGCCAGGGCTTTTGTGGTTTCAAGGCCAATGCCCGAGGCGCCGCCAGTGACGATGGCGAGCTTGCCATCGAGCCTTGCGCCGCCAAGCGCATCGCTCGCCTCGGTGCGTGCGCCGAAGCCGGAATTGATCGGGGTTTGCAGTGAGGGCATGAGCGCGTCTCCTGGTTAGGCCTCCTTCCTAGCCTCCCCACGCGCCCGCTTCCATGCTATAGTGCGGCCATGAACGCTCCCGTTCTCGCCGCCCAATGGCCAAAGGCCAAATTTACCGTCGCCCAGATCTGGGCGCTGATCGAGAAAGGCGTGGCCAATCCGGACGCGAAATTCGAATTGCTCGACGGGGAGGTCAGGGACATGTCGCCAAAAGGCCCGCTGCACGAGGATGTGCGTAGAGCTGTCAGTCGGACGAGCGAATTCCGAAAGTGCATGCTGTGAGAAAAATGGAGTCGCCTTATGGAAGTCAAAGAGGCAGTGGGCCTTGCCAAACAATATGTACGCGAGCTGTTTGCCGATGAGAGGATAACCAATCTCGGCCTTGAGGAGGTTGCTTTCGAGGACAAGAGCAAGAGTTGGTCCATCACGATTGGATTTTCCCGGCCCTGGGACGCGCCAGACGGAGGCACCCTCGCTGGATTTCTACCGCCTGTTGGGCCGAAGCGATCCTATAAGGTTGTCAAGATTTCAGACGGCGACAAAGCGGTACTGTCTGTGAAGGAGCGCACGCTTATCGCGTCGCCAGCGTAAGAGATGAAACCGCTCGCCATCGATACAAATCTGCTGGTGCTGCTCGTGGAAGGCTTGGCGTCGAAGGATTTCCTAGCAAAGCATAAGCGTCTGCGTGAATACTCCGTTGCCGATTTTGATCTGCTTGCGAGCATCCTAGACTTGCACTCGCCGATCATTGTCACACCCAACGTGTGGACTGAAACCCGAACCTAGCACGGCAAATTGCGGAACCGGCAAGAGACAGAGTTGGTCAAGTAATGCGGGAGATGATTGGAAAGACAGTGGAGGTTTATGTCGCCAGCGCGAGTGCTGGCGCGCGCAATGAATTCTTGAGACTTGGCCTAGCTGACACAGCCTTGCTTGAATTGAAGCCTGACGGAATACCGCTTCCTACTTCGGATCTCGACTTGTTCCTGGCTGCGCAACGAAACGGTCGGGCAGTCTTTAACTTCAACCACATTCGCGAGGCAAACCAGGACTAGCCCCGTATACTCCGGCCACCCGGCCGACACCTCCACTCCGCGCCATTTACGATTTGTACATTGTTTCCGCGCTTTCCTGGGGAATGCGCTGGATCGACCAGAAGGACTATCTCGGCCTCGATCGGCGCAAGCAGCGACCGACGCTGCGCTTTGGCGAGCGCCGGCTCGAGGGGCCAGCCAAGGACGCTCCCTCGCTTGGCTCGGCGCTGCGCCAATTGCGCGTGCACGCAGCCGCCGCCAATTCCGGCAAGGGCGTTGCGCACTTCACCAAGCGCACGCGGGCCGTCGCTGAACTGGCCGATGCCTACAAGGAGCCGGAGCTCGGCATTGGCGCTGCTTCAGCTTGCCACGCTGGCAGCGGCAAGCGCTGACGAAGACTGGCGCGAGCGCCTCGAGCTGGCGTTGAGCCAGATGTCGTCACGGTTTGACGCTGTCTGCGGATGACTCCTGAACTGATCGTTCGGTTCTGGTCCACCGCCGGCCCTGCCGCCTGGTTCAAGAAAGATCCCGCCTTCGACAACGAGTTGCGTGCGCGCTTTGAGGGCGCGCATCATTCGGCGGCGCGCGGCGAATATGCGGCTTGGGAGGAGGGCGCCGAGGGCGCGCTGGCGCTGATCCTGCTGCTCGACCAGATCCCGCGCAACATCTATCGCGGCTCGGCGCACGCTTTCGCCGCCGATCCGCTGGCGCAACGCGCAGCCGACCGGGCGGTGAATGCCAGCCATGATCGCGCCACGCCGATGCCGCTGCGGATTTTTTTCTATCTGCCGTTCGAGCACGCAGAAGACGCAAGTCAGCAGGCGCGCGCCGTGCAATTGTTCGAGGCTACCGGCGATGAGGGTTACACCAAATACGCCCGCCTGCATCGCGACGTGATCACTCGCTTTGGCCGCTTCCCCCACCGTAACGCCGCGCTCGCGCGGACCACAACGCCAGCGGAGCAAGCGTTCCTCGATTCCGGTGGCTTTGCCGGCTGAGCCTCATTTCTGCGGCGGCGTGCGCACCGGTTCGCCATCGCGCAGCACCCAACGCGCCGTGCCGGCGACGCGGTCGATTTCATCCTGCAGCCCGCGCACGGCTTCAGGCATGCCCGCGCCGACGCCGCCATAATCGAGCACGGATTTGCGCTGGCCGCCTCGCTCGAGCGTGATGGTGTAGGTGGGCAGATCGGTGATTTGCGCGCGGTAAGCGTCGCGCAGATTGGAAAATCCGATGGCGTCGAAGCGCGCCAGCAGATTGGCGACGTCCCCTGGCTCGATGCGCGCGCGCTGCTCGCCGACTACATTGACGAAGCCGCGCCCGTTATAAATCACCTCGCCCTCGCCGCTAATGCTGACGCTGTAAACTGGGCAAAAGCCATAACAAGCCGTGCGGGACAAAGTGATCAAGACTGGCGTCTGGTTCACTGGATTGGCCACCGGCGCGCAAGCCGCCAACACCAGCACTCCGAACAGCAATCGCAGAAATTTCATGGCATGCTCCGCCTCTCTCAAGCCAACGCCGGCGCCCGTGATTTTGGGCGCCGGCGTCTTGTAGAGCGCGACTTCTATTCTGGTTTGCGCTCGCCGTCTTCACTTGACGGCGGAGGAGGCGGAGGAGGCGGCGGTGGCGGTGGCGGTGGCAGTGGCGGTGGCGGTGGCGCGGGCGGCGGCGCTCTTATTGCGGCCGGTTGCGCGGGGGTTTCGTCGGCGCCGTCGTCGTCATCGGCGGGTTTGCGGCGGCGCGTCGCCATGTAGCCGACAATGGCCAGGACGATGATGCCAAGCGCAATCCAGGGGAACCAGCCGGCCAGGCCGCCGACATTGGTCTGGCTTTCTCCGGCGGCTTCCGCGACTTCGACATCGGCGGCGGCGATGCCAGTGACCAAGCCTGGCACCGAATAGGCCGAGACCTGGTCGCTTGCGGCTTGGAAATCGGCGTGACGGGCGCCTTCGGGAAATGAAAGCATCGCTTGCATCTCGGCGGCCGCGGTTTGGATAGCGCCGAGCTGGTCGGCGCTGCCGATGGAGGTGAGACAAGCGACGCCTTTGCGACCAAGGGATTTCTGCTCGTAACGCAAGTCCGACCCGGCCGAGCCCGGCGCGGCGGCGCGTTCGGCCCACACCACGTTCGGCGTCGCCGCGTCGAACGCCGGCGGCGCGGCGAAACCTTCGAAGATGCGGTTTTGCGAAGCGCGCGCGGTGCGCACATCGGCTTCAAGATTGGAATCGGCCAAGCCGCTGGCGGTTTGCGGTTGTACATAACCGATTGCGTCGTAACTGACGACGGTTGCCCATGTTCCCGGCGCGCGCACATTGGCGCCGGCGGGCGCGAGCAGACCAAACACGGTCCCGGCCGGCGCCGCAGCAGCCGTGCGCTGCATATAAGCATAGGCTTCCTCGGCGGGATAAAAGCGATAACCGGTCGGCAGGTTGAGCAACACATCGCCGTCTGCCAAACTGATGGCGCCGCTGCGGCCCGCAGGCGGCGGGGCGGGCGTCGCCGACGGCGGCAGCGGAGCGGCGCGAACTGGCGCGGCGGCGACATCCGGGCCGGGCCGACCAGGGCCGTCGGCGTAAACCGGCGCGGCCAGCAAGAGTGCGAGCGCGGCCAGCAAGAAACTCGTCAAATTCTTGCGCATGAATTGTCCTCCTTCGCGCGCCACCCTGCTTAACCCCCAAGGCGGGCGACCCCCAACAAACCCGACGATTAACCATAAAGGCTGGCGCTTGTCGCCAGCTCAATTGGCGCAGGCGGCGCGCAATTCAGAGGCCGCCGCCGCCATCGCCTCGCCAATAGCGGTACGCCAAGTCGCCAAGCTGGACGCGGCCTGCGCGGCCTTTGGGTAAAGCACGGCGCGTGACGAATTGACGATTCCACCCTGGCGACCTTGTCGGGTTGTAATGAAGCCGGCCACGGCGTCGGCGGCGCTTGCGCCTTGGGCGCCGTACCCCGGGACCAGGAACAATGCCTCGGGCAATGTCGTGCGCAGCGCCTTGGCTTCGCCCGGATAGGTGGCGCCGGCGACCGCCATCAAGCCCGACCAGCCGCAATCGCCCTTGAGCCGCGCGCAAGCCGGCGCGATCATTTCCGCCGTGCGCATCCATAGCGGCGCGCCGCCGACGTCGAGATCCTGCAGATCGCGCGCGCCGGGATTTGAGGTGCGCACCAGCACTGCCACGCCTTTTCCCGCGCGCTCCGCGGCGGCGAAAAACGGCTCAAGCGAATCCATTCCCATATAGGGGTTCAGTGTAACGCAATCGGCGTCGAACCCCGGCGCCGGGCCGAGCGCTGCGCGGGCGTAACCCTCGGCGGTGGAGCCGATGTCGCCGCGCTTGGCGTCAAGAATAACCACCAGTCCCGCCGCGCGCGCTTGCGTGGTGAGTTCGTTGGCGATGCGCACTCCTTCTGCGCCGTATGCTTCGAACAGGCCGAGTTGAGGTTTGAGCACGCCGGAATGCAAGGCGGCGATGGCGACAATGTTCTCGCAGAAAGCACGCAGCGCCGCGAGGCCATCGCCAAACAGGGCGGGGATGCGATCGGGGAAGGGGTCGAGACCGACGCAGAGCGGCGTGTTCTTGGCGCGCACCTTGTCGAGCAAGCGATCGGCGAACGCGGGGTTCACGTCGCCGGCCCATCGCCAGGCGCCACGCAGATCACTTGCGCGACGGCAAGATCGCGGCGCAGATCGTCAGATTGCTGGCCGTAATTATCGGGCGTGAAGCGCGGCGTCGGCGCGCCTTCGGCGGCGACTTGCTCAACCCGCAGCAAGCGCAAAATGGACGATGGCGCGGCGGTGTAAATTCGCCCGCGCCGCGCCGATTCCGCAACCGTGACGCCAATCACTTGTCCATTGGCTGCTAGAGCCGGGCCTCCGCTCATGCCGGAGAGCGAGCCGCCCAAGCCGGAAGTGCGCCCAAGCTCGGCCCATACCAGGACCGGCTCTTCAATATCGTAACGCCCGCGAGCGACCAGGGTTTCGCGCCCGATCAGGCGCGAATAAGCCTCGCCCGGATGCCCTTGCGGGAAGCCGACATGGTAGGCGCGCTGGCCAACCTGGAAATCGCGTTCCGAGGTGTCGAGCGCCAGCGCTGGGGGCGCGTAATCGGTGCGCACCAAAGCTAGATCGGCGAACAGCGCGCGCTTGACTTCGCGCACCGGCGTCGCCGCGCCGCGCGACACGATAAGCCCAACGCGGGCGCAGCCATCGACCACATGCCGCGCCGTCAGCCACCAGCCATCGGCGGAGATGGCGAAGGCGGTGCCCATGCCCGAGGCTACCGGGCCGACTTCAACGAGCACTTCAGGATCGTAGACCGACGGCGGCGGCAGGAAGCCGCCGCTCTCGCGCTGGATGTCGGGCAAGGCCGCCGGCGCGTTGGCGCGGTTGTCCACCCGGAACAACGCCACCACCACCACCAGAGTGACGATGATGTAGAGCAGCCAATCGGGGATCAGGCGCAGCATCTCATCCGCCTCGCACCATGGCGACGTTGGGGTCGGCGATGGCCCCGGACAGGATCAGCGCGATGCCGATCTTGACGCTCATCAGAAATATCGCCGCCGCGACATCGCCCTCGGCGATGCGCTTGGGCAGGCCGCGCAGGAACATGTCAGCGAAGCGAAACGCCAGCAATTGCAGCAATAGCGTCACCACCCCCCAAATCAGCAAATCGAACAGCCCGAACGCATGCGCCAGGCACGAGCCCAAAGGTATGGCGAGGCCGATGACAACGCCGCCAAAGGCGAGCGAGGCCGAGGGATTGCCGGCCCGGATCAGCGCCAATTCGCGGTGCGGCGTCATGATCACGTAAATGATCAGCGAGGCGACGAACAAGCCCAATGCCGCCCCAAGCTGGATGATGAAAACCGGAAAGCCAGCGACGAAAGCATTCACCGGCGCTGAAAAATCCATCATTGTTCTTCCCCCAAGCCGCCACGAGTTGCATGAGTGGCGCTAGCGTTTCTGGCCCAGCCGCGCAAGGCAAACGGCGCACAGAGAGGTGTGGCGGCTGATTATGCAGCCGGCAAAGCCGCGCCATTCACGCTTTTTTAGCTGCAACCAGCTGATTTTAAAGCATGGCCCTGTCGCGGCGCGCCCTTTGGTTTGGATTGTTCGCGGCGCTGGCCGGCCCGGCGGCGGCGGCCGGCGGCAGCGGCTCGCCGGCGCCGGCGCCGGCGGCGCGTCAGGACAGGCTCAGCGCGGCCGAGAGCTACGTCCCGCTGCAGACCTTATCGGCCATGATCCTGCAGCGTCAGCGAAGCTCGGGAACCATCGTGGTCGAACTGAGCCTCGACATTCCCGACGCCGCGCTGCGCCGGCGCGCGCAACTGAATGGGCCGCGTCTGCGGGACGCCTTGCGCACCGCGTTGGCGTCGTACGCCTCCACCTTTTACCGGGAACAAACCGCTCCCGACCTCACAGTGTTGACGCGGCTCTTGCAATTGGCGGTCGATCGAACGCTGGGAGCGACCGGCGCGCGGCTATTGTTCGCCAACATCATCTGCCAGCGCCGCGGCGCTTAGAGCGCGTTCCGTTCAAATTGAAGCGCGCCCCCTCCCCTCGCGGGGAGGGGGCGCGCAGAACGTTTTGCGATTCAGTCTCAACGCAACCCGCTCCAGCATTCTCATCCGCCACGGCACGCGATCGGCATGACGATATGGGTGATGGAGCGGTGGAGTGGGGCGCGGAAAATCACCGGCGGCTGGTCGCGCGCGACCACGGTTTCATTTGCCCCCATGATTTGGCGCTCGATCACCGCGAATTCCTGGGCGGCGCAATTGAAGCGATAATGGATGCGTTCGTGGGTGAAGCGGATGCTGGTGCTTGTGGTCTCGGATTCATATTCATAGAGCTGCGGTCGGCCGTGGCCGGCTTGCACCCAGATGTCGGCAAAGCCGTTGGCGTCGCGGGTGATGGTGCGCTGGTTGAAATGCACTTCGCCGAGCGGGCACCGTTCGCCGTCCGGCGCGTCAACGGCGCAATCGCGTTGGCGCGCCACCAGCAGCCAATCGGGCAGGTTGCGCGTCGATGCCAACACCACCCCGCCGCCGGTCGGCGCGGTTTGAGCTTGCCCGCTTGGCGCATCGCCGCAAGCCGCAAGCGCCAAGGCGGAAACAGCCAGTAGGGCAGACATAACGAGGGTGCGCGGGGACATGGCTCCCATGTTGGGCATGGCGCGCGCCTGGGCAAGTCACATTGCCGAGATACCGCCGTCAATTTTCAGCTCCGCGCCAGTTACGAACCGGCTTTCGTCGGAAATCAGGTAGAGCGCGGCCATCGCCACTTCCTCTGGCTGGCCAATGCGCCCGAGCGGGACTTGCCGGGCGAGCTTGGCCTCGGCTTCCTCCTTGCCAAAGCGCTGTCGCAAAGGATCGAGTATCGGCGTGCTGATAAAAGTGGGATGGATCGAATTGGAGCGGATGTCCCAGCCCTTCTTGGCGCAATAAAGCGCGATGTTTTTCGACAGCATCCACACCGCCGCCTTGGAGGCATTGTAAGCGGGGTTGTTGTGGCTGGCGATCAGGCCGGCGATCGAGGAAATGTTGACGATCGAGCCCGGCTGGTTCTCGCGCAGAAACGGCATCGCATGCTTGGCGCCGAGGAACACCGAATCGACATTGATGCTCATCACTTGCTTCCAAGTGTCCAAATCGAGCTGTTCCAAATCGCCGCCGCGCGAGATGCCGGCATTGTTGACCAGCGCCGAAATGCCGCGCATCGCCGCATTGGCGGCGGCGAGCGCGGCGATCCACTGGCCCTCGTCGGCGACATCAAGTTCGTAAGCGAACGCGGTGTTCGGGCCGTGTGTTTTGTTGAGCTCGGCGGCGAGTTTTTCCGCGCCGACAAAATTGATGTCGGCCAGCGCCACCTTGGCGCCTTCGCTCGCCAGCGCTTTCGCCATCGCCGCGCCCAAACCTTGGGCGGCGCCAGTGATAAAGGCTTTTTTGTTGGCGACGCGCTTGGTCATGGGGGCTCCCTTTTCTTATGGACCGCCGGCTTCCAGCCGGCACTTGTTAAATTGGGTCAAAGAGCGCAGCCCCTAGTTCAACTTGACGCCGTGTCCTTTAGCGCGGACTCAATGTACCCATAGAGTTCAACGGCAGATGAAGTGATGTGGTTTGCGCCAGCTGCGAGGGCTCGTTCACCATACAGCTCGCGCGCGCGGTTACTGCAAAACAACACGATTGGGATATTACCATCCGACTTGCGAATCGCATCGACCAGCTTAACCCCCGCGTCCGGAACCTCGTGGGTATCTTCCTTGCGACCCATATCGGAGAGAATTACGTCATAGGAGCGTTGGCTGTACAACCTCAAACCTTCGCGGGTGGACAGTGCGCGATCGACGCGAAACCCGTCGCTCTCAAGCTTCTCAAATATAAGTGCATTGTTGATTGGATAGTCGTCCACCCACAAGATGGAACCGCCTCGTGGCCCGATCTGCTCGGTTGACCGTGGAGCGCCGCCTGCGACCGGTAGATTTGACTCAAGCCGACGGACACTTTCCTGAAGGTCCTTAATTGCGGTATTTAAGCTCTCGGCGGTTTCTTGAGCGCTGAGCTTGAAGCCCGCTATCTCAACAGTGAACGATCGTTCGCGCAATATTCGGATCACAATGGGATAAAGCATGCCGAGCAGGAGTGCCGCGAGCAACAACCAACCCACGGAAACGAGCGCGGATACCCATTGAGGGGTGAAGTCCAAAGCCATTGATCCCCTTCCTGCGCCTGTGCTGCTTGGTCAACAACAAGAGCCGGCTGGAAGCCGGCGGTCCAATTCAATGCGCCGCTTCATCCATTAACCGCGCCAACGCCACATCTTTCTCCGTCACCCCGCCCGCGTCGTGCGTGGAAAGTGTGACTTCGACCCGGTTATAGACGTTGAACCATTCGGGGTGGTGGTCGTGCTTTTCCGCATAAAGCGCCACGCGGGTCATGAACCCGAACGCGGCGTTGAAATCGGCGAAGCGAAACTCCTTGGCGATAGCGTCGCGGCCCGGGCCCGCGCGCCAGCCGGGGAGCTGCGCGAGGGCGGCGGCGGCGCCGATTTTGGAGGTGGACATTCTCAGACTCCACGGAAACTCTGGGATGTTGGTTGGATTTCAAGCGTAAGGCGGACGATTGCGATAGTAGGCACCAGAACTCAATTGTGAAAAACGACCCGCGAACGTCGCTGAATGCTGCCCTCAGCCTTGCAAGAAATTCGTCGGAGATCTCCAAAGTAACCTTTACCTGATCCTTTCCTGTTGCCTCAATTTTGACGCCTAGAGTGATCGCAGAACGAACGCTAATGCCCTTTCCCGTGCCCGTTTGCGAAATCAGGCCTGGTGATTGAAACTTTGCTTGCCGACGTTGCTTTCCCGACGGTAACAGGTTGTTTTCGCGGTGCACCAGAATGTGACGCATTTCGCGCACGTCCTTCAGGCTAGATTTGATCTCACGTCCCGCTTCCGCGAAGCGATCCACATCGATATGTGGCGAAAGGTAGGAGTCCCTCACCGCGAAATCGAGTTGCTTGACATACTCGGTTAGAACGAACAGTGCGTGAGCGTAACCTTCATATGCCCAATCTATCAGATGGCGGTCAACTTCCGCGTTTTCAGCCGCTGCTTTGCGTCTTGCGGCCCCCTCACTTCTTGGCAGTTCGGGGGCGTCCGCGAAGAGGTAGGCGTGCATCTGGTCTTCGCGTTGCTTGGCATGAGCCAAGTGTGCGTGCGCCCCGACTAGTTCGCAGCGCGCAGCTTCGAGTAGCCTGCTGACCTTGTGAACCTTATCTTTGTCTGATCGAGGTGCGTCATCATTGATTGGCAAGAAAACGGAGGTTAGGAACGGATCGAAATCGGGACGGATCATAATCCTCACCTGTCGCGCATTCTTTCAAACGCCGCTTTTTGCCTTCGATCGACCTTAGCACAGGGTGCCGTGTCACGAAGCGCGGTTCGCGAAGGCACGGAGCAGGGCGGCGTCAATTTGCGCAAGAGTGGCGGCGAGCGTCCCTTCTCCCCGATCGCGGGGAGTAAGGTGGCGCGCAGCGCCGGATGAGGGGCAGGCACGCGCAACGCGCGCCTCCTCATCTTCGGCCACCTTACTCCTCCGCAGGAGGAGAAGGGAAGCTAACAGCTCAGGCCTTAACCGCCTCGCCCTTGGCCAGCTTCGAGTTCCACATGCCGTAGGCGAAATAGACCAGGAAGCCGATGGCGAGATAGATCAGGAAGAAGTTACGCGTCGGCACATGCGCCATCAGCGACATCAGCAGGAATACGCACATCAGCGCGCCGAGCGTGGCGACGAACAGCATGACCGGCAGCGGCATGTTGAACGGCCGTTTCATGTCCGGCCTGGCAAAGCGCAGATACAGCACGGTGATGCAGATGATCGCGAACGCGGCCAGGGTGCCGACATTGGTGAGGTTGGCGAGTGCGTCCAGGCTCATGAACCCGGCGAAGCCCGCGGCCAGAATGCCCACCAAAATCGTGTTGACCCAAGGCGTCCTGAATTTCGAGTGCACCTTCGCGAACACGGATGGGATCAGGCCGTCCTTGGCCATGGTGTAGAAAATGCGCGTTTGCCCGTAGAGCAGGACCAGCATTACCGAGGAAAGCCCAGCAATCGCGCCGATCTTCACCAAGGTGGCAAACCAGGGCAGGCCGATCTCGTTGACGGCAAGCGCGATCGGCGCGGGATTGTTGAGCATGGTGTAGGGCACGATGCCGACCAGCACCGCCGAGGTGAGGATATAGAGAATAGTGCAGATGATCAGCGATCCCAAAATGCCGATCGGCATATCGCGCGAGGGGTTCTTGGATTCGGCGCCGGCGGTGGAAACCGCCTCGAAGCCAATATAAGCGAAGAAGATGGTGGCGGCCCCGGCGATCAAGCCGCCAATGCCGTATTGCGCGGTATTTTGCGCCGTCATCACGTTCCAAAGCGCGTCCCCGATCTGGCCCCACAAGCTCATGTCAGAACCGGCCGGCGGCGGCGGCACCTGGGCGGGGATCATCGGCGACCAATTGTCGACGTTCACATAAGGCGCGCCGATCACGATGAAGGCGATCACCACCGCCACCTTGATCACCACCACAACATTGTTGACCGACGCCGATTCAGAAATGCCGACCACCAGCAACATCGTCACCGCGGCGATCGCGAGCAGGGCGGGCAAATTCATCACCCCAGTGGCGATGACGGCGCCGGTATCGTGGTCCGTCACCGCAACGCCCGGCGCCGCTGTAAAGGCAGCGGGTATATGGATGCCGTAATCGGCCAGGAAGCTGACAACGTAGCCCGACCAGCCGACCGCCACGGTGGAGGCCGCCAGCCCGTATTCGAGCACAAGCAGCAACCCCATGATCCAGGCGACGATCTCGCCCATGGAGGCGTAGGAATAGGAATAGGCCGAGCCCGAAACCGGGATAGCCGCCGCCAGTTCGGCGTAGGCCAGCGCCACCAGCGCGCACAACGTGCCGGTGATGACAAACGAAATCATGATGCCAGGGCCGGCGAATTCGGCGGCGGCGCGCCCGGTCAGCACGAAAATGCCGGTGCCGATGATGCAGCCGATGCCGAGGAAAATCAGATTGAGCGGCCCCAGCGTCTTTTTCAGTTCGCCGCTCGCGTGCTCGGCGTGCATCTGCTCGACCGATTTGCGTATGAACAGACGGCCGAGGCCGCCGGGTGTGCCATTTGCCACTTGATCCCCTCCCTGGGTGATTTGATTGCCGGGGAAGCTAGACGAGGGCCTTGGTGGTCACAAGCGCCGCAGGTCGCTTTTAGCCGTCCAGCGGCGCGGGAACCGCCCAGCCCCGCCGGGCGCAGGCGGCCAGGACGGTGTTGCGCAGCAGGCAGGCGATGGTCATCGGCCCGACGCCCGCCGGGGGAGGGGCTGACCGCCGCCGCAACCTCGATGGCTTCCGCGAACGCCACATCGCCCACCAGCTTTGTTTTGCCGGGGCCCTTTTCCGGCGCCGGAACCCGATTGGTGCCAACATCGATGACGATCGCGCCTGGCCTGATCCAGTCGCCGCGCACCATTTCGGGACGTCCCACGGCGGCCACCAGAATGTCGGCGCCGCAGCAAACCATGCGCAAATCGCGTGTCTTGGAATGGGCCAAGGTCACCGTCGCGTTTTGCTCAAGGAACAAAAGCGCCGCCGGTTTGCCCACCAGGATCGAGCGGCCGATGATCACGACATTGGCGCCCGCAAGGTTGGCCCGTTCGCTTCTGGCCAGGATCACGCAACCGACCGGCGTGCACGGCCTGAGCCCGGGCTTGCCCAGCACCAGCTTGCCGGCGCTGGCCTCCGTCAGCCCGTCCACGTCTTTGAGCGGATCGATCGCCGCCAGCACCGCAGCTTCGCTTATGTGCTTTGGCAGCGGCAATTGCACCAGAATTCCGTCGATCTCGGGATCGCGCGACAGCGCCTCGACGCGAGCGATCAGGTCGGCCTCGGCGGTGTCGGCGGGCAGGCGCGCTTCCACCGAGCGCATGCCGGCTTCGCTCGTTTGCTTGGCTTTCGATGTGACATAGACATGGCTCGCCGGATCGTCGCCAACGAGCAACACCGCAAGCGCCGGCTGCGCCGGCAGCTGCGCCACCGCCGCGGCCACCTCCGCGCGCACCCGCGCCGCAATGGCTTTGCCGTCAATCGTGCGTGCGGTCATGCCGGCGCTCCATATTAGGCTTCGCCACATCGCGCAACAAACGCGGCCAAGTCCGCTTCGCTGACGCCGTCTATCTCCAGCGTTTTCATGCGCGCAATATGACCGCGTGTAACGCTGACCTTGCCCTTGGCCACGCCAAACGCCTTGGCGATCAGCGCTTCGAGCGCGGCATTGGCCTTGCCGGCTTCGGGCGCGGCGCGGACCCGCGCTTTGAGATAGGGCTTGCCGTTCTCGTCGCGCGCCGCGCCATCTATGCGGTCAGCCCCGCCCGACGGCGTCAGCCGCACCCGCAGCCCGCTCAGAGCACTGGCCCGCGTCCGGTGAGCATGCCCTCAAGCCAATATGAAACCCGGCTTTCAAACAATGTAATCACCAGCAACAGCACCAGAACCGAGAGATCAACCCCGGCGATCGGGGGGATCAGGCGCCGCAGCGGCCGCAACACGGGGTCGGTCAGCCTGCGGGAGACTTCCCAGAGCGTGTTCACGAATTGGTTGCGGCGGCTGACCACGTCAAACGCGAACAGCCAGGAAATCACCACATTGACGATCAGCACCACCGAAAACAGCCGCAGCACAATGCGCACGATTTCGAACAAAATAGAGATCAGGCCGGTATTTTCCATGGCCCCCCTCTAATCTGCTTCGCGCCGCCGCCGCAAGCCGGCGGCATCCTTGACGCCCGCTTTGCCCAAGCCCTATATCCGCACGCTCAAATCACGGCCGCGCCGGCCAGGTTTTGAGGGCCCGTAGCTCAGCTGGGAGAGCGCCGCGTTCGCAATGCGGAGGTCAGGAGTTCGATCCTCCTCGGGTCCACCAGCGCCTTTGGCGCAAGCGCATGATAGCAGTAGGGAAATCGCCTCATTTGCCGCGTCGCGCTGATTTGTACCCCCGTTTGTACCCACGGAAAAAACCGGTGTCGCGCGCAATAATCTTGCGCCGGACGCCGCGCTTTCATCCGCCGCGTCGCAGCTATCATCGCGCAGCGCCGTGAACGACAATTACAATTGGGTCGGCGCTTGGTTTGCAGCGCCCGGAGAGCTGGACGTTCGCATTGGTTGAAGTTTGGGGCAGGTCAGTTCTTTTCGTCGTCCTGACGTTCTTAATCGTTCGTCGGAAATACAAATGACGCGGTGCGCTCTGCGCCGCACTGTGTTCGGCCCCGGCGTGGACGAGCCGTTGGTGTGGTACGAGGGCGCGGGAACGTCCGACCGGCGCTGGCTGGTCGCCGACGAGCGCGGCAGCATCGTGGCGGTGACCAATGCGGCGGGGACCGCCACCGGATCGGGCTTCGGCATCAACGCTTACGACGAATACGGCGCCCCCGGCCCCAGCAATTCCGGCCGCTTCCAATACACCGGCCAAGCCTGGCTGCCGGAAGCCCAGCTCTACCACTACAAAGCCCGCGCCTACCTCCCCGCCCTCGGCCGCTTCGTGCAAACCGACCCGATCGGGTTTGCGGGCGGCATGAATTTGTACGCGTATGTCGGGAATGATCCGGTGAATTTCACCGATCCGTGGGGGCTCGCGCCGGAGCTATCGTACAATCCCGCGATCCAGAAGATTGACCCTTTCGGGTCGTCGCGCGGTTTTTGGGTTGACGACTGCCAGGGCCCAGGGTGCAACGAGGAGATCATTGTCAACGGCACCCGCAACCGCGATTTCGGCATGGGCGGCTTCACCATGGGCATCGGCGGCCTCGTCGCCGCCGGCACGAACGAAAGCGGTGGTGGCGGCGAGCTGCCGGCGCCCGCAGAGCCAACACCACCGCAGCCGCACGAATGCCCGACAGGGCCAGACATCGACTCCGCTAAGGGTGCCATCGGAGTTGGAAGCCAGATGGTCAATACGGGGACAGGTTTTATGTTGGGTGGGGCAGCGTCCATTTGGGTCAGCGGCGGTGCTTGGCCGCCGCACCCTATAAGCTGGGCGCAGCCAATGACAGGCATAGCGTGGGGCGGCTTGATCATGCTTTGGCCGTTTGGCCGTTCAAGAAGCAGTGCGCCGCCTAGTGACTCCCAACCGGCGCGCCCGAAAGTGCGGCTCTCGCGCTTTGCGTTTCTGGGCGCCGCCCTCGTCGTGACCGGTGTGGTTGGCGTGTATTTAACGGCGGCGATGTTGGGCGGAACAGAATTAGGAGCCGTGGCTCTGATTTGTTCAATTGTAATAATGGCGGCAGGTGGGGCCGCGTTCTTTGTTCCGCTTGTTGGCGCGCAGCTTTCGAGATTGCGATCGCTATCAAGGAAGCGCTAACGCGCTGAGCGAAGAAGTTGTCGTCACCGGCAGGTGCCGCCATTCGTGCAACGCGTCGCCGACAAACATGACCAGCACCAACTTGGTTCGGATTGCTGAAAGCGTGACACACACTCTTTTTCGTCGTTGCGGAAAACGGCGCGACCACCGGCTCGGGCAAACCATTCCCAACCGCGCCTATACGGCCAATGGCCTCAACCAATACACCAATGTCGGCGGCGTGGCGTTTGCGTATGCGGGCGGGGACGGGCAGCGCGGCAATCTCACCTCCTACGGCTCGCGCACATTCGATTACGATCTGGAGAACCAACTGATAGCGGTGTCGGGCTCGGCCACGCTGGCGCTGAGCTACGATCCGCTCGGGCGCTTGCGGCAAACGGCGGGCGCCGCGACCACGCTGTACGCGTTGCAGGATTTAACAAAATGGGACAGCCAGTAGCGGTCATTGGTCTTGGTGAAATGGGCTTGGCGCTGGCGCGGGTCGTCCAGCGCGAGGGATACCCACTCACGCTAAGGCAAGGTTGATTGACTTTGTATGTCTGCTAACAGGAATCATCTGGCACGCCGAGCCGAATTACTGCTTTTGGGATTGAGCGCGACACGTCCGGGCTGGCGGGTGCTCCCGATGCGCGAGTGATAGGACGCTTCCTTTTGCCTTAATCCCAGCGCGGATCAGTAATAGCGAACAGCACGCGGGCGGGGCCTGGGCCGGCGGTGAGCACGGCGTGCGGCGTTGTTGAGTCGAACTGCATGCTGTCGCCGGTCTCGAGCGTGAGCGGGGCGTAATACTCCGTCTCCACGATCACCGCGCCTTCCATCACTTGGATGAATTCTTCGCCGTGGATGGGTGACGAAGGGGCCGTGCTCGTCGAGCGTTTGCGCCGTGACCGTCGCAAAGCCTGCGACGAGCTTGCGATAGAGAAACTCGGTGCAGAGATATTCGTACTTACCGTTATTCTGCGTGACCTGATGACCTTCGCCGCGGCGCGTCACGCTGCGCCAACCCGTAGCGTTGATCGGCCCGCGCACTTGCTGTGCGTCGGAGGTCACCATGCGGTTGACGATCTGGCTGAAATCGGTGTCGAGCGCGCGCGCGAGAGCATGCGCGCGGTCGAAGGAGAGAGTGATTTGCCCGGTCTCCACGCGTGAGAGCGCCGATTGCGAAATTTTCGAGCGCTCGCTCAGATCTTTCAGCGTCCAGCCGCGTTCGTTGCGAAGGCGTCGCACCAGCCGAGCCGAACGTCGCTTGATCGAACGGTGCATCTTCCACCGTTTCGCGAGGCTCTGGTTCAACGCTGCGCCGCGCTCAGAGCCAAGTGATTTCTCAGTTCGCGGACATCCATGCGTGCCTATCCCCAAAGTTCGGTCGTGAATGGCCCGATCACGCCGTCCTTATGTTTCAATGCGCCGATGCGGTCAGTCTTAAGGGCCGTCGGCCCGTCAAGATCGGCGATGACGCGCCTTCTGCGATACGACGAAAGCAGGCGCCATGGCTAGCGAGGTGCCCAGCATATTGCCGACCATCACGTCCAGTCCGCGCGCAAGAACCGCATCGGCCAGCAGCAGCGCTTCGGTAAGGCCGCCGGTCTTGTCGAGCTTGATGTTGATCAATTCGTAACGCCGAGCGGCTTGTTCGAGCTCGCCGCGATGGAGGCAGCTTTCGTCAGCGCAGATCGGCACCTCACGTGGCATGCCTTCAAGCGCAGCGTCCTCGCCGCGTGGCAAGGGCTGCTCCACGAACTCGACTTCGCACTTGGCGAACTCCGGCAGGCACTCCTGCAACAGCGGCAAGGTGAAGCCCTGATTTGCGTCAACAACGAGCCGCGCATCGGGGCGCGCCGCACGCACGGCGCGGACGCGGTCGATCGGGCGATCATTGTTCAATTTGAGCTTGAGCAATTTGTAGCCGGAGAGCGCGGCTGCGGCTTTGCCGGTGTCAGCGGGAGTATCGAGCAACGCCGATGGTTTGGCAGGTGGTAAGTGCGCGGGCGCTCACGCCGACCTTGGCCCAGATCGATTGACCCGAGAGCTTGCATTCGAGATCCCACAGCGCGCAGTCGACCGCGTTGCGCGCGCCGCCCGGCGGCAGGAGGGTTTGCAGCGCTTGGCGGTCCAGCCCCGCTTCGAGTTCGGCACGGATGGCGAGGATTTGATCGAAGGCCTTGTCGGCGGTGTCGTTGAGATAATAGACGCCGGCCGCTTCACCGCGCCCGATCCACGCCCCTTCGGCGATTTCAACCAGCACGCAATCGAGCGCGGTGAAGATGTGGCCTGTGATGCGGAAGGGAGCGTGCATCGGCCAGCTGCTCCAGCCGGACCGAGATCTGTCGTTTGCTTGCCAAGCCTAGTCCTCCGTGCGCGTCAGCGCAACCCGTTCGCGATTTGCGCAAATGCAACTCTATCCGAAAACTAGAAAGACGCCACCCGCCCAGCCCTCACAAATTTCGCCATCGCTTACAAATAGCATTCATACTACATTGATAAGTACTGGCTAAAAAATCATCAGATGCGATTGTGCAAGTATGCAAAATGTGCTTGCAAATTCTGAAACGCTGAGCAATTCTGTGAAGAGCGTGAGCTAGGCCGCGTTGCCGGCCGGCCGGGGAGGGCGGCGGAATATGTGGGACAAACTAAAGGTTTGGGCAGCGCCCGTGCTGGCGCTGGCGCTGCTGAGCGCGAGCGCGCTGCAGGCCAACGGCCAGGTCACGCCCGAGCAGATTCAGGAAACGGCGAGCGTTTCTGCCGCCAACGCCGCAGCTGCACGAGCGCGGATGTTAACGCCTGGCTCGACGGCCTCATGCCTCACGCGCTGTCGAACGCCGACATCGCCGGCGCGGTGGTGACGATCACGCACAACGGCCAGATCGTCGCCAATCGCGGCTACGGTTTTTCCAACCTCGAAACGCGCACGCCGGTCGATGCGGACACGACGCTGTTTCGGCCTGGCTCAATCTCGAAGCTCTTCACCTGGACGGCGGTGATGCAGCAGGTCGAGGCCGGCGCGCTTGATCTCGACGCCGACATCAACACTTATATCGACTTCGAAATCCCGGCTTATGAAGGCCAGCCGATAACCATGCGTCATATTATGACGCACACGTCGGGCTTCGAAGAAGTTATCCGCGATCTCATTTCATCAGATCCTGCCTCCGGCGAGTTGGCGCTCGGCGATTATCTCAAGACCCACATCCCGACGCGGATTTATCCGCCCGGTACGATGCCTGCGTATTCGAACTATGCGACGGCGCTTGCTGGGTATGTGGTCGAGCGCGTGTCAGGCGAGCCGTTCGCGGATTACATCCGGGCGCACATCTTTGAGCCGCTCGGCATGCGCAATTCCACGTTCGTGCAGCCGCTGCCAGAAGCGATGAGGCCGGCGATGTCAGCTGGCTACAAGAACATCGCCGATGGTGAGCCGGGTTATCTTCGAAATCATCCCGGCCGCACCGGCGGGCGCGCTGAGCACAACGGGCTTCGATATGGCGCTGTTCATGAACGCGCACCTCAACAATGGCGCGGGCCTGCTGAGCCCGGAAACCGCGCGCCAGATGCACGAAACCGTGGACCAGCAATTTCCGGGCGTGAACAGCATGCTGCTTGGCTTCTACCAGGAGAACTATGCCGGCCAGCGCATCATCGCGCACGGCGGCGACACCAGTTTCTTCCACTCCAATCTCTCGCTGCTGATGGATCAAAATATCGGCGTCTACATCTCGGTGAATTCCGCCGGCGCGCCTTCGGTCGGCGCTGCGCTGCTGCGCTGGGAGTTCATGGAAAAGTTCGTCAACCGTTACTATCCGCGCGCCGAGGCGGCGGGCGAACTGGTCGCGCTGTCCACCGCGCGTGAGCATGGTGCAGCTATCGGCGGCGACTATGAAAGCGCCCGCCGCAGTGCGACCAGTCCCTTGCTCGCGGCATACTTTGTTGGCCAGACCACGGTTGCGATGTTGCCGAACGGCGACCTCGTCGGCCCCGGCTTGCCGAACGTGAATGGCAAACCCAAGCATTGGCGCGAGGTGGCGCCGTGGGTTTGGCAAGCCGTCGGTAGTGACGAGCGTATGAGTGCGCGCGTTGACGAGAATGGCCGTGTCACCGCAATCGCGTTCGAGCCGCTCTCGTTCGCGATTCCTTCGACACGCGCGCCCTTGGCATCGTTCGAAGTCATTGCTGTTGCCGCTGTTCGGCATCGCGATGGGCGTGCTTTTGCTCACGCTGCTAAGCTGGCCGATCCGGGCGCTGATGCGCGCGGGTGCACCAGAAGCCCTTCCCGTACGAGGGCGCCCGTGCGCAGTGCGCATCGTCTGGCGTCGGCGGCTTCGTTCCTGGTGGTCGTCTATATCGGCGGCTGGGTCGGCATTCATCGCTCTGGCTGATGGAGTCGTTGACGAGCAATAGCGGGGGCGCATCGACGACAATGCTGACCGCGCTCTACGTCGCGGGCTTGCTGCCAGTGCTGGGGCTGGCGGGCGGCGTGTTCGCCAATTTCTCGCTGTGGCGCGCGCCATCGACAAGGTTTGCCAAGTTTTGGGGCCTGTTGGTGTTGCTGTCGCTCGCGGTGATCGTGTGGTTCGCCGTCGCTATGAACTTCTTCAGCTTCCACTTCAACTACTAGGCCGCGCGCGTGTCGGTCAGCCAAAGCGCGGACGCGCCGGTGAGTTCGGGCAAGGGCCTTTTCGGTCACCCACCCGGGCTCACGGTGCTTTTCCTGACCCAGACGTGGGCGGAGTTCTCCTACTTCGGCTTGCAGGCGATGCTGGTCTATTACATGACCCAGCAGCTCGAACTGCCGCAGGCGCAGGCTTCGATCATCTATGGCGTCTACGGCGCCTGCGCGTTCTTCAGTCCGCTCTTCGGCGGCATCATCGCCGACCGCTGGCTTGGCAAGACCAGGAGCGTCGTCATCGGCGGCTTGATGATGATGTGCGGCCACTTCGCGATGGCGTTCGAGTCGTTGTTGTTTCCGGCCTTGGCTTTGGTGGCGCTCGGCAACGGCCTGTTCATCCCGCCGCTCGCCGTGCAAGTCGCTCGGCTCTACCAGGACGGCGATGCGCGGCGCGATCAGGCGTTCAGCGCCTATTACATGGGCATCAATCTCGGCGGCTTCACCGCGCCTTCTGCTGTGCGGGTGGCTGGGCGAGACCTATGGCTGGCATTGGGGCTTTGCGCTTGCCGGCGTCGGCATGCTCTGTGGGCCTCATCATCTATCTCGGCTTGCGCCGCTATGTGCCGCGGGACGAAGCGCTGGCGCAGACGGATAAATCGACGCGCACGCCGTTGAGCGCTGTGGACCGCAAGGCAATTCTCACGCTGCTCGGAATCATGGCCGTCGTTGTGCTGTTCCGCATTGCTTACGAGCAGAGTGGCAACACGATTGCGCTTTGGGTCTCGGAGCGCACGGATCGTTCGCTGGGCGGTTGGCTGGTGCCGGCAACCTGGTTTCAGTCGATCAACCCGCTCATCATTATCCTGCTGACCCCGTTCCTGATGGAATACTGGCGCAGGCGTAAAGTGGCGGGCCACCAGCCAAACCTGTTCCGCCGCATGGCGCTTGGCTGTGCGCTAGCGGGACTGGCCGGCATTGTGATGATCGGCGCCGCCTTCGCTTATAACGCAGACGGCGCGCGTGAGTGCGCTTTGGGTCGTCGGCTATTTCGTGCTGCTCACACTCGGCGAACTCTTGGTTCTGCCGATCGGCCTTTCGCTGTTCGGCAATCTCTCGCCGGTGCAGATCGCGTCGATGATGATGGGCGCCTGGTACATCGCCAAATTTATCGGCAGCTTGGCGGCGGGGTTTATTGGCACGTTGTGGCAAGTGATCCCGGCCGAGATGTTCTTCGCCATCGGCGCAAGCTCAACTTTCCTCGCCGCACTCATCCTGTTCTGGATGGGCCGCGCGCGCACCGGCCAACCCTAAACGAAGGAGCGGCGAGCATGGCGCAGGAGCGGGCGACTTGGTTCCAGCGCTATTTGCTGCCGGGCTTTGCATTCAAGGCTGTCGTCATCGGCGGCGGCTACGCGACCGGGCGCGAACTCGCTGAATTTTTCCTGCCGCACGGACCGACCGGCGGCGTGATGGCGATCCTGCTGGCGATGGTGGTGTGGAGCGTGATCTGCGCACTCACCTTCGCCTTCGCGCAGGCGACGCAGAGCTTCGACTACCGCAGTTTCTTCAAGCAATTGCTCGGCCCGTTCTGGATGGCGTTTGAGGTCGCGTACCTTCTCTTCATCGTCCTGATTCTCGCCGTGTTTGGTGCGGCGGCAGGCGCTCTCGGCGCGGCGCTGTTCGGGTTGCCGAAGATTGTGGGGACGCTGGCGCTTGTCGTGGCGATCGCCGCGTTCGTGGCGTTCGGCAACAAGGCCGTCGAGCGTCTATTTAAGTGGGTGACAATCTTTCTCTACGCTGTCTATACCGTGTTCGCGGTGCTGGCGCTCATTGCGTTCGGCGACCGCGCCGCGGTGGGCTTTGCCGAAACCGCGCCGATGGGGGACTGGTGGCTCGGCGGGCTGACCTACGCCGGCTACAACATCATCGGCGCCATCGTGATCCTGCCCGTGATCCGCCATCTCACCTCGCGCAAGGACGCCATCGTGGCGGGTCTGCTATCCGGCCCTCTCGCGATCTGGCCCGCGCTGGTCTTCTTCATCTGCATGATCGCGTTCTATCCGGCCATCGGGAACGAGACGCTTCCTTCCGACTATCTGCTTCGTCAGCTCAACCTTCCGGCGTTCCACATCATCTTCCAATTGATGATCTTCTCCGCGTTGCTCGAAAGCGGCGCAGGCAGCGTGCACGCCTTCAACGAACGCGTCGCCGGCGCCTACAAGGCGCGGCGCGGCAAGGATTTGTCGATGCGCGCCCGCCTCGGCATAGCGGTGATCATTTTGATTGGCGCGGTCTTCCTTGCCGACGCGCTCGGCCTGGTGACGCTCATTGCGCAAGGCTATCGCGCGCTCGCGCTCACCATCCTCATTCTCTTCATCACACCGCTGTTGACGATCGGCGTCTGGCGCCTGTTCGCCGCGCGGCGCGAAGCAACCGCACAACAAGCATAAGAGGGAGTCCCATGAGCCGATTTCTGAAAGCGAGCGCGTTGGCAGCGCTGGCAATGTGCATCTCAAACGCAGCCTCGGCCGATCCGCCCGTGGACCTCGCGACACGCGTGGAGCAGATCCGCAATCAGGTTGGCGTGCCTGGCATGTCGGTGACGATTGTCGAGAGCGGGCAGGTGACGTTCGCGCGGGGCTTCGGTGGGCGCAGGCTCGGCGCCAACGAGCGCGTCGATGCCGACACGATTTTCCAGCTCGGCTCGGTCGGCAAGGCGTTCACCGTCGCGGCGCTTGCCGTGCTGGTCGATCGAGGCGAGATCTCCTGGGACGATCCGGTGACGGATCACATCCCGTACTTTCAGATGTACGATCCGTGGGTGACGCGCGAAATGACGGTGCGCGACCTGCTCGTGCACCGGAGCGGCTTGGGACTTGGCGCAGGCGATCTCATGTTCGTGCCGCGTTCCTCGCGCAGCCGCGAGGATACAGTGCGCGCGTTGCGGCACATTCGGCCGGCGACCAGCTTCCGCAGCGGTTATGCGTACGACAACGCGCTCTACGCCGTGGTGGGGCAGCTGATCGAAGAAGTCAGCGGCAAGACCTGGGAGCGCTTCATGCGCGAGGACGTGCTTGCGCCGGCGGGCATGCGCACGGCGACGTCCGATCGCATCGAACGCCGTCTCACGCGCAACCGCGCTTGGCCGCATGGGCGCCGTGACGGGCCGATGGCCGGCATGGGCACGCAAGAGGTGATGGACGATAGCGGCCGCGCCGAGTTCGATCCCGAATTGGGCGCGAACGCGGCGCCCGCCGGCGGCGTCGCAGCGAGCGCCAATGATCTGGGGCGCTGGATGGCGATCCAGCTCGCGCACGGCGCAACACCGGAAGGCGGGCGCTTGTTCAGCGAGGCGCAGTCGCGCGAGATGTGGACGCCGCGCATTCACGTGCCGTTCGGCCAAGCCCCGCCGCCTGTTGCCGCGTCGACGCCGCAGTTCAACTCTTATGCTTTGGGCTGGATGGAGCGCGACTATCAGGGCCATCGCCTGATTATGCACACCGGCGCCGTGTTCGGTGCGCAATCGATCCTCATCCTGGTCCCGGAACGCGATGTTGGCTTCTCGGTTGCAATCAACAGCGAAGACGGCGAAGCCGCGCTCGGCGTCGCCTACGAATTGCTCGATCACTATCTCGGTCGGCCATATTATGATTGGGGCGCGGCGTGGCAGACGTTCGTGCGCGAGCGTGACCAGCGCGCCGTCGCGGTGTTGCAGGAGCAGGCCGCGTCGCCTACGCCTTCGCGACCCTCGCTGCCGCTGGAGCGCTACGCCGGCCGTTATCAAGACCCATGGTATGGCCCGATGGTCGTCACACACGCCGACGGCAAGCTGACTATGGACTTCACGCTGACGCCGGGCATGACTGGTGAACTGGCGCATTGGCAGTACGACACCTTCCGTATCGACTTCCGTGATCGGCTGATCGAACCGGCGTTCGTGACGTTTGGGCTGGACGCCAATGGCGTTGTCGACCGTATCACAATGCGCGCAGTCTCACCGCTTGCGGACTTCAGCTTCGATTATCAGGATCTGCACTTCACGCCGGCCGGCGCCGATGCGCCAGTCGTTGCCGTCGAAGAATAGGGGGCGCACCATGTTGTTGAGAACACTGGCGTCGCTAGCCAGCGCCGCCTTGCTCATGTCCCTGACGCCGGCGGCGGGTCAGGAGCAGGCAAGGTACGATATCGTCATCCGCAACGGCCGCGTGCTTGATGGCGCCGGCAATCCGTGGGTGCTCGCCGATGTTGCGATCGATGACGGCCGCCTTGCGTGGATCGGGATGGTGAGCGAACGCGGCGAGCGCGAAATCGATGCCAGTGGTCGTTACGTATCGCCGGGCTTCATTGACATGCAGGATCAGTCTGGCGACGTATTGCTGCGCGATGGCTCGGCGGAGAACAAGCTGCGCATGGGCGTCACCACCCTGATCGCGGGCGAAGTCGGCACCCCCGTTCCAGCTGGCCAGATCAGTTCCTACTTCGAACAACTCGAGCGGCAAGGCGTCGCGGTCAATTTCGGCACCTATTATTCCGCGGCTCAAGCGCGAGTGGCGGTGATGGGAGATCGCGCTGGACGACCGAACCGGCGGCAGATGTCGGCGATGCGGGCGGAGGTGTCGGCTGCGATGCGTGCAGGTGCGTTCGGCATCGCGACCGCGCTGATCTATCCGCCGGATAGCTTCCAGAGCACACAGGACCTGATCGAACTCTCACGCGTCGCCGCGCAATGCGATGGTCGCTATGTCACGCATATGCGCGATGAGAGCGCCGATCTGCTCGAAGGCATTGCCGAGGCCGTGCGCATTGGCGAAGAGGCGAACATCCGCGTCGAAATTTTTCACTTGAAGGCGGCCTATGCGCCGCGTTTCGGTGAATTGATGCCGGCGGCGGTTGGAGCCATCAATGCCGCGCGCGGGCGGGGCGTCGATGTCGCCGCCAACATGTATCCTTACACCGCGGGCGGCACGGGCCTCAGCATTACCATTCCAAACTGGGTTTTCGCGGAGGGAGAAGACCGCGGCTTTCAGCGCTTGCGCGACCCGCGCGTGCGCGAACGCCTTCGCCGTGAGGTCGCCCAAGGGTCGCTGCCGGGGTGGTCGAACCTCGTGCATGCCGCGGGCGGCTGGGACCGCGTGGTGCTGGCGAACGCACACAGCGAGCGCTTCAGCCCATACGATGGCCAAAGCATCGCCGCCATCGCGCAGCAGATCGGCGGCAATCCGGCGGACGTGGCCTGGGACATCACGCTCGCAGGCTTGCCGAACCGGGTCACCGCGCTTTTCTTCCTGATGGATGAACGCGATGTCGAGTACGGCTTGCGTCAGCCTTGGGTCAGTATCGGCACCGATGCGGATGCGACCGACCGCAACGACCCCAACTTGATGCTGATGACGCACCCGCGAGCTTACGGCACTTTCCCGCGCGTTCTGGCCGAGTACACGCGACGCCGCGGCGTCCTGACGCTGGAAGATGCTGTGCGCAAGATGACGTCATGGCCGGCGTCGCGTATGGGGCTCAATGATCGCGGCGTGCTGCGCGAGGGACTGCGCGCCGACGTGACGATCTTCGATTACGAGCGCATGGATGATGTTGCGAGCTACCAGAACTCGCGCGGCACGCCGGTGGGCGTCGAGTACGTGATTGTCAACGGGCAAGTGGCGCTAGATCCGAACGGGCCGACGGCGGCGCGCGCTGGCCAGGTACTTAGGCACGCGTGCTCGTAATCCCCAGGAACGCGAACGGAGCGGCGCTTTCGCGGCCGCTCCGTTTCATGCAGGCGGAGTGGTGCTTGCGCTACCGTTCCGCCTGCCTAGCCGCCCGCAGCTAGAAACGGGCGCTGACGCTCACGCTGATCGTGCGCGGGCGCACCAATATGGCGGAGCCATTGGGCTCGCCGACATTATCCGGAAGCGTCTCGCCGAAGCCGCCGAACTGTGTCACCGCGCGTTCGTCGGTCAGGTTCCTGGCGAACAACCCCAGCGAGAAAGTGTCGAAATCGAGCCCCGCCCGCAGATCGAGGATATTGTAGCTCGGCAGTTCGATCTGCTCGGCGCCAAAGAGGAAGCCGCCGACGCCCGGGAAACCAGTGCTCTGCTCGCCCACATAGCGCCATGCGCCGCCCACATATGCGTTGGAGTCGCCGAAGACGGTCCACTCGTAGGCAACATCGAGTGTGCTTGCCCATTCGGGCGCGTAGGGAAGCGGGTCGCCAGCAAAGCCGCCGACGACGATCGGGTCGGTGTTGTCAGTGAATTCCGCATCCGTGTACGCGCCCGACCATGCGATCGTCAGAGCCTCCGACGGCGTCAAGGTCGCGGTCCACTCGACGCCTCGGCTTTCAGCCCCGCCGCCATTGGCGTTGCCTGACACTACGCCGTCGAACACCAGCAATTGGATGTCGCTCCACTCGATATGGAAGGCCGCCGCATCAACAGTCAGCAGACCGGCGATCAAATCGGTTTTCACGCCGATCTCGTAGTTGATGGTTTCATCCGGATCGAAGGTGGCCGGAATGACGGTCGGCGCCCCGAGAATGTTCGGACCGCCCGGACGATAGCCCGTGGCGACGCGCGCATAGAGCATGGTGCGGTCGTTGAGCCGCCAGCGCGGCGCAACAGAGTAAGTGATGGCGTCGTCGCTGGAGCTTTCCGCCGCCGTTGGATACGCCGGTGCCGCCTTGGGCCATCGACTTGCTCGTTCTCGGCGTAACGCGCGCCGACCGCGACGTCGAATTGCGGCGTGAAATGATAGGTGATGCCGCCGAACACGGCCTGCTCCGTATATTCGGAATCGATGGTGGCGGTGATCCCGCTCACCGTTCCGGGCGGCGTGTCGAAGAACACTTCCTGATCAAGCAAGCCGTTCTCGGTGGTGTAGAAGGCGCCGATCAGCCATTCGAGCGGTCCTTCGCCGTTCGAGACGCCAGGCGAACTTCTTGCGTGAACTTGTCTTGCGGGATGTCCTCCACCAGGAACGACGGCAGGCCGAACGCCAGCGTGCCGTCTTCGAGGTGATGCTGCTCGAGTTCGGTGTAGCTCGACGACGAAATCAGCGAGGCCCAACCCAAATCCCAGTCGATCGTGCCGCTGTAGAATTGGTAGCTGACGTCAGATGACACTGCGAACGGGCTGAACTGATCGGTGTCGCCCGCCACCGGCTCAAGCGGTGACTGGAAATAGGCGACGGCTTCCGTGGCTTCGCTTTCGATGTCCTGGGATTGGGCCGACAGACGAATGGTGAGATCGTCAGTGGCGTTCAGCAGAAACGCCGCGCGCCAACCGGTGGTCTCGACGCCGTTGACGTCCTCTACGCCGCGGGACGGATCGTCGATATAACCGCCTTCTGACCGGCTGCAGCGCGCTGATGCGCAGCGCCGCTTGATCGCCGAGCGGAAAGTTCACCATCGCCGCGCGTTGACCAGCTTGATTTCGCCGCCCTCAGTGTTCTCAGCAGAACCGGTGACGCGTCCAAAGAACTCACCCGGCGTCGGCGCGGTGGTGACGAACTTGATGATGCCGCCCAGAGTATTCGCCCCGTAGAGCGTGCCTTGCGGGCCGCGCAGCACTTCGATGCGCTGCACGTCGAACGGGTCAAGGTCGAGCGCAAGAGCGGCGGCGTTGACGAGAGACGTGCTCGATCCGAAGGTCGTTTCGTCGACGTAAATACCGACCGTGGAAGCAACGCCGCCCGTGTTGAGACCACGCAACGTGACGCGCGAATTGCCCGGTTGACCGCCGGTGACGGCCAAACCGGGGACCATGGCCCGCATAATCAGAGAAATCGTTTGCTTGCAGACGCTCAAGCGTGTCTTCGGTGATCGCGGTCACTGATTGCGGCACTTCGCGCAGCAATTCTTCGCGCTTTTGCGCGGTGACGACGATTTCATCGGAATTGGTGGTTTCCTGTGCTTCCGCCGCCAATGGGCAACATGGACGCAGACGCCACGAGCGCGAGCGCAAATCGGCCAAACATTTTAAACTCTCCCCCTGCTCGCCGGGCGGGTTTTCAACCCGGTCCGGCTGTGACAGTACTTAACATCACAAATTCCAGTTACGCAATCGATTTGCCGAAAGAGGGATTTTTTGCCCAGACCCGTGGCGTTTTTGCCGGGTCCCGGTTACGCTTCATTTCTAGGAGGTGGCGAGATGGCCGATGCAGGCGGGTTGCGCCAGGCGCGCCCAGGGGGTGTCGTCAAAGAAGAGCGGCTCCGCCGCGGCTGGACGCTGGCCGACGCCAGCGAGCGCACTGGCCTGCCGATCTCCACCCTGTCCAAGGTAGAAAACGACAAGATTTCGCTGAGTTACGATAAGCTCGCAAAGCTGAGCCAGGGTCTCGAGATCGACATTTCGCGCCTGTTCGGCGGCGGCGATGCGCCACAGCAGAAGAGCGTGATCGGCCGGCGGAGCGTTACTCGAAAGCATGAGGGCCGCTCGATCGAGACCCAGAACTATAGCCACCGCTACCTGGCGGCTGATCTGCTCAGCAAGAGTTTCATTCCGGTGGTTGCCGAGATCCGCGCCCGGAGCCTGCAGGAGTTTGGCGACCTGGTGACCCACTCGGGTGAAGAGTTTGCGTTCGTCCTCGAGGGTACAGTCGATCTCTACACCGCGCTCTACGCGCCCGTGCGGATCAATGTCGGTGACGCCATCTACTTCGACAGCGGCATGGGCCATGCTTACATTGCCGTTGGCGAGGGCGTCTGCCGCGTACTTTCGATTTGCACCGGCGCGGAAGCACAACTTGTCGAGGCTGCGGAACGCCAAAATGCAAGTGCCGAGCGGGCGGAAAAAGCATTCCGGCCGCCACAGCGCGTGACGGCGGACTGAGGCGCCATGCTCGACCTTCCGCGACCTTACCTCCTGTTTCTCGGCGACACGCTCAGAGCGCGGTTACGTGAAGACAGCGCTCGGTTTGCGAGATTGGGCGCCCGAACATTGTGTTGGCGAATGCGGCCTGCCGGGCGGGATCAGCATTGATCTGCCGCGGTTCACACCAAGCGAAGCCAAAGCGGCTGGCGCACGCTCGCTGGTGATCGGCGTCGCAAACCCAGGTGGCGTGATTCCTGACTGCTGGATTCCGGTGCTGGTCGAGGCGCTTGAGGCGGGGCTCGATCTTGTCGGCGGCATGCACGCCAAGCTAAACGATATTCCGCCATTGGCGACGACGGCGGCTCGGCTCAACCGTCGCCTGATCGATGTACGAACGCCGCCCGTTGGCATTCCGATCGCCAGCGGCAAGAAGCGCGCCGGCAAGCGTTTGCTGACTGTCGGCACCGATTGCGCATTGGGCAAGAAGTACACGGCGCTTTCGCTTGCGCGCGCGTTCACGGCGCGCGGCGTGAAGGCGGATTTCCGCGCCACCGGACAGACCGGGATCATGATCGCGGGCGGCGGCATGCCGATGGACGCTGTTGTCGCCGACTTCGCGGCTGGCGCGGCGGAGATGCTGAGTCCCGATAACGCCCACGATCACTGGGACGTCATCGAAGGGCAGGGTTCGCTGTTTCACCCGGCCTACGCGGGCGTGTCGCTAGCGCTGCTGCACGGCAGCCAGCCCGATCTTATTGTTCTCTGTCACGATCCATCCCGCGCGGCGACGCTGGGTTTCCCTGATTACCCGCTCCCGGACTTGCAAGACGCCATCGACACTACGCTCCGTCTTGGCGCCCGCACTAACCCCGCTATCCGCTGCGCCGGCGTCAGCTTGAACACGTCCGCGCTGAGCGAGACGGAAGCACGAGCAGTCATCGAAGAAGCGCGAAAGCAGATCGGCCTGCCAGTCGCCGATCCGATCCGCGGCGGCGCGCCCTTCGAGACGTTGGTGCAATCCTGCTTGGGCTAGACTGTAGCTATAATGGCGCAGCAGGTTTTGGCGGCGGCTTCGTATTGCACCATGAGTTCGCCCGCACAACCGACATCGGCGATAAATTCTCGGTCCCAACAGATGCGGAATGTCGGCTAACGGGCGGCGGATTGCCGCCCGGGCCGGATGTCGGTTCTTGGGATGTCGCTCACCCGACCGGCAGGAGAGGGATTGTGCTCGGCCTCTCTTCCACAATGTTACGGAAGGCGTCCGGCGAGATGATTGCGATCCATGCGGTGTCCCTGAGCGCGTGCGTAGGCGGGGCGTTGTGGCCGCGATAGCCCGCGTCGGCGATGATGCGATCGAGCGCAACGCCGATCTGCTTTTCCAAATCGGGAATGATCGTCGCCAGCGTGTGGCCGTCATAGGGCGCGCTAGGCAGCGCCGCGCACCTTCGTTTGAAGCGGGAACATCGCCCCGCGAAAATGTGGTTGGGTAGCGCCACAAACGGCCTTGCCGCGCACGGCAAAAAGTTTCAAAATGGTTAACTTTTTGGTGGAGGCTCTGATGGCGAACATCGATTTGGAATGGGAGTTTTCGGTTTTTAGCCCCCCGACCACGGCCAATGCGACAACCTACCGGCTGGCCCATGTAACCAACCCCGGATTCTCGCTGGTGTTCACCGGAACCGGCTTCACTTACGATGGCAACGGCATTCCCACCGGAGGGACGATCACCTCGGTCAGCATGGTCGCAGACGCAACCATGCTCGCGTCCGAGCAAACGCTCACCACGTGGACCAGCATCGATATCAGCCTCGGCGATTTTGGCGCCCGGATTGCCAGCTACCTGCCTCTGCGCAACCAGATCACTTGGCTTGGCGTGGTTCAGGATGCTGAGATCGTCAGCTTCTCGCCGACCTTGATACGGATCCCGAACTCTGACGGCACATTCACGGACTTCGTGGGGACAGGCTTTGACATCAGCTTGCCCGGACAGCCTGCGGGCGCGGTGACCTCGATTGCACAAATAGCCGCCGATGGAACGACGGTGCTGACCAGCGTTGCCACCAGCGTGTCGCTGGAATATGCGGCGTCCGCGCTCTACACCTCCGTCACCAACTCGAGCTTGTACCTGCTGCTGAACAGCGGCGACACCGTAGTCACTGCTGTCAACAACAGCATCACGATCGGCGCTGACACGTACAATACCAGGCTTGAAGACGGCCCTGGCAATGACACCATTGTCGGCGTGGCTGGCGGCTCCAGCGTTGACTATGAGTTTGCCACCGCGGCCGTCACCGTAAACCTAGTCACAGGCCAAGCCACTGGCGGCGGCGGCACGGATAGCCTGACGAACATCAATGTTGTCAACGGCTCGATATTCAACGACACCTTGATTGGCAGCGATCAATTCAACTTCTTGCTCGGGCGCGAAGGCAATGATTTTATTTCGGCCGGCTTGGGGAATGATTTTCTCGAAGGGCGCGATGGCGACGATACGCTCGATGGCGGCGGCGGCGTCGATACCGCTCAGTATGGCGGCGACGCGGCTGGCGTAACCGTCTCGCTGGCCATAGCCGGCGCGCAGAACACGATCGGGTCGGGCATCGATACGCTGATCGGCATCGAAAATCTCAGCGGTTCGGACTTCGACGACACCCTCACCGGCAATGCTGGCGTCAACACGCTCCATGGCGGCCTCGGCAACGATATTCTGACCCCCGGCGCCGAAGGCGATATCGTCAATGGCGACGACGGCGACGACACCATACGCGGTTTCAATGCAACGGCGGGCGCGTCCTACTCCGGCGGAGCGGGAACCGACACGTTCAAGCTAACGCCCGGCGGCAGCGCCTCGGCCACGACCGTTGCAAACCTTGCGCCAGTCTCTTGGAGCGGCGTCGAACAATTCTCCTTCGCCGAAACGACGGGCCCAACCTTGGCGCTTATCGGCTTTGGCCAATCGCTCAACGCGCCCAGCACCATCATTGGCGGTGCTCATTCTGATTTGTACACCTTCGCCGTCGGCGGCGGTGGCGCATTCAGCATCGCCGGGCGCACTTTCACGCTGCAAAATTGGACCGCGGGGGTCGACTTCGTCGGCATCTTCGCCACCGGCAATTTCAACTTCACGCTGACCGGCTCCGACCACGACGATTTGTTGTTCGCCGCCGGCATCGGCAACGACACCATGAATGGCGGCCTGGGCAATGACGGCCTGGTCGGCGGCGCCGGCGATGATGCGCTGGAAGGCGGCGCGGGCGCCGATACCGCCAGCTACCAGAACGCGACCGCCGGCGTCACGGTGGATTTGAGCCTTGTCGGCGCACAAAACACTGTCGCCGCCGGCCTCGACACGCTCTCCAGCATCGAAAACCTGCTCGGTTCTGCGTTTGACGACACGCTGCTCGGCAATGCTGGCGTTAACACGCTCACAGGCTCCGGCGGCGACGATGCGCTGGAAGGCGGCGCGGGCGACGATACGCTCAATGGCGGCGCCGGCGCCGATACGGCGAGCTATCTCGGCGCGGGCTCTGCCGTGTTCATCGACTTGGCGACTCCGTTCGTTTCCGGCGGCGCCGGCGCTGACACGCTGATCAGTATCGAAAACCTGCGCGGTTCGGCGTTCGGGGATGTCTTCGATGGCGACGCGAACGCCAATTCGCTCTGGGGCGAAGCTGGCGACGATGAGTTGGATGGGCATGGCGGCGATGATGTGCTCGATGGCGGCGCCGGCGCCGATGACCTCGACGGCTGGGATGGCGGCGATCAGATTCTCGGCGGCGCGGGCAACGATAGAATTGTTATTTTCGCCGATCAGATCGGGGTTGGCGAATCCGCCGATGGCGGCGCCGATATCGATACTCTGGTCGCCACCACGATTAGCGCGACCAACCCGGATTTGAGAAACGTAGCGCTCTCGGGATTTGAGGTGTTGCAACTCGGCGCCAGCGAAGTTCAGATCAGCGGCGCTCAGGCAAGCTCAATGCCGAGCCTGCTGGTTACAAGCAGCTTAGTCTTGGATACAGCCTTGCAAGTTTTCCTGAATTCCGGCCAAACCGTGAGTCTCTCTGGCTACACGTTCAGCAATTGGACAAACTTCGACGGCGTCTCGGGCGATCGCCTACAACTCATTGGTGCGGCCGGCGCCGAGACCATGATCGGTTCAGGCCAGAACGACGAATTGTTCGGCGATGCCGGCAATGACATCTTGATCGGCGGGGCGGGCGCGGACGTGCTTGATGGCGGCGCGGGCGTGGCCGATTGGGCCGATTACTCCACTTCGCTCGCCGGGGTGAACGTCAGTCTGCTCACAGGCGCGACCGCGGGCGGCGACGCTGCGGGCGATACTTTCATAGGCATCGAATATCTGCGCGGCTCGGCGCAGGCCGACACGTTGACCGGCAGCGCCATCAACAATTGGCTGTTCGGGGGCGCGGGCAATGACACGCTGGCCGGCGGCGTTGGCAACGATCTGGTTCAAGGCGAGGCGGGGGCTGACACGATATTGTACAGCTTCGGCGATGGGTCGGATACGATCGACGGCGGCGCTGATTCCGACACCTTCGCCATCACCGGCCATGCGGGCGACAGCATTTTGAATGCGACGTTCTCAGGCGGCGTGCTGACCAGCGCCTTCGGCAACACGCTGGCTAACGTCGAAACCGTCACCGCCAATCTGCTGGGCGGGATCGACTGGCTGATCTACACCGCCGCAACGGCGGTTACAGTCAATCTCGGCGCGGGAACCGGGTCCGGCTTTGCTTCGCTGGCGGGCGTCGAGAACGTGGTTGGCGGGACGGGCGACGACGCCTTGACCGGCGACGGCGCCGCCAATCGTCTCGACGGCGGCTTGGGCGGCGATACGCTGAACGGCGCCGGCGGCAGCGATTTGCTGATCGGCGGCGACGGCGCCGATGTGCTTGCGGGCGGGCTGGCCGGTGACAATGTGCAGGGCGGCGCGGGTAACGACACGCTGTCGTGGAATTGGGGCGAGGGCGCTGACACGTTGAACGGCGGCGCCGATGTGGACACGCTCGCCGCCTTCGGCAGCGGCCTCGACAATCTGCTGCGCGCCAGCTGGAATGGCGCTGCGATCACCAATCTGTTCGACAATGTGCTGCTCGGCATCGAGGCGATCCATGTCGACATGCTGGGTGGGACCGATTGGCTGATCTACACTGCAAGCGCGGCGGTGAATGTCGATCTCGGCGCGGGAACCGCCTCCGGCTTTGCTTCGATCGCAAGCGTCGAGAACGCCATCGGCGGCAGCGGCGGCGATACTCTCACCGGCAGCGCCGGCAACAATCGTCTCGACGGCGGCCTGGGCGACGACACGTTGAACGGCGCGGCCGGTATCGACACGCTGCTCGGCGGCGACGGCGCCGATACGCTCGCCGGCGGGCTCGGCAATGACAGCACCCAGGGCGGCGCCGGAAATGACACGTTCATCTGGCTCTGGGGCGACGGGCGCGACACCTTCAATGGCGGCGCCGATAGCGATGCGCTCAATGCAACCGGTAGCGCCGCCGAAAACATCGTCCGCGCGACTTGGAATGGCTCTGCGATCACTGGTTTGTTCGACAATGCGCTGGTGTCGATCGAAGCGATCAACCTCGACATGGCCGGCGGGACGGACTGGCTGATCTACAATTCCAGCGCCGGCGTTACCGTGAACCTCGGCGCTGGAACCGCAACCGGGTTCGCCTCCATCGCCAGCGTCGAGAACGCCATCGGTGGAACCGGCGGCGATACGCTCACCGGCAATGCCGCCAACAATCGCCTCGACGGCTTTTCCGGCGACGACACGCTCGACGGCGGCCTCGGCGCCGACACGCTGATTGGCGCGGCGGGCGCGGACACGTTCGTGTTTTCGAGCGCGCTCGGGGCCGGCAATGTCGATGCGATCTCCGGTTTCTCGGTGGCCGACGACACCATCAATCTAGACGCCGCCATCTTCACCGCCATCGCCGCGGGCGCGCTCGACGCCGACGCCTTCCGCATCGGCGCGGTCGCCGCCGACGCCGAAGACCGCATCCTCTACAATAGCGGCTCCGGCGCGCTGCTCTACGATGCGGACGGCACAGGCGCAGGCGCCGCAATCCAGTTCGCCACCCTCGGCGTGGGCCTAGCGCTGACCGAAGCCGACTTCATCATCGGACCGTGATTGCGCGCGCCTAGCGGCGCAAACCGGGAATGTCGGCGCGCGGCAGTTCACTGCGATACAGGATCGCCTCCACTCACTTAGGCTTCGCTCAGCCAGTGCTCGCCATCAATCGCACAGGGCCAAACAAGCCTGAGGGCAGAAGCGGGCTATTGGCGTTGTAGGCGCGGTCGAATGTTGTCCACGCGCAGGGAGCGCCGGCGCCGGGCTGTTTGTCGCCGATCAAACGATTGGGCCAGAGATTGATGACTTTGATCTCCAGCTCGTTGGCGCCTTCTCGCGCCGCCGCATTGCGGCGGGGAATTGGGGGATTGGCGCCGTCAAGCGCTTGCTCAGGCGAGCAGGGGACTTGCAGCATGTGCTCCTGGCTCACCACAACCTCTCCGGCGGCTTTAGTCCGCCGCCTGCTCGCGCTTGTACTCGGCCACCTTCGCTTGGACCGTCCCATAAAGGTGGCGCAGCAAAACTTCGTGGTCCTGGAAATGCACCTGGTCTATTGCGCCACTCGAAATGCCGCGCTGGCCGGCTTCGACCGTGGGGCGGTCCTCACTCAGCACGTCGCGGATCGACATCGTGGTGAATTCGCGCGTGAACATTCGCGAGGCGCAATCGTCCTCGCTGGTCCAATACATGCGTACCTGTCCGCGCGTACGCGTCGGGCCGAGCGGCATCATCGTGTGGGTGTAGAAATTGGTCGCCAGGCCGACAATGTGCAGGCACGGAAACAGCTTGAAATCGGTCTTGGGCCAGGCTGGTCCGTCTCGCGCGGCCAGTTCCGCCGCGCGCTTATGCGTCATAAGCATGATTGGCGGAATTGGCGGCGGGGCGGGGTTCTTCCAGAGTGTCTGGCTGCGGTGCGGCCCGGAAAATCCGTACGCCGTCGGATAACCGAACGGATTGTCCGGGCCAATGATCTGCTCGCCGGTGCGGGGATGAATGAAGCGCAAATGGTAGTTTTCCTGGAAGTTGTCGAAATTGAGCTTCCAATTGGCCTCGATCTCGTAAGCCCATTCCGTGAAGTCGATGGCGCGGGCGACGGGGAGGGTTTCAAGTTCGTCAGCGATCGGCCCAAGAAATTCGCGGACGGATTGCTTGGGCCTCTTGTCGAAGTTGATAAAGATGAGCCCCGCGCAGGTTTCCAACGCCACTTGCTTGAGGCCGCATTCCTCTTTGGCTACGTGGAAGCGCTCGAAATCTGGCGCTGAGACGAGCTTGCCGTCCGAACCATAGGTCCATCGATGATAGCGGCAGCTGAACAGCGCGCGATTGCCCTGGCTCTCCTCCACGAGTTGAGTGCCGCGATGGGTGCAAACGTTGTGGAATGCGCGGATCGCGCCATCGCGGCCGCGCGTTATGAGCAGCGAGGCGCCCGCGAACTCTAGCTCGCGCCGAATGAAATCGCCGGGTCGAGACAATTCGCAAACATGGCCGACATGAAGCCACGACCGCAGAAAAATCGCCTGCCGTTCCAGTTCCCACCATGCGGGGTCGAAATAGGGCGCCGACGGCAGCGGACCGCTCCCGAAGAGCCTTGCCGCTTCCTCGACCGGCAGCATTTTCATGGGGTGGCCGCCATCTCGCGCGCGCTCTAGATCGGCAAATTGTAAAGCTCGGCGGCATTGCGTTCGAGCACGCGCTTGCGCGTTTCGTAATCATAGCCGCCCAAAGTCTCCACGAGCTTTTCTTGTACGCCAGGATAGAGCGAAGTCGGGTGTGGGAAGTCGGTTTCGAACATCACGCGATCGACGCCGATCTCCTCGAGCATGTGCTTTGGGGCGTAGGTTTCGAACCAATACGAAACCCAGAAATTCTTGGCGAAATATTCCTTCGGCCGGCGCTTCAGGCCGCGATTTTCGGCAGTGCGGAACTCGCTCAGCTGGTGCTCCATTCCCTCCAGCCAGAACGGCACCCAACCGGCGCCGCTTTCGATCAGGCCGATCTTCAGCTTCTCATACTTGTCGAGTATGCCCGAGACCATGAAATTCGACATGGTCGCCGCGCAGCCAATGTGATGGATCAGCGCATGGATCGGCAGGCGCTGGTCGAAGCCAAGATTGTCCCAGATCGCCGTGTTGGCGTCGAGCGAGGCGTTGAGGTGGTAGTTAAGCGGCGTGCCGGTGGCCTCGCACATTTCGAAGACTTCCTCCCAGAACGGCGACACCTTGCCATCTTCGCCGACATAGCCGGAGGAGATGCGCTCGGGCCGGTCGGGCAGGACCACGCCCTTGACGCCAAGATCGATAATGCGCCGCATTTCCTTCACGGTGTGAGCCTTGTCCCAATAGGGCAGGGTCCCCATGCAATTGATGCGGCCGCCCGATGTCTTCATGCGGTCTGCGCAGGCGTCGTTGAACATGCGAATGATGGTGAGCGCGAGTTCTTCGTCTTTCAGAGCGAGCACCGAGCCTATCTGAGTGAGGCCGCCATTCTGGAAGCAGATCTGCGCCCACACGCCCATTTCATCCATTTCCGCGAGCCGCGGCTTGACTGAATAGGAGCCCGCATGGATCTGATCGTAATTGGTGAAAGCAAGGCGTCCGAGCAGCTTGTTGCGGTCCTTGGCGATGACGTTGCCGCCGATCGAACCAAAGTCCTTGTCGCCAATGAACCAGCGATCCGCGTCGCCGATGCGCCGCACATGCGGAAGCTTGCCCTTCATGCCCGCCGGCGCGTTGGCGGTAAACAGGTCCGGCGGTTCGGTGAAGTGCGTGTCGCAATCGATGATTTTGATACCCTCGAAAAGCGGATGAACGCCGTGCACGTAGGCTGAGTGATCGATCTCCCGGATAAAACCGCCAGGCGCTCGCCCTTCGTCCAGCCAATAGCGTTTGGCGTCGTCCGCGTCCGCCTTGACGACGGCGCCGGTCATCAAATTGTTCGCCATCATGCACTCCCTTGCGGCCCGCACGCGCCGGTTGACCCTCGCGGCGCCGCAACGTAACAAGCGCTAGTCACGAAGAAAAGAGCGCTGATGGCGATTGCGCGCTTTGTCGCCTCGCCATCGGGTCGGTTCGCCAAAAGTGAGAAGGTGGGTCGGAGATGGGCGAGGTTTTTGCGGGTGTCCGCGTTGTTGAACTGGCCCAATACGTGTTCGTCCCGGCCGCCGGCGCGCTGCTAGCCGACCACGGCGCCGAGATCATCCATATTGAACATGTGGGCGGCGGCGATCCCTATCGCACCTTGAAAATCGCCGACGGCCGCGTCACCAAGTCCGCGAACCTCTCCATGGAGCAGAACAATCGCGGCAAGAAGAGCCTCGCCGTCGACCTGAAAACGGCCGCGGGCCGCGAGGTGTTCTTGCGCCTGATCGAAACCGCCGATGTATTTTTGACCAGCCTGCGCCCGAAAGCGATTGACGCGCTCGGGCTCGGGATCGAGGCGCTGCGGGCGCGCAATCCGAAGCTCATTTATGTGCGCGGCAACGGGGTTGGATTTCAGGGAAAAGAGCACAACAAGGCCGGTTATGACGCGTCGGCGTTTTGGGCGCGCGGCGGCTTTGCGCATGTGCTGCGGCCGCCTGGCGTGGACGCGCCGCTCTCGCCGCGCCCGGCTTTGGGGGACCATATTTCGGCGACCTCGGTGGCCTACGGCATCGCCGGCGCCTTGTTCAAGCGTGCGCGCACCGGCGTGCCGTCCGTCGTCGAGGTCTCGCTGCTCGCAAACGCGATCTGGGCGCTGTCCGCCGATATCGTCGTCAGTCAAACCCAGACGCCGCTGCAAATGGCCGTGACCAGCAATCAGTCGCGGTTTCCACTGAAGCGCGCCTACAGGACGCGCGACGAGCGCTTCATACAATTGATGTTCCTCGATCCCGATCGCCACTGGGATGGGCTCTGCGGCAAAATCGGACGACGCGATCTCCTGGACGATGCGCGTTTCTCCAATTCCGAAGCGCGGGTTGAGAACGGCGCCGCTCTCGCGGACGAAATCGCCGCCACGATCGGCGCGTGCGATTGGTCGCATTGGAAACCGATCTTCGAGGCCTGGGACGCGCCATGGGAATTGGTGAAAACCATTTATGAAGTGGCCGAAGATCCGCAGGCGGCCGCGAACGGCTATTTGTTTGACGTCATCGTGGAGGATGGATCGAAAGTGCGCCTCGCCGCCGGCCCGGTTGGCTTCGACGGCCAGGCGGCGCCCGCCAATCCACGCCGCGCGCCGCGGCTGGGGGAGCACACCGAGGCGATTTTGCGCGACCTTGGGTTTGAAGCGTCGGAGCTGGAGCAATTGCGCGCGGCGGCTGCAATTCAATGAAGTCGGCGTCGCTTGCGAGGGGCCCATGCGGATTTGCCGTTTCATTTTGAGGGACGATGCCGAGGCAGGGCCGCGGCTTGGGCTGATGCAGGTTGACGGCATACGCGACGTTACTGCCGTGACGGAGGATTTACCGCCGCTGCGCTGGCCGTTGCCGATGGGCGACCAATTGATCGCCAATTTGGATCAACTGGCGCCAAGAATGGCGGCGCTTGCCGCGGGCGCTTCGCCAATCCCGCGCCAGGCCGTGCGGCTGCTTTCGCCCGTGGCTAACCCTGGAAAGTTTATTTGCGGCGTCGGCAATTGGCGCCATCACAAGGCGCCGCTGGGCCTGCTCGGTTTTCTGTTCAAAGCAACAAGCGCGCGCGCCGGAGAAGGCGACGGCGTGCAAGTGCGATGGCCGGATCGCACCACGCTGCACGAGCCCGAACTCGCCATCGTCATTGGGCGCGAGTGCGCGAATGTGACGGAATCCGAAGCGTTGAATTATGTCGCGGGCTATACAGGCGCGCTCGACATGACGATGAAGCAGGAGAAGGAGTATTTCTCGTTCTGCAAGTCGTTCGACACCTATGGCGTTCTTGGGCCATGTCTGCTCACGATCGATGAGGCGCCGCCCGCTTCCGAGCTGTCGTACCGATTCTGGGTCAACGGCGAACTCAGGGGCGAGCGCAGTTTCGCGGATTTGACCGGCGGTCCCGCGCAACTCGTCGCCTATGCCTCGTCGGCGATGACGCTGTATCCGGGCGACGTGATTTTTTCTGGCGCCGCCGACGTAGGACCCGTAGCGCCCGGCGATGTCATGACGCTGGAAATCCCGACAATCGGCCGTATGGATGTGCCGGTATCGATTTCGCCGCGCGCACGCGGCGTGTAAATACAACAAACGAAGGAAGTCCCGCGATGAACGCGCCAGTGCTGAATAGGGCCGCCTTCGGCGGCCGCAAAGTCATCGATGTCGATACCCATTTGGTCGAGCCGCACGATCTTTGGCTGAAGCGCGCCCCGCCGCGATTGCGCGACCGCGTGCCGCAAGTGAAGCTGCATGATGGAGTGCGCTCATGGGTCGTCGATGGCGACAAGGTGCTGCTGAAGGGCGCGATCCCGGCCAGCACGGTGAAGCTGGACGGCGCCAAATGGCCGGGCCTCGAATTCGTCAACCACCAGTTCGAGGAGGTGCATCCGGCCTCGCACAGCGCCAAGGAGCGGGTGGCGATGATGGACGCCACCGGCATCTCGGCGCAAATCCTCTATCCCAACATTTTGGGCTTTGGCGGTCAGAACGCGGTGAAGGTCGATGACGAGCTGCGCTTGGCCTGTGTGCAGATCTTCAACGACGCCATGGGCGAGTTTCAGCAAGAGAGCGGCGATCGGATTTTTCCGATGGCGCTGATGCCGTGGTGGGATGTGAAGCTGGCGGTGAAGGAGATCGAGCGAACCAAGAGCCTTGGCCTCAAGGGCATCAACATCAATTCCGACCCGCAAACCTTCACCAACTCGGACGGGGAAAAGCTGGCGGACTTCTCCAGTGACTATTGGAATCCGATGTGGGAGGCGTGCGAAGCGCTCGACGTGCCGATCAATTTCCATATCGGCGCCTCGGAAGAATCCGCCGATTGGATCGGCGCCCAGGGCTGGCCCGGGCTGCACCGCGATCTGCGCGCCGCGCTCGGCGGGGCGATGCTGTTCATCAACAATGGCCGGGTGATGGGCAACATCATCTTGTCCGGCTTGCTCGACCGCTACACGAAACTCAAATTCGTCTCGGTCGAGAGCGGCATAGGCTGGCTGCCATTCCTGCTTGAGGCGATCGATTACGAATATCAGGAAGTCGCGGCCAACAACGCAAAGCTGCAACGTAAGCCCAGCGAATATTTCGCCACTAATTTCCACGCCTGTTTCTGGTTCGAGCGCCGCGATCTGAGCCAGCTTATCAAGCGCGTGGGTGTTGACAATGTGCTGTTCGAAACCGATTTCCCGCACCCGGTCTGCCTCTATCCGATCGACAATATGGATGCGGCGCTATCCGGCCTGACGGAAGAGGAGAAAGTGAAAGTCCTTTCCGGCAATGCCGCGAAACTCTACAAGATTGCTGTCTGAGCTTGGCGCCGGCGCGCGTTCGCCGAACTCGAGCGCAATCCAAAGAACAACCGGGTCTGGACGAAATAAGCGGACCGCGCTTTGCGAGCAAAAGGGCCTCCTGATCGCCAGGTCGCAACGCGCCCCGATTGGAGGAAGCGATGAAGAATGATTGCTTTTGCGACGGTGCGCCGGCACGGCGCGCCCCGGCGGCACTGGCGGCCCTTGCATTGCTGGCGGGGTGCGTATCGGCCTTGTCGCCGGCGCCCGACGCGTCAAACCCAGAGCCGGGGCTGTCTGGCGCGGCAATCCCAGGAACGCCTGAGATGGCGATGCTGCCGCAGCCTCGGCATTCCGGCGTGCGCCTGGTTGGTCATGCGGCGATCGGAAACCGCGGCGGCAATCTGCAAATGACTTGGATTGACCATTGCGCCTATGTCTCCACCGGCGCCGCAAACGCCTCCTTTGGCGCCGGCGCCGCGGAGACGCGCGGCGTCGCGGTGATCGACGTCAGCGATCCGCGCGCGCCAAGGCATGTGCGTACGCTACGCGATCGCGGCGCGCTTGGCGCCTCCGAATCCTTGCATGCGATTGCGGCGCGCGACCGCAAAGTTCTGGTCGCCGGCCCCTATGGCGGCACGCCAGGCAATGCCTGGGTCGACATTTACGATGCTTCCGATTGCACCAACCCGACATTGATGGCGGAAATCAGCTGGCCGGAGGAGGTGCACACGATCACGCTTTCGCCGAACGGGCGGAGAATCTATGGCACGCACCTCGAGCCGTGGTCGGGGCGCGGCGGCATCCATGTGCTCGACATCGCCGACATGGCCCATCCGCGCCATGTCGGGAAATTCGCCGCTACCGCGCCTGACGGGCGAAGCTGGGAATTCGCGCCGCACAATCTCACGCTCAGCGCCGACGAGCGGCGCATTTATGTCGGCGTGATCGGCTCGCGCGGCGGCGATCTCAATCGCGATTTCACCACGCCAGACGGCCAGTTCAGCATGGAGCGGCTCAGCCGCGACGCGGGCGGAATTTATATTTTCGACAATAGCGACCTTGCCCTGGGGCGTGCCGATCCGAAACTGCGCCTGATCGGAACCGGCGAGGATTCCGGCTGGCACGACCATGCTCAAGCCAACATCAATGGCGCGCCTTATCTGGTCGGCGCCGGTGAAATGGGCTCATGCCCCGGAACTTGGCCGAGGATCACTAACATCGCCGACGAGACTGCGCCCCGAGTGGTCGGAGAGTTCAGGCTGGACTTAAACCGCGCGGAGAACTGCCCGCCGCCCTCCGCCCCATCGGCCGGCGCGGGGCAGATGCAATCGTTCCTGAGCACAATCGGCAAGGCGTCGGTCCATTATAACAGCGTCGACAGCGCCGCGCGCACCCGACTCGGATTTTTCAACATGATGGCGGCAGGTCTGCGCATCGCCGATCTGCGCGATCCCACCCACCCAACCGAGATCGCCTATTTCAGGCCAGGCGATATGTGCTCTGGCTTTGTCCGCTATGTTCCGCGTACCGGCCATATCTGGTTTTCCTGCATGGATAGCGGTTTTTGGGTGGTCGAGCTCACGCCGGAAGTTCGCGCAGCGCTCCGGCGCTGAGCCCATGCTTCCGGATTGGCGCTGACCATCGATTTCAGAAGCTGCGCGCGGAAATGTTGATGTCGCCGCAGGCGCTGAGCGGGATGGGCCGGCCGGGGGCAAGAGCGTCGATGACGCGCCAGCCGCCGGCGCGCAAGACCAGCGCTGTCGGGTGAATGATTCGTGTGTTGGCGGCGCGCGCGTTGATACGCACGACCGCGCGGCGGCGAATGGCGTCAGCCAGCGCTTCGAGGCGGGCGTCCGGCGCGGCTTCCTCGTCCGTTTCGAAACGAAACCAGGCGCGGGCTTGATCGATCTTGTCGCGCACGCCATCGGGAAAAGATTCCAGCATCTTGGCGCGTGCGCGTGCGCCCGCCGTCGCCAAGCCAAGCGCCGCCAGTTCCGGCATCGGGCGCGTCAGCACGACCGCCATCGCCTCGGCTTCGTCGGCGGCGAGGCCGGTGAGGCGGGTGCGATAATTAAAGCCGAGTTCGATGCCGCCCTGATTGCCCTGATGTACTATAATCGGCAGCCCGGCTTCGGTCAGCGCATCGACGTCGCGCAGGATGGTGCGCCGCGCCACTTCCAATTCCTTGGCCAGCGCGGCGCTGGTTAGGCGACCGCGGTTTTGCAGCAGGAGCAGCATGCGCAGCAGGCGCGAGGCGCGCATCCGGCCCCTCCCAAACATGACAGAAGATGTCACATTAGCGGCCCTATACCAAGGCGCAAACGGAGAGGCGCATGAAATTCTACCAAATCAGCAAGGAGATCGCCGCGCCCCCGGCGCGGGTCTGGGCGGTGTTGAGCGACAAGCGCAAGCTGGTCGAGGGCGGCTTGGGGCTCACGCGCATCGAGGGCGAGATCGCGCCCGGCGCTGCGCTCAAGGTCTGGGCCGAGACCGCGCCGGAGCGCGCATTTTCGCTCCGGGTGACCGAGTTCACGCCCGGCGCGCGCATGGTGTGGGACGGCGGCATGCCGCTCGGCCTGTTCCGCGGCGTGCGCCAGTTCAACCTGACGCCAACGCAAGCGGGTACAATTTTTTATATGCGCGAGGAATTTTCCGGGCCGATGCTGCCGCTGATCTGGAGTTCGATCCCCGACCTCAACCCGGCGTTCGAGAAATTCGCGAACGGCTTGAAAAAACTGGCGGAGGCGTGAAATGGCGAAGGTGACCTATGGCGATGGCGCGCCCGACGATCCGTGGCTGTTGAAGACGCCCTCGCTCAGCTCCGAATATCAAGCCTGGCGCGACGAGAAGCTCGATCCGCCGGCGCTGGTGGTGAAAGTGGGAACCACCAAGCTCTCCTACCAATTGCGCGCCATCAAGGACGCGCACGCCATGCTGAAAAAGCACGGCGACTGGATGGCGCTCGGCAATGCCGACGAAGGCAAGCCAGTCGCGGCGGGGACGTTCGAAGCCTGGGCGCGCGACGCGAAAAATCCAGTCGGCGGCTATTACGGCTTGCGCAAAGGCTATCGCGGTCGCTTCGCAAACTACGTCGCGCCGGTGCTCGAAGCGCTCGGACTGGCGGAACTCGAGCACAATCCGAAGAGCAACCGCATCCGCGCGAAATAAGGCGCTCAGCTGCGCGGAGCGGCTTGAAATCACAAGCCGCTTTCGGCCATAACACTGATGGCGTAGATGGCCTATTGCAGCCGTTGAGCGGCGAGCGCGGAGGCGGGCTCGCTCAATTCAAGCGGTCGCCTTGAGTTTGACAATGTCGCCATCCTTTGGCTTACGCGGTTTCTTGCCCCACGTATTTTCAATTTTGCCCGCGCCAGCCAACGCCACACAGATGTCTCTAACGTCGGTCTCGCGGATCATGTACGCCTGAAGCAACCCTGCCACCACGTCAGCGAATGGGAATGGGCCGTTCGCCTTGAGTGTCGCTAGCAGGTCAGATGCGGCGAGACGCTTTTGGTCCTCAACGATGTCCTCAAGCTTTGCTTCCTCAGTTTCGGCGGCAAAGCCGGGAAACAGGTTGCCTTCACCGGTTTTCTCGGACTGCTTTCTGTCTTTGGCGTTTGCGCGATCTCTTGCGTGTGATTTCAGCCCCTTGAACTCAGTCTCGCGAAACGCTTTCAAGCCGGCCTGTGCCTTTGTGCCATACACCAGAAAGAAATGCGGCCTGTCCTGTGTGGACTTGTCGATGCGGGTTGAAACAACGAATTGAAAGTTGCCGGCTGACTTCAGCGTCTCGCGGAACAGCTTCTCGACAGCCAAGCCGCGCGGCAAGTGCTGGTCTAGCCTGTCGCGCCAACCTGGCCCTCCAAGTATGGGATCCAGTGAGGCGATGATTTCTGGCCTGTCATCGTTCACGAAACGCGAGACAAAGGCATACATGAAGTTGATAAGCACCTCGACCTTAGGCCTTTGGAACAGGCTTCTGATTTTCTCAAAACCAAATCCGGTCCAGCCTGTCGGGTCGATGAAGATCAGCGGAAATGACGTGCCAATGCACTTTTCGATTTGAGGAATGGCATCCTCAAATTCGCCGCCATATGTGTGAATTGCAAAACCCTCAGCGGGCTTGTTGAACGGGGCGACGGCAGCTTTCAGCTTCTCGTATGCATTGGGATCGCGCTCTGACAGAAAAAGCCTGATTTTGCGATTTACACCTTGGCGCGTTTGCAGGTCAGCCTGCGCCTGTTGCAGCGCCTTAATGGCGATCATAAAGGACGAATCTGCGAAGTTCTCAGTTTCGGTTTTCCACGGTCCTGAGAAACCGTCCACATAGGTCAAATCCGTGAACGTCAGAACCTTGTAGGCAAGCTCTTGCAGATAGCCCTTGAGAATTGCGTGCTTGGCCTTTGTCTGCAAGCGGTCGTCATACGGATCACTTTCGCCGTTGCCGTCGCCGCTCTCCATCGTCTCTCCTCGATACGAAAATCACGCAGCCTTTCGACTCGCGGTTTTTGGATACTGGCTCCACTCGCGGCCTTTGAGTAGTCGCCCGCCTGACTTTGGCCGGACGCCGCCCCACTGCTTGAAGAAAAACGCCACCTTAGCCCTCCGGCATAGGTCGCGAATTTCGATCGCCCACGCTTCCTCCATAGGTCGCGCGCGCGGGCCGCTTTCGCCTCCCACAATGACCCAATGAAAGCCTGACAAATCAACATTGCCCACAGACGCAAGCAATGGCTCAAACGACACAAATTTCACGGTGGCTTGTGCTTGGCGAAGATGCTTGAGCCTCACAGCGTTCTGCGCATCCTCGACAGAAACGCCTAGCCAGATATGTGCGGGCGCAAGTCCATCGCCGTATCGCTTTCGAAGATAGCGGGCCATGAGAGAGCTACGCTTGGTCAGCACTTGGTAGGTGTGCCAGTTGGCGCTCTCCATCGTGTCAAACACTTCGTCAATGAACGTTGTAGGCACTTCCTTGTGAAAGAGGTCGCTCATCGAGTTGACAAATATACGGCGCGGCTGCTTCCAGTTCAGCGGCTGTTCTAGGCGGTGAGGACGAATGGTCAGGTCAAAGCCGCTCTCGAACGGGTGGCCGGGCACGCCGCGAAACCGTTCTGAGAACCGTTCAGCGTAGCAGTTGTCACAGCCTGCAGTGATCTTCGAGCAGCCCGTCACCGGGTTCCAGGTGGCCTCCGTCCATTCGATTCGCGTGCCCTGCGCCATATTAAATGTCCAGAATATTGTGGGAACAAACCTACCCGAGGCATCCACACCCCCGGTTGCCAAATAAGACCAGCATTCGCGCCGACCGCAAAGCTGCGACTGGCAGGAAACGGCGAAGGGGCCCCGCTTGGTGGCTGTTGGCGGGCCGATCCACGATTGCCCCAATGGGGGCTTGACGGGCCGTTCCGGGTCTCTATATTCAACCCAATGGTTGAATATGCTCCATCGGCGGCCCCCGTGACGGACCTGCGCGAGGCCCTGCTCGACCGGGTGTTCGCGGCCCTGTCGGACGCTACCCGGCGCAAGCTGGTGCACATGCTGGCCGAGCGGGAATGCACGATTACGGAACTGGCCGCGCCGTTTTCGATGTCGCTGGCGGCGGTGTCGAAACACATCGCGGTGCTGGAGCGGGCCGGTCTGGTGCGCCGGCGCAAGGACGGGCGCACGCATTATTGTTCGCTCAAGCCCGAGGCGCTGACCGGCGCGCTCGATTGGATCGCCATCTACCAACAATTCTGGCGCCAGCGCTTCGACGCGCTCGCCGAAATCTTCAAGGAATGAATATGCACACGCTGACCATGACCGAGACGTTTCCCGCAACGCCCGCGCGCGTGTTCGGCGCCTGGACCGACGCCAATGTGTTGAAGCGCTGGTTCGCGCCGGGCGATCTGCGCGTCGCTGAAGCCAGCGCCGATGTGCGCGCGGGCGGTCGCTACCGCATCGTCATGGAACAGCCCAATGGCGACCAGAACATCGTCGGCGGCGAATATCGCGAAGTGGTCGCCAATGAGCGGCTGGTGTTCACTTGGCGCTGGGAGCACGGCCAGGACACAACTTTGGTCGAACTCGCGTTCAAGCCGGCGGGCGCGCAAGCGACCGAGATGACACTGGTGCACTCCCAGTTCAAGCAAAGCGAAGACAAGGATCGGCATGGCCAAGGATGGGCAGGTTGCCTGGCCAAGCTGCGTACAATTTTTGAAGCAGAAAGAGGAAACCCATGAGCAAAGTTGAAATTATCGGCGCACCGCAATCGAGTTATGTGCGCACCGTGCGCATCGTCGCGGAAGAGCGCGGCATACCTTACGAGAATATGTTCGCCATGCCGCATTCACCGCCAGTGACGGCGATCCATCCCATCGGCAAGATTCCGGTCATGCGCCACGGCGAGGTCGCGCTTTGCGAGTCGCGCGCCATTGTGAGCTATCTCGACCAGAGTTTCCCTGGAACGCGCTTTGTCGGCGGCGATCCGCTCAAGGCGGCGCAAGTGGAACAATGGGTGTCGATGATCACGACCACGCTGCAGCCCTTGTTTGGGCCCGGCTATATCGGCGCCTATTTCTTTTCCGGAAACGCCGACGGTAGCCCCGATCGCGCCCGCATCGATGCCGCGCAGGCAAAGCTTGGCGAGTACCTGAAGCTGCTCGATGGCGCGGTGGCCAAGACCGGACATCTGGTCGGCGAGGAGTTCACGCTCGCGGACGCCTACATCCTGCCGGTGCTGTATTATCTAAAATCCTTGCCCGAATCCGGCGCCATCATCGGCAAATTGGCGGCGCTGCAGGGCTACATAGAGCGCCACGATGCGCGCCCCAGCATGAAAGCGACAATCCCGCCGCCGCTGCCGAAATAGCGCGCGCTGGGTTAATGTTGGTGAACGCGAGGAAACAAAAATGGACGGTTTGCTGATTGAATATGAGTACGAAGGCGACGAAGCGGCCTGGGGTGAGACAATTCAGGCGTTCTTGCGCGCCATCGCCGCCGACGCGCGCGCTGCGGGTCGATTCCGCTATCAAGTGTTCGTGAAGGCCGATGGCAAGTCGCGCACGCACGTTCCCAGTTGGGACAGCCCCGAAACGCTCGCCCACATTCAGGCGCAGGATTATTTCAAGACCTTCGCCGCCGCTGTGCAGAAGGCGGCCGGCGGTACGTTGAAGACGACGAAGGCGAAGTTCGCGGGGTAGGGCGTTCGGTCTTGATTCGGACTGCTTTGGTCGCAATGGAGGCTACTTCGCGCGAAGGCGCGGCTATCTGGGGCGGGCCACGGGATCGCAGGATTGCGTATTTGCCCCTGGGTTCCGGACGCGCGGAACGCGCGATCCGGAATGACGGCGATTTGTTTTCGTCGATGCAAGGAGCATTTAGCGTGGCACAAGCAGTTTCCCGCGAACAATGGCTCAAGGCGCGGCTGGCGCTGATGGAGAAGGAAAAAGCGCTGACGCGCCAGCGCGACGAACTCGCCGAGGCGCGCCGCGCATTGCCGGCGGTGCGGATCGAGAAGGACTATGTCTTCGACACGCCGCAGGGGCGCAAGAACTTGGCTGATCTGTTCGACGGCAAGAGCCAGCTCATCGTCTATCATTTCATGCTCGGGCCGGACGCGGAGAACCCATGCCCCAGCTGTTCGTTCTGGGCCGAGCATTATGACGCGATCCGCGTGCACCTCGCCCAGCGCGACGCAAACCTCATTTGCGTCTCGCGCGCCCCGCTGGCGAAGATCGAAGGCGTGCGCCAGCGCATGGGCTGGAAATTTCCCTGGGTCTCCTCGGCGGGGAGTGAGTTCAACGCCGATTTCGGCGTCACTTTCAACGAGGCGCAGAATGGCCAGATGCTGTACAATTTCGGTACGCAAGCCGCGCGCGCCGGCGAGTTGCCCGGCCTCAGCGTGTTCGTGAAAGAGGGCGCTGACTTGCTCCACACCTATTCGGCCTATACACGCGGCCTCGACGCGCTCAACCCCACCTACCAATTGCTCGACCTTACCCCCAAGGGCCGCAACGAAGCCGGCTTGCCCTGGCCGATGGCTTGGTTGAAGTTGAAAGATCAGTACGAGGCGTAACTGGCGCGATCGAGGCGGCGCTGGCCGGGGAGGTGCTCGTGTTTGACGCAATGCTGCGGCGTCTGATCGATCCGCCGCTTGCCGCCGTGGCCAGGCGCATATGCCGCGGCGGGCGTTGGCGCAAACAGCGTGACATTGTTCGGCGCCGCGCTCGCCCTGGCGGCGGCGGCGGCGATCGCGGCGCATGAATTTGCTTGGGCGGTGGGGCTCATCGCGATCAATCGGACTCTTTGACGGTCTCGACGGCGCCATCGCCCGGCAGCGCGGCGCGACCGATTTCGGCGGCTATCTCGATATTGTCTGCGACTACGTGTTTTACGCCGCGATTCCGTTCGCCTTCGCGCTTGCCGATCCGGAGCGCAATGGGATCGCCGCCGCGGCGTTGTTGACCAGTTTCTGCCTCACCTGTGCGAGTTATTTGGCGTATGCCGCGCTCGCGGCCAAGCGCGGTGAAACCACCAGCGCGCGCGGCAAGAAATCCTATTACGCCTCGTTTGGATTGATTGAAGGCGCCGAGACCATCGCCTTCTTCTTCGCCTTCACCATCTTGCCGGAGCACTTTGCCTGGCTCGCCTTTGTTCTGGCCGCGCTCTGCATCGTCACGGCCGTCGCGCGCGTGACGCTGGCGGCGCGTGAATTTGGCTAATGGCCCAGGCTGCGGAAGGCTTCCGATGTGTTAGCGTCGGAGGCCCTCCCAACTTATCCGCTCCCTTCTTGGCTCGTCGCGACGCGCGCGAGCGACCGCGAGATAGGTTTCGCGCGGCATCGGCCGCACATGCGTGCCCAACAGCGTCACGACTTCGCGATTGTTGCGAATCCATTGCGCAATGCGTTCAAACGTGGGGTTCCAGAGCACGGCCTCGATATAGTGATCGGCGCCCATGAAGACACCCGCTCTCCGGATCGTGCAAGGCCAGCATGTGGTCCACATGGCTTGCGCCGGCAAAATCAATCACCCGCAACCGGCCGCCGATTCCATCGATGATGTCGTAACCGCGCTGCGGCACGGCTTGGAATTGCATCGCAACATTTGCGCGCGGACCCTCCTGTCCCTGGAATTGCGGGCGGTTCGAGGCGGCGTAAGTTTGCAACACGGCGCGATTCTCCGGCGACGACAGAATTGTCGCACCCGCCTCGACGTAAGCGCCGACGCCGCCAGCGTGATCGGCATGGAAATGGCTGATTACGACATACCGGATCGGCTTGTCGCTGGCGACGCGGCGAATTTCGGCGATCACTTGCCGGGTTTGGGGAATGCCGAGCGGCGCCTCGAAGGCCACAACGAAATCGTCCATGACCACGAACGGAACCTGATAGGTCCCGCCGCCCAGCCCGCTGACCTCGTAGACACGCCCCGATATCTGATTGGCGCGAACCTGGGCGTCGGCGTGATGCGCGTGAAGTCCGCCGGCGGGGAGAAATCGACGTCGGTGAATGTCGGATTGATTGCAACATCGCCGAGCCGCAGAACTTGTGTCGCCGCGCCGCGCCGCACCGCCCGGATATTGGTTGGAAACACTATTCCAGCGATAGTCTGATCGCCGCTCAACTCCGCGATTGACACATCGTCGCCCGAGATCGGATCGGGCGCCATCGCCTCGACCCGGCGCACCTTGCTGTCGGCGCGCGAAATGATGAGACGGAAGCGCGTGGTTTCGTCGAACGAGACTTCGACAATGTCGGCAGGACCGCCGGCCGTGCTGCCTTCGCCTACCCATGCCGCTGAGCGGAAATTCTGCAGCGCCCGCTGCAGGATGATCGGCGGCAGCCAGCGCGAGGACACCATAACCGCGCCTCCCGCAGCGAAAGGCGAAGGCGCGTTCGGCGTTTCGGTGTAGTCACGGGGAACCCAGCGCGGCGCGTATTGGGTTCCGTTGCGCCAGATGGTGGCGAACGCACTATCGTAGCCGCTGTCGAAATTTTGCTGGATCTGTTGGTAAAAGCGTGCGTTGGCGAAATCGAACCGGTTGGTGATCCGCAGAGCGCCGTCGCGCGCGGGATTGCCGATCCGGGCGGCGGAATAGCCCTGGATGTCGTTGGAGACATCGCCCGTGACGACGTAGGAAATCGCGTTGATCCCACGCAGCGCCTGCGCGCCGCCGGCGGCCTGGACGGCGGCGTTGATCAATGCGCGGCCGCGATAGAAGCGATCGATCATGTCGGGGCGGGCGGTCGCCGCGGGCGCGGTCTGCGCGCGCCCGGTCGTCGCCAGCCCCAACCCGCTCGCCGCGATAAGACACACAAGCGCCAAACCGACACGGTTCATTTTCTCTCTCCGATCCAAAGCCTGTCCGGATTTGGCTCGTGAATTGAGGCCATGACAATGACGCACTTTTTGGTAACTTGAGCGCGATGACACACTCGCCCAGCGATCCGACCTCCCCCGACACGGGATGCCCGCTCACCGCTGCGCTCAACGCCATTGGCGGCAAATGGAGCATGGTTTGTTTGTATTGGCTGGCGTCGCAGCCGCACCGCTTCGGCGAATTGCAGCGCATGATGCCGGAAATCTCGCACAAAGTTCTGACAGAAACGCTCCGGGACCTGGAGCGTGAAGGCTTGATCACGCGCACCGTGATTTCTGAAATGCCGGCGCACGTCGAGTACCAAATCTCGCGCTACGGAGAGAGCGTTCGGCCGCTGATCGAAGCTGTCCGCGGCTGGGGCCGCGAGCACCTGGACCGGCGGTAGAGCGGATGCGCCGCGCAAGTGGCGCGGGGCGCCGCCGCGGCGCTACGATACGTCGATCATGCCTTTGAGTTGCGGGCCGCCGGCGACGGCGAGCGTTTCGCCAGTGATGTAGGAGGCAAACTCGCTTGCAAGGTAAAGCACGGCGTTCGCGACTTCCTCCGGGCGGCCGGGGCGGCGAAGCGGAAAGCCCTTGCACGCGGCGTCGGCGTCGAAGCCGGTCTTGGCCCAGCCCGCCTTCGCCAGCTCCGTCGCGATCATGCCTGGCGCGACGGCATTCACGCGAATTCCGCGCGGACCCCATTCGGCGGCGGCCACGCGCGTGAACATTTGCAAGCCCGCCTTGGCGGCGGAATAGGCGCCGACGCCCATCGAGCCGTGCATGCCCGCCAGCGACGAAATGTTAACTATCACGCCATTTCCGTTGGCGGAGAGGTGCTGCAGCGCGGCTTGCGAACAATAGAAGGCGGCGTTGAGATTAAGCGCGACGTCATTGTTCCAAACCTCCGGCGACATCGTGCGCAAGGGCGCGTGATAGCTTTGCCGGCGTTGTTGATCAGAATGTCGATTGCGCCGAAGGCTTCGATGGTTTTGTCGATCAGGTTTTGCGCCTGCGCGGGGTCGCGCACGTCGGTTGGGATCGCCAGGCAGGCGGCCTTCGTGTCTCCGCGGATTTTCTCCGCCGCGGCCTCGAGTTTTTCTGCTTTACGTCCGGCGATGACCAAGCTTTGCGCCCGCCGCCGCCAGCATGCCCGCAATGACCTCGCCAATTCCGCTGCCCCCGCCGGTAACAACGGCGACGCGATCGGTGAAGTCATAAGGGTAGGGGAGCATGGGTGCCTCGCTGGGCGGAGTTACTGAAGCGTGACCGCCCCTCCACCTATTCCGGCGAGGCGCAATTCCGGGATCCATAGGCGCGGCCGGTTGAAGCGTCGAGTCAGAGCTTGCCGACGCAGTGTTTATGGGCCCCGGACTGCCGCTCTGCGGCATCCGGGGATGGGTGGTATGGGATGTCTTTCCAGCCGCTACAACAAAACGTGCACCTTGGTCTCATTGTTTTCGCCACGCAGATGTTCGAGCATCGTCGGCAAGTGCGCGAGTGGGATTTCGTTGCTGATGATCGCTTTGGGGTTAATGTGACCCTTGTCCATCTGGTCGGCGACATAAAGGAAATCGCGCATGCCGTAACCGACCAGGAAACGGATATCCGCGCATTTCATCGCGCCGAACGCCGGCATCATCGGATCCGGCGCGGTGCAAAATCCCAGCGACACGACTTGGCCGAATAGCTTCGCGTGCGCGATTCCCTTGGCGAGCAATCCGGGACTACCGACGCACTCAAACACCACCTCTGGCGCGCCGCCGAGCGCTTCGTCGACGTCGCCGACTTCGAATCCCTATATTGGATGAACGCGTCCGCGCCCATGGCGAGCGCGAACTCGCCCCGCCGGCCGGCGCGCGACATGGCGACGATGCGCCGCGCCCCAAGCCGCCGCGCCCAATAAATCGCATAGAGCGCCACCGTGCCGGCGCCGAGCACGAGCACATTGTCGCCGGTTTTGAAATTCGATTGGCGCACGCCATACAGGCTGACCGCCAAGGGCTCGACCAGCGCGCCGTCCTTGAGCGAAAGCGTCGCCGGCAATTTCACCGCCGCGCTCGCGGGAAGGCGCGCATATTCGGCAAAGCCGACCATGGCGCTGCCAGCGACGCCGCGGCAAAGCACGTTATTGTGCTGGGCGCAGGCGGCGCACCTCCCGCAAGCGAGCGAAGGGATGACGCAAATCTTGTCGCGCAGCGAAAGTCCCGCGACGTTGTTGCCGAGAGCGACGATCTCGCCGGAATATTCATGGCCGAATTGGCTGCCCGGGCCGTAATCGAACATCTCGCCCTTGGTCATGGCAAGGTCTGTGCCGCACACGCCGCAGCGTTGCACTTTGATGATGATGTCGTCCGGGCCAGGCGCGGGATCGGGCAAATCTTCAATAAGGATCGCCTTGCCTTGGCCGGGATAGATCGCCGCCTTCATTGCCGAGGCTCCGATTTGCATTCGAGTAGGCCGAAGCGTTCGATGTAATCGCCGAACGGCTCGCGCACTTCCGCTTCGCTCATGCCGAAGTCGGCGATATCGTAGCGGTGAATGCCGTGCGCGAGTTCGGGCTTTTGCGATATGCGCAGCACCATGTCGGCGCGGGCCTGCTCGGTAAGGTCCATGCCGATAAAGCCGTAGATGCGCTCGATCGCGCCCATCGGCTGGCGGTGGAAATCGCCGTGAACGAGATCCAACACTTGGCCCGGATGCTTGGCCCGCACGCGCTCGCTCTTGCGCAAAGCATGCGACCATTTCGCGGTTTCGCGCGCAAGCACGATATGGGCGCGCTGCTGGCAGCGGCTGTTGTCCTCCATGCGCGGATGCAATTGCATCAAGAGCGAACAAAGCGATGGGATTGCCTTGGCCGGGTCGCGGTGGGTTTGGATGATTTTCGCGTCGGGAAATAGCGCGAACAGAAGATCGAGGTTTTCAATGTGGCCGGGATTCTTGAGCAGCCAACGCTTGTGCGGCTCGTTGCCGCCAATGAGTTGCATGCAACGATAATAGTGCCGGTAGGCCGCCGCCTCGCTCTGGCATTGCCACCAGGCATCGTAGCTGGCGGCGGACCAGCCGCAGCTCCAAAGGTTGGATACGAAACTCTGCCGCAGCACCAGACAGCATTCATCCACTTCCTCGGCGACCATGTTGTGTGCGGCGCGTTTGTTGGGCGCATCGCGATAGCGAGCCTCGAGAATTGCGGCGGTCTTGTGGAATTGCGGATACTCGGCCCAGGTTTCGGGGGGAGGGCGCGGCATGGGCGCGTCGAGCAGCCAAGTTTGCAAGCCCTGGAAGCGCCCGTCGACCGCCATCAGTTTGTGCAGCGCGGTGGTGCCGGTGCGTGGCACGCCGGTGATGACGATCGGGTTCGAAATCGCCGCGCGGTCGAAGCCGGGATTTTGCGCCATCGATTTGATGGCATGCGCGCGCCCCCGCAGCACGCCGACCACCATTTCCCAAGCGATGCGTCGTCCCTCCGCGGTAAAGCGCGGGTCGTAGTCCATCGATTGCAGCAAGACGCGTAGACCGGGCAAATAATCCTCGCCGCCGAAATCGGTAATGCTCAATTCCTTCGCGACAAGCTCATGGGCCCGATCGAGCGCGGCGGCGAAGCGTTCGGGCGGATCGTGATGCCATGCTCACCACCGCCGCCGACGTTGGCAGGCGCGGACGCGGCGGCGTATTTGCGCGGCGCGATCCTCGGGCGACACGGACGGGGTATCGGCCGGCAAATGCTGACGAAGAGCGGCCAACTTCACGCGCGTGATTGTGGGCGTTGGGCTTGAATCGCAATCGTACCAGCGCCCGTAAATCCCGCCTTCGGTGTAGCCGCACGGGTCGAGCCAGTTCGGCACGCCGGGATCTTCCAGCGCGATGACGGCGCGGAATTTTCCGTCCGAGCTGAGCTGCGCCGTGTGGCCGTTAAGGCTCGACAGCCGGTAGACGTATTCGAGCGCGTTGAAATAAGGATCATTGAGCTGGATGTTCCAATATGGCCGCTGCTGCGGCAATTCCGTCTCGACGATCAACGCCTCGTCGGGCTCAAACTGGAAGCACGCCGGCCAATAGACCTGTTTTGTCAGCGCGCCCTTGTAGCGCACCGGCTCAAACACGTTGAACCCAACGCGTTCTTTCACTCCGTTCTGCATGGCGTAATAAGCGCGCGTCTTGCGCGCCGGCAGTTTCGCCATTTCCTGGATGCGCGCGTAGATTTGCTCCGACGTCAGCCGCGGCTTTGGCGGAACTGGATCGAGGCACTCGATTGAAAGCACCGGGTCGATCTCGCTTTCCCAATCATAGCTGCGATAACGCACCATCATGGCGCTGGCGTCTTGCGCAAGGGGAGACCAATTGCCGGTCCAGCCTGCGGGCCGCTCGGTGCTGAAGATCAATTCGAAATCGCCGTTGGCGTCGAAATTCATGTCCGTGTCGTCGATGTCGTTGTGGCCGCCGACCTTGGACAGCAGATCGTCGACGGTGCCGGACAAATGGCGCTGGGTGGTGAAGCTGAGAATCTTCACCGTGCCGCGATTGCCGCTGACTTTGTAGCGGAGATCGCCGCGAAGCGGAGAATAGAGGTAGAGGTCGTCAGGGTTCGGCTGCAGCGTGTAGACCGGGTTCCAGAGCGGCGCCCAATCGGGGTGCTCTGGGGAAGCGTGAAAATAGACGAAATAGCTAAACGATAAACTGGTCATGGCCTGGCGAAAAACGTCGGCCCTGTAGTGCGGATCGTCCGGCCGCCAGGTGTTGGCGAGTTCCTGGACTGCGTTTTCGAGGTCGCTGAGATAAGGAAGTATAGCCGCGTCGCGCATGCCAGTATGCTCTCTAATTACATGCTTACTAATTACTCGGCGCTCCTTCGAAGAAGGCGATGCCGCCAGCTTCGGGGAAAATATATTCGAGATAGTGTCCAAGCTCCGGCGCTTCGACGATGCGCGCCTTCAAGAAGCCTGCGACATCCGTCTCGCGAACCACTTTGCGTCCGCTGCGCGCGATCTCGTCCAGCACCGCTTGCCATGCGCTCGCCGTGGGGACGAAATAGCCCAGGTGGTGCAGGCGAATGGCAAAGCCCTCGGCCGGAAGGAAGGTATTGAAGATTTCCGAGCCAGGGCCGTGCGCGGCGAGCAATTCGTACATGGTTCCGCCCGCCCAGCCGATCTCCATTCTGACGTGTCCGCCTTCGGCCATATCGCCTTCAAGCCGGCGAAATTCCTTGACCCCGTATTGCGCGGCGAAAATGGCGCAAGCGCGATCCATGTCGGTGGTCGCGTAGGCGATCTGGAAGTGTTCGCCGCGCATCAGGCCGTCGCCATGGCGGTAGCTTGGAACCGGCCTGCCCAATGCGTCTTTCATGGCGTATCTTCCGTCCGGGCGGGGTCGCTCGCAGGTCAAGCGCTGCGGCGGCGCTTTGTCTTAGGGGCCTTGGTGAGCCGGTCAAACCAATTGCTCGACAATCGCCCGCGTTTCGGTATGGCCAACTTGAACGCCCACGCCTCGTTCCGAAACAAAGCCCCCGTCCGATCGCGCCAAGGATGAACGACACGGCGATGGGAGGGTATCGGTCGGGGTTCTCGATCTTTCCTTCAAGCAAGCGGGCGAAAGCTTCGGTTTCGGCGCGCCTTGCACGTTTGATGTATTTGGCCATTTCAGCTTTGATGGGCTTGTTATGATTTGCCAACGCAATGAATTCATTTCCGAGCGCCGTAAAGCGAGAATCCGCTGTCTGCGCCCATAGCGCGCGCAGATCAGCCGAATCTATCATCTTTTGCAATCGCGTTCGCGCCTCTTCCGAGGAGCGCCGGAAAACGGCGAGAAACAGTTCATCCATGGTCGGAAAATAATATTGCAGAAGCGATGGTTTGACGCCGGCCCTGCTCGCGACGCGGCGCGCGCTCACGGCCGCGTAACCGGTTTCGAGCATGATGGCGATCGTGGCGTCAAGGATCGTTGTTCGTGGGTCCGGATTCTGATTTCCGGTTCGCTTTGCCTTCGCCATGCCGATTCCGCCCCAGCATCGAGCGATACCAGCCCGCGCGTTGCTTACGTTGACATCGCTAGCGAATAATCGAGCGATTGGCCAGTGGTTCACTTGGCCTTCAGCACAATGCGCCAGCGCGATATCGGCGCCGCCGGCGAAATATGTTTGACGCCGCTGCGGCGCCGTGGAAGTGTGACTGTACGACTGTACGGGGCAACCATACGACTGTATGATTACCCAAAAATGCAATCTTAAGGGGAGGCGGACGTGCAAGGACCATCGAAAGACTCTGCGGTATTTTCGCGGACCAGGGGAAATATTAGAGCGGCGCAAGTTCGGAATTCTTGCCGAGCCTGGGGATTCTGGCGCTGGTTCTGGCCACGCCAGCCTTTGCGCAAGACGCGGCCGAGGAGGCCGAAGAGGAAATCGTCGTCACCGGCACGCTGGTTCGCGGCGCGGCGCCGGTCGGGTCAAGCGTGATCACGGCGGGTCCGGAGGAAGTGCAATCGCAGGGCGCGACAACCGCGAACGAATTGCTCGCGACGATCCCGCAGGTGAGCAACCTTTTCAACAATGTGCCGACATCGCGTCTCGACGTGGCGGCCAACCAAATTCAGGTCGTGCGGCCGAATTTGCGAAGCCTAACGGGGGAAACCGGGTCGTCTTCCTCGACGCTGATCCTGTTCGATGGCCATCGCATCGCTGGCGTCGGCGTGAACTCAGTCTGCGGTCGATCCGGATATCATCCCAACCGGCGCGATTGAGCGTGTTGAAGTCGTAACCGACGGCGGCTCGGCGACATACGGCGCCGACGCGGTTGGCGGCGTGATCAATTTCATCACCCGCCGGCGCTTCGACGGGGTGAAGGCCGATATCCGTTATGGCGTCGCGGACGAATATCAAACTTCCGATCTCAATCTTACCCTAGGCAAGGATTGGGGCGACGGTTCGCTGTTCGGCTCCTACATGCACCAGGAGAACGACGCCCTGTTCGGGCGCGATCGCGATTACATCCGTCAGGTTGATTGGAACACGGCGAATCTTACCCCAACTGGGCGCCAGTGCAGCCCCGGCAACGTATCGGTTCCCGGCCCGTTGGTCTTTTCCATACCAGCGCTCGGCATATTCATTTTCGGGCCCGGCGCAGATTACGCCCTGCCGAATTTGACCACGCCGGGCGTCAACGCGTGCGATGCGAGCGACGACACCACCTTCGTTCCCGAAGCCGAGCGCAACAGCGCCCTCGTCGGTTTCCACCAGGAACTCAATGACGCGCTCACGGTCGATATGCGGGCGTTCTGGGGACGGCGAGAAACCCGCTCGTTCGATCCGCTGCGCAGCCAAGCGTCAGTCACGCCGACTCAGGCGTTTTATCAACCGCTAGCGCCGAGCCCGGCCGGCACCCAAACCGTATTTTTCAACCTGGCGCCCGTGCTCGGATTGGAGAGCGCGCCATCGGGAACGGAATTTCAGGAATGGGGCTTCAACACCGAATTGACCGCTGACCTGAACGACAAATTTCAGCTGCGGGCGCTGCTCAATTACAGCGAGAGCGACAGTTTTTATTACATTGTCGGGCTCAACCAGAATCTGTTGAACGCAGCGGGCAGCGCAGCGAACCCGCAACAGGCGGTCAATTTTTATAATCCCGCCGCAACCCCCAATCTCAACGTTATTCGCGACATCGCCAACAGCGAAATTGCCGGGCAGGGCGTGGATGGCTTGTTCAACGCGCGCTTCATCGTCGATGGCGCGCTGTTTGAAATCCCCGGCGGCGATGTTCAAGTCGCCCTTGGGTACGAATTTTTGCAGGACGATTACAAGCAACGCGTTGCGCCGGCTAACGCGGTGCGCGGGGCGGTCAGTAATGTGGCGTTTACGCCGTACAGCCGGGACGTGAACTCGTTTTTTGGCGAGATTCAGGTGCCGATTTTCGGCGAGGGCAACAGGGTGCCCGGGATTCACTCGCTCGTGCTGGCCGGTTCGGTGCGGTACGACGATTTCAGCGACTTCGGCGACACGACCAATCCCAAGATCGGCCTTGTCTACAATCCGGTCGAGTGGTTGGCGCTGCGCGGCAATTACAGCACTTCGTTCAACGCACCCTCGCCGGTCGACCAGCTTGGCTCGGCCCGCAACACCATCAACTTCTTCCCGTTCAACGCCTTTGTTCGGCCTGGCGATACGCCTGCCGTCAACGGCACGGTCGGCATCCAAGGCTCGCAACAGAATTTGAAACCGCAGACGGCGGATACAATTTCGTTCGGGTTTGAATTCGCCAATCCGTTTCCTGGCTTCCGGGCCAACGTCAATTACTACAAGGTCGAGTTCACCGATCTTCTGGGCATCCCGACGCCCAATGCCGGTATCTTCACCGATTTCCCGGATAACGTGACCAGCGACGTCAACGGCCTTACCGCCGCGCAGCTGCAGGCATTCCTGGGCGCAGCGCCGGCAGCGCCAAGCGTCCTCGGCCCGCTCATCGCAGCAGCCCAGGCAAACCCAACAGGCAGATCGCAAGTCTATGAGGTTGTTGAATTCCTCGTTGGCAATTACGGCACGCTCGATGTCAGCGGCCTGGATTTCGCGGTGAGCTATGAAATGCCGACCGGCTTCGGCGGCTTCGACGTTTCGTTGTCGGGGAATTACACGCTCGACCGTATGGCCAAGCGCGGCCCCGGCTCGGGCGTCGTCGATGTGCTCGATTTCGATACATCACGCTTGCAATTGCAGGCGGCGCTCGGCGTCGATGTAGGCGATTTCCGCGCTCAGGCAACTTTGAACCATTCCAGCGGTTACGACGTGCGCCGGAGCTCCGCGTTGCCGCAGGATGAGGTGGATGCCTTCAACACCGTCAATCTGTTCTTCAGATACAATCTGGCGCTGGAGAATTTGCCTGTCGAGGATCTGGCCTTCACGCTCAACGTCAATAATGCGCTCGACACCGATCCACCGGAGTTCCGGGGCAGCACCGGCCAGGACAATGGCTTTGCCAACGGTTTCACCCTTGGCCGCTTGGTGATGCTCGGCGTATCGACGGAATTCTGACGGGGCGCCACCCATCCCCGGATGAATGCGCGGCATTCATTCCGGGGCCCATAACCACATACGGCTGAGGCTATGGGCCCCGGACTTCGCTTGGCGAATCCGGGGAGTGGTGGGATTTTGTGTTGGGCAATTGGTACAAAGGAAGAGCGCCGGAGGAAAACATGCGAATTGTAGCCATCATTGCCGCGTTGCTCTTGATGTTCGCGGCGCTTCCGAGCCCCCTGGCGCAGGCGCAGCGTCCGGCGCCAGTTTCCGACAAGCCGCGGCTGATCGTGCTCACCGACATCGGCAACGAGCCGGACGATTCGATGTCGATGGTTCGGCTGCTGACTTATGCGAATGAGTTCGACATCGAAGGTCTGATCGCGACCACCTCCACGCACCTGCGCACGGAAGTTCATCGCGACATGATCGAGCGACGCGTGGCCGCTTATGGCGAGGTAGTGGCCAACCTCCGAGTCCATGCGCCTGGATATCCCGACGCCAGCCAGCTCATGGGCCGGGTGCGCTCCGGCAGCGCCGCCTATGGCATGAGCGGCGTTGGCGACGGCAAGGACACGGAAGCCTCGCGCCGAATTGTCGAAGCGGTTGACCACAGCGATCCCCGCCCGGTTTGGGTCACGATCTGGGGCGGCGCCGCCGATCTCGCGCAGGCGCTCTGGACCGTGCGCGCCACGCGCGCTCCCGGCGAAGTCGAGCGCTTCGTATCCAAGCTGCGCGTCTATTCGATTTCGGACCAGGACGATGCCGGCCCTTGGGCGCGCGCCTATTTCCCGAATTTGTTCTGGATTACTAGTATCCACGGCTTCAACGATTATGCGCTCTCGACCTGGTCGGGCATCAATGCCGCCGCGCCAGTCGATCAAACCCAAGTCAGCCAGCCTTGGCTCGACGAGCACATACGCAGCCATGGCCCCTTGGGCGCGCAATACCCGGCCGTCGTGTTCGGCATGGAAGGCGACACGCCGTCTTTCCTGTACCTAATCCAAAACGGCCTCGGCAGTAGCGAACATCCCGATTGGGGAAGCTGGGGCGGCCGCTACGCACAAATCGCGGATTTTCTGGGCTTGTGGGCCAGCGCAACCGACCGGGTAACCGGCGCGGGCGGCCTCCTTGGCAGCAATCAGGCCACGATTTCACGCTGGCGCAGCGCTTACCAGAACGATTTCGCCGCGCGCATGGATTGGTCGGTGCAGCGGCGGTTCGCGGGCGCCAATCACCCCCCACAAGTGCGGCTCAATGCCGTCGCTGGTCACGCGCCGGTCGTGATCGAAGCCTGCGCGGGAGACAAGGTGCGGCTGAGCGCGCGCGGAACCAGCGATCCCGATCGCCAGGCGCTGACCCATCGCTGGTGGCAGTACCGCGAGGCGAGCGCGGGCTTTGCCCCCAGTTTGGGATTGAACCCGCAAGAGGGGTTCGAAACCACGATTGTTACACGCCACGCGGTGCAGCGCTCGGACATGCCCATGCCTGCAGCGCAGCAGGTGCATGTGATCCTTGAAGTGACTGATTCCGGTGCGCCGGCGCTGACGCGCTATCGCCGCGCTTTGATCAACATCTTGACTTCCGGCGCGGTCGCCGGCCGGCCATGCCCGGCCCCGCCGATGCGCGCGCCGGCGCCTTTCACCGATGAGCATGCAGGTGGGACGCCGCCGGTTGGCGCGCCGTTCAATGGCGTGCTTTCGGCGCGCAGCGCTGTCGGCGTCTTGCTCGACAATCCCGCCGCGGTGGCGGTGCTTGACCGTCATATGCCGAGCTTTTCGAGTACGCCGGGCCTCGCGGGGGCGCGCGGCATGCCACTCAGACTGCTTCAGGACTACGTCCCCGGCATGACCGACGAAACCCTGGCCGCGATCGACGCGGACTTAGCGCAATTGCCGCCGGGCTAGAGCAGATTCCGTTCAGATTGAACCACTACCCATTCCCGGGGCGTTGCGTAGCAACGAGCCTGGGACCCATAAACACAAGCCGGCGGCGTTTATAGGCCCCGGACTTGCGCTCCGCGCAATCCGGGGATGGGTGGTTGGACATGTCACCAATTTTGGCTCGCGAGCGCCGGGCATTTGCGTCGCCACAAGTGTCAATTGCGCCGGGCGGTCAAAACTTGTAACACAGGGTCAAAATAGCAAGTAAGCGGGAGCAGCGGCTTTCGTACAAATTAGCGTGAGTGGGAGATTTCGATGCTGAGCCGACGCCTGTTCTTGTTGTCGACCGCCACGCTCGCGACAGCCGCAACCGCACAGGCGCGGCCCGCTCGCGGAGATTCGCTGCGGGCGAACTTCGCCGCGCCTCCGGATTCGGCCAAGCCGCGGGTCTGGTGGCATTGGATGAACGGCAACGTCACGCGCGAGGGCATCGCCAAGGACTTCGCCTGGATGAAGCGGGTCGGCATAGGCGGCGTGCAGAATTTCGACGCCGCCTTGTCAACGCCGCAAGTGGTGGAGCGGCGGCTGGCCTACATGACGCCGGAATGGCAAGAGGCGTTTCGTTACGCGGTGCGGCGGGCGGACGCGCTCGACCTCGAATTCGCCATCGCCTCGTCCCCTGGCTGGTCGGAAACCGGCGGCCCCTGGGTTGAGCCGAAGGATGGCATGAAGAAGCTGGTGTGGAGCGAGACAATCGTCGCTGGCGGGCGGCGCTTCAACGGTGTTCTCGCCGCGCCGCCGTCAGCCACTGGGCCTTATCAGGCGATAGTGGGTTCGGAGGAATTGTTTCTTCGGCCCGAACAGCATGCGGTTGCGCCGACTTATTATGCCGATGTCGCGGTCTTGGCCTATCCCGTGCAGCCGCCGCCGGCTTTGCCGCCGCCGCGCGCCGCAAGCGCCAATGGCGAGGCGATCGACGCGGCGCTTCTGTTCGACGGCAATCCCGCCACCGGCATTCCCTTACCGGCGAGCCGCGACGGCGCGCCGGGTGCGGTGCGGTTCGACTATGCGCGGGCGCAGACGATTTGTTCGGCGAGCGTGTTTGTTTCAAATATTTCGCAATTCTCGGTGCTCGGCGCCATCGCGGCGCGCTTGGAAGCCAGCGATGACGGCCGCGCCTGGCGCGCAATCGCCGACATCCGCTTGACCACTTCGCCGACGACAGTGAGCTTCGCGCCCGTCGCCGCGCGCAATTTCCGGCTCGTGTTCGTAGCCCCGCCGCCGATGGACACATCGTTCTTTGCGCCGGCGGCGGGGGTGGACATGGCCGCGTTGCTTGCCTCCTTCGGCCAGTCGGCGCCCGTGCAGCAGCTGGTGCAGTTTCAACTTTTCCCGGAAGCCCGGGTCAACGCGGCCGAGGCCAAGGCGGGTTTCTCGATCGCGGAAAATTATTTCACGCTCGACCAAAACGTCGGCGGCGATGTCGCGGGCGTCGCGCCGGAAGCGGTGATCGATATCAGCGCGCACATGACGCAAGGCGGCCACCTGGATTGGACGCCGCCGGCGGGGCGATGGAAAATTCTGCGCCTCGGTTATTCCCTCACCGGCAAGACCAATCACCCCGCGACCGCGGAGGCGACTGGTCTGGAAGTCGATAAATACGATGCCGCCGCGGTTGAGGCCTATTGCAACAAATATCTCGACATGTACCGCGAGGCGGCCGGCGCCGACATGATGGGCGCGCGCGGCATTCGCGCGCTGCTGACCGACAGCATCGAAGTCGGTCCGTCAAACTGGACGCCGCTTATGCTGGAGAATTTCCAGCGCCTGCGCTCCTATGACGCCAAGCCGTGGCTGCCCGCGCTCACCGGTGAAATCGTCGACTCGCGTGCGCAAAGCGATGCGTTTCTCTACGATTTCAGGCGCACCTTGGCGGAGCTGCTAGCCACCGAGCATTATGGCGTGGTGGCTAAGGTCGCCCATGAGCGCGGGCTCGTCGTCTATGGCAAATTGCTCGAAGGCACGCGCGCGACTTTGGGCGACGATCTCGACATGCGGGGTTTCGCCGACATTCCAATGTCGGCGCTGTGGTCTTATGCGCGCGCGCCCCGAGCGAACTACATCGCCGACGGGCGCGGCGCGGCCTCGGTCGCGCACTTGCACGGGCGCACGCTGGTCGCCTGCGAGTCGCTCACTTCGATCATGCAGCCGCATGCATACGCGCCGCGCGATCTGCAGCCGATGATCGATGCGATCTTCGCCAATGGCGTAAACCGCCCGGTGATCCACACCTCGGTGCACCAGCCGCTGGACCAGGGCCCGGGCTTCTCGCTGCAAATATTCGGGCAATATTTTACCCGGCTGGAATCCTGGGCGGAATTGGCCAAACCCTGGGTCGATTACATGTCGCGCAATTCCTATCTGTTGCAACAGGGTCGCAACGTCGCCGATGTCGCGTATTTTTACGGCGAGGAGGCCCCAATTGGCGCGCAAGCCGCGACTGCCTACCTGACGGATGTTCCCCTGCGCTACGCCTACGATTTCGTCAGCGCCGATGCGGTGCTCAATCTCTTGTCGGTCGATGGCGGCGACCTGATCAGCCGCGGCGGCGCGCGCTACAAGCTCATTTACCTCAATGCCGCGAGCGCGCGGATGAGCTTGCCAGTGCTGCGTCGCCTCGCCGCCTTCGCGGAAGCAGGCGCCACGATCGTCGGCGATGCGCCGCTCTCCTCGCCAAGCCTAAAGGACGATGCCGCCGAGTTCGCGCGGTTGGCGGGGCGGCTATGGGGCGGCGGCGCGGTCACACGTGTCGGGCAGGGGCGCGTCATCGCTGGGCGGGATGTGGAAGCGGCGCTGACGCAAATCGGAATAGCGCCGGCTTTCAGCCATGGCGCCCAAGCCGAGATGCAATTCGTTCACCGCAAAATCGATGGCGGCGAGCTTTATTTCGTCACCAATCCCAGCGCCGAACCGGTGCGAACCGATGCGCGGTTTCGCGTCGCCGGTAAGGCCCCGGAATTGTGGCATGCCGATACCGGCTCGGCGGAAGCCGCCTCCTATCGCATCGAAGGAGCGGAGACGATTGTGCCGCTCGATCTGCGCGCGCATCAATCCGTGTTCGTGGTGTTTCGCGGGGAGACGGCCGTCATGTCGGCGACGGTGGCGCGGCCAGCGTTTCGTCAAGTCGCCGAAATATCGGGCGCATGGGACGTCGCTTTCCAGCAAGGCCGCGGCGCGCCGGCGAGTGCGAGGCTGGAAATGCTGACCTCGCTTTCCGAGCACAGCGAACCCGGGATCAAATATTTCTCGGGCGAGGCCACTTACACCAAGACAATCGAGGCGCCCGAGGGCGCGCGTCGCGGCGATGTCCTGCTGCTCGATCTAGGGGCGATTGGCGATATCGCCGAAGTGCGCGTCAACGGCCGTCTCGCCGGCACGGCGTGGAAGGCCCCGTATCGCGTGGACATTGGCCCCTACATCAGGTCGGGCCGCAACAGGCTTGAGATTCGCGTGGCCAATCTGTGGGTCAACCGTTTGATCGGCGATCAACAGCCCGGCGCCGAGAAGATCACGGTCACGACCGTGCCGACTTTCGGCGCCAACGCGCCGCTCCGCCCCGCCGGTCTACTTGGCCCGGTGACGCTGTGGAGCGCGGAGAGCTAGAGCAGCTGCGCCGAAAACGCCGTTGGTAACGTTTCGTTTACCACAAATCACCGACGCTCGCCCCGGCAGACAGCGTTGCGGGCCCTCGGCTATCGGGGTCCGTTGCGGCGCGAACGGAGGCGTTTGCATGCGAAAGTACAAGCCCCTGCAATCCCATCTTGAGCGGCGCGGCGGGCGCCCGGAAATGCTCACTTTCGAGGACATCGAGGCGATCATCGGCAAGCAATTGCCCAAGAGCGCATCGGTGCACCGCGCCTTTTGGGCCAATGACAACGAAGGCTATCACAGCCACGCGCGCGCCTGGATGGGCGCCGGCTATCGCGTCGCCTATGTTGACCGCGACCAAAAGGTCGTCCGCTTCGAGCGCACGCGCTAAACATGTGACGCGGCCCGCGCGCCGGTGCATGATCGGCAATAGAGGAATCAATGCGCCTGTTTCGACGCGCGGCCACAGCCGGTCTCGCATCCCTGTGTTTTTTCGCGAACTCCGCCTTCGCCGAGGAGGGCATGTGGACGTTCGACAATTTTCCAACCGCGCGCATGCAAGCGGAAATGGACTGGGCCCCGATCGTCCCTGGCTTGACCGCGCCATGGCCGCCGCCGCGCGCCTGCCGGGATGCTCTGGCGTCAATGTCAGCGCAAGCGGCCTAGTGCTCACCAACCAGCATTGCCTGATTGCTTGCATGCAAGCGCTATCGAGCCCGCGCCGCGATGTGTTGGAGACGGGCTTTTTTGCACGCACTCGCCAGCAGGAAACACGTTGTCCCAACCTGAGCGTCAGCGTGCTGATTGGCGTCTCGGACGTGACGTTGCGCATCGCCGCCGCCGCCGGCGCGGGGCAAAATTTCGCGCAAGCGCGCAATTCCGCAATCGCCGACATCGAGAGCCAATGCGGGAGCGAAAGCTGCGAGGTGGTGACGCTCTACCAGGGCGGGCGCTACGCGCTTTATCGCTATCGCCAATTCGACGACGTGCGCCTCGTGTTCGCGCCCGACCGCGCCGCCGCCGCGTTCGGCGGTGCGGCGGACAATTTTTCGTTTCCGCGCTATTGCGCCGATTTCGCGTTCGTTCGCCTCTACGCAAACGGCGCGCCGGCGGCGACGCCCGCGCATTTGTCGATGCGCTTCGATCCGCTGACCGCGGGCGATATTGTGCTTACGGCCGGAAATCCAGGCGCAACCTCGCGGCTCAAAACATCCGCCGAGCTCGTGTTCGAGCGCGACGTATCGCTGCCGTCGCAATTGGCGGTCTTGGCGGAAACGCGCGCGCGTTTGTTGGCGTTCTCGCGGCGCGGAATGTCCCAGGAGCGCAGCGCTGGGGCGGCGCTACAAGCACTGGAGAACGCCCAGACGGCATTGGCCGGCCGCCTGCGTGCGCTGGGCGACGAAGCGGAGTTCGCCGGCATAATCGCGCGTGAGCAGGATTTGCAGGCGCGCGTGCGCCGCAATCGCGCCGCGCAGCGCGAGATCGGCGACGCCTGGGGGGAGATCGCTCGCGCGCTGACGGCTTACCGCAACTTTTATCCGGCGCACCAATTGCTGGAGGCGCGCGCCGGCGAGCGTTCGGAATTGTTTGCCTGGGCGCGCGATCTGGTCCGCGCCGCCAGCGAGCGCGAAAAGCCGGAGGCTGCGCGGTTGCCGCGTTATAGCCAGGCGCGGCTCGCGGAGCTTGGGCTGGGTCTGCAGACCGAACACTCGGCCGATCCGGCGCTGGAGGAAGTCCATCTTGGCGCTTGGCTCTCGGCGTTGCGGGCTCGGTTGACCGATGCGCAGGCGCTCTACGTGTTCGCCGGCGCGAGCCCCGAGGATTTGGCGCGAGCGCTTTCGCACTCGCGGCTCGCCGACAATTCTTACCGAACGCGCCTGTGGCATGGCGGCGCCGCCGCGATCGCCGCCTCGGACGATCCGATGATCGCGTTCGTTCGCGCTTGGGACGAGGACGCGCGGCTTGTGCGGACAAAATTCGAGCGGGAGGTGGAAGCGCCAATCGCGCGCGCGAGAGAGCGCATTGCGGTCGCGCGCTTTCGCGCGTTCGGTGTGGCTCAGTACCCAGAGGCCAATTTCAGCCCGCGGGTTTCCTTTGGGCGCGTTGAAGGCTGGGCCGAGCCCGGGGGTCGCGCGGTCGGCGCGTTCACGCGTGTGGATGGATTGTTCGCGCGCGCCGGCGCCGAGCCGTTGGCGCTCAGCCCGACTTGGATCGCGGCGCGCTCCCGCTTGGCGGCGGGCGCGCATTTCAATCTCGCCAGCAGCAATGACGTCACCCCCGGCAATTCCGGCAGTCCGTTATTGGACCGCGATGGCCGCGTTGTCGGCGTCGTGTTCGACGGCAATCGCCATGCGCTTGGCGGAGAATATTTTTACAACGGCGCCTTGAACCGCGCGGTTTCCGTCGCCGCGCCTCTGATCCGCACGGCGTTGGCGGATGTGTATGCCATGGATGCGCTGCTGGAAGAATTGCAGGCGCGGTGACGCTGCCTCGCATCAGCGCGCGTTCAGCCCCAAATTGCCCTGATGCAGGCGCAGACGCAGCGAGTTTTGGTAATAAGCGACCATTTGATATTGGCCGATGAGGATCGGCAGTTCGATCAATTGGCGCTCGTCGTAGCGCTTGGCCAGCGTCGCCCAGGTGGCGTCGGAAATCATGGCGTCGGCGTGCAATTCCTCGGCCGCGCGCAGGATAGCCTGGTCATGTTCGTTCCAGCCGTCGGCGTGCGAACCTTGGGCGACGCGCTCGATCTCCTCGCTGCCGAGCCCGACTTTCTTGGCCACCAGCACATGCTCGCCCCATTCGTAAGGCGCCTTGCACAGCCAGCCAATGCGCAAGATCGCCAGTTCGCGCTCGCGCGCCGGCAACGCGCCCTTGCTCAAGAGGTGGATGCCGACATCGGTGATGCGCGAAAACAGTCGCGGATGGCGGAGCATGGTGCGGATAATCTCCGGCAAACTCGCCAGCGGTGCGATCAATTCCTCCGCCGGTCCATCGGCGCGCTCGGTCACGAATTCGGCCATGGATTTTCGCCCGCGTGATTCGAGCGCGGCATTGACCACGACCATGCGCCGGAGGATGTGCATGAGATCGTCGCTGAGTTGGTCCACCGCCAGCGGGGCGATGCGCGGCTCGGCTTGGCTGTCAGCGTTCTCGCGCATCTCATTCTCCCCTTGGCGCCGGCACGTGGATGCCGCCGACCGGGCGCTCGCTGAGCGTGACGCGCTTGCAGCGGTAAAGCTCGGCCGGGCGCCCGCCCGCGCTGGCGTCGAAAGCGCCGGCGCCTTCGACCAAGCCCGTGCGATCGAGCAGGCGGCGGAAATTCTGCTTGTGCAGTTCAAGCCCGGCGATGGCCTCGACCAGGCGCTGCAATTGCAGCAGCGTGAACAGGTCCGGCGACAATTCGAACACCACCGGCCGGTATTTTATTTTCGCGCGCAGGCGGCCGATGGCGGTGGCGAGGATGCGGCGGTGATCGGAGGCCATCGGCTCGCCAAGGCCCGGCATCGACGCCATCGGGGGAATTGGTTTTCCGTCAAACCTCGCCCGGTCGCGCGCCGCTTCCGGAGCGAGGCCCGCCTCGTAGAGCAATTCATAACGCTCGAGCGCGCGCTCTTCGTTCCAGACCGCGCCATCGAGCGCGAAGGCGAGGCGCGCGCGGCTCTGGCGATTGGCGGCCTTCTCGCGATCGGATTTGGCCCAGGCCTTGAGCGCGGGCGCGATCACCGCATCAATCAAAGCCGGCCGGCCCTCGCGCCAATCTTCCCACGGAAAAAAATCGTACCAGTCGCGCCAACGCGCGCCGGCGCGGCCAAGCACGGCGCGCGTTGGCGTCAGCGCCAGATAAGAAATCGAGATGACGCGATCGGCGCCCTTGACGTCGGCCAGCGGCGCCTCGCGGCCGCGATCGCCAAAGGTGTACAATTGCTCCACGTAGCCAATGTCAAAGCCGGTTTGCTCGCTGACCCAATGGCGCAGCGATAGCTCCAAGGTGCGATCGCCCGCGGGGTCGAACGGGCCAAACGGCAAACCCGCGGGCGCGTCCTTGTGCTCGCGCGCGGTGACGACGAACGGATTGCCGTCGGCGATCGCGACGATGACCGCGGAAAGCCCGATGACGACGCGGGGGGCGGCGCTGGCTTTCAAGACGCCGGTTCGAATTTGGACCGCGAGCCTTCAGGCTCGCCCGCGCCAATATTTGCAAGCGCCGGCGCCATGCGAGCCTGAAGGCTCGCGGTCCGTTGGCGCCAGCGCGGCATCACCCGCCCCCGAAGCGCGCCGCGATTTGGAACGGGACAGCTTCGCCGACTTCGCTCCAGTGCGGCCCGCGGCCGATCGCTTCGATGGCTCGGCTCATGCGGCCATTGCGGCCAAGTTCGGCGTCGGCGAGCGCGATAAAGCGACGGTTTGGGCTGGCGGTCGAGGAGGCCGCGCGAAGGCTCATGGCGATCTCTTCTTCGTCAGTTTTGGAATTATGGACGCAAGCAGTGATGAAGGCGGTGGCGGTGGAGCGGGAAATGCCGGCGTAGCAATGGATCAGGATCGGCTCGTCGCGGCCCCAGCGGCCGACAAAGTCGAGGATGCCGCGCATGCGCGGGGCGTCGATGGCGTCGCGCTCCTCGTCCTCGTGTTCGATGTCGTGGATCGGCAGGCGCAGATGGCGGCCATTGTCGTAGCCGGCGAGGGAGGGAAACGCGGAGCCGGGATCGAGCAGGCTGACGACATGCGAGGGTTTGCGGTCGCGTGCGATGTCGGGCGCGCGCGACAGGGGACAGACGATGATGGCCATGGCCGTACTTTAGGCTGGTTCGAGCAGCGAGCGGAAGCGTTTCAGGAAGCTTTCCTGCACCTGTGCGGTGGGCGCCGGACTGAGCTTCAGCGCCATCCCCCGAGGCGGGGCGCCGAAAAAGCGCTTGGCTTCGGCCTCGGTGAAGCCGGCCAATTGCACCGCTTCGAAATAAGCGCAGATGACGTCGGCGCGCTTGATCGCCGCCTTCACCGCGGGCGCGGGGTGCGCGGGCAGACCGAAACGCAGATGGATCGCCGCTTCCAGCTTGGCCTCGAACGCCTTGTAATCGAGGCCAAGCGCAGCCTTGAACGGGCTGATCATGTCGCCGATCACATATTCTGGCGCATCGTGCAAAAGCGCCATCAGCCGCTTTTTCTTGTCCCATTCAGGCGCCAGCTTGCGGCAGATTTCCTCCACCACAAGCGAATGCTGGGCCACGGAAAAGGCGTGCGCGCCGATGGTTTGCCCGTTCCAGCGCGCCACGCGGGCAAGGCCCTGGGCGATATCCTCGATCTCAATGTCGAGCGGAGAGGGGTCCAAGAGGTCAAGCCGCCGGCCAGACAGCATGCGCTGCCAGGCGCGCGGGGCGGGGGTCAAGGAGGCTTTGGGAGCACGCGGCATGTGATTTCACATCCGATTAGCCTCGAAAGCGCCAGAAATACATGGTAAAAGCAAAATCATAGCTGGAGGGGAAGGCCCCGCCCTCGGGGGCAAAGCGCTAGGAGCGCGCCATGTTTTTCTGGTTTCTGGTCGCAGTCGGCGTTGTGGTGGTGCTGACGCTGCTCGGTGCGCTGATCGCCCGCCGCGCGCCTGGAACGGCGTGGGAGGCCAACGAGGACCGCCCGCTTGGCCCCGGCCTCGATCACTAAGATCACAGCTTTCGCTTGCGCCAGGCGGGCTGAGCCGGCTTACTCGCGCTTCAATAGAGGAGGCCGCCCCGTGCACATTCGCCGCGCCGTCGCGCGCGACGCCGACATGATCGCCAAGCTCGCGGCTGACGCGGCGACCGAGGAAGGCGCTATTTCCGGCCTCGATCCCGATCGGCTGCGCATGCACGGCTTCGGCGGCAACGCGCTGTTCGAAGCGTGGGTGGCGCAGGAACGGCCAAACGCGCCGATCATTGGCCACGCCATCGTCACCAAGAGCTACGATGTGCGCCGCGCCAGTCCGATCATGGCCTTGTGCGAGCTTTATGTCGCTCCGCCGCATCGGCGCGGCGGATTGGCGCGCAAGCTGATGTCGGCGGTGGCGCGGCGCGCGCGCGATCTGGGCGCGCGGGAGCTGAACATAACGACTGGCGTCGAGAACGAAACCGCGCGCAAATTCTTCGCCGCGATCGGGGCCAAGCCGCAACAGGCGGCGGTTTTCATGATGAATGCCGATGGCATAGAATGGCTTGCCGTGGAAAGTTTGTAAGAATCTCGGAGGGGACGGACATGATCGCGAAACCATTGCTGAAGGCCGCCGCGTCCTGGATCGCCATCGCCGCGTTCGCCGCTTGCGCCAGCGCGCCAGCCACGCCAGTTGAAACCGCCGCTTCCGCGCCCAGCGCCGCCGAGGCGCAAGCTTATGTCGAGGATGCCGAACGCGCGCTGGCGGAAATGTCGGAACTCGAAAATCGCACCGCTTGGGTGTATGAGAATTTCATCAACCACGATACCGAATGGCTGTTGCAGCGGGTTAGCGCGCAGGGCACCGAGGCGCGGGTGCGCATGGCCGCGGGCGCGGCGCGTTTCGCCAACGTTGAACTGCCCGCCGACACGCGCCGAAAGGTCGATCTGCTGCGCTTGAGCCTGGTGTTGCCGGCGCCGCAGCGAGAGGGCGCGGCGGGTGAACTGGCGCAAATCACCACGGGGCTGTCATCGACCTATTCCACCGGCCGCATCGATTATCGCGGCGCGCAAGTCACGCTCGACGATCTCGAAACCTGGATGGGAAGCGAGCGCGATCCGGCGCGGCTGGAGGAAATGTGGACCAAATGGCATGCGACCGCCAAGCCGATGGCGGGCGATTATGCGCGCCTAGTTGAGATCGCCAACGAGGGCGCGCGCGATCTGGGCTTTGCCGATGTCGGGCAGATGTGGCTGTCGAATTACGACATGCCGGCCGCCGACATGGAGCGCGAAGTTACCCGGCTCTGGGGTCAGATGGCGCCGTTCTACGAACAATTGCATTGCACCGTGCGCGCTGGGCTCAACGCCCATTATGGCGACGCCATCGTTCCGCTCGACCAGCCGATCCGCGCCGACCTGCTCGGCAATATGTGGGCCCAGGATTGGCAGACCTTGATGCCGATCGTGCGTCCCGCCGGCGGCCGCGCCACCTACGACACAACGCAATTATTAGTGCGCGCACGCACAACGCCAGTGTCGATGACCGAAACCGCGGAGCGTTTCTACACTTCGCTGGGCATGGCTGAACTGCCCGATAGTTTCTGGCAGCGCTCGCTGCTGACCCGCCCGCGCGACCGCGATGTGGTTTGCCACGCCTCGGCCTGGGATCTCGACAACCGCGAGGACATTCGCGTCAAGCAGTGCATCCAGATCAATGCCGAGCATTTCCAGACCATCCATCACGAATTAGGGCACAATTTTTATCAGCGCGCTTATCTGGCGCAGCCGCCGCTGTTTCAGAACGGCGCCCATGACGGCTTCCATGAGGCGATCGGCGATTTTGTCGCGCTCAATATCACGCCGGAATACCTGGAGCGGATCGGGCTGCTGCGACGCAACCAGATCCCGCCGGCCTCGGCGGACGTGTCGCTGCTGATGGAGCGGGCGCTGGAGAAGATCGCCTTCCTGCCGTTTGCGCTTTCGGTCGATCAATGGCGCTGGCAAGTGTTCGATGGCCGCACCACGCCGGCGGAATACAATGCCGATTGGTGGGCGCTGCGCTTGCGCAATCAAGGCATCAGGCCGCCCAGCGCGCGCCCGGCCGATGCGTTCGATCCGGGCGCAAAATATCACATCGCCAACAATGTGCCGTATCTGCGCTATTTCCTGTCATTCGTGCTGCAATTCCAGCTCTACGAAGCCGCTTGTCAGCAGGCCGGCTGGACCGGCCCGCTGCACCGCTGCACCATCTACGGCAACCGCGAAGTCGGCGCGCGCTTCAACCGCATGCTGGAAATGGGCGCCTCGCGGCCATGGCCGGACGCGCTGGAGGCCTTCACCGGCACGAGGCAAATGGATGGCTCATCCATGGTGCGCTATTTCCAGCCGCTGATGAGCTATATGCAGGAGCAGAACCGGGGGCGGACCTGCGGCTGGTAGGCGGTTGCCTTTCGCGGCGGCGCCCTGTCTAATACCGACCGTCCACCTCAGAAATCCACCCATCCCCGGATTGCGCGAAGCGCAAGTCCGGGGCCCATAAACACAAGCGGTTCGTGTTTATGGGCCCCGGGCTCGCCGCTTCGCAGCGCCCCGGGGATGGGTGGTGAATCGCTAATTTGCTCCATTGGTATAACGCTGCCCGCTCATGCTGGAAATTTCCGATCTTACTTACCGCATCGCCGGGCGGGCGCTCTTTGACGGCGCCTCGGCCTTCATCGCTGCTGGCTGGAAGGTCGGCCTGATCGGCAAGAACGGCACTGGCAAAACCACGCTGCTGCGCCTGATCAAGGAAGAAGTGAGCCGCGGCGGCGGCTCGATCCGGCTGCAGCGCGGGGCCAGCATGGGCTTTGTCGCACAGGAGATTCCAGCGGTTGACGATGCATTGCTGACTTTGGTGCTGGCGGCGAATGACGAACTGACCTCGCTCAATGCCGAAGCCGAAACCGCGACCGACCCCCAGCGCATCGCCGATATCTACCAGCGCCTAGCCGACATTGACGCCTACAGCGCCGAAGCGCGGGCTTCGGCGATTCTGGTTGGGCTTGGGTTTGCGCAGAACGATTTATCGCGACCGGCGCGCGAATTTTCCGGCGGCTGGCGCATGCGCGCGGCGCTCGCCGGCGTGCTGTTCTCCGCGCCTGACCTGTTGGTGCTCGACGAGCCGACCAATTATCTCGATCTCGAAGGCGCGGCGTGGCTCGAGGATTATCTGCGCCGCTATCCGCACACGGTCATCGTTGTCAGCCACGATCGTGAGATGCTCAACCGTTCGGTCACCCACGTTTTGGCGCTGGACGACAAGAAGTTGGAGATCTTCGTCGGCGGTTACGATGCTTATCTGAGGAAGCGCGCCGAACGCCTGGCGTTGGCCACCGGCATGAAAGCCAAGCAGGATGCGCAGCGCCAGCATTTGCAGGCCTTCATCGATCGCTTCCGCGCCAAGGCGTCGAAAGCCCGCCAGGCGCAAAGCCGCATCAAACAACTGGAAAAGATGCAAGACATCGCCGTGCCGCTGGAAGAACGCAGCGCGCCGTTCCATTTCGACGATCCCAGCGAATTGGCCTCGCCCCTGGTGGTGCTGGACGAATGCGATCTTGGCTATGTCGCCGGCAAGCCGGTGCTGAAAGGCGTGTCGCTGCGGCTCGATCACGATGATCGCATTGTCGTCATCGGTCCCAACGGCCAGGGCAAGACCACTTTGGTGAAATCCATCGCCGCTAAATTGCCGCTGCTCTCGGGCCGGCGCACGGCGTCGGGCAAAATGCTGATCGGCTATTTCAGCCAGGATCAGTTGGACGAATTGCGCGCCGGGGAAACCGTACTCGAACACGTGCGCGATCTCGAACCCGATTGGGCCCCGGCCAAGCAACGGGGCCTTGCCGCGCGCATGGGTTTCGGGCGCGAGAAGATCGACACGGCGGTGGAAAAACTTTCCGGCGGCGAAAAAGTGCGGCTGTTGCTCGGGCTCATGGCCTATTCCAAGCCGCACGTGCTGATCCTCGACGAGCCAACCTCGCATTTGGACATCGACAGCCGCGAAGCCTTGATCAACGCCATCAACGAATACTCAGGCGCTGTGCTGCTGATCACCCACGATATCTATCTGGCCGAAGCTTGCGCGGACCGTTTGTGGTTGGTGCACGCCGCGCGCGCGCGCCCCTATGAGGGCGATCTCGATGATTATCGCAAGCTGGTGCTGGAGGCCGATCGCCCGGTGGAGCGCGGCGCCAAGGCGGGCAAGTCAGATACAAAGGACGAATCGCCCAAGCCAAAGGCGTCCACCTACACGTTGAAACAACGCCTCACAGCGGCAGAATCGGAGATGGAGCAGGCCCAACACGCGCTCGCCCGCATCGATGCCGCGCTCGCTGACCCCGCCCTGTTTGCCCGCGATGCCGCCCGCGGCGCATCGCTCAGCCGCGAACGCGCCGAAGCCGCGGGGGCGCTGGAACGCGCGGAAGCGGCATGGATGGAAGTCAGCGAAGCGCTGGGGGGTTAACGCCCCCCCGGACCGCCGGCTTCCGGCCGGCATGCGCGCGCTCAATTTTCACCGGCCTGTGTGATTGAACGCCTGTATGCCGGCTGGAAGCCGGCGGTCCGGGGGGCGCCAGGCGGACCGTTAGCGCCGCGTAAACCCCGCCAACACTTCGCACACCCAGCGCGCGGCGGTCAGCGCCGAAATGGCGGCGACGTCGAGCGATGGGTCGAACTCGGTGAGATCGACGCAGCGCACTTTGGGATGCGCGCAAATGAGCCGCGTTGCGTCAAAAAAATCCTGTGGCGAAACCCCGCCAGGGCGCGCGCCCGGCGCGCCAGGCATGCAAGCGCGCTCGATCACGTCAATGTCGAAATCGACATGGATCACATCGCAGCGCGCGGCCAGACGCTCGAGCGCATTCGCTGCGATCGCGGCCAGGCTTTGCGCGCGGCAGGCGGCGGCGCTGGCGACATAAATCCCCGCCGCCTTGGCCTTTTCATGCGCCTTCCTGGTGTTGGCGAACGGAAGCAGCCCGATCTGCGCGATGTGACCGCCGGGGAGACCGTCCTCCAGCAATGCCTGTACAGGATTGCCGTTGGTCAGCCCGCAATCGGTGTCGCGCAGATCGAAATGCGCATCAAGCGTCAACAGGCCGACGTGCTCAAGCGACGCATCGAGCGCATGCACTGCCGGCCTAGTCACCGCATTGTTGCCGCCGAGCAGCAGCGTCAGCTTATGCGCGCGCGTCAGCGGCGCGAGCTTTTCCACGATCGGCGCCAAAGCTTGCGCCGGCTCAAGCTGCTCCACCCCAACATCGCCACCATCGAACACGCGCAAGTTTGAAAGATCGGTCTCCGTTTCCAGATCGTAGACGCTCATGCGTTTCAGCGCCGCGCGCAGCGTTTGCGAAGCAAGATCGCAACGCCCCGGCGTGATCGAGCCCAGACCCAAGGGCGCGCCAAGCAACGCGACCGGAGCTGTAGCGTCATCGCTCAACAAATCCGCGGCGGAAAACCAAGAGCGGCAATCTGAATCAGTCATGCGCGCATTATGGACCGCCGGCGCCACCGCCCGCCAGCGGGCAACCGGGCGCAACATGTTTCCCCCCTGCAAGGGGAAGATTGAGAGGGGGTCAGCGCGACGATTGGGGGTGATGCGGCGACACTTCCAACGGCGGGCTGGACCCTTTCCCGGCCTCCCCCTTGCAGGGGGAGGAGCAGGTTGCGGCTCTGCAAGCGAGGAGGTCGGGTGTTGCCTGCGGGCCCCGTGTGATAAAGCCAGCACATGTGGGATTCGCTTTGGGTTGAGGCCAATCTGGCGACTATGGTTGCGGGCGGGCCGGCTTATGGCGCGATCGAAGATGGCGCGATCGCGGCCAAGGATGGCGCTATCGCCTGGGTCGGCAGGCGCGCTGAGCTGCCGAGCCAGGAGGCGCGCGCCGTGCATGCTTGCGGCGGCGCCTGGATCAGTCCCGGCCTGATCGATTGCCACACCCATCTGGTGTTCGCGGGAGATCGTGCGCGCGAGTTCGAGCAGCGTTTGCAGGGCGCGAGCTACGAAGCAGATTGCGCGCGCAGGCGGCGGCATCGCCGCCACCGTGGCGGCGACGCGCGCGGCGAGTGAAGCTGAGCTGATCGCAAGCGCCTCACGCCGGCTCAGGGCGATGATGAGCGAAGGCGTGACCACGTTGGAGATCAAGTCCGGCTACGGGCTGGAGCTGCGGGCCGAGCGGCGCATGCTGCGCACGGCGCGCGCGCTGGCCAAGGATGCGCGCGTGCGCACGACGTTTCTGGGGCTGCATGCGCTGGCTCCGGAACTCGCGCACGATCGCGCCTCTTATGTCGATGCGGTGTGCGAGGCGATGCTGCCGCAACTGGCCGACGAAGGCTTGGTCGATGCGGTCGATGCTTATTGCGAAAACATCGGCTTCACGCTTGCGGAAACCGAGCGACTGTTCAAGGCGGCGCGCGATCTCGGCCTGCCGGTGAAACTGCACGCCGAACAACTCTCCAACCAGCATGGCGCCGCGCTCGCCGCAAATTACGGCGCGCTTTCGGCCGATCATCTGGAATATCTCGACGATGCGGGCATTGCCGCGATGGCGGCGGCCGGGACGGTCGCGGTGCTGTTGCCGGGGGCGTTTTATTTCTTGCGCGAGACGCAGGCGCCGCCAGTGGAAAAATTGCGCGCTGCCGGCGTGGCCATGGCGGTGGCGACCGATTGCAATCCCGGCACCTCGCCGCTCACTTCGCCGCTCGCGGCCATGAACATGGCCTGCACTTTGTTTCGCTTGACGCCGGAAGAAGCGCTGGCGGGCTTCACCCGCAACGCCGCCAGCGCCTTGGGTTTGGCCGACAAAATCGGCACGCTGGAAGTCGGCAAGGCGGCGGATTTCGCGGTGTGGAATGTAAGCGCGCCGGCGGAGCTGTGCTATTGGCTCGGCGCGCCGCTGTTGCGGGAGCGTGTGTTCGCTGGGCGCACCTCCCCCTCGATGGGGGAGGTGTCAGCGCGCGGCGCGCGCTGACGGAGGGGGTGCGCGCGTTGCGGGCGAAGGCGACGCGTCCGGAGGCTCAATCGGCGAAGCAGCGGGGCCTCACCCCGGACCGCCGGCTTGCAGCCGGCATACTCGCGTGCAATTGCACAGGCCTGTGTGAGTTTGGCTTTGGTATGCCGGCTGGAAGCCGGCGGTCCAGCGGTCCGGGAGCGGGGTTTGCGTGCGAGCAGCGCGCGCGCTAAACGCTCGTCCAAACGGAGCCCGCCCATGAATTCCCGCCGCGATGCCACGCGCGTCATCCGCGCGCCGCGTGGAAACAAAATCAGTTGCAAATCCTGGCTCACCGAAGCGGCGCTACGCATGCTGATGAACAATCTCGATCCGGAGGTGGCAGAGCATCCCGAAGAGCTTGTGGTCTATGGCGGCATCGGCCGGGCCGCGCGCGATTGGGCGAGCTACGACAAGATTGTCGAAACGTTGCGCCGGCTCGAGGACGACGAGACGCTGCTGATTCAATCGGGCAAACCCGTCGGCGTGTTCAAGACGCATGCCGACGCGCCGCGCGTTTTGCTGGCAAACTCGAATCTGGTGCCGCGCTGGGCGACTTGGGAGCATTTCGATGAACTCGACCGCAAGGGGCTGATGATGTACGGCCAGATGACCGCCGGCTCGTGGATTTATATCGGCACGCAGGGCATCGTGCAGGGCACGTACGAAACCTTTGCCGAAATGGGCGCCAAGCATTTCGGCGGCGTTTGGTCGGGCAAATGGATCTTGACCGCCGGCCTCGGCGGCATGGGCGGGGCGCAACCGCTGGCGGCGACAATGGCGGGCGCGAGCTGCCTTGCCATCGAATGTCAGAGCGACCGCATCGATAAGCGCTTGGCGACGCGCTATCTCGATAAACGCGCCGAGACTTTGGATCAGGCGCTGGCGCTGATCGCGGAGGCTTGCGCCAACAAACAGGCGCTTTCCGTCGGGCTGCTCGGCAACGCCGCGGAAATTCTGCCGGAGATGATCAAGCGCGGCGTCCGCCCCGATGCGGTTACCGATCAAACCTCCGCGCACGATACCGTCAACGGCTATCTGCCCGCCGGCTGGAGCGTCGAGCGCTGGGTGAAGACGCGCGAGCAGAACCCAGGGGCCGTGCGCGAAGCCGCGTGCGCCTCGATCGCCGTGCATGTGCGGGCGATGTTGGACTTTCACAAACAAGGAATCCCCGTTGTCGATTACGGCAACAATATCCGCCAAGTGGCTAAGGATCAGGGCGTGGAAGAAGCGTTCGCTTATCCGGGTTTCGTGCCGGCTTATGTGCGGCCGTTGTTTTGCCGCGGCATCGGCCCGTTCCGCTGGGCCGCGCTCAGCGGCGATGTACAAGACATCGCCCGCACCGACGCAAAAGTGAAAGAACTCATTCCGGGCGATGCGCATTTGCACCGCTGGCTAGACATGGCGCGCGAGCGCATTGCGTTTCAAGGATTGCCAGCGCGGATCTGTTGGGTTGGCTTGGGGCAGCGCCACCGCCTGGGGCTCGCGTTCAACGAAATGGTGGCCAAGGGCGAGATTGGTCCGATCGTCATCGGCCGCGATCATCTGGATTCAGGTTCGGTCGCCTCGCCCAATCGCGAAACCGAGAAGATGCGCGACGGCAGCGACGCGGTTTCCGATTGGCCGCTTCTGAACGCCTTGCTCAACACAGCATCGGGCGCGACCTGGGTGTCGCTGCATCATGGCGGCGGCGTCGGCATGGGCTATTCGCAGCATGCGGGCGTGGTGATCGTCGCCGACGGCAGCGAAGCCGCCGCACGCCGCATAGCCCGCGTGCTCTGGAACGATCCCGGCACAGGGGTCATGCGCCACGCCGACGCAGGCTATGAGGAAGCAACTGCTTGCGCGCGCGAGCAGGGGCTGGATTTGCCGATGGTGGAAGGCCCATGAAACGCCTCAACCTCGCTGATCTGCGCGCGCTCTGGGCCGGGCGCGGCGCACTCACGCTTGAGGCCGGCGACTATGCCCGCATCGATGCCGCCGCCGAAACCGTGGCTCGCTTGCTGGCTTCGGGCGCGGCGTTCTATGGGATCAACACCGGTTTCGGCAAGCTCGCCTCGACCCGCATCGATGCCGGCAAGCTCGAGCAATTGCAGCGCAATCTAGTGTTGTCGCATGCAGTTGGTGTAGGTCCGGAATTGAGCGCGCCGGTGGTTCGCCTGGCGCTGGCGCTGAAGATCGTAACGCTGGCGCAAGGTCGCTCGGGCGTGCGCCGGGTTGTTGTCGATGCGTTGATGCGCATGTTCGAGGCGGGAGCGCGGCCAATCATTCCGTCGCAAGGCTCTGTCGGCGCATCCGGTGACCTTGCGCCGCTCGCGCATTTGTCATGCACGTTGATCGGCGAGGGTGAACTTCGCTTTGGCGCAGAAAAAATGCCGGCGCGCGACGGGCTTGCCCGCATCGGCCTTGCGCCGTTGACGCTTGGGCCCAAGGAAGGCCTGGCGCTGCTCAACGGAACGCAAATATCAACGGCGCTCGCGCTCGACGCTTTGTTCCGCGCGCGCGACGTGTTCGACGCCGCCTTGGTCGCGGGCGCGATGTCCACCGACGCGATGAAGGGTTCTGACGCGCCGTTCGACCCGCGCATCCACGAGGCGCGCGGTCACCAGGGGCAAATCCATGTCGCGGCGCGGCTGCGCGCGCTGATGGCGGGCAGCGAGATTCGCAAGAGCCATCTGGTTGGCGACAGCCGCGTGCAGGATCCATATTCTCTTCGCTGCCAGCCCCAAGTCATGGGCGCTTGCCTTGACATGCTGAACAATGCCGGCGCGACGCTTGAAATCGAGGCCAATGCCGTCACCGACAATCCCTTGGTGTTCGCCGAGGACGATGCGATTTTGTCGGGCGGCAATTTCCACGCCGAGCCTGTGGCCTTCGCCGCCGACATGATCGCCATCGCCGCCGCCGAGATCGCCTCGATCAGCGAGCGTCGCATTGCCGCGCTGATCGATCCGGCGCTCTCGGGATTGCCGGCGTTTCTGGTTGGCGATGGCGGCTTGAATTCGGGCTTCATGATTTTGCAAGTGAGCGCGGCGGCGCTTGTGTCGGAAAACAAAACCCTCGCCCACCCAGCCAGCGTCGACACCATACCCACTTCGGCCAACCAGGAAGATCACGTCTCCATGGCGACATTCGCGGCGCGCAAGGCCGGCGAGGTCGCCGCCAATTCCGCCCATGTTGTGGCGATTGAATTGCTGGCGGCGGCGCAGGGGATTGAGTTTCATGCGCCGCTGAAAACCTCGGCGGCGTTGCAAGCGGCGCACGCGAAAATCCGCACTGTGTCGCCATATTTGGCGCAGGATCGCTCGCTGGCGGGAGATATCGCGCGTGTGCGCGCCCTAATCGAAGCGGGTGAGTTCGGGCTATAGCGCGTGAGGACTTCTATCCACCCATCCCCGATTCGCGAAGCGAAGTCCGGGCCATACGCACAGAATGACGACGGTCGGCGCTTCGCTTTCAACGGCCGCGTTTATGGGTCCCGGACTTGCGCTACGCGCAATCCGGGAATGGGTGATCCGCTCACGCCAGCGCGATGCCCCACACGATCAGCGCCTGCGCGGCCACGTAGGTCCACCACACCAGCGGCCTGGTGATGCGCCGCGCCGGGGCGTTTTCGGAAAGCAGAAACAATTCCGCCGCCAACGCGAGATCGCTGACCAGGAATGACGCCGCGCCGAGCATCGCCGGCCAGGCCGGCCCAGGGCAGCCACATCGCCACGCACGCCATGGCGCTGATGGCCAAGGCGTAGGGAATGACGCCGAGCGCCATCCAGCCGAGCTTGGGCGCCGCCACGATCAGAAATCCGAGACTGGTCAGCCCGACCGATCCCATCGCCGCATAACGCGCCAGCGCAAACGAACCATCGCCGCCGCCGAGGGCAAGGCCGAGGAAGATCACGATGTAGAGCAATTGCGCCGCCAGGAACGACAAAATGCCCAGCGGCAAAATCCATTTCTTGTCGAACGCCAGCAGAAAATCGCCCCCGGCCGATGCATAGAGCGCAAGCACCAGCAGGGGATGAGCGCCGGCCTCGTAAGACGCGCCAGCAAGAGCGGCCATGAACAAAGTCTTGAGCAGCGCGCGCGGCCAGCCTGGCGGTTTGTCGAGAAAAAATAGCCCATAAGCCAGCGCCGCCGCCGCGCCGAGGCCGCAGAGCGCCCAAAACGCAGGTGTGAAATTCAGCTCCATCGCCGCATCCTAGCACGTGTCATTGAAGCGTAAATCATCGCTACAATTGCACATCGCGTTCAAATTGAAGCGCCTCCCCTCCCCGCGAGGGGAGGGGGCAGGGGGTGGGGTGAAGCACCGCACATGCTGGATAAAGCGTGGCGCGCTCCAATTCTTGAAACGTAGCGCATCACCCCACCCCCAACCCCTGCCCTCGCGGGGAGGGGAGTGTTTGCGACTTTGACCCCCGATTGCCTTCGCCCGCGCCCGCGCTACAAAGCGGCTTGATTTCTGAGGAGCGGAAGATGCGTTTTTCATCGGATATAGCGGCGGTGGTCACTGGCGGGGCGTCGGGGCTCGGCAAGGCGACGGCGGCCAAATTGCGCGCCGAGGGCGTCAAGGTGGCGCTGTTCGATCGTGACGATGAGCGCGGGCCCGCCGCGGCGGCGGAGCTGGGCGCCGTCTATTGCAAGGTCGATGTCACCAGCGATGAAAGCGTCGATGCGGGCTTTGCGGCCGCCCGCAAGGCCAACGGTCAGGAGCGCATCCTGGTCAATTGCGCCGGCGTGGGCAGCGCCATGAAAACCGCGAGCCGGGTCAAGGATTCGCCCGAGATCAAGCATTTCCCGCTCGAACTTTTCAATCTCGCCATCCAGATCAATCTGGTCGGCACGTTCCGCTGCGTCGCCAAATCCGCCGCCGGCATGTTGACGCTCGAGCCGCTGGACGGTGAGCGCGGGGCGATGGTGATGACCGCCTCGGTCGCGGCCGAGGATGGGCAGGTCGGCCAAGCGGCGTATTCGGCTTCAAAGGGCGGCATTGTCGGCATGACGCTGCCGATCGCGCGTGATTTCTCCGGCGAAGGCATTCGCATCAACACGATATTGCCAGGCATTTTCGAAACCCCGCTGATGCTGAGCGTCTCGGAGAAGTTCCGCGAGGCGCTGGGCGCGGCGGTGCCGTTCCCCAAACGTCTGGGCCGGCCGGAAGAGTACGCGGCGCTGGCGCTCGAAATGCTTAGAAACCCTTATTTCAATGGGGAAGACGTGCGGCTCGACGGCGCAATCCGCATGGCCCCGCGCTGAACCGACGCAGCTGATTCGCTGTTTTGCCTTGTTTTCGGCGGTTTTCACCGCTTAGCAGGCGGCAGGCTTCGCGAAAACCGCTGTAAATCGGCACTTTTGCGTTGCGACTCACGCCGCGTCATGCGAGGGGAAACGTACAAAATCGCGAAAAGCCCTGAAAATGGCGGTTTTTTGCGCTTACCATGGAGGTGCGGTCAACGCTCCAGCAAGAATTGCATGGCATCTCTTGATGCATCGACGGTCGAGAAAAAGCCTAGAAGCACATCTTACCGGCGGTTCGTTGAGTTTAACATCAAGACAACCTTTGAAGAGGGAATAAGCACATGGCCCGTAAAGCAGTGAAAAAAGCAGTCAAGAAAGCGCCGGCGAAAAAGGCCGCGCGTAAATCGGCAAAGCCAGCCGCCGCGCCGTCAAAGCCAGTGAAAGTCGCCACGCCCGCCGGCAAAACCATTACCGCCAGCGCGCTCCTGCAGGCGATCGCCGACCATAATGGCGTCAAGAAGACCGAGGCGAAGGCGTTCGTCGAAGGGTATTTCGATGTCGTCCGCGCCCACGTGCTCAAGGGCGTGAAGGTGAAGATCGGCGATCTCGGCATGATCTTGATCCGCGCCCGCAAGGCGCGCATGGGCCGCAACCCGCAAACCGGCGAGCCGGTGAAGATCAAGGCGTCCAAGAAGCTTGCCTTCCGCCAATCGGCGGTGATGAAGGCGCAAGTGATGGGCGGCCGCTAAAGGCGGGCGCACTGAAGCAGATTAAACCGAGACGGCCGGCGGCTACGAACGCCGGCCGTTTTCGTCTGTACAAGAAGCCGCGTTTTAAGAACTTTGCGCGCAGGCGACGGTTTCGCCTGGATGTTCCTCGGCGACGATGGCTTGGGCTTCGGCGAACAATTCCTGGTTCAACAAAACCCGCAATTCGCACACGTTAAATTGGCCGACAGTGAAAAACGACACGTTGCGCCGCGCGGCCGCCTCGACGGCGCCGTCTCCCGCATGCGCGGCCGCGAGCGCGCGCACCAATTCGTTCCAGGCGAACAATCCAGTGCGCTCGACGGCGACGGCATTGGCCAAGGCGCCGGCGAAATCCTGATCGCGCAGATAGGCAAAGCTCATATTCTCACGGGTGCCGCTTATTTGATTTTCGGTCTGGCGAAGGCGCTGGCGCAGCCGCACCGCCTGATTGAGGCAGGCCAGGGCAAGTCGAGTGCGCGGCGAGCCGGCGGCGGATTGGTCCGGCGCGCACACGCGGGTCGCCAGCGTCCAAGGCGGCGGTCAGCGTGGCATCCTCGGGCGCATCGAAGGCCGCGATCAAAGTGGTGCCGACGCCGTGATAGGCGTTCATCGCCAGCGTCAGCACGGCGATGTCGTTTGAGCTGGCGGCCTCGTCACTGTTCTGCGCTAGCGAGAGCGAATAATCGGCGAGCGAATCTCGCGTGCGACCCATCTTGCGTTCGCACTGCGCCCGCCAGAACAGCGGCTGCGGCCCGATAGCTCCGGCCTCGGCGCTTGCCGCCACCGCGCTGAGCGCCGCCTCGCAATCGGCGGCGGCGAAGTTCGAGCGTTGCGAAGAGGCGTTGAGGAACAACACCCAGGCCAGTCCGTTGTGCGCGAGCGGAGCCAGGCTGGTCTCGGCGCTCGCGGCCTTGAAGGCGGCCTCGGCGGCGAGCAATTGGTCCGGCAAGGCGGCGGCATCGCGCTGGATGGTCTCGCCGCCGCGATTCCAGGCGATCAAGGCGGCGGCGCCTGCGAGCAAATCTTGTACAGGCGCGCGCGCGCCAGCGCCGGGGGCGGCCGCCTCGATCAGGCGATCGTCGCCGATAGTGTGGCGGCCGCGCTGCAAATAAGCGCGCGCCGCCGCCAACGCCTGGCCAGTCGCCGCAACCGAAACCCCGCCGCTGGCGCCGCGAATTTCGTCATAGGCGCGGCGAATGGCGAATTCGGTGGTGGCTACGCGGTTGCTCTGCTGATCTACTCGGATGCGAGTGTCGAAGGCTTGCCGTTGCAATTCGCGCGCATCGGATTCGAGCTTCTGCGACACCGAATAATAATAAACCCCAAGCGCCGCCGACATCGCCACCAACACAATCAGCGTGGCCAAGCCCGCGTACAAGATCACGCGAAAGCCGCGCTGCTCCCGCGACACCAGCGCAATCAAATCGTCTTCGGCTTGTTCGCTCATGTCCCGTTTCCCCCGCTCAACTCACGACCGAGCCCACTATGTCGAGCAGCAGCCGGCGCTTGTTCTTGTCGGTGCATTGCAGCTGTTGCAGGAAGCTGGCGAACAGGCGGTGGCGCCCGGCGCGGGCGGCGTACAAAGTGCGTTCGATGGAATTGATGCAGTTTTGCACCGCCCACCACATGCCGAAAAACCCGACCACCAACGCCGAAAGCGGGGCCAGCACTTGCAGGAAGCCAAGCGAGTTGCCGGTGATGACATCGCCGAGCCGGCCCGTCATCAGCAGCAGCGCCAAGAGCGCAATGGCGAAAATCAGCACTACGAAACTGGCCACGAACAGCCCGAAGCAAAGCCCGCGCTTGCGGGCATGGCTCTGTTTCTCGTTCTCGAGAATGGCGGCGAGCGCCTCGATGTCTTCTGGATCAATGTGGATTTGCACGTTCACTTTCCCCGCCGCGATTATACACGGAGGCGCCCGCCCCGCCAGTGCGATTTCCGGCTCCTATGCAGGGCTGGAGCCTGGGGGTGGGGCAGGCAGCGCCGCGTCGGCTTTCAAAGGCCGCGCCTAGCGATCTTGAGGCCTGGCGGTCCAAATCTAGTCCAGGCCCAATTTCTTTCGCGCCGTCTTGCTAAGCGCTATGGCGCTGTCGGCATAGACCGACCATGGGTCGGGCTCGGCCAGGCGCGCGCTCATGTCGCGCAGTTTGAAGGCGGCGGCGGAGGAAATCGCGCGCAGCTCTGCCCAGCTCACCGGCGCGGCGATCGGCGCGGTTCCGCGCGCGCGCGCCGAATAGGGCGCGATGGCGGTGGCGCCGCGATGATTGCGGAAATGGTCGATGAAGATTTTGCCCTTGCGCTTGGCCTTGCTCATGGTGGCGACGAAGCGTTGGGGATCGAGGGCTGCAACCTGATTAGCGAAGTCGGCGGCAAAGCCTTTTACCTCTTCCCAGGAATGGCGTCGCTTGAGGTGTAGCACAATGTGCACGCCCTTGCCGCCGGTGAGCAGCGCGAAGGAGGGCAGATCGGCGGAGTCCAACAGCGCCTTGAGGTCGAGCGCGGCGCGGCGCACCTGCGAAAAGTCCAGGCCCTCGTCGGGATCGAGATCGAACACCAAGCGGTCGGGCTTGTCCTGCGCGTCGTTGCGTCGCGCCCCAGAGATGGATTTCCAAGCCCGCTCATTTGCGCGCACGCCACCAACGCATCGGCATTGGGCAGGGTAAGATAACTCACCCGCTCGCCATCGGCCTCGGTGACGGCGATAGTCTCGATCTCCTTCGGCGCGCCGGCCATGGCGTGCTTCTGGAAGAAGGTTTGCGCGCCTGCGCCATCTGGCGCACGCACCAGGCTCACCGGCCGGCCGAACACGTGCGGCGCCATTCGCGTCGCGGCGGCTTCGAGATAGGCGGCGTACTCGGCCTTGGTCACCTGCGCGTCTGGAAACAGCACGCGGTCGGGATTGGTCAGCCGCACCCGCGATTTCAGCGCCGGGCGTTCGCTCTCGATGCGCACTTCCTCCGCCGGCTTGTCGCCGCGCAGGCCGAGAAACACGGCGTGGCGCACCATGCCGTCGCTGGTGATGTCGGCGTAGCGCACTTGCGCCACCAGTTCAGGCTTCGACCCATTTCGCGCCGCGCGCGGCTTCGGCGGGAACGCTGAGCGCCGGCTTGGCGCGCGCGAGCTTTTCCATCGCCTGGCTCAGCGCTTTCAGCGTCTTATCGGTAAAGCCCGTTCCGACATTGCCGCGATAGACTAGCTTACCCGCCACGTGCTCGCCGAGCAGCAGCGAAGCGAAAGCGCGCCGCGGCGAGGGCTGATAGCCGACGATGACGAACTCGCGCTCGTTGACGCACTTGGCCTTCAGCCAGATATTGCTGCGCCCGCAGCGATAAGCGGAATCCGCGCGCTTGGAGACGACGCCTTCAAGACCCTTGTCGCGGAACGCCTCGAACACGGCAGGGCCATTGCCCTCGACATAAGGCGAAAGCTGGATCGGCGAGCGCGCGGCTTTCAGCAGCTTCGCCAAACGCGCCTTGCGCTCGGTCAGCGGCAGTTTGCGCAGATCGTCCTTGCCTTCGGCCAGCAGATCGAACGCGAAATACGACACGCCCCCTTGTTTGCGACTTGGGCCTTCGCCATTCTCCAGCGAGCGCTGCAGCGCGCCGAAATCGGTGCGGCCCTGCGCGTCGGCGACGGCGACTTCGCCATCGATCAGCGCGTCCTTCAAATCAAGCGCAGCCAGCGCGTCGGCGATGCGGGCGAAGCGCTGGGTCCAGTCAAGCCCGGTGCGGGTGTAGAGCTTGACCGCAGCCCCGCTCACCGCGGCCTGCAAACGGTAACCGTCATACTTGATCTCGTGCAGCCATTTGTCGCCGTCAGGGGGAAGCTCGACCGGCGTGCATAAGGCTGGCGCGACGAATTCCCATTTCGGCGCCGCGGCTGGCTTCGCGGCGCGCTCGCCGCCCTTGCTCCAGACGCGTCCGCCGGTGGCTTTCAGATCCTCCACGGTTCGTCCGGTGTTTACACTGGTCAGCGCGCGGGCGATTATGTCTTCGCTGCTGGCAAAGCTGTCGCGCGATTTCATCAGCAGCCAATTGTCGCCGCGCTCGCCCTCGCGAGGCTTCATCCGCACCATGTGGAACTCACCCTTGAGCCGGTCGCCGGCGAGGATGAATTCGAGCTTGCCGACAGGCAGCGTCTCCTCCGGCGGCTTCAGCCATTTCACCTTGCCGGTGTCCCAGATGATCACCGCGCCGGCGCCATATTCGCCCTTGGGGATGGTGCCTTCGAAGGCGCCGTATTCGAGCGGGTGGTTCTCGGTGCGCACCGCCAGCCGCTTGATCGCGGGATCGAGGCTGGGCCCTTGCGGCACCGCCCAGCTCATCAGCACGCCGTCATGCTCGAGCCGGAAATCATAATGCAGCCGGCTGGCCGCGTGCTTCTGCACCACGAACATGCCGCCGGCGGATTTGAGCGTGCCCCCCGCCGGCTCGCTGGTGCGCGCGAAATCGCGCTTCTTGGCGTAATCGGTGAGGGTTTCGCGGGGGGTGGGGGCGCGCGCCATCGGGATTAGTTGATCCTAGCAGATCAAATCTCTCCGCGCCGCTTTGCTCCCCGCGCCGCGAGAGTCACCTCGCCTCGATGGGGGAGGTGTCAGCGCGCAAAGCGCGCTGATGGAGGGGGTGCGCGCGCTGTGGGTGAAAGAGACGCCTCACGAGGCTCTTCCGGAAACGTCAGCAGGCCTCACCCCCTCAGTCATGCTTCGCATGACAGCTCCCCCATCGAGGGGGAGCGGGGCTCACTTCTTCGCACGCTTCGCCGCGGGCTTGGCAGACGCTTTTGGCGCGGCCTTCACTTTTTCGGCCGCAGCTTTCACGCGCTTTGGCGCTCTCCGGCTCCGCGGCGGCTTGCTTCTTGGCCAGCGATTTCTTCAGCGCGTCCACCAGCGACACAACATTGCCGCCATAATCGGGCGAGGGCGATTCCTGGTCTTCCAGCACCATTTCGCCCTCGCGCTCGATCTTCTTCTTGATCAGCCGCTCCAGCGCCTGGGAATATTCGTCCTCGAACTTGCTCGCATCGAACGGCGCCAGTTTGCGCTTGATCAGCTCCTCGGCGAGATCGACCAGGTCGGGCTCCGATTTGCCCGCCGGGATTTCATCGAAGAAGCCCTTGGCCGCGCGCAGCTCCTCGGCATAGTGCACGGTCTCGACCAGGATCCCGTCCTCGTAGGGCTTCACCGCGGCGATATAGGAGCGCCCGCGCATGGTGATCTGGCCAAGGCCGATCGTGCCGGTGCGCCGCAGCGCATCGCGGACGACGCGGTAGGGTTCGTCGGCCAGTTTGCCGTCGGGCAGGGCGTAATAGGGTTTGTCGAAATAGATCGGGTCGATGGTTTCGGCGGGGGCGAACTGGATCATGTCCAGGGTCTTCTTGGAATCGACCTTGAGCGCCTCGAACTCCTCGTCCGAGAACAGCACGTAGCGGCCCTTCTGAACTTCGTAGCCCTTGACGATGTCGTCCTTGTCCACCGGGCCAATGCCGGGGACGACTTTTTCGTATTTGATCCGCTGCTTGGACGGCTCGTGGATCTGGTTGAACGCGATTTTCTCGCGCGAATCCAAAGCCGAATAGAGTTTCACCGGCAGCGCCACCAAGGCGAGCCTGATCTGGCCGGTCCAAACCGGACGAGCTGAAAGCGCCATTTTACCCTGACCACATGACCCGACGTTCTGGTAACGTAACGAAAATGCGGCCACCCCACAATGCGCCGAGGCAAAGTTAACCCTCTTTATCGCATGCCGATTTCGCGCTGCGCGCGAATGGGGTAAGGGACGGACAAACGAAGTTCGACTCGAACGGCGCTAGCGCCCGCTCCCCCGATGGGGGAGCTGTCATCGCGGAGCGATGACTGAGGGGGTGAGGCCCGCGACGATTAGGGCTGAGCCTCTGGAGGCTTCACCTTCACCGTCAGCGCGCGCACCCCCTCCGTCGCGCGCGATGCGCGGCGACACCTCCCCCATCGAGGGGGAGGTTGGGCGCCAAGCGCTTAGAGATAGGGAGGCAATGAGCCACGACCTCGATTTCGCCCTGGGCGAAACCGCCGACGCCATCCGCGAAACCACGCGCAAATTCGCCGCTGGCCGCATCGCGCCCATCGCCGCCGAGATCGACGCGAGCAACACTTTTCCGCGCGCGCTGTGGCCGGAAATGGGCGCGCTTGGGCTGCATGGGATCACTGTGGCGGAGGAGGATGGCGGGCTGGGGCCTCGGCTATCTCGAACACGTGGTGGCGATGGAGGAGGTGAGCCGGGCAAGCGGCTCCATCGGCCTGAGTTATGGCGCGCACTCGAACCTGTGCATCAATCAGATCCGCCGCTGGGCCACGCCCGAACAGAAGCGCCGCTATCTGCCAAAGCTGATCAGCGGCGAACATGTCGGCGCGCTGGCGATGAGCGAAGCGGGCGCTGGCTCGGATGTCGTCGGCATGAAGCTGCGCGCCGAGAAGCGCGGCGATCGCTTTGTTTTGAACGGAACGAAATTCTGGATCACCAACGCGCCGCACGCCGATACGCTGGTGGTGTATGCCAAGACCGATCCGCGGCGCGGGCTCGGGCGGCATCACCGCCTTTCTGATCGAGCGCGGCATGAAGGGATTTTCCGTCGGCCAGAAGCTCGACAAAATGGGCATGCGCGGCTCCGACACCGGCGAATTGGTGTTCGAGGATTGCGAAGTGCCGGAAGAAAACATCATGGGCGGGCTCAATCGCGGCGTCGCGCGTGCTGATGAGCGGCCTCGATTACGAGCGCGCCGTGCTTGCTGCTGGGCCGCTCGGCATCATGCAGGCGTGCCTCGATGTGGTGCTTGCCCTATGTGCGCGAGCGCAAGCAATTCGGCAAACCGATCGGCTCGTTCCAGCTGATGCAGGGCAAGATCGCCGACATGGTGGTGGCGCTGAGTTCGGCGCGCGCGTACGTGTACGCGGTGGCGCGCGCCTGCGATGCGGGCAAAACCACGCGCCACGATGCGGCGGGGGCGATCCTGTATGCGTCGGAAAGTCAGCGGTGCGCGTGTCGCTGGAAGCGATCCAGGCGCTCGGCGGGGCGGGCTACACCAAGGATTTTCCGGTAGAGCGCTTTGCGCGCGACGCTAAGCTCTACGATATCGGCGCGGGGACGAGCGAAGTGCGGCGGTTTTTGATTGGGCGCGAGGTTATTGGGGGTGGATGAGGATTGCACTGAGGCTTCGCGAGTAGCGCCCGCCTCCCCCTCGATGGGGGAGGTGTCCAGCCACTCGTGTGCGAGTGGCTGGACGGAGGGGGTGCGCGCGCTGTGGGTGAAGGAGAAGCCTCTGAAGGCTCATCCGGGAATGTCAGCGGGCCTCACCCCCTCAGTCATGCTTCGCATGACAGCTCCCCCATTGAGGGGGAGCGGGGGAGTGTTCTGATTGGGCGGGAGGCTTCGGGAAGTGAGCGACGATCAAAACCTAGTGGCTAAGCGCGTGGCAATAAGCACGACGGTGCTGCTTGCCTATGTCGTCGGTGCAATCGTCTTGGCAATTTGGCTTGCTGGCTTGGGTTTGAGTAAGTCGGCATGGACGCTCGGTATGGCGCTATATGCCGCTACAGTAGGTGTTAGTTGGGCGGTCGCTAAGCGCTCGCGTTTTGGAAAATACCTTTGGGACGTCTACACTTTTTGGGTGTGATACGAATACATGAAACTCAAATCCACCATCGACCCCAACTCCGAAGCGTTCGCCAAAAACGCCGCGCATCACCGCGCGCTGGCGGAGCAACTGCGCGCACGCACGGCGCAGATCGCGCTCGGCGGCCCGGAGGAGTCCCGCGCCCGCCACACCAAGCGCGGCAAGTTGCTCCCGCGCGAGCGCGTCGAGCGGCTGCTCGATCCGGGCGCGCCGTTCCTGGAAGTGGGCGCGCTGGCCGCTTACGGGCTTTATCACAACGAAGCGCCCTCGGGCGGCATCATCACTGGCATTGGCCGCGTCTCCGGGCGCGAAGTGATGATCGTCGCCAATGACGCCACGGTGAAGGGCGGGGCGTATTTTCCGATCACGGTGAAGAAGCATCTGCGCGCGCAGGAGATCGCGCAGCAGAACAAGCTGCCGTGCGTCTATCTGGTGGATTCCGGCGGCGCCAACCTGCCGCACCAGGCCGAAGTCTTCCCCGACCGCGACCATTTCGGCCGCATCTTCTACAACCAGGCGCGCATGAGCGCCGAAGGCATCGCCCAGATCGCCTGCGTCATGGGCTCATGCACGGCGGGCGGCGCCTATGTGCCGGCGATGAGCGATGAAACCATTATCGTGCGCGGCCAGGGCACGATTTTCCTCGGCGGGCCGCCTTTGGTGAAAGCCGCCACCGGCGAAGTGATCAGCGCCGAGGATCTCGGCGGCGCGCGAAGTGCACGGGCGCAAGATCGCGGCGTCGTCGATCACGTCGCGCAGGACGATGCGCATGCTTTGTTCCTGGTGCGCCGCACCGTGGCGAATCTCAACACGGTGAAACATGTCGGCCTCGATCTGCGCGAACCGATCGCGCCTGCCTACGATGCGAGCGAGCTTGTACGGCATTATGCCCGACGACGTGCGCACGCCCTATGATGTGCGCGAAGTGATCGCGCGCATCGTCGATGGCAGCGAGCTTGACGAATTCCGCCCGCTCTATGGCGCCACGCTCGTCACCGGCTTTGCCCGCATCTGGGGCTATCCGGTCGCGATCCTGGCCAATAACGGCATCTTGTTTTCCGAAAGCGCGCAGAAGGCCGCGCATTTCATCGAGCTTGCCTGCAAGCGCGGCATACCCTTGGTGTTCCTGCAGAACATTTCCGGCTTCATGGTCGGCGGCAAATACGAAGCCGGCGGCATCGCCAAGGACGGCGCCAAGATGGTGACGGCGGTCGCCTCCGCGGAAGTGCCGAAATTCACCGTGCTGATCGGCGGCTCCTTCGGCGCCGGCAATTACGGCATGTGCGGGCGCGCGTATTCGCCGCGCTTCCTGTTCACCTGGCCCAATTCGCGCATCTCGGTGATGGGCGGCGAACAAGCCGCCAGCGTGCTCGCGCAAGTGAAGCGCGACGGCATGGAAGCGAAAGGCGAGAAATGGGCGAAGGCCGAGGAAGAAGCCTTCAAACAACCGATCCGCGACCGCTACGAACTGGAAGGCGATCCCTACCACGCCACCGCGCGCCTCTGGGACGACGGGATCATCGATCCAGCGCAAACGCGCGATGTGCTGGGGCTGGCGATCAGCGCGAGCCTGAATGCGCCGATCCCGGAGACGCGGTTTGGCGTGTTTAGGATGTAGTTGAGGACAACTCACATGGCTTCGGATTGATGACTCATCATGGACGCTTCGGTGACGCATCAGCTTGGCGCGAAACGGTCGTAGGCGATGCAGAGCAACGTGCTACATCTGGTGAGCAAGCTGTATCGCGGAATTGCGATTGCGGCTGTCCAGCGAATCGACGAGATGCACGATGCGTTAATCGGTTCGAGTCGTTACTGAGAGAAGGGCACACTTGAGCGCCGAGCGAGCATCGCGGACACGTTCGAGCGTGGAGCGTTCTGGCTTGCCTATGACGAAGTGCTTCGATGGCGGTCGTTCGGTCTGTCAGGCATATGCGCTTGATGCTATGCGGGGAGTTCAGGACATCGGATGGCAATTGTCGCGAGCGCAGAGCGAAGCGTTCAGCAAGGCCTATGCGAGTCGTGGCAAGAGATCAACTGCACACGTCGAGCTAGCGATTGAAAGCTGCGCTTCGACGCCGAGATCACGCCGTGCGACACGCCAACCACCGTCATTCCGGACGCGACGATAGTCGCGATCCGGAACCCAGGGGCAACCGGCGCGGCGTTGGCCCCTGGGTTCCGGGTTCGCGCTGCGCGACGCTCCGGAATGACGGAGAGTCGCCATCGCGCTCGCGCCCTCGCATGCGGAGAGAGTGCCGCTCGCGCCGCGCACTGGCGGACGGGGGTCGGGCGCGTGAGGGTGCAAGTCGAAGCCGTCCGGAGGCTCCTGCCAGCGAGCACGTCTGGCGCGCGCCTCGGTCCCGACCTCGCCTCGCTGCGCGGGAAGTGGCGCATCGAGTGTGCAAGCGGTGCGCCGCATGCTGAAATCCGTCCTCATCGCCAACCGCGGCGAAATCGCCCGCCGCGTCATCCGCACCGCCAAGCGCCTCGGCGTGCGCACGGTCGCGGTTTATTCCGACGCGGACGCCAAAGCGCTGCACGTGCGCGAAGCGGATGAAGCCGTGCACATCGGCGCGTCGCCCGCGAAGGAAAGCTATCTGCGCGGCGACAAGATCATCGCCGCCGCCAAGCAAACCGGCGCGGAGAGCATCCATCCCGGCTACGGCTTTCTCTCCGAGAACGCCGATTTCGCGCAAGCCGTGCATCGATGCGGGCCTGATCTGGATCGGGCCCGCGCCCGCATCGATCCGCGCCATGGGGCTCAAGGACGCGGCCAAGAAACTCATGGCCGAAGCCGGCGTGCCGGTGACGCCCGGCTATCTCGGCGAGGATCAAAGCGAAGCGCGCTTGCAGAGCGAGGCCGACGCTATCGGCTATCCGGTGCTGATCAAGGCCGTCGCCGGCGGCGGCGGCAAGGGCATGCGCAAGGTCGAGAAGAAGGCCGAGTTCAAGGCCGCACTTCAATCCGCCAAGCGCGAAGCGGCGGCAGCTTTCGGCGACGATCGCGTGCTGCTGGAAATGTACTGTGCAGCGCCCGCGCCATATCGAGGTGCAGGTGTTTGGCGATAGCCACGGCAATGTTGTACATCTGTTCGAGCGCGATTGCTCGCTGCAGCGCCGCCACCAGAAAGTGATCGAAGAAGCCCCCGCGCCGGGCATGGACGAGGCCACGCGCGCTTCGCTCTGCGCCGCCGCCGTGAAAGCCGCGCGCGCGGTGAATTACGTCAACGCCGGCACCATCGAGTTCATCGCCGACGCCAGCGAAGGCCTGCGCGCCGACCGCATCTGGTTCATGGAAATGAACACGCGCCTGCAAGTCGAGCACCCGGTGACGGAAGAGATCACCGGCCAGGATTTGGTGGAATGGCAGCTGCGCGTGGCGAGCGGGGAGAAGCTGCCGCTGAAGCAGGAGGAGCTGCGCATCAACGGCCACGCGATAGAGGCGCGGCTGTATGCGGAGAATCCGGACGCGGGCTTTCTGCCCAGCACCGGGCCGTTGACGATTCTCAAACTCCCGACGCTGCGCGGCGACCATGCGCGGGTGGATTCCGCCGTGGAGCAGGGCGATGAGATCACTCCGTTCTACGATCCAATGATCGCCAAGATCATCATGCATGCGCCATCGCGGCATGAGGCTATCGCAAGCATGCTCCGCGAATGGAGCGACGTCGAAACCTGGCCGGTGAAGACAAATGCGGGTTTCATCCACCGCTGCCTGCGCGACGCTGGCTTCGAATTCGGGGGCATCGACACCGGCCTGATCGCGGCGCGCGGCGATACGCTCTCGGCAACGCCGCCTCCAAGCGAGGCGGTCACCGCGATCGCGGCTGGCGGGTTCATGCGCTTTGCTGCGTCGCCGAGCCTGGGCGCGCCATCGACACGCGGCTCGCCGTGGTCGGCGCTGCACGGGTTCCGGCTTAATGCGGCGCCCTTCGCGCGCATAGTCATGCGTTGCATGGGAGAGAGCATCGGCGTCGAGGGGGTCGAGGTTCATGACGCTTGGCGCGCACCATGTCGGCAACGCCATGATCGTCTTCGATCGCGGCGAAGCCTACGAATTCACCCTCGACACCGGCGAGCGCGCCGAAGGCGAGGCCGCCGCCGGCGATGGCGCGGTGCTTTCGCCGATGCCGGGCAAGGTCGTGGCGGTGCATGTCAAGCTCAATGCCAAAGTGAAGAAGGGCGATGCGCTTTTGGTGCTGGAAGCGATGAAGATGGAGCACACGCTGGTTGCGCCGTTCGATGGCGTGGTCGCCGAACTCAACGCCAAGCGCCGGCGAGCAAGTGAGCGAGGGATTGATGCTGGTGAAGTTGGCGGGCGGGTAGCGCCACTCGGACCGCCGGCTTCCAGCCGGCAAGCGACCGCCAAACTCACACAGCCCTGCGCGAGTGCGCGCGAGTATGCCGGCTGGAAGCCGGCGGTCCGGGGTCGGCGCTCACCGGCCTACGCCGCGTCGCTGTGCGCGGCGCCGCTGAACAGCGCGTAGATTTCATCGCCGCCGCGCGCGGCGCGGAGTTTTTCACGCACATCGGCGCGCCGCATCAAGCGCGATACTTTCGCCAAGGCTTTCAGATAATCGGCGCCTTTGTCCGGCGGGGCCAGCAGCATGATCACGAGATCGACCGGCCGCTTATCCAGCGCTTCGAAATCAAGCGGCGTTTCCAGCCGCGCGAAGGCCCCCAGCGGCCTGGTCACGCCGACGACCGGCGCATGCGGTATGGCCACGCCTTCGCCCATGCCGGTGCCGGACATGCGCTCGCGCAAGAGCACGGCGTCAAACACGGCGCGCGCGTCAATGCTGGACGATTTGGCCAGCGCGTCAGCCATGGCCTGCAGCGCTTGCCGGCGCGATGTGGCCGACAATCGGGCAATAATCGCGTCTGGCGCGATCAGTTCGCTTAACTCGTTCATGCTCACCCCACTTGAGCGATTGTAGGCAAAGTCATTGCAGCTTCCGCGCCAGGCTCAGGTCCCGCTTCCGGCGCGCGAGGGATCGACCCAGCCGACATTGCCGTCGCCACGCCGATAGACAAGGTTAAGGCCGCCATGAGCCGCGTTCCTGAACAAAAGCGCCGGGTTTTCGGAAAGATCGAGCTGCATCACCGCCGTGGACACCGTCATGGTGCGCACCGAGACGATGGTCTCGGCGATCACCAGGGGCGCGGCATCTTCCGCGCCTTCCGCGGCGCCTGCCGCGGTATCGTCTTCCTCTTGCAATGGCGCGAGCACATACGCCGCCGCGTCCTCGCCGGGAAGGGGAGATTTACCGTTGCTGTGATGATTTCGCAGCCGACGTTTATAGCGGCGCACGCGTTTTTCCAGCTTGGCGAGGGCGTCGTCGAAGGCGCTGTGGGCGTCGCCGCCATGGCCTTCGCTTTGGAGTGAAATTCCGGACGGGAGGTGCACGGCGCAATCGACGGCGACGCCGGCGCCGCCATTCTTGCCGACCGTCACCATGGCGTCGGTGGCGCGATTGAAATATTTTCCGATTGCGAAACTGAGATCGCCTTCAATTCGGGCTCGAAGCGCCTCGCCGACATCCATCTGCCGTCCGGCGACCTGTATGTGCATGCTCGAGCCTCCTTAAGGTTACGCGCGCGAGCGCGGAGGGCTCTCGGGAAACGGGCCCGCCCCCCTGGAGCGCCTCCCGATGCCGAGCCCTAAATTTAGGCCTGGGGGTGGGGCGGGTCAACGCGATACGCCCTGCAAAAGGCGCCTTGACCCCAAGTTCGCGCGAAGTTCGCCTATGTCGCAGGCGACGCCGCCCGAATACGCAGCTATGTCCGGCATTGGGGAGCCAATATGAGCGCCGGAACCAAGGGTTTGACGCCGCCGGCGATGTGGTTGGACATGGCGGCGATCGCCATCTGCACGCTGGCCTGGGGCACGACTTGGTACGCCATCACGTTGCAGTTCGGCGTCGTCGATCCGATTGTTTCGGTGACTTATCGTTTCGCGCTGGCGGCGGCGCTGCTGTTCGGCTGGTGCGCGTTGCGCGGGGAAAAGCTGTCGCTGACGGCCGCGCAGCATGGCGCTTCGTTTGGCGCCGGCTTGTTCACCTTCGCCATCGACTATGCCTTCGTCTATTGGGCCGAGGAGCGCGTGAACTCCGCGGTCGTCGCGGTGGTATTCGCGGCGATGGCCTTGTTCAATCTGATCGCGTTTCGCTTCGCCTTTGGCCAACGCGCGCCGCTCATGGCGTGGTCGGCGGCGGGGCTTGGCGTGATCGGCGTTGGCTTGCTGTCGTGGGGCGAGATCGTCGGCGCGCACATGGGCGCGCGCGCCTTGAGCGGCATTGGCCTGACCTTGGCGGCGGTGGCGGGCGCTTCGATCGGCAATGTGTTCGCCCGCCGGGGTGAGCTTGCTGGCGCGAGCATAGCCGGGGCCACGGCCTGGGCGATGCTGTACGGCACGGCCATGCTGGCGCTGTTTGCCGCCGCGACCGGCAAACAATGGCTGTTTGAATGGAACTGGCGCTATGTGCTGTCGCTTGGTCATCTTGCGCTCAACGGTTCGGTGATCGCGTTTGTGGTCTATTTCGGCCTGGCCCGGCGGCGCGGCTACGCCACCGCCTCCTACGTATCGGCGCTGACCCCGCCAGTGGCGATGGTGGTGTCGAGCCTGTTCGAAGCCAAAACCTGGGGCCTGCTCGCTTTCTGCGGCGTCGGCCTGGTGCTGGCCGGGCAATGGCTGTTCCTGCGGGTGAAGCGGGAATGAGGGCGCCAGCCTACGGCAGCGACCGCAGCGCCGCTTCGGCGCCGGGGAGCAGGGCCTGAATTTCGGCGTCCTCGCTCAAGCGCGCATTGATCCACAGCACTTGGACGAACGCGGTGACATTGTGTTTTGCGAGCCAGCCCCGCTTGCGAGGAGAAGGCCTGGCGCGTTCGCTTCAACTCATCAAATAATCGCGCTTGCCGAGTTCGACGCCGTTGTGGCGCAGGATCGCGTAGGCGGTGGTGATGTGGAAATAGAGGTTCGGCAGCGCCCAACCATTGAGGAAATCGAGGCCGCTGAATTTCAGTTCGCCGTTGGGCGTCTTAAGCGTGACTTCGCGTTTTTCCGAGCCTTCGAGCTGGGCCTCGTTATAGCCCTCGACGATGGCGATGGTCTTGGCGATGCGCGCTTGCAGCTGGGCGAAATTGGTTTCGGTATCCTCGATTGCTTCCGGGGGATGGCCGGCGAGACGCGCGATCGCGCCCTTGGCGGTGTCGGCGGCGATTTGCACTTGCCGCAACACTGGGAACATGTCGGGCGCGAGCCGGGCGCTCAGCAACACGGCGGGATCGTAATTCTTGGCCTTGGCGTGGGCTTCGGCCTTGGCCAGGATGGCGGAGAGGTTCTTCAGCATGCGCGTGAATGTCGGCGCGCTGATCGCGTACATGGAAACTTTGCTCATGGTTTCGGTTCCTAGATGGCGCCGCCGAGGCTGAGGTCAAGCCAGCCTCGATGGCGATGATGACGAACAGGGCAAGGCCGGCAAGGCGCGCCCAGGCTTTGGCCGGCAGGCGATCGAGCGCGCGCCGGCGGCTGGCGCTCTAATAGGCCGCGACTGCGCCCGCCGCCAGCCCCGTCAGCACCGCCGGCGCATTGAACAACCCGCACGCAAGGACTGCGGCAGCAAAGCCGAGATCGCCGAAGGCGATAGCGAAATCCTCGTGGGCGCGGGCATGCATGAGCTAGCCTACGCACCAGCGGGCGCGCACGCTTGAACGAGAGGGTGCGCGGCGTCGGGGCTAGAGCTTGACATTTTACCCTTTAAGGGTAATATTGCGTTGTGACCGAGAAGCGTAAGTCGCATTATCCGCTCACGGAAATTCAGGCGGTGGCGGGCAAGCGCGGCGCGGAGGCGTTCACCAAGAGCGCGCTTGACGGCGGCCGCGCGATGGGGCTGACGAGCGCGGAAATGCTTGAGGTTGTGGGCTCGCTCACCCGCGCGGAATTCTACAAGTCCATGACGACGCTTCACGATCATCGCATCTGGCAAGATGTCTATCATGCGCCAACGCCGGTCAGGATTGTCGCTTACATAAAACTCACTCTGCGCGAGGGCGCGGTAGTGATTTCGTTCAAGGAAAAAGGAACGTGACAAGGCATTGCGAAAATTGTGGCGCTGAAAAATCCATGCGCGCGTTCAGCGGCAAGGATTTTATGGTGAAACACGCGGGCAAAACGCGCACGGTGAAAAATTTGTCGGGCTGGCGCTGCGCGGCGTGCGCCGAGGTCGTGTTCGACACATCCAGCGCCAAGCGCTACGCTGCGGCTGGCGACGCTCTAGTGCTTGCCGCGCGGGCGCGGCAAGGCGCGGAATTGCGCGCCATCCGCGTGAAGCTCGGGCTCACCCAGGCGCAGGCGGCAGCCCTCACCGGCGGCGGCCACAACGCCTTCTCACGCTACGAACGCGGCGAAGCCGCGCCGATGCCGGCAGTGGTGAATTTGTTGCGGCTGCTGGGCAGGCACCCGGAGCTGTTGAACGACGATGCGCTGAGCGCTACGCCCCGGGCGCGGCGCAGGCAGGCGCGGGGCTAGGGCCGCGCCTTGCCCCTTGCCTGGAGGCCCTGTACCTCATCGCTCCGATGACTCCCCGCGACAAAATCCGAAACTTTTCAATCGTGGCCCATATTGACCACGGTAAGTCCACGCTGTCGGACCGGCTGATCCAGCAAACCGGCGGGCTGACGGCGCGGGAAATGACCGAGCAGGTGCTCGACAATATGGATATCGAGCGCGAGCGCGGCATCACCATCAAGGCGCAGACCGTGCGGCTGGATTACCGGGCCGCGGACGGGCTCGATTATGTGCTGAACCTGATGGACACGCCCGGGCACGTGGATTTCGCCTACGAGGTCTCGCGGTCGCTCGCCGCCTGCGAGGGAGCGCTGCTGATCGTCGATGCTTCCCAGGGCGTCGAGGCGCAAACCCTGGCCAATGTCTACCAGGCGCTCGACAACGACCTCGAGATTGTGCCGGTGCTGAACAAGATCGATTTGCCCGCAGCCGAGCCCGAACGCATTCGCCAGCAGATCGAGGACGTGATCGGGCTCGATGCGTCCGGCGCGATCCTGGCCTCGGGCAAAACCGGCGAGGGCATTGCCGAATTGCTGGAGGCCATCGTTACGCGCTTGCCGCCGCCAAAAGTCGGCGATGCGAGCGCGCCGCTGAAGGCGCTGCTGGTGGACGCCTGGTACGATTCATATCTCGGCGTCGTGGTGCTGTTTCGGGTGATCGACGGCATCGTCAAGAAAGGCATGCGCATAAAGCTGATGCAGACCGGCGCCGATTACGGCATCGATACGCTCGGGGTGCTGCGTCCCAAGCGCCAGGAAGTCGCCGAGCTTGGCCCCGGCGAAATCGGCGTGCTCACCGCCTCGATCAAGGAAGTCGGCGACGCGCGGGTCGGCGACACCATTACCGAATATCGCCGCGAAACCGCGAAAGCGCTGCCGGGCTTCAAGCCGGCGCAGCCCGTGGTGTTCTGCGGGCTCTTCCCGGTGGATGCGGCCAATTTCGAGGATCTGCGCGCGGCGATGTCCAAGCTGCGCCTCAACGATGCGAGTTTTTCCTTCGAAATGGAAACCAGCGCCGCGCTGGGCTTTGGCTTTCGCTGCGGCTTTCTTGGCTTGCTGCACTTGGAAATTATCCAAGAGCGGCTGACGCGCGAGTTTAATCTCGATCTGATCGCCACCGCGCCTTCCGTGGTCTACCGCGTGCACATGAACAATGGCGAGATGAAGGAATTGCACAATCCCGCCGATCTGCCGGACACGGTGTACATCAAGGAAATCGAAGAGCCCTGGATCAAGGCGACGATTTTGACGCCGGATGAATATCTCGGCTCGATCATCAAGCTTTGCCAGGATCGCCGCGGGCAGCAGAAGGAGCTGAACTATGTCGGCTCGCGGGCGATGCTGGTGTACGAATTGCCGCTGAACGAAGTGGTGTTCGATTTTTACGATCGGTTGAAATCGATTTCCAAGGGCTATGCCAGTTTCGATTATTCCCTGATCGATCACCGCGTCGGCAATCTGGTGAAGATGAGCATCCTGGTGAATGACGAGCCGGTGGACGCGCTCTCCATGCTGGTGCACGCCGGGCGCGCGGAAAATCGCGGCCGCTCAATGGTGGAAAAGCTGAAGGAACTGATCCCCCAGCACATGTTCAAGATCCCGATCCAAGCCGCGATCGGCGGCCGCATCATCGCCCGCGAAACGCTTTCAGCGTTGCGCAAGGACGTGACCGCGAAGTGCTACGGCGGCGACGCTTCCCGCAAACGCAAGCTGCTCGACAAGCAAAAAGAGGGTAAAAAGAAAATGCGCCAGTTCGGGAAGGTGGACATCCCGCAGGAGGCGTTCATTGCGGCGTTGAAGATGGATTCTGACTGACGCGCTTGAAGAGCGCGTCAGTCAGAATCCATATCGCGATCAGGTGGCCGGCCTGTACAACTCGCAAAGCTTGCTGACGCGTCTTTGGAGCTGGATTCGTGGCCGTTGAGGCCGTCATTCCGGGGCGGCGCGCAGCGGCGAACCCGGAACCCAGGGGCAAACGCGCAGCGTTCTACGATCCCCTGGGTTCCGGATCGCGCGTTCCGCGCGCCCGGAATGACGGAGTGGGATTGGATTTGTGCTGAAACGCTCCATGTGGTTTGCCCCTGCCGTCACGGCGCCGTTGCCCGCACACCGTTGCGCGCCTAACGTCCCGTCGGACCGCCGGCTTCCAGCCGGCGCTTGTTGTTTTTTTTCAGCCGGCTGGAAGCCGGCGGTCCACTTGGAGCCCCGCCCATGGATTTCAACGACACCCCTGAGGAAGCCCAGTTTCGCGCCGAGGCGCGGGCGTTTTTGCAGGGCGCTTGCACGCTCAAGGCGGCCGAGAACGAGCGCATGTCGCGCGCGTTGAAGCCGGTGGACTATTTGAAGGCGGCCAAAGCCTATCAGAAGAAAAAAGCCGAAGCGGGGTTCGCGGGCATCAGCTGGGCCAAGGAGCAGGGCGGGCGGGGCCTTGCGCCGATCTTCAACGTCATCTTCGGTCAGGAAGAAGCCAAGTACGATGCGCCTTCGCTCGCCTTCGCCATCGGCCTCGGCATGTGCGTGCCGACCGTGATCGCGTTCGCCAGCGACGCGATCAAGCAGCGCTATGTCGCCAAGGCGCTGCGCGGCGAGGAGATCTGGTGTCAGCTTTTTTCCGAGCCCGGCGCCGGTTCCGATGTTGCGGCGTCGAAGACCAAAGCGGTGCGCGATGGCCATCATTGGGTGATCAACGGCCAAAAAGTATGGACCACCGGCGCGCATTTTTCCGATTTCGGCATATTGCTCGTGCGCACCAATCCGGACGTGGAAAAGCACAAGGGCCTGACCATGTTCATCGTCGACATGAAAGCGCCCGGCGTCGATGTGCGGCCCATCCATCAGGCGTCCGGCGGGCGCGATTTCAACGAAGTCTATTTCACCGATGTGCGCATCGCCGACGATCACCGCCTGGGCGAGCCTGGCCAAGGCTGGGGCGTGGCGCTGGTGACGCTGATGAATGAGCGCCTCGCGGTCGGCGGCTCGGCCGGGCCCGACTACAAGGAAATCCTAGAGCTCGCGCGCAGCCTGCCCTCGCCAACAGGAGCGGGGACGCTTATCCAGAACGAAGCCTTCCGGCAAAAACTCGCCGATTGGATCGTGCGCGCGGAAGGCTACAAATTGGCCAAATTCCGCACCATGACGGCGCTTTCGCGCGGGCAGATGCCGGGGCCGGAAAGCTCGATCGGCAAAGTCATCAACGCCAACCAGATGCTGGATATTTCCAACGCCGCGATCGAAGCGCTCGACCATTTCGGCATTATCGACGATGCGACGCTTGCGCCGCTGGAGGGTGCATTCCACCAAAGTTATTTGTTCGCCCCCGGCCTGCGCATCGCCGGCGGCACCGATGAGATCCTAAAAAACATCCTCGCCGAACGCGTGCTCGGCCTTCCGCAAGATCAACGCGCCGACAAGGGCGTCGCGTTCAAGGATTTGCCGAGCGGGCGTTGATCCCACCCCGGACCGCCGGCTGCCAGCCGACATACGACGTTTCAGCATTCACAGGCCTGCGGATTTTGCACATGTTGCTGGCTGGAAGCCGGCGGTCCGGGGGGTGGGGCTAACCCAGCCCCCCAAACGAAAGATTCGGTGGCGCGGCGCCATCATTAGCTCTACGGCGCCGAGCGCGCGGCGGCGATGTAGGCATCGATCTGCAGCTTCAAGCACTGGCAGCGTGACGCCGCCGCTTCCCAGCACCGCGTCGTGGAAGCTGCGGATATCGAAGCGTTCGCCCAGCGCCGCCTCGGCGCGGGCGCGCAGCGCCAGTGATGCGCATTTCGCCGGTCTTGTACGCGAGCGCCTGGCCGGGCCAGGCGATGTAGCGGTCGATCTCGGTGCGGATTTCGTGGGTCGGAGAGCGCGGTGTTCGCGGTCATGTAATCGAGCGCGCGCTGACGCGACCAGCCCATCGCATGCATGCCGGTATCCACCACCAGCCGGCACGCGCGCCACATCTCGTAGGTGAGCCGCCCGAAGCGCTGATAAGGCGTGTGATAAACGCCCATCTCCTCGCCGAGCTTCTCTGAATAGAGCCCCCAGCCTTCGCCGAAGGCGTGCGGATAGAAGCTTTGCCGGAAGCGCGGCAAGCCTGTCGAGTTCGCGCGCCAGAGAGCCTTGCGTGTGATGGCCGGGCGCGGCTTCGTGCAAGGTCAGCGACGGCAGCACATAAAGCGGCCGCACATTGCAGCGCATAGGTGTTGACCCAATATTCGCCCGCGGCGCCGAGCGGGCCCGCGATTGTAGCGCCCGGTTGTGTAATTCGGCGCTAGCGCCGCGGGCACCGGCTCGACTGTGTACGGCGCGCGCGGAATGCGGCCGAAAAAATCGCGGCATTTGCGCGTCGATTTCGCGCGTGATCCAGGCGGCCTCGCGCAGCAGCTGCTCAGGCGTGGTCGCGTAGAATTGCGGATCGGTGCGCAGGAAAGTCAGAAACTCCGCGAACGAGCCCTGAAAGCCGACCTCTCGCACGATCGCCTCCATCTCGCCGCGAATGCGCGCGACTTCGGCAAGGCCGGTGCGGTGGACCTGTTGCGGCGTGGCCCCCGGCAGCGTCGTGTAATAGCGCACGAGATCGGCGTAGTAGGCGCGCCCATTCGGCAGCGCGGAAGCGGCGATGCTGCGGCGCGCGCGCGGGGCGTAATCGGCCTCGAAGAAGACGCGGAATTCGTCGAAGGCGGGGATAAGCGCTTCGGCGATCGCGGCGCGGCCGGCGGCGGCGAGACGCGCGCGCTCGGCTTCCGGCACGCTTGCCGGGAAATCCGCGAACGGGGCCCATAGCGGGGTGTCCTCGGGTCGCGCAAAACGCAATCCCGCCACCACCTGGCCGACGCCGCCGATGATCTCCGCTGGCAGCGTGAAACCATCGCGCATGCCGACGCGCATGTTGGCGATGTTTTCGCGGAAATAGCGCGGCACGTCGTTGAGGCGGGCGATGTAAGTCTCGTAATCGCGTACGCTGCGCGGGTTGTGGGCATTGTGCAGCTGCAAGATCTCGGTGTGGAAGCCGCTGTCGCTATTCAGCGGCAGGCGCCATTCGCGATAGCCGGCAAAGCGCGAGCGCTCGCTCACCATGAATTGGAACAGGTCGGCGCTGACCTGCTCTTGCGGCGAAAGTGCGCCGCGATCGATGGCGGCGAGGCGATCAAGAAAGACGCGGTCGGCATCAAGCGCCGCGCTGTTGAGCGGCAGGCGTCACCGACGCGAGCCGGTCGTCATACTCGCGCACGCCGTCATAACTGGCCGCGAGCGGATTTTCGCGCCACACGAACGCGCGCTCGTCGTCAAACAAGCGCGCAAGTTCGGCGCTCGGCGTTTGCGCCAGCGTGGGCGTTGCGATCAAAGCGGCGGCGAGCGCCAAAGCGGCAAATTTCATGGGCTTCTCCTCATGTCGCGGCCTTCAGGGGCGCGACTTTCTCCCCCACGAACGCCGAGCGCAACAGCAACAGCGAGGCATACAGCACGACCACCACCACCAGCCAGCGCAAAGTCACCAACGGCAGCGATTTCACGACGAACGCCGCCAGCAGCACGGCGGGTATACCGCCCAGCGCAATGCCCAGCACGATGCGCAGATCAATGCGCTCGGATTGCACGAAGCGGACGCTCGAAATCGGCATCAGGAACGCGCAAGAGCCCATCATGATCGGAAAAGCGGCGGTGGGATTGAGGCCGAGCAGGCTCAAGCACGATCAGCGAGGGCGCATAAAGCCCGATGCCGAACATCATCAGCACGCCCATGACGAAATGCGCGGCCACGGCAATTGCGAACAAGGTCGGCGGCAAGGTGAGCGCCTCTCCGCCAGGCGGCAGCAGATTGAGGTTCTTCAGCGCGAACAGCAGCGCCGCGATCAGCAGCGCCACGCCGACCACGCCTTGCACCAGCCGCACCGGCGAACGCTGCACGATCGGCGCGCCGACGAAAGCGCCGGCAACCGCCGCGACAATGCACGCGAGCAGCAGTGCGGGATCGACTTGCACCAAAGTGATGAACACCAGCGCCTGCACCACTGTCGGCAGCGCGTGGCCCGGCGTTCAAGATGGCGGGGAAATAGCTGTCCGGCGCCATCTTGCGCAATTTCATGTACGCCGTGGTCGGCGCGAACGAGCCGATGCCGAGCGTGTCGAAAAAATTGGTCACCGCGCCGAGGCCGATGGCCTCGGGCTTGGGCGCAAGTTCGCCGCGCTTGTGCGCCGCGGCCAGCAGCGTCGAACGTGAACCACGCCGCGATCAGCGAAAGCAGCGCCAGCATGCCGCCGACAATGGAAGTGAGCCAGCGCAGCGCGGCGCCGAGGCTTAGGTTCATGTTGCTTCTCCCCGCTTCTCGTCAATTCTAATTCAGCACGCCATAGTTCTGGGTCGACGCAATGCGCCTCAAACCACCTGAAACCCGTGCGCGAAAACATCCTCGTCGTCGATCCAAATCTCATTGCGCCCGGTGGCGATGGCCGAGCCCTCGATGGAGGGGATGATCGCGCGGCAGGCCGGCCGAGTTCGGTCTCGGCCTCCACGCGGCCGGTGAAGCGGCTGCCGATATAGCTTTCGTGCACGAAGTCCTCGCCGAGCTTGAGCCTGCCCTTGGCGTGCAGTTGCGCCATGCGCGCGGACGTGCCGGTGCCGCACGGGGAGCGGTCGATGGCCTTTTCGCCGTAGAACACGGCGTTGCGTCCGTGCGCGCCTTCGCCTTTCGGCGCATCCGCCCACAGCACATGGGAAACGCCGCGAATGCTGGGATCGAGCGGATGCACGGGCTCGACTTTGCTCGCGAACCAGCCTGCGCACGACTGGCGAGAGCGCAAGGATGCCCGCCGCGCCCAGCGCATCGAGCCCGCGATAGGCGCCTTGCGGCTCGATGATGGCGTAGAAATTGCCGCCATAGGCGACGTCGACGCTGAGCGGGCCGAAGCCGGGGACATCGATGCGCACGTCCTCCGCGGCGAGATAGCGAGGCGACATTGCGGATGCGCACCGAACGCACGCGCGCGCCATCCTGTACGTAATCTATGTCGATCGTGCCCGCCGGGACCTCGGCGATGAAGCGGCCCGGCGTGCGCGGCTTGATCAGGCCCTGCTCGATCCCGAACGTGACGATGCCAATCGTGCCGTGCCCGCACATCGGCAGGCAGCCGCTGGTTTCGATGAACAGGATGCCGACATCGGCTTCGGCGCTGGTCGGCGGATAGAGAAAGCCGCCGCTCATCATGTCGTGGCCGCGCGGCTCGAAGCAGAGCCCGGTGCGGATCCAATCGAAGCGGGCGAGAAAATCCTGGCGCTTCTCGCTCATGGTCGCGCCGCGCAATTCCGGCGCGCCTTCGACCACCAGCCGCACCGGATTGCCGCCGGTGTGGCCGTCGATGCAACGGAAGATGTGGCGCATCATAAAGCTGGCCGGCTCGCGGCTGCGCGCTCCACCAGCGCGCTCACCTCGGCGCGGCGCGCGCCGGTGAGCGGATAGCGCGGCGGGCGCACGCGCTCGGACTGCCGCGGCCCATGATCTGCTCGGCCAGCTTGATCGATTGCACCAGATCGTGCTCGGCGTCCAAATGCAGCAGCGGCATGAACCAGCGATAGATGAGCGCGCGCTCGCTTCAGATCGCCGCGCTTGCGCCGCGGCGTAAAGCGCCAGCGATTCCTTCGGAAACGCGTTGGTCAGCCCCGACACCCAACCGCGCGCGCCGAGCAGCAGGCCCTCAAGCGCCACATCGTCGAGCCCCGCGAACAACACATAACGCTCGCCGAGCGCGTTGAAGAGATCGGTGAAGCGGCGCGTGTCGGGCGCGCTTTCCTTGACGCAAACGATGTTGACGCAATCGCTCAGTTGCCTCAGCGCCTCAACGCCGATGCTGACGCGGTAGGCGGGCGGGTTGTTGTAGAGCATGATCGGCAGCCCGGTCGCGCCCGCGACGGCGCGGAAATGCGCGACCAGTTCCGCCTCGGTCGGCACATAGACCATGGCCGGCAACACCATCAGCCCGTCGGCGCCGAGCTTCTCGGCGTCGCGCGCGAAGGCGATGGCGCGCTTGGTGTCCAGTTCGGAAACCCCGGCGATGATCGGCACGCGCCCGGCGACCGCTTCCACCGCCGCCTTCAGCACGGCGCGCTTCTCCTCGGCTTCGAGCGAATTGTTTTCCCCCACCGTGCCCATGATGATGAGGCCGTGCACGCCGTCGCGCACCAGCGCGTCCTGCACGCGTTGCGTGGCGGCGAGGTCGAGCGACAAGTCCGGCGCAAATTGCGTCGTCGCCGCCGGAAACACGCCGGCCCAGTCAATCGCCATGCGAGACCTCGCTTGCCAAGATCGGCGAACCTATACGAAGCCATCGCGGCGAATGAAATCCATTCTTGTCATCGGCGGCGGGCTCGTCGGCGCGGCCTCGGCGCTGCGGCTGCAGACAGGCGGGCGTGCGCGCCACTCTGATCGATCCCGGCGACAAGCGCCGCGCCGCATCGTTCGGCAATGCCGGCCATATCGGCGCCGAGCAGGTGATGCCGTGGTCGACATGGGGCAACGTGCTGCGCGCGCCGGTCTCGAGCTTTGCCTTCGGCGGCCCGCTCGATTTCCGCTGGAGCGACGCGGGCCTGAGCGCGCCATGGGCGCTGCGTTTTCTGGCGGCCTGCGATCCGCGCACAGTGGCGCGCGGGCATGCGGCGCTCAAATTGCTGCTGGCGGACGCGATGGCGGCATGGCTGCGGCTTGCGGGCGACATCGGCGCATCCCGCCCTGGTGCTCCCGCACGGCCATGTAACGGCCTGGACTACCAAGGCGGCGGCAGCGCGCGGACGCCAAGCCGCCGAACGCGCCGATTGGGGCAGCGCGCGCTGGCGCGATCTTGGCGAGGCTGAACTCGAACGCTATGGGGCAGTCATGCAAGCATCCGCCGGCGGCTGGCATTTTGTTCAGCGGCACCGGCCAAGTGAGCGATCCGCAAGCCGCGCGCGATGCGATCCTGGCTGTGTTCCAGGCGCTTGGCGGAGAAATCGTGTACGGCTCGGCGGCGCGCGTCGATGCGAGCGGGGGCGTGACCTTGTCCGATGGCAAAGGTCTCGCCGCCGATGGCGTGCTGATTGCGGCGGGCGCTTGGTCGGGCGCGCTGATGGACCAGCTTGGGCAGTGTGCGCCGCTGATCGGCGAGCGCGGCTATTCGGTGCAGAGCGCCGCGCACGATTGGCCGGAAGATTTGCCGACGACGGTGTTCGAGCAGCATTTCGTTGTGTTCTCGCGCTTTTCCAGCGGCCTGCGCGCCACCTGCTGCATCGAGTTCGGCTCGCCCGACGCGCCCGGCGATGCGCGCAAATGGCGGCTGCTGGAGCGGCGCATCGGCGAACTCGGCGTCAATTTTTCCGGCACGCCGGATCGATGGGTTGGCCCGCGCCCCACCTTGCCCGATTACCTGCCGGCGATCGGCCGGCTCAAGCGCGCGCCCAACGTGTTCTACGCCTTCGGCCACGCCCATCTCGGGCTGACCCTGTGCGCGGTGACGGCCGAACACGTAGCAGCGCTCGCATGCGACCGCGAACCGGCGATCGACGTTGGCGCGTTTGCGCTGGAGCGCTTCGGCTGAGGGAAGCGCCACTCCGGAGCGCCGGCTTCCAGCCGGCAAAAGAGCGATCAATCACACAGGTCTGTTGTAGTAATCAGCGGTCGTATGCCGGCTGGAAGCCGGCGATCCGGGGGTGGCGCTATTCCACCACCACAGCCGCCGCCGTGGCGGGTTCTTGCCTTGGAGCGAGCAGCGCCGCTGTGGGCAGCGCCAGCACCGGGCCGAGCGCGTCGGCGCCGCCGCGCTCCATGCGCGGGTGGATGAGCTGGCCGCCATCGCCGAACACGTACACCAGGCGCGCCCAATCGTTGTCGTCGTAGAGAAACGCCGGCCCTTCGGGATCGAGGTCGGACCAATCGGCTTCGCGCGGCGCGCCGGCGGCTTGCGCCAGCCAGGTGCGCGCGCCGTTCTCGTCGCCGCGTCCGCGCGCCACTTGCGCGAACAGAATGCAGATGCGCGAGGAGGGGTTTTCGCGATAAGCGTCTTCGAGCGCAGCTTGCGCGCGCGCCCCAATCGCCGCGCTCCATGGCCAGCTCCGCCAGCACGATGCTGGCTTTCGCGATGATCGCGGCGCTTTTCGGCCAAGCGTCAGTCATGCGCTGCGGCGCGCGCTTCGCGGCTCTCGCCCGGCGACGAGATCGCGATAAGCGTGCGCGAGCGCGGGGTGTGGGCCGTTTTCCCAGGCTTCTTCCAGGATCGCGGCGGCGCGCTCGGCCTTGCCTTCGCCGACGAGCAGGCGCGCCGCCAGCGCGCCGGCGGGCGCGAACGCCGGGGCCATGCGGAACGCCTTTTGCGCCATGTCGGCGGCCTTGTCGGGGCGGCGCTCGCGTTCGAGCTTGGCGGCTTGCGCCGCCATCAACACGGCGCGGCGGCGCTTTGACGACTTTGTCTTCGATCAGCTTGCGCTTGTCGCCTAGCTCGAGCGTTTCGATCGCCGCTTCCCAATCGGCGGCCTGCACGGCGAGATCGAACGCGTATTGGAACGGCCAGGCCGCGGTTTTCGAGGCTTTCAGCGCGCGCTTCGGCGTGCGCGCGCGCGGCGGTGCGGTCGCCGCGCTTCAGCGCCGCCGCCATCAAGCCCTTGCGGCCGAGCACTTCGGTGTCTTCGTGCTGCAGCATGCCGGAATAGGCGCGCTCGGCGCCGGCGGTGTCGCCGCCGACTTCCGCGGCGCGCGCTTGCAGCAGCATGGCGAGGCGCGGCTCGTCGATCAGATCCTCGGCCTTGTCGGCGTGGCGGCGCGCATCCTCGAACTCGCCAGCTTCGGCCGCGATCAGGCCGAGCGCCAGCGCTTCCTGGCCGCGGCGCACGCGCGCGCGCTGCGCTGGCTTTGCCGATGCCGCCCCGGCGCATCCATCAGGAACATGACCAAGCGCAGCAGCGGCAGCGCGATCGCGATCAGCAGCCACCAGCATCAGCAGCGCGAACAAGGCGCTGGTAGTCGACCTCGCGCGCCCGAACCACTCGACCTGACCGTGCCGGGATCGGTGGTCGACGATCTGCCATGACAGCAGCATGGCCGCGACGGCGATGATCAGCAGAAAAGCAAGTCGCAGCATGGCTCAGCTCCCCCGCGACAATTCTGTGCGGATCGCCGCGAGGCGCGTGTCGATTTCGAGCCGGCGCGTGGCGTCGTCGATCCAAGGCTGGGCGACGCGCTTGGCGCGCTTCGGGCAAGCTGGTTCAGTTCGCGCGATGGCGCGGCGAGATTGATCGGCGCGCAGAGCGCTGTTCGGCGCGTTCGACGATGCCTTCGGGCGTGTCGCCGTCGCCGGCGCGGCGCACCACGATCCATTGCGCCAGCGCCGCCTGGATGCGGCCCCAGAAACCCGCGCCAGCCTGCGCTTTGCCGCGCGGCGCGGATGATTTCGTTGTCGAGCCGCTCGAAGCGGTCGCGCAATTCGATCGCGCGTCGGCGCGCCGGTGCGCGCCAGCGGCGCCAAGCGCCGCGACATTGGGATCGTTCGGCAGCAGCGCCGCCAGCGCTGCGTGCGCTTGTTCGAACGGGCCGGACGAGCGCGACGCTTCCGCCGCCGCAACCACCGCGTAAGAAGCCGCGCGCAGCCGTCGCCGCCGCGCGCGCTTCCGCGGCGACCGCCGGCAATTCTTCCTGCAAGCGCCGCACTTCGGCCACGAGCGCGGCGACTTCCGTCGTGCGTCGGCATGCGCGTCAGCCGGCGCTCGACATCGCGCAGTCCCGATTGCAGCGCGAACACGCGCGCCGCCGTGCCGGCGTCGCCGGCTTCGCCGCTGGCGGCTTCCGCCAGCGGCGTGTTGACGATCGCTTCTCGATGCGCTCGAGGCGCTGGTCGAGCGCTGCGGCCGCGTCGCGCGCGCTCAGCGCCGCAGCGATGCAGGCGCAAGCGGAATTGCGCTGTTCGAGCGCCGCTTGCGACCGCCGGCAGACGCGGCGCCACCGCGCCGCCAGCCGCGCCGACGCCAGCCGCCAGCGCGACCGCCAGCAAGAGTGCCGTGCCGCCGCTGACACCGCCGCGGCGGCGTCGCCGCGCTCGGCCGGTTCGAACTCAACGTCGATCGGCTCGGCGCGTCCGCGCTCGCCATCGTCGTCCCTGCTCATGAATACTCCCCAGTTTTCCCAAGCATTTCCGACATTTCATGCCGGAAACGAGTTGCGGCCCAAAGCCGGAACTTAGGGCCGCACGCACACGGCTCAAGCGCCTGCGCCAGCGTGAGCGCGGTTCCCTTCAAAATTGCATTGAGCGCGCGGCTAAACAGACCGTCCCTCCGCCTCGCGGGGAGGGGGATGCGTTCAAATTTGAACGGAATTTGCCTCCAGCGAAGTCTTTTTCTAGCCAAATGCCACATCCAGGAGGTCGGCCTCGTTGGCCTGCCGCGCCATGATCAGACGCTTCCACGGCGCCGCCTCCGCCGCTTCCGCTACCGCCGCGCTCAGGCAAGCGGCGGCCAGGCGCTCGGCCCCCGGCGCGCCGAGAGCTCAGAAAAACCCGCGCCGCGCGGGCGCTGTGGAACAGCACGAGGTCGAGCGGCTCCGCGAACGCTTCGGGCAAGGTCGGAGCGCCGCGACCGCCGCATAGGCCACGCGCCGCTCCACCTTGAAGCCCGCCGCCGCCAATTGGCCGGAGAGATCGCCGGCGATGTGGTCGCCGCCGATATGGATCAGCTTGCCGCCAGCGGGATCGAGCGCCGCCTTGGCCAGCGCGGCGAGCGCGGCCACATCGCCCGCCGCCGAGCGCACATCGGCGAACCCCGCTTGCGCGCGCCGCTTCCGCAGTAGCGTCTCCGACCGCGAGCACGATCTTGTCGCGCGCGCCGCGCGCGTCGGGAAACGCGCGCACGCCGTTGCTGCTGGTGAAGATGATCGCCTGCGCGCCTTCGGTGCTGGTGTCGTAAGCCGCATGGGACGATGGTCAGCAGCGGCGCCAGGACAGGCTTGGTGGCCGAGCGCGCGCACGCGCTCGGCGGTGCGCTCCGCTTCCGGCAGCGCGCGGGTGATGGCGACGCGGAGGGTCATGTGCACCGTGCACAGCAAATATGCACCGTCATTCCGGGGCGCGCGCGCAGCGGCGAATCCGGAACCCAGGGGATCGTAGACGCGCGCCGCTTGCGGTCCCCTGGGTTCCGGATCGCCGCTCCGCGGCGCCTCGGAATGAGCGGTCGCGTTGCTTGCGTCGTATGTCATCTTCCCCATCCATCACAATCGCATCGCCCGCCTCAGCGCGGATTTCGCGGCCCAGCGCCAAGCCCAGCGCGCGCGCTTCTTGTACAGGATCGCCGCCCAGCGTGATCGCCTCGGTGCGCCGCCAGCGGGCGGTTCCGTCCGGCGTCAGCGCTTCGCCGATGAAGCGAAAGCGCGCTGCCTTGCTTGCGCGCCAGCGCCGCGATCGGCGTGCGGCACGAACCGTCGAGCGCTTCCAGAAACGCGCGTTCGGCCTCGATTTCCACGCGCGCATCGGCGTTTTCGAACGGCGCGAGCAGGGCGCAGCGTCGCGCGCATCGTCGGCCCGCGCCGTTATCGCCAGCGCGCCTTGGCACGCGGCGGGCGGCGCTTCTTGCGGATCGACCAGACTGGTCGCGCGCGCTTCCAGGCCCAGCCGCTTCAGCCCCGCGAGCGCCAGAAACGTCGCATCCGCTGCGCCGGCTTCGAGCTTCGCGAGGCGCGTATCGACATTGCCGCGCAGCGTCACCACGCCAAGATCGGGCCGCGCGAACAGCGTCTGCGCCTGCCGGCGCAAGCTCGCGGTGCCGACATTCGCGCCCGCCGGCAATTCGCGCGAGCGTGCGCGCGCGCAAGCTGACGAACGCATCGCGCGGATCCTCGCGCTCGGGCACGCAGGCGAGGACGATGTTGTCCGGCAGAAGTGTCGGCAAATCCTTGAGCGAATGCACCGCGATGTCGATGCGGCGGCCGATCAGCGCTTCGTCCAGCTCCTTGGTGAACAAGCCCTTGCCGCCGGCTTCGATCAAGCGCCGATCCTGGATCGCGTCGCCGCTGGTGGCGATGGGCACGATCTCCAGCCGCTCGGTGGCGACCTGGAGCAGCGCCGCCAGCCGCACGCGCGCGGATTCAGTCTGCGCCAGCGAAAGCTTAGAACCACGCGCGCCGATGCGGAGGAGAGGAGCCATGGGGTGGGTTATGGACCGCCCCCGTCCCCGCCGGCAAATGCGGGGTATTACATATCTTCCGTCGGTCGTAAGAGAATGGCCATCTGAGCTGGGTTGGCCCCATGCGGACACTGCGGCGCCTGCGTGTTAGCTAGGCGTGGACCGTCCTAATAAGTGGCGATATGCAAGAAATTGGCAAAAAACTGATCGTGTTGACCGTGAGCGTGGGTCTTTTGCTGCTCGTGCCATTGGTTGCAATGCGGTTCACCGATGAGCTTGCCTGGGCTCTGACCGATTTCGTTGCCTCGGCTATCCTATTGTTCGGCGCCGGCCTGACGTACGTGCTGCTTGCGCGGAATGCCAACAGGCTTCTCGTGGCGCTAGCGATCACAGCTGTGCTTGTCCTGGTTTGGGCGGAGCTCGCCGTCGGTGTCTTCGGAACACCTTGGGGCGGGTCGTGATAACTGCGATCACTGTTTTGAATCAGGTGCTTTGAAAAAGCGCCACCGGTTCTGCTATACTCCTAGCCAGGCCCGGTTGGCTTTCAGCCGATTGTGAGCTTTGAGATGACGGCAGCGTCCGAAACGGAGCCAACATGAACGATAAGTCCCTCGAGTTTGAAGCGCACGATTTCTTCCGCAGCGACAAGTTCGTCAACGATCCGTACTCCTACTTCGATTATCTGAGAGCGCAGGCGCCGGTCTTCCGCGAGCCGCACCAGGGCATCTTCATGGTCACGGGCTACGACGAGGCCATTGAGATCTACAACGATCCCGATCGCTTTTCTTCCTGCATGTCGACGACGGGACCGTTTGCGGGCTGCCCCATTCCGCTGAAGGGCCGCGAAAACGATGACATTTCCGAGCTGATCGAAGAATATCGCGATCAAACAGCGTTCAGCGATCAGCTTCCGACCATGGATCCGCCGAAACACTCGGATCACCGCTCGTTGCTGATGTCCCTGATCACGCCGAAGCGCCTCAAGGAAAACGAGGACTTCATGTGGGAGCTGGCCGATCAGCAGATCGACACCTTCATTGCGCGCGGCGCATGCGAGTTCATGGACGATTTCGCCCAGCCGTTCGCCGTCCTCGTCGTCTCCGATTTTTTGGGCGTGCCAACCGAGGATCGGATCAAGTTCCGGCAGCAAATCATTCGCAATGAACAAGCGAGCGGCGGCGTCGTCGTCGGCGGCATGAAGGAGGGCGAAGAAGTCCACCACACGCCGCTGGAATGGCTCTACGGCGCCTTCTCGGCCTATATCGAAGACCGTCGGCGCAATCCCAAAGCGGATGTCCTCACCGGGCTCGCCGATGCCAGGTTTCTCGACAAGTCCGTGCCGACGCCGCTCGATGTCGCGCGGGTCGCCGCCAATTTGTTCACCGCCGGGCAGGAAACCACGGTGCGGCTGCTCAGCCACGCCTTTCAGGTGGTTGGCGAACGCCCCGACCTGCAGAAACGCCTGCGCGAGGATCGCGCTCTCATCCCCAATTTTGTCGAGGAAAGCCTGCGCATTGAGGGGCCTGTGAAGGGCGATTTCCGGTTGGCGAAAAAGCCGACGACCATCGGCGGCGTCCATATCCCGGCCGGCGCCTTCCTCTATGTCTCCAACGCCGCCGCCAACCGCGACGCCCGCATTTTCTCAAATCCCGGTGAGTTTCAAATCGACCGCGACAACGCCCGCTTGAATGTGGCGTTCGGCCGTGGCCGCCATGCCTGCCCCGGCGCGCCGCTGGCGCGGGCCGAAGCGGTCGTCAGTCTCAACCGCATGTTCGACCGGACCAGCGACATCCGCATCTCCGAGAAACACCACGGACCGCCCGGCGCGAGACGCTACGCCTATCTGCCAACCTTCATCCTGCGCGGATTAACTCATCTGAATCTGGAGTTCCACCCGGCGCCGGCGGGTTCACAATGAAAGTCCGTGTCGATGCCGGCGTGTGCGCCGGTTTCGGGGTCTGCGTGGGCCTATGCCCGGAAGTGTTCGAACTGCACGACGACGGCTACGCCATCGTGCGCGTCAGCGAGGTGCCGCGAGAGTTCGAGAATGCGGTGCGCCAGGCGGTCAGCCAGTGCCCAGCGCAAGCGATTTCCCTCAGTGACGATTCTTCCCGCTGACTGAAATCGGCGAATTCCGGCCACGTGGCGGGTGGACTTGCGGGGCGCCCGCCTCCCCCTCGATGGGGGAGGTGGCGAGCGGAGCGAGCCGGAGGGGGTGCGCGCGCTGCGGGTGAAGAAGAGGCCTCCAGAGGCTCGCCCGGAAACCCCAGCGGGCCTCACCCCCTCAGTCGCGCGTACCGCGCGACAGCTCCCCCATCGAGGGGGAGCGGGTGCTGCGGCGGCGCCGGCAAATGGCGGGTAGGTTCTTCCGTTGCTCGTAAATCATGGCCAACCGAGCCTTGTCGGCGCATATCGGACTGACGCTCTTCTTGCTCTATGATCTCAACGGGAGACCGCAATGGGCGTTTTCGGAGATCATCGGCACAGCTTTGAAGCTGACATAACTATCCTCGCGCTGGGGCCGGATACGCGCAGGACGCATCCCTTCAACGGCATTCGCTGGGATTTTTGCCGCGTCGAAGACCTCGATGAGCGAGGTTGGGCGCGCGAGATTTCCATGGTCTGGCCCGAGTTCGTTGACAGAGTTCAGGCACACCAATTCCCGCAGGCGTGCCGCTCCAGGGACATTTGCATGCTCTGATGCATGTCGTCGTCCCTAAGATGGTCGAGCAGCATCGCGCAGCGACTGGATAAGGTGGGCCTCCATATCAAAGTTCGTCTGCACCGAGGCGCACGGCCTGTTGCGGAAGGCATGGTTACGTCGTTGTCGCCGATGGCGTGAAGAATCGCTCGGCGAAAACCCGCCTCGTAGCGGGTGGACCTGCGAATGGATGGTTCGGGTTTACTCCGCCTGGAGGAGTTTTCGGGGGTCAGGTCGCCGATCACGACGTTGAATCGCGGCGTCCCGCGCTTGGCCAACGTAGTGCTGGCCGGCGGGGGCGCCGGCGGTCCATAGTCCGCGCATGCGCCCCCTCACCATCCTCGGCATCGAAACCAGCTGCGATGAAACCGCCGCGGCGGTGCTGCGCTTGGACGACGCCGGCCCGCGCGTGCTTTCCGACATCGTGCTCGGCCAGGCCGCGCAGCATGCGCCGTATAGCGGCGTGGTGCCGGAGATCGCGGCGCGGGCGCATGTGGAGGGGCTGGACGCGACGATCGCGCCGGCGATGCGCGAGGCGGGGTCTCGGTTCGCCGATCTCGACGGCGTCGCCGCCACCGCCGGCCCGGGGCTGATCGGCGGCGTCATGGTGGGGCTGGTGGCGGGCAAGGCGATCGCGCTGGCCCACGACAAGCCGCTGATCGCGGTCAACCACCTTGAAGGCCACGCGCTGTCGCCGCGCCTGGCGGAGGCGGGGCGCGACGTTTCCGTATCTGCTGCTGCTGGTGTCCGGCGGGCATTGCCAGTTCATCGCGGTGCTGGATGTCGGGCGTTTATCGCCGGCTCGGCACCACGATCGACGATGCGCTGGGCGAAGCGTTCGACAAGCTCGCCAAGCTGCTGGATCTTGGCTTTCCCGGCGGGCCGCTGGTCGAGAAGCTTGCGCGAAAAACGGCGATGCGGCGCGGTTTGCGCTGCCGCGGCCGTTGCTTGGCCGCGAGGGCTGCGATTTCTCGTTCGCTGGGCTGAAAACCGCGTGCGCGCGCGAGGTCGAGCGGCTTGGCGCGCTCGGCGAGCAGGACAAGGCCGATCTCTGCGCCAGCTTCCAGGCGGCGGTGCTGGACATCATCGCCGACCGCACGCGCAACGCGATGGCGCTGTTCGATCCGATCTGGGGAGCGAAGGGGCAGGCTGGTGGCGGCGGGCGGCGTCGCCGCCAATCTGGCGATCCGGGGCCGGCTCGAAGCGCTGGCGGGGGAGCGCGATTACGATTTTGTCGCCCCGCCGCTGAAATGGTGCACCGATAACGCGGCGATGATCGCGCTGGCGGGGGCGGAAAGATTGAAGCTTAGGGTTCAGCGATGATCTGTCGGTCGCCGGCCCGGCCGCGCTGGCCGCTGGACGAAGCCGCCGCCCGCTTGCGCCCGAGCCATAAGCCCGGGCGCAAGGGTGCGAAGGCTTAAGCGACGACGCGTGTCGCGGCGAAAATCAGCGGCGCCAGAAAGCTGGCGACCAGGACGATGGCGACGATCACGGACAGCGCCCGCGCGGTAGCCGGCAAGGTCTTGAGCGGACATCATCATGATACTCCTAAGTGGCTCGATGCTGCGAGTGCGAACATCAACGAACAATGAGATGGCGCTCATTTCGAGCCGACAGTGAGTAGCCTTGAAATCACCAGTCCAGCTATGCATAAATGGAAAGTAAATGGCAAATTTACCACCATTAACGCAAGGAAAGAGCGGGCGCGAAGGGGGAGACTTCGCGCCCGCAGCACGGGGCTTGCGCGGGGAGGGCGGCGCCCGCGTAAGGCTAGACGATGATGCTGCGCCGCCATTTGCACGATCGGCGTGGCGGCGGCGGCGACGATGAGCGCGGCGACGCCAACGAAAGGCGGTCATGAGCAGGGGGCGGGGCGGGTCGTGGTCATTTGGGTTCTCCAGGGCTTAGACTGGACTCGTATATAGCACCGCCCGGATCAATAATCAATGAATAAAATGTATTTCGTTCAATTTTTATACGCCATCACATGATTTCGAGCCCTGCGCGCTGGGCCTTGGCTGGGCGTCGCGCGCGCATAGAGCCCGCTCAGCAGCAGGTCGAGGACGCCGTCCAGCTCGCGCTCGAGTTTCGGCAGGGTCAGCCGCGAGAACAGCTGCGGCACCGAGAATTTCATGGTCGCGGCCTGGATCATCTCGGCGGTGAAGGCGTGGTCGCCGGGCGCGAACATGCCAGCCTTCTCGCCTTCTTCCAGCAGCGCGGTGAGGAACACGCGCTCCATGCGCCAATTGCTCGTTGGCGAACAACGGCCGTTCGCGGTGCAGAACCTCGGCGACTTCGAGCATCTTCGCGTTGCTCGATTCCAGCATGGAGTAGGTATCGCGCATGCCGCTTGCAGAACAATTCGCGCAGCCGCTTGTCCGCCGGCCATTCCTTCTTGCGCGCGATGGCGGCGAGTTCGGCGTGCTCGGCGGCATAATGGTTGCGCGCCATGGCTTCGGCGATGTCGATCTTGGCCTCGAAGAAGCGGTAAATATTGCCCGGCGACATGCAGCAATCGGCGGCGATTTCCGCCATTGTGGTTTTGCCGTAGCCATAATGCTTGATGCGCGTGACCGCGGCCTGAAGGATGCGGTCGCGGGTGTTGGCCTTTTCGTCCATGACGCTAAGTTAGCCTGTATTGGCTGAACATTCAATGAAGGATTCAGAAATTGATCAACCCGTTCGCTTCGGTCGCGGTGCTCGGCGCGGGCGCCTGGGGCACGGCGCTGGCGCAGGTCGCGGCCGCAGCGCCGGGCGGCGAGGTCACGCTGTGGGCGCGAGAGCCCGAAGTGGTCGAGGCGATCAATACGAGGCACGAGAATTCGCTTGTTTTTGCCGGGTATTCCGCTCAGCCCAAGCATTCTCGCGACGCCGGACGCTGGCGCATGCGGCCGGGGCCGAGCTGATCCTCGCGGTTTCTCCGGCCCAGCACATGCGCTCGGTGCTGCGCGCGCTGGCCCCGCGCGCTGAGGCCCGCCGCGCCGATCGTGCTCTGCGCCAAGGGGGTCGAGCGCGGCAGCCTGGCTCTGATGACCGAGGTGCTCGCCGCGGAAATCCCGCACGGCGATCCCCGCCGTGCTTTCCGGGCCCGGCTTTGCCAAGGACGTCGCCCGCGGCCTGCCGACCGCCACCACCATCGCCAGCCCCGACCAGGCGCTCGGCGCAGCGCATCGTCGCCAGCTTGGGCCTGCCGACCTTCCGCCCCTACGTAGCCGACGATCTGGTCGGCGCGGAAATCGGCGGCGCGGTGAAGAACGTCATCGCCATCGCCTGCGGCGTGGCGCACGGGCGCAAGCTTGGCGACGGCGCGCGCGCCGCGCTTGATCACGCGCGGCTTTGCCGAACTCACGCGCCTCGGCCTGGCCATGGGCGGCAAGGCCGAAACGCTGGCCGGGCTCTGCGGGCTCGGCGATCTGGTGCTCACCTGCGCCTCGCTCAGCTCGCGCAACACTTCGCTCGGCGCTGCACTTGGGCGAGGGCCGCGCGCTGGCGGACATTCTGGCCGACCGCCGCTCGGTGGCCGAGGGCGCGGAAAGCGCGCCGGCCGTGGTGGCGCTGGCTGCGAAGTTCGGCGTCGAAATGCCGATCTGCGCGGCGGTGGATGCGATCGTCGCCGGCCGCATCAGTATCGACGAAGCCATCGGCGCGCTGCTGGCACGGCCGTTCAAGGCCGAGGGCGGGTAGGGTTCCAAATGCACTGACTGCATGTTGGAGCGCCAGCCCCGCACTTTCGCCGAAAGTGCCACCTGCTTCTCCCCCTGCAAGGGGGAGATTGAGAGGGGGTCGGCGCGACGAATGAATGTTGTACACGTCGCTGACGACTAAACCTCGGCGCCGGACCCCCTCCCAGCCTCCCCCTTGCAGGGGGAGGAGCGGGTTGCGCTTGTTGTCCGGCCACGGTTGCAAGTGGGAGCGCGTGGCCTCCGGCCGCGCATGGTCGCGCGCGATGGTTCGACATCTTGCGCCGCCGGAGGCGACGCACTCCCTCTATCCCCCGCCCAATCCCGCGCTTTCCCTTGATTTGTACGCCTCGCAAAAAAATCTATCCGCCCCCTCGAAACCCCGGCGATACTGCGTGCATGCGTATCGCGCCGAAACCAGAACTGACCGACCATCGCCTCGCCCGATTTATGAATTGGGCGCGGCTGACTTTGGTTTGGCTGGTCGGCGCGTTCGCGGGCTTGGCCGGCGAAGTATCGCGGCGGCGGCTGGATTGCGCGGCGCGCATAGTGGGGCAATTGATCTTCCTCCACGTCGCCGCGCGCCTGCGACCGCGTGGCTCGGGAATCCATCGCTACGGCCGTTTGCGCGCGATCGGCGTGCGCGCCGTCGTCGGCTCGGCTTTGCGTCGCGCGCTGCGCGGCAAGGATTTCGCCGCGCGGCTGATTGCGATCCTGAGCGTCATGCGCGACGCGACGCATCACATAACCAAACTTTCGCGCCGCCTGCGCCGCGGCTTGACTCGCCTGCGCGTGCTGCCGGTTTTGCCAGAACCATGCCCGCCGATCGTGCGCGCGCCGTCAGCTCCAGACACCCGCGCCGACACCTCGTAGCCTGACCGGAACGCTGCCCATCCGCGCGCGCCATGAACGCCAATCCGGCGAACGCGGCGCTTGCCTGTTGTACAAAACGGATGAGAGTAGAGCGCGTTTCGGGCGGGGCAGGGGGTGGGGTGAAGCGCCGCCCTTGTGCGACGCCGCGGCCCGCACTTCGTTCTGCGACATCAGAATTTGCACGGCGCGCAACGAGGCCAAACATGGGAGTTTCACCCCACCCCCCGCCCACAAGGGGCGGGGGCCCGGATTTGCGCTAGTACCCGGAATCATAAGTGCCTGACACACTCACCACCCATCCCCGGATGGATGCGCAGCATTCAGTCCGGGGCCCATAAACACAGCCGATTGTGTTTATGGGCCCCGGACTTCGCTTCGCGAATCCGGGGATGGGTGGTGAGACATAACTCATGCATCAATGATAGAGGGTACCAGCGCACCCGTAGGATCACCCGCGCCACAGGGGACTTGCCCCGGCGCGCGGCAGCGTCGATATGAAGCCATCGCGGCAGTGCGCCGTTGGAGAGTGAAATGGGTTTGCGCGTCGCTGTCGTTGGGGCCACCGGCAATGTGGGCCGGGAAATGCTCTCGATCCTGGAGGAGCGGCTGTTTCCGGCCGACGAAGTGATCGCCATCGCTTCGCGCCGATCGGTCGGCGTCGAGGTCAGCTATGGCGACAAGACGCTTGAAGTGCAAGGATCTCGAACAATTCGATTTCAGCGGCGTCGATCTTGTGCTGATGAGCGCGGGCGGAGCGGTGTCGAAGCAATGGTCGCCCAAGATCGGCGCTGCCGGCGCGGTGGTGATCGACAATTCCAGCGCCTGGCGCATGGATCCGCGCGTGCCGCTGGTCGTGCCGGAAGTGAACCCGGATGCGGTGATGGGCTACGAGCAAGCTCAACATCATCGCCAACCCGAATTGCTCGACGGCGCAATTGGTGGTGGCGCTGAAGCCGCTGCACGACGTCGCCAAGATCAAGCGCGTGGTGGTGGCGACTTATCAGAGCGTCTCCGGCGCCGGCAAGGACGCGATGGATGAATTGTGGACGCAGACGCGCGGCATCTTCGTCAATGACGAGATCGTGAAGGAGCATTTCACCAAGCAGATCGCCTTCAACGTCATCCCGCACATCGATGCGTTCATGGAGGACGGCTACACCAAGGAAGAGTGGAAGATGATGGTCGAGACCAAGAAGATCTTGGATCCGGCCATCAAGCTCACCGCCACCTGCGTGCGCGTGCCGGTGTTCGTCGGCCATTCCGAGGCGGTCAATATCGAGTTCGAAAATCCGATCAGCGCCGAGGAAGCGCGCGAGATTTTGCGCGAGGCGCCGGGCGTGATGGTGATCGATCGGCACGAGGATGGCGGCTACATCACGCCGGTCGAATGCGTCGGCGAGTTCGCCACCTACGTTTCGCGCATCCGCGAGGACGCCACGGTCGAAAACGGGCTCTCGCTCTGGTGCGTCAGCGACAATCTGCGCAAGGGCGCGGCCCTCAACGCCGTGCAGATCGCCGAACTGATGCTCAATCGCGGCCTGTTCCGCGTGCTGGCGGCGTTGATCCAACCCCGGACCGCCAGCTTCCAGCCGGCATACGTCGCGCTGAACTTACAACCGGCCTGCAGTGATGGAGACGCGAGTATGCCGGCTGGAAGCCGCGCGGCTCCGGAGGGCGGCATCTATCCTAGGAAACCCATGAACATCGCCATCGAACAGCCCACCGAAGCTGATCATCGACATCATCCATGCCATGCTGCGCGAGAGCTATTGGTCGCCTGGCATCCCGCGCGAAGTTGTGGCGCGGGCGTGCGCCAATTCGCATGTGCGCGATCGCGCGTGACGATGCCGGCAAGCTGCTCGGCTTCGCGCGCCTGGTCACCGACAAGGCCACCTTCGCCTGGCTTTGCGATGTGGTCGTGCTGCCGGGCAAGCAAGGACGCGGCCTTGGCCGCGCGCTGGTGCGGACGTTCCGCGAGCATCCGGAGCTGCAGGGCCTCCGCCGCTGGATGCTCGGCACGAAGGACGCGCACGGCGTTTACGCGCCGCTGGGTTTTGTTCCGCTCGGCGCGCCGGAGCGCTTCATGGAGATCAGGAACCCTGCGCCGTACGGGACGAAATTGTCGTGAGCCGACAGCCGATCGCCGCGCCGGCTTTATCGCCGCCGCGTGCGCTTACGTGCTTTGGGGTTTTTTGCCGCTCTATCTCAAACTGATCGCGTTCGCCGACGTGCGCGAAGTGCTGGCGGTGCGCATCTTGTGGTGCATTCCCGCCGCCTTGGCCGCGGCGTTCGTGTTGAGCGGCTGGCGCAATGGCGTGCGCGAGATCGCGGCGGCGTTCGCGCCGCACATGCTGCTGACCTTGGCGATCTCGGCGGGCTTTCTGTTTGTCAATTGGTGGCTTTATGTCTGGCTGGTGATGCAGCAGCGTGTGATCGAATCGGCGCTGGCGTATTTTCTTGCGCCACTGGTCGCGGTGGCCGTTGGCGCGCTGTTCTTTCGCGAGCGCATCGGCGGCTTGCAGCTTGCGGCGCTCGGGCTCGCGCTGGCGGGGGTGATCGTGCAGGGCCTGGCGCTCGGCGCGCCGCCGTGGATGGCGCTGGCCATTTGCGCGTCATGGTCGGCCTACGCGGTGATGCGCAAACGCGCGCCCGCGCCCGCCGCGGCTGGGATGTTGGTCGAGAGCGTGGCGCTGGCGCCGCTGGCGCTGGGATTGTTGTACTGGACGGCCGGAGAGGCGCCGCTCGCCTCGGCGCTGAGCTGGAGCAACGCTATTTTGCTTGCGCTCGCCGGGCCGGTGACCGCGCTGCCGCTGATGTTGTTCACCTTTGGCGCGCGGCGCATCAGTTTTGCCGCTGTCGGCCTGCTGCAATTCCTGGCCCCCAGCCTGCAATTTGCCACCGGTATCGCCTTCGGGGAGGCGTTCACGCCCTTGCGCGGCGCGAGTTTCGCGCTGATTTGGCTGGGTTTGGCGCTCTATGCGTGGGACACGCTGCGCCAACGCGAGCGCTCGGAATGACGGAAGAGTTTTTAGAGGCAGGTTCCGCTTTCTCGTCGCAGCTTAACCGCCGGCGCTCACGAACGCGCGCACGCTGGCGGCGATCTTGGCCTGCGTGGCTTCGTCGAGATAAGGGTGCATCGGCAGGCTGAGCACGCGCCCGGCGATATCGTCGCTGACCTTCATGCCGCCCGCGCCGACGGGAAACGCGCGATAGGCGCTCTGCTGGTGCAGCGGCTTTGGATAATATTGCGCCGTTGGGATGCCGTCATTGCGCAGATGCGCGGCGAGGCCGTCGCGGTCCTCGGCTTCGATCGTGTATTGCGCCCACGTCGACACGCCCCCGGCGATGACGCTGGGCGTGCGCACCAGGTTTGACAACATGGCGCGATAACGCTCGGCGACGATGTTTCGCGCGGCAATTTCGTCGGCGAAAATCGCCAGCTTCTCGAGCAAAATCGCCGCCTGCATGGTGTCGAGCCGCGAATTCATGCCGATGCGGACATTGTCGTATTTGTCGCCGCCCCGCGCCGTGCAGCGCGAACGAGCGCATGGCGGCGATGTCTTCGTCGCTGTTGCAGAGCGTGGCGCCGCCGTCGCCGTAGCAGCCGAGCGGCTTGGCCGGAAAGAAGCTTGTCGTGGTCGCGTCGGCCCAATGCATCGGATGCGATTGTTCAGCGTGCAGCCAAAACCCTGGGCGCTGTCGGCGATCAGCTTCAGCCCCTCGCGCCTGCAGATCTCCGCGATTTTGGGATAGTCCGCTGGTTGGCCGAAAAGATCGACGGCGATGACCGCGCGCGGCTTCAGCTTGCCTTCGCGCTTGATGCCTGCGATCGCCGCTTCGAGCGAGGCGGGGTCGATATTGTACGTATCGGGCAGCACATCGACGAACACGGGCGTGGCGCCGAACCAAGGCAGAACTTCCGCCGTCGCCGCAAAGGTGAAGGACGGGCAGAACACCGCGTCGCCCGGACCGATGCCCCACGCCATCAGCGGCAGCGCCAGCGCGTCGGTGCCGTTGGCGTTGGCGAGGCAATGCTTGGCCCCGCAGAACGCGGCGAGCTGCTGTTCGAAGGCCTTGCACTTCCGGGCCGAGAATATATTGCCCGTGCGCCAGCACGCGCGCCAGCGCCGCGTCGATCTTGTCGGCGATGCGCGCGCGCTGCGCTTGCAGGTCGATGAACGGGATCATTGCTCGCCTCGGCTAAACCGAAGGGACGGCAGGCCCGCCGCTTTGTCGGTGTCAAGCGCCGAGTTTTAGCGCGGCGGCGGCTTCCGCGCCAGTGACGGCCGGTCGCGGCGCTGCGCCGAGCACGGCGTCGATGAAGCGTGAAACGTTGGCGCCCAGCGGATCGCGGCCGGCGGGCGGTTTGCGCGAAATCGGCGTTGAGCGCGACCTTCGTGGAGTTCTCGAATGTGCGGGCCAGGAAATCGATTTTTACCTCGCCGCTGGGATAGACGATGCGCATGGTGCGCATGCGCGCTTCGGCGACGCGGCTGGCGATCGAAATGCGCCTCCGCGCCGCGCGAAAGTCAGCTCGCGTCCAGCCAGTCGGCGGACAGCGCCGTGCTTGCCGCGCGCCCTGCGCCTTGATCGATTCCGGCGCCTCGCCCATCAGCGTCAGCGCCAGATCGAGATCGTGCACCATGAGGTCGAGCGTCACCGACACGTCGGCGCTGCGCCCGGTCCACGGGCCCTCGCGCACGCTTTCGATGCGCGTTGGCTTTTCCGCGGCGGCGAACAAGCCCATCGCCTCGAACACCAGGCGCTCCTGGTGGCCGCAGGCGAGCACGAGCTTTTGCAAATCCGCCACCATGATCAGCAGCTCGGCTTCCGAGACCGATGTTGTGATCGGCTTTTCGATCAGCACGTGCTTGCCATATTCGAGCGCCGCGGCCGCGGCGCTGGCGTGCGTCACCGGCGGGCAGGCGATGGTGACGATGTCCAACAGGTCGAGCATGTCGTCCATATTGTCGAAGGCGCGCACGCCGAGCGTTTCGGCCAGCGCCTCGGTGCGCTCGGGATCGAGATCGTAGACGCCGACCAGTTCGACTCGGTCGTCAGCCTGATATTTGTGCGCATGGTGCGCGCCGAACACGCCCGCCGCCGATGACGCCCGCCTTGAGTTTGCCGTGCTCATTCCACCGTCACCGATTTCGCCAGGTTCCGTCGGCTGATCCACGTCGGTGCCCTTATGCACGGCTGTCAGATAGGCCAGAACTGGATTGGCGCGGAATAGACCGAGCGGGCCACGAACGGATCGCAGGCCGGAGCGAGGATGGTGTGCTGGCGACTAGTCGCCGGCGGCCGCCGCGCCCGCCGGATCGGTGATCAGGATCAGCTTGCCCCCCCGCGCGGCCACCTCCTGCATGTTTGATAATGTCTTCTCGAACAGCGAATCATGGGGCGCGACCACGACCACGGGGGTGTCTTCGTCGATCAGCGCGATCGGTCCGTGCTTCAATTCGCCGGCGGCGTAGCCCTCGGCGTGGATGTAGGAAATTTCCTTGAGCTTCAGCGCGCCTTCGAGCGCCATCGGATAATGAACGCCGCGGCCGAGATAGAGCACGTCGCGGGCGCGGGAGAGTTCCTGGGCGATGGTTTCGATTCCGGGTTCGGCCTTGCAGCGCCTCGGCGATCAGCCGGGGCACTTCCATCAGCGCATGCACGAGGCGGCGCTTCTTCCTGGGCTGAGAGCGTTCCCCGCGCGCGCGCCCCACGGCGATCGCCAGCGCCGCCAGCGCCGAAAGCTGGGCTGTGAACGCCTTGGTCGAGGCGACGCCGATCTCGGGGCCGGCCAAGGTCGGCAGGCGCGCATCGGCCTCGCGCCAGATTGTGCTTTCGGGCACGTTGACGACGGCCAGCGTCTTGAGGCCCTGTTGCTTGCAATAGCGCAGCGCCGCCAGCGTGTCGGCGGTTTCGCCTGATTGCGATACGAACACCGCGAAGACCCTTGCCAAACGCCGGCTTGCGATAGCGAAACTCGGAGGCGATGTCGGTCTCGACGGCGATGCCGGCGATTTGCTCGAGCCAATATTCGCCGACGCGCCCGGCATAATGGGCGGTGCCGCAGCCGATGATGAGGGCGTGGTCGGCGGCGAGATCGACGCCGTCCAGGTCCGGCATTTGCACGCGTTCTTCGAAGGCGTTGACGTAGCGCGCTGATGGTGCGACCGGTGGTTTCCGGACTGTTCGTAGATTTCCTTCTGCATGAAATGGCGGTGATTGCCTTTCTCCACCGCCGCCGCGGCCGCCGGAGAAGACGTGCGTGGTCCGCTGCGCGATCTGGCCGTTCTGCGTCGAGGATCTTCACGCTTGCGCGCGAGAGTATGGCGATGTCGCCTTCTTCGAGAAACATCACCCGCGTCGTGAACGGCGACACCGCGATGGCGTCGCGAGCCGAGATACATCTCGCCCTCGCCCAGGCCGACCGCAAGCGGGCTGCCCTTGCGCGCGCCGATCAGCACGTCCTCTTGGCCGGCGAACAGGCAGGCGATGCCGAACGCGCCTTCGAGCCGGCGCACGGCGGCGATGGCGGCTTGTTCGGGCGTTTGGCCGCTGTCAAGCCCTTCGGTGATCAGGTGGGCGATCACTTCGGAATCGGTTTCCGAGGCGAATTTGTGGCCGGCGCGCTATCAGCTCCTCGCGCAGCGGCGCGGAAATTCTCGATGATGCCGTTGTGGACGATGGCGACCTTGTCGGTGGCGTGCGGATGGGCGTTGGCGGTGGTTGGCGCGCCGTGGGTGGCCCAGCGCGTGTGGCCGATGCCGGAGACGCCCGCGAGCGGGGAGGCGGCGAGTTCGGCTTCCAGGTTTGCCAGCTTTCCCGCCGCGCGCCGGCGAACGATCTTGCCGTCCTCCAGCGTGGCCACGCCGGCGGAATCGTAGCCGCGGTACTCAAGCCGTTTCAGCGCCTCGACCAGCCGTGGCGCGACCGGGCTGTTTCCGAGAATTCCGATAATGCCGCACATGGATGTTACAGCGCTCCGATGTCGAACCAATTCGGCACCGCGTCGATCCCTGGTCCAGCTCGCGCTGGAAGCCCGGAATGACGGTCCGATGTTGGGATATCCGCCGCCCTCATGCACGCGCGGCCATTGATTTGCATCTCAATTAGTCTTTCAACTTGCGACGAGTTCGAGCAGCATGCATGGCCAGGGCCTATTTCGGCACGGACGGCATTCGCGGCACGGCCAACAAATACCCGATGACGCCGGAAGTGGCCATGCGCGTGGGGCTGGCCGCCGGCAAGCGCTTCATGAGCGCCGATGACCGCCGCCATCTGGTGGTGATCGGCAAGGACACCCGGCTTTCCGGCTATATGCTGGAGCCGGCGCTGACGGCGGGCTTTACCGCCGCCGGCATGGACGTGGTGCTGTTCGGGCCGCTGCCGACGCCGGCGGTGGCGATGCTGACGCGCTCCTTGCGCGCCGATCTCGGCGTCATGCTCTCGGCCATCGCACAACAAATTCGCCGACAACGGCATCAAACTGTTCGGCCCCGACGGCTATAAACTCTCCGACGCCGAGGAAGTCGAAATCGAGCAGCTGATGGACGCGCCGCTCGACACGCACTTGGCCGCGCCCGACAAACTCGGCCGCGCCCGCCGCATCGACGATGCGCAAGCGCGCTATGTCGAAATCGTCAAGGCGACGTTCCCGAAAGGGCTTTCGCTCAAGGGCCTGCGCATCGTCATCGATGCGGCCAACGGCGCGGCCTACAAGGTAGCGCCGGTGGCGCTCTACGAATTGGGCGCGGAGGTGATCTCGATCGGCGTCGAGCCCGACGGCTTCAACATCAACCAGGAAGTCGGCTCCACCGATACGCGCGCGCTGAAGGAAGCCGTGCACAAATATCGCGCCGATATCGGCATCGCGCTCGATGGCGACGCCGACCGTGTCGCCATCGTCGACGAGAAGGGCGCTCTGATCGACGGCGACCAATTGATGGCGCTGATCGCCAAATCCTGGAAAGAACGCGGCGCGCTGTCGAAGACCGGCATCGTCGCCACGGTGATGAGCAATCTGGGGCTGGAGCGCTTCTTGAAGGCGCTATCGCTCAAACTGGAGCGCACCCAGGTGGGCGATCGCTACGTCACCGAAGCCATGCGCGCCAAGGGCTATAATGTCGGCGGCGAGCAATCCGGCCACATCATCCTGTCGCGATTTCTCCACCACCGGCGACGGCCTGCTGGCGGCGCTGCAAGTGCTGGCGGTGATCGTGCAATCGGGCAAGCCGGCGAGCGAAGTGTGCACTCTGTTCGAGCCCGCCCCGCAAGTGCTGGAAAACGTGCGCTACGAGAAGGGCGCCAAGGACCCGCTGGACGCCGCCAGCGTGAAGGAAGCGATCAAGGCCGGCGAAGAGCGCCTCAACGGCAAGGGCCGATTGCTGGTGCGCAAGTCCGGCACCGAACCCCTGGTGCGCATCATGGCCGAAGGCGATGATGAAGCTCTGGTGCGCGAAGTGGTGGGCGGGGTAAAGAGCGCGGTGGTGGCGGCGGCGAGGGCGGCTTGAAAGTGTCTCCGCCACCCCAGAAATCGATGAAATTGAAAGAGCTCTTGCTCGCCAAGGCACCGCGCGCCGATCCCAAGCCGCCGCCGCGCGGAACGAAACGCCGTCGCCCGCCTGCGATCGTTTGACGCCGTTGGCATTCCTCGCCCTTGCACTCGCATTCCTTGCCGGCTTTGCGCTGCAGCGGGGCAATATCTGCGCCGTGCTGGCGGTGCGCGAGGTGGTTGAGGAACGCGATTGGCGGCGGTTCGCGGCGATCCTGGAATGCGCGGTCTGGGCGCTGGCTGGTTTGCTTATCGCCGAAGCTTTGGCTCTGATGCGCCGCAGCGAATGGCCGGCGCAGCCTTCGTTTCTGTTGGCGACGTTTGGCGGGGCGGCGTTTGGCGCCGGCGCGCTTCTCAATGGCGCCTGTGCGTTCGGAACCATTGGCCGCTTGGCGGCGGGCGAGTGGGGTTTTGTGGCGATGCCCGCCGGTTTCTTTCTGGGCGCTGCGGGCGCGCATGCGCTGGGGGCCGTCGCGCCAGCTGGCGAAAGCGCGGCGCTTTCGGGCCCGCTACTGGCGCCGACAATTGCCGCGCTTGCCGCGTTCGCGGCGTTTCGGCTGTGGAGCGCGTGGCGCGCCGCCCCGGGGCCCGCCGCCATGCTTGCGACAGTGCGCGCGGCGCACTGGCCGCCAGCGCTGGCGATGGCGGTGACCGGCCTCGCCAATGTGGCGCTGCTCACCCTCGTGTTCGCTTGGCCTTATACGACGCTCCTGGTCGATGTCGCGCTCGGCCATGCCATGGATGTGGCGTTGCGGGTGCTGTTGATCGCGCTGCTTGTGGGCGGGGCGATCATCGGCGCGTTAAGTGCGGGGCGTTTCATGCTGCGCGGGCCGAGCCCAGCTGGCGCGGCCAGCTCGCTCGCCGGCGGCGCGTTGATGGGCGCGGGGGCGATGCTCATCCCCGGCGGCAATGATGGCTTGGTGCTCTTGGGGCTGCCGCTGTTGCAGCCTTCGGCGTTCGCCGCCTATGCGGCGATGGCCGGCGTAATTGCGCTGGGCTTTGCCGCGCGGCGGGCTAGAGCACCCGGTTAGAACCAGCCCTTTTTCTTCTTTGGCGGCTCCGGGTCGGGTTTTGGCGGCGGCGCGCGGCTTGGCGCTGGTTGCGGCGCGGCGGCCCGCGGCGCTGGGGCGCTTGCCGGCGCTGCGGCCCGCGTCTGCGCGGATCTTTGCGCTGGCGCCGGGGCGCTAGTATTGCCGGGCGCGCCAGGCCCAAGTTTCTCTACGAACCACACCATTTTGTCCCCGCACCTGACGTCCCCCGACGCCCATTTCGCCGTGCCTAACATTTTCCATGCGACACGACGAGAGCCAAGCGCACAATCCAACCCGGCCCCAATCTGTTACCGCAACCGCTTTAGCCAGGCAGCGGTGCTGGCGTCCAGATCGGCGGGCGCCGCGCCGCCCTCCAGCGCGGGCAGGAGCTGCGTTCGCCATCTCCTTGCCCAGCTCCACGCCGAATTGGTCGAACGGATTGATGCCCGGCCAGCACGGCCTGGGTGAAGGTGCGGTGTTCGTAAAACGCCAGCAGCGCGCCCAGCGCCTCCGGCGAAAGCGCATCCATCGCCATCATCGTCGAGGCGCGGTTGCCGGCGAAGGCGCGGTGCGGCGCGTCGGCGCTCTTGCCCACCATCAGCGCCCGCGCTTGCGCCAGCGCATTGGCGAACACCTTGGCGCGGTGCGAAGCGCGGGCCTTCATGCGCGCCGGCATTGATGATGAACTCGACCGGAATTTCCTCCACGCCCTGGTGCAAGCAATTGAAAGAACGAATGCTGCGCGTTGGTGCCCGCCGCGCCCCAGGTCACCGCGCAAGCCGAGCGCTGCGAGCGACTCGCCGTCGCGCGACACGCCCTTGCCGTTCGATTCCATTTCCAGCTGCTGCATGTAAGCCGGCAACAGGCGCAAGCGCTCGGAATAGGGGATCAGCGCGTACGAGCCATGGCCGAGCGCTTCGCGGTTCCACATCTGCACCGCGGCCGAGAGCGCCGGCAGATTGCGCGCGAACGGCGCGTCGCGGAAATGCGCGTCCATCTCCGCCGCGCCGGCGAGCAGGCGCTGATAAGGGCCGGCGGCGAGCGCGATGGCGCAGGCAAGGCTCACGCTCGACCACAGCGAATAGCGCCCGCCGACCCAATCCCAGAACGGAAACACGTTGTCCGCCGGCACGCCCCATGCGACCGCCTTGTCCGGCGCGGCGGTGGCGGCGGCGATGTGCTTCGGCCCCCAGGCGCGCACGAAAGCGGCGTTGGCGAGCGTCTCCTGGGTGGTGAAGGTTTTCGAGGCGACGATCAGCAGCGTGCGCGCTGGCTTGAGTCCGGCGATGGCGTCGGCGACATCGGCGCCGTCGACATTGGCGGCGAAGCGCACATCGATGCCGCGGATGCGGTGCGCGTGCAGCGCGTCCAGGATCAGGCGCGGGCCGAGGTCCGAGCCGCCGATGCCCAGATGCACGATGGCGTCGATCTCGCGGCGCATGCGCTGGGCGAACGCGATCATCTTGGCGCGCGCCGCCTTCACTTCGTCCGGCGCGTCGGCGGCGCGCAGCAGCCAATGCTTGGCCGGGCGGCCTTCGCTGGTGTTGACGATGTCGCCGGCGAACATCTTCGCGCGCCAGCCGGCAAAATCCATCGCCTCGCGCAAGTTCGCCCATGCGCCGCCAGCGCTGCCGCGTCGATGCGCTGCTTGGAAAAATCGGCGACCAGATGCGGCGCGGTGAAAGTCAGCGCCTCGGCGCGCGCTGGGGTCGGCGGCGAACAGATCGAGCAGAGCTCGTGTGCTTGAGGCGCGTCGGCCTCGGCCTCGACTTGGGCCCAGATTGGGCGTTTGCACTGGTGTTCATGGCGGCAAGCCTTTATCAGCCTTGGCCGATGGCGACAATTCTGGTGACTGGCGGGGCGGGATATGTCGGCGCGCATTGCTGCCTGGCGCTTGCGCGCGCCGGCCACAAGGTGGTGGTCTACGACAATCTCAGCAACGGCCACCGCGCCTTCGTCAAATGGGGGCCGTTGGTCGAGGGCGACATTCGCGACAAGGCCCGGCTCGCCGGGCGTGTTCGCCGAGCACAAGCCGGACGCGGTGCTGCATTGCGCGGCTCTGATCGAGGTCGGCGAATCGGTGAAACATCCCGCAGCGTTTCTACGACAACAACGTCGTCGGCGCGCTGACGCTGCTGGAGGTCATGCGCGAGGCGGGCGTGAACGCGTTCGTGTTTTCCTCCACCTGCGCCATCTATGGCGAGCCGCAAACCCTGCCGATGGACGAGCGCCATCCGCAGGCGCCGGTCAGCCCCTATGGCTGGACCAAACTCATGGTCGAGCGCGCCAGCGCCGACATGGCCGCCGCCTACGGGCTGAAATTCGCGCACCTGCGCTATTTCAACGCCGCCGGCGCGGCGCCGGCGGAGGGGATCGGCGAGCGCCACTCGCCCGAAACCCACGCCATCCCGCTGGCGCTGTTCACGCTGCTCGGCCGGCGCGAGGGCTTCAAGATTTTCGGCGACGATTACGATACGCGCGACGGGACGTGCCTGCGCGATTATGTGCACGTGCTCGATCTCGCCGATGCGCATGTGCGCGCGGTCGAGCGCCTGCTCGGCGGCGGCGCGAGCCTGGCCGCCAATCTCGGCACGCGGCGATGGCGTCACGGTGAAGGAATTGCTGGCCGCGATCGAGCGCGTCACCGGCCAGCGCGTGCCCGCATCGCCCGCCCCGCGCCGCGACGGCGATGCGCCGGCGCTGGTGGCGGACAACGCGCTGGCGCGCCGCGAACTGGCTGGACGCCGACGCGCGGCATCGATGCGATCATCGCCGACGCTTGGGAATGGCACGCGAAGGTGGAGGCGGGGGTGTTTGGGGGATAAAGTCAACTCTTTCCGGATTGCCACACTGGTGTATGCTGGGAGCGGCGATGAACGTGTTGGGCCGCATATCCTTTTGCGTCGGAAGGCGTCGCCGTACTGAAGGCGCGCCGCGGAAGGGCTGCATCTGGTCAGTTGCCGGCCTCGCGTTCGCGCTGGCAATTTCGGCACGGGCGGCGCTTGCTTGCGAACCGATGGAAAACTACCCGGACAGGTGGCGCCATGACATTGAGAGCAACGTGGAAGGCGCCTATGAGATTTATTGGGCTCGCCTGACAACCGACCAATGGATGCCAACGACGTGGATGCTGTCGCTCTGCGGAGGTTCCCACTGGGGCAACGGCGGAATCGGGCCAATCTATTGCGCCGCAGGTCAACTGGATTTCGACGTGCGCGAGACCCTTCGAGGCGATAAACGCCGAACATTGCGATTGTCGTCGCGCCAAACCGGCTACGTCGAAGTTCGTCCGTTGAGCGCCATTCCTTGTTGTGTCGCGACCGACGACATCGCTCCGAGCGATGGCTCGATTTCACCCAATTCAATGAGTGGATGTGGCCCAACGGTGCTCGTGCCTGGCGCAGCTACCTGGTCGTTCGGCATGGAGGGTTCGCAGTTTTCGTCGGGCCCATAGAGCGGGCGGCGATTCCGATTTTGCTCAGCGCCAGCGCGATTGCTGCGAACTAGCGCGCGTTGCGTTGATGACGCGATGCCGGCGGTCCGAGAGGCGGACCTTGATCGAACGGCTACGCTGCTCCTCTCCCCTTGGGGAGAGGGATCGCGGGTGCGAGCGCCGACGTTGTACTGACATGGGTGAGGGGTGTTTGCGCGAAGTTTGTACGAATTGCGCAGCACCCCTCATCCGCCTCGCCCGCTTGCGCATGCGCGCCACCTTCTCCCACAAGGGGAGAAGGACAGTGTCCTAAAGCAGGTTCCGTTCAAACGGAATCGCAAATGCCAAGCGCACCCCCTCCCCGCGAGGGGAGGGGGCAGGGGGTGGGGTGAAGCGCCGAGGTTTGAATTTGACCACACAACGTTACGGCATTGGGGTTACGGCATTGGGCGCATTTTTTTCGCTCGCCGAACAACGGATTTGGAACGCGTATGTTATTTCCTGAAGCGAAGCGTTTCGCCCCGCCCCCTGCCCCCTCCCCTCGCGGGGAGGGGGAGGCGTTTCAATTTGAACGGAACCTGCTCTAACTCCGCCCCACGCTCACATACTTAAACCCCTTCGCCGCCATTTCCGCCGGGCGGTAGATGTTGCGCAAATCAACCACCACTGGCGCTTTCAGCGCGTCCTTCATGCGGTCGAGATCCAAGGCCCGGAACTGGTCCCATTCGGTGATGATCACCACGGCGTCAGCATTCTGCACGCAATCGTAGGGCCCGGACGCAAACGCCACGTCTTTCAACATGTGCTTGGCTTCCTTCATGCCTTCGGGGTCGAAGGCGCGGATGCGAGCGCCTTCCTCCTGCAGCGCCGGGACGATATCGAGCGCGGGCGCGTCGCGCATGTCGTCGGTGTTGGGTTTGAACGTAAGGCCGAGGATGGCGATGGTTTTGCCTTTCACCTGACCGCCGAGCGCATCGATGATCTTCTGCGCCATTTTTTGTTTGCGCGCCGAGTTCACCCGCACCGTGGTTTCGATCAATTCGATCGGCGCGCCGGAATCGCGCGCGGTTTTCATCAGCGCCAGCGTGTCCTTTGGAAAACACGAGCCGCCATAGCCGGGCCCGGCATTCAGGAATTTGCGGCCGATGCGGTTGTCGAGGCCGATGCCGCGCGCCACTTCTTGTACATTGGCGCCGACCGCCTCGCACAGATCGGCGATCTCGTTGATGAATGTGATCTTCATCGCCAGAAAGGCGTTGCCGGCATATTTTGTGAGTTCCGAGGTTCGCCGCGAGGTGAACAGCATCGGGACTTCGTTGAGTGCAAGCGGGCGATAGAGTTGGCGCATGACTTCGCGCGCGCGCTCGTCTTCGGTTCCGACCACGACGCGGTCGGGGCGCTTAAAATCGTTGATCGCCGCTCCCTCGCGCAGGAATTCCGGGTTCGACACCACGGCGAAATCGGCGTTCGGATTGGCCTTCTTGATGATGGCTTCAACCTCATCGCCAGTGCCCACCGGCACGGTCGATTTGGTGACCACGACAGTATAGCCGTTCATTAGCCCGGCGATCTCTTCGGCTGCGGCGTAGACGTAAGACAGATCGGCGTGGCCGTCGCCGCGGCGCGAGGGCGTGCCCACGGCGATGAACACGGCGTCGGCGTCGCGAATGGCGGCGCCGGGGTCGGTGGTGAAAAACAAGCGCCCTTGGTCAACATTGTCCTTCACCAATTCGCCGAGGCCGGGCTCGAAGATCGGCATCTCGCCCTTCTGCAGGCGGGCGATTTTTTCCTTGTCCTTGTCGACGCAAGTGACGACGTGGCCGAAATCGGCAAAGCAAGCCCCGGAAACCAGGCCCACATAGCCGGTGCCGATCATGGTTACGCGCATTTGTTTGGTGCTCCGGCCGCTAGAAAAATATGGACCGCCGGCGCCCTCGCCGGCAACACGGTTCGTTCAAGCTCAGGTTCATCCCGCTATGGCGGTGCTGGCCGGCGAGGGCGCCGGCGGTCCATATTGCAACATTTCAAATCTCCTGATTATACGCGCCGACTTCAGCAAAGCGCGCTAGTCGTGGTTTGACTTCTTCGCGAAACAGCGCGCGCATGTCCTCGGCGCTGCTCATGCTTTCGACCACCACCACAAGCTCGGGCTTGTTCGACGAAGCGCGCACCAGCACCCAGGCGCCGTCCTCCAAGGTCACGCGCGCGCCGTTGACAATATTCACGTCGCGGATGGCGCGGCCCAGGATTTTTCCGCCTTCGCGCGCCAGGCGCTGATAATCGGCGACCACGGTCTCGACGATGCCGTACTTTTTCTCGTCGTCGCAATGCGGGCTCATGGTCAACGAGGTAAAGCTCTTGGGCAGCGCCTTGCGCAAATCCGAGAGTTTTTTGCCCGCATTGCGGTCGAGCATTGCCAGCACCGCGCCGGCGGCGACGATGCCGTCGTCATAGCCAAGTCCCAAGGGCGGACGGAAAAAGAAATGCCCGCTCTTTTCGAAGCCGGCGAGCGCGCCGAGTTCATTGGTGCGGCGCTTGATGTAGGAGTGCCCGGTTTTCCAATAATCCACCTTGGCGCCATTGGCCTTCAGCACCGGATCGATGGCGTAGAGCCCGGTCGATTTCACATCGACGACGAAAGTCGCGTTCTGATGCTGTGCGGAGAGATCGCGCGCCAGCATCAGGCCGACCTTGTCGGCGAAAATCTCCTCGCCCTCATCATCGACCAAGCCGCAGCGGTCGCCGTCGCCATCGAAGCCAAGCGCGACATCGGCGCCGTGCTTGCGCACGGCCGCGGCCATGTCGTGCAGCATTTCAGCATCTTCGGGATTGGCGTTGTAGTGGGGGAAATTCCAGTCGAGCCGGCAATGCAGCTCGACCACGTCAGCGCCCATGGCGCGCAAGGCTTCAGGCGCGAACGCGCCCGCCGTGCCATTGCCGCAGGCGGCGATCACTTTAAGCTTGCGCTTGAGCCGAACCCGCTTGCTCAAATCCTCAAGGTAGCGCGCGCGCATATCCTCGACGCGCACATAAGCGCCGCCGCCGCGCGGCTTGAAGGCGCCGGCGAGCACGATGTCTTTCAGCCGGCCCATTTCGTCCGGCCCGAAGGTGAGGGGCGGCCCCGCCCCCATTTTCACGCCGGTCCAGCCATTTTCGTTGTGGCTTGCCGTCACCATCGCCACGCACGGAACATCGAGCGCGAATTGCGCGAAATAGGCGGTCGGCGAAAGCGCCAGGCCAATGTCGTAGACATCCATGCCTGCCTGCATCAGTCCGACAATCAGCGCTTGCTTGATCGATGAGGAATAGAAACGAAAATCGTGGCCGACGACGATTTTGGGGTCCACGCCAAATTCATGCACCAATGTGCCGAGGCCAAGTCCCAGCGCCTGCACGCCCAGCAGGTTGAGTTCCGGCGGCTTGGACGAGCCCGGAATGCCGAACCACCAGCGCGCGTCGTATTCGCGAAAGCCGGTCGGCTTGACCAGCGGCCAAGTCTCGAACTCAGCGCTGTTGGGAGCAAGGCTAGCGCGCGGCGCGGGCAGCATGTGATTTTTCCATTATAGCGCCAGCGAGTGATGCGCGAAACGCCGGCAAAGTTCAATTGGCCGGAGGTGGCGCGGGGATCGGCGGCGGCGGGGCAGTCGGCGCCGGCGCGCGCGGCGAGATCCTGATGCGGGTAATCTCAAGGCCGTAGGCTTGATCCGTGCCGGAACTCAATGCACGCAGGCCGAGCGCGTCGGCGCCCGGATTGGCGGGCAGGTCGAAACTCAGGGTCCCGGTTTGCGGCGGCGCGGGCTGGCTCACCCATTCCGAAGCGCCCGTCCCGCGCAAGCTGACGGCGAGGCCGGTGGCGGCGTTGTAGGGAAGCGGATTGTAGTCAATTTCAACCAATACCGCCCCGGCTTGGAGCGCCCGCGCGCTTTCTGGCTTCAGCAGCACTCGCGCGCCGTGTTCGCCGCCATAGGGAGCGGGCGCTTCGGGGATTTGCGCAATGCGCAGGCTAAGCGGCCGGCCCCAGAAATCGCGAGAAACCCGCAAGTGTTGGCCTGAGCCGGGGTCGGGCGAGTTAAAGGCCGCGCCTTCGAGCAACAGAGCGCCTTGCGCGAGAGAGCCCGCCACCGGCGCGGGCTCGCGCGGCCAAGCTTGCGGCTGCACGCTGAGAAGGATCACAAACGCCGCCAACAGTCCCGCCAGCGGGTAGAAGATCACAGGGTGGAACAAAAAATGGCGCATGGCGCGGGTGTAGCCGGCCAGCGGGCCATCCGCCAAGCGGCCTTGACGCTGCCTGCGGCGCTTGAGAACCAGGACCCATGACTTTTCTCGCTTTGCTTCGCCACGGCCAGAGCCAGTGGAACCTCGAAAACCGCTTCACTGGCTGGGTGGACGTGGATCTGACGCCCAAGGGTGAGGAGGAGGCGCGCCAGGCCGGGGCGCTGCTGGCGGGTTCGGGCGCGGCCTTCGACAAGCTCTTCACCTCGGTGCAGACCCGCGCCATCCGCACCGGCAATCTGGCGTTGGAAAAATCCGGCCTCGCCTGGCTGCCGGTCGCGCGCGACTGGCGGCTGAACGAGCGCCATTACGGCGCGCTCACCGGCCTCAACAAGGCCGAGACCGCGGCCAAGCATGGCGAAGCGCAAGTGAAAATCTGGCGCCGCTCCTACGATCACCCGCCGCCGCCGCTCGACGCCGCGAGCGAGCACGATTTCTCCAAGGATCGCCGCTATGCCGGGGTAAAGGATTTGCCGCGCACCGAATCCTTGAAGACAACACTCGAGCGCGTGCTGCCCTATTGGAACGAAGCCATCGCGCCCGATCTACGCGCCGGCAGGAACCTCATCATCGCCGCCCACGGCAATTCGTTGCGCGCCATCGTCAAGCATTTGTTCGCCGTGCCAGACGCAGAGATTGTCCACGTCGAAATCCCCACCGGCAATCCGCTCTTGATCGAATTGGATGCGGGGCTGAAGCCGATCTCAGCGCGTTATCTCGATGAAGCGCGCGCGGAAAAGCTGCCGGCGGCGACAAAGTGACAATTCACGACAAATCACTCCCCCTCCCCGCGAGGGGAGGGGGCGGGGGGTGGGGTGAGGCGCGACGCCTCGCACAAACCATCAAACGTCGCGTCTCACCCCGCCCCCCCCCTCCCCTCAAGGGGAGGGGCGGCGGCCGGCGCTGCGCTTCGATTTGCCCAGCCAGGGGAGCTGCGGTTGAGCGCCCCTATGTCTCGCGCGCTCGCGCTCGCCGCCGCGCAAGCCGGGCGGACCGGCGACAATCCCAGCGTCGGTTGCGTATTTGTACAAGATGGCGCGATCGTCGGCGAGGCCGCCACCGCCGATGGCGGGCGCCCGCACGCGGAAGAGCAAGCGCTCGCCCAGGCCGGCGCGCGCGCGCGCGGCGCGACCGCCTATGTCACGCTTGAACCCTGCGCCAGGCGCACCAGCGGCGCAGCTTCGTGCGCCGACTTGCTGATCCAAGCCGGAATTGCGCGGGTATTGATCGCGGCGCGCGATCCGCATCCGTTTGCGGCGGGGGTCGGCATCGAGCGCCTGCAGGCGGCTGGCGTTGCGGTTGAGGTCGGCTTGTTCGCGGACTGAAGCGCGCGCGCAGAACGTGGAATTTTTTCGCGCGCTGGGAGAAAGCTAATCACGCATCCCCGATTAGCGCGCAGCGCAAATCCGCCGGCTTAACCAAACCGTCATGCTCATGCCCCCGGAAATTGCTCCGCAATTTCCAGGCCTGGGTGATCGCCGGCCAGGCGCCGGCGGTCCAGGTGGCGTTGCTTTTTACTCCGCCGCCTTGGCGCGGGGCGGTCTTTGCGGCGCGGATTTTTTCTTGCCGCGCGTGGGCGCTTCAGGCGCAAGCTCGGTCAATTCAAAAGCCTCGTTTTCGTTGGGTTTGACGCCGGCGCGTTTGTGCATCAGCACCGATAGCAAGGTTGCCAGCGTGGCTTTCAACTGGCGGCGATCGACCACCATGTCGACCATGCCCTTGTCACGCAGATATTCCGAGCGTTGGAAACCCTCCGGCAATTTCTGGCGGATGGTTTGTTCAATCACGCGCGGGCCGGCAAAGCCGATCAGCGCGCCTGGTTCGGCGATATGGATGTCGCCGAGCATGGCGTAGGAGGCGGTGACGCCCCCAGTCGTTGGATCGGCGAGCACGACGATATAAGGCAGGCCGACTTCGCGCAACATTTGGATGGCCAGCGTCGTGCGCGGCATTTGCATCAGCGAGAGTATGCCCTCCTGCATGCGCGCGCCGCCCGAGGCCGTGACCATGATCAGCGCCGCCTTGCGCCGTAGCGCGGCTTCGGCGGCGGCGACGAAGGCTTCGCCCGCGGCCATGCCGAGGGAGCCGCCCATGAAATCGAAATCCTGTACAAGCACCACGGCGTGCGCGCCGCCGATGCGGCCATAGCCGGCCTCCATGCAATCGTCGCGGCCAACCTTGGCGCGCGCCGCGCGCAGGCGATCGATATATTTCTTGTCGTCCTTGAACTTAAGCGGGTCGGCGAACACTTTCGGCAGCGCGATCTTTTGCCAGGCTTGCTCGTCGAACAGGTGCTTGAAGCGCGGCTCCGGGCCGATGCGCATGTGAAAGCCGGCGGGCGTCACCCAATCGGCGGCTTCGAGCTCGGCGCGGAAAACCAAATCGCCGCTTAAGGGACATTTGATCCAGAGATTGTCCGGCGTTTCGCGCGCGTCTTCCGGCTTGGCGCCGCGAACGCCCGGGCGTGCGAAGTTCGACAGCCAATTCATGCGCCCTCGCCTCCATCGCCCCGCGCCCCATGCACGGCGTCGCTCAACTGCCTTACCTTGCGCACCACGCGCGCCCCCGCCTGCGCTTTCGCGCCAGCGGGGATTTCGTCCACGAACGCCGAGCCGACCACGACGGCATCCGCGAACTGCGGCGATCGCCCGCGCCGCTTCCGGCTCGCGCACGCCAAAGCCGACCGCGATCGGCAGCTCGGTGGCGCGCCTGAGCCTGGTTAAACCGGCGCGCGATAGCGTCTTCGCGTCGCGGCTTGCGCCCCGGTGACGCCCGCGACCGACACATAATACAGAAAACCCGAGGCGCCACCCAGCACCATGGTTAAGCGTTTGTCATCCGTGGTCGGCGTGGCCAGGCGGATGATGGAGAGGCCGTGGGGCGCGAACGCGGCGCGCAAGGGCGCATCTTCTTCCGGCGGCAGGTCGACCACGATGGCGCCATCGGCCCCGGCTTCGTGCATGCCGCGCGCAAAGGTTTCGTAGCCTATGCTCTCGATCGGGTTTGCATAGCCCATGAGGATGAGCGGAGTGTCTGCGTCTGTCTCTCTAAATCTTGCCGCGAGATCGAGCGTTTGTTTAAGCGAGCCGCCAGCCTTCAGCGCCCGCAACGCCGCCTTCTGAATGCTCGGCCCGTCGGCCATCGGATCGGTAAACGGAAAGCCAAGCTCGATAATGTCAGCGCCGGCGGCGGGGAGGGCGCGGAGGATTTCCAAGCACGTCTCGTGATCGGGATCGCTCGCCATGATGTACGCGATGAGAGCGGCGCGGTTGTGCGTGTTGCGAGCGATGCGAAGCGTTGGTTTAAGCGCGAGGCTCACGACTCCCCCTCCCCTTGAGGGGAGGGGGTTGGGGGGTGGGGTGAAGCGCCGCTGGTTGCAGAGCGCGGCACTACTCGCGACGACTCGTCGTCGTAGCGAAACTCCCAAGCGTCGCGCTTCACCCCACCCCCTACCCTCGTCGCAGTGCGCCGACCCTCTCAAGGGGAGGGGGGCGTGAACTTGCGAAGAACAGAGCATCCCCCGCCCCCACCGAACCGCTTTGCGGTTCGGCATCCCTCGTTTAGCGGGATCGCATGCGATCCCGAGCGGGCGGGGGGTAGGGGGAGGGGGCGTGCAGAAGGAACCGCGAACGGCGCCAGCAGCTCCATCCTGCACGCCCCCCCTCCCTACCCTCCCCCCGTTGGGGGGAGGGGTGTGTAAGCCCGATGCGAGGCAGGTGGAGAGGCGTCGCGGTCATTGCGCGCGCGGCAGGCCCGAACGCATCGACCTAAGTTCAGACGCGTATCCGATGGTGTCGAGCACCTGATCGATCAGAAATTGGGTACGGCGCATAGCGCGAGTCCTCTTGCCGGTATGGATCATGACCACGAACGGCAAGGTTGACCGCGGCGGCGCGTTGAAGAAAGCATCCTCGGCGCAGGCACCCTGGTCGCGGTTCAGCGGCAGATGCCGCGCTTGCGCAACGATTTGCTGATCCGTAGCAGTTCTTGATGCATCATCTTCGCTGAGCACGCTCGAAAAATCAGACAGCGATGTCATGGCGCCTGGTGTGGCGCGGCGCAGTCGGCGAGCAGTGTGCAACCCCGTCCACAGAACCGACAATGATCGGCGATCTGAGCAACCGCCAAGCCCGGTCAGACGAACGTGTCTTGTGCCGACGCCATCGCGCGCAGCGGCTAGCCGCAGCCAATCAAGAAGTGCAGAACTAGCGCCTCATAGCCCCACCCCCAACGCATCCGCCACGGTGAACACGTCTTTATCCCCGCGCCCGCAGAGGTTCATCACGATGAGCCCGTCGCGGCCCAAGTTCGCTGCGCCACATCGCCAACGCGCGCCAGCGCATGCGCGGGCTCCAGCGCCGGCAGATATGCCCTCAAGCCGCGCGCAGAGTTGGAACGCCGCGAGCGCTTCTTCATCCGTCGCGCTCAGATATTGCGCGCGGCCGATGTCGTGCAGGTACGAGTGCTCCGGGCCGACGCCCGGATAATCCAGCCCCGCGCTGATCGAATGGCCTTCGAGGATTTGGCCGTCTTCGTTTTGCAGCAAATAAGTGCGGTTGCCGTGCAGCACGCCGGGGCGGCCGCCATTGATGGCGGCGCTATGCTCGAAGCGCTCGTCGATGCCGCGCCCGGCCGCTTCGACGCCGATCAGGCGCACGTTTTCGTCGGCGATGAAGGGATGAAACAGCCCGATCGCGTTGGAGCCGCCGCCGATGCAGGCCACCAGCGCGTCTGGCAAGCGGCCTTCGCGCTCGAGGATTTGCGCGCGCGCTTCGCGGCCGATGATGCTTTGAAAGTCGCGCACCATTTCCGGGTAGGGGTGCGGGCCGGCGGCGGTGCCGATGCAATAGAAGGTGTCGGCGACGTTGGTCACCCAATCGCGCAACGCTTCGTTCATCGCGTCTTTCAACGTCGCCGCGCCGCTCGTAACCGGCCGCACTTCCGCGCCGAGCAGCTTCATCCGGAACACGTTCGGCTTTTGCCGCTCGATATCGGTCGCGCCCATGAACACGACGCAGGGCAGGCCGAGGCGCGCGCAGATGGTGGCGGCGGCGACGCCGTGCTGGCCGGCGCCGGTCTCGGCGATGATGCGGGTCTTGCCCATGCGTTGCGCGAGCAGAATTTGGCCGAGGCAATTATTGATCTTGTGCGCGCCGGTGTGGTTGAGTTCGTCGCGCTTGAAATAGATTTTGGCGGCCCCAAAATGCGCGGTGAGCCGCTCGGCGAAATAGAGCGGGCGAGGGCCGGCCCACATAATCGCGTCCAGAAATCGGCCATGGTGGAGGCGAACGCCATGATCGGCCTGCGCCGCGCGATAGGCGCGCTCCAGATCGAGCACCAGCGGCATCAAGGTCTCGGCGACGAAGCGGCCCGCCGTAAGGGCCGAAACGGCCCTGCAGCGTCGGGGAGGTCCTGCCAGTTGCGGCGCGCGTCCATCAGGTGGATTCTAGGAGCTTCGGCCTGGCCGGCCAGGAATTGGGCGATCTTGGCCGGGTCCTTTAGGCCCGGCGCGCTTTCGACGCCAGAGGACACGTCCACCAAGGCGGCGCCGGAGAGCCGGATCGCCTCCTGCGACGTTGGCCGGGGTGAGGCCCGCCGGCAAGCAGCCACGGCCGGCTAAACTCGCGCTCCGCCAAGATTTTCCAGTCGAAAGCCAGCGGCATTGCCGCCGGGCAGCCGCCGCGGCGGGCGGCTTGGCGTCGAACAGCAGCATATCCACGACGGCTTCGTACGGGACGAGGGTCGCGAGGTCGTCTCGCGCGCGCGATGCCGAGCGCTTTGATAATTCCGCCCTTGGCGCGAAGCTCGCGCACTTCGGCGGCGCGCCGCGGGATTTCCGAGCCGTGCGCTGGATCCAATCGGGGCGCACAGCGCCTGCGATGTGCGCCAAGCTGCGCATCGTCGGGATCGACCATAACCAGCACGGTTTCCACCCGCCGCGCGCGCGCGCAACCAGCGCGGCGGCGAGCTTCGACAGCCAAGAGATGCCGCGGGCTCTTGGGGTAGGCGACGAAAGCCAACAAAGCGCGCGCCAGCCCTCGATACGCCGCAGTCGAGGCGCGCGCACGTCGGTGATCCCGACAGATTTTTGCGTCGGCCATTGGTAATGGGCAGATAGGGCAATTGCGGGTCAGGGCAACAGCTTTGGCGCCGCTACGAATGTCCTACTTCTTCAGCGCGTCGCGGATTTCGCGCAGCAACACGATGTCCTCGGCGTCGGCGCGGCGCGGCGGCGGCTGCATCGGCCTTTTCTTCATCGCGTTCATGGCCCTGATGATCATGAACAGCACCCAGGCGACGATGATGAACTTGATCGCGGCGGTGATGAATTTGCCGTAGTTGATCGCAACCTCGGGCTTCGCGGCGACGAAGTCCGCGGCGCCCTCGGTTCCGATTGCGGGCGCGGCCTGCTGGATGATGAGTTTCAAGGTCGAGAAATCGATGCCCGCGAGCAGCAGCCCGATCGGCGGCATGATCACGTCGTCGACCAGCGAAGAGACGATGGTGCCGAAGGCCGCGCCGATAATCACGCCAACGGCGAGATCGACGACATTGCCCTTCATCGCGAAATCGCGGAATTCTTTGAGCATGGACATGAGAGTGGGTTCCTCCCGAACTGCGACCGCATTGTCAGTGAATAGTCAGTAGTCAGTAGTCGATAGCCAGTACGGGTAATGCAGACTGGCGCTCAATTGCCTAATACCTACGGACTACTGACTTTCTTCAGGGCTCTTCGCCGCCATTGACCTTGAGCCGCAGCTCTTTGCCGGGCTTGAAGAACGGCACGCGCTTGGCCGCCACTTTCACGGTCGCGCCGGTGCGCGGGTTGCGCCCGGTGCGGGCGTCGCGCTTGCGCACCGAGAACGCGCCGAAGCCGCGCAATTCGACACGCGCCCGCCTTGCGCTAGCGCTGTAGCGATCTCCTCCAGCACGACATCGACCGCTTCCTCGACCTCGGCCGGGCGCAGGGCTGGGAATTCTTCCTGCAGCCGGCTCACCAATTCCGAGCGCAACATTGCGGCTCAGTCCTTCGCGCCGATTCGAGTCTGGCGGCACCGCAAGCGCCCTAGTGGTAGAGGGCGCAAGCGGCCGCGGCGTCAATGCGCCATCGGGCTTGAAAATGCGAACAGAAAAACGGGCCCGACGCACGGCGTCGAGCCCGTCTCGCCGATGGTTTTCGAATTCGCTCAGGGCTTGTTCTTTTCCTTGAGCGCGGCGCCCAGGATGTCGCCGAGCGAGGCGCCTGAATCGGAGGAGCCGAACTTGCGCGATGGCTTCCTTTTCGTCCTTCAGTTCCATGGCCTTGATCGAAAGCGCGACCTTGCGGCTGCCCTTCTCGAAGCTGGTCACCATGGCGTCGATGCGGTCGCCAACGGCGAAGCGGTCGGCGCGCTGCTCGGAACGGTCGCGCGAAAGATCGCGACTTGCGGATGAAGGAGCGCAACGCGTTGCCTTCGCCGAACGCCACTTCGATGCCGCCGGTCGCCACGTCCACCACTTCGACGGTGACGATCTGGCCCTTGCGGAAATCGGCGTCGCCCATCGGGTCGGACTGCACCTGCTTGATGCCGAGCGAGATGCGTTCCTTGTCGACGTCGATGTCGAGCACCTTGGCCTTGACCATGTCGCCCTTGTTGTAGCGGGCGAGCGCTTCTTCGCCTTGCGCGTCCCAGGCGATGTCGGAGAGGTGCACCATGCCGTCGAGTTCCGGCGAGAGGCCGACGAACAAGCCGAACTCGGTGATGTTCTTGATCTCGCCCTCGATGATCGAGCCGACCGGATGGGCGCTCAGGAACGCGTCCCACGGATTGGCCTGCACCTGCTTGATGCCCAGCGAAATCCGCCGCTTCTCGCCATCGACATCGATGCACCTGCACGTCCACTTCCTGGCTGGTGGAGAGAATTTTCGAGGGATGCAGATTTTTCTTGGTCCAGCTCATTTCCGAGACGTGGACCAGGCCCTCGACGCCGGCTTCCAGTTCTACGAACGCGCCGTAATCGGTGATGTTGGTGACGCGGCCGGTGAACTTGCCGCCGGCGGGATATTTGGTGTCCACGCGCGTCCCACGGATCGGTCAGCAGCTGCTTCATGCCAAGCGAAATGCGCTGCGTTTCGGGATTGATCTTGACGATCTGCACTTTCACCGTGTCGCCGACATTGAGCACTTGGCTCGGGTGCGAGACGCGCTTCCAGCTCATGTCGGTGACGTGCAGCAGCCCGTCGATGCCGCCCAGATCCACGAACGCGCCGTAATCGGTGATGTTCTTGACGACGCCGTCGCGAACTTCGCCTTCCTTCAAATTGCCGACGATTTCGGCGCGTTCGATGGCGCGGCTTTCTTCAAGCACGGCGCGGCGCGAGACGACGATATTGCCGCGCTGGCGGTCCATCTTCAGGATCGCGAACGGCTGCACGATGTTCATCAGCGGGCCGACGTCGCGCACCGGGCGGATATCGACCTGGCTGCCGGGCAAGGAACGCGTTGGCGCCGCCGAGATCGACGGTGAAGCCGCCCTTTACGCGCCCAACCAGCGCGCCCATGACGGCTTCGCCGGCGGCGAAATTCTTCTCAAGCCTGGTCCAGGCTTCTTCGCGGCGAGCCTTCTCGCGGCTGACACCACCGCGTCGCCCAGGGCGTTCTCGATGCGGTCGAGATAGACTTCGACGATGTCGCCGACCTTGGGCGCGCCCGCGCCGTCGTCGAGTGATGAATTCGCGCACTGGCGATGCGGCCTTCGGTCTTGAGGCCGATGTCGACGACGACGAAATCGTTTTCGATGGCCACGACCGTCGCCGGCACGACGCGGCCTTCGATCATGCCGCGGGAAGTAAAGCTCTGGTCCAGCAGCGCGGCGAAATCGTCGCGCGTGGGGTTCATGGATTGGGTGGACGACATACGGTGATTGCAACTCCAACAAACATATAAGGCCAACCGGTTGGCTCCGGCGGTCTCGGCCCCACCATGGGGCCGTCCAACAGACAAGGTCTCAAAGCAAAAGCGCCGCCCGACTGGCGCCGGGCGACCTCACGGCGCCTCTATAGGAAGATCATTCGCCCCCAGCAAGAGCAAGTCCGCTGCATTTTCGGTCGCGCCATGGTAAGCTGGCGGGGATGACAGCGATACGCCGCCCCGAACCCATGAGCCTGGAAGCCTTTCTGGCATGGGAGGAGGTCCAGCTTGAGAAGCACGAATTGATTGACGGCGCTCCCGTCGCGCGCCGACTTCGGCTGATGGCGGGGGGAACGCCTGAGCATGCCCTAATCGCGATGAATATTGGGGCCGCGCTGAAATCGAGGCTCGGCGCTGGGCCGTGTCGGCCCTTTACTTCCGACCTGAGGGTGCTGATGGCCAATGGAGGACTGCGCTATCCCGACGTGACCGTGCTGTGCCGGCCCCTGCGGCGGGGCGAGCAGGCGGTGAACGATCCCAAGGTGCTGTTCGAGGTGCTCTCGCCGTCGAACAGCCCCTTCCAAATGACGCGCCTTCTGCGCGAGTATCAGGGTGTCGAGAGTGTCGTCCACATCGCTTTGGTCAGTCAGGAATCGCCGTTCGTTCAACTCTGGTCGCGCGAGGGCGGCGATTGGTCACTGCTGGAGATCGAGGGGGAGGAGGAATCGCTTGCGCTGCCCGCCATCGAGGTAACGCTGCTGTTGGCCGAATTTTACGAAGGCGCGGAACTCCCCCCGTCAGCGCCGAATTGAAGCTTCGATCCACCGAGCCAGCTGCGCCAACCGGGGTTTGGACGGAACTGGTCGCGGGTCTAACTGCAGTGTTCGAGCAGCGCGCGCTCGCCCATCCGGCACTCAGCGGCATAGTCGAGAGCGCAGGCGATCCCGCCGCCAGGACTGCGGCGACAATCGTACGCGCCTGGGGTTACGACAACGCCGTCTAGCCGTTCGAACTCGGATTGGGGCGCGCAGAGCGTGGCGCGTGCGTCGGCTTCGGCCCGCACAAGCGCGTCAGCCTGTGCGGCGGCTTCTCCAGGAAACGGCGTTTCCGACTGGCGCACATAACCGCGCACAGGGCGCCTCAAGGGCGAATGGTCGCTCGCCCGCTCGCTGCGCGCCGCCGCCAGCAAATCGGCCGCCTGCGCACGATACGCGCCGTCTGGAAATTGCGCGATGTGCGTGCGTAGCGCCTCGCAGCTGCCAGGCGCCCGTTGCACCCAACTCAACCGCTCGGCCCGCGTCGGCGCGCTACCGAGCCCGAGCGCGCCGCATGCGTCGCCAAGCATCGGCTGTGCGATCGGCGCGGCGCACACTTGATCTTGCGAACCCAGCGCGTTGAACCCGAAGGCCATAACGCCCGCAGCCAGCGCACTCAAAGCGCCGCCATAGAAGATGCGCCGAAATAAGCGCGTCGCCGGCCCGCGCGCGGCGGGCGCCTCGCGGCCCTCGATCTTGGCGCGCACGCACGCCGCCAGGTCTAGAAAATCCGGGTCGCCCGCCCCGCCTCCCCAGCGCGACAGGTCGATCGCTTGCACTTCGCCAAATCCCAGCGGCGCGCGCACGCGTTCCAGCAGAACCGGGACCAGCGCGTTGCGCGCTTTGGCCTGTCCCGCTTCGTCCCGGACGAAATCGCCGGCGGGGCCGACGCTTTCACGCGTCCATGCGACAATCACCACCTTGGAGGCGCTGAGCGCTTCCTGGATGTTGGCCCGCCAGTTCTCGCCGCCAGGCAAGCCGCGATCCCACCAAGGGTCGAGCCCAACCTTCTGCAATGCCCTCACCAAGCGCGCCACGCGCGCTTCATCCTCGCGTTTGTAGCTGATGAAGATGTCGCTCATGGAATTTCCCCTCTGGAACGTCAGCCCGGCGCAAGCCGTGACAGCAACTCTTCGGTGTTGCGCAGCATTTGAGCAAATTCCGCGTTTGTTGGGTCGCTTTCAATCAGTCGCTGCAGGATGCTTCGCGCCTCTTGCCATGCCGTTCGCGCGGCACCTGGATTATTTTGCAGTTGCGCGACCAACCCGATGCGTTGCAGAGAAGAAGCGACATCACGCGCAAGCAAGGCGTTTGCGGCGTCCGCGGCAGACAGGCGTCGGCGGGTGGCAAGGCTCGTCTCATAGCGAGCCATCGCCTCGCGGAAATTGTTCTCACTGCGATAGGTGTCGCCAACCATGTTCGTCGTGCGCGCCACGTCCGCTTGCAGCGTGGAGGACGTTTGGTCCGCGGCCGCCAAGGCGGTGCGCAGATCAAGGCTCTCTTGAAACAAGGCTCGCGCCGCGGCGTGGTTGCTCTGCTGCGCGCGGATATCGCCCATGCGCTCCAATGAAGCGGCGAGCGCGAGCTTGCGATCGCGATCATTGGGGGCTCGCGCCAGCAGCGTCCTTCGGAAGTCCAGGTTCTCCTGAAAAATGGGGCCAGCGCGATCGAACATGCCATGCGCATAAAGCAGGTCGCCGATGCGATCGTTGCTTATGGTGATGTCGACCTGCAGCAGCGTTGAGTCCGGCTCTTCGCGGGCGAGAGCGAGCGTAATTCCTAGCGCCTCGCGATAAGCCTGGTGGGCGCCATTGGGGTCGCCCTGCCGGGTCATTACGTCGCCAAGATTGTTGAGCGCGACGACGAGATCACGGCGCGCCTCACCGGTTGGGGTCTGCTCCACGCGACTTCGGAGCCACGGCAGCTGCGCTTCGAAGGCGCTCTTGGCGCGGGCAAGATCACCCTCCGTCAGCGCGACGCGGCCGAGTTCAGTGTTGGCGGCTAAGCGGCTCTCGTCGTTTGCGGCGAGCGAGAGCGCGGTTTCGGCGGCGACGCGCGCTTGCTGCAATTGTCCGAGATCCGCAAGCAAGCTGGCGCGGTGAATGTGCGTCTCCAGATGGCGCGGAGTCAAGCCCCGCGGCCTGATCCCAAAGCGTCAGCACTTGCGCTGACGTTGCTTCGCCATTGCGCCACATGATCTCGCGCAGATTTGCGACTTCGCGCACCTCGGCGGCCGCCGCGCTCGCGGCGGCGGCCATGCGTGCGCGCACGCTCGCCTGCATCAGCTCTTCGATTACCGGCCAAGCGCCGACGCGGTCGCCATCGGCGAACCGCCCCAACGCCGCGAGCCGTTCGGGCGTCGCGCGCGTGACCATGCCGAGGGCTTCGGCCCGAAACGCCTCGATCTCCGTTTGCAGTGATGTCTTCTCGCGCCGTAACCTGAGCGCACAGCGCCGCATATTCGGCGCGTAATGTGGTGAGCGCCGTCTCCGCGCCCGCCACCCGCGCGTCCGCCTGCATTCGTGCTTGGCGCAAGCGCGCCTCGGTTTGTTCGAGCAAGCGGGACTCGCGGTCATCGGCCAGGCGCCGTTCGCGGATCAGCGTGGCTTGATATTGCGCCGCCAAGCCCGCCGCCACCGCGGCCGCCTGCGCCTGCGCCGCAATTCGCGTCTGCGCTTGCGCCGGGGGAGGCGACGTAATGTCTATGGCGGTGCAAATCGCAAGCATACTCGCCACCGAACCTAAGGTGCGCCTGAGCATGACTTGTCCCCCTTGCTGACTTGCCGCACACTGAGCCACCGAGGCCGCTGTGGGTCAATGGCGCCCCTGATCTGAGCAGGGGCGCCATGCCAGCGATCCGCCAACTCGTAAGAATGGGAATTGGGCGTTGAGTTCTCCCTCAGCGCCGAATTGAAGCTTCCACCAATAGCCGCGCCGCCTCCACCGCCGCGTCGATGGTTAGCTCGCTGGTATCCAGCAACCGCGCATCCGGCGCTTGGCGCAGCGGGGAATCGGCGCGGTTCATGTCGCGCTGGTCGCGCTCGGTGATCTGGGCCTGCAATTCCTCGAAACCGATCTGTTCGCCGCGCGCGCGCAATTCGCCGAGCCGCCGCTCGGTTCGCACTGGCAGGGAGGCGGTGACGTAGAGTTTCACCTCCGCGTCGGGGCAGATCACCGTGCCGATGTCGCGACCGTCGAGCACCGCCCCGGCGGGATCGGCGGCGAAACCACGCTGCGTCGCCAGCAGCGCCGCGCGTACGCCGGACATCGAAGCGACTTTTGACGCTGCCAGCCCCGCCGCGGAGGAGCGGATGCGCGTTTCGTCAATCGCCGCGAGATCGAGCGCGCGCGCGGCGGATACGGCCGCAGCCTCGTCGCCAGGATCGCCGCCGGCATCGAGCACCGCCAAACCCACGGCGCGGTAGAGCGCGCCCGTGTCGAGCCGCTTCAGCCCATAAAGCCGCGCCAGCCCGGCCGCGACCGTGCCCTTGCCCGAAGCGGTGGGTCCGTCAATGGCGATGATCATGGGGCGGGGTTTAGGCGGTGGAGTGGGTTTCCACAATGAGCCGAATTGGCCTAATCGGACCGCCCGCTTGCTACTCCAAAAAAACTCCGTTGGCCGCGACCCTTTTTGCTGAATCAACCCCTCTTATGGCCGAGAAGGATAATGCTGAGCGTTGATAAGGATCTCTTCGCGGCGGCGCAGGCCGGCGACCGGGCGGCGCTCGATACGCTGCTGGCGAAGCTGCGGCCGGACATACAGCGTTACGCGCGGTTTCAATGCTACGCCTCGTCGTCGATTGAGGATGTCGTGCAGGAAGCGCTGATTATCCTCTATCGGCGGGTTGGCGACATTCGCAGCCCCGCAGCGCTTGGGGCGTGGTTGGTGAGGGTCGTCGCGCGGCTCTGTGGGCTGCCTGTGTTGATGCTGCTGCGCAGCGTAGAGGAGCTCAAGACCATCGAGGATTCGGCGCGCTTCGCCCAAAAGCCGGTTGGTCAGCTGCGCATGGAATTGGTGCACGCGCTCACGGCATTGCCGGAGAATTATCGCCAGATCATTCTGCTGCGCGATCTCGAGGAAATGACGATCAGCGAGATTTGCCGGCATTTGTGCATGTCGAAAGAGGCAGTGAAGAGTCTGCTGCGCCGCGCCCGCGCCGCCGCCCGCAAACAGCTGCTGGAAGAATCCGCATGATTGCGTTGGCATGCCGCGCGAGCGGGACGCGTCCACTTCTCGTATGGCTGCTACGGGGCTGCGCCGGCGTCACATTGCTTGTTGTTGCCGTTTTGACCCACGAGCCGTTCATCATCATTGCGGCGCTTGCCACGGCGTTGGTCGCATTCGGCGGTTGCCCAATGTGCTGGACCCTCGGCCTGGTCGACCGGGTCCGCTCAACGTTCAATCAGATCGACAAAGGAAAGGGCGCGCCATGACCGAAGCTGTCGTCGTCACGCAAAAAGAATCAACGCCAAAGGTCGGCAGGACCATCGTCATCGCCCTCCTGATGGGTGTGCCGATCGTCGTTGATCGGAGTCGCAACTTGGACCGCATTGGCGCGGCTCAATGTACAGCTCCGCCCAGAACTGCCATGGGCGGCGGCGGCGACGTGCTGCTGGCTGCTGATCATGCTGTTGTGGCTTGGCGGCTTCGGCTGGCCGCGCAGCGCTTCCGGCGTTTCGCTGGTTTCACCTGCGGCTGTGGCGTCCCAATCCTGGCGCCTGGTCCGGTGAGAACCTTGGCGACAATTCTTGGCCTGATCGGCGCGCTGGTCTTGGGCTCACCGTGTTTTGGATTCTGATGCAGGCAGGTCGTCCGCCTGTCGATGTCAGCGCCTATCCGACGACCGCTATCCGGTTCTCCGTCCTGCTCATGGGGCCAATCGTCAGTGGCGTTGTCGAGGAGGCGGCGTTCCGCGGCTACATGCAGAGCCACCTGGAGCGCATTGGCCCGACCTTTGCGATCCTGGTGACGAGCGCAGTCTTCACGCTGATGCACGCCAACGCACGGCCTCGGCTATCTGCTCACTGTTGCGCCGGGTTTCTTTCTCGTTTCAGTGATCTACGGCTATCTCGCATTGAAGTCTGGGTCGATCATTCCAGGCATGCTGCTGCACAGCGCCGGCGACGCAGCGCAGTCCTATTTTGTTCTGCTCGGCGGCAATTCGGCTTTGCTCTTCGCCAACTAAAACGGCCCGATGCGGGCGCCGTCAGGGCCGTGTCCTGGTGCTTGGCTGTTTTTGCCGGTCGGCTGCTCAAGTTGCGATGGGTTGGCACGGTCGCGAAGAGCGGCGCTGGATGCTGGCAAGCGGCGGAATACTTCGCTTCGTGGTGCGCGGCCGAGCATTTAGGCTCATGACGGCGCTTCGCATTACTGACCGCCTTTGGTATTTGAGGATTTACCCGCAGCTTTTTGATCGAGCTTTTCGAACGAACCTGTCGCGCGGGATGGGCATTATGAAACGCTTCCTCTTATGGCGCGCTTGCGCGGTGTTGGTATTGCTCGTCGCCGCGGGCGGCTGGATCTGGTGGATCTCGTGTCAGGCGCGCGCCTCGGAAGTGTGGGCGCCTGTGCCGCCCGTGGTGACGCCGGGCCCGGTAATCCCCGCGCCGCCGCCCGCTAACGCGATCGTGTTGTTCGACGGCGCCGATCTTGGCTCTTGGTCCGCGAGTGACGGGTCGCAGGCGTCCTGGAGTGTCGCGGACGGCGCCTTCACGATCGTTGGCGGCGGCGGCGATATCCAGACGCGGCGCGCCTTTACCGATTATCAGCTGCATTTGGAATGGCGCACGCCGCCCCTGGTTGCGGGATCGGGACAGGCGCGCGGCAATAGCGGCGTGTTTTTGGGCGCGGCAGGCGAGCGCTATGCTTATGAATTGCAGATTCTCGACAGCTACCAAAACCCGACTTACGCGAACGGGCAGGCCGGCGCGATTTACAAGCAATATCCGCCGTTGGCGAATCCGATGCGGCCGCCGGGCTCGTGGCAAAGCTATGACGTGACCTGGACCGCGCCACGCTTCCATGACGACGGCTCGCTCGCCAGCCCCGCTTATGTCACGGCTTATCTGAACGGGGTGCTGGTGCAGGATCGTGTGGCGCTCAGGGGCGCGACATTTTTCCTAGGTACGCAATCATATCGTGCGCATGGGCCGTTGCCGATCAGGCTGCAGGATCATGGCTCGCCCGTCAGCTTCCGCAATATCTGGCTGGTCGAACGCTAGCTTTCCCCTGCGTCCAGCTTGACAGCGCGCCGCCGAGCGCGCGGATTCCGCCTATGGCAACCGAACACTTCGACGTCCTCATCATTGGCGCTGGCCTTTCCGGCATTGGCGCGGGCGTGCATCTGGGCAAGCATTGCCCGGGCAAGCGCTATGTCATCCTGGAAAACCGCGACGCCATTGGCGGCACGTGGGATTTGTTCCGCTATCCCGGCATCCGCTCCGACAGCGACATGTTCACGCTCGGCTATGCGTTCAAGCCGTGGACCGAAGCGAAAGCCATCGCTGACGGGCCCTCGATCTGCGAACTACGTCAACGAGACCGCGCGCGAGTACGGGATCGATCGCCACATCCGTTTCAAGCACAAGGTCATGCGCGCCGCGTGGGATTCGAAGACGGCGCTTTGGAGCGTCGAGGCGGAAAGCGCGGGTCAAGTCGAAGCGCTTCACCGCCAACTTCGTGATTTCCTGCGCCGGCTATTACAATTACGAGCAGGGCTATGCGCCCGAGTTCAAAGGGCGCGAACGCTTCAAGGGCAAGATCATCCATCCCCAGCATTGGCCGGAGGATTTGGATTATGCCGGCAAGCGCGTTGTCGTCATCGGTTCCGGCGCGACGGCGGTGACGCTCGTGCCGGCGATGACCGAAAAAGCCGCGCACGTCACCATGCTGCAGCGCTCGCCGACCTACATGATCTCGATGCCGGCGGAGGACAAGTTCGCCAACGGGCTGCGGCGCATGTTGCCGGCGCAATTGGCCTACGACATCACCCGTCTGATCCGCACGTTGATGCAGCAATTTTTCTTCCGCCTCGCCCGCACGCGGCCGCAAAAGACGCGCGAGCGTCTGCTCGGCCTCGATCCGCGAGCAGATCGGCGAGGAAGCGGTCGCGAAGCATTTCACGCCGCGCTACAATCCCTGGGAGCAGCGGCTCTGCCTGGTGCCGGACAATGACTTGTTCGCTGGCCATCAAGGCGGGCAAGGCGTCCGTCGTCACCGACACGATTGAAAGTTTCACCGAGAAGGGGATCAAGCTCGACTCCGGCGCGGAACTCGAAGCCGACATCATCGTCACCGCCACCGGGCTGACTTTGCAGATGTTCGGCGGCGCCGAGCTTGTGGTCGATGGCGCGCGCATCGATCCTGGCAAGCTCATCGTCTATCGCGGCGCGATGTTCGCCGGCGTGCCGAATTTCTTCTCGGTGTTCGGCTACACCAACGCGTCGTGGACGCTGAAAGCCGATCTGATCAGCGAATACGCCTGCCGGCTGATCAATTACATGGGACAAATACGGCCTGGCGCAAGTACATGCCGCGCGCGCCCGGGCCGGGCGTGGAGGTGCGCCCGTTCGTGGATTTCTCCTCCGGCTATTTCGAGCGCGTCGCGCATCGCTGCCCAAGCAAACCGACACCGCGCCATGGAAGCTCAACCAAAGCTACGGCCACGACATCGCCGCGCTGCGCTATGGGCGGGTCGAGGACGGCGTGCTGGAGTTTCGTGCGCAGCCGGCCGCCGCGGCGACGACGCGCGAATTGGAAATGGCGGGCTAGCACAGTCGGTTTGAATTGCTTCATCACCTCAGCCGCCGTCACCAGCTCTAGTCTAGTGTGTTACTTAAGTATTAACCCCAAGATGTAGAGGTGAACTGAACAGGAACGAATCAGTTGTGAGATTCGAAACTGATTCGTTCTTACTTTCTTCTCAGCTTGAAAATCTTTGCCCACCCACCCATCGTCGGCTCATGAGCGCGCGCAGCCGGGCCGTTGTGAAGGCGGTCCTGGGCCCCACCAATACCGGCAAAACCCACCTCGCCATCGAGCGCATGCTGGGGCACGCCTCCGGCATGATCGGGCTGCCGCTGCGGCTGCTGGCGCGCGAGGTCTATGACCGGGTGGTCGCGGCCAAGGGCGAGGCGGCGGCGGCGCTTGATCACCGGCGAAGAAAAGATCGCGCCCGAGAGCGCGCGCTATTTCGTCTGCACGGTCGAGGCCATGCCGCTCGACTCGAAGACCGAGTTCCTGGCCGTCGACGAAATCCAGGTCGCGCGCGATCCCGACCGCGGCCACGTCTTCACCGATCGCATGCTGCACGCGCGCGGCTTCGGCGAGACCATGCTGCTGGGCTCGGACACGATGCGCCCGATGGTGCGCAAGCTGCTGCCGGACGCGGAGATCATGCGCCGCGAGCGGATGTCGACGCTGGCCTATGCCGGCCCGCGCAAGATCACCAAGCTGCCGAAGCGCTCGGCCGTGGTCGCGTTCTCGGCCGAGGAAGTCTACGCCATCGCCGAACTGCTGCGCCGCCATCGCGGCGGCGCGGCGGTGGTGATGGGCGCGCTTTCGCCCGCGCACGCGCAACGCGCAGGTGGCGCTCTATCAGAGCGGCGAAGTGGATTTCCTGGTCGCCACCGACGCCATCGGCATGGGCCTCAACATGGATGTCGACCATGTCGCCTTCGCCTCGCGGCGCAAGTTCGACGGCCATCGCTGGCGCGATCTGCGCGCCGACGAGATCGCCCAGATCGCCGGCCGCGCCGGGCGCTTCACCCGCGACGGCGCAGTTCGGCGAAACCGGCGAATGCGCGCCGTTCGACGAAGAAATCGATCGAGCGCGTCGAAAGCCACGAGTTCGAGCCGATCGAAGCGGTGCAATGGCGCAGCGTGAGCTCTGAACTTCGACAGCGTCGCGGCGCTGATCGCGTCGCTGGAAGCGCCGCCGGATCGCAGTGGCCTGACGCGGGTGCGCGGCGCCGATGATGAAATGGTGCTGAAGCGCTTGCTCGACGATCGCCGACCTGATGGCGCGCGTGCGCGACGCCGCAGCGACGTGCGCCGCTTGTGGGAAGCCTGCCAGTTGCCGGATTTCCGCAAGGCCTCGCCGGACGAGCATGCGCGCCTGGCCGGCCGCATCGCCGGCTACATCCTGTCGCGCCAAGGGCCGCGTGCCGAACGAATGGATCAGCGGCCGAGACTGGAAAAGCTCGACCGCGCCGAAGGCGATCTCGATGCGCTGCAATCGCGTCTCGCGCACGTGCGCACCTGGACCTACGCCGCCAGCCGCGCCGATTGGCTGCGACGACGCCGAGAGCTGGCGCGAGCGCACGCGCGCGGTGGAGGACAAGCTCTCCGACGCGCTGCACGAAGCGCTGACGCAGCGCTTCATCGATCGCCGCACCATCGGCGCTGCTCAAGGGCTTGAAGCGCGAAGACGCGCTGCTCGCCGGCATTTCCGCGGATGGCGAGGTGACGGTCGAGGGCCATTATGTCGGCCGGCTCGAAGGCCTCGAGTTCAAGCCCGACCCGCGCGCGACCGCCGGCATCGAAGGCCGCGCCGTGCGCAACGCGGCGCTGGCGGGCGCTGCAGCCGGAAGTTGTCGCGCCGGCTCGCGCGCATCGCCGCCGCGCAAGAGATGCCGAGATCGCGCTTGGCCGCGACGGCCGCGTTGCGCGTCGACGGCGCGGCGGTGGCGCGGCTCGCGCCGGGCGCGCCGGTGCTGAAGCCGCGCCTGAGCTGATCGGCGCCGAGAGCGGCGACGCGAAGCCGAGCGCGCCGCCGCGCGCGAGCGGCTGGAATACTGGCTGGCGCGCAAGGTGGCGCGCGATCTGCGCGCCGCTGGTCGCGCTGGAAGCGGCGTGGCGCGAAGGCCGCTTGCCGGCCGGATGCGCGCGGGCTGGCGTTTCGCCTGCTCGAAAACGCCGGCGCGCTCGATCGCGACGGCGAAGACCTCGAGCCATCTGAGCGCGCGAGGCGCGCGCGGCGCTTGCGGCGCCTCGGCGTGCGCGTCGGCCGCGCACAGCGTGTTCATGCCGGCGCTGATCAGCCCGCGCGCGGCGCAGACGCTGGCGATGCTGCGCACGCCGCGCAGCCCGCACAGGGCATGCGCTGTTCCTGCCGCGGCCGGGCGCGCTGTCGGTGCCGCTCGAGCGGCCGCGCGCAGTTGGCGCGAGCTGCGCCGCCGCCGGCTATCGCGTCTGCGGACGCGTTGCGGTGCGGTTCGACCTGGTGGAGCGCTTGGCCGAGGCGCTGCGCCGCAGCCGCGCAAGCCGCCGATGACGCCAGCGCTGGCGCGCCTGATCGGCCGCCCGGTGCGCGACCTGCGCGGCGTGCTGCACGCGCTCGGCTATCAGGCGCGATCCGCGCGCGAGCGAGGACGCGCCAGGGCGCTGGCGCCTGCACGCGCCGAAGCGCCCGACCGCACGCGCCGCGCCAGCCGACAATGCCGTTCGCGGCGCTGGCCGAGCTGTTGCCGCGAGCGCGCAACGCCGCGCAGGCGCAGAGACGCCCGTGAGCGAGCGCCAGCGCGTCGATGTCTGGCTGTGGCGGGCGCGGTTGGCCAAGACCGCGCGCCGCGGCGGCCGGCTGATCGCCGAGGGCGGCGTGCGGCTCGATCGCAACGGGCAGCGCGGCGGCTGGAGAAGCCCTCGGCGGAGCTGGCGGCTCGGCGATGCGCCTGGTGTTCTCGCAATGGCGGGGCGTGCGTGTCGCTGCAGCGTGCTGGCGCTTGGCCGACGCGCCGTGGCCCGCCGGCGGAGGCGCGCGCGTTACTTTGACCGGACTTGACGCCCAAGAAGAGCTTGCTCTGACGCTCGCTTGACGGCGTGCGCGCCGCCCGCCATGTCAGCCGGCCCGAAAGCGAAGCTGCCAATGACCTATATCGTCACCGACGCATGCGTGCGTTGCAAATACATGGACTGCGTCGAAGTCTGCCCGGTGGACTGCTTCTATGAGGGCGAGAACTTCCTCGTCATTCACCCGGACGAATGCATCGATTGCGGCGTCTGCGAGCCGGAATGCCCGGTCGACGCGATCAAGCCGGACACGCAGGACACGCCGGACGGCAAATGGCTCAAGATCAACACTGATTTCGCGAAGATCTGGCCAAACATCACCCACAAGGGAACCCCACCCGCGGACGCGGATGACTTTCAAGGACGAAAAGGGTAAGTTCGAGAAATACTTCAGCCCAGAGCCCGGAGACGGCGACTGAACTTGCGAGCGCCAAGCGGCTTCCGAATCGCCTAAAACTGTGGTATAGGTAATCAATCAATTAAGGGCGCACGAGGCCGCGCCCGGGCGAGCTGGATTCATTTCATCGCGCCAATCCGTATGCGCACAGGACACGGAAGATTCGCGGGAGGGCCGAGCCGTCCCGCTTTCTTAGTCTGTGCGGTCTGGCTTGACGTACTGGAATGCCGCTGTTCGCGCGCCAAGAGTTAATGAAACGGAGTTCCTGAATGCAAACCGCCAACGCCACGCCGCCGACTTCCTTCCGCCCGGGCGACCATATCGTCTATCCGGCGCACGGCGTTGGCCGGGTCATGGGCGTCGAAAAGCAATCGGTGGCCGGGCTCGACCTGGACGTGTTCGTGATCTCGTTCGAGCAGGACAAGATGACCCTGCGGGTGCCGACCGCCAAGGCCAAGTCCTGCGGCATGCGCCCGCTCGCCTCCAGCGAAGTGGTCGACCAAGGCGATGAAGACGCTGCAGGGCCGCGCCCGCATCAAGCGCACGATGTGGAGCCGCCGCGCCCAGGAATACGAAGCGAAGATCAATTCGGGCGACCTGGTGTCGATCGCCGAAGTGGTGCGCGATCTGCACCGCGCCAGCGACCAGCCGGAGCAATCCTATTCCGAGCGCCAACTCTATGAGAGCGCGCTCGACCGCATGGCCCGCGAACTCGCCGCCGTGGAAAAGATCAATCGCGACGAAGCTATCGTCAAGCTCGCCGCTTCGCTGGCGTTGAAAAAGAGCCAAACCCAAGCCGCTGCTGCGGCGGCGGCGCCAGCTCCGGCCTCGGCGGCGGAAGCCGCTTAAGCGGCTGACGGCGCTTCGCGCCCAGTTTCGCTCTACAACCTCCACGCCATCGGATTTGCGTTTGGCGCAATCCGATGGCGTGGGTGGAGCGCGAGGCATGCTCCAATTAGGTGGGCGAGATCATTTGATTGGCTTGTCGCCAGCAGCGCCGATCGGCGCGCCAGTGCGGCCGGCGACGAAATCGGCGACGGCCGGCTGAAAAGACGCCGCGCCGACCGCGACGTAAATGAACGGTCCGTTCGGATTTGAGCGGAACTTGGAATCCACCCCGATCACATCGTAACTCTCGCCATTGCGCACCAAAAACGCCGAACCGGAATCGCCGCGCGTGGTGTCGCATTCATGCGCGAACGTGTTGTTGGGATAGGTTTCGGCCAAGTGGCAGCGAATATTCGCAGACAATGTGTCGCCAGTGTCCCATGAATAGCCGGCTTGATAGAGATCCGCCGCTCTCGCGGCTGTGCGGCCCCGGCTGGCGAGCAGACTCACGCCGGCAAAACCAAGCCGGTCTCCGAGCGGCTGGTCGAGCCGCAACAGGGCCCAGTCGAGGCCATCGATTTCGTCCGTGGTGTTGAACCGCTGATAATCGAATCGCGGGCTGACCATGTAGGCGATCGTGCGCGCCTGGGCGCCGCCGGCGGCTGGCGCAAAACTTCCCGCCGGCCCGCACGCCCGTATCAGTGTGGATGCAATGCGCGGCGGTGACGATAACGTCGCGCGCAATCAGGGTCGCGGTGCACGCTTCCTCGGCTTCGTTGGTGTAGCGGCCCATGAAGCGCCACGGCAATTCCTGCGCGTTGACCCGAACTCTGTCGTCACGGCCGAAGAAATGGTCGTGGATGCGCATCGGCCGCTCGCGGCCATGGCAATCGGTGCGATCGGTGCGCGCTTCGCAGCCGCCGCTCGCATGGCCCGGCTCCTCGCACACGCCATTGAAGGAGGTGGCGCAAGCGTCGTTCTGATTGCGCATCCAGGCAATCTGGCCGCAATCGGTGCGATCGGTTCCCTGCACGCAGGCGCCGGTGCCGAAATTCGGTTCGTCGCACTCGCCGTCGCGGGCCCAGCGGCAGGAATCGTTCTCGCCCTCGCGCAAGGCGCGGCAATCGGAATAGTCGGTTGCGGCGGCGCAAGCCCCGGTGCCGATGTCGGGCTCGTCGCATTCATTGTCGTTGGCGTGGCGGCAGCTGTCATTGCCGCGCCGTTGCGGCTTGGCGCGCGCGGCTTGCTTGTCGGCGGCGACGCTGGCGCCGGCTTGGTCGGCGGCGGCAAGCTTCCGCGCCTCGCTCAATGCGGCGCCCAGAAGGCAAAGCCCAATGATCGCCGTCGCCGCCAAAAGCCGCATGCAATTCTCCTGTCGTCCGCGAGATCTAGCCCGCTGCGCCGGGTCCGGGAAGCGCGCGCTTGATCTCATCGCCGAGCTCTGAAACAAGCATGCGCCCATGTCCCAGCCTGTTCTTTATATCGGCAACAAGAATTATTCGTCCTGGTCGATGCGGCCATGGCTGGCGCTGAAATGGGGCGCGGATCGCTTTCGAGGAGCGGGTCATCCCGCTGGGCGGGGAGGGCTATGGGCGCTCGGAAATCAAGCGCCGTGCGCGAGGTGTCGCCCAGCGGGCGGGTGCCGGCGCTGCATGTTGACGGCGCATTGATTTATGAAAGCCTGGCGATCTGCGAATGGGCGGCCGAGCAAGCGCCGTCGCTGTGGCCGGCCGATGCGCATGACGCGCGCGCCGAGGCGCGCTCGGCGGCCAGCGAGATGCACGCGGGCTTTGCCGCATTGCGGCGCGACATGTCGATGAATATCAGGCGCAGGTTGCAAAGCGCGCCGCACTGGCCGCAAGACACCCGGGCCGACCTCGAGCAATTGTTCGCTACTTGGACGCGCCTGCTGAATCGCTCCGGCGGGCCGTTCCTGTTCGGCGCGCGCTCGATCGCCGACGCCATGTTCGCGCCGGTGGTCACGCGATTGCGCACCTATGCGGTCGCCGCGCCGACCGATCTGACGGCTTATTGCGAAACGATCTTCGCCGATTCCGCTTTCCAGCAATGGGAGCGTGCGGCGGAGGCGGAAACCTGGACTATTCAACAAACAGAGGCGCTCTACCGATGATGAAATCGATCTCCATCCTTGCGGCTGCGCTGCTCTCGCTTGCCGCGTGCGACAGCAGGCGGCGGCGTGCTGCGCGAAATCGAGCGCGCGGAGAAGGCCGAGGGCGCGGCGCAAGCCGCGCCGCAAGCGCGGCGCATCGGGGCAGGCATTCCTGGACCAGGTGCGCGCGCAACCTGGAATCGTCGCGCTCCCGTCCGGTTTGTTGATCGAAAACCGCGCCCGCGGTCGCAACCAGGCTTTGGCGCGGCCGACTTTGGCGGCCAACGTGTTGGTGCATTACGAGGGCAAGCTCGCCGACGGCACGGTGTTCGATTCATCGTTCGCGCGCGGCGAGCCGGCGGAATTTCCGCTGGGCGCGGTGGTGCCGGGTTTTTCCGAAGCGATCCTGCAAATGCGCCCTGGCGATGAGATCGTCGCCACTTTTCCTATGGAACTTGGTTATGGCCCGGAAGGGCGCCCGCCAACGATCCCGCCCGCCGCGCCGCTGCAATTCCGCATCCTGCTGCTGGCGTTCCAAGAGCCCGGCGCCGCCCCGATAAATGCGCCGCAATGAGCCATAAGTGATTTGGAGCGCGGGGCTTCAGCCCCGCACCTTTCAAGCGCCGCGCCAAGCGGGGCTGAAGCCCCGCGCTCCAACCTACGAACCTGGCGCCACCCGCTCCTCCCCCTGAAAGGGGGAGGCTGGGAGGGGGTTTGGCGCTGAGGTTTGTCGCTAGCGGGCGCAGGCACTTTTCCAATCGTCGCGCCGACCCCCTCTCAATCTCCCCCTTGCAGGGGGAGAAGTAGGTCGCGCTGGTTGCGCGTGGTGATTGGGAGCGGTCACTTCACCGAAAGCCGGCTTGCCGCGCGTTTCAGCGTCGCTTGCATGCGCGATTGCCAACCCGGCCCTTGCGCCTTGTAAGCGGCCAGCACCTCCTTATCGATGCGCAGCGCGATCGATTGCTTGGCCTCCGCGCCGGCCGGCGGGCGGCCGCGTTTGGAGGGTTTCATGCGCGCAAGCAGGGCGGCGGGGATTTCGGCTTTCGCGAAGGATAGCGGAGTCTCCTTGCGATCGCCACGCGCGGCTGGAAGCCTACAGGCGTGGCAGCTGACGTTCGGTGTTGCAGGCCGCGTGGGCAAGGAAACCGCAGACTTGCTTCGACGTTCACTCCGCACCCAACCGCCGAAAGAAGAGTGAGCCAACATCTTCGGAATTGATATGGAATCCTTCGATTTCTCCGGCGGCACTGCGCACGAAGGTCAGCGAAGGCACAAACCATTTGTCGGAGGAGAATGCATCATTTCCTTGGGGCGCGAGTTTGATGATCCCCGCCACGGAAGGCCGGGCGGCGACACCTTGGCCATCTTGGATGATATCGTAATCCGCTTGCAATTCGTCGGAATGATAGCGTCCTACCAATTGCGCGATCTCTTCGTTGCTGAGTGCGGCTGGGGTGGATGGCGTGTAGTTATCGGTCGGCGCCTCGATTGCGGGTGGCTGAACACCCAGAAACAAATTTTCGATCAGGCGAACGCGCTCGTAAGTTGCGTCGTCGCCGTCGTTGGTCAGATATATGATTTTGAAATGATCGTCCGGGAAGCTGTGAAGCGAGGCTCTGAACCCAGCAGCCAAGCCTTGATGACCGACGACAGCGTGCCCGTCACGATTGCTGTGCCAATTGCCAAATACATAGTCTCTTTCGGTCCCGGTGGGCGTTTCCGACAGCTGCGTCACGCGCTGCTGCACGCGCACTCCGCCGAGGCGGCCGTTCTGATAATTGTCCAGCCACAAGGCGAGGTCGTGCGCGCTGCAGGCCAAACCGCTCGAACCCATCGTCACCAGCCGTTCAGTCGAGGCCGGCACTTGGCGCGGGTATTGCGAACGATACGATGCAACTCGCGCTGGCAAGCTAGTTTCGTCGACAAAACCGCATTCATGCATCCCGAGCGGCGCAAAAATATTATCGGCTGCCCAGCGATCGAAGGGCTCGTGCGTCACCCGCTCGATGATCTTGGCAAGTAGCACGTAGCCTGTGTTGGAGTAGCGCTGTTCGTGACCCGGCATGAATGTGAGCGTCCGCTGGCGCGCCGCCATCGCGACGACATCGTCAACAGAGATGCCGTCTTCTATGTTTCTTCCGACCAAGGCGAAAAGACCGTCCCAGTCTCGCAGGCCGCTGGTATGTTCAAGTAGGTGCTGGACGGTAATCGTTGTGCCGTAAACTGGAATTTCAGGCAGATAAAGACGGATGTCGTCATTGAGGTTGAGCTGGGCTCGCTCGACAAGCAAAGCGATTCCGTAGGCGGTGAATTGCTTTGATATCGAGCCGAGGTCAAAGGGGGAGTGGAGAGAAACCGGACGACGGCTGGAAGTGTTCTCGATACCGATGGCGCCTGCGTACGCGATTTCGCCGTCGCGTATCACTTCAAGGACGCCGCCGGGGCCACGCGGATCGTACCAACTCTCAAACAGCTGCCCCGCGCGGCCCTCAACATCTTGCTCAGCGCGTTCGCGCGCGTCCACTCGATCGTGTACGAAGCGCCGGGTGCGTCCCACTCGAACATGGCGATCTGGATGGGTTTCGCCGGTTTTTTGAGCCGCGATTGTCGCCACCTCAGCAAATCCCGAGCCGTTTTGGTCGACGATGCTTACCAGCGCGCCGCCGGCTCAAATACGACCGCCGCGACATTGCCTTGGCGCTGCGATGCGCACTGCGCTAACTGTCCGGCCTCCAGGCGCAGCGAGTAGCGATGAACCTCGCCGCCGCGAAGAGTGGAGTTACAAACGGCCCGGCGCAGACGCAACGCAGTCGTTGGCAAGTCGGGGTGCGCGACCACAAAGCGCGACGTTGGGTACGCTGATACAGTAGATTGTGCCGCTGCGGGCGTGCCCCAGGCAGCAAGCAAAGAGCAGGCCAGCAGCCTCCGCGCGAGTTATTCCTAGGTCGCCCCAGGCGGCTTCGCAGACTTTATGAGCCGGGGATGCCAGCGCAGCGACTCGGATGCCGGCCAAGCGCCGGCGACCGCAGGAGGGTACGCCCGGTTTCCATTCCGGCCCAAGCGAAATGCCTTTTGGCTCCGGTGACCCTAGCCAAGCGTCAGGTCGCCCCTTATAAGCCCCGCTTCCCGCGTGGGAGGCTGGTCGCCAGCCCTACCACGCATCCACTCAGGCCGGGCGGTTTAGCGATCTCCTGGCGTAAAGCGAGAGGCCATCATGGCGAAGAAGGTACTGGGGCAGATTAAGCTCCAAGTGCCGGCTGGAGCGGCGAATCCGTCGCCTCCAATCGGCCCCGCGCTCGGTCAGCGCGGTTTGAACATCATGGAATTCTGCAAGGGCTTCAACGCCCGCACCCAGGAGATGAACAAGGGCGATCCGTGCCCGGTGGTCATCACCTATTATCAGGACAAGAGCTTCACCTTCGAGATCAAGACGCCGCCGGCCTCGTTCCTGATCAAGAAGGCGGCCAAGATGGAAACCAAGAAGAAGCCGGGCTCGGGCTCGAAGAAGCCTGGCATCGATTTTGTCGGCAAAATCACCATGGCCCAATGCAAGGACATCGCCAAAACCAAGGGCAAGGATCTTAACGCCGCCGATCTCGACCAGGCCGCGAAAATGATCGCCGGAACCGCGCGCTCCATGGGCGTGCAGGTGGTGGAGTAGAGCGATGCCGAAAACCACAAAACGAATGGCCAAGAGCCATGCCGGCATCGACAGCCGCAAATTGCACACGCTCGCCGAAGCGGTGAGCCTGATCAAAACCCGCGCCGGCAAGGATAGCGGCGGGGCCAAATTCGACGAGACCATCGAAGTGTCGATGAATCTCGGCGTCGATCCGAAATATCCCGATCAGCAAGTACGCGGCGTGGTGTCCTTGCCCAACGGCACAGGCCGCGCCGCGCGCGTCGCCGTGTTCGCGCGCGACAAGAAGGCCGACGAAGCCCGCGCCGCCGGCGCTGACATTGTCGGGGCCGAGGATCTGATGGAGACGATCCAAGGCGGCAAGATCGATTTCGAACGCCTGATCGCCACGCCCGATATGATGGCCCTGGTGGGTCGTCTGGGCAAAGTGCTGGGTCCGCGCGGGCTGATGCCAAACCCCAAGGTTGGCACCGTCACCATGGACGTGACCAAGGCGGTGAACGACGCCAAGGGCGGCGCGGTCGAGTTCCGGGTCGAAAAAGCCGGCATCATCCAGGCCGGCGTCGGCAAGGCCAGCTTCAGCGAAGCGCAAATTTTGCAAAACGTGAAAGCCTTCATCGACGCGGTGGCGAAAGCCAAACCGTCAGGCGCGAAGGGGACTTACGTGCGCAAAGTGGCGCTCTCCTCGACCATGGGCCCCGGCGTGCGCGTCGATCCAAGCAACGCGCTGGCGGTGGGCTAAGCGATTGGAGCGTTGCAAGTTGGAGCCCGGGGCCTCCGGCGCCGCATGACAATAAGCGCGGCGCCACGCGGGGCTGGAGGCCCCGCGCTCCCAATCGCGGCGCTTGACAATCCTTGATTGATCGATCAAGCAAGGGCCATGAGCGCTCCGTCTCCGCGCGACAAAATCATCCTGGCCGCCATGGAGCTGTTCTGGCTCAAGGGCTACAATTCAACCTCTATAGCCGACCTGCTCAGCCGCACGCAGCTCAATTCCGGCAGCCTTTATCACGCGTTTCCCTCCAAGCAGGACGTTTTGATCGGGGTGCTGGAGGCTTATCGCGACGGCATCGATGACATGCTGCTGGCGCCGGCCTGGGCCGGGGTTTCCGATCCGATCGAGAAAATTTTCGCGCTGCTCAGCCATTACCGCGCGCTGATCGTCTCTAGCGATTGCACTTATGGCTGTCCGATCGGCTCGCTGGCGCTGGAGCTGCATGAGCCCGACCCGAAAGTACGCGAATTGCTGGCGGTGAATTTCAAAGGCTGGACCGCGGCGATCGAACAATGCCTCGCCGACGCGGGCAAACGCTTGCCGCGAAAAACCGACAAGAGCGCGCTGGCGCAGTTCGTGCTCACCGCCATGGAGGGCGGAGTGATGCAAGCGCGCACGCACCGGGACGTCGGCTTTTTCGATCGCGCCGCAGCGCAATTGCGCGCGCATTTCGATTTGTTGGAAGATGCCGCGCGCGTGCGCGCTTAGCCGCGAGGGGGAAATGATGCGTCTCTTCTTTATGCTTGTGGCGATCGCCGCGTTGATAATGCCAACGCGTGCTTCGGCGGAGGTCATCTCCGCTTCGCCGAGCGCGTTCCTCCTGCAAGCCGAAACGGTCACCGCCGCGTCGCCCGAGCATGCCTGGCGCGCGATTGGCCAGATCGGGCGCTGGTGGAGCCCGGCGCATACTTATTCGGGCGATGCGCGCCGAATGACCCTCGATGCGCGCGCGGGTGGATGTTTCTGCGAACGTTGGGGAGAGGGCCAATCGGTTGAGCACGGCCGTGTCGTCCTGGTGATGGAGCACGAAGGCGTCCGCACGCTGCGTGTGCAGGGCGCGCTGGGGCCGCTGCAGGAAATGGGCGTGAACGGGGTGTTGAGCTTTGTGGTGGCGCCGCATGAGGGCGGCGTGAAAATCACCATGAGCTATCGCGTCTCTGGCGATGCGGGTCTGGCGCTGCTGAACCTCGCACCGCCGGTGGATCACGTGTTCACGGAACAATTCACGCGCCTGATCCGCTACGTCGATAGCGGCAATGCCGAGGAGCGCCAAGATGGCTGACCTGGACAAAGCAGTGGCGACGCAACTCGCGAACATCGAACAGAAATCCGGCAAAAGCCTGGTGCAGTTTAGCGCCGCCATCGCCAAGTCCGGCAAAACCAAGCACGGCGAAATTCGCGCCTGGCTGATGGAGCAATACGGTCTCGGCCATGGCGACGCCAACACGCTCATCCATCACGCGCTCAAATCCGATGGCGCCGCGAAGGCGGGCGCTGACAATGTGCTGGACGAAATCTATGCTGGCAAGAAAGCCCATCTGCGCCCGGTCCACGAAAAGCTGATGGCGGCGATCGAGAAATTCGGCGAGTTCGAGATCGCGCCGAAGAAGGGCTATCTGTCGCTGCGGCGCAAAAAGCAATTCGCAATGCTCGGCCCGAAAACCAACGAGCGTTTTGAGCTTGGGCTCAACCTGCAGGACGACATCAACGATCCGCGCGTCAAGCGCCAAGCGCCAGGGGGCATGTGCCAATACATTGCGTCGCTCACCAGTGTCGTTGAAGTCGACGCCAAATTGGTTGCGATCGTCAAACGCGCTTACGACGCGGCGGGTTGAATTTGGAAGCGGCGTTTGGGCCGCACGAAGGGGAGGCGTAAATGGAAATCAATTGGCTGGCTGTGCTGGCGGCGGCGCTGTCGTCGTTTCCGCTGGGCTATGTCTGGTACGGGCCGCTGTTTGGCAAAGCCTGGATGGGCGAAGTCGGCATGACGGAAGCGAAAGCGCGCGCCGCTAACCCCGCGACCACCTATGGCGGCGCCTTCGCGCTGGCGTTGGTGCAAGCCTCGACGTTTGCGATGTTCCTTGGGCCGACGCTCAACCCCGCAGCAGCGCTCTACGGGCTCTGCGCGGGCTCGGCTTGGGTGGGCGCGGCCATCGGCGTGCAATATCTGTTCGAGCAGCGCAGCCTGAAACTGTTCCTGATCAATGCCGGTTACAACACGGTGTCGTTCACGCTGATCGGCGCGATCCTTGGCGCCTGGAAGTGAGGTTCGGCGCTTGGTGGCGCCAATCGAGCGCTTTTCCTGGCTACCCGATGGCCGCAGCTGGCGAGAGGGGCGTGGGGCTAGCGGCAACCCAAAGCGTGCCACAAAAACGCCCCATTCACCCCCTTGCGGCGCTGCAACAAAGCGTGCATATCCCGCCGTTCGCCGGGCATTCTACCCGTCGAAACTGTCCAAGACTGCAGGCGCCACGCACGTGAGCTGCCCGAAAGGGTTGTCGCGCGCGCGGCTTAAATCTTTGAAAGCCAGGGGTTAAACCCGTGCTTTCAGGGGCCGGCACGAGACGGATGCTGACGTTTTTCCGGGTGGGCTGTCAAGGCCTGCTCTGTTGGCGGGCTTCTGGGACAGGCAGCGCGGCGTCGCGCCGACCCCGGATTTTCCGTCGTCGGCCGATCCGCCTGTGCGCCAGGCGCCGGATTGGCTGGGGCCTGTTTGAAGGAGACCGCAATGGATCGTGCTCAGAAGGCCGAAACGGTGGAATCGCTGAAAGGCGTTTTCGCTGGCGCCGGAGCGATGGTGGTCGGCCATTATTCCGGACTAAGCGTTGCGGAAATGACAGTGTTGCGTTCGCGCCTGCGTCAAGCCGGCGCCTCGCTCAAGGTAGTGAAAAACCGGCTTGTGAAATTGGCGATCGACGGCACCCCCAAGGCCGCCGCGGCGTCTATGTTCACTGGCCCCACGGTGATTGCCTATTCCAGCGATCCGATCGCGGCCGCCAAGGTCACGGTCGCCTACGCCAAGGAAAAGGAAAAGTTCGTCGTTCTCGGCGGGCTTTTTGGCGATTCCGTGCTGGACAAGCAGGGCGTCACCGCGTTGGCCACTTTGCCCTCGCTCGACGAATTGCGCGGCAAGATCGTGGGGCTGTTGCAGGCCCCCGCCACCAAGATCGCCGGCGTGCTCGCAGCGCCCGGCGGCCAATTGGCGCGCGTGATCAACGCCTACGCCACCAAGGACGCCGCCTAAGTCATTTCCGCAGGAAATTTTGCAACATTCAAACGTCAGAGGAAAACATGTCGAAGCTTGATAAAATCGTTGAAGATCTCTCGTCCTTGACCGTGATGGAAGCGGCCGAGCTGTCGAAGCTGCTGGAAGAAAAGTGGGGCGTTTCGGCCGCCGCGCCGGTTGCCGTCGCCGCCGCCGCGGCTGGTCCCGCCGCCGCCGTCGAAGAGAAGACCGAGTTCACGGTCATGCTCACCGGCGCCGGCGACAAGAAGATCGAAGTGATCAAGGAAGTGCGCGCGATCACCGGCCTTGGCCTCAAGGAAGCCAAGGATCTGGTTGAAGGCGCGCCGAAGGCCGTGAAGGAAGCCGTGAACAAGGCCGATGCCGAAAAATTCAAGGCCCAGCTCGAAAAGGCCGGCGCCAAAGTTGATTTGAAGTAATCGCGCCAACATCAGCGAATTCCGGCGCCGCTGCGGCGCTGGAATTCGCCATCGCGCATTTTGTACAAAATGCGCCGGAGCAGCGCCCGCCCGCGCGGCTCCGACACGTGCTCCAGCCGCGGCGCGAGACGCGGACTGAGCCATAAGGGCGGCAGCGGACCTTTCGGCCGGAGGTCCGCTTCGTGGTTAGCGGCGCGCAAGGGGAGAGCGAATGGCTCTGTCGTTCACCGGTAAGAAGCGAATTCGCAAATCGTTTGGCAAGATCCCGGAAATGGGGGCGATGCCCAATTTGATCGAGGTGCAAAAGAGCTCCTACGATCAGTTCCTGCAAAAGGAACAACGCTCTTATGAGCGCATTGAGGAAGGCCTGCAAGCGGTCTTCAAATCGGTGTTCCCGATCCGCGATTTCTCCGATCGCGCGGTGCTGGAATATGTCTCCTACGAATTCGAGGAGCCGAAGTTCGACGTCGAGGAATGCCAACAGCGCGACATGACTTACGCCGCGCCGCTGAAAGTGAAACTGCGCCTGATCGTGTTCGAAACCGATGAGGAAACCGGCGCAAAATCGGTCAAGGACATCAAGGAACAAGACGTCTATCTCGGCGACATTCCGCTGATGACCGACAAGGGCACGTTCGTGGTCAACGGCACCGAGCGGGTGATTGTGTCGCAGATGCACCGCTCGCCGGGCGTGTTCTTCGATCACGACAAGGGCAAGACCCACGCTTCCGGCAAGCTGCTGTTCGCCGCGCGGGTGATCCCGTACCGCGGCTCGTGGCTCGATTTCGAGTTTGACGCCAAGGATATCATGTTCGTGCGCATCGATCGCAAGCGCAAATTGCCGGCGACGACGTTGCTCTACGCGCTCGGCATGTCGAGCGAGCAAGTGCTCAACACATTTTATCAAACCTCGGTCTACAAGCGCACGCGCGCCGGCTGGACCACGCGCTACCGGGCCGAGCGCTGGCGCGGGGTGAAACCGAACTATGATCTGGTCGACGCCAAGACGCTGAAAGTGGTGGCCGAGGCCGGCAAGAAGATTTCCGCGCGCGTCGCCAACAAATTGGTCGAGGACGGAATCGTCGAAATCATGGTGCCGAGCGAGGATTTGTTCGATCGCTACATCGCCGAGGATATCGTCAATCCGGAAACCGGCGAAATCTACATCGAAGCCGGCAATTCGCTGAGCGAGGCCGTGCTCGCCACTTTGATCGAGGCCGGCGTCACCGATCTGCCGATCCTCGACATCGACCCGGCCACGGTCGGCCCTTACATTCGCAACACGCTGAAGCTCGACAAGAACGAGAATCGCGAGCAGGCGCTGTTTGACATTTACCGGGTCATGCGCCCCGGCGAGCCGCCGACCATCGACACCGCCGAAGTGCTGTTCAACGCGCTGTTCTCCGATTCCGAGCGCTATGATCTCTCCGCTGTCGGCCGGGTGAAGATGAACATGCGCCTCGGGCTCGACACCGATGACAATCTTCGCACGCTGCGCCTGGAGGATATCCTCGAAGTGCTTCGCACGCTGACCGAATTGCGCGATGGGCGCGGCGAGGTCGATGATATCGACAATCTCGGCAATCGCCGTGTGCGGTCGGTCGGCGAGTTGATGGAAAACCAATACCGCATTGGCTTGCTGCGCATGGAGCGCGCGATCAAGGAGCGGATGAGTTCGGTCGATATCGAAACCGTGATGCCGCACGATCTGATCAACGCCAAGCCGGCGGCGGCGGCGGTGCGCGAATTCTTCGGCTCCTCGCAGCTGTCGCAATTCATGGACCAGACTAATCCTTTGTCGGAAATCACCCACAAACGTCGCCTCTCGGCGCTTGGCCCGGGCGGTCTCACGCGTGAGCGCGCCGGTTTTGAAGTGCGCGACGTGCACTTGACCCATTACGGCCGCATCTGCCCGATCGAGACGCCGGAAGGCCCGAACATCGGCCTGATCAATTCGCTGGCGACGCATGCGCGCGTCAACAAGTACGGCTTCATCGAAAGCCCGTATCGCAAGGTGTCGCACGGCAAGCCCAGCGACGAGATCGTCTATCTCTCGGCGATGGAAGAGGTGAAGCACAAGATCGCCCAAGCCAATGCCGGCATCGACGCCAAGGGAAACCTTGCCGAAGATCTGGTGCAGGCGCGCGAAAACGGCGAAGCCATGCTGATCCCGCGCGAGGAGATCGACCTGATGGACGTGTCGCCGAAACAAGTTGTTTCGGTTGCCGCCGCCCTGATCCCGTTCCTTGAGAACGACGACGCCAACCGCGCGCTGATGGGTTCGAACATGCAGCGCCAAGCGGTGCCGCTGTTGCGCGCCGATGCGCCGATCGTCGGCACCGGCATGGAAGGCACGGTGGCGCGCGATTCGGCGCCGCGGTGCAGGCCCGCCGCACTGGCATTGTCGAGCAGGTCGATAGCCAACGCATCGTCGTGCGCGCCACCGATGAGCGCGACCCGACCAAGCCCGGCGTCGATATTTATCGGCTGCTCAAATTCCAACGCTCGAACCAGAACACCTGCATCACCCAGCGTCCGATCGTGCGCGTCGGCGATGTGGTGAGCCAGGACGACATCATCGCCGACGGCCCATCGACCGAGTTGGGCGAACTGGCGCTTGGGCGCAACGTGCTGGTCGCGTTCATGCCGTGGAACGGCTATAATTTCGAGGACTCGATCCTGATCAGTGAGCGCATCGTCAAGGACGACGTGTTCACCTCGATCCATATCGAGGAATTCGAAGTGGCCGCCCGCGACACCAAGCTTGGCCCGGAAGAAATCACCCGCGACATTCCGAACGTAGGCGAGGAATCGCTGCGCAATCTCGATGAAGCCGGCATTGTCGCCATCGGCGCCGAATTGGAGCCGGGCGATATTCTGGTCGGCAAGGTGACCCCGAAGGGGGAATCGCCGATGACGCCGGAAGAAAAACTGCTGCGCGCTATCTTCGGCGAAAAAGCCTCCGATGTGCGCGACACCTCGCTGCGGCTGCCGCCGGGCGTCAACGGCACCATCGTCGAAGTGCGCGTGTTCAACCGCCACGGCGTCGAGAAGGACCAGCGCGCGATGCAGATCGAGCGCGAGGAGATCGAAAGCCTGTCGAAGGACCGCGACGACGAACTCGCGATCCTGGAGCGCAATATTTTCGGCCGCTTGCGCGAAATTCTGCTCGGCAAGCAAGCCGCCTCGGGACCGAAAGGCTTCAAGAAGGGCGAAGTCACCGATGCCGGGCTCGACGATTTGTCGCGCGGGCAATGGTGGCAGATCGGTCTCGACGATGAAACCGCGATGACCGAAATCGAAGCGCTCAAGAAGCAATATGACGACGCCAAGAAGCGTCTCGACGCGCGCTTTGCTGACAAGGTTGAGAAACTGCAGCGCGGCGATGAATTGCCGCCGGGCGTGATGAAAGTGGTCAAGGTGTTCGTGGCGGTGAAGCGCAAGCTGCAGCCGGGCGACAAGATGGCCGGCCGTCACGGCAATAAAGGCGTGATCTCGAAGATCGTGCCGGTGGAGGACATGCCGTTCCTGGACGATGGCACGCATGTCGATGTGGTGCTCAATCCGCTGGGCGTGCCCTCGCGGATGAATGTCGGGCAGATCCTGGAAACCCATCTTGGTTGGGCGTGCGCGGGCCTTGGCGGCCAGGTCCGCGTCGCGCTCG
>CAVTAT010000012.1:0-11502 GCA_963732745.1 uncultured Alphaproteobacteria bacterium | reverse complement strand
GCAACCCCGCCCAACGGGACGTGATCATCGCCGACCCGGCTGTGATTCCCAAGGCCGTTGAGGAGATTCTTCGCATCGAAGCACCCGTTGCCGCCGGCCGGCCGCGCGACCCGGGATGTCGAGCTCGGCGGGGTCAGCATCGCCGAGGCGACCAGTTGCTGTTGATGCTGTGTTCGGCCAATCGCGACCCGGACAACTTCGCCCATCCTGCCGACTTCGACTTGGCCCGCTCCCCAATCGGCACTTGTCTTTCGGTGCCCGGGTGACCGCTGCCTGGGCTCACATCTGGGCGCGTCGATCTGACCATCGCTTGAGGAACTGCATCGTCGGCATCCCGGATTACCAGCTGTTGGAATCGGATCCCCCGGGTCTTCCACTCAACCCAGGTGCGCGGCTGCCTTCGAATGCCAATCGCCTTTACACCGAGAAGTGAGCCCGATGACCACATCGCTTCCCCGCCAGGACCAATCCGTCGGGCGATCGAGCTGCTTCGTAACGAAACGACTGACAGTTCGACGACGTTGTTGGTTTTTCCGCGCCAAGAGTTCACGGATCCGGTACTGCGCAGCGGGAGCGTTATCTCATTTTCGGCCGTGTCCCGTCAATCGTTTGCCACGGCTCGGAGATCGCTCGCCCGTTGGACTTCATGACCGTGCAAATGCCACGCAACAACGTCATCGCTTGTGCGCCAAAAGGACCACAGGGTCAAGGACGTTTGTCGAATTTGTGCCGGCATCGCGGTGCGCTACTGAGGACAGCCAGAAGGGCCGCTGCCGTTTTTTCTCGTGCCCTATCATCGGTGGTCCTACGATCCCGACGGATCGCTGCGGATGGTCACTCGCGATGCCACCTTCGGCGAAATCGATCGCAAGAAGCAGGGCCTTGTGGAAGTACCGTGCGAGGAGCGGCACGGCTTCATCTGGGTGGTCGACAATGCTCACGCCTCGATTGATGTCGCGGCCTGGCTGGGCTCGGATATGGATCCGATCCTGGCCGGCTACCACATCGACAAGCTGGCGTGCGTCCGGTGCGGCCGGATTCGACGAACCGACCAACTGGAAGATCATGCAGGATGCGTTCCTGGACGGCTACCACATCCAGTACGCGCCACTCCCAATACCGCGGGAAAGATCGTCCATACCAACGTCATGGCGTTCGAGGACTTCGGTCGGCATTGCCGGCTTCATCGCGCCGCGCAAGTCAATCGACCGCTGGCTGGAAGAAGACCCAGGCGACCGCTGGCTGGACCGCTACGTCACCGAGACACACTTTCTGCTGCCTAACAGCACGTTGCTGCGCCAGCCGGATCACTTCCAACTGCTGACCTTCCGGCCCATCCGAGCGACCCGACCAAGTCCCGGATGGAGCAACGGCTGATGGTCCCAACGCTGGAAGCTCTCGGGGATGGATGAGGCGCACTGGAATCGTGTGTGGGACAAGAACTGGGAGATCCTCGCCGTCTTGCACAACGAGGATTTCCCGCTGCTGCGCAATTCGCAGCGCGGGATGGGCAGTGCCGATGCCGGCGATATGTTGTGGGCCGCAATGAGACCGCTAACCAGGTATTCCGTCGGGAGACCAAAAGGCTCCTTGCCGAAGGCGCGCCGTCCAGTTCGACCTCACGATGATCAAGTACGAATGGCGGACCGAGCTGAGTCGGTCTGAAGCGGACGAGCTCGCCGGTCTGCTGGCGCGTGCCGCGGGCTACGACGCCGAGCCCGGCTACAACACTATCGACTTCGCCGACGTGGCAAGTCGCTGGCCGACGATTCACCGCGACCGGCACCTGCTGATCTGGATGCTGCCGCACGCCACCGCCATGGCCGAGCCGAACGCCCCCGAGCGCATCGCCGGCCTGCTCCGCCTCGCGGGCGCGTCGCCCAGGCCGCGCCGAGGCCACCGCCGTGATCGATCCCGGCCTGCGTTCGATCGGCATCATGACCCTCCTGCTCGAACAGGTCGGGCTCGACACGGCGAGTCGCTGGCGGCTGGTTGGGCACGCGGGCGCACACCATCACTGCCTGGGCCCGAGGTAACCACCCGGCCAGCGGCCGGCTCAGCAACCGATTTCTGATCCCCCGGACGCGCCGGGTCTGGCAACTGATCCGTGGTATCGAATCCGAATTGGATGTCGCCGCACCGGCTCTTGAGCCCAGCGGCTCCACGATGGCGGCCGGCGCTTGCGTTGAGGGAAGCCGGCCGCATCGTCGGTTCGGTGACGATGGACCGCCAGCCGATGCTGTCTGACGAATTCGGCGAATGTGCGGTCGTCGGCGGCATCGACGCCCCGCCGTCGGCCCCGCCCGGGCGACGCAATCCTTCTGGCGCGTGCTTGTACAATTTCTGCCGATCGGCGCGGCGCATGTTTGGAGCGGGCTTGACCATTTGGCCTTCATTCTCGCCCTGGTGCTGCTCAGCGCGACCGGCCTGCGCGGTTTGATTCTCGCCGCCAGCGGCTTTACGCTCGGACATAGTTTGACACTGGGCCTCGCCGCGATCGGCGCGCTGCGTCCGCAGACGCATGCGGTCGAAGCCTTGATCGGTTTCAGCATCGCTTTTGTCGCCTTGGGCATTGGCGCTGGCGGCGCGGAAAGATTTCGCGTCTGGTCGGCGCCGCTGGCGGGCTTGCTGGCGCTTGGCGGATTGGCGTCGTTGTTTTCCTTGGCGCCCATGCCGGCGGCGATCTGGTTCGGTCTGGCGGCGTTTGTTTACGCCTATCCGCGCGGCTTTCCCAAGCAGGCCGTTTGGCTCGCGCTGATTTTCGGCCTCATCCATGGCTGCGGTTTCGCCGGCGGGCTGACGGCGCTCGATCTACCCAAACCGCGCTTGCTCGCCTCGCTGCTAGGCTTCAATCTCGGCGTTGAGCTTGGACAAATCATGGCGATCGTCGCCGCGCTGGCGATCGGCGCCGCCGCGCGAAGAGCGCCGGGCGCAATCGCCGAGCAAGGCCAGACATGGGCCAGCGCCGGCCTGTTCGCGCTCGGATGCTTCTGGTTCGCCAGCCGCCTCATGGCTTGGCAATAGGCGGGCCGCCCGGCCATCGCCGCGCCGTGGGTGTCGTTGAAGCTCCCGCGCAGCGATTTCGACAGACCGGTGCGGCCGTAAGAAGCGCTAACTACGCGGCGCATGCAGGTGGCTACTTGAACATTGCGGCGCGCCATATGTTTCAAATAAATGACGCCCGGCACGATTGATAGCCCCTTTTCAATCTCGCGTTCACGGCTAGTGTGTGCGTCATTACGCGGCGGGGAGATCCTCATGACGGAACAAGCTCGGCTGGACGTCGAAAACAAATCCAACGTTTGGAAATTTCTCTGGATTGGCTTTTACTCGGCGCTGCTAGCGCTGCCGACGCTCACGCTGTTTCGTTTCTGGGAGCGCACGATCGTACGCCGGCAATTGTGGAGCGACACCACGATTGGCGGCGAGCCGCTCGAATATACCGGCAAGGGATCGGAATTATTCATTGGTTTCTTGATTGCGTGCTTCACCGTAGTATTGCCGCTGACGCTGGCGATCTTGGCGATCCAGTTTCTTCTGGGGCCTGGCGCGGTGGTGGTTGCGATTTTCTTTCTGTATTTCCTCCTCTTCGTGCTCCTGGGAGTCGCGATCTATGTGGCCCGGCGCTACCAGCTTTCGCGCACCAATTGGCGTGGCGTACGGTTTGAGCTACGGGGCTCGCCCTGGAGCTACGGCTTCGCCACCCTAGGCTATCTTATCTTGACTTTCCTCACGCTTGGCTGGTTCGGGCCGGCGATGACCTTGCGGCTTGAGAAGCGGCTCTGGGAGAACACTTATTTCGGCGATATGCCGTTCGCCTACGACAATTCCAGCGGCGCCCGCACCGAGCCGGTGTATGTGAGCTACATATTGGCGTTTATCGGTGTGCTGGTGTTCTATGCGATAACCATCGCCGCGATGTTCGCCATCGGCTATTTTGAAGACCCTACCGGCATCGGCCTGGAGCAGATCGCCATTCTCTACGCCGCAATATTTGGCGGCGCGCTTGTGTTGACATTTTTCGTCGCCTGGCACCAGGCCGCCTTGATCCGGCAGATCACCAAGTCGATCTCGTTTGGCGCGGTTCAGCTGCGCTCAAAGCTAAGCGCTGGCGATGTAATCTGGCTGGCGCTCTCCAACGCGTTGTTAATCGTCGGCACGCTTGGTTTTGGCATTGTCGCCGCGCAGATGCGAGTTTGGCGGCGCATTTGCCGGCGGCTTGAAATCGAGGGCGCGCTTGACCTCGCGCAAATCGAGCAGGCGGCTTCGCGCGGCCCGGGCTCAGGCGAGGGCATGGCTGACGCATTCGATATCTCGGGCGGCGTCTAGATGGCGATCGACGCCCGCTTTTTCGACGGCAAAACCGCAGCTGAGCGTGCGGTGCGCGTCACGATCGACGAGAGCGGGCTTCACATCGGCGGCGAGGGCATTAGCGATGTTTGGCGGCGGGACGAAATCGATGTCCTGACACGCAGCCCGAGCATTCGCCTAGCCGCCAGGTCGATGCCCGACGCGCGTTTGATCCTGGCGCTATCGCATGAATCTCAAGCTTTGTTGCGCGAGCTCGAGGTAATCGGCAAACGACGGGCGCTGCGCCGCGGCGCAATCTTGATCGGCGCGCTGACCGCCGCGAGCGCCGCGCTCCTGGCGATCATTTTCGTTGGCGCGCCAATGGCGGCTGAGCCGCTGGCTCGCCGAACGCCGCTCTACGTGGAGGAACAACTCGGCGAAAACATGCAGCAGCAGGTGCAGGTGATCATGCGGCCGTGCAAGGAGACGAGCGCGGCCGATCTGGCCATCGAGCCCTTGATCGACGAACTCGCGTACATCAGCGACTCGCCGTTCGATGTACGCCTTACCTTCGTGCGCATGCCCGCTCCCAACGCGCTCGCGCTTCCGGGCGGTCGCATACTGGTTACCAGCGGCTTGCTCGACACGCTGGAAAATCCCGATGAGCTAGCGGCGGTGCTGGCGCACGAATTGGGCCACGTTCAGGCGCGCGATTCCATGGTGTCGCTCTATCGCAACGCCGGGCTCGGCATTGTCCTTGAGGCCGTTACTGGCGGAAGCGGCGTGGCCCAGCAGATTATCCTGCTCGGCGGCCAATTGGCGGAGTTGCGCTTCACCCGCGCACAAGAACAGCGCGCCGACACCTTCGCACTCCGGCTGATGGCGGATGCAGGCTACGATCCCGAAGCGTTGGCGCGGGCGTTCGAGCGCCTCAAGCAAGCCGGCGAGGAGCATCGCGAGGCGCGCGACACCGTTTTGCCGGACATCGATTTCGAGCCGCCGGAATGGCTCTACTCCCACCCCGACCTCGACATGCGCATTACAGCAGCGCGCGCCGCCGCCAATCCAGCGCGCAACGAAGCTTTATCGGCGGAAGCCTGGAACACGGTCCGCGCCGCCTGTTCGGCGGACTGAGCTGATTACGCTTGCACGTCGGCGGTGTCGGGGTGGCGTTTGAGGTAGGCGGCGGCGAAGGCGCAGCTGGCGCGCAGTTTCATGCCCTTGCCGCGCGCCTCGGCGACGATCTCGCCCATCAATTTGGAGGCGTAGCCCTTGCCTTGGGCGGCGGCCGGGGTTTCGACGTGCATGATGGCGCGGATTCCGGCGACGTCGGTATAATCTGCGTAGGACATGCCCTCGGGCGCGTCGAGTTCGTAACGGTGAGCGGCCTTGTTGTCGCGAAACGGCATGGCAAAGTCCCTACAGAAGATTCCGTTCAGATCGAAACACCACCCATTCCCGGGGCGTTGCGAAGCAACGAGCCCGGGACCCATAAACACAAACCGTCGGAGTTTATGGGCCCCGGACTGCCGCTTCGCGGCCTCCGGGGATGGGTGGCGGAGCGATTCAGTTTGAACGGAACTTGCCCTAGCTAAAGCGCGGCGTCCACGATAGGCCGAGTCCCGTGAATTATCGCCACGCTTTCCATGCCGGCAACCATGCCGATGTGCTGAAACACGCAATCTTGCTGTTTTGCCTGCAGGCGCTGCGGCGCAAGCACACGCCTTTCGCCCTGCTCGACACCCATGCCGGGCGTGGCAGCTATGATCTTACCGGCGAGGAAGCCCAGCGCAGCCCGGAATGGCGCGGCGGCATTGGCCGGCTGTGGACCTGGCCCGAGCCGCCGGCCCTGGTCGCCCGCCTGCTCAGCGCGGTGCGCGACTTCAACGCCGACGGCGAGCTTAAAACCTATCCCGGCTCGCCCGCCTTGATGGCGGCGGCGCTGCGCGAGCATGACGTTCTCACGGCCTGCGAACTGCACCCAGAGGAGCATGCGGCGCTGAAGCAGAGTTTTGCCCGCAGCGCGAATGTTCAGGTGCACGCACGCGATGGCTGGGAGGCGCTTGGCGCGCTGCTGCCGCCGCCGCAAAAGCGCGGGCTTGTTCTGGTCGATCCACCCTACGAAGAGCCGGACGAACTTGCCCGCGCGGCGCGCGCGCTCGGCCCGGCGCTGCAACGCTTTGGCCACGGCATGTACCTGTGGTGGCGGCCGTTGAAGAGCGAAAGCGCGCTGGCGAGCGCCGACGCCGAAGCGCTGACGCAAGGCGCGCGCGCGAGCTTGCGCGCTGACTTTTGGGTCAACACGCCCCAGCCTGAAGGCAAATTGCTCGGCTCAAGCGTGCTCGCAATCAACCCGCCGTTCGGACTGGAGGCCGAATTGCGCGACGCGCTGCCAGCGCTGGCGGAATGGCTCGCGGCGGGGAAAAGCGGCTGGTGTTTGCGGGCGGGGAACCGCTAACGAGGCGCGACGATGTTGGAAATGCGTGTGTGTCACTAGCGCAGTGGATTGCGGCGGCGATAGCCGGCGCAAGCCGGATGAGGGGTGGCGGCGCTACGCTTCAACCTCGCGCTTGCACCCCTCACCCAAGTTTGCGCATCGGAAAACGCGCACCCGCGATCCCCTCTCCTGTTCTGCGAAGGAACAACGTAAGTCGCGGGCTTCAGCGCGCGGCCCGGGGGCGGCGTCAGCACAGGCTGTGTCATTGAGAGACTCCAGCCGCCAGTTCCTCATGCCAAAACGCGTCTTCGCCCGACGCCGGGTCATCCACCACCAAACCGCGAACTTTATTGTCTCGAAGGTAGTGTGCCAATTTGCGCGAAATCACGAAAGGCTTGCGGTCGTACAGATCGTGGAACACGCGGATCGACGAATCTATATCGTCGCGAAAGCCGCGCTTTCCGCCTAGCCGGCCGATCATGCGTCCCAGCGATTTATGGAAGCGCATTTCACACTGGTTATAATCGTACGACTGGAACACACGCCGCACGTCCAGCATGACGTAGCCGTGCATCCGGGGATCGCTGTCCTCGGTCCATTCGATCATCAGGGTTTCGAGTTGATCGACTCCAAACTCGGTGAGCAGGGCAAGCACGCGTGGCGAGGCTACGACTACATCTCCGCCGAACATCAACTCTGGTGGAAGCGCCGCCTTGCGTAAAATGCCGCGCCAGAGCGGCTTTTCCGGTAGAGCGCCGAAGCCCAGCCCCCCCCCCCCCAAGTTTCTTGTCTTTGTTGGAAAAAGCCGGGCCGATTTAGCCAATCCGCCTCCTCGAACAGCTCGCGCCTGTAATTCGAAGCTAGTGTGTAATCCTTCAGCAGCACATAGCGGCTCTCGGCATTGCGCGGCGGATTGACCGGCGGCAGAGGGCGCCATTCAGGCGCATGCGCCCACGGATCGTCGGGATTGCGATCCTCAAGATCGGTGAGCCGGGGATCGCCATACTTCGCCTCGATCTCTGGCGGGACGGGCATCATATACGTGCCCGGAAACAACGGCGCGACATCGGCGTCAGTGAGAAATTTGCCAGCCATGTTCCTACCTCTCCCTCCCCGCTTCCTCCACCCGCCGCGCGATCGGCGAGAGCAGAAATTCGATGATGCGGCGCCGGCCGGTTTTGATCTCGGCGGTCACCGCCATGCCGGCGGTTAGCGGTGTGGCGCGGCCGTTGACGCTAATGCTTTGTTGTGACAGTTCAACCCGCGCCGGAAACACCAGGCCGAGCTCTTCGTCCTCGATCGCATCGTGGCTGAGAAACACAAGCCGTCCACTGACAGTCAGTCACCCGGTCACGCCAGGAACACTCCGCCGGCGATCCGTGCGGGTGATCCTCGGTAGTTTGTAAATTTCGCCCTTGACGAAACCCCGCTGACGCAGGTGAGGTCGGCTCATGAGCTTTACCGAAATCTTCACCCTCCTGCAGCAATGGCAGATCGCGCTGCCGATCGTGCTGGCGACCATGGCGGGGTTCTTTTTCGCCGGGCGGCGCTGGAGCGCGGTTTATGTCGGGCTGATGCCGTTCATCAATTGGTCGTTCGCGGCGGTGCCGACGGCGGACATCCCCGCCTGGCTGGGCGGCGGCGCGTTCCAGCCGCTCGCCATCGTCACCGGCCTGGTTCTGGTGGTGCGCGATTTCGCCCAGCGCGAACTGAAGCACTGGATTTGGGGGGCGATGATCGTCGGGCTGCTGCTCTCCACGCTGACCTCCTGGATCACCATCGTTGTCGCCAGCGGCGCGGCGTTCTTGATCAGCGAGACCGTGGATTGGGCGGTCTACACCTTCACCAAGGCCCCGCTTTCGCGGCGCATCATGGTCTCCAGCCTGGCCTCGGCGCCCTTGGATCAATTGGTGTTCATCGGCCTTGCCTCGTTGGTGGTGCCCGGCATTTTCGCCTGGGGCACGATTTTGACCGGCATCGCCTCAAAGCTGGCCGGGGCCTGGATCGTCTCGCGCATCGTTGCGGCGCAAGAGCAACGGGGCCAGATGAATCCGGCGTAAAGCGCGACTTGCCGCTTGCTAGCGGGCCCGCTCTCGCGCATAAGCGAAGCGTGAAGCGTCGGCAAAATCGCCGGCAAAGGTGCGAAGTTCCGCGGCGTGCGGCAAGTTTTGATCCCCCCAACAAAGCAGAAATTCGCTGGTCAACGTGCGTGCGCTGTTGCGTCCGCGCGGCCGAAGGCATGCGCCCTCGGTTGATTTAGGAAAAGTGGAAATGAGTTTCGAGGACGATAACGACGACAGCAATGACCGCAAGAAGGATAAAAAGCGCGGTCGTGACAAGTCAGAAGGGGCTCCGCCCGAATTCGGCGGCGGCGAAAGCAGCTTTGGCGGCGGTGGTAATTTTGGCGGCGGCGGCGGTGGCGGCGGTGGCGGCGGCTTTCGTGGCGGCGGCGGCGGCGGTTATAGCGGCGGCGGTGGCGGCGGCTTCCGTGGCGGCGGCGGCGGCGGTTATGGCGGCGGCGGCGGCGGCAATCGCGGCGGCGGCGGCGGTTACGGCGGCGGCGGCGGCAATCGTGGCGGCGGCGGCGGCGGTGGTTACGGCGGCGGCGGTGGCGGCGGCGGCTTTCGTTCGCGCGAAGGTGGCGGTGGCGGCGGCGGCGGATTCCGTGGGCCCCCGCGTGAAGGCGGCGGCGGCGGCGGCTTCGGCGGCGGCGGCGATCGTGCGCCCCGGCAACCCTTGGGCGACCCCCAGGATGGCGTGGTGAAATTCTTCAACGGCGCGCGCGGCTTCGGCTTCATCACCCCTGATGGCGGCGGCGCAGACGTGTTCGTGCACGTCAGCGCGGTCGAACGCGCTGGGCTCACGCAATTGGTCGAAGGCCAACGCGTCAACTTCCAAACCCTGCCCGACACCAAGGGCAAAGGCCCCAAAGCGGTCAATCTTAAGGTCGCCGATTAAACCAAAACCCCGCCAGGGAGCATGCGCTCCTTGGCGGGGGCTAGCTTTCTAGCGCTGCGTAAGCGCTATCTTGCCCGCCGCCGCGGACCGCGGCTGAAGGCTTCGGACGCCGCCTGCACCTGGCGTTCGGTTTCGAGATTGTGGACCACAAGCGCCGCGATCGCGATCGATCTCATGGTCGATAATTCCTGGTGTTCAGCCCTGCGGCACGACAACGCCGCCGAGCTAACGCCAACCCAAGTGTTGTATTCTGCAACCGCGGCATTGAATTGCCGCACGTTGGTCCCGCGCGCCGGCGGCTGCGGCGGAGGCGTCGACGGCGGGCAGCGCGACTGATAGTCCGCGGTAAGGAAGCCGGGCGGGAGCTGAGTTGACGCTGTCGTGGTGCGATTGGCGCTGCCGCATTGCAGGGCGGTGTGGCCATCCCGCAGGGCGCTATTCATGACGGCGCGCGATTGTTGTTGGGCCGGATCGGCGGGCGGCGCCGCGGTCTGGTCGATCGCCGCCTGCAATTGGGCGCAAGCATCCGCCGGCTGCGCCGCCGCGGGCTGCGCCCAGGAAAACACCGAGGCCGCGAATATCGCGGACGCCATAATTTTCTCGACCGCTCTCATCGGCGCGCTCCATTGTTGAGCGCGCTTTGGGCTTGCTGCCATGCCGCCGCCGAGGCCGCCGCTTCTGAGCGGATGCGATCGTGCTCGTCAACCAGCCGTTTCAAATTGGCCTCCATCACTTGGCCGATTCCGGTTCCGCAGGTGAACGCCGCGTTGCGCTGCTCGATCCAGGCATTGTATTGCTGAACCGCCGCCATGTACGCTGCTTCGTTGGCGCGGCTGGAGGGCAAGGCGGGCGCCTCGCCGCCTTGAGCGCACGGCAATTGCGCCACCACCGCGTTCAGATCCTGGGCTGACGCCGTCCCGCACAGGCCAAGCGCCCCCAGCGTCAGCGCCCCGACTAGAAAATTCCGCATGCCTCCTCCTGTTTTGCGACCTTTATGGGCAGTCCCGCCCCGGCGCAACGGCGTTGTTCACATGTGCGATGTTCGCCGGCGCGATTGTCCCGGCGCGGGCGATCCCGCAGGCAAAGCGCGGAGCACCGGCTGCGAGCTCCGCTAGGCCGCCTCTAGCACGCCTGCCAAACTTGGCGGCGCCCGCGCACTTTTGTTCTTCGGGTCGCCGTCGATGCGTCAGGCTTGCTCTGCCATCAACGCGCAGGCTGCAATATCGCGGCAAGGACAATCGAGAGCGACAGCCAAAAACGTGCGTTGTGTGCTGAGCCGCCCAATTTCGGAATCCAGTTGATCCAAACGGGCGCCAAGCGCCAACCGCCGCTCTGGGGGGCGCTCTATCAGAGGCAGCAATGCCCTCACATCCGCGATGCCAAAGCCAACTGCGCGCGCCGCCTTTATGGCGAGCAAACGCTGAAGATGGACCGGGCCATAGTCGCGATTTCGCCCGCGTCTCGGCGGCGCCGGCGCGAGCCCTGCCCGCTCGTAATAACGAATTGCCGATGCGGACAGCCCCGACAACGTCGCAATTTGGCCAATTCTCATGATTTTGCTCTTGCCCTAAACCGCGCTTCAAGCGGCAGAGTACCGCGCATGCAACCCATTTCCTTTCGCGACCTCCCCTTGTCGGTGCGCTTGATGACCGGCGCCAGCCTTTTCATGGCTTGGGTGTTATTCGCCGAATTCGTTATCGATCGCTACGGGCTGGACGTCTTTCTCCCCTTCTATCGCTACGCCGACCTCTGTCCGTATGATTTCGTCGTGGCGCTGTTGGTCGTGGTTTTTTGGATGCAAGCCCACCGCCAACACT
>CAVTAT010000011.1:0-199257 GCA_963732745.1 uncultured Alphaproteobacteria bacterium | reverse complement strand
AAGCGTTCGAGCGCGACGGCGACCGCAAGCCGCTCGACAAGAAGCTCAAGGAAATCTACGGCGCCGACGAATTGCCGACCTCAACCGAGGGCCTGCGCGAACTGGCGCGCAATATCGAAAAAGGCGTGCCGGTGGCGACGCCAGTGTTCGACGGGGCCAAGGATAGCGATATCCGCGATTGGCTGCGCGCGGCCGGCCTGTCGGAAACCGGGCAGGTGATGTTGCGCGACGGACAAACCGGGAAACTTTCAAGCGCCCGGTCACGGTCGGCTACATCTACATGCTGAAGCTGCACCACCTCGTGGATGACAAGATCCACGCTCGCTCAATCGGTCCGTACTCGCTGGTGACCCAGCAACCGCTCGGCGGCAAGGCGCAGTTCGGCGGTCAGCGCTTCGGCGAAATGGAAGTGTGGGCGCTGGAAGCCTATGGCGCGGCCTACACATTGCAGGAAATGCTGACTGTGAAGTCGGACGACGTCGCCGGTCGTACAAAAGTTTACGAGGCCATCACCCGCGGCCACGACACGTTCGAAGCCGGCATTCCCGAGAGCTTCAACGTGCTGGTCAAGGAAATGCGCTCGCTCGGCCTCAATGTCGTGTTGGCCGACGGACGCGTGCCAAAGGCGGCCGAGTGAAACGATTGAACCTTGTTGCTCCCCCGCTCGCGGGGGAACTGTCAGCGAAGCTGACTGAGGGGGCAGGCGCCGGCGTTGGCCGGACTTACCCCCTCCGGCTCGCTTCGCTCGCCGCCTCCCCCACACGCGGGGGAGCAAACCAAACACAGGGAGAACTCCCACTATGAACGCCATGAACCAAGACCTGATCAACAACACTTTCGGCAATAATCTGCCGGCGACGCCCGTGTTCGACCAGATCAAGATTTCGATCGCATCGCCGGAGCAGATCCGTTCCTGGTCGTTCGGCGAAATCAAAAAGCCAGAGACCATCAATTACCGCACCTTCAAGCCGGAGCGTGATGGCTTGTTCTGCGCGCGCATCTTTGGCCCGATCAAGGATTACGAATGCTTGTGCGGCAAGTACAAGCGGATGAAGTACAAGGACATCATCTGCGAAAAGTGCGGCGTGCAGGTGACGCTGCAGCGCGTGCGGCGCGAGCGCATGGGCCATATCGAATTGGCCGCGCCCGTGGCGCACATCTGGTTCTTGAAATCCTTGCCCTCGCGCATCGCGCTGATGCTCGACATGGCGCTGAAGGATATCGAGCGCGTGCTCTATTTCGAGCAATATATCGTGCTCGAACCTGGCTTGACGCCGCTTGAAGCCAAGCAGCTCTTGACCGAAGAAGCCTATACGCGGGCGCAAGAAGAGTATGGCGAGGATAGCTTCACCGCCGCCATCGGCGCCGAAGCCGTGCGCGAACTGCTGATGGGGCTCAACCTCGAAAAAGAAGCCGAGCAGCTGCGCAAGGAAATCGCCGAATCCACTTCCGAGTTGAAGCCGAAGAAGCTGGCCAAGCGGCTGAAGCTGGTGGAGGCGTTCATTCGCTCCGGCAACAAGCCGGAATGGATGATCCTCACCGTTGTGCCGGTGATCCCGCCGGAACTGCGCCCGTTGGTGCCGCTCGACGGCGGCCGTTTCGCCACCTCGGATTTGAACGATCTCTATCGCCGCGTCATCAACCGCAACAACCGGCTGAAGCGGCTGATGGAGCTGCGCGCGCCGGACATTATCATCCGCAACGAAAAGCGCATGCTGCAGGAGGCGGTGGATGCGCTGTTCGACAATGGCCGCCGCGGCCGCGTCATCACTGGCGCCAACAAGCGCCCACTGAAATCGCTCGCCGACATGCTGAAGGGCAAACAAGGTCGCTTCCGTCAGAATTTGCTGGGCAAGCGCGTCGATTATTCGGGCCGCTCGGTGATCGTCGTCGGTCCCGATCTTAAATTGCACCAGTGCGGGCTGCCGAAAAAGATGGCGCTCGAATTGTTCAAGCCGTTTATTTACGCGCGGCTCGACACCAAGGGCATTTCCGGCACCGTCAAGCAATCGCGGCGCATGGTTGAGAAGGAGCGCCCCGAAGTTTGGGACGTGCTCGAGGAAGTGATCCGCGAGCACCCGGTGCTGCTCAACCGCGCGCCGACCTTGCACCGCCTCGGCATCCAGGCGTTCGAACCCAAGCTCATCGAAGGCAAGGCGATCCAATTGCATCCGCTGGTGTGCGCAGCCTTCAACGCCGATTTCGACGGCGACCAGATGGCCGTGCACGTGCCGTTGTCGCTCGAGGCGCAATTGGAAGCGCGCGTGCTGATGATGAGCACCAACAACATTCTCTCGCCCGCCAACGGCAAGCCGATCATCGTGCCCTCGCAGGATATTGTGCTCGGGCTCTATTATTTGTCGCTGGTCAAGGAAGGCGAGCCCGGGGAGGGCAAGGCGTTCGGCAATGTCGGCGAAATCGAAAGCGCGCTCGAAGCCGGGATTGTCACCTTGCACACCAAGATCAGGGCGCGCTTTGAATCGGTGGACGCAACCAACAAACCGGTGCGTAAAACCATCGAGACCACGCCCGGCCGCATGAAACTGGCCGAGCTGCTGCCGAAGCATCCGAAGATCAGCTATGCGCTGCTGGATCAGACGCTGACCAAGAAGGAAATCGGCAATCTGATCGACAATGTCTATCGCCATTGCGGCCAGAAAGCGACGGTGATTTTCGCCGACCGCATCATGCAGATGGGCTTCAAGGAAGCCGCCAAGGCCGGCATCTCCTTCGGCATGGCCGACATGGTGGTGCCAAAGGCCAAGGAAAGCCTGGTGGAAGACACCCGCAAGCGCGTCACCGAGTACGAAAAGCAATACGCCGACGGCCTCATCACCAAGGGCGAGAAGTACAACAAGGTGGTGGACGCCTGGTCGAAATGCACCGACAAGGTCGCCGACGCGATGATGGACGAGACCTCGAAGCCCGCAAAGGAAAAGGGCGGTCGCACCGGCGAACTCAATTCCGTATTCATGATGGCGCACTCGGGCGCGCGCGGCTCGAAGAACCAGATGAAACAGCTCGCCGGCATGCGCGGGCTGATGGCCAAGCCGAGCGGCGAGATTATCGAGACGCCGATCATCTCGAACTTCAAGGAAGGGCTTTCGGTTCTCGAATACTTCAACTCCACCCACGGCGCCCGCAAGGGGCTGGCTGACACCGCGCTGAAGACCGCCAATTCCGGTTATCTCACCCGGCGCTTAGTGGACGTGGCGCAAGATTGCATCATCACCGAGGAGGATTGCGGCACCCAGGATGGCATCCAGATTGCCGCTGTCATCGACGGCGCCGATATCGTCGTCAGCCTCGGCACCCGCATCCTCGGCCGCACTTCGGCGATCGCGATCCTCGATCCGGGCGATGGCAGTGTCGTGGTTCCCGCCGGCGCGTTCCTCGACGAAGACACCGTGGTCGCAGTTGAAAAAAGCGGCGTGCAATCGGTCAAGGTGCGCTCGGTGCTCACTTGCGAAACCCGCACTGGCGTTTGCGGCGCTTGCTATGGCCGCGATCTGGCGCGCGGCACGCAAGTCAATATCGGCGAAGCGGTCGGCGTCATCGCCGCGCAATCGATCGGCGAACCGGGCACGCAATTGACCATGCGCACCTTCCACATTGGCGGCGCCGTTCAGGTCGCCGAGCAATCGGCGATGGAATCGGCGCATGACGGCAAGGTGCGTTTGATCAATCGCAACACGGTGAAAAACGCGCACGGCGACCTGATCGTCATGAGCCGCGGCATGCAGGTTGTGGTGGTCGATGCCGAAGGCAAGGAGCGGCAAAGCTTCAAGCTGCCGTTCGGGGCGCGGCTCAAGGTCGATGAAAAGTCCAAGGTCTCGCGCGGCGATCGCATCGCCGAATGGGATCCCTACGCTACGCCGATCCTCACCGAGGTCGCCGGCAAGGTGAAATGCGAGGATCTGATCGAGGGCGTCTCGGTGCGCGACGAGTTTGACGAAGCAACCGGCATTTCCTCGCGTGTGGTGATCGATTGGCGTTCAACCGCCAAGGGTCCGGATTTGCGTCCCTCCATGGTGGTGCTGACCGCCAAGGGCGTTCCGGCGAAACTCTCCAATGGCGGCGAAGCGCGCTATCCGCTGCCGGTGGGAGCGATCCTCTCGGTCAACGAGCATGATGATGTGACGCCCGGCCAGGACCTTGCGCGCATGCCCACGGGCGGCGCCAAGTCGCGCGACATCACTGGCGGTCTGCCGCGGGTCGCCGAATTGTTCGAGGCCCGTCGCCCGAAAGACCACGCCATCATTTCCGAAAGCGACGGGCGCGTCGAGTTCGGCAAGGATTACAAGAACAAGCGCCGCCTGCGCGTGGTCGCCGAGGGCGATGGCGAGCCGTTCGAGTACATGATCCCGAAGGGCAAGCACATTCCGGTGCAGGAAGGCGATTTTGTAAAGAAGGGCGATTACCTGCTCGACGGCAATCCGGCGCCGCAGGACATTTTGTCGATCCTCGGCGTGGAAGCGCTCGCCAATTATCTGGTTGAGGAAATCCAGAAAGTCTATCGCCTGCAAGGCGTGCCGATCAACGACAAGCACATCGAAGTGATCGTGCGGCAAATGCTGCAAAAGGTCGAAGTGATGGAAGGCGGCGACACCGAATATCTGAAGGGCGAGGCGGTCGAAGCGCTCGATCTCGAGGATGAAAATCGCCGCGTGCGCGAACTCGGCCTGGCCCCGGCGACCGCGCAGCCAATGCTGCTCGGCATCACCAAGGCCAGCTTGCAAACGCGTTCGTTCATCTCCGCGGCCTCGTTCCAGGAAACCACGCGCGTGCTCACGGAAGCGGCCTCCTACGGCAAATCCGACACGCTGGAAGGCTTGAAGGAGAACGTCATTGTCGGCCGCTTGATCCCGGCGGGCACCGGCAGTCAATTGCGCCGCTACCAAAGGCTCGCCGCCGAACGCGACGCGCAATTGGCCATCGAACGCGCCGAAGACGCAGCAAGAATCCAACAGGCCGCCGAATAACGCGGAAGTGATATGGGTCCCTTCTCCTCCTGCGGAGGAGAAGGTGACGCGCAGTGCCGAGGCGGCGCGATGGGAGCGTAGCGCGAGCCTACCCTCATCCGGCCTTCGGCCAACTTCTCCCGCGAACGGGGAGAAGGGACGTTCATCGCAATCCGGAGCAAGGACAGAAGTCGGTTTTCGCGTTAGAATTTTTGGACCTCGAATCGCACATGACAAGCCAGATCTCCCAGGCGCTGCAGCGCGTAAAACCTTCCGCCACCATGGCGATCAGCGCCAAGGCGCGCGCGTTGCGGGCCGAGGGGCGTGACATCATCGCGCTGTCGGCTGGAGAGCCGGATTTCGACACCCCTGACAACATCAAGCAAGCCGGCATCCGCGCGATTCGCGAAGGCAAAACCAAATACACCGACGCCGACGGCATCCCCGAACTGAAGGACGCCATCGTCGCCAAGTTCAAGCGCGAGAACGGGCTGGCCTACAAGCGCTCGCAGATCAACGTTTCGCCTGGCGGCAAGCCGGTGATCTTCAACGCTTTCATGGCGACGCTGAACGCCGGCGATGAAGTCATCATCCCGGCGCCGTATTGGGTGAGCTATCCAGACATGGCGCTGCTGTGCGGCGGCGTACCGGTGTTTGCGCCGACGCGGATCGAGCATGGTTTCAAGATGAAACCAGAGGCGCTCGAAGCGGCCATCACGCCGCGGACCAAATGGCTGCTGCTCAACTCGCCGTCCAACCCTTCTGGCGCGGCCTACACGCGCGCTGAGCTGCGCGTGCTCGCCGATGTGCTGCTCGCGCACCCGCACGTCATGGTGCTGACCGACGATATTTATGAGCATTTGATCTATGGCGATTTCGAATTCAGCACCATCGCCCAGGTCGAGCCGCTGCTCTACGATCGCACGCTGACCATGAACGGGGTGTCGAAGGCCTATTCCATGACCGGCTGGCGCATTGGTTATGCCGGCGGCCCGGAATGGCTGATCAAGACCATGGCCGGCTTGATGGGACACACCACCTCGAACCCGTGCTCGATTTCGCAATGGGCCAGCGTCGAGGCGCTGAACGGCCCGCAGGATTTCATTCCCGGGCACAAGAAATTGTTCGAAGGCCGGCGCGATCTGGTGGTGTCGATGCTGAACCAGGCGCAGGGCCTCAATTGCCCGGTCCCCGAGGGCGCGTTTTACGTCTATCCGTCTTGCGCCGGTCTGATCGGCAAGAAAACGCCGTCGGGATCGGTGATCGAGAACGACGAAAGCTTCGCGACCGCGCTCTTGGACAGCGAAGGTGTCGCGGTTGTGCACGGCGCGGCCTTCGGCTTGAGCCCGTGCTTTCGCATTTCCTACGCCGCCTCAAACATGCAGCTGGAAGACGCCTGCGCGCGGGTGCAGCGTTTCTGCGCCGAGCTGCGCTGAGGCGCCACAGACCAGGCGTCTATTTTCCGCGGGTCAGCAACGCCGTTGCGCCGAGAACAACGCCGAACGCCGCCATCGCCCCGACCGTCATCAACACATACCAATGCAGTTCCATTCGCCGCCTCCTTGCGTCGCCGCGGAAAGCTAAGGCGACGCGACCGGCCTGATTTTGATTGCGATCGCGGGCCCCGCTCGCGGCAAAACCGATTTCTCCGCCAGGCCAAAGCGCGCATTGACGCCCCGCCAGCGCTCCCCTAAACCCCCGCGCTCTACCCAACAAACGTGCCCAGATGGCGGAATTGGTAGACGCACCAGCTTCAGGTGCTGGCGCTCGCAAGGGCGTGGAGGTTCGAGTCCTCTTCTGGGCACCATTTGTTCTTTTTCGGCGGAGCTGCGATATTCTGCCGCTGATCTGTGCGCAATTCTGGTTGGGCTTGACCAAAATAATCGAGAGCGCGGCGCGGCGTCTGCCGTTCGCGCAAAATTTGAGGCCGCTGCCCATTCGTTTATAAAGACTGGCATGGCGAACGAGTTCGAAGCCTGGATCGGCCGTGAAGAGGAGCGCTGCGAAAACATTCGCGCGAACTCCGTCGCCGCCATGGCCGCTACGCTCGACCTCGCGGCCGCGCCAGGCGAGGGCCATCCCTTGCCGCCCGGCTGGCAATGGCTGTATTTCAACCCGGCTGTGCGTCGCGGGTCGCTTGGGGTGGATGGCCATCCCGCAAAAGGCGGTTTCCTGCCGCCAATCGCCTTGCCGCGGCGGATGTGGGCGGGCAGCCGCATCCAGTATTTGGCGGACCTGCCCATTGGCGCCGACGCAACCAAGAGCAGCAAAATTCTCAAGATCGAGCAGAAAAGCGGGAAGCGCGGATCGCTGTGTTTTGTGACCGTGGAGCATACGATTCGAAGTGGCGGTGTGGTCCGCATCGTCGAAGACCAAGACATCGTCTATCGCGACCCGCAGCCGCCAGGCGCGGTCGCGGCGGCGCCTGAGCGCTATGAAGGCGAGCCACACTGGAGCGAGGCGGTCACACCGGACCCGGTGTTGCTGTTCCGCTATTCCGCTCTGACCTTCAATGGCCATCGCATCCACTATGATCAATCCTATGCGCGGGGAGAAGAAGGCTACCCCGAGCTTGTCGTGCATGGCCCGCTGACGGCGACGCTGTTGCAGCTTTTCGCCCAAAAACACGGTGGCGGTCGGCGCATGATGCGGTTCGACTTCCGCAGCGTCAATCCGCTCTTCGTTTCGCGCGCGTTCACGCTTGAGGGGTGCGAGGGCGACGGCGCGACGCTTTCGGTTTGGGCGCGCGGGCCAGACGGCGATCTCGCCATGTCGGCGACAGCGGGGTTCGCGTAGGCTGCGGACGGAAACATCGGAGGGAGGCGCGATATGGCGCAACACATGAGCGGGCCGGCGAGCCTCGAAGGGCAAATTGCTTTCATTACTGGCGGCGCGGGCGGCATGGGGCGGGCGATTTCCAATGCATTTCGCGCTGCTGGCGCACACGTCGTTGCGACCGATCTGGCCGAGCATGAAGACATCGGCCCGGGCATCCAGTATCGCCGCTATGACGTCACCTCGCGCGCCGACACCGATAGTGTGATCGATGGGGTCATCGCCGAACATGGCGGAATCGATATTCTTGTGCTTTGCGCCGGCGCCATCACGCGCACGCCGCTGGCCGAATCCAGCGATGAGGAATGGGACGCCATTTTCCAAGTCAATGTTCGCGGGGTTGTAAATCCGGCGCGTAAATTGTTCCCGCTGATGTGCGAGCGCGGTTATGGAAAAATTCTCGCCGCCGGGTCGATCGCCGCCAAGAACGGCGGCGTTTCGTCGGGTCCGGCTTATGTGGCGGCGAAGTCGGCGGTGCATGGCATGATGCGTTGGATCGCCAAGGCTGGCGCGCCGAAGGGCGTTTACGCAAATACGCTCGCCCCTGGGCCGGTTGAAACCAATATGTGGGCGAGCGTGAATAAAGGCGCGTCAATTCCGGCGGCGAACGCAACCGTGCCCCTCGGCCGCTATGGAAATGCCGACGACATTGCGCAGGCGGCGCTATTTTTATGCTCGCCTGCTTCGAATTGGATCACCGGCACGTCGCTCGACATCTGCGGCGGCATGTGGATGGATTGACGCGGAAAGATGGCAAAATGTCGGAAAATAAACCCTTTGCGATAGGGTTCGTCGGCCTTGGCGTTATGGGCGGCCCAATGTGCCGCAACATGGCGATTAAGCATGACGGCGCGGTGATCGCGTTCGATCTGCAAGCTCGGGCTTTCGACATGCTAGAAGGCACAAAAGCGCAACGCGCCGCATCGCTGGCGGAGGTCGCGGCGGCAGCTGATATCGTCTTCCTGTCCTTGCCGGGCGGTCCGCAGGTCGAGCGGGTCTGTCTTGGCGATGGCGGCTTGACCAGCGGCGCACGCAGGCCTTCGCTGATCGTCGATCTCAGCACGACAGCGGTTGCGGCGGCGCGATCGGTGGCTGAAAGTTTATCCGGGCTCGGCGTCGATTTCGCCGATGCGCCGGTGGCGCGCACGCGCGAGGCGGCTCAGCGCGGCGAGTTGAGCATCATGGTCGGAGCGTCGCACGACGTGTTCGCCCGCATCGGCCCAATGCTCCATTTTATCGGGTCGGATGTGAGCTATTGCGGCGAGGTTGGTTGCGGTCAGGTCGTCAAGTTGATCAACAATGCGCTGTTGTTTGAGAATGTGGTTGCGATCGCTGAAATGATGGTCTTGGGCGCGCGCGCGGGCGTGGCGCCCGCCACGTTGCTTGATGTTGTGTCTAAAGGCTCCGGCGATAGTTTTGCGCTGCGCAATCATGCGCGCAAGGCGATGCTGCCGCGCGAGTTTCCAGACAAGGCGTTTTCGCCGGAATATACGCTGAAAGACATTGGCTGCGTCTTGGAGCTTGCCGAGCAGATGGGCGTTGCCGCGCATGCGACGAAATTGGCCGAGCGCTATTACGCATCGACGGCAAAGAATGGCTTTTCTGGCCGCTATTTTCCCGCTGTCATCGAGATCGTCGATCGCGACATAGGTCCAGAGCCGAGCCAGGAATAAACAAGACTGGGAAATGAGAATGAAACTTCAGGGGAAGGTGATTGCGACAGGCCTCGAGTTTCCGGAGGGCCCAATTGCGATGCCGGACGGCGACGTGCTCGTGGCCGAGATCATGGGCATGCGCTTGAAGCGCATTTCGCCGCATGGCGAGGTGAAAACCATCGCAAACCTTGGCGGCGGTCCGAACGGCGCGGCGATTGGACCCGATGGCCATTGCTATGTGTGCAATAACGGCGGATTTGAGTGGCGCACGGACGATGGTTTTTCTCGGCCCACCGGCGCGCCGTCAGATTATACGGGCGGCTATATTCAACGTGTGAATATCGAGACCGGCAAAGTGGAGACGCTCTATGCGGAATGCGAAGGCGTTCGGCTGCATGGCCCCAACGACATCGTGTTCGACAAGCAAGGCGGCTTCTGGTTCACCGATTTCGGTAAGAAGCATGACGATCGCTTGATGTGGGGCGCGGTCTATTATGCGCGCACCGACGGCGGCTTCATCCGCCGCGCCGCCGACCATCTGCTGACCGCCAATGGCATTGGCCTCTCGGCCGATGGGCGCACACTTTATGTGGCGGAGACAGAGACGAGCCGTCTGTGGTCCTATCCAGTGCTCGGCCCCGGCGAACTCGGCAAAAAGCCGTGGCCGTCGCCAAATGGCGGCACGCTGGTCTATGGCGCGCCCGGCTATCGGCGCTATGATTCATTGGCGCTCGAAGCCGACGGCAATATATGCGTGGCGACGCTGGTCGATGGCGGGATCAGCGTGATTTCGCCCGCTGGCGAGCTCATTGAGTTTCACGAAGCGCCAGAAGGCTATTGCACCAATATCTGTTTTGGCGGCCCGGACATGCGCACCGCCTTCATCACGCTTTCGGGGTACGGACAGCTCTTTGCCGCCCAATGGCCAAGGCCAGGCCAGCGATTGGCGGCTTAGCGGCAGGTTGAGGTTTGACTTGCTGGGTATGATGGTTGGTGCATTAGTGTGAATTTGTCGGATGGAGTCCTGAGGTGAGCAACGAGAGCATCCAAGCTGAAGTCGGTTCAGCGCCGGCTGAGGGCCGCATCACCGATCAGGCAATCATCGAGGCGAAAGCCATGATCGGCCTGCAATTGCGCCCGGAAGGGCCTTATCTGCAGGACGCCACCTCGGACACCATGCGCGTTTGGTGCAACGGCATTGGCGATCTCAATCCGCTCTATCGCGACCTGGGCTATGGCGCGACGTCGCGCTACGGCGCGCAAGTGGCGCACCCGATGTTTCCGATGGCGTTTGGCTGGGTCGGCCGCACGCGTTGGGGCCTGCCTGGCGTGCATGGCTTCTATGTTGGCAATGATTGGGAGCTGTTCCGCCATATTCGCCCGGGCGATCGCATCACCGCCATCGAACGCGTGGCCGGCGTTGAGGTCAAGGAAAGCAAATTCTCTGGCCGTCTCGTGCTGCAATATGTCGAGGCGAGCTATTTCAATCAGCGCAGCGAACTTGTCGCTCGCGCGCTCGGCACCTGCACTCGCCACGAGCGCAAGGCGGCGCGTGATGCCGGCAAGTACAAGGAGATATCGCAGCACGAATACACCGCCGAGGAGCACGACCGCATCGACCAAATGGTGCTCGACGAACCAAAAAACATCCGCGGCCAATCGGTGCGCTATTGGGAAGAAGTGCAGGTTGGCGAGGAATTGCCGGTCGTTGCCCGCGGACCGCTTTCGCTGATGGACACGATGGGCTTTCTTGTCGGCAGCGGACGTGGCCATACCCACGGCGTCGTGCTGCAAGTGGCGGTGAAGCATCCGGGCCACTTCTTCCGCAACCCGGAAGCGGGCGGCGGCGTCGAATATACCGGCATCGGCCATCATCGTGAGTCCGTGGCCAAGGAAGTCGGCGTGCCGGGCACTTATGATTACGGACCGCAACGTTCGTCCTGGATGGCGAGCCTGATCACCAATTGGATGGGCGATGCGGCCTTCTTGAAGCGCGTGCGCACCGAAATGCGCCGCTTCAATATCATGGGCGATACAACGTTCTGCAAAGGCAAAGTAGTGCGCAAATATGTGAAGGACAAAGTCGGTCTCGTTGATATCGAGATCGCGGCGGAAAATCAGCGCGGCGAGATGACCACGCCGGGCTTCGCCACCGTGGCGCTGCCTTCGCGCGATGTCAGCTTGCCGGCGTTTCTCGACGGCGCGGGCGTAGACCTCGAATTGCCGATTGTGCGCTGACGATAGAGCAGCCCGGAATGGTCCAGATTGGTCAGAGCGGATGTGACGACCTGCCTTTGTCGGGGCGGCGTGTCCTTGAGCGATCGCGCACGGTCGCCGCCGCCTATGCCGGGCGTTTGCTTGCGGCGATGGGGGCTGAGGTCATCATGATCGAGCCCGCCGCGGGATCGTCGCTGCGCGCCGCGCCTCCCTTGCTCCAAAGCGGCGAGAGCGCGCTGTTCGCTTACCTCGCGGCAGGTAAGCGCAGTGTGGTTGGCGATTTATCCTCGCCAGATGGTCAGCGCCTGTTGCAGCGAGAGCTTGAGCTTGCCGATATCTTCATCGATGACACGCCGGTAGCGCAGCGCGGCGCCTTGGGGCTAGAGCCGGATGATGTCACGGCGCGCTTTCCAGGGCTTGTATTCGTCAGCGTATTGCCGTTCGGCGCCGCCGGGCCGAAAGCGGATTGGAGCGGCGAGGAAATCAATCTGATCCACGCCAGCGGCGAAGGTTTCCTGTTGCCGAACGGCTTATCGAATGAGCTTTTTCCCGAGCGGCCGCCGCTGAAAATTTACGGCCATTTCGCGTGCTATCAGGGAGGCGCCGCCGCTGCGTTGGCGGCGCTCGCGGCGTTGTGGGCGGCGCCTGAGTGTGGCGGGCAATTCGTTGATGTGTCGGTGCAGGACGCGATGTTGCTCGTGGGCGCCTTTGCGTTGCAGCGTCTTGGAGACGGCTCGCTGGAGCATCGCGCCACGCGGCGCTTCCGCTATGGCGGCGTGTTCAAGACCCAGGATGCGTTCATTGAATTGCTGACGCTGGAGGAGCGTCAATGGCGGGGGCTGGTTCAGCTTCTCGGCAACCCTGCATGGGCTCAGGACGAAGCTTTGGAAAACCCGCTTGAGCGCAGCCGACAGGGTGACGCGATCAACGCCCATATCCGAACCTGGATGGCTCAGCACAAGGCTGATGAAATCGTCCGCATGGCGCAGGAAATGGGCGTTCCGGTCGCCAAATATTATTCGCCGGAAGATGTGGTGAATGGCGCGCATGAACAGGCTCGCGGCTTGTTCGAAGCCGTGAATATGAGCCATGGCCGCGTCGGGAAAGTGCTTGTTGCCCCATTTCAATTCCGAGAGACGCCCCTGCACCTTTCCGGAGGCCCGCCGGATTTGGGCGAAATGACGCCGGAGCCGGCGTGATGAAATTGGCAAAGGCGCCGTTGGCGGGCGTTCGCCTCGCCGATTTTACCATTCACGCGGCGGGACCATTCGGAACCCATGTTTTGTCCCAACTGGGCGCCGAGTGCATCAAGATCGAAAGCAAGACGCGCCCGGATGCGTTCCGCAAGCCGCACGCCGTCTATGGCCGCATGACCGCCGCTACTTTCGACCAAGTGTCCGCGAACAAGCTTTCAGTGCGCTTGAATTTAAAAAAACCGGAAGCAGTGGATATCGCAAAACAGCTTGTCGCCATCAGTGATGTCGCCGCGGAGAGTTTCCGCCCTGGCGTGATCGCTCGCCTTGGCCTGAGCTTTGAGGACTTGCGCAAGGTCAAATCCGATATCGTGATGTTGTCGCTTTCCTCATGCGGCCAGACCGGTCCGGATTCGCTTTTTGCCGGCTATGCTCCGCTTTTTGGCGCCTGGGGCGGATTGGGTTGGATGAGCGGCTATAGCGACGGTCCGCCGGTGGAAATGCGTCATGTGATGGATCATGCGGCGGGCATGCATGCGGCGCTTGGAATCATGGCGGCGCTGCACCAACGACGCCGCACCGGCAAGGCCCAACATGTCGACCTCGCGGCGCGCGAAGTTTCCGCCGCGATGATTGGCGATGCGCTGGTGCAGGCAACCCTGGGCGAGACGCCAGAACGGCCTGGCAATGGCGATCTAGCTATGGCGCCGCATGGCGTTTACGCGACGGCGCATGCCGATCGCTGGCTCTCCATCGCGGTGGCCACGGATGCGCAATGGCGCGCCCTGACGCGCGTACTCGGCCATGAGCAAGCTGCATCCGATCCGCGCTTTGCGACGGCGGACGCGCGGCTGAGCCACAAGGAGGCCCTTGATGCATTGCTTGGCCGCTGGCTAAAGGCATGTGACGCCGATACGACGGCGACGCAGCTCCAGCAAGCCGGAATCAGCGCCCATGAATCGTGGAACATGCAGGATATCGCGAACGATCCTCACCTCAAGGTGCGCGGCGCGATCGTGGGAGTTGGCGACGCTGACATTCCGAAACGGCTTGCCGTGGGGCCGCCCGCGCGGTTTTCAAAAACGCTCGTTGTGGGCCTACGGCGTTTGACCCCCGCACTGGGCCAGGACGAAGATTATGTGTTCGGCGAACTCTTGGGTTTAAGTTCGTCGCAGCGCGCCGATCTCGAAGCGCGCGAAATTATTCTGTGATTGAATTGGTTGCATGAAGAGGGCCGCCGCATGAGCAAATCCATTTATCTGGTGCTCGACATGATGAACGACCTTGTTCACGCGGACGGGTTCAGTGGCAAAGCAGCCTATGGCGAGCAGGCGCGGGCGCGCAATATCGTCGCCAATACGCGGACGGCGATTAACAAGGCGCGCGCCGCGGGCGTGCGCATAGGTTTTGTGCGCATTGGGTTTTCACCCGATTATCGCGAATGGCCCGCGACCTCGCCGATTTTCGCCGGCGCGCGCAAGAACGACATTTTCAAACTGGGGACCTGGGGCACGGAATGCCACCCCGATCTCGGCCAGCGTGAAGAGGATTTCGACATCGTCAAACATCGGGTCAGCCCGTTTTATGCAACAAGCCTCGACGCGATTCTCAGCGCGCAGGGCGTTACCCGAATCTATTGCTCGGGAATTTCCTCCAATGCCGTGGTGCAGGCCCTCGTGCGCGAGGGCCATGACCGCGACTATGAAATGATCATCCTCGAAGATGGTTGCTGCGGGCTTTCCCTCGAAGAGCACGAAATCGCGATGAAGAGCTTGCAGCGTTTCTGCAGCGCCACGAGTTCCGCTGACGTCGTGTTTGAGTAGTGTCGTTGACCCCTAATTTGCACGCCGCACTGGCGCCCAGGGAAAATCGCCTTCGCCAGCTTCTTTCACCGCGCCTTGTTCGACAAGCGTGCGGAGTTGTGCGTCGTCGAAACCAAGCGCCCGTAGAATCTCAGCCGTGTGTTCGCCAAGTTCAGGCGGCGGCAGGCCAGGCGCGCATTCGTCCTGCCCTGGAAATTCGGGCGTCTCGAACCGATAGTCGCGATAGGAAAGGTCGCGCAGCTTGCCGGATTGGCGCGCTTGCGGCGCCTCCAACACGCGCTCCATCGGCAGAACTTCGGTAAAGCCGAGGCCTCCAGCGCGCAATTGCAGAGCAACCTCGTCAAAGCGGAGTGCGCCGATCGCCGCGCGAACGGCGGCTTCGACGCGCTCGCGTTGTTGCTTGCGGTTGCGGAGCGTGCCGAGTTCTACGTCATCGGCTTCCGGCATTGCGAGCGCGCGGACCAGCTTCCGCCAGTGCGCATCCGTCAGCACCAGCAGATAGACCCAGCGTGCATCGCTGGTCTCATACGCGCCGTAGCCTGGCATGGAAAATTCGCCGCCGCCTTCGCGTTCGGGCCGTCCCAGCAATTGTTGTTTCAATTGCACGCCGGCGAGATCGCGCCCTGCGACATGGAGGCCGGTTTCATAAAGACCGATTTCGATGCGGCGGTCGGCTGCTGACAAGTTCGGTTGCAACATCGCCGCCAGAATGCGGATCACGCCATACGCGCCCGCGAATTGATCGTGATAGGAGGGGCCGAGGCGGCTGGGGCGGCCTTCGATCACGTGATCGGCCATCACGCCAGTCGATGCTTCGGCCATCGGATTGGTGGCGAGTTCATTGGCCTGCGGGCCTGGGCCGTAGCCTCTGATGTGGCAATAGATCAGATCGGGGTTGATTGCGGCCAGATCGTCCGCCGCGACGCCAAGCTTGCGCGCAGCCGAGGGCGCAAGGTTTTGAATTAGCACATCCGCGCTTGCCGCCAATTTAGCGAAGACGCCGCGCCCCTGTGGCGTCGTCAGATCTATGGCGATGCTTTTCTTGTCATGATTGTAGGCGATGAAGGTGCCGCTGGGGCCGCCACGCACCAGGGCGCGCGTGGTGTCGCCAGTGGGCGGTTCAATCTTGATCACTTCAGCCCCGAGTTGTGACAGAATATGCGCGGCGAAGGGGGCGGCCACCATGGTGCCGAGTTCAAGGACACGGCGGCCGGCGAGGGGGCGAATTGTCATGGGAACGGCTCAGTGATGAGAGAACGCCTCTTATAAGATGGCGCTGCTGCGTAGGCGAGCGCGCGCAATGTGCATTTATACTTGTTTGCGCAGCCGTGCCATCAATTCGGAGGGGGAGAGTGTCCAGCGCTAGGATGGCTTCGCAGACGCGCTCGGCCTGCGAAGCGGCGAGCGTCATGGTCGCGGCGGCCATGAATTTTGCGATGATTGCGGCCTCGCTTAAGGCGCGTTCGCCCGCGCCTGCAACGGCGAATACCCCGTCCGCGCCGGCGAATGCGTCATAAAGCTCATGGATGCGCAAGATGTCGCCACGCATGAGCGTGACGCGCTGGTCTTTCACGAGATCGGCAACGGTCCCCGGCGCGCCCAGAGCAAGGTTGTCAAGCAGCACGACTCGCGCGCGCCCTGGGCGATCAATTCTTCGGCAACGCGCGCCAACCGCGCCTCGAATGAATTGGCTGTTTTCGCTAAATCATCCTCCCCACATGCACCGCCGTATCCGCCATGCGGTTGGAAAATCCCCATTCGTTGTCGTACCAGGTGAGGATCGAGCACAGGGTTCCTTCCATCACTTTGGTTTGATCCAAGTGGAAGATCGACGAACGCGGGTCGTGGTTGAAATCGGAGGAGACGTTGGGCGCATTGGTGTAGCCCAGCACGCCCTTCAGCGCGCCATCGGCGGCGGCTTTGATGGCGGCATTGATTTCACCAACATTGGTCGCGCGCTTGGCGATGAACTTAAAATCCACCACCGACACATTCGGCGTCGGCACGCGCATGGCGAAGCCGTCGAGCTTGCCTTTGAGATCGGGGATGACCAGGCCAATGGCTTTGGCCGCGCCGGTCGAGGTCGGGATCATGTTCAGGCCGGCGGCGCGCGCGCGATAAAGGTCCTTGTGCAGCGTGTCGAGCGTGGGCTGATCGCCGGTGTAGGAATGGATCGTGGTCATCATGCCGCGCTCGATGCCGATCGCGTCGTGCAACACCTTCGCCACCGGGGCGAGGCAATTGGTGGTGCAGGAAGCGTTGGAGATCACGACGTGCTCCTTGGTCAGCCCAGCATGGTTGACGCCGTACACGACCGTGTAATCGGCGCCTTCCGCTGGCGCCGACACGATCACCCGCTTGGCCCCGCCATCAAGGTGAAGCGCGGCCTTGTCGCGGGCGGTGAAAATCCCCGTGCACTCAAGCGCGATGTCGACGCCCAGCGCCTTGTGCGGCAATTCCGCCGGGCTCTTGATGGCGGTGACCTTGATCTTGCCCCGGCCGGCGTCGATCCAATCCTCGCCGGTTTTCACTTCGCCCGGGAACCGCCCATGGATGGAATCGAAGCGCAGCAGGTGGGCATTGGTCTCCACCGGGCCAAGATCGTTGATCGCGACCACTTCGATATCGGTGCGCCCGGTCTCGACGATGGCGCGCAGCACATTGCGCCCGATCCGCCCGAAACCGTTAATCGCCACCTTCACGCTCATCTCGTGTTCTCCGCTATCAAACCATTTTCCCGCCCACAAAACCCACCCATCCCCGGAAACGACGAAGTCGTTGTCCGGGGCCCCATAAACTCAATCGTTCGTGTTTATGGGCCCCGGACTTCGCTGCGCGAATCCGGGGAGTGGTGGGTCAGTGTTTGGGCGCTATGATATGGAACTCCTCCACACTCGTCCAGGCGGAGCGTCCAGAAGGCGCTTGAGCGCCGCCAACAACAGCCCTAAATTCACCCCGGGCGGTTACTGCGGCGTGCGAGAGGCGCTTCATCCCAGGGACCGTATCATCTCTCTCGGGAGCTGGCTCTGCTCCGGGCCGTGGCCTGGAGCACCTGGCGCCCACCTAGTCTGCTAGGGTTCGAGAGGATGAACATGCCTGACGGCGCATGTGGTTTCCGCCCAACTTCAGTTCGCCGCGGGTTCGAACCCGTCCGCCCGCGCCAATTCCGGAAACAATTTGATCCAGCCCAGCGAAGCCGCCACCGCCGCCGCCCCGCCAATGGTCACCGCCGCCACCGGGCCGAAAATGCGCGCCATCAAGCCGGCTTCAAAATCGCCAAGTTCGTTGGACGCCGAGATGAACACAAAGCTCACCGCCGCCACGCGCCCGCGCATCGGGTCGGGGGTGGCGAGTTGGATCAGGCTCTGGCGCACGTAAACCGAAATCATGTCGGCGCCCTGGGCGATCCCCAGCGCCAGCGCCGTCAGCCACAACACATTCGACAACCCAAATACGATAGTAGTCAGCCCGAAAATAATGGTCGAACCGAACATCCACGCGCCCACATTCGTACGCAGCGGCGCGATCGCCAGCGCCAGCGCGACCAGCACCGCGCCCACGCCCATCGCCGCGCGCAATAGGCCTAATTCGCTGGCTCCAGCGTGAAGAATGTCGCGCGTGAACACCGGCAGCAAGGCCACCGCGCCCGCCAGCAGCACCACCACCAAATCCAGCGAAATCGCGCCGAGCACGATCTTGTTGCTCCAGACAAAACGCAGGCCCTCGGCGATCATGGAGAGCGTCTGGGCGTCCTCGCGGTGTTGGTGCGGCGGCGCTCGTAGAGCCAGCGTGAACGCCAGCGCCAGCGCAAACAGCGCCAGCGTCGAGCCATAGGCAAGCGCCGCGCTAACATCGACCAAAAACCCGCCAATGATCGGCCCGAAAATGAGCCCCGAATTAAACGACAGCGAGGACCAGGCGATCGCTTTGGGCAAATCCTCGCGCGGCAGCAGCATCGGCATCAACGCCGAGGCGGCGGCCGGCTGAAAAGCATTGGTCGCGCCAGCGGCGATGGCGGCGATGAACACCGCGAGCATAATGTTTTCCGGGGCAAACAGGGTCGCGAGCGCCAGGCCGGCGGCGATTCCCAGCTTTGCGGCGGTGGAGGCGGCCAGGATCAGTTTGCGGTCAAGCCGGTCGGCGGCCTGGCCGCCGAGCAGCGACAAGCCCAGCAGCGGCAGGAATTGAGCCAAGCCCACCAGCCCAAGCACGAACGCCGCTTCGCCGATGCTTTGCCCATCGGCGCGGGCGGCGTCGTAAATCTGCCAACCCATCGCCGTCGCCTGCATCTGCACCGCAAGCGTGGCGAACCAGCGTCCCGCCATGAACAAAGCGAACGAGCGATGGCGGAAAATATCGAGCGAGGGGAGGGCAAGCGCGGGCAAGCGCGCGAACTTGGCGGCTCGGCGCCCGAGTTCGCAAGAACTCGTTCATTTCCCTACAAGGATGGAAGGACGAAATTGGCGTGGGGAGGTCGAGTACCAGGCCGGCGCCTCTAGCCTGGTTCTGGCGGAGGCTCTCGCCAGCCCAGAGATTCGGCGCGCTCAAACAATTGCTGATTCATCGCGCCCAGCATTTGGTAGCGCGGGATGAGAGCCCGCGGGATCTGGTCAGGCGTCGGGTAAACCTGGATAAACTCTTCATCCAATAGCCGCCCATAGGCCGAGGCTTGTAATAGGAGCGAGGCGACATCGTTCGGCCATTGTCCGAGGAGGACGTCAGTCACGTCGATGACGTCTTGGCAGCGGCCCTGGCGCGCCAATTCTTCGACCAACGTCGAGGCCATCACCGCAACGCTCTCGCGCCGCGACAGCGCTTGCAGATAGAGGCCGTTGGCGACGGCCGCATCCGTCATCGGCATGTTTTGGCGATACCATTCGGCGCGCGCCGGCAGCGCGCCGCTGGTGGTTTCGAGATTGGTTGCTTGCCCCGTCGCACCGACGTGGCGGATGAATACATGCAACGGCGCGGTGGAAAGCGTGACATTGGCGCCCAGCTTATCGGCGAGAATCAAAAATAAAATCGGCATCGATACGCAATTGCCGCGCCGCGTCGAGAGGTAGGTGGCCAGCAATTTATTGCGCAGATCGCGACCATAAGGATCGGCGTGGTCGTAGGCAAATGGGCGCTGCTCGTTCCACGGCCCCGCCCGATAAATCAACGTGCGCACCGCCGCGAGCTTGCGCATTTCGTCGGCGCCGGCGCCAGCCAAGTGGCGCGCGGTCTCCACCATGCCCGCAATCATGCGCTCGGTCGCGGCGTTGTCGATGGAGGGATCAATCGCGCTGTCGATGGCGAGCTTGGCGCGGAGATAATCCGGCTGCGGCGGCGCAAATAAGTCGCGCACCAGTGCGGCGCGATTGTGCGGCGCCGGTCCTGCTGCTTGCGCATGAGCTGGCGCGATGATCGCGGCTGAGAGCGAGAGGAGAAACAAACGGCGCTGCAACGATGTAACCCTATCCAGCGCCAGAAATTTAGAATCCTGAGGGTGGCGCAGCACTCATTGTTTGGGATGGAGGTAGCGCGAGACCAAACGTGGCAATATTTCCGCTGCGAACGTAAACCCCAAAAATAGTAAGAAAATGTCACCAATGATGTGGCCAGAGTCAGGCTGGCCTGACAACGAACCTGATGCTGTCGGTTCAACGAACTGCAAAATAACAAGCTCAATGACAACCGCCATGATCAAATAGACCAGTAGCCTTACAGGCAAACCAAGCTTTGGCCTTGCCGTCGGTCGGTTCATCTGCAACCCGCTGGCGGACACGATTCCGTCGCAACGCTTCCCGTGGAAACCGCCGCCTCACCAGCAGCGCCGGAGAAGACCGGGCGCACGCCTACTAGTTCTTCCCCCATTGAACTCACAAACCCGCCGACCGCGCCGAGCGAAAGCCCCAATGGGCTGGTTGCATTCTGTTGAACGCCGCTCATTAGGGCTTGCCCTGAGTCCGCGTTGTTGAGCATCGTAGTGACAGCCGCGCCTGTGCCAGCACCAAGTGAGCCGGAGGCCATAGAAGGGATTGGCCCTCGCGCATCGCCTTGGGCTAGTGTTCCAGCAGCAGATCCGACCGCTCCGCCTACAAATGCGTTTGCGACACGGTTGCCATCAAAGGTTCCGTTTCGGGATTGCACGGCCATTTCTGTGGCCGCAGCCCCAACACCTCCCGTGAGGGCTGGAACGCTGGTGCGTGGTGTCAAGACGAGCGGAGCCACGATCGCTCCATCGCGAACTCCACGAACAACGGCATCGCCTGTCCGCCGCTCTGCATTCCTTCTGATCTCAAATTCGCGAGATGTGTCTCGACTCTCCGATGCTCTGCATGCTGCGCGTTCGCCAAAGCAATTTCGCCCTGTCGGGTCGCTTTTATTCAGCGGATCATTGTCAACATAGACGTAGAGATTGAAGTCATCCTCATACCCAACCGGATCGGTTTGCAGGAACCTCGCAAGCGTTGCTTCGTAAACACGAACCCTGCGCGCGGCGGTCGCCGCTGGGGCAGGCCTGGGCGCAGCGACGACGTTCGAAACGCCGCCATCCCCCGCCACATATTCAGCCATTGCCGGCGCGGCGCCCAGAAACATCACAGCCAGCGCCGCAACAGTAGCCCGCACCATCGCGCTCATGCCGTCCTCCCTGTCTCGCGTCCCAATGACCATAACCTTCCTGGCCACGCGCTCAAGCGCAATAAGAGTTCGCGGGCAGGGAAGCGATTGACGCCAAGCCCTGCCGGCCCTAAGCGCGGCGCCTCACTCTGGGACGTTATTCTGGGGACGTCATTGGCCACCATCTTCATAGCGGAAAAGCCCGAGCACGCGGCCGCCATCGAAATCGTGCTCGACAATGCCTTCGGGCCGGGGCGCTTTGCCAAGACCAGCGAGCGCGTGCGTGAGCGTGGGGCGGCGGCCGAGCCTGGGCTTTCCCGGGTTGCGGTCAACGCTGCCGGCGAAGTGCATGGGGTTTGCCGGATCTGGCGGGTCGAGGCGGGAATTCCATTCTATTTCCTGGGCCCGCTCGCGGTCGATCCAACCGCGCGCTCGGCGGGGTTGGGGCTGGCGCTGGCGCGCGAAGCGGTGCTGGCGTGCCGCGCGCGGGGCGGGGCGGGAATTGTTCTGATCGGCGCCGAGCCGTTTTTTCGGCCGCTGGGATTTAGCCAAGTTCCGCGAAATCGCTTGCTGTTGCCCGGCCCCGCCGACCCCGCGCGGCTGCTTTGGCTCGAACTGCGCCCCGGCGGCTTGGGCCAGGCGAGCGGCGAAATCGGCCCGCCATCGCGCTGAGCCACCGTGTTCAGCCCCGGTTCAGCTCCGACGCGGCAGTATTGCGGGGAGGAGCAAATCCATGTCGGCAAGTCTGATCAATTCAAAACCCAGCGCCCGCAAATTGGCGGCGTTTGCGACAGCGTTCGCGCTCGCCGCCGCCAGCTTGGCGCCGGGTGAAGCAAGCGCGCGAGATCGCCGCGAAAGCTATGAGCAGCACAACGGCTACGGCGAGGGTTACCACCATGACCGATATCGCCGTGATGAGTATCGCCGCGATGATTACCGCTACGATCGCCGCCGCCATCGGCGCGATAACGATGATGACGCCCTGGCCGCCGGTGTGATCGGCTTGGTGCTCGGCTTGGCGCTTGGCGCGGCGGCCAGTCAGCCCGCGCCCGATCGACGCGAGCGGGGCGCTTACGATCCGCGCTACGCTGATCGCGCCGGCGCCTATGAACGCGATTATGGCATTGCGCCGGAGGCGCAGTGCACCCGCCGCGAACGGCAATGGGACCGCTACGCCAATCGCTATCTCGTCGTCGATGTGCCCTGCTGACAACACCAAGATTGCAGATTGAGCATGGCGGCGCGCAATCGGCAGTGTTGTCCTTAATTCGCGCACATGGAGATGGTATAAGGCCCGCATGCAATATGTGTGCGCGGCGCCCGGCGGGTTAAATTGGTTCAGAATCGAGACTGAGGCGGAAGCCGAGGCGGAATCTGCTTTGATGCGGCACGCCGTCGCCAAACATTTTCACCGCTGCGCCGAGGCGGCGCGCGGCGCCTATCGCCCGCCGGCCGGCGTTCCCTTGTTCGAACGGGAAATCGGTCTCAAGGACTACCTTGCCCGGGCGATGCCGATCTTTCTCACCCTGCGCGCCGACGATGGCGAAGGCCTGGCCACAGCCATGCTGCCGCCGCTCGGCCGCGCGCGCAGCAAATTCAACATGCTCATCGTCGGCCCAGCCAATAGCGATCCCTTCGCGGCCCAAGCCCAAGCCATCGCCGCGCTCGGCGCCCATTATGGCATTACGCTGACGCGGGAAAATTGCTTTCCCTATTGAGGACCGGCCTCACCCGTCATAGCTGAGCGCCACGCCTTCGCTCACCGGCGTCGCCTGGCAGGTGAGCACATAGCCTTCGGCCAGTTCGGCTTCCGAAAGCCCGTAATTCACCTTCATCTTCACTTCCCCGGCCAGTCACCTTGGCGCGGCAGGTGGCGCAGACCCCGCCCTTGCAGGCGAACGGCGCGGGCAAGCCCGCCGCGCGGACATTGTCGAGGATCGAGTGCTTCTCCGGATCGAAAGTGACCTGCACGCGCCGGCCGTTCAGCGTCACGCTCATCTTCAACCCGGCGGCCTTCTCCTCCAGCGCGCGCGCGGCGGCGGCCTGCGCGGCGGAGAGCTCGGCGCGTGGTGAAGCGCTCGATCAGAATTTTGCTCTTTGCGACATCGCGTGCGAGCAGCGCCTGTTCGACCGCATCCATCATCGGCCCGGGCCCGCAGATGAAGAAGGCGTCGATGCTCTCGGGCGCGATCAGGGTCGGAAGAATCTCTTCGCACTTGGCCGCGTCGAGGCGGCCGTTGAACAGCGCGATCTCCTCTTCCTCGTCTTCGAGGAAGTGAAAAGCCGAGAACCGGTCGATGAAGCGATCCTTCAAGCGCGGCGAGCTCTTCCAGGAACATGATCCCCGCCGAGGTGCGGTTGCCGTAGCAAAGCGTGAAGCGCGAGTGCGGCTCGGTCTCGAGCGCGGTCTTCGATCAGCGACAGGATCGGCGTGATGCCCGAGCCGCCGGCGAAAGCCGCGTAGCGGCGCGCGTGCGTTCGCATCGAAATCCCAGGTGAAGCTGCCGTGCGGCGCCATGGCTTCGATCGCGTCGCCGGCCTTCAGTTCCGTCGTTGGCCCAGCCGGAAAAGACGCCGCCGGCGATTTTCTTGATGCCGATCTTCAGCACGCCTTCGCTAGGGCGATGCACAAAGCGAATAATTGCGCCGCACTTCCTCGCCGCCGATCTCGCGCCTGAAGGTCAGGTGCTGGCCGGCCTTGAAGGCGAACGTCTCGCGCAAGTCGTCCGGCGCATCGAAGCGCACCGACACCGAATCCGGCGTCTCGCGCTTCACCTCGGCGACGCGCAGGGTGTGAAAGTCGTTGCTCATTCAATGGCACTTGAATCGATCGAACGGCTCCGCGCACGCCTTGCAGCGCCACAGCGCCTTGCACGGCGTCGAGCCGAAGCGGGAAATTTCCTCGGTGTTGAGCGAGCCGCAGCGCGGGCATTGCGCGGGCGTCTCGTTGCGCAGCGAGGCGGCGCCGCGCCCCTTGGCGGCGGGGCGATGCCATAGGCGCGCAATTTCTCGCGGCCTTCGTCGCTGATCCAATCGCGTGGACCAAGGCGGCGACAAGCGTTGTCTCGATGCGCACATGCGCGAAGCCCGCCTCATCGAGCGCGCGCGCGGATGCTTTGCTCGATGAACAGCGTCGCCGGGCAGCCGGTATAGGTCGGCGTGATCAGCACGCGCGCCGCGCTCACTTCGCGCACGATGCCGAGATCGAGCGATCGAGACGCGCGGGGATTTCGGGATCGGGGATTGTGTTGCACAGTATCGCGCGACATATCGGACCGCCAGCGATCTCGGACCCGGCAGTGCGCGCTGTCCGGCCCGGCGGATCGCGCGGCGGTCCAGGAAGAGGCGCTGGCGCTCACCACGCCGCCCCTGGATAAGCGCGCTGCAGGAATTGCATTTCGCTCAGCAGATGCCCGAGATGCTCGCTGTGATGGCCGTCGCGGCCGCCGAGCACCGGCCGGCGCGGGGCGGGGCGCGCGAGCGTTGCGTCGGCAAGCACCGCGTCGATGCGCGCATCCCACGCGGGGCGCAGCGCGGCTTTGTCGATCGCCATTGCCCTGCTTGCGCCAGCTTCGCTTCCAGCGCATCCATCACGAACAATTCGTCGGCGAAGCGCCACATCCAATCGAGCCCGGCGACCATGCGCGCCTTGCTCTCGTCGGTGCCGTCGCCCAGGCGCACCACCCAATCGCTCGCCAGCCGCGCGTGATAGGCCACTTCCTTCACCGCTTTGGCGGCGATCGCGGCGAAGCGCGGTTCTGTCGAGCGCGCGAGCGCCTCGAACTGCAAGTGCCTGGAAGTGCGAGAACAGGAATTGCCGCGCGATGGTCTGGGCGAAATCGCCGTTCGGCTGCTCGACCAGCAGGCAATTGGTGAAATCGAGCACGTCGCGCTTGAAAGCGAGCGCATCGGCGTCGCGGCCTCTTGGCTTCGACTTCGCCGGCGAGATCGAGAAAATGCGTCGCCTGGCCAATCAGGTCGAGCGCGACATTGGCGAGCGAAAGATCGACTTCCAGCGCCGGCGCATGCCCGCACCATTCGCCGAGCCGCTGACCCAGGATCAGCGCATCGTCGCCAAGGCGCAGCGCGTATGTGCGCGAGAGGAGGGAGCGCTGCCATCAGATGTGCTTCACGTCATCGGGAATGGTGTAGAAAGTCGGGTGGCGATAGATTTTGTCTTCCGCCGGCTCGAACAGCGGCCCGGCATCGGCGGGATCGGACGCAATGATCTGCGCGCTTTCGACCACCCACAGGCTCACGCCTTCCATGCGCCGCGTGTAAGCGTCGCGCGCGTGCTCAAGCGCCATCTTCGCGTCCGCCGCGTGCACGCTGCCGGCATGGCGGTGCGAAAGCCCGCCCTTGCCGCGAACGAACACTTCCCAGAGCGGCCAGTCATTCATTGTCATTGCTCTCACCCGCTTGGACGCGCAGGCGATCCTGCAGATCGAGGCGCAGTGCTTGGACCTGGCCAGGTTGCCGGCGGTCCCGAATGACTACTGCTCACTCCGCCGCCAGCTTCGCCGCTGCGCGCTTGGCCGCATGCGCGCCCGCGGCCTCGCGCACCCAGGCGCCGTCTTCCCAAGCCTTCACCCGCGCCTGCATGCGCTCTTTCGCGACCGGGCCTTCGCCGCGCACGACGGCGTAGAATTCTTCCCAATCGATCGCGCCGAAATCGTAAGCGCCGCGCGCCTCGTTCCATTTCAGCTTCTTGTCGGGAACTTTGAGCCCAATGCGCTTCGGCCTGCGGCACGGTGACATCGACGAATTTCTGCCGCAGCTCGTCATTGGTTTCGCGCTTGATGCGCCAGCGTATGCTTTGTTCGGTGTTGGGCGATTTATCGTCCGGCGGGCCGAACATCATCAGCTCGGCCACCACCAGCGGTTCAGCGCATCTTGCGCCATGCGCTTTTGCTCGCGCGAGCCGCCAGCAAGCGCCATCATGATCTCGTAGCCCTGGCGCTGATGGAAGCTCTCTTCCTTGCACACCCGCACCATGGCGCGCGCGTAGGGGCCATACGAGGTGCGCTGCAGCGGCACCTGGTTCATGATCGCCGCGCCATCGACCAGCCAGCCGATTGCGCCGATGTCGGCCCAGGTCAGCGTCGGATAATTGAAGATGGTGGAATATTTGGCTTTGCCCGAAAGCAGCGCCTCGATCATCTCCTCGCGCGATGTGCCAAGCGTCTCCGCCGCGCAATAGAGATAAAGCCCGTGCCCGCCTTCGTCCTGCACCTTCGCCAGCAGGATCGCCTTGCGGCGCAAATTCGGCGCGCGCGTGATCCAATTGCCCTCCGGCAGCATGCCGACGATTTCCGAGTGCGCGTGCTGCGAAATCTGCCGCACCAAAGTGCGCCGGTACGCCTCCGGCATCCAATCCTTGGGCTCGATGAATTCATCGGCGGCGACGCGCGCTTCGAACGCGGCGATGCGCGCGGGATCGTCGGCCGCGACTGGCTCGGGCTTGGCGGTTTTTATTTGCTCTAATTCAGTCGTATACACAGCGCTTGGCTCCGGGGCGGTTTTTCCTTTATAACCGACCGCTCGGACGGTCAATGAATTTGCCCGCGCAATCTGGGAGTTTGGCCAATGAAGCCCATCCATTTGCAGAATTACGCCGAAGGGTCTTGGCATGCGCCGGCGACGCAGCGCGCCGAAGCGCGCTCGGCTCTGAGCGGCGAGGTGGTGGCGACCTTGGGTTCGCACGGGCTGGATTTCGCGGCGATGCTGGCTTTCGCCCGCAAGCAAGGCGGGGCGGCTTTAAGGCGGCTCAGCTTCCATCAGCGCGCGGCGATGCTGAAGGCGCTGGCTGAGGCGCTAACCGCGCGCAAGGCGGAATTGTATGAATTGTCCTACGAGACTGGCGCGACCAAGGCCGATGCGGCCATCGATATTGACGGTGGCATCGGCACGTTCGCTGTGTATCAAAGCAAGGGTCGCCGCGAATTGCCTAACGATCATGTGTTGATCGATGGCGAGGCGGAATTGCTTTCGCGCGGCGGCGGCTTCCAGGGCCTGCACGTCTACACCTCGCCGCACGGCGCCGCGGTCCACATCAACGCCTTCAACTTTCCGGTCTGGGGCATGCTGGAGAAGCTTGCGCCATGCCTAATCGCCGGCGTGCCGGCGTTGGTGAAGCCGGCGAGCGCCACCGCCTATTTGGCCGAGCGCGCGTTTCGGATTATGATTGAGGCGGATGTCGCGCCCGCCGGCGCGCTGCAATTGATCGTCGGCGGCGCCGGCGATTTGTTCGATCACCTGACCTGCCAGGACCTGGTTTCCTTCACCGGCTCGGCGGAAACCGCGATAAAGCTGCAAAATCATCCGATCATCGCCCGCGAAAGCGTGCGCTTCGTAGCCGAACGCGATTCGCTCAACGCCAGCGTGCTGGGTCCCGATGCGAACGCCGAGAGCCCTGAATTTGCGCTGTTCGTCGCCGAGATCGCCAAGGAGATAAGCGTCAAGGCGGGGCAGAAATGCACCGCCATTCGCCGCGCCTTCGCGCCCGTGCAGCTGCTGGACGCGGTGCAGAGCGCGCTGATCGAGCGCTTGGCGCGGATCAGAATCGGCGATCCGCGCGATAGCGCCACCGACATGGGCGCGCTGGTGAGCCAAGCTCAGCGCGAGGATGTGCGCGCGAATATCACCGCAATCGCCAAAGATGGCGCCATCGTGTTTGGCGATCCCCACGCCGCGCCGGGCGCTGCCAAGGCCGCGTTCATGGCCCCGGTGCTGATGCGCTGCGAGGCGCCGTGGCAAGCAAAAAGCGTGCACGATGTGGAGGCGTTCGGTCCCGCGGCGAGCTTGATGCCGTACAACGATGCCGAGGACGCAATCGCCCTGGTCAATCGCGGCAAGGGTTCGCTGGTGATGAGCGTGTTCAGTCATGACAACGAATTCGCCGCCGAGATTCTCGCCGGCGCCGGCGCGTTTCACGGCCGCATCGCTTTCATCGACCGCGACAGCGCTACGGAATCCACCGGTCATGGCTCGCCAATGCCGCATCTGATCCATGGCGGCCCGGGCCGGGCCGGCGGCGGCGAGGAATTGGGCGGCATACGCGGGGTGAAGCATTATATGCGGCGCACCGCGCTGCAAGGCTCGCCGCGCGTGTTGGCGTCGCTGGTCAAGCGTCATATTAATGGAGCGCCCACGGAAGAAGCGAGCGAGCACCCGTTCCGCCGCCGCTTCCACGATTTGCCGATCGGCTACCGGCTCAAGACCAAGTCGCGCACGATCACGCTGGAGGACATCGAACACTTCGCGCACTTCACCGGCGATACTTTCTACGCGCACATGGATGAAGCGGCCGCCAAGGCAAACCCGCTGTTCGGCGGCCGCGTCGCGCATGGTTATCTCATTCTGGCGTTTGCGGCGGGATTGTTTGTCGATCCCGCGCCGGGGCCGGTCTTGGCCAATTATGGCCTCGACCGTTTGCGGTTCGTGAAACCGCTAAAGCCGGGTCAGTCGATCCAGGTTGCGCTGACGGTGAAGGAGAAATCGTTGCGCTCGCGCGAGCAGGGGGAAGTGCGCTGGGATGTGGTCGTGGAAAATGAGGCCGGCGAAGTCGTCGCCGCCTACGATCTCTTGACCATGAACGCGGTCTGACGCCGCCCCGGACCGCCGGCTTCCAGCCGGCATGCGACGTTTCAGCTTTCGCAGGAATGTGGATTTTCACACGGGCGGCTGGAAGCCGACGGTCCGGGGAGGTGCGGAGGCTGTGCGCACCGTTTCGCCTTTCCATGACGACACGCTTATGGAAAGGCTTGTTGCGGCGAGCGGCCTCGCGGCGAAGGATTGGGCTTAGCCAATGGCGCGTTCGGGATCGCTCTTCGCCTTGGTGGGGGTGATGCTCGTCGCGATGACGGGGTTCGGAATTTTTCTGCCGATTTTTCCGTTTCTCGCGCTTTCTACTGGCGCCAGCGCGGCCTCTATCACCTGGGCGATGGGCGCATATTCGCTCGGCCAATTTCTGGCTTCGCCGCTCTGGGGCCGCTTGAGCGACAAAATCGGACGCAAGCCGGTTCTTGTCATTGGCCTTGCTTCCACCTCTTTGGCTTATCTGATGCTCGCTCAGGCTGAGACGGTGTTGCATATGGGGGCGGCGCGCCTGTTCGGCGGCTTGATGGCCGGCAATGTCGGCGCGGCGTTCGCCGCCGCCGCTGATCTCGCGGACGCAAAAACCCGTGCGCGCAATATGGGGCTCTTGGGCGCGGCGGTTGGCTTTGGCTTCATATTTGGTCCGCCGATTGGCGCGCTGTTGGCCGGCAAGGCGCCAGACGCTGGGGATTTTGCGCGCATTTGCCAAGTGGCGGCTGCTTTTGCCGCGTGCGCGGCGCTTGCCGCAATGGCTTTCTTTCGCGAAACCCGCGTCGTCGGCGCGGGCGCCGAGGCGCCGCGAACGCGCGCCTGGAACTTGCTGATGTCGCGGCGAGAATTGTCGCGTAACATTGGCGCGACCTTGGCGATGATTACGGCGCTGGCGCTGATGGAAAGCATTTTCGGGCTCTGGTCGAACGTGACGTTTGACTGGGGAGCGTACGAAGTGGGCTTTGCGCTGGCCGGCATTGGGCTGGGCGCGGCGCTATTGCAAGGCGGCGCTGCTGGGGCCGCGGCGCGCGTGCTGGGCGAGCGGCGCACGCTGATTTTCGGGCTTGGCGCGTTCGCGCTCGGGCTGGCGCTGCTGGGATACGCGCTGTCGCCATGGCAAGCGTATCTAGCGCTCGGGGCGGTTACGCTTGGCGTCGGCTTGGCCACCCCGGCGCTGCAAAGCCTGGTGGCCGCACAAGCCGGCGAACACGAACGCGGCGCGATCATGGGGCTCAACCAATCGGCCTCCGCCCTGGGACGGGTGATCGGCCCGGCGATCGCCGGCCTGGCGTTCGACGCCCTGGGCCATGGCGCACCCTATCTGCTGGGCGCCGTCATCGTCGGGCTAACAATGCTGCTCATCGCCGCGCAATCGCATTCGTCAAACTGAGCGCGGCGCACGGTTTGCCGGAGGCTCCTTTTCTTGAGAGAGTGGATGCGCGATGAGTATGACCTATCGGTCAAGCAAGCCAATTTCCGAGGGGGGCCGAGATGAATCGCCGTTTTTGTGGGCCGGGCGCGGGCTTGGTCGCCGCCGCGCTGCTGAGTTTGGCCGCCGGCCCGGCCTTGGCCCAACCCCAGCCGCGCGATCCCTTCAATGGCCAGTTCGGCGTCATGGAACTTGCCGCGCCGCCGGCGGAAGCGGCGAGTCTCGCCAAACTCATGGGCGCGGCGCTGGCCAGCCTGCACCCCGCAGCGCCCCGGCGAACTAGACGTCTATTTGATCAGCGCCTCGCTCTGGGGCGATCCTGTGTTCGAACGCGAGGCGACCCAGGCCGAGGAAATCCTGCGCCCGCACTTGGGCGCGGCGGGGCGCTCGATCGTGCTCAGCGCCGGCGGGCAGGGCGCGCGTCGCTATCCGGCCGCCACGCCTGACAATATCGCCGCCGCCATCGGCCAGGTCGGCGCGCTGATCGATCCGGCGGAGGATTTGGTGGTGGTGTTCATCACCTCGCACGGCTCGCCCGACGGCTCGGTGGCGATCCGCGAGCACAATCGCCTCAACGCCGCCATGCGCCCGACGCATCTGCGCGACATGTTGCGCCTCGCCGGCATTCGCAACCGCGTTGTGATCGTCTCGGCGTGCTATTCCGGCGCCTTCATCGCGCCGCTTGATGGACGAGGACACGATCGTGCTGACCGCGGCCGCGCCCGATCGCACTTCGTTCGGCTGCCAGCCGCAGAACGAATGGACTTTCTTCGGCGACGCCTATTTCAATCGCGCGCTGCGCGAAGGCGCTTCCATGGTCGCCGCATTCGATTCCGCCAAGCGTCAGATCGAACGCTGGGAGCGCGAGCAGAATCTCTCGCCCGCCTCGAACCCGCAACGCTTCGTCGGCGCCCGCGCCGCCGCGATGCTACAAAGAGCCGAAGCCGCGGCGGATTGATTTGCGGGCTGTGATTGGGAGCGCGGGGCTTCAGCCCCGCACGGCCCCGCGCTCCAACCTGAGGAGGCGGGGCAACGTTAAGAACGGCGCGCGCACTTGGACCGCGAGCCTTCAGACTCGCACTCTTGCGCTTGCGGCAAGCGAGCCTGAAGGCTCGCGGTCCGGGGAGAAGGGAAACTTCATTCCCCCGGCGGGATTAGCTCCAGCGGGGCGGCGGTGGTGCGTTTGGCGACGCGCATGACGATGCGCGACTGCACGTCCGAGACCAGACCCAGCGCCAGCATCTTGTCGCGCAGGAAATCGTCATAGGCGTGGATGTCGCGCGTCACCACCCGGATCATGTAATCGACGGCGCCGGTGACGGTGGCGCAGTCGACCACTTCCGGCCATTGCGCCGCCGCGCGTTCGAACTTCTCCAGATTGTCGCGCGAGGGCAATTGCAGCTTCACCGAAGCGAACACTTCAAAGGTGAGGCCGAGTTTCTCACGGTCGAGCAAAGTCACTTGGGCGACGATCACGCCGGCCTTCTTGAGCCGCTCGATGCGCCGCCACGCCGGCGAAGAGGAGAGCCCCACCTTGTCGGCGATGTCGGCGATGGAGAGGCTCGCGTCGCGCTGCAGCAGCTCGAGGATGCGGAGATCGACGGAATTGAGTTCTTCGGTCAAAACGGGCGCTCGCTGGTGAAATCTTGCTTTACTTGTCTAATAAATGCTCGGCGCGCAAGGAACATCGCCTTCCGGGGGCAAATCTTCCCAAGAAGCGGTTTGAGTTTATGCTCCGCGCTCTTCGCCGAGCGCCAGCGCTTCGCCAACCAGCGCCAGTGAGCCGCAGATGAGGATGCGCGGCGCGGGAAATTGCCCCGCTTGCTCGATCGCCTCGGCCAGCGATGGCGCGGCCCGCGCCCGTGCGCCCAGCGATTTTGCGTAAGCCGCGATTTCGCTCACCGGCGCGCCGCCGTCGGCGAGCGGCGTTGCGATGATCGTATGCGCCGTCGGCGCAATCGCTTGCAAAGTGGTGGCCCAATCCTTGCGCGCAAGCGCGCCGAAGATGACCACCAGCGGCGCGGCGCGCCTAGCTTGCATTGCCGTCGCCCATCGCGCCAGCGCTAGCGCGCCGTGCGCATTGTGGGCGCCATCGAGCCAAAGCTCGGCCCCGCGCGCCGCCGCCGCCAACGGTCCGCTGGTAATCGGTTGCAAACGGCCGGGCCAACGCGCGCGCCGCGATCCCTTCGCCATAGTGCGCATCGTCAAGCGCGGCGATGTCGGCGTACAACAGCGCCGCCGCCGCCAATCCGGCATTGTCGGCTTGGTGCGCGCCGGCGAGGCCGGGCAGGGGCAGATCCAGTGCGCGCGTCTCGGTTTGTACAATGAGGCGCCCGGCGCTGGCGTGCGCGTCCCAATCGATCCCTTGGCGCAGAAAGCGCGCGCCGATCTCGCCGGCCCGCGCCTCGATTATCGCCGACGCCTCGGGCTGTTGCCGCGCAACGACGCATGGCGCGCCAGGCTTGAGTATGCCGGCCTTGTGCGCGGCGATGTCGGCGAGCGTTGGGCCAAGCGCGTCCTGGTGATCCAAGGCGATCGGCGTCAGCACGCACATCGCCGGCTGCGTCAGCAAATTGGTGGCGTCGTCTCGTCCGCCCATGCCGGCCTCAATGAGCGCAAGATCGGCCGGCGTTTCAGCGAACAGTGTGAACGCCGCCGCCACCTGGGCTTCAAACTGGCTGAGGCCAGGCGCGCGGCAAGCGATGCGCTGCGCGGCGGCGATCAGCGCGTCATCGCCGATTTCCGCGCCGGCGACGCGAAAGCGTTCGCGCAAGCGCAAGAGATGCGGCTTGGTGAAGGCGTGTACGCGTAAACCCGCCGCCTCGGCGATCGCGGCCATGAAGGCGATGGTCGAGCCTTTGCCGTTAGTCCCGGCCACATGGAAGGTCGGCGGCAAGTTTTCGTGCGGCGCGCCAAGCGCCGCCAGCGCGCCGCGCAGCCGCGCCAAGTCAAATGACTCGCCGCGCCCAAACTCGGGACCAAACAGGGCGGTAAAAGTTTCGAGGGAAGCGTCACACATTGGGTGGTTGGTAGCAGGGATTTCTCAAAGCTAGGAGATCCGCCGTAGCGCCACCCAGGACCGCCGGCATCCTGCCGGCAAGCAACCTGTGAAATCCCACCGGCCTGTGAAAACAAAAACGTTGCATGCCGGCTGGAAGCCGGCGGTCCGGGCGCTAGCTCCAGAGTTTTCGCCGCAGCGCGGCTTCGCGCTCGCCGAGTGCGCCGGCATTGGCCAGCAGGTCGAAATGGTTCAGCGCGGCGCGGCGATGTTCGTCGCTTCTGGCGCCGCCGGCGCCGGCGAGGTGGGCGTGGACAATGGCGCGAAAGCGTTGCGCGGCGATATCGTTGTCGTCGGCGAAAAGGCGTTCGCAGAGCGCCAATTCGTCCTCCCAGGCGCGTCGCGCCGCCCGCGGATCGCCCATCGCTTGCGCGGCCAGGCCCACGCGTTCAAGCGCGACCGCCAGCGCGTGCGCGGATTTGGCGTCATCACCGGCGGCTTGCGCCTGACGCAGCGCCACGCTTTCCTCAAACGCCGCGCGAGCGGCGGTGTTGGCGCCGGATTCAAGCGCCGCCTCGCCCAACTTGAGCAGCGCGGCGGCGAGCGCGGCGGCGTTTCTAGCCTGATCGGCGCCGCCGGCGCGGGCGCGGCGGCGAAACTCAACCGCACGGGCAAAAGCGTCGCGCGCTGCGCCGGGACCAGCGCGCGCGCGCGCGAACTCCCCCAGTCGGTCCCAGCAGGCGGCGGTTTCGCCCAGCAGCGCCGGCTCGGCCTGCTGTGAAAATGCCTCGGCGCGGGCGCGGGCGGCGTCCGCCGCGTCGAGCGCAAGCTCAAGCGCGCCGGCGCGCAGCGCCTGGTCGGCCTGATCCAGCAAAGTGTGTACAAGAAACCGCGCCGGCGCCGCCGAACCGGGCGCACGCCGGCACAAATGCTCGACCAGCGCGCGCGCTTGCGCATGCGAATCCGCGGCCGGCTTAAGATCGCCAAGCGCTTCGCGCAATGCGCCGCGCAAACGCCAGGTTCCCGCCAGCGCCCAGGCTTCGTGCGGGTGGCGCGCCGCCAAGCGCAGCCGCGCCTGCAGCGCCAGATCCATCGCCTCACGGGCCCCATCCTCGGCGCCGCGGGCAAAATCGGCCTCCGCCGCCAGCGACCACGCATCGGCCAAGGCGGCGCGCCAATGCGGCTCGTCCTTCTCGGTCACCGCCAGCGCTTCGTAGCGGCCAATCGCTTCGCCCAGGCGGCGGCGCGCGGAACTTGGCTGGCCGTCATCGAGGTCGAACGCGGCGAGGCGCGCTTCGGCGTCGGCAATGTCGGCGGCGAGCACGGGCGGCTCGCCAATCTGCGCGGCGCTGGCGCGCAACATGGCCAGCGCACCTTCCGCGCCGCTGCGCGCCCGCGTGGTTTCGCCGGCGCGGGCGTCAAGCTCGGCGAGGCGCCCACGTGCGCGGGCGTACCAGCGCGCCGCAACCGCATCGTTCCGGCTTGTGGCCAGCAATTCATCTTCGAGCCGCAACACGATTTCATAAGCCGAACGGGAAGCGACCAGGTCGCCGCTGAAGCGGGCGATGTCGCCGAGCATGAACGCCGCCCGCGCGCGAACGCGCTTGTCCTGCGCTTCCGCCAACACGGCCGCCGCTTCGGCGCGGGCAATTTCAAACGCGCCGGCTTCGGCATGCAGCCGGGCCTGCTCCAAGCGCGGGGCGGGGTCGGAGAGGGCTAGGCGCGCCGCCAAGCGCAGCGCTTCGCGCGCCAATTCCGGATCGCCGCGCTCGGCCAGAATTGCCGCCCGCCGCGCCGCCAACGCCGCTCCGGGCCCGCCAGCCTTGGCCTGGGCGAGCAGCGCGGCCGTGTGCAAGCTGGAGGTCGGCTTTTGATCCACTTTGGGCTCCGAGGCCGGTCTTGGCCGATCTTGGTTAACGGTCACAAACCGTAACGCAACGTGTGTTGTCGGCGGGCAGCCGGGCGCCATAGTCAGGACTGGGTCGGGGGGCCCACGGTTCGGGCGTGAGCCTAATCCGGTCTTGGCGGCAGGCAATTGGTTACGCGGGTGGCAAGAGTGCTTCGTCAACATACCATAGCGGGTCCGGCCATGTGCGCGGGCGTGGGCGTCCATTCCGGGGCGCATGTCCGTCTGGCACTACTGCCGGCGCCGGTGGATTCAGGCGTCGTTTTTGTTCGCGCCGACCTGCGCGGGCTGGATAATTCCATTCACGCTCATGCTGACAATGTTGGCGAAACCCGCAACGCCACCACGCTCAAGAACGCGTCCGGTATTGAAATCGCCACGGTTGAGCATTTGCTGTCGGCTTGCGCGGGCCTGGGGGTAGACAATCTCCTGGTTGAGGTCGATGGGCCGGAATTGCCTATTCTGGACGGTTCTTCCGCGCCGTTCGTGCAAGTCTTGCTCAATGCCGGCCTGAAGCCGCAAGGCGCGCTGCGCCGCGTCATTCAGATTCTCGAGCCGATCGAAGTGTGCATGGGTCCCAAGAGCGCCGCCTTGCTGCCGGCGCAGGGTTTTGCCGGGCTCGACCTCGATGTCACCATTCGCTTCGCCGACAAGGCGATCGGCGTGCAACGCCGCCGCGTTTTGCTGACCCCGCAGACTTTCCTGAGTGAAATCGCCGACGCTCGCACTTTCGGTTTCCTCGCCGATGTGGAGCACATGCGCTCGGCGGGTCTCGGGCGCGGGGCGTCGATGGCCAACGCCGTGGTCGTGGACGCCGGTCGGGTGGTGAACCCCGAGGGCCTTCGCTTTGACGACGAATTCGTGCGCCACAAATTGCTGGATGCGGTGGGCGATCTGGCGCTTGCCGGCGCGCCCATTTGCGGCCGTTTTGTGGCCGACCAGCCAGGCCACGCGCTCAATGCCCGCCTGGTCCGGGCGCTGCTGGATACGCCGGAGGCCTGGTGCTGGGGGGTTGAAGCTGAATTTGAGCGGCCGCGCCATTCCGCGCGCGCCGCCGCGCCTGCCATGGCTGCCGCTCTCGCCTGACGGTCGGGTGAACTGACTTTAAAACGCGCTATTGCGGCAGGCGCTTTGCGCCGCGCAAATCCTCCTGTATCACCCCAAAGCTCAAACCGGACGTCCCGAGCAAGATAAAAGGCTAGGTGATGAATTCACTGCAGAAAAATCTCGTGCGCGGCCTGGCCTTGGCGTTGCTTGCCGGCGGGCTCGCCGCCTGCGGCGGCAACCGCGCGCGAGAGGAAGTGCAGTTCGTCGATCAGCCGGTGTCGGGGCTGTACAATCGCGGCGCCGCCTATCTCGATCGGCGCCGCTGGGCCGAGGCGCTGGCCGCGTTCGAGGAGGTTGAACGCCAGCACCCGTATTCGTCCTGGGCTCGCCGCTCCATGCTGATGGAAGCCTACGCGCACTACCAAGCCAACCAATATGACGATTCCATAGAAGATGCGCAGCGCTTCATCTCGCTCCACCCGGGCAACGATAGCGCGCCTTACGCTTATTATCTGGTGGCGATGTGCCATTTTGAGCGCATCCTCGATGTCGGCCGCGACCAAGGCACCACCGAGCGCGCGCTGGCCGCGCTCAATGACATCGTGCGCCGCTACCCGGAGAGCCCCTATGCGCGCGACGCGCGGCTCAAGCTGGACATGGTCTATGACCAATTGGCCGGCAAGGAGATGACGATCGGGCGCTTCTATCTGAACCGCGACCAGCATTTGGCGGCGATCAATCGCTTCCGCATCGTCATCGAGAACCAGAATTTTCAGCGCACTTCGCACGTGGCCGAAGCCCTGCATCGCCTCGTGGAATCGTATTTGTCGGTCGGCATGGTCGACGAGGCCCAGCGCATGGCCGCAATCCTGGGGCACAATTTTCCTGGCTCGGATTGGTATGTGAGTTCCCACGCGCTGCTCACCGAATCGGGTGTGGCCCCGGTGGCGCAGGAAGAAGCCAGGCGCCGCGGTTGGCTCGGGCGGACTTTCGGTTCGGTGTTCTGAGAACGCGGCCTCTCGCGACCAAGGTGGCGGCGCCTTCGCTCTGACCTCATATCTCGCTAAGATGTGAGGATGACTTTTCAACTTGACCCCTCCTTGGCGAAAGTTCACTCCCCCCCGCCCTTTGAGGCGGGGGTAGGGGGAGTGGGCGTGCAGGAGGCACTGCAAGCGGACCTACTTGCGCTACTTCCTGCACGCCCCCCCTCCCTACCCTCCCCCCGTTGGGGGGAGGGATGCGCAACTCCATTTGCCGGGAGGGCATGATGGCGCCCTCCACACAGATCGTGGTTGAGCAATTGAGCCAGGAGCAAGCCGCCGCCGAGTTAGCGCGGCTTGCGGGCGAGATCGCGCGTCACGACAAGCTCTATTATTCCAAGGACGCCCCCGAGCTTACCGACGCCGAATACGACGCGCTGCGTAAGCGCAACGCCGCCATCGAGGCGCGGTTTCCAGATCTTGTTCGCGAAGACAGCCCGAGCTTGCGCGTGGGGGCGGCGCCGGCGGAGAAATTCGGCAAGGTGCGACATTTGGTGGCGATGCTGTCGCTCGACAACGCTTTCGATGCGGTAGACGCCCACGCGTTCGTCGCCCGCGTACAACGTTTCCTCAATCTCGATGCGCCGCCTGCGTTTACCGCCGAGCCCAAGATCGACGGGCTCTCTGCATCGCTGCGCTACGAAAAAGGCCGCTTCGTGCAAGGCGCCACCCGCGGCGACGGCCGCGAGGGCGAGGACGTCACCGCCAATCTGCGCACCATCGCCGATATTCCCCACCTCATCAAAGGCGCGCCCGCCGTGCTCGAAGTGCGCGGCGAAGTGTACATGGAAAAAGCCGCGTTCGCGAAAATGAATTCCGGCTTCGAAGCCGAAGGCAAGCAGACTTACGTCAACCCGCGCAATTCCGCCGCCGGCGCGCTGCGCCAGCTCGATGCACGCATCACCGCGACGCGGCCCTTGCGCTTCTTCGCGCATGGCTGGGGCGAGTTGAGCGAACCGCTGGCGGAGACGCAATACGAGGCGATGAAGCGGCTGGAGGATTTTGGGTTTCCGCTCGCGTCAATCAAACGTGCGGACAACGCCGATGCATTGCTCACGGTGTACCAGAGCATCCTCGCTGGCCGCGATAAGCTCGCCTATGAGATCGACGGGGTCGTGTACAAAGTGGATGCGCTGGCGCTGCAGAGCCGCCTGGGCTTTGTCTCGCGCAGCCCGCGCTGGGCGATCGCGCACAAATTCGCGGCCGAACAAGCGCAGACAGTGCTTGAAGCCATCGATATCCAGGTCGGGCGCACCGGGGCGCTGACGCCGGTGGGGCGGTTGCAGCCGGTGTTCGTTGGCGGCGTCACCGTCACCAACGTCACGCTGCACAATGCCGATTACATCAGGGGCGTCGGCGCCGACGGGGCGCCGATCCGCGGCGGCAAGGATCTGCGCGCGGGCGACACGGTGATCGTCCAGCGCGCCGGCGACGTGATCCCGCAAATTGTCGATGTGCTGCTGGAAAAACGCGGGAAGGGCGCGCGCCGCTATCTGTTCCCGGAAACCTGCCCGCGCTGCGGCAGTCACGTCGCGCGCGAATTGGCGCCCGGCGAGGAGGGCGTCATCGCGCGCTGCACTGGCGGCCTCAATTGCCCGGCGCAAGCGATGGAGCGCTTGCGTCATTTCGTGTCGCGCCGGGCGTTGGACATCGAGGGCCTGGGCGAAAAGCAGATCGAGGAATTCTACGAATGGGGTTGGGTGAAAGAGCCCGCCGACATTTTCCGCCTGCACGAACGGCGCGAGGAACTTTCCGTGCGCGAAGGCTATGGCGAAAAGAGCGTGGCCAATCTGCTGGCCTCGATCGAAGCACGGCACGAACCGCTGCTTGGCCGCTTCCTGTTCGCGCTCGGCATTCGCGACATCGGCGAAACCACCTCCGGCGTGCTGGCGCGGCGGTTTGAAACGTGGGACGTGTTCGAGGCGGCGGTGCAGGCTGCGGTGAAAGCGCGGCCGGGCGAAGCATATGCGGCGCTGGAACGCGTGAGCGGCGTCGGCGACGGCGCGCGCGCGGCTTTGCTCCTATGGACCGCTGGCGTCCCGCCGGCAGCTTCGCCGCAGGCGGAGATGTTTGCCGGCGGGGACGCCGGCGGTCCATACCCAAAGATCAAGGGTGTCACCGCCCGCGCTTGGGACGGGCTTGTACAAGCCTTCGGCTCGCTGCCGGAAGCGCTGGAGCGATCAGGCAAGCCGCGCGCGAAGGCGCCGGGAGAAGATTATCTCGAACTCGCGCGCATCGACGGCGTCGGCCCGGTGGCGGCGGCGCATTTGGGCGATTTCTTTGCCGAGCCGCACAATCGCGAGGCGTTGACGCGGCTCTTGAAAGAAGTGACGCCGCGCCCCGAACCGAAAGCGGCGACCACGAGCAAAGTCGCCGGCCTCACCATCGTGTTCACCGGCGCGATGGAAAAAATGACCCGCGACGAAGCCAAAGCGCGCGCGACTGCGCTGGGCGCGAAGGTTGCGGGGAGCGTGTCGAAGAAGACGGATTTGCTGGTAGCCGGGCCTGGAGCGGGGACGAAGCTGGCGGAGGCGGAGAAGCACGGCGTCAAAGTGATCGACGAGGATGCGTGGATCGCGCTGAGCGCCTAGTTTTAGCCGCCCATCGCGCGCGCGGCTTGCAGCGTGTCGGTGTATTGTTGGAAGCTTGCGAGCTTGCCGCCCTTCAGCCGCCAGACGTGCGCGAATTGGGCGTTGATGCTCTTGCCCGTCGCTTTCGGCGCGCCGCCGTAGCGGCCTAGCGCCACGACGGTGTCGCCGCCGTCTATGATCTCATCTGGAATTGCGCTGAAGCCGTTCCACTCGCCGCCGAGCCGGGCGAAGACGCCAGCCAGCACGGCGTCGGGGCCGACATAGGGGTTGCCGTCAGCGTAGGGAAAATTCTCCGCTTCGTTCCAGACGATATCCGGCGCCATGGCCGCGAGCACCGTTGGAATGTCGCCTTTGGCGAAAGCGGCATAGACGCTGCGCACGATTTCGACGTTGGACATGACGCGATCTCCTTCCGACCGAAGCTAGCACAGCAGGCGCGGAGCGCAACGATACGTTGGCGACAGAGAGGGAAGCTCAAACGTGTGGGCGTTTACCCCGCAAATCCGCGAGCGCCGCTACGCCAACGACCACGAGATACAAAGCCAAAATTGTCGCGCCAGCCTGCGCCGGCAGCGGGCCACCCGGCTGCGGCTGTGTCATCGCTACTATTTGCAGCGCGACCAGAAACGCGATGAAGCCAAGCGCCGGCCACGCCGTACGGCCGAGCTGCTTACGGCCTGCGATCCAGGCGCCGCCGGCGAGCGCGAGCAAACCGATCTCCAGCGCTTGCTCAGGCACGGGGTAATTCCACCAGCCGAGCCCAACCTTATCGCCGCCGATCCAGAGTTCAAGATCGGGGCGGTGTACAAGAAAATCCAACAGCCAATGCGAGGCCACGGTTGCGCCGATGACAATGCTGGCCCAGTTCGGAAGGCGCAATATCCAATGCGCCAGCAGCGCGGCCCCAATCACCCACACGAACGTCATCGGCAGCGAATGCGTCCACGGCATGTGTTCCAGCACAAGCGAAGAGCCGGCAAGATCTGGATCGACGCTGGCGCGCTCGATGCCTGCGATAATGAACGCGCTCCAGCCGATATCGACCAGTTGGCAGCCGGCGACAAGTGTCCACAACGGCGCTTTCGGCTCGATTGCCTTTGCCGCGAGCGCTGCTGCGTAATGGCCGACGAACATTTTTTCAGTCTCCCCCACAATTTTTCACCCATTCCCGGATTCGCCGAAGGCGAAGTCCGGGACCCATAAACTCAACCGCTTGTGTTTATGGGTCCCGGGCTCGCGTCTGCGCCGCGCCCCGGGAATGGGTGGTGCTTTATATCGCCCCCGTAGCCCCCTCCAACCACGCCTTCGCCTCCCCCTCCAGCTGCGCGCCGATCACGTCGCGCACGCGGGCGTGATAAGCGTTGAGCCAAGCGCGCTCTTCCTTCGTCAGCAGCGACTTCACCACCAGCGCGCGATCGATTGGCGCCAGCGTTAGCGTTTCAAACCCGAGCATCGGCCGTTCGCCGCCCGCGACATCCGCGGCGGGCGTGACGATTTGCAAATTCTCGATGCGGATGCCGTAGCCGCCGGTCTTGTAATAGCCGGGCTCGTTGGAGACGATCATGCCGGGTTCGAGCGGCTGGGTGTTGACCCATTTGGCGATGCGCTGCGGGCCTTCGTGCACGCCGAGATAGCTGCCTACGCCGTGGCCGGTGCCGTGATCGTAATCGAGCCCGGCTTCCCACAAGCTCATGCGCGCCAGCGCGTCGAGCTGATGGCCGGTCGTGCCCTTGGGAAAGCGCACCCGCGCCAGCGCGATGTGGCCTTTCAGCACGCGCGTGAAGCGCTCGCGCATTTCCGGTTTGGGCCGGCCGATGGCGATGGTGCGTGTAATGTCGGTGGTGCCGTCGAGATATTGTCCGCCGCTATCGATCAAGAACAACGAACCGCGCGCCAGGCGCCGGTTGGTTTTTTTCGACACCCGATAATGCACGATCGCCCCGTTTGGTCCCGCGCCGGAAATGGAATCAAACGAGAGGTCCTTCAAGGCGCCGGTGGCGCGGCGGATTTCCTCCAGCTTCATGCAGGCGCTGATCTCATCGATCTTGCCGCCCTGCGCTTCGCTCGCCACCCAGTGCAGATAGCGCGACACCGCCGCGCCGTCGCGGCGATGGGCCGCGCGCGCGCCTTCAAGCTCCGCCTCGTTCTTGCATGCGCGCGGCAACACAACCGGGTCTTGCCCGCGCACAATCTCGGCGCCGGCGTTTTGCAAGTGCTCGAAATACCAAGCCGAGGCGCTCGATGGATCGAGCTTGACCTTCTTGCCTTTCAACTGATCCAGGGCCGGGGCCAGATCGCGCGAGGGCCGCACCGCGACTTCATTGCCCAACCATTGGCGCAGCTCCGGCGTTACTTTCTGTTCGGCGAGAAAAAGATCGGCGCTGCCGTCGGCGTTCAGGATCGCCTCGCCGAGCGGCAGCGGCGAGCGCGCCACGTCGCCGCCGCGTATGTTGAACAACCAGGCCAGGGACGCGGGCGAAGTGAGCACCACGCAATCGGCGCCGCTTTCGCGCAAGGCCTCGCCAAGCCGGTGACGCTTGCTGGCGGCGCTCTCGCCGGAGAATATTTCCTGTTGCGGCGCCACCTCCGCCATCGGCAGCGCCGGGCGATTGTCCCATACCGCGTCAATAGGATTTGGCGCGACCGGCACAAGCACGGCGCCCGCGCTCTCGGCCGCGGCGCGCAAGCGATCCAGCGAATCGGGGCTGTGCAATTTTGGGTCAAAGCCTATGCGCGCGCCTTTAGCGGCGCGTTCGCTCAGAAAAGCCGCGGGCCCGCCGTCGACCAGATCGCGGTACGCAAACAACGCCTCATCCACTTGCGCCCGCACTTGCAGCGTATAGCGCCCATCGGTGAAGATCGCCGCTTCGTCGGTCAGCACGATCGCCGCGCCGGCCGAGCCGGTAAATCCGGTGACCCAGGCCAGCCGGTCATAGGCGGGCGGTACGTATTCGTTCTGCCATTCGTCCTCGTGCGGGACAATAAAGCCGTCGAGGCCCGCCGCCCTCAGCGCTTTGCGCAGGCGCGGCAAGTGCTTGCGGCCGAGGGCCGGTCCGCCGGGTTCGTCATAGGTCTGGAACAATGCGAGCATCCTTGGGGGCGAATTTCAGCGCCGGTTCATCCACGCTAGTTTAGAAATCCCTGGCGTAAAGCGATAGGTGATTGTTGGGCTCTGGTCGCACTTTGAAACCTCTGGCGGCGGCGCTTGCGGCATGGGCGCTGCTTGCCGGCGCGCCCGTTGCCGCGCAAACGCCCGATCCGGAAGCCCGCGAACTTGCCCACAAGCTGGCGCGCGCCGAGCATGGGCTGCACGAGGATCGCTACGCGCGCGCTGCCGGGCCGTTCGCGGGCGCTTTGTCGGCGCGGGAGGCGCGGCGCATTACGCTAACGCTGCGCGCGGGGCTCGATTACTCCATCGTCGCGGTCTGCGCTGGCAGCTGTGGCGCGGTGGATGTGCGGGTGGCCGATCCGAACCAGCGCGGCATCGTTTCGCAATCCGGAGCGGCGGTGGTAAGACCGGCGTTTACCGGAGCGCATGAGCTGGAGATCGAAATGCCCGCTTGCGAGCAGGCGCGGTGTTGGTATGCGGTGAATGTGTATTCGCGCTGAGGTCAGCGTTTCCGCCACAGCAAAGTCATCCAAGCTTCCTTCGGGATCATCCGCTCCAGCACCAGGCCGCGAGAAGAATAGGCGGCGCGGATCAACGGGGCTTGCTCGCGCAACAAGCCCGAGAGGATCAGCGTACCGCCGGGCTTCACCGCCGGCGCCAGTCTCGGCGCAAGCCGGATCAACGGACGCATCAGAATATTGGCGAACACCAGGTCGAATTGCTTGCCGGCGGTGAAGCGCGCGCCGTCGCCGGCGATGACGCGAACGGCGCGCTTGTTCTGCTTGGCGTTGATCGCGGCGATAGCGGCGGCGCGGCGGTCGATTTCGATCGCCAGCGCTTTGCCGCCTGCTTTGGCCGCCGCGATGGCAAGCACGCCGGAGCCGGTTCCGACGTCGAGGACAGAGAAGCCCCCTCCCCGTGAGGGGAAAGCCGCGTAACGCGAAGCGAATGTGCGATCCCCCGCCCCTGGGGGCGGGGGTAGGGGGAGGGGGCGTGCAGGAGGAACTGCGAGCGGCGCCGTGAGCGCTCTATCCTGCACGCCCCCCCACCCTACCCTCCCCCCGTTGGGGGGAGGGCGCTCTTGCCGCGTCCGCAAGAAATGCTCCAGCCCCACCAAGCATCCCCACGTGGTGCCGTGGTGGCCGGTGCCGAAGGCTTCGCTGGCTTCGATCCAAATTCGTTTTCGCCCGCCCGCCGCGCGCTGCAGCACGTGCGCGCCGGCGACGAAGAAACGCCCCGCGCGCACCGGCGGCAAACCTTCCAGCGACATCGCCACCCAATCGGCCGCCGCCACCTCGCTCTGCAGCATGTGCAGATCGGGCGCGGCGGCGCCGATTATTGCGCAGGCGCTGTCAGAATCCTGCTGCGTCGGCGCATACACTTCGAGCCGGAACCGGCCAGGGTTTTCCTCAAACCAGGACACAGCCTCAGCCGGCGAAGGATCGTGGCGATCGAGTTCGTCGACAGCGGCCTTGATGGACGCAAGCGAACCAAGAGCGGTGAGCAGGAGCATGGGGGCTAGTTCTCGCTATCACTGAAACATGCGTCACACACCCATCCCCGGAAACGACGAAGTCGTTGTCCGGGGCCCGTAAACACGGATGGACGGTGTTTATGGGCCCCGGACTTCGCTTCGCGAAACCGGGGATGGGTGTTGGAGCGTACCACGCAATTCTGAAATCCCAGGGGCTAGCTAGCTCAAATCGGGCGACTTGTGTAAAGTGCGCCCATGTCCAAGCTCGACCTCGTCCTCGAACGCATCCGCCAATTGCCGCTGGAACGGCAAGAGATGATCGCAGTTGAGATGGAATTTTGGCTGGACCACGGCGACTGACACTGACCGCCCTCCGATTGTCGATGTCAGGCCTTTCGCCGACACCCAACCGAAAGGCTTTCCAGTTGCGCCAGTCTCGCGCGTGTGCGAGTGAGAGCCCTCAAGCCGCGTCCGCCGGCACCACGAAGCTATCGATCACCCGTTTCTCTCCGGCTTTATCGAACCCCACGGTCAGCTTGTTGCCTTCCACGGCGCGGACTTTGCCGTAGCCGAATTTTTGGTGGAAGATGCGGTCTCCTGTACGAAAATGCGAATCCGCTTCGCCGCTGCGGGCCACTAAGCGAGCTTCGCCCTCGATGGTGGGCGGCTTGCCTTGAAAGCTGCCGCGCTCCTGCGCGCGTTTCCAGCCCGGGCTCTGATAGGCGCTGTTAAAGCCCGCGCCCGGCGCGTAGGCGTCGAAGCGCGCCGCCGCCTCGCGCACGCCGCCCGCTTGCAAGCCGTAGCCGGTTTCGCTGATCGCATCGACATTGGCCGGCGGCAATTCGTCGATGAAGCGCGAGGGTATGACGGTTTGCCAGCGCCCGTAAATTTGCCGGCTCGCCACGAACGAAATGCGCGCGCTTTCCCGCGCCCGCGTGATGCCGACATAAGCCAGGCGGCGCTCCTCTTCGAGGCCCTTCTCGCCGTTTTCGTCGATCGAGCGCTTTGAAGGGAAGACATCCTCCTCCCAACCCGGCAGAAACACCAATGGCCATTCCAGCCCCTTGGCGGCATGGAGCGTGGAGAGTTGTACATTGGCCCCGTCGCTTGTCGCCTCGATGTCGAGCACCAGCGAGACGTGCTCCATGTAGGCTTCCAGCGTATCGAACTGGCCCATGGCCTGGACCAATTCCTTCAAATTCTCCAGCCGGGTTTGCGCTTGCGGGCTTTTGTCGTTGCGCAGCATGTCGCTATAGCCGCTCTCGTCGAGCACGATTTCGGCAAGCTCGACGTGCGAGATTTGCCGCGATTTTTCGCGCCAGCGGTCGAGATCGGTCATGAACGCGCGCAGCGCCGTGCGGGCCTTGAGCGGTAATTCGTCGGTCAGCACAAGTTCGCGCGCGGACGCCGCCAGCGAGCGAAAGCGTTTGGCCCCGCCGGGTGCGTCTTCGCGAGTGATCTCCACTTCGCCGGTCTCGCTGTCGAACAGCGGACCATTGTCGCTGAGGAAGCGCGCTGGCGGCTGCCCGGCATGGGCGTGCAGCTTGGCCAGCGAGCTTTCGCCGAAGCCGCGCTTGGGCTGATTGATGACGCGCTCGAAGGCGAGGTCATCGTCCTCGGAACGGATCAGCCGCAAATACGCATGCGCGTCGCGCACTTCCGCGCGCTCGAAAAAGCGCGGGCCGCCGATGACTTTGTACGGGATGCGCAACATCAAAAAACGCTCTTCGAACGCGCGCATCTGCCAAGCCGCGCGCACCAGCACCGCGCAATCGGCATAGGAGCGCTTTTGCTCCCCCGCTTGCGGGGGAGCTGTCAGCGAAGCTGACTGAGGGGGCGGGGCGGCGCTGTCCTCCTCCGTCTCGCGGCTTCGCCGCGCGACACCTTCCCCGTGAACGGGGGAGGAAACCCAGCCCTCGATATCATCGCCAATCAGCCGCGCTTCGACTTCCCCGTCCCAGACTCCGCGCACTTTCACGCGTTGGCCCAGTTCATCGTCGGTGAACAGCGTCTTGCCCAGGCGCCCGCGATTGTGGGCGATGAGCTGCGAGGCGGCGGCGAGAATATGCCCGGTGGAGCGATAATTGCGCTCAAGCCGTACAACTTTCGCGCCCGGAAAATCGTGCTCGAAGCGCAGAATGTTTTCGACTTCCGCCCCTCGCCACCCGTAGACTGATTGATCGTCATCGCCGACCACGCACAAATTCTTGCTCGCCTGCGCCAGCAGGCGCAGCCACAAATATTGTGCGACATTGGTGTCCTGGTACTCGTCGACCATCAAATGCGTGAGCTTGCGGTGATAGCTTTCCAAAACGTCGGCATGGTTCTGAAAAATCGCGATCATGTGCATCAGCAGATCGCCGAAATCGCAGGCGTTGAGGATTTTCAGCCGCTCCTGGTAGCTGGCATAGAGTTTCAATCCAGCGCCATCGGCAAACGAGAACGCTTCGCCCTTTGGCGTCTTGTCGGGCGTGAGCGCGCGGTTTTTCCAGCCATCGATGAGCCCGGCGAGCTGCCGCGCGGGCCAGCGCTTTTCATCGATGTTCTCGGCCTCGATGATTTGCTTGAGCAGACGGATTTGGTCGTCCGTGTCGAGGATGGAAAAGCTCGATTTGAGTCCAACCAGTTCGGCGTGCGTGCGCAGCATGCGCGCCGAGATGGAGTGGAAGGTGCCCAGAAACGGCAGGCCGGTCGCGCCAGGCCCGACAAGGCGCTCCACCCGCTCGCGCATTTCGCGCGCCGCCTTGTTGGTGAAGGTCACCGCCAGCACGCCCCAGGGCTTGGCCCTTCCCGCCGCCAGCAGATGCGCAAAGCGCGAGGTCAGCACCCGGGTCTTGCCGGTCCCGGCGCCGGCAAGCACCAGAACCGGACCGTCGAGCGCTTCCACGGCTGCGCGCTGCTCGGGGTTGAGCGCCTCGAAATAGGGCGCACTCGCCATGGCGCGGCGAGAAATGGGGAGGGATTCTTCTGACATCCGAATCTAAGCTTACCCGGTTCGCGCCCAGCACGAAACAGGAACTAGACCGCGCGGCGGCGAACCTAAAGCGGCGGCGTCAAGCCTTGCGGATGGGTCGGTGGAAAGGCATGCCCGTTGCAAATGCGTGACGCTTCATCCTCGCCGCCGGGCCGCGTTGACTTTGAACAAGTGCGCGCCTGGGTGTTTCAAGGCGCGTTGCCGTTTTGGGCCGAGCGCGGCGTCGATAACCGGGGCGCTTTTCTCGAAGAGCTTGGCCTCGACGGTCGCCCCACCGATTGCGATTTCGTTCGTGTGCGGGTGCTGTGTCGGCAGATACAGGTGTTCTCGCACGCCGCCTTGTTGGGCTGGTCGCCGGGCGCGGCGATCTCCGCCAGTGGCTGCGAGTACTTAATCGCGCACGCGAAACTGGCTGGCGGCGGCTGGGCGCAGCGGCTCTCGCGCGCCGGCGCGGCGCTCGACGCGAACCCCGATCTTTACGATCTTTCGTTCGTGCTGTTTGCGCTGGCATGGCGGTTCAGGCTTTCGGGCGAGCGCGAGGCGCGCGATGGCGCCAAACAGGTTTTAGATTTTATCCAAACCCATCTTCGCGCGCCGTCGGGCGGTTTCTGGCCAAGCCGCCCGGCGCAAGGCCGGTTGCTGCAAAACCCAATGATGCATTTCGCCGAAGCGTGCATGGCCGCATTTGAAGCCACGCAAGATCAGCGCTTTCTCGATCAGGCCGGCGAATTGGTCCGGTTGTTTCGGACGCGCCTGTTCGATGGCGCCAGCTTGGGGGAGGCGTTTGACGCAAATTGGAGGCGTCTGCCGAGCGGGGCGGGCTTGGGCCCAGAGCCTGGCCACCATTTCGAATGGGCTTGGTTGTTGGCGCAATATCAGAGTCTGGCCGGTGAGGCGTTGGCGAGCGAAGCCGCCGCCCTCAGCAAATTTGCCGAACGCTTCGGAATCGACCCGGTCTCGCATGCCGTGTTCGACGAATTAGCCGACGACGGCGCTCCGCTGCGGCGTAGCTCACGAACCTGGCCAAATACGGAGCGCATCAAGGCGCATTTGGCGCTGTTTGAACTGACCGGCGCCGATCCTCGCGGCGCTGTCGCCAGCTCGCTCCGGCTGCTGTTCGGGCGCTATTTTTCCGGACTCAACCCCGGATTGTGGCGGGATCAATTTGATGCTGCCGGGGTGTGCATGGCCAGTGCCGCGCCGGCCTCGACGCTTTACCATTTGTTCGGCGCATTCGCGGAAGTGCTGCGGCTCGAGCCCAAACTGGCCCAGGCGTTCCCACAGAGCCATTGATGCGCAGGTGCTTGACTATCGGCGCTTGACCTCGCAACGGCCTGGTTAGATTTTATGTGCTATACTCTGTGCTTCGATTGCTTTGCGGTGGGCAAGCCAATGCCTGCTGCGAAATAATACATTGTTTTCAAACGATTTTTCTAGAGGGAGAGGGTGCAGGGCTTGAAACCGGACTTCTCCAACGGGATCTTGCGGGTCAGGGCGGGCTTCGTCGGGTTGGCGGTTTTGCTGGGATCGGCGGGCCTGGGGCTTGGTTTTGCCTGGAATGCGGGCCTGTTTGACGGGGCGGCGCGGGCCGCCGCGGCCGCGCAGACGACCGCGCGCGAGCACGCCGCCAAACGCGCCGAACACTTGGCCTTTACCGAAATTTACCTTGCCCACGAGGCGCGCGAATTGCGTGTCGCCAGCGGCGAGACTTTGGCTGGCCTGCTCAGCCGCGCCGGCGCCTCGCGGGGCGAAAGCAACGCCGCGCTCAATTCCATCAGCGACGTTTACGATCCGCGCCAGCTGCGGCCCGGCCAGCCCATTAGCTTGTTCTTCAATCGCCAAGCTGAAGGCGCGCGCCTGACCGGAATTGCGTTCCGTTCGGCCCCGGGCGCGTCGGTCACCGCCAATCGCACCATTGCCGGCCTGTTCGCCGCCCGCGAAGTGCAGATGCCGGTCACCTACGAGATCGCCCGCATCGCTTCGGCGGTGGAGACCAGCCTTTACACTGGCGCGCTCGAACTGGGCGCGACCGACCGTGAAGTCGCGGCGCTCGCCGAAGCCTTCGCCTACGATGTCGACTTCCAGCGCGACGTGCGCGCCGGCGACAAATTCGAATTGGTGTTCGAGCGCTATTATGACGACGAAGGCAACACCGTGCGCACTGGCGATCTGTTGTTCGTCGCGCTGGAGAGCCGGCGGGGCCTCCGCGCCTTCTACTCGTTCATGCCCCCGGGCGATTCTCGCGCCGATTGGTACGACATCGACGGCAAGAGCGCGCGGCGGTTTCTGATGAAAACCCCGATCAATGGCGCGCGGCTTTCGTCCGGCTTCGGCGTGCGGCGCCATCCGGTGCTGGGCTATACGCGGATGCATCGCGGCACGGATTTCGCCGCTTCGACCGGAACCCCGATTCTGGCCGCGGGAGATGGCGCGGTGGTGCGGGCGGGTCCTTTCAGCACCTATGGCAATTACATCCGCGTCCGTCACGCCAACGGTTATGAGACCGCCTATGCGCACTTGTCGCGCTTTGCCCGCGGCATGCGCGCTGGTGCGCGGGTGCGGCAGGGTCAGGTGATCGGCTATGTCGGCACCACCGGGCGCTCGACAGGGCCGCACTTGCATTATGAAGTGCTGCGCCGCGGCCAGCAGATCAACCCCATGGGCTTGCGCATGGCCAATGGCCGCAACCTGGAAGGCCGCGCGCTGGAATTGTTCGCCGCCGAGCGCCAACGCATCGACATTCTGCGCCAGGCGCGCGCCGAACAAAGCCCAACCGAAGCTGTCGCCAGCGCGGCCGCGCCCTAAGTCCGGCGCATGACGATTTCGCAGGCCGACATCCCCGAGGGCTACCAGCTGCTGAATTGGCCGCGCGGTTTTAGCGGGCGGATCGGCCCCCTCTACCGCCGCCATAGCGAAGCTGGAATGAGCATGGGCTTTCGCGTCGAGGAGCATCACGCCAACGGCATGGCCAACGCCCATGGCGGCATGTTGATGACGCTGGCCGACATGGCGTGGGGCAATGTGGTCTCGTATGAGACTTCCTCCTATTGGGTGACGGTGCGCCTCGCCTGCGATTTTCTCTCGCCCGCGCGGCTCGGCGATTGGGTGGAGGCGGCGGGCGAGGCGCTATCGACCGAAGAGGGGCTTTACCTGGTGCGCGGCCGGGTCTGGTGCGGCGAGCGCCAATTGATGACCGGGACCGGAGTGTTCAAAGCAATTAAGCCGCGCGAGCCGCGCCCGGGTGAGAAAGCTTTTAGGGGATAGGCGTAAGGCTTAAGAAGGAGCCCGCCCATGCCCTCGAACAAGCCCGCGATAAAAAAAGCCAAATCGAAAAAGCGCTCGGCGCCAAAGCTGGTGTTCAGCGAGGCTCTTGCCGAGGCGGCTTGGGCCGAGGCCGACCGGGCGCTGGCGCAGGCATTGGCGCTGTTTGATGAATTGGAAATTCCAACAGGCAAAGCCGGAGAGACGGCCGCGATGCTTGGCCAGGCGCTGTCGCAAGCAGGGCGTCGGCGGAGTTTTGAGCGGCTCGGCAGCGTTGGCGCCATTGAGAGTTTCGATCCCAACCGCCACGAAATGGCGAAAGCGACGCCAAAGGCGCCGCTTCTGGCGCGAATCCTGGTGCGCGGAATTGCTCGCGGCGGGAACGTGCTGGTCAAGGCGCGCGTCGCGCCGGCCACGGCCAAGGATCGCGGATGAGCGCGTTGGGCGAACACTGGACGCTCTGCATCGATTTCGGCACCGCCTATTCCAAGGCCGCTGCCGCGCCGGCTTGGGCCTGGTCGAACTTCGATCCCGCCGAAGTGCGCCCGCTCATGCTCGCCAGCGGCGAAAACAGCGATAACGCGTTCCTGCTCGACAGCGCCGTTTTTGTTGACCAGAAACGCATCCTGTTCGGCGCCGCCGCGCGCCGCAGAGCCGATGCGCTGGCCACGGAAAAACGCCAAGCGTTGCGCTCGTTCAAAACCATGCTCAGCGTCAGCGATCTTGACCGGGCGCTCAACACCAGCGCGCCAGTTTCAATCGATCCGCACCGTTTGTTCACGATGCGCGATCTGATGGTGCTCTACCTCGCCTACCTGACCGCCGCCATCGACCGCGCCGTGAGCGAGGACCCTTTATTAGCCGAGCTTGGCGAGTTCGAGCGCCGTTACGCCGCCCCATCGTGGCGCGGCGGCGATAGCGTCGGCCAGCACGAGGCGGTGCTGGAATTGTTTGGCGAAGCGGCGGCGCTGCGCACGCTGCTCGAGGATGTGTTGTCGCCGCAGGGCGTTGCGATCGATGCGGCGCCGGCGGCGCTGGCGCACGCGCGCGCCGCGCCGCATTTCGCCGACATGGGTCTGGTGTTCGAAGCCAGCGCCGCCGCCGCTTATAGCTCAATCGGGCTGGCCGACAGCGCTTCGCATCTGATTGTCGTGGACGTCGGCGCCGGCACCACCGACATCGCCGCGCTCGCGCGCCGCGGCAAGCGCGTGCAGGAACTGCCCGCGGCGCGCGTCACCCTGCGCCAGGCCAGCGATTTCATCGACCGCATCATCGCCGACACCGCGCTGAAGGCCAGTCCCTGGGCCAAAACCAGCGAACAGCGCAACACACTGTGGACAGCGCTGATGCGCAACATGCGCGAGATCAAGGAGAGCTTGTTTCTCGATGGCCGCGCCACGGTGCGCAGCGAGGGGCGGGTGCTGACGCTGAGCATGCGCGACATCGAGCGTGACGTTGATTTTCGCGCATTCCTGGCCTCGCTGGGCGAGGCCTATAATCACGGACTGGAAATTGTGCGCGACGCCGCCCTGATCGCCGAGCGGCGGGAGGTGCACGCGATCGCCGTCGGCGGCGGCGCCAGCGCGCCTTTCGTACAAGAAATGATTCGCACCCGGCCCGCGCGCGCGGGTAAATTGCAATTCGTCGGCCGCTCGGCTATTCCCGAATGGGCCTACGCGCCGGAATTTGACGGCAATCTGGCGCCAGTGTTTCCGCAACTCGCAATCGCCATCGGCGGCGCGCTCGCGCCGGAGACAATGCTGGCCGCGATCGGCGGAATCAGTCCGGCCTGAGGCGGCCGAAGCGATGCCCAGGCGGCACCCGGTTGACGAACAGTCCAATGTTGGCGCCAATGTTGTTGTTCGCCGCGTCGGTGCGCAGCAAGAGCATGCAAGCGCGCACGCTGGAGATGGGCGTTTCGTCCCAAGCGGCCACCAGCACGCCGAAATCGGCCATGCGCGCGACCGCCGCGCCGCCGCCGCCAAGCGCGGGCGGACAATCCAGGACGATGAAATCGTATGCATCGCGCAAATGTTCGAGCAGGAGCGCAAATCCAGGCGCGTCTGCAACTGGCACAGAGCGCGAGCGCGCGGCGGCGAGATAATGCAGCGCGCCGCTTTCGCCGACAAACGAACGCCAGTTTTCCGGACTTGCACAAGCGTCAGTCAAGCCGGTCGTAGGCGCGGGATCAAGCGCCCTGGAAAACGAGCGCCCGCGCGGGTCGCAATCCAGCAGCATAACGCGGCGGCCTTGTTGGGCGGCGGCGTTGGCGGTGCAGACCGCGATCGTGCTGGCGCCTTCGCCCGCGCGCCCGGCGATGAAGGCGACAATCTGGCTGCTCGCCAACGCGCCCTGCAGATCGCGAAACGCGGTAGCGAAAGCCGAGGCCGGTTGGTGTTCGAGGCAGCCCAGCAGCGTGCGCTGGTCGGGCGGCAGTTCGCGCAACGCCAGGGCGGCAAGCTCAGGCGCGGCGCCCAGCACGGCATAATCGCGCCGACGTCCGAGGCTGACAACGGAAGTCACCGTCCGGCGGCCCATTTCGCGAAACGCCGCCGCCGCGCAGCCCGCCCAAATTCCGGCCGACAACCAAAATCCCAAGGCTGGCGGGGCGAGGGGGGTCGCGATAATTTGGTACAAGATGCCGGCCCCAGCGACCAATCCGGCGACGCCCGCAAAGACCAAGCCCTGGCGCCGCAGCGCTCTGGGCGCGCGGCCAAAAGCGTGCGCGCGGCGAAGCCGCCGCGCCCGGGCGCCGCCGACCGGTCGATTACGCGCGGACGCAGGTGACGCCACTTCGGTTTTCTCCCCAGGCGCGCATGGGCGGCGATTCCCCCTTCCTATCGCGATTTGGTGACCTGTGCAGCTTTTGTGTCGTTCGAGTGGGGTGCTAACCGCTCCGCGCCGGCATAAAGCGCGGATTGCGCAGCAGCGCGGCGCTGACCAGCGAGACCAGAACGCCGACCGGGAAAATCTCGATGAAGGTCATGGGCAGGCGAATGAGCGGGTTTGCATAGGCGCGCTTGAACGCTTCCATCTCGGCGCCGAGGCGCTCGAGCTCCACCGCTGTCTTGCCCTTGGCGCGGGCGGCTTCGATGGCGGCGTTGGCGTAAAGGTCGGCGAAAGAGTAATCGGTGGCGGCAAGGGCGATCTCCCAGCCGATCGCGTAGATGAGGCCGGCCACAAGGCTGATCCCAAGCCCCATAAACAGGGCCGGCGCGAACTTGATCACGCCGCCGAGCACACGGTCGCGGTGGCGTTTAACCGCCACAAGAATCAGCCCGAGCGCCACTATCATGATCAAATAGCCGGTGAACGCGGAGGTTTGCAGCGAACCGGGCTCAGAATTCGTCAGCAGCATTGTGAACATGGGCGCGGCAACGCACAGTCCAGCGGCGGCGCCAAAAATCAGGATTGAGCGGATCATTGATTTTGCTCCTGCATTGGCTTGGGCTGCCAAAGTTCGAGCTTGCGGCCTTCAGGGTCCATGATGTGCGCGAAACGGCCATTGGCCTCTTCCGGGAACAATTTCACCGGCAGCACGCCATGCTCGGCGCAGCGCGCCAACATAGCGTCGAGATCGTCCACCATCAGATTGAACATGAATTCGCTGTCGGAAGGGGCGAAATAATCGGTGTCGGCCGCCATCGCATTGAACACCGTGCCCGCGCCAGGCCATTCGGCGGTCTTGGCGGCGTGGAAAACCACTCCGCCCCACGGCTCAACTGTCAAGCCCAGCACGCGTTGGTACCAAGCCATCAACGCCGCTGTGTCGCGCGATTTGAAGAACAGCCCGCCGAGCCCGAGAACTTTCGCCATCTGTTCGCTCCTTTACTGTGCGAGCGGTGCACGCGGCTACGCTGCTTCGCAATCGCCCAAAAGGGTGATTGCCGGGCAATCACCTAAAAAATTACGCGATCAGCCCCAATTCGCGCGCTCGCAATATCGCTTCGGTGCGGCGCGCGGCTTGCAGTTTCTCGAACAGCCGGGCGAGGTGGGTCTTGACCGTGTTTGGCGAGAGTTTGAGCGCGCCGGCGATTTCCTTGTTGGAGCGCCCCGCCGCCAGCAGGCGCAGTACCTCATACTCACGCTCCGTGATCCCAAGTGAGGCTTGCGCTCTTGTGTTGGGTTCAAAAGGCGGCGGAATTTTCCGGCTTCGAAACAATTGCGCGCCGACCCAAATGCCGAAGCCCAGAAACGCCAGCGCGATCAGCGCAATGTAGATCTGCGCCGCATGGGCGCGCGCCCACATCTGATATTCCAAATATTGCAGCGCCGCCGCCCCCAGCACCAAAGCCAGCCCATAAACCAACATTGTTCGCAGCATGGTGCGAGAATAGGGGTGCGGAAAAAGTTACGCCAGCTGACCCCGGGTTTGCACAGGGCGTGCCCTTGGTCACGATATTGCACCTTACAAACCAGCCGCTATAAGTGGTGGTGGTAGGTGACGGCTTACCCCGTGCCATCGCGGAGCGAGTGGCGGCTGCACTCAGGGCAGTTGTGGAGGCTCGGCGACGTGATCGACCTAGAGATCAAGCTTCTTGTCCGGGCGACAACATCAATCGTCGCGATGATGAGCATACTGCGATCGGTGTTGGACTTGGATAACGACAATGCAGCCAGGGCGCCGCTGCTGTCGGACCTTCAGAACTCCGCCGATTTCATTCGAGACATCGCGCGAGCTGCTGGGATGGACGCTACCGAAGCGGGCGCGGGCCGATTAGTCGAAGGGCTGCATGCGCTTAAGAAGCGACACGTCGAGGACGCGGGGAAGCAACTGCTTATCAGCCAATCGGAGATTGCCGAATTGGAGCGCTACGTCGATTACCTTGTTATATGCTTTCAGGATCAGCTCAACGCGAAGCATGGCTTGTTTCTAACCAATGAAGAGGCCCGACTGTACCATTCAGAAGAGCCCTTATTCGGAAAGGATGTTTTCGAGAAGTTCAACGACGCGGCGCGCGACATTGCCGAGAGCGGAAAGTGCTTGGCTCTGGGCCGCAACACGGCTTGCGTGTTTCACCTCATGCTCGCGATGGAGCGAGCATTGCGCGCCATGGCGGCGAAGATCGAAGCAAATGTCCACGACAAGCATGGAAACTTTGACCGTTGGGCAGTGATCGTTGGAAACGTCAAGGCCGCGATCCCCGCGCTTCCTAAGAAGAAGCAGGATGCATGGACCGAAGCGCACAATCTCTTGTGGGGCGTCGGTAAAGTGTGGCGCAACGAGACCATGCACCCAGCCGAAGCCTATTCCGATCAAGAGGCGCGGGACGTGTTCAACGCGGTAAAAATATTCATGACCTGCCTTGCCGACCTTGTGTGAGACTTGGCTAGCGCTTGGGCTTCTTTGGCGCTGGCAAAATCTGCTTTAGCGCGCGGTCGAATGCAGCTTCGTCCACTTCGGCTTTTTTAGCGGCTTCTATGAAGCGCTGCTTCTGGGGCTTTTCGCCTTTTGGTGGAGGTTTCTTCGCGGGCATTGTTGGAGCCTAACCTGATTTGGCTAGATTAGCCTAGCTTCGGCGCTGTGTAGAGTGAGGCACTCAAATGGAAAACACAAAACTCATTCGATGGCTGATCGCGATTGTTGCTCTGCAATGCGTCGTGATTTCTGGGTTTGGCTTCGCCTATTGGCGGCTCAATCATGGTGTTGTACTGGCAGTCCAAATGGCCACGGCAGCATCGCTCAAAGCGGACGAAACGCAGCGAACGCTTCGCGAGGTTCGGGCAGATACGGCAGAGACACGCTGTTTCATTACTTGGATTTCGCTAGGTCAGACGGAGGCCCGCGCAATCTATCCTGCACAATGCGAGCGCAGTGTTCTGAGATCGGGACCGTAAACCCCACGCGCTGCGGTGGCGCCTTAACATTCACCTTATGTGGAGTACCATCCAAGCAAATCCCGCACTCGCAATAGCTGCAATTGCCGCCGCTGCCGCAATAATTAGCGCAATCGTTGCTCTGGTGTTTGCGCGGCGCGCTTCGCGCGCCTGCACCTTAGCGGCGGATGCTTGTTCTTCGGCGGCAATAGCCGCGCGCTCCGCTGCGTCGGCGGCGCGCGAAGCAGCGGAAGCGGCCTTGCGCGTCATTTCCTGTTGGTCGACTCTGTCGGCAACTGAGCGCTCGTGATCCCGCAGTACAAGCCATTTGCGGGCCCATAGCTTGCGGTCTTCGCCCCAGGTCTGTCCCTCAATGCTAGCGCGGACCTCCGCTTCGCCGATGCGCTCAAAATGTGCGAAGTGCTGTTCTTCCTCGGTCATTCCTTCCTCTGTTTGGCTTGTGAAGCGCCTAGTCGCCGCTTTTGCACGCCACGCCTACGCCTAATCCAACGGGCTAATTGATCGTCAAGACTGGGCGGCGCTATCAGCGGCCTTGTAGGTCAAGCGCTTGCCGACGACTTGAGTGATGATGGTTTCGGCGCGTTGCTCGTCGTTCACGCCAAGTGCAACGCGGTTGTTAAACCGACACTCGAACTCACTCAGATACCTGTGCAAATGCTTCTCTGAGCACCACTGATAAACGCCGCGCATCCCGCGCTTGAAAACGCTGAAATAGCTTTCGCACGAGTTGTTGTGGACCACGCCGCCTTCTTCATAGCGGACGTATTCGCCCATCGAGTGATCGACGCGGCCATGCTCCGCGAACTCGCGGCCAATGCCGACATACATCGTGTGCCCGTCCGTATGCAGCTTGGACTTGGGGTCGATGTTGTCGCGCATGATCTTGTGAACCGTCGCCGCGTTCGCTTCTGCGACATGGAAGGTGCGCGCCGAGCCGCCGCGTTCGATCAGAGCCACGACAGCGCGGCGATTGCGCTGGCTTCCGCCAGAACCTTTGCCGCTCTTTTTCATCGGACGCCCATCGGCGCGCACGTCGGTTGGATGGGCAACGCGGCCTTGGTAGGTCTCGTCAACCTCAACCACTTTGCCTTCGCCGCCCATGGGCGGGAACTTGCCGCTAGGCGCCATTGCCATGCGGATGCGGTGCGACATGAACCACGCCGTCTTGAGGGTGACGCCCAGAGTGCGGTGCAATTGGTTTGAGCTGATGCCCTTCTTGCTCGCCGCCAGCAGCGCGATGGCTTGCAGCCAAACGTGCATTGGCGCGCGGCTATCCTCAAAGATCGTCCCGACGCGAACCGTGAACTGCACTTGGCAGGCGCGACACTTCTTGACGCCAATGCGGATCGGGGCGGGCTTCACGGTCCCATCTTTGCGAACCGACGCTTTGCCGATGACCTTCATGGCGTAGCCTTCGCCGCCGCAATGCGGACAGACGGGGCCGTTCGGCCAAAGCAGCGCCTCGATGTGATCGAAGGCCGCTTGCTCATCGTGGAAATGCTTTGCGGAGAAGACGGGCTTTGCCATGCCCCTAATCTAGCGATTGTGGGTCGGTTTGTAAAGTACTATATCGTGCCCTTGGTCACAGCGCCAAGGTGAGCGCGCGGCTAGCTTTCATTCATCGGATCGATGGTGAGCCGAGAGAGCAAAAGGAGCCGCAAATGACCAAGTTTTACACCCTGATCGCCGCTTTCGCCGTGTTCGCGCCGTTCGCCTTCGCGACCTTGAACCAAGCCGCGCAAATCGTCGCCTGATCGCGCCGCGCCTCGTTTCAACCCCAAATGCCAGGAGCCAGCCATGACCAAGTTTTACACCCTGATCGCCGCTTTCGCCGTTTTCGCGCCGTTCGCCTTCGCCACGCTCAACCAAGCCGCGCAAATTGTCGCCTAAATCGCGGATAAATCAAGGTTTTTTATGAAAAGTGCGAAGCATTCAAGGGCGTCGGCTCAGACCTGACGCCCTTCAGTGCGGGTAAGTTCTTGATATGTTCCTTTATTAGGAATAATATCCCATGCATGAGTCGCTTCCCCACTGATCCGCTCCAAGGCCGCGGCGCCCGCAGCAATGCCAGCGGCCGTTTTGAACGGTACGCGCGGGAGGCGTTTGACGATGGCTGGGCTGGGGAGGAGATCGCCCGGCTGGAGACCATCGTCACCCCGGAACTGGCCAAGTCGATCATCTCCACCAACCAAAGCCCGGACATTTCCTTCGACCAATCCATCAATCCCTATCGCGGCTGCGAGCACGGTTGCGTCTATTGCTACGCGCGCCCCAACCACGCCTATGTCGGCCTCTCGCCAGGGCTCGATTTCGAGACCAAGCTGTTCGTGAAGGCCAACGCCGCCGAGTTGCTCGAGCGCGAGTTCGCCAAGCCGAGCTACCGCCCGCGCACCATCATGCTGGGCGGGGTCACCGACATTTATCAGCCGATCGAGCGCGGCTACGGGCTGACGCGCTCGATCCTCGAAGTGATGGAACGCTGGCGCCATCCGGTGTCGCTGATCACTAAGTCGCAGCTGGTGATCCGCGATCTCGACATCCTTGCGCGCCTGGCCGAACGCGGGCTGGCAAAAGCTGCGATCTCGGTGACGACGTTGGATCGCCGCATCGCGCGGGTGATGGAGCCGCGCGCGGCCGCCCCGCACCGGCGCATCGAAGCCATCCGCGCGCTGGCGCAAGCGGGCGTGCCGACCACGGTTATGGTGGCGCCGATCGTGCCCGGCATCACCGACAGTGAAATCGAGTCCATCCTGGAAGAATGCGCGAAGGCCGGCGCGAGCGCCGCGGGCTATGTGGTGTTGCGGCTGCCGCGCGAGATCAAGGATCTGTTCCGCGAGTGGCTGGCGCAACACTTCCCCGACCGCGCCGGGCGGGTGATGAGCCTGGTGCGCGAAATGCGCGGCGGGCGCGATTACGATCCCAGCTGGGGCAAGCGCCAGCGCGGCGAGGGTCCGTATGCGCGCTTGATCGCCGACCGCTTCGCCCGCGCTTGTCGCCGGCTGGGCTTGGACAAACCGCGCATCGCGCTCGACCACACCCAATTCACCCGCCCTGTCGATAGCGACGGTCAGCCAGATTTGTTTGCCGCCAACGATTGACATAACGGACCGCGCGTCTTCAGGACGCGCGGGTCCCGGGGCAGTGGCATCGGCCGCGCCGGCGCGCTAAGAAGCCCATCTCAGGGAGAGCACGCCATGCGCACGGATAACCAGCGACCATCGGATAATTTCAACGATCGCGGCAGCGGCGGTGGGGCGGTGGGCGCGGGCCTTGGCGCCGGCGTGTTGTTCTCGGTCATCCGGCGCATCGGACTTCGAGGCACATTGATCGCGGTCGTGGCGCTCGGGGGAATTTATCTTTTCAACCCGTTCGGCATTCGCGACGCGGTTTTCGGCCTGTTGTTCGGCGGCGTGCCGGGGCAAACCCAAACCACGCAAGGCGCCGGCGCTGTCTGCGACACGCAAGCCGAGGCCTGCGATTTCTCGCGCCGCATCCTTGGCTCCACCGAGGATGTTTGGAAAGCGCAATTCGAACAAGGACGCTTGCCAAGCTACGGCGCGGCGGCCGGCGCTTATCAGGAGCCGGTTTTGAACGTGTTCAGCGGCGGCGTCAGCACGGCATGCGGGCAAGCCTCATCCGATGTCGGCCCGTTTTATTGCCCCGGCGATCGCCAGCTCTACATTGATCCAGGCTTCTATGAAGTGATGCGCGCCCGGCTCCAGGCGCCAGGCGATTTCGCTCAAGCCTATGTGATTGCGCATGAAGTTGGCCACCACGTGCAGAATTTGATTGGCGCGACGCAAAGGCAAGTCGAGGGCGAGACCGCTAACCAGACCTCCGTGCGCGTGGAACTGCAAGCCGATTGCCTGGCCGGCGTATGGGGCCATACCGCGCAGGCGAGCTTGGCGATTGACGATGCCGATCTGCGCGAAGCGCTCAACGCCGCGCACGCCATTGGCGATGACACGCTCACTCAGGGCCAGGCCGACGCGCGCAGCTTCACCCATGGCGCCAGCGCCCAACGCATGGCCTGGTTCCGCCGCGGCTTCGATTCTGGCGACGCGCGCCAGTGCGATACGTTTGGCGTTCGCGATTATTCACGGCTTTGAGTAACGCGGCGCGCGCAGCGCCCGAATTAGCTGCGAAAGGATATATTCATGGCGAAAGTCAGCATTCTGCCCCGCGCCGACCAGGCCTTACCAGGCCGTTCTGCGCCGATCCCCACCGCCAAGACGCATTTCGTCAACGGCGCGCCGCTGCATCCGCCGTTCCCCGCCGGGCTGGAGGAGGCGGTGTTCGGGCTCGGCTGTTTTTGGGGGGCGGAACGCAAATTCTGGCAAGCTGCCGGCGTGTGGAGCACCGCTGTCGGCTATGCCGGCGGCATCACGCCGAACCCAACCTATGAGGAAGTGTGCAGCGGCGGCACCGGGCATACTGAAGTGGTGCGCGTTGTCTTCGATCCAAAACTGAGTTCTTACGCGGCGCTGGTGAAACTGTTCTTCGAAAGTCACGACCCAACCCAAGGCATGCGCCAGGGCGGCGACATCGGCACGCAATATCGTTCGGCCATCCACACGACCAGCGCCGCGCAAAAAGCCGTCGCCGAACAAGCGCGCGCCGCCTATGACGCACGCCTGCGCGCGGCCGGCTACGGCGCGGTGACCACCGAAATTCGCGACGCGCGGGAATTCTATTACGCCGAAGACTATCACCAACAATACCTCGCCAAAAACCCCGGCGGCTATTGCGGCATCGGCGGCACCGGCGTGACCTGCCCGGCGTAAATCATTGCCCCGCCCACAGGTGGCGCCGCGCCAAGCGGGGCTAAAGCCCCGCGCTCCCAGTCACCACGCGTACAACACCCGCCCCTGACGCAGCGGACCGCGCGGCTTCAGACGCGCACGGCGCGAGCGCAAAAGGAGCGTGTCTGAAGACGCGCGGTCCGAGCGGTGGAAGCGCTGCATGCATGCGCAAGATCACATTTCCAAAACGTGACTTGACGTCCGCGTGCGCAGGGTGTTTCATTTCGGCATCGAGAAGACGTTGCGTTCTTGACGCCGGTTCCCGTTCGCATTTGCTCAAGCAGCAAACTCCACCAGGGCAACGGCTCGCGCGTTCGTTTTCCCGTTTGACGAAATGACCGCGCAGCTGCGTGCTGCAGAGAGCGGGCCAGGTATGGTCGGCCGGCGTCAGGCGACGTTTCAGCGTATGGTGCCGTTTGAGGGAACAAAACAGCAACAAAATTCTACAAAAACCAGTGCCCAAAAACAATGCCGAGTGCGCGCGCTGGAAAAATCCAGGCGCCGCGCTTATTTCAGCGTGTCATGTCGCTTCGCTTGTTCGCCGCACTTGCGCTTCCCGCTCCGATTGCCGAGCAGGTGTTGGAATTGCAAAAGGGCATGCGCGGGATCAATTGGCGGCCGCGCGAGAATTTGCATCTGACCTTGCGCTTCTTCGGTGAACTGAGCGAGCCGGCGGCCGAGGACCTTGATACTGAGTTGGCTGCGATCGACGCCGCTCCGTTCGAGTTGCAATTGAAGGGCGCGGGATCGTTTCCGGGCGCCTTATGGATCGGCGCGCGCGGCGGCGACGGGTTAAGCCGACTTGCCAGCGCCTGCGAGCGCGCAGCGCGGCGCGTGCGGTTGAAACCGGCGCCGCGGAAATTCATGCCACACGTAACCTTAGCTTATCTCGGAAGCGCGGCGCTTGAGCTGGCGCGGGCGTTCGAGACGCGCCATTCCCTGTTCGAGGCGCCGCCCTTTCAGGTCGAAAGCTTCGGGCTTTATTCAAGCTTTGTGCGCAAGGGTGCGGCGAGCCTTTACCGGCTCGAGGCGGAATATCCCCTTTTGCCGCGCTAAGCGGGCGCGCTGAACTTCAGGACACCGGAACCGGCCGGCGCGCGGGCGGTGCGGGCGGGGCGGGTTCGCGCACCATGGTCGCCGGCGGCGGGTTCGGTCCCATGGCGCAGCAGCGCACTTGCACTTCCAGCACCCGGGCGTTGAACCGGCACTCGGTGTCGCTGACCGAGCGCAATATGGCCATGCCGCCGGCCGCCGCGCCATAGCGGGTCTGGGTGCAGCCGGACAACGTATAGCCGGGGTCGCACGAGCCAGTGCTGGTGCGATTCAGCGTGCGGGTGACGCAAACCACATTGCGCGCCATCGCCTGGTCGGCGGTCGATTGCGCGCGATTGGCGATGCCGAGCGCGCCGGCGATGCGATCGCCCAGGCTGGCGCGCACGCCTTCAGTGTCGGCATGCTGCTTGCAAATGTCGGTATTGGCGCGCCCGGAATCGGCGGCGCACCATTCGGCGATGGTCATGTCGCCAGTGCGGTTGGCGCAGGCGCCGGCCATCAGCGCGAACGCGGCGGCGGCGAAGAGTGAAGCAATGCGCATTTCTGGCGCTCTCCTGTCTGCCCGGTCCCCAGGCCGGTCCCAAGGGGTTGAAAACGCCTTTGTGCAACTTGGGTCAAGCCTTGCGCTGCGCCAAAAGCTCCCCAAATGCGCTGGCCTTGGGTTTTTAGCGGAGGCTCCATGCTTGCTGACAGAATTTTCATTCTCACGGGTGCGGGAATTTCCGCCGAATCCGGGCTTTCGACCTTTCGCGACAAGGATGGGCTCTGGGACCGGTACAACATCGAAGACGTCGCCAGTCTTGACGGATACAGGCGCGATCCGCGCCTTGTGCTGCAGTTCTACAATGCGCGCCGCAACAACCTAGCCGCCGCCAAACCTAACCCGGCGCATTTCGCCTTGGTCGAGTTGGAGGCGGCATGGGCCGCGCGCGGCGGCGCATTGACCCTGTGCACCCAGAATATCGACGATCTGCACGAAAAAGCCGGCGCGCGGGGCGTCATCCATATGCACGGCGAACTGAGCAAAGTGCGCTGTCATGATTGCGGCAATATCAGCATTGCCGATGGCGATCTCAGCCCTGAGCTCGGCTGCGAGGGTTGCGGACGCGTTGGCGGTTTGCGCCCGCATGTGGTCTGGTTCGGAGAGATTCCGCTGGGAATGGATGCGCTCGACGAGGCGTTGGCGGCGGCGGATTTATTTGTCTCGATCGGCACTTCGGGCGCGGTTTATCCGGCTGCGGGTTTTGTCGACGCCGCGCGCGCGGCGGGCATCGCCACTATGGAGATCAATCTCGAACCGTCCGATAACGCCCGCGCGTTTGCACATGCCCGCTACGGTAAGGCCAGCGTCACTGTGCCGGCCTGGGTTGCTGAACTGCGCGCGGCGGCTGCCATGGGCTAGGGCTTCTGGCTTTTTTTGGTGTAAGCTCGCCGACAGCGATGGAGTGGGACATGGTTGGACGAACTGGAATTTTGGCGGCGGCATTGCTGGCCTTGTCGGCGTGCGCGGGCCAGTCCGCCGGCCGCAATGCCGAGCCCGAGGCGCTGCCGCCGCCGGAGATGAGCGCGCCCGCGCCGACAGCTCCCGCCGGCCCCGTGGCGGCGCCGAATGTTAGCGTGCCTGTTCCAGTCCCGGCGCGGCCCACCAATGCCGATGACGCTGATGTGGTCGTGCGCGGCCAAGTGCGCAACCAAGTGCCGGCGCCCGCCGGCGATCCGCGCACCAACGGCGAACGCATTCGCGATATCCGCGCCTGGGATCAATGCGTCTCGCGCGCGCAATCGGCGCTCTCTAGCGATCCCATGGACCCGCAGCTCGACACGCCCGAGGATGTCTGCCGCACCCATCTCGGCATGGCCGGCCGCACCGCGATTCCCGCGAGCCGCAATTAGCGCCTAAGCCACGCGCCGCAGCATGGTGCGGTTGAGGATGGGGCTTTGCGCTTCCAGCAGATCGCGCTCGACGCGGGCGCGGGTTTGCTCTTCGCGGATCGCCAACAAATGGATTTCGCGCGCGCCCAGATTTTCCGCGGCTTGCCACATATCGTGGCGCGCCAGCGCGGTGGAGAAATCGTCGGTCTTGCCAAGGAAAAGCGTGATCGGTCCGCCCCAATCGGGCGACGGGTGTTCCGGCGGTTTGACGAACATGTACAAGCCGCCCACCGCTTCCCACGCCCGCTGCGCGCGAACGATCTCGAACTCGAACCAGCGTCCACTCGCGCCTTGCCAGGAAAATATGTCCATGCGCCCCTCCGCAACATTATCAGCCCGGCGTCAGCCTATAGTGAGTCGGCGGCCGATCCAGCGCCTCAAGGCGCTGGATCGATGCTAAGCGAGCCGGCCTCGGCGGCGTCGAAATACGGTGGCCAAAAATGCGCCAGCGCGGCGGCTTGGCGGGCGGCGTGGTCGGGGCGATCGAGCGGCACAAGCCTTAGATCGACATTGGAAAAATCCGGCGGACCTGTCGGCGCTTCGGCGCGCCAGCCGGCATAAGTCGCGGCCTCGGCATAGAGCGAAAATCCCTGTGGGTCATGTTCCAGCAGGTCCGAAACCAACACCAGGCGGCGCCCGGCAATTTCGGGGCCGAAATCGGGATCGGCGGCCACCGCGCGCAAACCGGCGAGGATCGGCGAAGTGCGCTGCGCGCCCCCGGCGGAAGCGCTGCGCAGCGCCGCTTCGAGCGCGCGCGCAAAAGATTCATCCCAATTCTGTTGGGCGAGCCGCGCGTTTTCAAACAGCGGATTGGTTTGCTCGGGAGGGCGGGGCAGGCACTTGGAAAACAAGATCGCCGGTTCCTGTGGGCGGCGGGCATTGAGCCGCATCAAGGTCAGGCGATCATATTGTCCAAGCCGGACGCGCTCCTGCGCCAGCACCGCGCGCAATTTGCGGCGATGGCGCGGCTCCAGCCTGTCGGTTGCGTCGACCAGCACGATGGTGTGCGCCGGCAGCGGCAAGTCGGTGCGGCAAAGCGTGACCGGGTCAGTCGGCGGGGCGCGCACCATGAACGCCGCCGCGCCGAGGCCGAGCAAAATCATTGTCGCGAGCGCGATCAAAATCAGCCCAAGCGCGCCGCGCCCGCTCGCGCCGCGTTTCGGCCGCCTCATGCGGACGAGCCCGCGTCGAGCCGGGCCGCCGCTTCGTCGAGATCGGCGAGCAATGCCTCCAGCGCGCGCGCCGATTGCGATTGCGCTTCGGTCAAACGGGCGCGCGCGGCGTCGATCAGCGCGGCTGGCCCGGCTAGCGCGTCAAGCGTTTGGCCGGCGGCGGGCGGGGCCGTGCCGAAATATTCCGGCGCGGGACCGGCGCGCGCGGCGGCGTTTTCCTGGCGATAGATGTGGATCGCGCCGGCGGCGGTTTCGTCGAGCGCGCGCGCCTCCGCATCCAGGGCTTCAAGCTTTGTGGACGCCAGGTCGAACGCCTTGGACATGGCATCGAACTCGGCGCGCATGCCGGCCATAGCCCCGGCGAGCGCCGCCTTGGCCGCGTCAATGGGAGCCTCGAGTTCGAGCCGCGCCTCGGCGCGAAAATCGGAGAGCGCCTCGCTGGCGTCACGCGCGCTGCGGTCCATCTTGCCGTAATCGGGATAGGGATCGTCGAAGCCGGAAAAGCCCTTGAGCGCGGAAAAAACCCAGACGCCCGCGCCCAGCATCAGCAGAATGATCGCTTGCGGCGATTGCAATTGCAGCAGCGACCACAGGTGAAACCCCGCGTCCGCGCCGAGATCCACCTGGCGCCCCGAGAGCGCCGCCAATTGATCGCGCCAATCGGCGGCGAACAGATTAAGCATCAGCGCCAAGGCGGTGAACGCCGCGAACGCAAACGCGCCCATGAGTTTGATCGGCATGCGCACGTGCTGCACATAGCGCAAACCAAGAAATCCGCTCAAAAAACCGAGCGTGACGTTTGCACCTGACAAGCCAATGGCGATGATGGCGCCGCCGAGCAGCCCGCGCGGATCGTCTTCGGCGAAAAGCGCGGCGCTGAACAAGGCTTCGCCCAGCGCCGCGCAAAATAACAAGCCCGACTGCAACAAGGACGAACGCGGATAGGACGCGGCGCGGCGCAAATCGTGCGCGCGTTTGAAGGCGCCCAGATCGGCGCGGGACTGCCCGAGACGGGCGGCGGCTTCGCCCCAATCGTGCGCCAGCCGGCCGGAAATTTGTTTCAGCGCCAGCCGCGCTTCCAGCGCCGGGCCGGAGAAATCCCGGATGCCCGGCGCCAAAGCCCGCAAACGCATTTCCGCCTCGGCTTTGGCCTCGTTTCGCTTTCGGTCGAGCAGCGCGCGTTCGTTGGCGACAGCGGCGAGGATTGCTTGTTCGGCGGCCGAAAGCGCATCGGAATCGGCGCGCGGCAGGCCGCGAGCGGCGTCCTCGCGGGCGCAGCGACGCAAATTGAGCCGCCTGTCCAGCGCCGCCGCGCTCATGCCCGGAAGCCGGTTGGCGCTCAGGACCCTTTGGGCCTTGCCGTCGTGCATGCGGCCGCTCCCCAAGCACTAAGGCGGGCAATAAAGCCGGAATAGAGCGCTTCTCCAAGGGGGAGCGAACGGCTAATCAAGGCGCGTGAGTGAGCTTGGGGAATTATTGGCGATCGCAGAGGCCGCGGCGAGCGAGGCGGCCGCCGCGCTGGCGGCAAATCGCGTCGCCTGGAGTGTGATCGAAGCCGAGCATGGCCGCGAGGTCAAAATCGACGCCGACAAGCGCGCCGAGGCGCTGATCCTGGAATCGCTCCGGCGCGCCGCGCCGTTTCCGGTGATCTCGGAGGAGGCCGGTTGGGTGCGGGCGGGCGCCAGCGATCTGGTTTGGGCGGTCGATCCGCTTGACGGCAGCGTCAATTATCTGCGCGGCTATCCGCACTGCGCTGTGTCTATAGCGTTGTTACAAAAAGAAATTCCAATTCTTGGCGTAGTTGATTGTTTTCTTCTTGGCGAGCGCTTCACGGGGATTGTCGGAATTGGCGCCAAACTCAATGGCGTGGCCATCAGCGTGTCTGAAATTGCCGACCCGGCCCAAGGCATATTGCAGACCGGGGTTCCCGCACGGGCTAGCTCCGAATCCATGTCATTGTTCGAAAAACGTTTAAGAACATGGCGTAAGGTCCGCATGATCGGATCAGCCGCGACAGCGCTTGCCTATGTCGCCGCGGGCCGCGCCGAAGCTTACCGCGAATCCGGCTCGATGATCTGGGACGTGGCCGCTGGTTGCGCGCTGGTGCGCGCTGCGGGCGGCGATTTTCAGATCGACGCGGGCGAACTTGATCAGCCGCTCGAAGTCGCGGCAGGCAATGCGCGCGCGCCGCTTCCCCAATAATTACCAATCCAGAAATTACCAACACGCCAAGTGCGCCGAATCTGCTACAGGCTGCGACGATGCGCATATATGGGGTATTTTTGCCGTACGATTCAGCCTATAGGTGCCGGCTGAAATCGGGCGGGGGGTCGGGGAAGACCGCCTTTTCTCAGGGGCTTAGCTGGGGCTCGACGTTAGCGGGTGTGGTATGAGGCTTGAGGGCATCCTTGCGGGACCAGCGTATGCTGTAAGCCGCGCGTTCGCATCGCTTGAAACGTGGGCGCCGGCTGGCCTGCGCGTGAGCGCGGCGGCCGTGGTGGGCGCCGGCGAAGTTCCAGTTCCAGTCATTTCGCGGGCGCCAGCGTGGGAGGCGCTCAGTTTCGCCGATGTCAAAGCCTCCGCTGTGATTTTAACCGAAACGCCGCCCGCGGCTTCGCTGCGACCATTGCTGGCGCGCGCCGCGGACGCTCATTTGAAAATATTCGTAATCGCCGGACCAAGCCTGCGCCGCCTGCAACTGAGCGACGTTGTCGGTCGTCCGCTTCGCGATGTCGATTGGGCAGCCATTGGCGAAGCGATCGCGGATAAACGCGTGTTGATCACTGGCGGAGGCGGCTCGATCGGCTCGGAATTGGCGCGCCGAATCTCCGGCTTGGCGCCGGCGCATCTCACTCTGCTCGATAGTTCCGAATTTAATTTGCACCGCGTCAGTTTGGAATTGCCGCACGCCAGGCTGGCGCTCGCCGATATCCGCAACGCCGCTTCGATGCGCCGCTGGTTTGACCGCGAGAAGCCTGACATTGTGTTCCACGCCGCCGCCTTGAAGCAGGTGCCGTTGGTTGAGGCGTTCGTCAGCGAAGGCGTGCTCACCAATGTGTGCGGGCTGCGCAATGTTGCCGAAGCCGCGCATGCATTTGGCGCTGACTTGATTTTCGTGTCGACCGACAAGGCCGTAGAACCGTCGGGCCTGATGGGCGCTTCCAAACGCTTGGGCGAGCTTTATTGCCAGGCGCTCGATCGCCGCGGCGGAAGGCGCGCCATTCTGGTGCGTCTCGGCAATGTGATGGGTTCGGCCGGCTCGGTGACGCCGCTGTTTGAGCGCCAACTCGCCGAAGGCGGCCCGCTGACGGTGACGGACGCGGAAGTCACGCGCTTCTTCATGTCGATCCCGCAGGCGGCGGATGCATTGCTGCAAGCGGGCGCCGCCGGTTTGGCGGTGCCGCAATTGCGCGGCGCGGCGCTGGCGATTGACATGGGCGCGGCGCTGCCAATCGTTGAATTGGCGCGCGACATGATCCGGCTCGAGGGTCTCCGGCCGGAGATTGACGTGCCGATCACTTTCACCGGGCTGCGTCCAGGCGAGAAACTGCATGAACGGCTGGTCGCCGGCGACGAATGGCGCGAGAGCGATCCTGTTGCCGGCGTGATCGCGGCGGCCTCGGCGTCGCGCGAACTGGCGGAAATTCACGCCATCATGGACCGCCTCACGGCGCTGGCGCTTGAAGGCGATGATTCTGAAGTGGCGGCGGAATTGTTCGCGGCGCTCGCGCCGGTGAAAGCTGCAAGAGCGCGCGCGGCGGCTGGCTGAAGCTTGGACGCACCGCCGCTTCGACGGACCAGATGTCCTCGGTTGAGCGGCGCGCGTGCGTAATCTGTTTCCCTACTATCCGGTTTTTCTCGACCTTGCCGGCCGGTCCGTGGTGTTGCTTGGCGCCGACGCGGCGATGGCGGGGCTCGCGCGCCAATTCCTGGCTGCGGGGGCGGGGGTGTCGGTATTTGCGCCAAATCCCACCGACGCAATCCGGGCGCTGGCGCCCTCGGTGCGCCTGCACTTACGGCGCTGGCGGCCCGCCGACATGCAAGGCGCCAGTCTGGTTGTGTGCGGAATGAGCGAAGCGCGCGCGCATCGGGCCCGCGCCGCCGCGCGTGCGGCGCAGGCGGTGTTTCACTTGCTGGGCGTGCCGGCAAGTTCCGATGTTGTACTTGGCGCGGTTACCGCGCACGGGCCGATTTCGCTGGGCGTGGCTGCTCCCGGCGCGCCGTGGGCGGTGACCGAGGCGCTCAGGGCGCGACTGGAGCGGGCGCTGCCGAGCGGCCTGCCGGAATTTCTCGAAGCCGCCTCCAGTCTGCGCGAGGCGGTTGCACGGGCGATCCCCGAAGCGGAGGCGCGTTCGCGCTTTTGGGCCGCCGCGTGCGACGCAGCTTTCGCGGCATCTTTGGCGAAGGCGGCCGATTGGGAAGCGTTTCTGCGGCGGCGGCTCGAAGCCGCGAGAACCTAATCCAGCGTGCGGCGGAAGCGCAGCAGCGCCACGACCGCCAGCACGAGCACGATCAGCGCCAACGGCCAGAGATCGCCGGCGATGTCCGGAAAATCCCGCGCCCTTCAAGATGATCTCGCGCACCATGCGCAGGAAATGCGTGATCGGCAGAGCTTCGCCGATCGCCTGCGCCCAGCCCGGCATGGCGCGCGAACGGAAACATGAAACCCGACAGCAGGATCGACGGCAGGAACACGAAAAACGTCATCTGCATCGCCTGCATCTGCGTACGGGTCGACGGTCGAAATCAGATAACCCAACATCAGATTGGCGAAAATGAACAAGCGTCACGCCGACCAGAAAAGCCGGCATCGAGCCGGTGAACGGGATGTGAAACAGGAAGCGCCGCGAGCACGAGCACGATCGCGACCTGAACCGCGCCGACGAAAATGTACGGCGTGGTCTTGCCGATCATCACTTCCACCGGACGCACCGGCGTGGCCAGCAGATTTTCCATGGTGCCGCGCTCGGTTTCGCGCGTCAGCGCGATCGAGGTGATCATCACCATGGTCATGGTGAGAATGACGCCGAGCAGGGCCGGCACGATGTTGAAGGCGCTGACGCCGGCCGGATTGTAGCGGCGGTGCACGACGATTTCGTAGGGCGGCGGCGCGCGCGCCAGGAACGCGAGCGCGCCGTCGAATTCCGGCGCGAAGGCGGTTTGGGCGACGCGCTCGATGGCGCCGAGCCGCGCCGCCGGCGGCGACCGGATCGGTAGCGTCGGCGGCGATCAGGATTTGCGGTCGCTCGCCGCGCACCAGGCGGCGCTCGAAACCTTCGGGGATGGAAATCAGGAAGCTCGCTTCGCCCGAGCGCAGCATCGCCTCGCCTTCGGCTTCATGCGTACGATGGCGACGATATCGATGAAGTCTGGCGCGCAGCGAGGCCAGGAAGGCGCGCGTCATCGGCCCGTCCTCGCGCATTTCGACCGCCGCCGGCAAGTGGCGCGGATCGGTGTTGATGGCGTAGCCGAACAGCACCAAGCTGCATGATCGGCATCATGATCATGATGGCGAAGGTGGGCCGGTCGCGGCGCATCTGCACCAATTCCTTCAGGAACACGGCGAGCACGCGCGCCCAGGAAAGATCGAGCGCCGGCAGACCGAGAAACTTGGAACGGCAGCTTCATTGGAAATTGTCGCGGCTGCCGGTCATCAGATAGATGAAAATTTCCTCGAACCCGGCCTCGATGCGCTCGATCTGAACATGCGGCTGCGCCGCCTGCACGCTTCAGCACGGCGCGCTCGAGCGCGGCGGCGTCCTGGCCGCAGACGTGAATCTCCGCGCCGAAACGCGCCACCAGTTCCACGCCAGGCGCGCCTTCCAGCATCGCTTGCGCTTGCAACAGCGGGCGCCCCGCCAATGCGCCAGCAGGCAAGCCCGATCTGTTTGGGAATGTCGGCGGTGGGCGCGTCGAGCAGTTTCTTGCCGTAGGCGATGTAGGCGATGGAATCGCACTGCACGGCTTCGTCCATGTAATGGGTGGAGACCAAAGTGGTGACGCCTTGGGCGGAATAGCGGCGGATCTGGTCCCAGAAATCGCGGCGCGCCTTGGGATCGACGCCGGCGGTGGGCTCGTCCAGCAGCAGCAATTCCGGCTCGTGGATCATGCAGGCGGCGAGCGCCAGGCGCTGCTTCCAGCCGCCGGAGAGCTTTGCCCGCGAGCTGCGCCTGGCGTTCGGCCAGGCCCAAGATCGGCGAGCGCTTGGTCGACGCGCTCGGCGCGGCGATCGAGCTTCGTAGAGGCGGGCGATGAATTCGAAATTCTCGCGGATCGAGAGATCCTCGTAGAGCGAGAATTTCTGCGTCATGTAGCCGACGCGCTGCTTGATCCGCAGGCTCTCGCTCAGCACGTCGAAGCCCAGCACGCGGCCTTGCCCGCTCTCGGGCTTCAGCAGGCCGCAGACCATGCGGATGGTGGTGGTTTTGCCCGAACCGTTCGGGCCGAGGAAGCCGTAAATCGCGCCGCGCGGCACTTGCAGGTCGAAATTGTCGACCACGTTGCGGCCGCCGAAACTCTTGGTCAGCCCGGCGACGTCGATGACCAGCGCTGCGCTCATGGCGCGGCGAGCCGCACGTCGACCGGCATGCCGGGGCGGATGCGCGGCCGGGGTCTCGAGCCGCGCTTCGACCAGGAACACCAGCTTCTCGCGCTGATCGAGCGAGTAGATCACCGGCGGCGTGAATTGCGGCTCGCGGGCGATGAAGCTCACGCGCGCCGGCAAGGCCGTCGGCGCAGCCGTCGCAGGACACCGCGACGCGCGCGCCGAGCGGCAAGCTGCGCCAGCATCGCTTGCGGCGCGAAGAAGCGCACCTTCATGTTTTCCGGCGCCAGCAGCGCCGCGATCGGCTGGCCCGCGGCCACCACTTCGCCGGGGCGATGGATAAATGCGCTCGATCGTGCCGGCCGCGCGGCGCCGCGCCGGCAAGATCGGAGCGCCGCTCCCGCCAAAGTCCGATCTCGGCGCTGGAGGCGGACATTTGTCGGCGCGCCTCCTCCAGTCTGCGCATTGGCGGCGTCGAGCGCGGCGCGGTCCGCATCGAGGCGCGCGCGGGCGACGAAGCCCTCGCCGAACAGACCGCTGCGTGCGCTGGTAATTGCTGCGCGCGAGCGCGGCGCTGGCGCGCGCTGCTTCCACCGCTTGCGCCAGCGCGCGCGCGCTGCGCCGAGGCGCCCTCGCAGCGGAAAATCGATGCGGCTCGCTCTCCAAGACGGAAAACTGGCGCGCCGGCTTCCACCGCGTCGCCCTCGCGCACGAACAATTTCGGCGATCACGCCGGATTCCTGGCTGGCGACATAGATATAATCGGCCTCGCCATAGCCTTGCATGCACTGCGCTCGGCGCGCTGCGCGCAGGCGGCGGCAAGCAACGCCAGCGAGAGAAACAAAAAGCGCTTCATGCGCGCGGCTCCAGCCCATTGAGCAGGATGTCGAAATGCGATTCGATCAGTTTTTCGGGGTCGCCGAGAGCGCTTTCCCCGCGCAGCACGTGCGTCCACATCGCTTCGAAAAACAGCGGCCCGATGAAAGCGCGCGCGATGGCGGCCGGATCGACATCGCGCAGATCGCGCCCTTGGCGATCGCGGCTTCAATCAGCCGCATCAAACGCCGCGCGCGCGATCTCGACGACATGGGTGCGATAATATTCGGCGATGTCCGGAAAGCGGCCCGACAGGCCAATCGACCAGGCGCGGCACCGCGACGCTCGCGGGCTCCGCTAGCAGCTGCGCGGCATTGTGGGCGAGCAGGCGCAGCGCGCCAAGCGGATCGCTCTCGCCCGCAGCGGCGACGGCTTCGGCGCTGCCGCGCGAACGGCGCGACCTTGGCTTCGATGAGCGCTTCAAGCAGAGCGTCCTTGCTGGGAAAATAGAGGTAAACCCCCGCCTTCGAGATGCCGGCGCGGCGGGCGATATCCTCCATGCGCGCCGCTTCGAAGCCGTTCTCGGTGAACTCGGCCAAGGCCGCTTCAAGGATTTCCTCCGGCCGCAGCGCCGCGCGGCGCTTCCAGCGCGGCGGGGCGGGGATGGCAGGATTGCTGGCCATGAGGTGATATAACTGACCGGACAGTTATTTACAAGTCCATTTCGGCAAATACCTGGAAGGGCGTGGAAATTCTACGCCGGGCGGCTTATCCTGGGCTGGCGTGGGGGGAGTGGGCTGGTGACTGAGCAAAAACCTGACGAGCAACGCGTGGTGCGGCTGGCGTCGATCGTGGCGATCGATATTGTCGGCTTTTCGACCATGTCCGAGCGCGACCAGCAGAAAGCCGCGCGCAAGGTCGAGGCCATGCGCGCGCGCATCGAACGCGTTGCCGCTGCCCATGGCGGGCGTCTGTTCAACACTGCCGGCGACGGCTTCATGCTGGAATTTGCCTCCGCCGGTGCGGCGCTGGGCGCGGTGCAGGATATGCTCGACAAACCCGGCCGCGGCGAGCCGCCGCATTCGCGTTGGCGCCCATGTCGGCGATGTCATCGTCACTGCGACCGATGATTTGCTGGGCCACGGCGTCAATGTCGCCGCGCGTCTGCAGCAAATGGCCGACCCTGGCTCGGCGCTGGTGTCGGCGGAGTTTCGCTCCATGGCGCGCTCCAGCCCGACGGCGGCGTTTCAAGCCAAGGGGGAAAAAGCCGCTTGGAGAATATCGAGCAGCGCGTCGAGACGTTCGAGATCCTGTCGCGCCGGCAGAAATTCGCGCGCTTCCTGCGCCGCGTCGGCTGGGGAATCGTGGCGATCGCGGCGCTGGCGGTGCTGATCAAATTCGCCCCCGCGCTGTGGCGCCTCTACCAGGATTTAGCGCCGGCCAAGTCGCAATGATCGCGTGACGCCGGTCACGATATTGCACCTTACAAACCATCCGCTAGATGAAGGTCAAGCGCAATATCCTAGACCAAGGGGTCAGGATATGGTTTCGGAGTACGAATATGTCCCGGTCGCCGAGCTGGCAGACCTGTTGCACCCATCAAGTGCGCTATGGAAGGCGCTTGCGATGCTGAGCGCCTACTTCGACGCGTCAGCAACCGAGGTGCAGGACGGCGTGAGCGCGATTGGGGGCTACGTCGCACCGCTTGCCGCTTGGCGCCAACTGGAGCCCCTATGGATCAAGGAGTCGCAACAATGGGGCCTTCCGCGATTCCACCGTGCTGATATTCGGCGCCATCTTGGGCGCGAGCGCGGAGAACTCTGCATTCGCAGCTTCGCGCAGCTCATAAAGCCGATCTTGCACGATGCCATTTGGGCGGCGGTGGTTGATGAAGATTGGGGCAGGCTGGAAAAGCCGCCGGCCTTCGCGGCGCGGTATCCCTCGTCGATGCACTTTTGTTTTGGACACATCATCGCCCAGCTGGATCAGTGGTGTCGCATAGAAGCGCCTGGGGAATTGGTTGCGCCTGTTTTTGACGAGGACATGGAACCGAAAGCGGCTAATGCGATCTTCGAGGAATACAAGGCCAATCCACGCAACCCAAACCTCATCGCCTCCTTGACCTGGGGAAACGATAAACGCCACCCCATGATCCAAGCCGCTGACTTGGTTGTTGGCGAGCTTCGCGAGTTCTGGTTTGACCGCGTTTACCCCGTGATTGGCGGCCCCGAATTCAGCTTCCCAATCGAGATGCGCGCGGCCCTATCTGGAAAAGCATTCAGTGACAGCGGGCTTTGGGATTTGCGTTCACTTCAAGTGGCGGTGAGAGATTTTGTCGAAACCGGCGATCCATTCGGCGAACCAGACGTAGGGACGCGGACTGTTCAAGACGGCCGCAGGATTAGGCCGGAAGAGGCTTAGCGCTTCGGCTTTTTCGGCGACGCGATCTGCCTCATAGCCTTCTCGAAAGCATCCGCGTCCACCCCGCCCGCCTTCTTGGCCGCTTCTATAAATCGCTGCTTCTGGGGCTTTTCGTCTGGCGGCGGGGGCTTTTTGGCGGGCATTAAGCCCCCGTCTAGTTCCGTTCGCCCGGCCATGCAATAAACGCCGATGCTGTGGGAGGCGGGCATGGACGCTTATGCGTTGGGCGGACTATTTGGCGGGCTGGGCGCGACGTTCCTGATTAGCCGGCTGTTGCTTTGGCTCATGCGCAGTTGGAGCGGCGGGAAGCAGCGACTTTTCGTCGTGCATGGCGCGTCGCTTCTCTTGGCCGCGTTTGTTTATGGGATGGGCCACGCGGACGGCGGCGCGTTCGAGCCGCTAAATGGCATTGTGATTTACGCCGTGCCGCAGCTCATTTGGCTTGTCGTTGACCTAGCTAGATCAAGCGGCGGCGCACGGCCGCCGACAGCAGTCCCGCAAGCCCCGAAGGGTGAGCTTGACGCCGAAAAACCAGCGCTGACGTTACCGCTCCTAGGAGTTGCCGGGCTGGGCGTGATCGCAATAGTTGCGTGGGTTGTCTTAGCCAACAGGGCAGATGACGCGGAGAACCCCTTCGCCGGCATCGACATAAGTCCTGTGCCGGAAAGCCCCCTCGCGAGTCGCGATCCTGACAATCCGTTTTCCGACATTCCATGGGATGGCGGGGCATCCGCCGGGGAAAGCATATACACGATGTACCGAAGTAGCCCCACCGCGCTAGCGCTTGGACTTCCGAGTGAGCAACAACAGCAAGCTATCGCCCGCTTGGAGGCTACACGTGTCCACGTGGCCACATTCGACGTCGAAAACGCTGGCGCCGACTACAACCAACAGAATTGCCTAGCGGCTCAAGAACTCTACCAATCGCAACCGGGCGTCAGTGTGCGATATTGGTGCGAGGCTGGACGGTATCGCCCCAACTAACCCCCCCCGTATTTTGGCGCGTTATAATTGTTGCCATGGAAGACGAATATTATCCCTTTTGGGCGGGCATGCTCAACGGCGGTTCCTTTGGTTTCTTAGGACGCCGACCGCCCCTAACGACGCAGGAACGAAATGCCCTCCGCAATGTCATTCGCTAACGATGGCGGCCCAGTGCAGCTCCCAAACACCGGCAGTGAAATCGACAACCAGGCGACTCTCGCCAAGAACGTCGCGCCCCAGCAAGACGCCGTAGTCAGCCGCTTTGAGATGTGGCGCGGCGGCGAAATTATGTATCAGCCGCCCGATGGGTTCTGGGAACGTTACCGCGCAGGCGAATTGCGGGACGTATTCGGGTTCACGATCAGGCCATGTGACTGGGACAAGTTCCTCTAGCGGGCGCAAACGAAGTCGCGCCACCAAGTCCGAGCTGATGTGCGAGCGTGACGCGCCGGTGTCCACGAGCAATGTGGCGGGTGTGGATCGCTCAACGCCAGCCGCGCCTATTTCAACAACGACGCACGGCCCTTGCAAGCGCAATATCTGCGGGCCCATCGACACTCGAAGGACGCTCATCTTTTCCTCCGTTCTCGCCTAGCTAACCCGCGCCTTCGCCTAATCCAGCGCGCAAGCTGGTAATCCAAATCAGGCGGGCCGATCAGCTGTTCGATAGGTGAGGCGCTTTCCGGTGACTTGCGCAATCAGGTTCTCGGCGCGCTGCTTGTCATCGACGCCAAGCGCGACGCGATGGTCGTGCCGAAACGAAAACTCGGCCAGATACAGGTGCAAATGCTTTTCGCTGCAATGCTGGTAAACCGCGCCCAAGCCCTTTTTCAGGATGCTGAAATAGCTCTCGCACGAATTGGAGTGAACGATGTTGTCTTGCTCGTAACGAACGTACTCCTTCATGGTATGCTCGACGCTTGAATGCTCGGCGAAGTCTTTGCCGATCCCGATGTAGAGTGAGCTGCCATCGGTATGCAGCTTGCTCTTGAGGTCCACGTTTTCGCGGATAATCCTATGAACAGTCGCGGCGTTCGCTTCGGCGACATGAAACACGCGGGCCGAGCCGCCGCGCTCGATCAAAGCGACGATGGCGCGCTTATTGGCGGGGCCGGATTGCTTCGAGGTGTTGCGCGAGGTCGAGCCCCTGCGGCGCTTGGCGAACGGCTTGCCGTCCTTGCGCAGGCTCGACGGAAACTCGACCTTGCCGTGATAGGTTTCGTCGGCTTCAACAACCTTTCCCGCGCCGCCCATCGGCGGAAGCTTGCCGCTCGGCGCCATCGCCATGCGGATGCGGTGCGACATAAACCAAGCAGTCTTGAGGGTGACACCCAAGGTGCGGTGAAGCTGATTGGAGGAAATGCCCTTCTTTGAGGCCGCCATGAGCGCGATGGCTTGCAGCCACAAATGCAGCGGCGCGTGACTATCCTCGAAGATCGTTCCGATGCGGACAGTGAATTGCTCGCGGCAGGCACGGCACTTCTTGAGGCCGATCCGCTCTTGCGGCGCGCGCTTTACTTGGCCGGCCTTGGGATGGGCCTTCGGATAGATGAGCGCCTTGCCCATGACGCCAGTGAGCGCATAGCCCTCGCCGCCGCATTTCGGGCAGATGGGCCTTGCGGCCAAAGCCGCATCTCAAGATGCGCAAACGCGGCGGCTTCATCGTGGAAATGGCGGGCGGAAAGAACTGATTTCGACATGCCGCCAATCTAGGGGCGGCGTCTGGGTGTGTCAAGTATTATATCGTGACGCCGGTCACAGACAACGCGCTTTCGCTGCGGCAAGCTTTGTCGATGCGATTCCTGTTGGCGCAGATTTCCGACACTCATGTGCGCGCTGACGATGACGGCGCGAGCGCTGGGCAATTGCGCCGAGCGCTTGCGCAAGCGCGCGCTTGCCGCGTTGACGTCATCATGCTGACCGGCGATCTCGCCAATGACGCGCGCGATGAAGAATATACGTGCTCGCGGCGGCGTTGTCGGACGCGCCAGCGCCATTTTTCCTGATCCCCGGAAATCATGACGATCACGACCGCCTGCGCGCGGCGTTTCCGGAGCAAACTTACGCGCCGCGCAGCGGGCCGATGTCGTACGTCTTGGAGAATTTGCCGGTGCGCATCATCGCCATCGACCAGATTGCGCCCGGGTGCACGCATGGCGTGTTTACGGCTGAATGCGTCGCCTGGCTCGATTCCGCCTTGGCCGCCGCGCCTGAAAAACCGACCATGCTGGCGCTGCATCATCCGCCGTTTGCCACTCACGATTTATTGTTCGACGGGATTGGATTGCACGGCGCCGATCGGTTCGCCCAAGTGGTGGCGCGCCACCGGCAAGTGCTCCGCATCGTCTGCGGCCACCATCACCGATTGGTGGTCGGGCAAGTCGCCCATGCGCCGGTCGTGATCGCGCCGTCGACGTCCTGGGCATACGGGCTGGCCCTGCACGAAGGCGACCGCCTGGCGCCCAAAACCGGCGAACAGCCCGGCTGGGTGCTCCACGCCTGGACCGCGCAAGCCGGGCTGGCCAGCCATTTCATGGGATTGTAGCCGCTCCAAATGTACAAGAACAGCGGTTGTACCAACAGCTTACCCCACCCATCCCCGGATGACGCGAAGCGGCAGTCCGGGGCCCAAAACTCAGCCGTTTTTTGGCGTTTATGGGCCCCGGACTTCGCGTCCCGCGAATCCGGGGATGGGTGGGGCTGATTTCAGGCCACCACCTTACCCACAGGTCTCTTGTACCAAATCGACAAATTTCGCCGCTGCGGGGGATTGTTGCGGAAATTTTGCGTGCGATCTCGTACAAGGAGGGCTAAAGATGCTTCGCGACCGTTGCCGGTCCGAACAAATCACTCTGGAAAGCGAGGGTTGTACTTATGAAATCCGCGAAAACTCTACGCAAAAAAGCCGGCAAGCCAGCAACGAAACCAGCCGCAAAAAAGCCGCCCGCGAAGACGCCCAAGAAGAAGCAACTGACCTATTCGACCTCCGAAGGGCGGGCCAATTTCGCCGAAGCGCTGGAGACCGCGCATTCGGAAAACGCCTTTGTCGGCTTTGATCGGTATGGTCAATTGGTCGCCGCCTTGGCGCCGATCGACGCGATCCGGATTTTGGCCGGGCGCGGCGGGGAAGTGGCGCCGGCCGTGCGCGATAAGATAACGCGCCTGGCGCGGCTGTTCTTGCAGGACGTGCCGAAGCCGGAAACAGCGCCAGCGCGGGCGCAAGCGCCCAGTCTAATTGCAGGACGCCCGCTGATTGCAAGACGCCCGCGCCGCGCTATAACGCGCGAGGCCCGCCTGGGAGCTTGCTTATGAAAACGAGAGCGGCGGTCGCGTTCGAAGCCAAGCAGCCTTTGGAAATCGTCGAGCTTGACCTCGAAGGCCCCAAGGCTGGCGAAGTGCTGGTCGAGATCAAGGCCACCGGCATCTGCCACACCGACGCTTACACGCTCGACGGGCTCGACAGCGAAGGCATATTTCCGAGCATTCTCGGCCACGAAGGCGCGGGCATCGTGCGCGAGATCGGCGCCGGCGTGACCAGCGTCGCGGTCGGCGATCACGTCATCCCGCTCTACACGCCCGAATGCCGGCAGTGCAAAAGCTGCCTCTCGCCGCAAGACCAATCTCTGCACCGCCATCCGCGCCACCCAAGGCAAGGGCCTGATGCCCGATGGAACTTCGCGCTTTTCTTACAAAGGCAAGCCAGTCGCGCACTACATGGGCTGCTCGACGTTTTCGAATTTCACCGTGCTGCCGGAAATCGCGGTCGCGAAAATCCGCAAGGACGCGCCGTTCGACAAGGCCTGCTATATCGGCTGCGGCGTCACTACCGGCGTCGGCGCGGTGACCAACACTGCCAAGGTCGAGCCCGGCGCCAACGTTATCGTGTTCGGCCTCGGCGGCATCGGGCTCAACGTGATCCAGGGCGCTGAAACTGGTCGGCGCCAATATGATCATCGGCGTCGACATCAATCCCGCGCGCGAGGAATGGGGCAAGCGCTTCGGCATGACGCATTTCGTCAACCCGAAGAACGTGAGCGGCGATCTGGTCGCGCATCTGGTGGAGCTCACCGGCGGCGGCGCCGATTACACGTTCGACTGCACCGGCAACACCACGTCATGCGCCAAGCGCTGGAAGCCTGCCATCGCGGCTGGGGCGAGAGCATCATTATCGGCGTCGCCGAAGCCGGCAAGGAAATCGCCACGCGGCCGTTCCAATTGGTGACCGGCCGCGTCTGGAAAGGGCACCGCGTTTGGCGGCGCGCGCGGCCGCACCGATGTGCCGCGCATCGTCGATTGGTACATGGACGGCAAAATCCAAATCGACCCGATGATCACGCACACAATGCCGCTGGAGCGGATCAACGACGCGTTCGATCTGATGCACAAGGGCGAGAGCATCCGGAGCGTGGTGGTGTATTGAGGTGTGAGATGAGCGGATGGAAACTCCCCTGGAACGCCTCGTGTCTTTGCGGGCAGGTGAAAATGCGCATCACCGCGGCGCCCGCAGTCGCGACGGCGTGTCATTGCAAAGCCTGCCAGAAGCTGACGAGCGGCCCCTATTCGCTAACCCTGTTGCTGCCAGCCGCTGGTTTCGAAGTGATCGAAGGCGCAACTGAAATCGGCGGGTTGCATACTCCGGAAGTGCGGCATCATTACTGTCCACACTGCAAGAGTTGGGTTTACACCACTGCGGACGCCTTGGCTGGATTTGTCAATTTCCGCGCGACCATGCTTGAGGATTCAGGCTGGGTCATGCCGTTTGTCGACATGCAGGTGGCGGAGAAACTGCCCGGTGTCGTGAGCGGAGCGGCGCGAAGCTATCCGGGTTTCCCGCCGCCCGAGGATTATGGGTCGCTTATGGAGGCGTTTGCCCGGGATGGCGCAAAGCCCGCTTAACAGGTCCGGACCTCGCGTCATCAGACGCGCTAAGAGCGCGGACCTGGATGTCCGCAAACCAAGGAGGAAGACCCATGGCTATTTTCACCCACGTAACCCTCGGCGCGAAGGATCTCGGCGCGTCGAAGAAATTTTATGACGCGGCGCTCACCGCGCTCGGCATCGCCAATGTCGGGCCGATGGGCGACAATGGCTGGATGTACGGCAAGGGCTCGCCCGAATTCATCGTGCTGAAGCCCGCCAACGGCCAGGGGGCTTGCCACGCCAATGGCGGCACGTTGGGTTTCGCCGCCGGCACGCGCGCGCAAGTGCGCGCCTTCCACGCCGCCGGCCTCGCCAATGGCGGAACCGACGAAGGCGCCCCCGGCCCGCGTACATTTACGCCGACGGCGTATGCCGCCTATCTGCGCGATCCCTGCGGCAACAAGATCTGCGCTTATTGCTTCGCCGCTGGCGAATAGGGATGGACCTTAGCCGCCGTCGCTTTGCGCAAGCTTCGTTGGCGGCGCTCGCCGCTTGCGCGCATCGCGGCGGCGGCGACATCATCGTCCACGGCGGCCCCATTTACACTGGGGTCGCGGCCGGCCCGCTTGTGGAAGCGCTGCGCATCAGCGCCGGGCGCATCGCTTTTGCCGGCGCGCTGAGCGGGGCGCGCGGCGGCGGCGCGCGAGAGATCAATCTGCGCGGCGCGGCGGCGTTTCCGGGCTTTGTCGATAGCCATGTGCACCTCACTTATGTCGGGCTTGCTTCGCTGGCGCTCGATCTGGTGGGGGTGCAATCGATCGCGGCGCTGCAGGCCCGGCTGGGCGACTATGCGCGCTTGCACGGCCAAGGCCCGATCGTCGGCCGCGGCTGGATCGAGACGCACTGGCCGGAGCATCGCTTTCCCACCCGCGCCGATCTCGACGCTTTGGTGAGCGATCGCCCGGTGTTCCTGGAGCGCATCGACGGTCACGCGGCGGTGGTGAATTCCGCGGCGCTGGCGCTTGCCGGCATCGACGCGAGTACGCGCGATCCCGAAGGCGGGCGCATCGAGCGCGATGCGTCAGGCGCCGCAACCGGCATGCTGATCGACAACGCCATGGCCCTGGCGCAATCGCGCTTACCCGAACCCAGCGCGGCGCAGAAACGCGAAGCGCTGCGACAAGCGGCGGCGCTCTACGCCTCGCGCGGTTGGGTAGGCGTACACAATGTCAGCACGAGCGGGGAAGAGCACGCGGACTTTATGGCGCTTGACGCGGCCGGCGAACTTCCGCTGCATGCGCATATCTACCGTGAACCTGATTTCCTAGCGCCAGCTGTCCATCCAACGCGCCCCGACGCGCCGCACGTTTCCATGCAAATCGGGGTAAAGCTCTACATGGACGGTGCGCTCGGTTCGCGCGGCGCAGCCTTGCTTGCGCCTTACAGCGATGCGCACAGCGACGGATTGCTGGTGTCGCCGGTTGAGGAATTGCGCACCATGCTGGCGCAAGCGCGCGGTGCTGGCATACAGGTCGCCACCCACGCCATCGGCGATCGCGGCAACCGGCTGGTGCTGGACGCCTATCGCGATGCTTTCGCCGACAATCCCGCCGCCTTGCGCGCCGCGCGTTGGCGGGTCGAGCATGCGCAGGTGGTCGCGCCGGAGGATATTCCGCGCTTCGCCGAAATGGGCGTGATCGCTTCGATGCAGCCTTCGCACGCGATCAGTGATCTGCATTTCGCGCCGGCGCGTCTGGGCGAAGCGCGCCTTGCCGGGGCTTATGCCTGGAATTCGCTGCTGCGCTCCGGCGCGATGATCGCCGGCGGTTCCGACGCGCCGGTGGAGAAGGGCGATCCGCTGGTTGAATTCTACGCGGCGTCTCATCGCCACGACCTTTCCGGCTTTGCGGGAGCGAATTGGCGCCCGGAGGAGGCGGTCTCGCGCGCCCAGGCGCTGGCCATGTTCACGACCGGCGCGGCCTATGCGTCGTTCGCCGAGCAGGAGCGCGGCACGCTGGAGGTCGGCAAACGCGCCGATCTCTCATGCTTTTCCGCCGATTTGTTAACCTGTGCGCCCGCCGACATCCCCAGCGCCCACGCCGTGCTGACCATCAGCGATGGCCGCGTCACCCACGAACAATTATGAATGCTGCCGCTATCTCGCAACCCGCACGCCAAGGCGGAGCGCGCGGGGCGGGCCGAAGCTTTCCAGACCTTCGGCGGTCTCGGCGGTCTCCACCGCCGCATCCAAGGCATTGTCGAGCGCAATGAAGACCGAGGCTGCGGGGCCAAGCCTTCGTTCAACGCGCAGATCGAGCACGCTGGCGGGCGCCAGTTCGCGGGAATTGAGGTCGTCCTCGAACCGGCGGCTTTCGTACAACAAATCCGCGGCCGAGCGTCACTTCGCCGAGGCGCCAGTCGATGCCGGCGGTCGCGCTCCAAGCCGGCGCTTGCGCCGGGCGTTTGCCGTCAAGCGGCCCGCCCGCCATGCGCGCGTGCGCGGCGTTGAGCGCGGCGCGCCAGGAAAGCGCGGCAAAATTCACCGTGCGCCTCAAGCTCAAGTCCGAGCGCTTCGACCGCGCCGGCGTTTTGGCGTTGCCGATACGCGCCGCCGGCGGGGACGAACACGCCAGGAGGAAAAGTGCCAGGCCCCGCGCCGAGCGTGACGTTGACGATGGCGTCCTCGAGCCTTGTGGCAAATACGCCGACGCTCCAGGCATTGGCGCCGATTGCGGCGTCGGCGCCGATCAGACGCTCCGGTTCCAGCGCGACATTGGCCTCGGTGACGTCATTGCCGACGCGGAAGGGGCGATGCAATTCGTTCAGCGTCGGCGGACGAAAGCCGGCATAGATCGCCCCGCGGACAAAGCGCGTTTGGTCCAGCGCATGGCGCACGCCAAACCGCGCTGTCGGCGCGAGCGCATCGTTGGCGGCTGGATGAACATCGAGCACCGCCGCGCCGTTTGACGTATCGCGTTCGAGGCGCACGGCGTCGAACGCGCGCCACCGATCCAGCCGCGCGCCGCCGGATATGAGCGTGTCGCCAAGCTCGGTCCAAGCTTCGGCGTAAACGCCCGCGAGCCAGGTCTGCCCGCCCGCCGTTCGCGAGCGGGTGAAATCAGCGCCGACAAAGCGGAACAATTCGCGCGTCTCGCCATCGGCGGCGCGGACATCGGCGCCAATTTCCAATCCAGCATCCGCGCCCGTCCAGCGCAATGCGGCGTTGAGGCCTAAGCCCAGCGTCGGCGTTTCCAATTGATCGTTGGCGGGCGTGGCGAAACTCCGATCCGGCGCGACCGCGACAGCGCTGTTGGCGAGATCCGAAGCGTTGAGCCAAGCCTGCACGCGCCAAGCCAGCGGCCCGTCGGGCTGAGCAAGAGTCAAGCTCAGCGCTTGCCCGGAATTGCGCGATTGCGCGCCCACCAGCCCGGCGCCGCGTTCTTCGTCGTAACCGGACACGCGCGCGGAAAAAGCGACCGCCTCGCCGCGCCAACCGACGCGCGCGCTGGCCGAAGCGCCATCGAACCAGAGCGGCGCATCGACGGCCCCGCGCCCGGCGCGCACCGGCACAAATCCGTCTGCGTGTTGAACGCTGGCGGCTAAACCGAGCGAGAACGCATCGTCGCCGGCAGCGCCAAAGCCCGATGCGCGCCAGTGGCCGCGTTCCCCGGCCTCCGCGCTCAGCGAAAATCCTTCGTCCTCGCGTTCCTGCAATTGCACCGCGCCGAGCAGCGCGCCGGCCCCGTAAGCGCCAGCGCCGGCGCCGCGAATGATGGTGGCGCGGGCCAAGGTTTCCGGGGCCATGGCGCCCCAGATCACCCAGCCGCCAAACGGATCGTTGAGCGGCGCGCCGTCCAGCGTGACCAGCACGCGGCCCGCGCCCGAAGGCGCCGTCGCGCGCAGCGAGAGGCCCTGGATGGTCGGATTGGCGGCGGCGCTGTCATTGCGCCGAAACAACGAAACCCCGGGCGCGGTGCGCAGCGCGTCGTCAACGCGGATGGCTTGTTCAAGTTCCGCCGGATCGATCAGTGTCGTCGAAAACACGCGTTCACCCGGCGCTTCCGGCAGGCGCGGTGCGATGACGACGATGGTGTCCGTATCGGCGGGCAATTCCATGTTCGCAGTGTAGCATGGTGCGGAAGGCGCCTCACCTCCCCCTCGATGGGGGAGGTGTCAGCGCGCGATGCGCGCTGACGGCGGGGGTGCGCGCGCTGAAGGTGAAGGGGACGCCTCCTGAGGTTCAACCCGAAACGGCGTTGGCCTCACCCCCTCAGTCTCGCTTCGCTCGACAGCTCCCCCATCGAGGGGGAGCGGGTGGTTCCTCACTGCGGCGCTCCCAGAGGTCAGCGCGCCTCTGCGCCAATGGCTTCGGCGACATGATCGAAACCTTCGGCCGCCAACAGGCCATCCAGTTCGTCGAGCACGCGCGCGACCAGGCCGGGGCCTTCAAACACCAGGGCTGAATATAATTGTACAACACTGGCGCCCGCCTTGATCTTGGCTAGAGCGGCCGCGCCGCTGGCGACGCCGCCGGCGCCGATAAGCGGCAAGCGCCCGCCGAGCGCTTGCGCGAACAGGCGCAAGATCTGGGTCGAGATCTGAAACAAGGGTTGCCCCGAGAGCCCGCCGGATTCGCCCCGCCAATCCGAGGTCAATTGCGGCGGGCGCTGCAGCGTGGTGTTCGACACGATTAGCGCGTCGAGCTTGTAATTCAGCGTCAAGGCGGCAATGTCGTCAATTGCGGCTTCATCCAGGTCCGGCGCCACTTTTAAGAAGAGCGGTCGATGTCCATGCGCGACGGTGAGCAGCGCGCGCGCCTCGGTCATGCGGCCGAGCAAATCCTCCAGCGCGCTTTTTTCCTGCAGCCCGCGCAGGCCCGGCGTATTGGGCGAGGAAATATTGGCGGTGATGTAGCCCGCATGTTTCCAAACCGCGCCCATGGCGCGCACATAATCTCCAGCCCGGTCCGCGCTCTCCTTGCCCGCGCCAACATTGGCGCCGACAATGCCGCGGCGATGCGCGCGCGCGCCAAGGCGACCCGCGAACGCCTCAAGCCCCTGATTGTTAAAGCCGAGCCGATTGATGATGGCGCGGTCCTCACGCAGGCGAAAAATCCGCGGCTGGGGATTGCCTGGCTGGGGCAGGGGGGTCACGGTGCCGCATTCGACAAAGCCAAATCCCGCCGCCAGCAGTGCGTCCGGAGCTTCGCAATTCTTGTCAAACCCCGCCGCCATGCCGATCGGGTTGGGTAAATCGAGCCCCGCGAACTTGGTCCGCAGCCGCGGAAACTTGTCGGCGCGCGCGCGCGGCCCCAAACCGAGACGCAAACCCGCCAGCGCCGCTCCGTGCGCGGTTTCCGGATCGAGCCAGCGCAGCGCGGCGGTCGCGGTGTCGTGCAAAATGCTCACCCCAAGCGATTGACCTGATTCTCGCGGTCGGCGCATGCACAACCGCCGTCGGCGCACTCGCAACTGCACACGCTTGCTTTGGCGCACGCCCGGAGCATACTACTCCCAGTTGCAGAAAGCGCTGGCTACAATCAGGAATTATTTCCTATTGTTGGGTTGAAAGTCCTGTCGTGTCTGATCTAAACTGGGCTATGCAGCACGGTCAGATTTGGCGCGCGGTTGACGCGTTGGCGCAGCGACGGGGGCTTTCGGCTTCCGGGCTGGCGCGCGCTGCCGGGCTCGACCCGACCACGTTCAACAAATCCAAGCGCCAGGGGGCGGATGGCAAGCCGCGCTGGCCCTCCACTGAAAGCATCACCCGGGCGCTCGCGGCGACCGAAGCGAGCTGGGACGAATTCGCGCTATTGGTGTCGGGCGGGGCGGGGCGGGCGATCCCGATCGTTGGCATGGCGCGCGCGGGCGCCGATGGATTTTTCGACGAGCAGGGTTTTCCGGTCGGCGCGGGCGAAACCGTGCGCTTTCCCGATTTGGGCGAGGAGCGGGTTTACGCGCTGGAGATCGCCGGCGATTCGATGGAGCCAGTGTTCCGCGCCGGCGACATTGTTATCGCCCAGCCCGGGGCGGCAGTGCGCCGCGGCGACCGCGTCGTCGTGCGTACGCGTTCGGGCGAAGTGATGGCCAAGGTGCTGGGCCGGCGAAACGAACAAATGATCGAACTGATCTCGCTCAACCCCGCGCACCCGCCCCGCGATCTCCCCGCCGCCGAAATCGACTGGGTGGCGCGCATCTTGTGGGCGAGCCAGTAACGCTTACCCGTGATCGAGTTTACTTCCGCTCCGGCGACCAGGCGGTGAGCAGGCGAGAGCCGGCGGCTTGGGTGATGGGTGATCCTGACCTTCTCGCTCTTTCCGGCGAACGCGGCGTCGATCTTGTCCAACACGGCGAGGCCCCGCTCTGGATCGCCGCGCGCGGCGCGAGCGCGGAAGCGCAGCTCGACGTCAAACTCCGCGACGGCGCGGGTGGAAAATTCCTCGAACAGCTTGTTGAGGCTAATGCCGCGATGCGCCGCCAGCGCGCGCAGCCTTTCGTGCTGATCCTCCGGCAAGCGGATGGTGAGCGTGCTCATGGTGTTCGCCTCCAATTCAAGTATGCGCCAGCGGGCGCCCCGCTATTCCCGCTCCGGTTTCCATGCCGCCAGCAGGCGCGGGCCGGCGGCGCGGAGCAGTTCGCCCTTGATCTCGAACGCGGCCCAGGCGGCGGTGGGAAAGTCGCGCGCGAAGTCACGCGCCATACGCGAGCCGTCATGGGCTTGGTGGATGAGCCTCGCGCACAATTCGCCAATGCCTGGATTGTGGCCGACGATGACGACGCATGGCGCCTCGCTCGCGACGAACGCATCCCACAGGCCCTCGGGCGCGGCGAGGTAGAGCGCGTCTTCGACACGGCATTCGAGCTTGAAATCGGCAAGGGCAATTTCGGCGGTTTCGCGCGTGCGCGCGGCCGAAGACGCCAGCGCCAGTTTCGGCGCAAACCCAGCATCGGCCATGGCCGCGCCGGCGGATGCGGCGTCGCGGCGACCGCGCCCGGTGAGCGCGCGCGCCTCATCGCTCGCCGCCTCATGCGCGCGCACCGCCTTGGCGTGCCGAAGCAGGATCATGGTTCGCATCGGCGATACGTTACAGGTTTTCCGCGCTGCGCGCCACGGCTTGTAACGTAATCCGATCTCGCTCGCCCGGCATGCGTTCGCACACCAGGCGGGCGATTTGGGAATCATCGAAGAAGACGTGGCCCTTGAGCGCGTCGAGCAGGGCCTTGGCGAGATTGTCGAGGTCGAGGCCGGGCGGCTCGCCCTGATGCTCGAGGCGTATCTCCACTTCGAAATCGCCCCAGCGCGGGCGGGTAGGGAAGCGCTTGCGGAAAAATTCGTACACCAGCGGCTTGTAGATTCGCGCCTGCGTGGTGATCTGATCGACAATAAGTTCAACCCCGCCGGCAATCACGCGGGCGCGGACTTTACCATGAGAAATCCAGGGTGCTTCCGGCATCGCAAATCGCTCTTTGTATGCTATGTTGGCAATTATGGCAGATGATCAGCATCGCGGCGATCTGTACGAGCGCGATTTTTACCAATGGACGCAGGCCCAAGGCGAGGCGCTGCGCGCCGAGGCCGCTCGGCGCGGCGGCGGCTCGAACGCCGTGGATTGGGAGCGCGTCGCCGAGGAGATCGAGGACATGGGCGGGCGCGATGTTCGGGAATGTTATTCGAGGGCGTCCACGATCATTGAGCACCTCTTCAAATTGGCTTGGACCTTGCAAAAAGATCCCGTTGGGGGCTGGCGCATTACAATTCTCACCCAGCGGCGCGACCTCGATTTGACGCTCACACCGAGCATCCGCCGGAAGCTGGAAGAAAAGCTGGAGGAATTGCACGTCCGCGCGCTGGTGGTGGCGGACGAAGCGTTCAAGACCAACGAACCGGCGGCCCCGCCCGACGCCTCGCTGCGCTGGACGCTCGAACAAGTCCTCGGCGAGCGCAACGACCCGCTCGCTTGAACACGGCAGCAATCATACGGGCGTTGCCGCACAATTTAGCCCGCGTGCGCGGCGCGCATTGCGTTCAGCATGGCGGCGCGGAAGCGAGCGCGGCCCAGCATGTGGCCGTCGGGGGCGTAGAAATGGCAGGCGTCTGCAAAGCCCCAGCGCGCCAGCGCCGCTTCCGCGTCCTCACCCTTGCCCCAGAGCGCGACGAACACGCAGCGCGCGGCGGCGTTTTCGTCGCGGATCAGATCGAGCTCCCAAGCCGTGCCTTCGCTGACCTGGCTGAGGTCGACGATGATCGCGTCGGTTGAATCCATCAGCAAACGTATGACCATGCGCCACCAGGAATCCGATGTGCGCACCAGGAAGGCTTCCTTCGAGGCGAGCGCCACTTGCACATTGAGCCCGATGCGATCGCGCAAGCGCCCAGCGAGGTGGCGATAATCGCGGGCGCTGGTCACGCTGGCGGGCCCCATGCGCGAGCGGTCGAACAGGCGCCAAATGAAACGCAGCGGCGCGCCGACGATAAACCAGATCGCCGCCAGCGGATTGGAAAGGCTGAGCAGGGCGGTTGAAAGCCAACCGAAATTGTCGCGCTTGATGTGCTTGTCGGACAGGCTGACGATGTGACCATAAGGGCGCAGCTCCTCAGCCATCATTTTTTCCAGCGGCGAGGCCAGCGCGCGGACGTTGAACTTGCGCAGCAACAACACGCGCGCCGGCTTGCGGCGCAGCGCCGACGCCAGCAGCCAAATGCCGGCGATGCTCAATGAGAACAGGCCAAGCGACGCGAACAGCGTATCTGAGTCAATCCGCCACCCGATTATTTCGATCCAGAACCGGCTCTCCAACGTCAGGCGTTCGCGATCGGGCGCGAGCGCCGCGGCGATCAGCACGCCGAGCAAGATCAGGAAAATCCCACGGCCGCTCCACACCCGCAGCGCCTGGCCGGCGCCAAAGAAGAGGCGCGGGCCCAGGTCCAGATCGGCGGCGTTGATGAAGCCGGGTATTTTCAGCCGCCATGAGCGCGGCTCAAGCCCGCGCGCCTGCAATTCGGCGCGCGCGGCGGCGCGGCCGGCTTCGCTGTGGTCCGGGTTTTCTGCGGCGGCCGCCAAATCCCGGTCAGTAAGGCGCTCGACCGCGCCCGTCGCCGGCGTGGAGGCGCGCAAGCCGGCAATGGTCCGCATATTTCTGACGCGCTTGCGCCAATCCAGTTCTTGGATGGCTTGATCGCTTGAATTCATCCCCATATCCCTTCTGGGAAGACGCCGAGTCCAGCGCGAAGGCCTATCCCATGAACACCCGCACCGAAACCGACAGCTTTGGCCCGATCGAGGTCGAAGCCGACAAATATTGGGGCGCCCAGGCGCAAAGGTCGCTGGCAAACTTCAAGATCGGCGAGGAAAAAATGCCGCGCCCCGTGGTGCGGGCGCTGGGATTGGTCAAACGCGCGGCGGCGGAGACCAATATGGAGCTCGGCCGGCTCGACAAGACACTGGGCGCAACCATCGCCAAGGCCGCGCAGGAAGTGATTGACGGCAAGCTCGACGCGCATTTCCCGCTCAGCGTGTGGCAGACCGGCTCGGGCACGCAATCGAACATGAACGCCAACGAAGTGATCTCCAACCGCGCCATCGAAATGCTGGGCGGGGAGATGGGCTCGAAAAAACCGGTGCATCCGAACGACCACGTCAACATGAGCCAAAGCTCGAACGACACGTTCCCGACCGCCATGCACATCGCCGCCGCCGAGATGATCGAGCATCGGCTGAAGCCGGCGCTGCGGCATCTGCGAGAGCGCGCTCAACGCCAAGGCAGGCAAGCGTTCGACGCACATCATCAAGATTGGCCGCACGCACACGCAGGATGCGACGCCGCTCACCTTGGGGCAGGAATTTTCCGGCTACGTGCAGCAGCTCGACAACGGCCTGCACCGCATCGAGCAATCGCATGCCGCTGCTGATGAATTGGCGCAAGGCGGCACCGCCGTCGGCACCGGGCTCGAACGCGCCGATTGGCTTTGCGGAAAAAGTGGCCGAGCGCATCGCCGCGCATCACCGGCATGGCCGTTCACCATCGGCGCCGAACAAGTTCGAGGCGCTGGCCGCGCATGACGCCATGGTGTTCGCTCACGGCGCGCATCAATACGGCGGCGGCGTCGCTGTTCAAGATCGCCAACGACATCCGCTTTCTGGGCTCGGGGCCGCGCTCCGGGCTCGGCGAACTGATGCTGCCGGAGAACGAGCCGGGCTCCTCGATCATGCCGGGCAAGGTCAACCCGACCCAGTGCGAAGCGCTGACCATGGTGTGCGCGCAAGTGTTCGGCAATCAGGCGGCGATCACCTTCGCCGGCGCCAGCGGGCATTTCGAGCTCAACGTGTTCAACCCGGTGATGGCCTATAATTTCTGGCAGTCGGCGCGGCTGCTCGGCTGACGCCGCGGTCAGCTTTGCCGACAATTGCGTCGCCGGCATGGCCGCCGCGCGAAGACAATATCAAAGCCAATCTCGACAATTCGCTGATGCTGGTGACCGCGCTTGCGCCCAAATATGGCTATGACCGCGCCGCCAAAATCGCCAAAACCGCGCACAAGAATGGCACGACCTTGCGCGACGAAGCGGTGAAGGATGGCATCGAGGCCGAGGATTTCGACGCCATCGTGCGACCGGAAAAAATGATCGGGCCGGGCTGAGACCCGGACATAAATTTGCGGTAGCCCTTGGACGCGCGCGTGCGCGGGTCTACATTCGCGGCATGGGCGAAGTCGTAAATCTCAAGCGCTTGCGCAAGATCAAGGCGCGCACCGAGGCGGAGGCGGAAGCTGCCATAAACCGCGCCGCGCACGGTCGCGGCAAGGCCGAAAAGAAACTGAGCAAAGCGGAGCGGGAAGCTGGCCGCGCGCAAGCTCGACGGGATCAAACATGGCGACGGCAAGCACATTGACAACAAGCCCATGGCGCACTGGACCCAGGCAACAGGGGCGGTCGCGCGATGACGAATAGACGGCGCCTTACGCAAACGCTCGATGCGGCTTGCCGGCCACCGCACTTCGCTGGCGCTGGAAGACGAATTCTGGGCGGCGCTGGAGAGCATCGCCCGCGCCAGCGGGTCGAGCCTGCCCGTGCTGATCGCGGGCATCGACGAGGTCCGCGCCCAGCAAGCTCCGGAAGCCTCGCTCGCCTCGGCCGTGCGCGTCTACGTGCTGGCGAACCGGGTTTAATCGTTGGACCGCGAGCCTTCAGGCTCGCGGTCCAACGCGCGTCACCCCACGCGTCGCCCGTAAAGCGCCACCGCGTAATAGCAGGGCGCGACGGTGCAATTGTACATCTGCACTTGCACCGTGAAATTGCCATTGTAACTCGGCATGACCGATACGACCGGATGGCTGTCGGTTGAAGATATCCTGCGAGACGATTGCCCCACCCGGATCGTACAAAACCAGATCGAGATCGGCGCAATCGCGATCGCAAACGCCGAGGATGCGATATTCGGCGCCGACGAATAATTGCGCCGGCACGTTCCAGGTCTGCCCCTGCGCCAAGCTGCCGCTGAAAGGCTGGCCAACCACTTCAAAGCCCTGGCCCGCGAACGCGGCTTGGGCTTGCTGCAATTGCGACAAGATGATTGCTTGCGGGTCTTCCGGCGCGCCGGTTGGGGGGACTTGCGTCGGCGCTGGTGTGGGCTGGGGTCCCGCCGTGACATCGCCAGTAGGCTTGTCCATGGGCGGGGGCTGATCTTGCAAGGTCGATCCCCAAATTCCCAACACGACGATTGTCCCGACGATGGCGCCGATGACCCACACCCATACAGGAACCGCTTTCTTCGCTTCAGCGGGCGGCGGCGGGGAAGCTGCGCGCGGCATTGGCGCTGGCGGACGCATCGCCGCTTGCGGTTTGGCGCTTGCGCCCGCCGCATTGGTCACGGCGGCGACGAAACGGCGCCAGTCGGCATCCGCGCCATCGCCGCGCCAGTTGGACAAATTCGCCGCCTGCACTTCGCCGAAACCGAACGGCGCTTGCGAGGCGTCGATCATGACCGGGATCAGCACGCCCTTGTCGCGGCCCAGCCGCGCCTCCTCGCGCACCCATTGGGATTTAGTCGAATGCTCGCTCCACAGCACGATCAGCGCTTTGCAGTGCGTCAGCTTGTCCTCGATGTAATCGGCCCAGGTTTGCCCGGGCGGGATCTCGGTGTCCCAGAAACACTCAAGCCCGGCCGCGGCGAGGCCTTGGGCGATTTGCTCGGCCCGGGGCCGGTCCTCGCGGGCATACGAAATAAACACATCGGCCATGAGCTTCCCCGCTTTTGACTCGGCGGCGAGACTAGCCTTCTTGGTGGAAAAGGGAATGCGATATTGCGCGGTCGTCGGAGATCGCAACTTTTGAAATACCGTCATTCCGGGGCGGCGGAGCCGAACCCGGAACCCAGGGGCCAGGGACGCGACCGTGGCCCCTCGGTCGCCGGATCGCGCTCCGCGCGTCCGGGATGACGGAGCGCGGGTTGGATAAGGGTTAGGGGCTAACGGCCGCTACGCCGCGACGCCGGCGGAGGTGGTGATCGCCGCGCCGAGTTCGTGCGGATCGCGCAGCACGTAACCGCGGCCCCACACGGTTTCGATATAATGTTCGCCGCCGGTTGCCGCCGCCAGCTTCTTGCGCAGCTTGCAGATGAACACGTCGATGATCTTCAGTTCCGGCTCGTCCATGCCGCCATAGAGATGATTGAGGAACATCTCCTTGGTCAGGGTCGTGCCCTTGCGCAGCGAGAGCAGCTCCAGCATCTGATATTCCTTGCCGGTCAGATGCACGCGGTGGCCGGTGACTTCCACGGTCTTGGCGTCGAGATTGACGGTGATGTCGCCGGTTTTGATAACCGAATGAGCGTGACCCTTGGAGCGGCGGACGATGGCGTTGATGCGCGCGATCAATTCGTCCTTGTTGAAGGGCTTGGTCATGTAATCGTCGGCGCCGTAGCCGAGGCCGCGCACTTTAGTGTCGGTGTCGGCGGTGCCGGAGAGGATCAGGATCGGCGTGTTGACCCGCGCCACCCGCAGCTGCTTCAACACGTCATAACCGTGCATGTCGGGCAGGGTGAGGTCGAGCACGATGATGTCGTAATCATAGAGCTTGCCGAGGTCGATGCCTTCCTCGCCGAGATCGGTCGAATAGATGTTGAAGCCTTCCGACTTGAGCATCAGTTCGATGCCTTGCGCCGTGGCGCTATCGTCCTCAATCAACAGAACTCGCATATTCGCCCTCTCCGCCTCAGCGATGGTCGCGCCGCCCCGAGGTTAATTTAACGGTTCGACTCACCATTACCGATGCGGGTAAACGAGTGATGAAGAACCGGACCAGTGATTCAAATCTTTAGAATCGTATTCGGACTCAGGCGCAAGAGTCTGCGGCGCACGAAATTGCGGATACTAAAGCTTGCGATAATACCGAAACCGGAATCATCCGCGCGCGATCTGGTAAACAAGCGTTAACCGCGTTGCTGCAATTGCTGTGAGTTCCATGGCCGTCAATCCTCGCTCGCATCGCAACCGACATCGAAGCGCTCGATCCGCGCCGCTTCGAGGGACGAGTCACCGGTTTATCGGGCGCGTTGATCGAAGCCAGCGGTCCGGTGGAAGCGCTGGCGCTTGGCGCGCGCGCGAGCATCCATGGCGTGCGCATGACACGCGGCGAGATTGTCGGTTTTCGCGGCGACCGGGCTTTGCTTGCGCCTTACGATTCGATCGAGAGTGTGCGCCCCGGCGCGCGCGTAAGCTTGGAAGCGGCAGCGCCGATGGTGAGCCCTTCGCGCGCCTGGCTGGGCCGCGTGATCGATTGTTTCGGGCAGCCGGTCGACGGGGCGGGGGCCCTGCAACAGGGCATCGCGGCGCGGCTTGTGCGCTCGCCGCCGCCTTCGGCGCATGCGCGTTCGCGCGTTGGCGCCCGGCTCGATGTTGGCGTGCGCGCGATCAACATGTTCTCGGCGATTTGCCGCGGCCAGCGCATGGGCGTGTTTTCCGGCTCGGGCGTCGGCAAGTCGGTGCTGATGTCGATGCTGGCGCGCGGCGCGGCCGCCGATGTGATCGTCATCGGCCTGGTCGGCGAACGCGGCCGCGAAGTGAAGGAATTCATCGAGGACACGCTGGGCGAGGAAGGGCGGCGCCGGTCGGTGGTCGTGGTCGCCACCTCCGACGAAAGCGCCGCGCGCCGAAGGCTCGCTCCGCACATGGCCTCGGCCGTGGCCGAACATTTTCGCGACGAGGGGCTGGACGTGCTGCTGCTGGTCGACAGCGTCACCCGCTTTGCCATGGCGCAGCGCGAGATCGGCTTGTCTGTCGGCGAGCCGCCGACCACGAAGGGTTACACGCCCTCGGTGTTCGCCGAATTGCCCAAATTGCTCGAGCGCGCCGGTCCCGGGCGCGAAGGCGAGAAGGGCTCGATCACGGCGCTGTTTACCGTGCTGGTCGATGGCGACGATCACAACGAGCCGGTGGCTGACGCCGTGCGCGGCATTCTCGACGGCCACGTGGTGATGGAGCGATCCATCGCCGAACGCGGGCGCTTTCCCGCAATCAACGTGATGAAATCGATCTCGCGGTTAATGCCAATGTGTCACACGGCCGATGAAATGGCGCTGGTGACGCGCGCGCGCGCGGCGCTGAGTTTGTACGGCGAAATGGAGGAGCTGATCCGTATCGGCGCCTACAAGCCGGGCGCGGACGCGGAAGTCGATGAAGCCGTGCGCGTGCGCCCGGCGCTGGAGGCGCTGCTGTCGCAACAGCGCGATGAGCGCTCAAGCCTGAAGGAAGGCTTCGCCATGCTGGCGAAAGCGCTGGCGTGAAGGCCTTCGCAACCCTGCTCAAGCTCGCCAAGCGCGAATTGGAGACGCTGCGGCGGGCGCTGGCCGATCAATTCGCCAAGCAGCGCATGGTCGAAGAACGCATCCTCGGTCACGACCAGACCCTGCTTGCCGAACAGAAAGCGGCGCTGGCCGATTATCAATCGGCGCGCGCCTATAGCGGCTTTGCGCTCTGGACCGCGGGCGTCAAACGCGCGCTTGAGGCCGAGCACGTCGGAATCGGCCAGGAAATCGAGCGCCTGCGCACGCTGATCGCCGAAGCGCACGTGGAGACGCGAAAATTCGAACGCCTGATCGAGATGGAGCAAGCCCGCGCCCGCGCTAAGCTGGAAAAACGCGAAGACGCAGAACTCGACGAAATCGCCACTCAACGCGCGGGAAGGCATTAGGGGTGGCTAGATTTCGATGAAATCCATGCCGGCTTGCATCGCGCGGCGTTCGGCGTCCTTGCCCTCGGCGAGGTACTCCACCTCGAAGGGCTGTGGCGGATTGGCCGGATCGTCCCAGCCATGTTCGAGAAAGGCGCGGTATTTCGTCAGCGCATCGCGCGCCTGCGCGTGCGTCATCAACACTTTGCCCTCCGGCACGAACAGGCATTGCAGGAACACATAGTCACGGTTCGAGCAGAGATCGTGAGCGTTGCCGGCGCCGAAATACCCATCGGGCTCGGTCCCCGCTTGCACGGCGGCCAGATCCTTCAGCTTCCGATCGAGCTTGGCCTTGCCATACTGGATATCGGCGGCGAACCAATCGGCGAGTTCTTCCGCGCCAATCGTGTCACCCAGAGTGACCCAGACGCGCGTAGGCATGACGAACGTTATTTTCCCTCTCATCGTCTGTCCTCATGCACTGGCCAGGCGGTGGCGGCATCGCCCTGTGGCCTCTGATAATGGCCGCGAATGAGCAGCCCGCTCGAAGATGTACCTTCCCACATGTTTCCACCCCTGGGTCGCGAATTCGCCCAGGCGCTTTCGATTTCCATTTGCACTCTACGACGGCTCCAGCGCAGGGGAAAGAAGCTGGTTTCGTCGCGCTTCACCACAAAACGACCGGTGCGCGGGTCGCGGATGCGGATGCGTGCTTCGAACACGCCGTTTGCGTCTGGCGGGCGCGTAATCTCGAAAATCTCGATGTTGTGGGAGCGCGCGTAATGTCCGCCTGCGGCGTAAGGCGCGCCGGAACTTGAGCGGCGCACTTCGCCGTCGAGCGTATGCGCCATGTCGATGGCGGCGCGAAGCGTCGGTTGGCGCGGCGCGCGCCGCACCAGTTCGAGCACGCTGAGCGGGCGCTGATCGCGCAAATTCTCGAGCGCGGCTTCGATCTGCGCGTGGCTCGCGCCCGCCGCTTGCATGGCGTGAACCAGGCTCGCCTCATCGTCGGCGTAGGTGACAAACCCTGGCGTTGGCGCCGGAGGAGAGGACGCCGCTGCGGGCCTGTTGAGCGCGGCGTCGTTGGCGATGCTGACGAGTGCGGCGTGGGCGCTTGGCTCGCCTGCTACGCGTGCTTACCCCGCGTTCAGCGTTTCGACGATGCGGATCACGTCTTCGTAGGCTTGGCTCTGCGGGTGGCGCACGGGTAGGGGCGTTTGCGCGCGGATAGAATCCGGCACGCGCGGGTCGCGGCAAATCACGCCGGCGAAACGCGGCTTGAAAGCGAGATATTCATTGCAGGCCATGGCGAATTGATCGAACACGCGCCGGCCCCTCTGGCGGTTCTCGGCCATGTTGACGATCACCCAGGGCACCACTTGCGCGCCTTGCAGGCGCAGCAGCTTCACCATGGCGTAGGCGTCGGTGAGCGCGGTGGGTTCTTCGGTGGTGATCAGAATCAAGCGATCGGCGGCGCGCGCGAAACGCAGCACCGAGGGATCGATGCCCGCCGCGAGGTCGAGAATGACGCGGTCATAGTGCGGCGCGATTTTCACGATGCCGTTGGCGATGCGCGCGACTTCTTCCAGCTTCACCGCGCCGAGCGCGCCCGAGCCGGAATGCCCCGCGATCAAGTCGAAACCGCCATTGCGCCCAGGTCCGCCCATCACTGGCGTTACCGCCGCGTCGAGTTCAAGGAAACCGCGCACCACGGAATGCACGTCGGCCTGCGGGCGCACGCCGAGTTGCACGTCGATATTGGCCAGCCCAAGATCGCAATCGACCAGCAGCGCGCGTTGGCCCGCGCGGCCGAACGCGATCGACAGCATGGTCGAAAACCAGGTTTTGCCCACGCCGCCCTTGCCGGAGGCGATCGCGAAAATCGGCGCCGTGCGCGGGCGTGGCGCTGGGGATTGAGGTTGGGCAGCATTGGCGCCGGTCATAGGAAAGATATAGCGCCCGTAGGTGTTGCCGAGCCGTTAGCGGCGAAGGGCGATTTGGTTGACGAAGTGTGAAATCTTTGTAGGCGTTCCGGCCTCGTGCTAGAATGACGCCATGAGCAAGACTTACGATGACGATTTCTACACCTGGACCATGACCCAGGCCGACGCCGCGCGGCGGCGCTCGGCCAATGAATTTGACTGGGATAACGTCGCCGAGGAGCTGGAGACATTGGGTAGGGCGGAAGCGCGAGAGCTGCACTCGCGATACGTGGTGTTGCTGACCCATCTGCTGAAATGGGCTTATCAGCCAGGGCGGCGGGGGCGTAGCTGGTCGAATACGATCGCCATTCAGCGCCGGTTGATAACGCGGCACATGCGGCAAAATCCCGGCTTGAAGGCAAATGAGCGTGAGGAATTTATCGACGCTTACGGCGTTGCGCGCCTCAAAGCTTCAAACGAGACCAAGCTCGACCCTGAAACCTTTCCCGAAACCCCGCCGTTCACGATGGAGCAGGCAATGGACAACGATTGGCTGCCGGACTGAATTCAGCGCCCGCCTAAACTTGCCCCATCGCTTTTAACCTCGCCTTGGCGTGCACTTCGCCTTGGCTGAGCACGGCGGTGGCGGGGCGGAAGCGCTCGATCAGCGAGCGAACAAAAGGCCGAATGCTGGGCGAGGTGAGCAGAACCGGGGTTTCGCCCATTTGCGCGGCGCGCTCGAACGCGGTACGCACGTCGGCGACGAAATCGTGCAGTTTTGAAGGCGCGAGCGCGAGTTGACGCGACTGGCCTTCGCCGACCAGCGAATCCTGGAACGCGTGGTCCCAGGTCGGCGTCAGCGTAATGATCGGCAGCGAGCCGTCGGGATTGCGGTGCTGGTAGCAGATTTGCCGCGCCAGGCGCCCGCGCACATGTTCGGTGATCAGCACCAGATCGTGCATGGCCGGCGCGGCTTCGGCGATGGCTTCGATAATGGCGGTGAGATCGCGGATGGAGACGCGCTCCTTCAGCAGATTCTGCAGGATGCGCTGTACGCCCGACCATGACACATGCGCCGGCGCCACATCGTCGAGCAGCGATTGGGTTTCCTTGGGCAGATCCTTGATCAGCTTTTTCACTTCCGCGAACGTCAGCAACTCGGCCATGTGCTCCTTGATGATTTCGGTCAAGTGCGTGGCGAGCACCGTGGCTGGATCGACAACCGTGTAGCCGCGGAAGCTGGCTTCCTCGCGCGCGCGCTCGTCGATCCACATCGCATCGAGCCCGAACGCGGGCTCCTTCACCGGCTCGCCGGGAATGGCCGACGCCGGCGCCCGATGGGTCCATCGCCAGAAGCGCGCCGAATTTCAGCTTGCCTTCACCGGCGTCCATTTCGCGCACGCGGATGGCGTAACGATCCGGCGGCAATTGCACATTGTCGAGGATGCGCACGCTCGGCATGACGAAGCCGTATTCCTGCGCCAAGGTCTTGCGCAGCGCCTTGATCTGGTCAGTGAGGCGCCGGCCTTGTACATCATTGATCAGCGGCAACAGCCCATAGCCGATCTCGATGCGCACATCGTCCATGGCCAGCGAAGAAGCCGGAGTTTCCTCGGCGGCGGCGGCGGGCGCGGGCTCGGCCGCGGCGAGCGCCTCGGCGGCTCTGCCCGATTGCCGCAATCGCCATGCCAGCAAACCGGCGCAGCCCGCCAGCGTCCAGAACGGAATGAGCGGCATGCCCGGCAACACGCCAACGCCAAACGCACACGCGGACACCACGCCCAGCGCCACCGGATACGACGCCAATTGATTGGCCAGCGCCTTGTCCGCGGCGCCGTCGATGCCGGCCTTGGTTACGAGCAGGCCCGCCGCGACCGACACGATCAGCGCCGGGATTTGCGTGACCAGGCCGTCGCCGACAGTGAGCAGCGTGTAGGTGGTGCCGGCTTCCTCGAAGCTCATACCGTGCGAGACGACGCCGATAATGATGCCGCCGATAATGTTGATGAACACGATCAGCAAACCGGCGACCGCGTCGCCGCGGACGAATTTCGAGGCGCCGTCCATGGCCCCGAAGAACGAGCTTTCCGCTTCCAGCGCTTTGCGCCGCGCGCGCGCCTCGGTTTCGTTGATCAAGCCCGAAGAGAGATCGGCGTCGATCGCCATTTGCTTGCCGGGCATCGCATCCAAGGTGAAGCGGGCGGCGACTTCGGCGATACGCGTCGAGCCGCTGGTGATGACCACGAAATTCACGATCACCAGGATCGCGAACACGATGACGCCGATGACGAACTCGCCGCCCATGACGAATTGCGCGAATGCGGCGATGACTTCGCCGGCGGCATGCTCGCCGTTTTGGCCGTTGGCCAGGATAAGCCGGGTCGAGGCGATGTTGAGTGACAGGCGCAATAGTGTCGACAGCAGCAAAATCGACGGAAACGAGGTGAATTCCAGCGGCTTCTTGATCATCAGCGCCGTCACCAGCACCAGAATCGAAAACGTGATCGAAATCGCCAGCAACAAATCGAGCAGCACTGGCGGCAGCGGCACCAGCATGATGGCCAGAATGCCAAGCACGCCGACAGCAAGCCCGATCTCGCCGCGCAGCAGCATGCTGCGAAGATCGCCAAGTGCAAACGCCGGCGCCTGCGGTTGAGCGGCGTCGGTCATGGCCTAGCGCTCATGCTGCTTGCCCGGTCGGCGGCGCGGGCACGGCGACGCCCGAATCCATGTAGAGCTTCAATTTGTTGCGCAAGGTGCGGATCGAAATGCCGAGAATATTGGCGGCGTGGGTGCGATTGCCCAGACAGTGCGTCAGCGTTTCCAAAATCAAGCCTTGCTCGACTTCCGCCACCGAATGGCCCGACCAGCGCGCGCGCCGCGGCTTGGCCGGATTCAATCGCCGCGCCGAGCGCATCGCCGCTGGGCGCGCCCACCGGCGCCCCGTCCGGCGCGCGGATCGCGTCGGCGCCAACGTCCGCGCTGTTGGACAGCAGGACCGCGCGGTGCATGGCGTTTTCAAACTCGCGCACATTTCCCGGCCAGGAATGGGTCAACACTTGCCGCAGCGCTTCCTTTGAAAGCGTGCGCGCCGGCCGGCCGTTGGAGCGTGCATACTTGTCGATGAAATGGTGGGCCAAGGCGGGCAGATCGTCGGTTCGCTCGCGCAGCGGCGGGATGCGCAGATTGACCACGTTGAGGCGGTAGAGCAGATCCTCGCGGAACTCGCCCGCGCGCACCAGCGCCATCAGATCGCGGTTCGAGGTCGCCAGCACGCGGATGTTGACCGCCACCGGCTTGGCCCCGCCGACGCGGTCGATAACACGCTCTTGCAGCGCGCGCAGCAATTTCGATTGCAGCCGCAAATCCATTTCCGAGATTTCGTCCAGCAGCAACGTGCCGCCGTCGGCTTCCTCGAACTTGCCGATGCGGCGGCCGACCGCGCCGGTGAAGGCGCCTTTCTCGTGGCCGAACAATTCGCTTTCGAGCAGATGCTCGGGGATCGCGGCGCAGTTGACGGCGATGAAGGGTTTGTCCTTGCGGCGCGATTTCTTGTGCAGGTAACGGGCCACGACCTCCTTGCCGACGCCAGATTCGCCGGTGATCAGGATCGAGGCGTCCGACGGGGCGATCTGGTCGGCCATGGCCAGCATCTGCTTCATCACCGCGTCCTCGGTGATCAGCGGGCGTTCGTCGTCGCTGATGGCGGCGAGCACGGCGGCGATCAGTTCCGGGTCCGGCGGCAGCGAGATGTATTCGCGCGCGCCGGCGCGGATCGCGCGCGCGGCGAGGTGCGGCTCGATGCCGACGCCGGCCGCGACCACCGGAACGACGATATGCTCGGCCTCGTTGGCGGCGATCAAGGCGGCGATATCGAGCCGCGCGTCCACCATCAGCAGATCGGCGCCGCGGCCAGCGCGCAGCGCCGCCGTCGCTTGCTCGATCGTATCCACGTGCGCCACCTTGGCGCCGTGATCCATGGCGATGCGGGTGGCGGCGGAGATTTGTCCGCCCAGTTGGCCGACGATCAGTAAGCGCATCGCATGCTTCCTTCTGGAACGATTGCGGCGGGGGAATTACTCACGCCGTGTCTCCGTCCTTGATGATTTCCGTCATGGTCACGCCCAGACGCTCTTCGACGACGACGACTTCGCCGCGCGCGACCAGACGGTTGTTGACGTAGATGTCGATGGCCTCGCCCACCTTGCGGTCGAGCTCAATCACAGAACCGGGCGCGAGCCGCAGCAAGGCGGCGACTTCCATGTTGGCCCGGCCGAGCACGGCTTGCACATTGACCGGCACGTCGAACACCGGCGCGAGATCGGCGGCGCTACGCTCGGACTGATCGCTTGACGCGGGTTCCAGGCGTGGGCTCGAATTCGTCGAGTTTCAAATCGGTGCTCATGATTTCCTCATTTTGAATCGTCGCTTCGTGAATTGGCCAAGGCGGCGTCGATCAGTTCGCCGACGCGTTTGGCGGCGTCCTCGGAATTCATCGCGACAACGCCGTCCGACCAATCGATGATCACATCGCCGGCGCGCAAGCCGGGTTCGTCGCGCAGCAAGATGGCGCCCGCATAAGCGTGGGCTTCGCTCATCGCGCTGATGCGCGGGCGCAGCGTTTCGGCGGTCTCCGGCGCGAGGCGCACGAGCAGGCGCGGCTGGTGGCGCAATGCATCCATGGAAGCCTCGATGGCGGCGGCGGCGCGTTCGGCCCCGAACGCTTCCAGCGCCGCGCCGGCGATCTTGCGGGCGGCGACGAGCGCGAGCGCGGCGGCTTCCTGGCGCATGGCGTGGCTCTCAGCCTCAAGCCGCGAAAGCAAAGCGCCCGCGGCGGCGGCGAGCGCCTCCAGCGCGGCGGCTGCCTGTCGATCCGCCAGTGCGACGGCGTCGCGCTTGCCGTGATCGTAGGCGGCGGCGCGATCGGCTTCGACTTGTTCCGGCGTCAGGCGCCCGCGCGACTCGCGCAGAACCGCCCCGTCGGGCGCGAACTCGGTGTCGAAGGCGTATTTGCGCGGCTGGGTCATCAATAGATTAACTCGTCCTCGGCCTTGCCTTCGGCGAGCACGATTTCGCCGCGCGCCGCGAGGTCTTTCGCCGTCGTCACCATTTTTGTTTGCGCTCCTTCCACATCCTTCAGGCGCACCGGTCCCATGCCCGCCATATCGTCCTTCAGCAGTTTCGAGCCGCGTTCGGACATGTTGGAGAAGAACAATTGCCGCAGCGTGTCGGAGGCGCCCTTGAGCGCCAGCGCCAGATCGTTCTTGTCGACGGCGCGCAGCAACGTCTGCACGCCGCCGGAATCGAGCTTTCCCAAATCCTCGAACACGAACATCAGCGCACGGATGCGGTCGGCGCTGTCGCGCGCCTTGTCTTCGAGCGAAGCCATGAAGCGCGCTTCGGTCTGGCGTTCGAAATTGTTGAAGATCTCCGCCATCATCTCGTGGCTGTCGCGCTTGGAGGTGCGCGCCAGATTGGACATGAATTCGGTGCGCAGGGTAATTTCGATTTTTTCCAGAATTTCCCGTTGCACCGGCTCCATGCCCAGCATGCGGGTCACGCACTCGGTGGCGAATTCCTCGGGCAACTCGGCCAGCACCTTGGCGGCGTGGTCGGGGCGGATCTTGGCCAGCACGACGGCGACAGTTTGCGGATATTCATTCTTCAGATAGCTCGCCAGCACGGTTTCGTTGACGTTGGCCAGCTTGTCCCAGATGTTGCGGCCCGCCGGGCCGCGGATCTCCTCCATCAAGGTTTCGACTTTGTCCTTCGGCAGGAAGGCGTTGAGCATGCGCTGGGTCTGCTCATAGGTGCCCATCACCGAGCCGGAGCCGGACAATTTTTGCACAAATTCGATGACCAGCGCTTCCACGACTTCGGACGGCACCACGCCGAGCGCGGACATCGCCTGCGATATTTCCTTGATCTCCTCGTCGTCGAGCAGGCCCCAGACCTTCTTGGCTTGCTCGCCAAGGCAAAGCAAAATGATCGCCGCCTTGTCGATGCCGGAATAATTGGCCACGTCGGCGCGGGTGTCCGTCGCTTCCGGGGTCTTGGTGATGGCTCGGGCGGGGGCGTTCATGATCACAATGCGTTGTTCAGCCAGCTGCGGATGATTTGCACCGATTCATCGGGGTGCTTGTCGATCACTTCAGCGACGCGTTTCACGGAGGAAGCGCGCACGCGCCCTTGAATCTGGGCGATGTCGATAGCCGGCTCGATGTCGTCGGGCTCGGGCAGCGCCAATTGTCCGCCGCCCGGCAGCGCAGCCGCCAGCGCCGCGGCGCGCCAGGCAGCGCCGGCATCGCGCCGCCGCCGCCGGCCCCGCCAGCGCCGCCGCGCACCAAGGCAACTGACCAGCGGGCGCAGCACGAAGAACACGAACGCCAGCGAGGCCAGCAAGGTCGCAACCAGCTCAACGATGCGCATCACGTCGAGGTCGCCCAGGAATGCCAGCGGTCCAGGCGCGGCGGCGGCGCTTTCCGGCGTGGCGATGCGGGCAAATTGCGCGTTGACCACCTCGACCACATCGCCGCGCGGCTCGCTGAAGCCGACCGCCGAGCGCACCAATTGCGTCAGCCGCTGCATTTCCTCGGCGCTGCGCGGCGCGTAAGCCGCCTCCGCGCCCGCTTCAGCCGCCGGCGTGACCACGCCATCGACCGCGACCGCCACCGAAAGCCTGCGAATGCGCGCCGCCCTCGCTGACCTCGGTGCGGGTGGTGTTGGAGATTTCGTAATTGACGGTTTCCTCGCTGGTGCTGTCGGAATCTGCGGCTGCCGGCGCCGTTGCTGCGCCGCGGTCGTGTCGGGCACATTGGCGCCGGCGGTGACGCCGCGCGAACTCTGCGCGCTTGAGGAGGTTCCCTCGGACGACTGGGTTGAACGGACAACGCGGCCTTCCGGGTCGTAGGTTTGCCGGCTCTCGGTGACGCGGTTGAAATCCATTTCGGCGGTGACTTGCACGCGCGCATTGCCGACCCCGACCACGCCTTCGACAATGTCGGTGACGGTGCGGCGGATGCGATCCTCGGTGGCGGCCTGGCGCGCATCGACGCCGTCGGCTGCCTCGCCGTCCTCGCCGCTTGAAGCCGCCGCCAGCAAGCGGCCGGTCTCGTCGAGGATGGTGACGCGGCTCGTTGTCAGGCCTGGCGTGGCGCTGGCGACCAGGTTGCGGATGGCGCGCACCTGGCCTTGGGTGAGCGCGTCGCGGCGCAGCCCAAGCACGATCGAGGCGGAGGGTTGCTCGGCTGTCGCGCGCGAACAATTGCCGCTCCGGCAGCACCAAATGCACGCGCGCGCTGGCGATGCCGTCGAGCGAGGAGATGGTGCGCGCCAGTTCGCCTTCGAGCGCGCGCAGGCGGTTAATGTTCTGTTGAAACTGGGTCTGGCCCAAGGCGTCGGGCGCGTCGAATATCTCGTAGCCAACCGAGCCGCGAGAGGGCAGGCCGTCGGCCGACAGCATCATGCGCGCTTCCGGCACGCGCGAGCGGGCGACGAAAATCGAGGAGCCGTCGCCGCGCAATTCGTAAGGAATGTTGGCGCTGTCGAGGCGCTGGGTGATTTCGGCCGCTTCGCTGATCTCGACGCCGGAGAACAGCAAGGCGTTCTCCTCCTTGCCCATGCGCAGCACGAAGGTGAACAGGAAAGCCGCCGCGATCGCGACGATGGTCAGCGCCGCGAACAATCGCGTCGGGCCGGCTTTCAACAGAAGATTGACGATTCCGCCCAAGTCCAGCCTCTGCGCAAACGCGGCGAGCTCCCAACTGGGCAAATCTCGCCGGTCGGCAGAAATTGCCCGACCAGTCGTGAAACAATCGTTAAGCATAAACGGCAAAAACCCCCGCCGCGAGGCGAGGGTTTGTGGCCTTGGGATTGACGATGCTTAGGCCGGTGAGAGGTCTATAATGCTGGATACGCGTCGTGCGCAGGCCGGGCAGGCCATACTTTTCGATGCACTTGCGCCAAGCGTCGAATTCTTCCTCCGACAGGCCGTAGCGGGCGAGGGCGTCTTCGAGCGTCAGCAGGCCGCCGCGAACCGCGGCGACTACTTCGGCCTTACGCCGGATCACCCAGCGCGTCGTGTTCGGCGGCGGCAAATCGTCTAAAGTGAGGGGATTCCCGTCGGGACCCATCACCACCCCATCATAGCGGCGTTGCTTCTGCATAGCGCCTTTCTCCTCGTTTCTTATCGCTCACTTATACGATTCGGAGCTAAAGAAACGACTAAGACGACAGCATAAATCTGACGCGCGCTATGTCTCGAATTAGTACATTGGATGTCTTACTTGTTTCTTGCCGTCACTCGTTTTATCGCTTGATCTGCAGCAGCTCCTCCAACATCTGGTCGGCGGTGGTGATAATGCGCGAGGCCGCCGAATAGGCGCGCTGGGTGGTGATAAGGTTGGTGAACTCCGCCGCCAGATCGACGTTGGAAGCCTCCAGCGCTCCCGAAACGATCCGGCCGGCGCCGCCGGCGTTCGAGGAATTGATGTTATAGAGCCCCGATTGCAGGGTGGTGCGGAAGGCGCCGCCTTGGTCGGCCTTCAGGCCGTTGGGGTTAAGAAACGTCGCCAGCGGAATCTGGTAGAGCGCGCGGGCGCGGCCGTTGGAAAATTGCGCGGTCAAGAAGCCGTCGCCCTCGAGCACCAGGCCGACCAGATCGCCCGGCGGCACGCCGTCGGCGGTCACGCTGGTGACGCCGAAACTGTTGGCGAATTGGGTCATGCCGGTAGCGAGATCGAGCGTGACCGGTTGGGCGGCGGCGCCGGTGGAGGCGGCCCAATTGGCGGTGAAGGCGCTGGCGATCGAACCGGTGACGGATTGCACCGTGCCGTCGGTGGCGAAGCCGAGATGTGCCGCTGGCGAGCAAGCCGCCGCTCCAGGCGCCGCCGGTCACGTTGGTGTTCGGGCGCGCATAGGCCTCGACCTGCCAGGTGTTTGGGCCGGTCTTGAGAAACCCGAACGCAATCGTGCGCGGCGCGCCGAGACTGTCATAGACTTCGAGCGAGCTCTCGAAGTGCGGCGAGACCGTGCCGGTGGCGAGATTGCCGGGTCGCATAGCCTTGCGCGCCGATGTAATCGGTCTGCGCCGAGTTGAGATTGGCGTTCAGCGCAACATTGGCGGTCGGTTCGGCGAGGCCGCCGACGCCGGAGATGTTGATCGGCTCGATCGCCGATAGCGAGGTAGGGCTCGAAGTTACGCTGCCATCGGGGTTCACCGGCCAGCCCTGCAGGAACAAGCCCTGCGCGTTGACCATGAAGCCATCGGCGTTGACGGTGAACGAGCCGGCGCGCGTGAACAGGACGCTGCCGCCGTTGGAAAGCTGCTGGTCGTTGCTGGAGACGATGAAGAAGCCGTCGCCCGAAATCGCCAAATCGGTGGAGGAGCGCGATTGCTCCAGCGAGCCCTGCAGCGAAACTTGCTGGCGCGTCAGCGGCAGCACGCCGCCGGCATTGTAGGTGGTGTTCGAATTTTGCGCGTTGACCAATGCGCTGAAAATCCACCCCGCTGCGTTTGTAGCCGACGGTGTTGACGTTGGCGATGTTGTCGGAAATCACGGCGAGCGCGCTTGAATTGGCGGTAAGGCCGGAAACGCCCGCGCGCAAGGCGGTATAGATAGACATGTCTCTGCTCCATCGCCGCGCGCGTCGCCGCGCTAGGCCTAATATGATTGCATGGAGCGCTTCTGCGCGTGATTGGCGCCGGCGTTCGGCCGGCGCTGAATTTGCTTCCTAGTCGTCGAGCACGGCGCGGATCAGTCCGATCTCGCGCGAACCGGACGCGGTGATGACCAGCGGCGTTGCGTTCCGGAAAAATCGACGCCGCGTATGGTTTCGCGAACGCGTGAATGTGGCCTTGATCGCCGCGTCCTCGGCGCCCTTGGCGACAGCTGACGAGGCGATAGATTCCGGCCGGAACCGCGCGCGCCGTTGGTGTCACGACCATTCCAATTGAACATGTGGCTTCCAGCGCCGCGCTCGCCTGTCGCCCTCGTACACGACGCGGCCGCGCGCGTCTTTCACCGTGAGCTCCACCGATTCCGCGGCGCCGGCGAGCGTATAGCCCCAACTCGCCGCGCCGTTGTTGAGCGTCGTGGTATCGCTTTCAATCAGCGCTTGCCGGCCAAGATAGGAGAGGGCGGTGCCGGCCGAGGCCGCTTGGTATTGGCCGGCCAGGCCCTCCAAGCTGTTCGTTGGTGCGGATTTGTTGTTCCACTTGGCTGAACTGCACCAATTGCTGGGTGAATTGCGTGGAATCCATCGGCGCCAGCGGATCCTGGTTTTGCAGCTGCGCGGTCAGCAATATCAGGAACGTGTCGTAATTGTCCGACAGGCGCGTGCGCGAGGCGGCGTTGGCCGAGCATCGGCCGCTGCGGCGGGAATGGGCGTTGTGGCGATTGCCATGGTTCAGCTCCTTAGGCCATCACATCGACGCGCAAACCGCTCCAACGCTCCAGCCCCAGCGGGCGCGCTGTGACGATGGCGTTCGGCAATGGATCGTCGTCGATCGAAGAAGTTTCAGCGGCGCGGCCGTTGTTTGCGCCGGCTTCGCCGGGCTGGTCCTTGCTCTGGCGCAAGTCGAACGAAAGCCCGTTATCGCGCAGCTCAAGGCCGGCCGATTGCAGCGCCTGTTCCAATTCGCGCGCGTGGCGGACAAGATCGGTGAGCGCCTGGGGATTGTCTGCGGACAGCACCGCGCTCACTCGATTGTCGCGCGAGACTTCGATGCGCACATCGATGCGGCCAAGCTCCGGCGGATCGAGGCGCATTTCGAAGCGCGTGCTTTCACCGTTGAAGCGCCGCACGATTTCGCGGCTGACTTGCTCAATCGCCGGCGGCGCGCGCGCGGCGGCGGTTTCGACCACGGCGTGTTGAAGCTGCGCGCTGGCTTGTTGCATGGGCGCAGCTTGCGCTTGCGCCGGAACATCAGCCGCATTTCGCAACGCCGGCGCTGGCTCGGCCGGCGCGCCGGGCGGGTTTGGTCGCGCCGCTTGCGGGGCTGGGTCCGCCTTGGATTGTTTTGGTGCTTCGAATTCGATTTTTTCGCTGTCCTCGGGTGCGGGTGCGGCCTTCGCGTTGGGCGCTGTGCGCGGCGCTGGCGAGGGGGCTGCTTGCGACGATGCCGCTTGCAGTGCGGCGCTTGGCGGCGCCGCCTGCGCCGCCGTTGGCGGAGGAAGCGCTGACGTTTCGGGCGCGGCGTTCAACGCAAGCGCCGCCGCTGCTGGCGCTGCACTTGTCGCGACGCCGAACTCTGGCGCGGGGTTTTTCGTCGCATCGCCGCCGTCAGTTTTTCCGGTGTCGGATTTATTTGCCGCGGCCGGATCGGGCGCGCTGTCTAGCGCCAATCCCAGCGGCCCCCCCGGTTCAATTCCGGGTTCAATTTCGGGCGCCGTTTGTTGGGGCGGCGTTTCCGCGGGCGCGTGAAGCGAGCTTACGGAGATTTCAGTCGGCGCGTCTTGAAGTGAGAGAAACTGATATATGAGCGGCGTCGCGGGCGGTGTCGCCGCCGCCGCTGCGGGCGCGGTTTCGGCGACGGTTTCAGGCTCAGCGCTAGAATCCAGCAAATCGCGAAAGCTCGCGCCGTGCTCGTCCGCCGGCGCGGCGGCAGGCTTGGGCCCCGGCGCGCGCGGCGGAGGCGCACTCACTTCAACGATGGCGGCGGCGTCCATAAATCCCCCAAACCGGCAAGCAGGCCGGCTTGGGCACGGTCAGCAAGCTCTGGGCCACGCCGCTAACCAAATTAAATCAACAACAAATCAATGGATTAAGGAAATTCGCTCGCAGAGCCGTTGGCCTGGAATTCGGCAATTGGCGCCGGCCCGCCCGGCAGCTTCTGCCGGGCAATTAAGCATGGCCCGGGGCTTGCGAGGCCCAACCCAGAAGACCTTGAGCGGTCGCCCTCAGCGAACCCGCGCGGTGGAGAAAGGTTTGACGATTCAGGTGGTTAGAGCGGCCTCACCGACCTTAGCGGAAGCCTCCGCCGCTCGGCAAATTTGGCCGGGCGCCGGGCGGTTTTTGCCGGGCGGCGCGTCATGACTGGGCTCACCGCAATTCTGCTTTCGGGGCTGTCGGGCTTGCGCGCGGCGCAGACCGGGCTCGAGATTTCCTCACAGAACATCGCCAACGCCAACACGCCAGGTTTCGTGCGCACCGAGGTCAATCTTGCGCCGCGCACCCAGCTTGGCGCCGGCGCGGGGGTGGAGGTGACCGGCATTCGCCGCGCCGCTGACCGCTTTCTCGCGGCCGCGAGTTATGCTGCGGGCGCCAGTTTTGGCGCCGCCAACGTGCGCTCCGATATCCTGGCCCGCGCGCAGTCGAGCTTTGGCGACCCGGGCGGCGCCAATTCGGTGTTCGCAAACCTGGATGAGGTGTGGAGCGCGCTCAGCGAGATCAGCATCGACCCGTCCTCGCCATTGCGCCGCGGCCAGGCGGTTAGCGCGCTGCAAACCACGTACGGAGAAGTGCAACGCATTGCTCAGACGCTGCAGGATTTGAGCGCGGAAGCCGATCAGCGTATTGGCGCGGCGGTGGCCGAGGCGCAAGATTTGGTCAATCGCATCTCTGATCTCAACCGCGAAATTCAGCTCAACCAGCGCACCGGCGCCGACGCCAGCGGCGCGCAAAACGCGCAATCGGCGCTGATCGACAGATTGTCGGCGCTGATGGATGTGCGCGCGACGGCGCAGGCCGACGGCAGTGTGCATGTGCGCACCACTGGCGGCGCGTTGCTGGTGGGCATGGAGCCGGCGCGGCTCAGCTATTCGCCGAGCACCGCGCCGTTCGCGAGCCATGGAACCATTGGTCTCAACGCCGATCTGGGCATCCAATCCAATCTCGAACCGTTCCTCATTGGCGGGGAAATAAAAGGCCTGCTGCAAGTGCGCGACCAGGATTTGCCTAGCCTGGCCGAGGCTCTGGGCGGGCTTGCCGGTTCGCTCGGCGACGCGCTCAACCAGATCCACAACGAAAACACGTCTTCGCCGGCGCCGAGTGAATTGGTTGGGCGCCAAACCGGGCTGCTCGCCACCGATGCGCATGGCTTCACCGGCAAGGCGACGATTGGCGTAGTGGATTCCAACGGCATCCTGCGTGAACGCATCCTTATCGATTTCGACACCCAGACCGTGAGCACCGAGGCGCCGCCCAATGCTTATAGCTTTCTTGGCGGTGAAATTGGCGAACTGACCAATGCGCTCAATTCCGCCTTGGCGGCAGCCACGCCTGCCGGCGGAGCAAGCTTTGCCAATGGCGTGTTGTCGCTCGACGTGGGTTCCGGCGGTGGCCTTACGGTACAGCAGGACAGCGCCGATCCGAGCGACCGCGCCGGGCGCGGCTTTTCACACTTCTTCGGCCTCAACGACATTGTATCGCGGCCAACGCCGCTATTCTTCGAGAACGGCGTGCAAGGAACCGATCTGCACGGCTTTGCCGCCGGCGGCGAGATCTCTTACCAGGTGCGCGACGCCGCCGGCCGTTTCATCGCCCAACGCAACATTTCGATTTCCGGCGGTTTGACCGGTCCCGCGTCCGACTGGAACGAATTGATCAATGCGCTGAACGCGCCTGGAACCGGGCTGGGCGATTTCGGCGCCTTCGCGCTTGACCCGGCCACTGGGCGCTTGTCCTTCAGCGCAAGCCCGGCGTTTCAAGTAAGTTTGATCGGCGATTCCACCACGCGCGGTGGAACCGGAGTTTCACTGTCGGCCCTGCATGGTCTTGGCGCGGCGGCGACCGCGGGCCGCGCGCTCAACACCGATGTCGATGCCGCGCTCGCCGCAAACCCAAACTTGCTCGCCGTCGGCAAACCTGATCTCAGCCTGGCGCTAGGGCAAACCATCATCGAGGCCGGCGACAATCGCGGCGCGGCGGCGTTGCGCGGGGCCCGCGATGATGTGCGCATGTTCGGGCGCGCCGGCGTGCTGACCGCGCAATCGACGACGCTCGGGGTCTATGCGGCGCGCCTTGGCGGCGAAGCGGGCCGGCTCGCCGATGACGCCAAGCGCGCGGCGACTGGCGCGCAAGCCGTGGCGGCCGCGGCTGGAAATCGCCGCGCTGAAATCGAAGGCGTAAGCCTCGACGATGAATTGCTGCGGATGACGACGTTTCAAAACGCATATGCCGCGGCCGCGCGGGTGATCCAGGCGGCAACCGAAATGCTCGATGTGCTCATGGCCATCGGCTATCGCTAATAGGAGAATGCGGCGATGTCCGGCGCGCTTTCACTTCGTGCGACAACCCAGGCGCAAGCCGATTTCCGTCGCATCAGCGACGAACTGGCCGATTTGCAACGGCAAGTCTCGTCCGGCGCCAAGGCCAGCGATCTGCAAGGCTTTGGCGGCGGGGCCGCGCGCCTGCTCACCGCCAAGAGCCTGCTGGCGGCGGCGGAAACGCGCGGCGGCGTGATCGACCAGGTCGGCGCCCGCCTCGGCGTGCAGGCCTTGGCGCTGGATCAGGTGGCGAACGCGTCCGGCGCGCTGGCGCAATCGATCCGCCAAGCGGTGAGCGCCGGCGATGGCCGCGGCATCAACATTGAACTCGACCTTGCGTTCTCGGGCGTCGTCTCCGGATTGAACGAGACCTGGAACGGGCAGCCTCTGTTCGCCGGCGAACGTCAAGGCGGGGCGCCGGTCAAGGTGACCTCCATCGCGCAATTGCAGGCCGCGCTCACGCCGGCGGACGTGTTTGACGAAGCCGTGCGCCGCCAGAGCATCGACCTTGCATCGGGCGCGCCGCTCGAATTGGCGCCCCGGGCGTCGGAATTGGCGGACGGTTTGTTCAGCGCCTTCGGCGATCTGAAAGCGCTGCTTGACGGCGGCTTAAGCCAGCCGATCAGCGCCGTACAGGCCCAGCAATTGACCGCGATCGCGGCGCGGCTCGATGCCGAGATCGCGACGCTGAATAACGAGCGCGGCCGCACCGGCCAGCTGCAGCAGCGCCTCGAAGACGACCGCGCCCGCCTGCTTGACCGCACCAACATGCTGACCAAGGAAATCGGCGAGCAGGCCGATTCCGACCTCGCCGAAGTCTCCATCCGTCTCAGCGCCCTCACCGCGCAATATCAAGCCGCCGCCAAAACCTTCGGCGACCTTTCAAATCTGACGCTGCTCGACTATCTGTGATCCTTCGCCCCGGACCCGTGAAGCGCTACAGCGCAGAAGCCGCCCGCCAAGCGACGTAGCCGGCGACAGACAGCACCATGAGCGCGAAGGCGCGGCGGGCCAGCAGCGCACGGTGCGCGAGCCGTTTCGACACGGCCAGCCCGATCATCCCGCCGACCGCGCCGCCGAGCAGCAGCAAACCGGCGAGGCGCCAATCGACCAGTCCGGACACGGCATAGTTCGCCGATGTCGCCGCGCCGAAAATGGCGACCGAAACCAGCGACGAGGCGGTCGCGTTCGCCATGGTCATGCCGGTAGCCAGCATCAGGCCGGGCACGATCAGAAAGCCCCCGCCAATGCCGAAGAAGCCCGCGGCGAATCCGGTCATGAGGCCGAGCGGCGTCAGCCGCGCCATCAGCAGTGCGTTGATGCGCACATTGGGGTCGCCTTCGCTGGCGGGACGCCGCAGCATCGAGAGCGCAATGGCCGCCATGGCAAACGCGAACGCGAGCAGCAGGTGCGTACCCGAGACTGCTTTCGCCAGGGTCGAGCCGGCGAACGAGCCGACAAGACCGGCGATTGCGAAAGTGATCGCGCAGGGCCATTTCACCCGGCCGCCGCGCCAATGCCCGATGAGATTGAATGCAGCATTGGCCGCCACCGCCGCGCTCGATGTGCCGATGGCGACGTGCGGATCGCGCACGCCCACGGCGTACAACAAAAGCGGCGCCGCTAGCACCGAACCGCCGCCGCCGAAAACCGCGAGCAGCAGCCCGACCAGGACGCCGCTCGCCAGCGCCGCGGCGATTGCGGCGGCCGACAGCGCGATCATGGCGCGGCGCGCTTATTCCACGGCGCGATCGCCAGCGCATGCGCCATGCCGCACCAGCCGCTCAATCCGGCAAACAGCAAGCCCGCGCCCAGCGCCGCGGGCAGCGCGACGAAATACGGGTTGGCGAAAACCGCCAGCGCCACCCCGAGCAACATCAGAGAGCCGACGGTGATTTGCACTTGCCGATTGAGTTCAAGCGGGGCCTTGGCGTCCGTGTGGAGTTGGAGGCCGGCCTGTTTCCAGGCGTTGAGCCCGCCCGCCATGACGTAAGCCTGTCCTTCCACCCTTGCCGCCAGGCGCGCGCAATTCGCCTCGGTGCGCCGGCCGGATTTGCAGTGAAACACCACCTCGCCTAGCGGCGCCAAATTCAAATGCGCTTGCTCGAAGCGCGACAACGGGATCGACACCGCCTCGGCGATGTGCTCGCGGGCGTACTCGTCGGGCTCGCGAATGTCGACCAAAGTAATGGTGCCGTCCCGCAGGCGGGCAGCGATCGTGGCGGGATCAAGCGAGGTCAGTGTGGTCATGGGGAAGCTCCGGACAATAAATGGATGCAAGGGTTGCGACGATCCGCGCGGCGGCGGGATCGGCGATGCGGTAGAAAATGCTCTGTGCTTGGCGGCGCGTGGCGACCATGCCTTCCTCGCGCAGCACCGCCAGGTGCTGGGAGAGCACCGACTGAGATAATCCAAGCCGCTGCTGCAGCGCGCCCACGCTCAATTCGCCGTCGCCGAGTTGGCATAGGATCAGCAGCCGGCGTTCGTTGGCGAGCGCCCGCAGCACCGCCGCCGCCGCCGCGGCGCGGGCCTCGAACGCGGCCAGATTGGAGGGGTTAAGAGCGAGCATGCGCCCACATATATCACCTATTGCTAAATTAGCAAGTGCTGTTATATAGGAAAAACAACCCGGAGTTCCGCCATGGCCGATGTGCAAGCCTTTTTCGACCCTCAGACCGCTACGGTGACTTATCTGGTGTCCGACCCGGCGACCGGGGCGGCCGCGATCATCGATCCGGTCCTGGATTTCGACGCGAAAGCCGCGCGCGTCACCAGCGGCTCGGTCGATGCCGTTCTGGCGGCGGCGGCAGCGAAAGGGCTGCGCGTCGTCTGGGCGCTCGACACCCACGCCCACGCCGATCACCTCTCCGCCACCGACTATGTCCGCCAAAAAACCGGCGCCAAGGTCGGCATCGGCGCGCGCATCGTCGAAGTGCAACGAACTTTCCGCACCTTGTTCAACACGCCCGATGTCACCATCGACGGCGCCGAGTTCGACGCGCTCTTCGCTGACGGCGCCACATTCGAGATTGGCGCGCTCAAGGCGCGCGTACTGTCCACTCCTGGTCACACGCCAGCCTGCGTGACTTACGTGATCGATGACGCCGCCTTTGTCGGCGACACCATGTTCATGCCCGATTACGGCACCGCGCGCGCCGATTTTCCAGGCGGCGACGCGGCGGCGCTTTATTGCTCCATTCGCCGCATCCTCGACCTGCCGCCATCGACCCGCATTTTCGTGGGCCACGATTATCAACCGCCGTCGCGCACGGCGCCGGCATGGGAAAGCAGCGTCGCCGAGCAGAAGGCGCACAACGTCCATGTCCACGACGGCGTGAGCGAAGCCGACTTCACTGCCCTGCGGCGCACGCGCGATGCGACTTTGGCGCCGCCGGCGCTGATCTTGCCTTCGCTGCAAGTGAACATCCGCGCCGGCGCCCTGCCGCCGCCGGAAGGCGACGGCCAGCGCTACCTCAAGCTGCCGATCAACCGGCTGGGGGCCGGCGGCTAGCGGCGCTCTCGCTTGCGCTGGCGCGCCCACGCTGAGCGCCCTATATGAGCGCCATCGCCCCGGGCCTTGACCTCGGGGGGAGGTGAGAGATGAGCATAAATTCGGACCGCCGGCGTCCTCGCCGGCCAACTGCAACGATGCCGGCGAGGACGCGGGCGGTCCATACTGATTCATGACCGCCGCGCTCAACTCCCTCGGTTTCGCCAAGCCCCCCGCGCAAACCCGCGTCGTCGCGGCGATGTCGGGCGGAGTGGATTCTTCCGTGGTCGCGGCGATGCTGGCGCGCGAGGGCTATGACGTGATCGGCGTCACGTTGCAGCTCTACGATCATGGCGCGGCGGTGAACAAGCCGGGCGCGTGCTGCGCCGGGCAAGATATTCACGACGCGCGCCGCATCGCCGATTCCGCCGGCTTTCCCCACTATGTGCTCGATTACGAAAGCCGCTTCCGCGAAGCGGTGATGGAGGATTTCGCCGACACTTACCTCGCCGGCGCAACGCCAATCCCGTGCGTGCGCTGCAATCAAACCGTGAAGTTCGCGGATTTGAAGCGCGTTGCCGAGGACCTCGGCGCCGATTGCCTGGCCACCGGCCATTATGTGCGCCGCGTCGAGGGGCAGGCGGGCGCCGAACTGCACCGCGCCGCCGATGCGAGCCGCGATCAATCCTATTTCCTGTTCGCCACCACGCGCGCGCAGCTGGAGTTTCTGCGCTTTCCGCTGGGCGCCATGCCCAAGTCGGCCGTGCGCGCGCTGGCGAGCTGAGCTTGGACTTCGCGTCGCCGAAAAGCCCGACAGCCAGGACATCTGCTTCGTGCCGCAAGGCAAATACCAGGACGTCGTGAAGAAGCTGCGTCCCGCCGCCGCCGCGCCTGGTGAAATTGTCGATACCGGCGGCCGCGTTCTGGGCGAGCACGAAGGCATCATCAATTATACCGTGGGCCAAAGGCGCGGCCTGGGCGTGGCGACCGGCCAACCCTTGTTCGTGGTCAAACTCGATGCCGGCAAGCGCCGCGTCATCGTCGGCCCGCGCGAAGCGCTTGGCGTTTCGCGGATGACGCTGAAGGAAATGAATTGGCTGGGCGAGGATGGCGTCGATGGCCGCGAAATCCTGGTGCGCGTGCGCTCGACGCGGCCGCCAGTGGAGGGAAAGTTGTACATAAACCCCCTCCCCAACGGGGAGGGGGCAGGGGGAGGGGGCGCGCAGAAGGAACCTCTACCGGCGCCGTCGGGCCATCTCCTGCACGCCCCCTCTCCCCACCCCCCCCCCAAGGGGGGAGGGGGCGTCTGGTCGATCGAACTTGAATCCCCCGAGGAAGGCGTCGCCCCTGGGCAGGCGGCGGTGTTCTACGATAGGCACACGACGCGCGTGCTCGGCGGCGCTTGGATCGCGGCGACGGAACGATGAACCACCCGATGGCGATGACTGGCCTTGAAGCGATGCGCGCGATCATCGAGGGCCGAGTTCCGCCGCCCGCGATGGCCGTTACGTTGGGTTTTCGCTTGGTCGCGGCCGACGATGGCTTCGTCGCCTTCGAGGGCGAGCCGAGCGCGCGCGTGCTCAATCCGATGGGCGTCGTGCATGGCGGCTGGGCGCTCACCTTGATCGACAGCGCTTGCGGCGCGGCTGGCCACACCACGCTGCCCGCCGGCGTCGGCTACGGCACGCTCGAGACGAAAGCGAATTTCGTGCGCCCGATCGCGGCGACCACCGGCACGCTGCGCGCCGAGGGCCGAGTGCTGGCGCGCGGACGCACCATCCTCACCGCCGAAGCCAAACTCACCGACGCGCAGGGCAAACTCTACGCGCACGGCACGTCCACCTGTATGATTCAACGACCGGAGTAGAACACATGAGCGTAGATCACATCGTTATCGTCGGTATGGCTCGCACGCCGATGGGCGGGCTCTTGGGCGAGCTCTCGCATTTGTCGGCGCCCGAGCTTGGCGCGGTCGCGGTCAAGGCGGCGTTGCGCGAAGCCAAGACCGAGGGCGCCGACCAGATCATCATGGGCAATGTGCTCTCGGCCGGCGTGGGCCAGGCGCCGGCGCGGCAGGCCGCTTTGAGGGCCGGGCTCGCGAAATCGACCGAGGCGGTGACGCTGAACAAGATGTGCGGCTCTGGTCTGCAAGCCGTGGCGATGGCGCGCCAGGCCTTGCTGGCGGGGGAGGCCAGCGTCGTTATCGCCGGCGGCATGGAGAATATGTCGCGCGCGCCGTTCCTGATGCCGAGCCATCGCGGCGGAAAAAAATACGGCCACGACAAGTTGCTTGATCATATGGCTTTCGATGGGCTGGAGGATGCGTATGAAGGTCAAGCCATGGGCGTCTACGCCGACCAGGCGGCGAAGGAATATCAATTCACCCGCACCAGCCAGGACGCTTACGCGCTCGAAACGCTGACCCGCGCGCAGAATGCCGCCAAGGAAGGCCGCTTCAAGCGCGAGATCGCGGCGGTGGAGAGTAAAGCCGGGCTGGTCGATACCGATGAATTGCCGCGCAAGGCGCGCCCCGACAAGATCCCATCGCTCAAGCCGGCTTTCACCGATGGCGGCACGGTCACCGCGGCGAACGCTTCCGCGATCTCTGATGGCGCGGCGGCTTTGGTGCTGATGCGCGCGTCGGATGCGGCCGCGCAAGGAAAAACGCCGCTTGCCCGCATCGTCGCGCAAGCTTCCCACGCGCAGGAACCGGCGAAATTCACCTCCGCGCCAGTGCCGGCAATCAAAAAGGCGCTCGACCGCGCGGGTTGGAAAATCGGCGATGTCGATCTTTGGGAGATCAACGAAGCCTTCGCCGTGGTGCCGCTGATCGCCATGAAGGAACTGAACATTGGTCTCGACCAGCTCAACGTCAATGGCGGCGCCTGCGCCCTCGGCCACCCGATTGGCGCAAGCGGCGCGCGCGTGCTGGTGACGTTGATCGCGGCGATGGAAGCGCGCGGCGCCAAGCGCGGCGTGGCCTCGCTCTGCATCGGCGGCGGCGAGGGAATTGCGCTGTGTGTGGAGCGGTAAGTTGCGCTCGGACCGCGGGCTTCCAGCCGGCAAACCACGCTTACAATAGCGCGGACCTGTGCAAGTTGAAACGCCGCATGCCGGCTGGAAGCCGGCGCTCCTGGGTCGCGCTGTGAGCGACGAAAAAACCCTCGCGCACTTTCGCGAGCAGGCGATGTTCTGCGCCGAGTACGGCTCGCCCTTCACTGGCGAGCTGATTCTCCGCATGGCGGGGGACATCGAAGCTGGCGGGCCGGTGGCGGCCTTGGTTGCGGGCTGGCCAAGCAATCCGCGCGCGGACGCGCTCTCGTTGCGCCTCGCCGGCGCGCTGCATGCAGCCGTGCTCACCGGGCGCGACGCTGCGCTCGCGGCGGCGTATCCCGCGCAAGCGCCGAACTGGGACATGGACCAAACCTGGCTGCTCGCGCGCGCGTTTTTGGAGCGCGAGCACTCTTGGGTGCGGGATTTCATCAGATCTCCCCCGCAAACCAACGAAAGCCGCCGCGCCATCGCGCTGCTCGCCGGGTTTCTTGGCTTCGCCAAGGATTGGTCCGGGCCGATCGACATGCTCGAACTCGGCGCCAGCGCCGGGCTCAATCTCAACTGGGATCGTTTTTCCTATCGCGCCGGGTCGTGGTCCTGGGGCGGCGAGAGCGATGTCTTGATCGACACGGATTGGCATGGTCCCGCGCCGCCGACGCAAGCGCGCCCCAACATTCGCAACCGCGCCGCTTGCGATCTCAATCCGCTCGACATTCGCGACGAGGCCTCGCGCCTCACGCTCAAATCCTACATCTGGCCCGACCAGGCCGATCGCCTGGTTCGCTTCGATGGCGCTGTGACGCTGGCTCTGAAGCATGGCGTAAACGTCGAGCGCGCCAGCGCCGACGAATGGCTCGCACACCAGCTCGCCCAGCGCGCCGACGATGCGGCGATCATCGTGTACCATTCCGTGTTCCTGCAATATCCGCCGCGCGACGTGCGCAATTCCATCATCGCCGCCATCGCCGAAGCCGGCGCGCGCGCCAGCCCGCAAGCGCCGCTGGCTTGGGTGCGGCTGGAACCGGAAGCGGTCACCGACGGCGTTGAGAACGGCCTCCGCTTCGTGATCGATCTCCACACCTGGCCCGGCGGCGAACGCCGCATCCTAGGCTATACTGACGGCCACGTGCGCGCTGTCCATGCGGTGTGAACTCATGCTTCCGGTTTGGCGGCGATGGCGAAGCGGCGGGCGGCCCAGGCGATGGCGAGCAGCACTATGCCCAAGCCCAGCACCGAGCCGACGCGGTTGATGCCAGCGAGCTGCGCGGTGTCGAACAGGAACACCTTGGCGGCGCTGATCAGCAGCAGCACCAGCCCGCTCCAACGCGCCAGAGCATCATTGCGTCGCACTCCTAGCGCAAACACGCCCGCTCCATAGAGCGCCCACACCGCCGAATAGGTCCACATCTCGACCTCGCCAATGGGCGCGGCGTTGATGTTTTCGCCATGGTGGAAATAACGCGCGGCCAAGCTGGCGGCGACAAACAAGTGCGTGACATTGGCGATGAAGCTGGCGCGCGCAAACGCAAGCGGCCACGGCGTTCGCGGCAGCTGCGCCGCCGCTCGGCTCGCCCACGCGGCGAACACGAACGCAGCGCCGCCGGCCAGCGCCTCAAAACCAGAACGCAAGTGCGCCGGCGCCGCGCCCCACCACGGATTGAAAATCAGCCAAAGCCCCACGGCTGCAAGCGCCAGGACCGGCCACGCCGCCAAACCCAAAATACGATCAACACCGCCGGCATAGGGATTTGCCGTGCGCCGGTTCAGCGCCGCGGCGGCAAGCACAAGCGCCAGCGGCCACAGGCTTTGCGCCATGCCTTCAATGCCGGCAAAGCCTGGTCCGTCCATCCGCGCGTCCTGGAAGAAGTGCCGCACTTCCAGAATCAGCCAAACCAGCGCCAACACGCCGCCGGCGCCAGCATAGAGCCATGTCAATCTGTGGTTTGCGTGCAGACGCGCAGCGGTCGCCAGCGCTATCGCGGCGGGCGCGGCGTAAGCGAGCGCCATAGCGTTGAACAAGGGCGGGCCCGGAATTGCCGCTGGCCATGCGCCCCACCACGGATTGTACGCCATCGCTTGCCCGAGCAGCGCGTACGCCAAGCCCAGCCCCATCAGCACATGCCCGCGCCATTGGCCGATGGGGCTGAGCGTTTGGCCCGCGCGCGGCATGACAATGTGGCCGGCGGCGAGCAGCGAAAGCGCGCGCAGGCTCGCTTCGGTGAAGGCGTCGAGCGCGGAACCGCCGCCGCTGGCGATCCAGCGTAAGGCCAGGAACACCGCGATCAACACAGTGATGACAGCCGCGGCGTGCAGGGCCTCGCCGCTGGCCAAGAGGTTTTGGCGCTTGCCGGCAAAATGGGCGGCCGCGAATAAAAGCGCCGCCGACGCGCCAAGCAGGCCCAGCGCCTGCCACAGAAACGCAACGCTCTCCAGCGCCGCGCCGATCAGCGCCGGTGAAAACGCGTTGCTGAGCGACATCGCCGCCGCGCTGAGCGCGCCATAGCGCAAACCGCGCCAACCCAGACGCGCGAATGCAAACGCCAACACAAGCGCAATGCCCGCCGCCGCCGCCGAGCGCAGGACATCGCTGATCGCCGAATCCAAACCGAGCAAGACCAAGGCCGCGCCCGAGACAGCCCATAGGTCGGTGGCGCGGTCGGCATTGGCGTGCGCGGTCTCGCGGGCGCAAGCCCAGGCCGCCGCAAACAAACAAGCCGCGCCGGCAAACAGCGCGCCCCAGGCGGCAAACGAATGCCAGTCCACGCGCGAGGACGCCGCCAAAACCGCCAGCGCTGCGCCGCCAATTCCGCCCGCGCCCGCGACCAGCGTACGCGACCGCCGATGCGGGCGCGCCGTCAACGCGCCAGCAATCACCGCCAGCGCCGACAGCAACAAAGCTGGATATATTTCCGGGTCGAATGGCGCGGCGTTGAAGCCGATGCTGAGATAACCGGCAAAGCCGAGCACAAGCGCGGCGATTGCGACCACCAGCGTCGCCGCGTGCGCGGCGTGCGCGCGCAAGCCATAAACCGCGAGCCCGACGTGGAACACGCTCACCAGAGCCGGCCCGCTCACCCAGCCGGCGGTGAGCCAAGCCCAGAACGCCAGCGCGCTGCTCACGCTGATGGCGATGCTCGGCCCCAACGCGCGCACGCGCTCCCAGTTTTTGGGTTCGCCGGGTCGCTCTGCGCGCGCCGCGAGCGCCAGGCCGCCGACGCTGGCGAAACACAGCAGCGTCAGCGCCCGCCAGATGTCGTCGGCGGCGATCGAGGCGGCGAACCAAACATAAAACCCGGCCAGCGCAACCAACGCCGCCGATGGCCAGCGTCGCAACATCGCCAACACAAAGCCGGCCGCGCCGACCGCGCAAATGTAAAGCGTCAGCGCCGCCGCCGGCCACGCGCCCAAACTGGTCAGGGGCGGCGCGATCAATGCCGCGACCAAAGCGAGCGCGCCGAGCGCCTCCCCGTGCAGCAACGAAAGCCCGATCAGCAGCGCCGCGCACAGCGTCAGCAAACTCGCAGCCGGACCCCAGGAGATGAAGTGGTAGATGCCGTGCATCGCCCAGGCGGTTGTGTAGAAGGTCGAGGCGCCGGCGCCGGCGAGCAACGCGCTCACTAATTTGTTGCCGCGCGGATTGACGCGCGCGACGCGCCGGCCCCACTCGCTGGCGACAAGGAAACTGGCTCCGAGCAGCGCGGCGCCGACCAGCCGCACCAGCGGCGTGAACCAATTCTGTTTGGCGGCAAAATCGAACATGAAAATGCCGGCCAGCGCGATAGCCCCGCCGCCGAGCCAGGCAATGCCGTTTTCCGCCAACCATTTTTCGAATTTGCGATCTGGGCTAGGCCCCGGCGGTTTTGGCGGCGGCGGCGCGGGGGGCAGGGGCTTGTCCAGCACCAGCACATCCTCGCGCGCCGGCATGGTTTCGCGGAGCGGCTGGGCGATTGGCGGGGGCGAATTTGGGATCGGAGGCGGCGTCGCCAGAGGGGCCGGCTTTGCGGCCACCGGTCTTTCAGCCGGCGGCGCGGCGCGGGCCAAAGCTTCAAGCTTACGCTCAAGCGCCTGGATGCGATTTCCCTGCAACGCGATCCACACACCCAGGCCGACGATAAAGAGGCATTCCATTGCCCGGCAAGGTTCCGCACGACACGCTCAAGCGCAAGCCCTTGCACCCCCCCGGACCGCCGGCTTCCAGCCGGCATGCTTGCGTTGAATTACGCAGGTCAGTGGGAGTTTGGCGGTTGCATGCCGGCTGGAAGCCGGCGGCCCGGGCGTTCTCGCGTGCTGGAACATGCGGCGCGTCGCGCCGCGCCGCGCCTTGGTCGCCGCAGGCTTGGCCGCGGGGCTGAAGCAGGGCTACCCGTCGATCATGAAGCGCTCCCTTTTTTCTCTGCTCGCGCTCGCCGCTTGCGCCCGCGAGGCGCCTCCCGCTGCTCCGGCGCCGGTCACGTTAACCCAAGTCTGGCGCGTTGCGGGGCTGGCCAATCCCGAGAGCGCCGCGCTTTCGGAAGATGGCTCGTTTCTCTACGTCACCAACGTCAACGGCGAAGGCGAGGCCAAGGACGGCAACGGCTTCATCTCGCACATTTCAACCGATGGCCGGATGCTGGAGCGCGAATGGGCGAGGGGCTCGACGGCCCAAAGGCGATCATGCGCGGTCGGCGATGCGCTCTACATGTCGCCGATATCGACCAGCTGGTCATGGTCGATGCCTGCCACCGGCGCTATCCGGCGCACCGTCGCCATTGCCCGGCGCGCGCTTCTTAACGACCTCGCCTTGCCCCGAGACGGGGAAGTGCTGCTATCGCCGACAGCCAGCGGCGCGCGTATCTATGCAATCGCCAGCGGCACAGCGGTGATTTGGCTGGAGGACGAATTGCTCGGATTCGATCAATGGCCTGCTGTCCGAACCCGGCGGCTGGTCGTCACGACCATGGCGGGGCGGTTGCTGGCCATCGATTACCAAACCCGCGCCATCACGTTCTGGCGGAAGGGCTGGGCGACGCCGATGGCATCGCGCCGCTCGGGGCGGGCGCTATCTGGTCAGCGAATGGCCGGGGCTGATGCATGTGGTGACGCCGACGGGACGCACAGACGTGCTCGATACCAAGGCGGAGGCACGCTATCTCAACGATTTCCTGCTGGTCGGCGACGTGCTCTACCAACCGCACTGGGACCCGAGCGAATTTTCGGCGTACGCGGTGGGGGGAGTGAGATAGCGCTTGCTGAGCAGGCCCTCGCGAGCGCTCAGCCGATGCGCACGAAGGAGTTCAGGAACGCGTGAACCTGGTCCGACGGCCAATCGGTTCCGTTGTTCCAGAAATCCAGCAGGCGCTCGCGGTTGCGGCGAACGAACTCGATGACTTCCGGCGCATGGCGCTCGGTTTCGGCCTGGCTCAAACTGGAGACCAGCACTTCCGGCGCCTCGGCGATGGAGACGCTAAAACTGGGCTGGCCCTTGCCGAGCTTGGGGAAAAATTTCACGCGTGGACCATGGCGCGCCACGGCCGTGCTTACATAAACGAATCCATCCGACGCCCGTCTTCGCGGGCTCCAGATTTGCCATCTCGAACAGCTCCTGGTCCAGGGCGATCGCAGCGGTGTCCATGGGACACCTTCTAGCATTGTTCCGCCGCGCCCGAAAGCGGCGTCACGACCAAGCCCGCTCCCCGCTTGCTTCCCCCCGCGCGCGAGCTAGGTTGGCGGCCCGAAACGAGGCCCCAGCTTGAAGCCCACCGACATCACCCACCCCGACTATTTCCACAAAGTCGTGGATTGCCAATGGGCGTGCCCGGCGCACACGCCGGTGCCGGAATATATCCGCCTGATCGCCGATAAGCGCTACACCGACGCCTTCATGATCAATTGGAAGTCGAACGTGTTTCCCGGCATCCTCGGGCGCACCTGCGATCGGCCGTGCGAGCCGGCCTGCCGGCGCGGGCGGGTGGAGGACGCGGAGGGCAAGCCCGAGCCGGTGGCGATCTGCCGGCTGAAGCGCGTCGCCGCCGACAATAAGGGCGAAGGCGTCGAGGCGTTGATGCCGGCTGCCGGTCAAGAAGAAAAACGGCAAGCGCGTCGCCTGCATTGGCGCGGGACCGGCTTCGCTGACGGTGGCGCGCGATCTGCTGCCGCTCGGCTACGAGGTGCACCTCTACGATGGCGACGCCAAAGCCGGCGGCATGATCCGCACGCAAATCCCGCGCTTTCGTTTGCCGGAAAGCGTGATCGACGAAGAGGTTGGCTATATCCTCGCGCTCGAGCCGGTGCTGCATTTTGGCGAGCGGGTGGAGAGCCTGAAAGCGTTTCTGGCGCAAGGCTGGGACGCGGTGTTCGTCGGCACCGGCGCGCCGCGCGGGCGCGACCTCGATCTGCCCGGGCGCAAGGAAGCCGCGCGCCAACATCCATATCGGCATCGATTGGCTGTCCAGCGTTTCGTTCGAGCATGTCGAGAACATCGGCAAGCGCGTGATCGTGCTGGGCGGCGGCAACACCGCCATGGATTGCTGCCGCACCTCGCGCCGCATGGGCGGCGCGGAAGTGAAAGTGATCGTCCGCTCCGGCTTCGAGGAAATGAAAGCCAGCCCTTGGGAAAAAGAGGACGCGACGCACGAAGGCATCCCGATCCTCAATTTCCTGGCGCCCAAGGAATTCACCCACAAGAACGGCAAGCTCACCGGCGTCAGGTTCCAGAAAATGCACTGGGCGGCGGAGGGCAAGGCAAGCGCACTCTGGTGCCCACCGGCGAGCCGGACGTGCACCACGAATGCGACGATGTGCTGATGGCGGTCGGCCAGGAGAATTCCTTCCCCTGGATCGAGCGCGATATCGGCATGGAATTCGACAAATGGGGCATGCCGGTGGTCGATGCCGTGACCATGCAATCGAGCTTGCCGAACGTGTTCTTCGGCGGCGATGCGGCGTTCGGGCCGAAGAACATCATCTGGGCGGTGGCGCACGGCCATGATGCGGCGGTGTCGATCGAGGTTTTCCTCAGCGGCAAGGATGTTTCCAAGCGTCCGGCCCCGGGCGTGTCGATGATGTCCACCAAGATGGGCATCCACGAATGGGCCTATGACAACGATGTCTCGCTCGACCTGCGCTACAAGGTGCCGCACGTCGAGAACGAAATTGCGCTGCGCAATGTGAAGGTCGAGGTCGAGAAGGGCTTTGACCCGCTGCTCGGCTTCAAGGAAGCGCAGCGCTGCCTCAATTGCGATGTGCAGACGGTGTTCGCGGCGGATTTGTGCATCGAGTGCGACGCTTGCGTCGATATCTGCCCGATGGATTGCATCACTTTCGCCGACAATGGCGAGGAAACCGCGCTGCGCGAACGGCTCAGCGCGCCGGCGAAAAACTTGACGCAAGATATTTACGTTGCCGATGGCCTGAAGACCGGGCGCGTCATGGCCAAGGACGAAGACGTCTGCCTGCATTGCGGCCTCTGCGCCGAACGCTGCCCGACCGGGGCCTGGGACATGCAGAAATTTTATCTTGAGATTACCCACGCGGGCGGCGGTTGCGCCGCGCCGCCACCGCGCAAAGTTGCGCCGCGCACGCCAATGGCGGCGAAATAAGCGCGAAAATATTTTCGCGGCGATGGAATAAAATTGCTTGCGCGATAGCCGTCGCAGCCTGGCGCGCGACAGCGATTGGAGAGGATTTTGTTGCGCAATCAAAGCCATGTTGCTAAATTGACGGTGTCAACGCGTCCGCAAAGCGGCGCGCTCGCAGCAACCCAGAAGGGGAGAAGTACATGAAATCCTATCTCGCCAGCGCGCTTGCGCTTTGCCTCGCGTTTGCCCCGCTCGCGCCCAGCGCGGCGTGGGCCGACGAAGCCAGCCAGTTCCGTACAGTCGCGGCGCAACCGTTCAGCGATGCCGACCTGCAGCGTTACGGCCTGAGCGGCGCCGATCGTCGCGAAAGTACAAGCCTACCAGGCGCAAGGGTACGAAGTCGTCGCGCTGACGCCGGAACAGGCTCGGCAAATCGCCGCGGGTCATTCTTCCGAGAATCACGAACACATCTGGATCATCGTGGCGCTCGCGGCTGTTGTAATCGCGGTCGTTGTCGCGGTCGACTGAGGCGATGCGCTTTATTGCGGGTGCGTTGCTGCTGGCGGTTTGCGCCAGCGGCTGCGCGGCCATCACCGCGCCGGACTTGCCGAGCTTTGCCCGGCACAGCGCCAACAACAGTTTCGAAGTGTTTCACCGCAGCTTCGATGCGCCGGGCGCGCTCGCCTTGCCGCTGGTGCAGGACCGCCAAAGCAGCGCCGCCTCCTGCGGCGCGCACGCGCTTGGCGAGCATGGTGAATTACTGGCGCGGCGCCGGGGCGGCCCAGGGCGACGAGATTTTTCGCGCCTCGCCGCCGGCTGATAGCACAGCGCGGCTATTCGATGGCCGAGTTGATCATGCTGGCCGAACAGAATGGCTTGCGCGCCGCCGCCGTACGGCTTGGCCAAGAGGGGCTGGTGCGCCGAATTGGAGAGCGGCCGGCCAGTGCTGACGCCGGTGCGGGTGCCGGAGATCTATGTCGACCGTCTGATCTTGCCGGGCGAACAGCGTGCCGGTCACTGGGCCTGGCGCGCAATTTCCTGGTGGAGCGAACCGGGCGGCTGTCGGAATGGACCGGTCGCGCATTGCTTGACCATTATGTGCTGGTGGCCGGTTATTCGGAAAATCGCTTTGCGCTGCTCGATCCGGTGCTCGGTTTTCGCACCATCAGCGCCGCGCGCCTCGCCCGCTATCGCAGCGAATTTGACGAGGCCGCAATCGTGTTCAGCGCGCGGGCGCCGGGGCAGGAACAGGCGGCGCGGTAAATATCGCTATTGACCGTTGCGGGCTGTTGCGACATTGCGAGGGACAAGCGCCCCCCCGACGGGAGGGTAGGGAGGGGGGGCGTGCAGGCGGCACAGCTGACGGCGCCGCTGGCAGTTCCTGTACGCCCCCTCCCCCTACCCCCGCCCCCGGGCGGGGGGGCCGATTCGGCGCGAGGGTCTAGACTTTCGCTCTCGCTTTGCTTTCATCGGAAGACCAGAAGCCCATCTCCGCAACCAACGACTTCGTCGTCAAATTCGCCAACGTCAACGGCTCCGGCTCGGCCTCCGCCAATGGCCTGTTCGCGAAAATTGTCTTGCGCATGGGCGTGCCGGTGGGCGCGCGCAATATTTTCCCCTCCAACATTCAGGGCCTGCCGACCTGGTATGAAGTGCGCGTCAGCGAAGCCGGCTGGCTGGGGCGGCGCGGCGGCGTTGACCTGATGGTGGCGATGAACCCGCAGACCTGGGATGCCGACGTCAAGGGCATCGAACCGGGCGGCTATATCTTGTACGATTCCTCCAAGCCGCTGCCGGCCTCGAAATTCCGCGACGACATCACGCTGATCGGCGCGCCGCTCACCGAATTGATCGCCGCCGACTTCGCCAATCCGCGCGAGCGGCAGCTGTTCAAGAACATCTGCTATATCGGCGTGCTGGCGCACTTGCTTGGGCTTGAGGTCGATCTGGTCAAGCAGCTCCTCGGCGAGGAGTTCAAGGGCAAGGACAAGCTGATCCAGCCAAATTTGAAGGCGTTTGAACTCGGCCGCGATTATGCCGAAAAGAACCTCGCCCCGATCGGCCTCAAAGTGCGGCGCGCCGATAAGGTAGGCGATCGCATTTTCGTCGAAGGCAACGAAGCCTGCGGGCTCGGCGCGGTCTATGGCGGGGCCACGTTCTGCGCCTGGTATCCGATCACGCCATCGACCTCGCTGGCGGAGGGCTTCCAGAAATATTGCAACGCAATTGCGCATGGACGAAGATGGCAAGGCCCGCTTCGCCATTGTGCAGGCCGAGGACGAAATCGCCTCCATCGGCATGGTGCTGGGCGCCGGCTGGGCGGGCGCGCGCGCCTTCACCTGCACCTCCGGCCCGGGCATTTCGCTGATGAACGAGTTCGTCGGTTTTTCCTATTACGCCGAAGTGCCGGCGGTGATTTTCGATGTGCAGCGCGGCGGGCCGTCCACCGGCATGCCGACGCGCACGCAGCAATCGGATCTGACGCTCGCCGCCTACGCCAGCCATGGCGACACCAAGCACCCGCTGTTGTTTCCGGCCAACCCTACCGAATGCTTCGAGTTCGCGGCGCGCGCGTTCGATCTCGCCGATTTTTTCCAGACCACGATTTTCGTCATGCTCGACCTCGATATCGGCATGCAGGAATGGCTCACCGAACCCTTCCAGTGGGACGAAAAACGCACGCTCAATCGCGGCAAGGTGCTGACCGACGAAGAACTTGAAGCCGGCCGCGAGTTTGGCCGCTACCTCGATGTCGATGGCGACGCGGTGCCTTATCGCACCTACCCGGGCACGCACCCGACCAAGGGCGCATATTTCACCCGCGGCTCCAGCCACGATCGCTACGCCCGCTACAGCGAGAAGGGCGAGGATTACACCGACGGCATGGATCGCCTGTTGCGCAAATGGGAGACGATGAAGTCGCACGTGCCCCGCGCCGGTGCGCCGCAACGCGAAAAAACGCACGCCCGACGGCGTGATCTATTTCGGCTCGACCGAGCCGGCCATGGACGAAGCGCTTGGCCGAATTGGAAGCCGAAGGCGTACACCTCGATGCGTTGCGCGTGCGCGCATTTCCGTTTGCCGACGAAGTGTTCGAATTCATCCGCGCGCACGAACAAGTGTTCGTGGTCGAGCAGAACCGCGACGCGCAATTGAAATCGCTGCTGGTCAACGAAGGCGGCGTGCATCCCGCGCGCCTGGTCTCGGTGCTGCTCTATGACGGCGCGCCGATCACCGCGCGCTTCATCGCCGGCGCCATCGCCGAAAAGCTAAAAACTGGCCGCGCCGCGGCGCTGCCGGAAAAGGCGCGTTGATGGCGGTGGCTCAGTTTGAAAGCGACCAATTTCTCGAGGCGGCGCAGCGTCATTCCGGGCGGCGAAGCCGAACCCGGAACCTAGGGGCAAAAGACGCGACTGTGGCCCCTAGGTTCCGGATCGCGCTCCGCGCGTCCGGAATGACGGAAACGTGGAGCATCGACACAAGTCGGCACTTCATGCAGTCGGTATTATTCAAACTGAAGCGCCAGCAAGCTGATCGCGCCGATCGCGCCGATCTTGACCTTTTTCGGAAAAGGTGCTACCTTTTTCGGGTGAAGTATAATCTGCTAAAGGCGCATTTGGCCGGCCAGAGCGCTGATCGCGTGGCCATGTCGTTCGCGGAAGTGGCGGCGGCGGCGAAGGTGAAGCTGCCGGCTTCGGCTTACCGCTACGCCCAATGGTGGGAGAACGATGCCGTCCACCATGTGCAGGCGAAGGCTTGGATCGAGGCTGGCTATCGGACCGAACAGGTCGATTTGGCCGGGCAAAAACTGGTGTTTGCGCGGACGCGGGAACGGGGAGTGCGGGAGATGAAAGAGGAATTCGCGCATCAAGCCGAGCGCGGAGTTTGCCAATTTCCCGCTGTTCGGCTGCATGAAAGGGACGTTCACGATCGAGCCCGGTTACGATCTCACACGGCCAGCCCTCGATCCCGAGGAATGGGCCGAGTGGGATGCGTGTCTCGACCGTAAGGCCGATCGCATTCTCGCCGGTCCCCAAGGCAAGCCCGAGCCTGAATGAGACAACCTTATTTGCTCGACACCTGCGCCGGCCTTTGGCTCGTGTCGGGAACGCTACGCAAGGACATCGTCGCCGAATTGGCGCGTTCGCAAGCGGCCGGCATTGCACTAGTGTCGCCAATCACGGCGTGGGAGGTGGGGATGCTCGCGCGCAAAGGCCAGCTTTGCATCGACCCTGTCCGCCCGAGCGCTGGTTCGAGCGTTTGATGAGCACGCCGGGCGCAGTTCTGGCCGACATGCCCCCCAAGGTGCTGCTGGCCTCCTCGTTCCTTCCCGGCCTCGCCACCAACGATCCCGCCGACCGCATCATCGCCGCCACCGCTCGGGAATATGGCTTTACCGTCGTCACCAGCGACCGTGCATTGCTTGCCTACGCCAAGCAGGGCTATCTTAGCGTGCTCGAGTGCTGAGGCGCCGCAGGCGCCTGGATTGTTGAAAGCAGATATGACCTACATCGCCAAGCCGCCTTTGCATCATCCTTCGCTGGAAAAAAACGCGCTCGGTTTTACCCGCCGCGACTACGAAGGGCGCATCTCCACGCTGTGCGCCGGCTGCGGCCACGATTCGATCAGCGCGGCGATTATCCAGGCCTGCTACGAGATTGATCTCGCGCCGCATCGGCTGGCGAAATTTTCCGGCATTGGCTGCTCGTCCAAGACGCCGGACTATTTCGTTTCGCCCGCGCACGGCTTCAATGCCGTGCACGGGCGCATGCCCTCGGTGCTCACCGGCGCCAACATCGCCGCCAAGGATCTGATTTATCTCGGCGTCTCCGGCGACGGCGACACTGCCTCGATCGGTCTTGGCCAATTCGCGCACGCGGTGCGGCGCGGTGTGAATATGACCTACATTGTCGAGAACAATGGCGTCTATGGCCTGACCAAGGGGCAATTTTCCGCCACTTCCGACAAAGGCTCCAAGGCCAAGAAAGGCGCCGAAAACAGGGACAGCGCCATCGATCTTGTCATGCTGGCGCTACAACTCGGCGCGACTTATGTCGGCCGCAGCTTTTCTGGCGACAAGGCGCAATTGGTGCCGTTGATCAAAGGCGCGCTCAGCCACAAGGGCGCGGCGATCATCGACGTGATCAGCCCATGCGTGGCGTTCAACAATCATGTCGGCTCGACCAAGAGCTTCGATTATGTGCGCGCGCATAATGACGCGGTGAACCGGCTCGACGTGATCCCCCCGCGCGCGCCGATCAAGGCTGATTACGCGCCCGGCGAACTCAAGGAAATCACCCAGCACGACGGCTCGATCCTGCGTTTCCGCAAGCTGGAAGACGATTACGACCCAAGCCGCCGCAATGCGGCGCTAGCTTTCCTCGGCCGCAAGCAAATGGCCGGCGAAATCGTCACCGGTTTGCTTTACGTCGATCCTGACGCCGCCGATCTGCACGACGGCCTGAACACGGTGGATACGCCGCTGAACAAACTGGCCGATGCCGATCTCATCCCGCCCCTGAGCGCGCTGGAAAAAATCAACGCGGGGCTGCGTTAGTTTGGATCGGAGTCGACGGCAGCGCGGCCTGGCGCCACGCTATTCGGTGGCGCGGACCTTGATCCAGTTCGCGACGCGGGTGTCGGCATTGGCGATGCTGACTTCCACGCTGCGCCCTGGCTGCAGGTCGGCCATGGCGCCCATTGTGCTGGGCCGCCCGAGCGCGGAGCGGTCGATATAGATGCGTGTGCGGGGGCCGAGGACATAGGAAACCCCCGCCGGCGCTGCTTCCGAGGTCATCGAGATTGAGGCCTCGCCGCCAGCGGCGGCGGGGGCGGCTGTCGCGGTCACTTCACCGCGCATGGTCAGCGCGCCCGGCGATTGCCCGATCGGGATATATTGCTCGCTCGCCTGCTGGGCGGCCGCCGCGCCGGCCAGCGCCAGCGCCGCCAACAGGGTTAGAGTAAATGTGCGCATGATCGCGCCTCCTTCAGTCAACTTAATTGGGCGCGGGCGAGGCCGGCGCCAAGAGCCGGCCCCGCGCCCGCTGCAGCGCCGCCTGCGCCTGCTCGATGCGGGGATAGCGCGCGGCGCTCTTGCGTTGGGCCTCGAGCAAATCCGCGACCGCGTCAGCGTGCAGGCTGGCGCCGGCCAGCACGGCGATGGCGTCGCCGGTTTCCTCCCCCGCTAGACGCGCGATATCGCGGCGGCGTGGATGTCGCGCGGCGGCGGCTTCGTTAAGATACGCCTCGGCCTGGCGAATATTCTCGAGTGCGTTGATGACGCGAAGGAAAGCGGCGATGGCCTGGATTTCGGTGGCGTCGATCTTAAGCGGTGTGCCGGTGGCTTGCAGGATCAATTGGCCGGCGGGCGATTGATTGAAGGTATCGCCGTCATAGAAGCCGACAGCGGCCTCGATGGTCGATACCGCATTGTTATGGAAGAACGGCCCGGTGTCGGCTGCTTCCACCAGTGGCGGCGTGTTGAACGTGCCGTCGCCGGGGATGCCAAAGCCGTCGTCGCGCGGGGGGCCGGGATCGCCCAACAGCGCGCCTGGAAGATCGGGCAGCGCCTCAACTCCGGTGTCGAAATTCAGATTGCCGGCGTTGGGGCCAAAAATGGCGGTGTCGCCGTTGGCGCCGGCGTTGAAATGGCAGACATTGCAGCGCCCCCTTGTGTTATCGAGGAACAGCGCCTGCCCGCGCGCGGCGATCGGGTTGGCCAATTGCAAAGGCAGCGTCAGCTCCTCTTGCCGGCCCAGCGACAGCATGAACGCTTCCAGCGCATCGAGTTCGGCGTCGGTCGGCAGGCGGAAATCAATTCCGGGGACGCGGTCAAGCCGCTTGGTGAAATGCTGGATCACAGCGCCAGTCGAGAACGCGCGCAGCGAGCCGTCTCCGGGCGCGCCGTCGCCGGACCAGCCGGTGCGCGGGCCCGCCGCGCTCGCCACCGAGGTGCGCATCGCCAAGGTATGGGGCACTCCGCGCAGTACAAACTTGTTATCCAGGTCCTCGAAACCATCGAGATTTTCGCGGATCAGGCCATTGCCGCGCATTTGCGCGGGGGCTTCAAAGCCGCGCGCCAGGGCTGGGTTGGTCTCGGCCACGAACAGGGCGTCGTCAGCCGGCAGCGTGGCGATGAAATTGGGAGTGAGGCCGAAATTATCCTCGGCGCGATGACATGTGCCGCAGGTGCGACCGTTGCCGGCAAAGGTTTCGTTGAAGAAAAGCTCGCGCCCGCGTTCGGCCAAGGTCATTGGCGGGGGTGGCGCCGCCGCGCTACATGCTGCAACCACAAAAGCAGCCCCGATAAGGAGCGCGCGCAGCTTGAGAAGTTCTCGCATGAAACCCTCCCACTCTTGAGCGCTTATTCTGGAACAGGCGGCGGCGCGCGTCGAATGAATGAATAGTTAGACGCCGCCGCGCCGAGGCGCGCTTAAGTTCGCCGCAGCTTTTTCTGGGAGGAAGGCATGTTGGCAAAGCTTCGCTGGACGCTCGCGCCGGTTGTCGCGCTCGTTTTCAACGCTTCCTGCGCGCCGCAGATCGCGACGCCGGAGGCCTCGATTTGCCCGCCCGCCGCGCAAACCGCCGACGCTTCAACGAACTTGCAAGCGCTGCGGAGCAAGGCCCAAGCTGAAGGCGCGGTGCGCGTGATCGTGCAAATTGCAGCGCCCGCTGGCGTGCTGCCGGCGATGGGCGGCATGCAGCGCGTGGCGATGGATGCGTTTCGCCAGGCCGGCGTCTCCTTTGTCGAGCCGTTGACCCCGCACTTGCCGTTTGTGGTGGCGGAAGTCACTGCCGAGCAGCTCGACTTGCTCTACCCCGATCCGCGCTTTCCAGCCTGGAGCGAGGACCGCATAGCGCGCGCGACCTTGGCCGAGAGCGGACCTCTAGTGCAGACCCCGCAATTGTGGGCCGCTGGCGGACGCGGCGGCGGCCAGGCAGTGGCGATATTGGACACGGGCGTTGACGCCGCCCATCCATTCTTGGCCGGACGCGTTGTGCTCGAAGCCTGTTTCTCCACCACTTCGGCGGCCAACCGCTCCTCCAGCGTGTGCCCCAACGGCCAGGGCGAGCAGACCGGCGCCAACGCGGCGCGACCTTGCAACGCCGCTGGCTGCGAACACGGCACCCATGTCGCCGGCATCGCCGCCGGGCGGGGCGAGGCTTTCTCCGGCATGGCGCCTGACGCCGAGATCATCGCCGTGCAGGTGTTCTCCCGCTTTACCGGCGCTGCCTGCGGCGGGCAAAGCCCATGCGTGGCGTCGTTCACCTCCGACCAGATCCGCGCGCTCGATTTCGTGCTGCAGCAGGCAGCGAGCCGCCACGTCGCATCGGCCAATATGAGCCTGGGCGGCGGTCGTTCCACAACAGCGTGCGATGGCGACCTGACCAAACCGGTGATCGATCAATTGCGCGCCGCGGGGGTCGCCACCGTGATCGCCTCCGGTAATGACGGCTTCCGCGATTCGGTGAGCTTCCCCGGTTGCATCTCAAGCGCGGTGACGGTCGGCGCCACCAGCAAGGCCGACGAAGTGGCCAGCTTTTCCAATTGCGGCCCGCAAGTCGATCTGCATGCGCCGGGCGTCAACATCAATTCCTCGGTGCCGAACGGACGATTTGCCTCGTTCAACGGCACGTCGATGGCGACGCCCCACGTCGCCGGCGCGTTTGCGGCGCTGCGTTCGCTTCGCACTGGCGCCAGCGTCGATCAGATCGAAGCGGCGCTGAAATCCACGGGGCGCGACACTGGCGGGCGTCCGCGCATCTTGTTACTTGACGCCAGCGATGTGCTCGCCGCCAATGCTCAAGTGGAGCCAGCCATGGCCGAGGATGGATTGCAGAATCAGATCGCGGCGCTAGCGGCGCTGCCCGAGGCGCCGGCGCGCTTCATCATAACAGTGGAGAACCCCCAGGCGTTGGCGCGCGCGGAAACCGCGGCGCGGGCGGCGGGCGCGTCCTATGTGGGGCGCATGGGCGGGCAGAACATGCTGGCTATCGAAGCCACCCCCGCCCAGGCGCGTGCGCTCGCCGCGTCCGGAGCGGTCACCGCGATCCAGCTCGACCGCACGGCGCGGCCACAGAACTGAAAGCCGCCGTCCTAATAGGGACCGCGCGTCTTCAGACGCGCTCCTTTTTCGCGTTGCGCCGTGCGCGTCTGAAGTCGCGCGGTCCAAGCGCTCCCAAACCTCAAGCGTGCGCGAAGATGTCGGTGGCTTCCCAGCCGGCCAGATCGAGCGCGGCGCGGGTGGGGAGGAAATCGAAGCACGATTGGGCGATTTCGGTGCGGCCTTCGCGGGCCAGCATGGCATCGAGCTTGGCCTTCAGCGCGTGCAGGTGCAGCACGTCGGACGCGGCGTAAGCCAATTGCGCATCGCTGAGTTCGGGCGCGCCCCAATCGCTGGATTGTTGGTCCTTGGAAATGTCGCGTCCGAGCACTTCTTTCGTCAGGTCCTTCAGGCCGTGCTTATCGGTATAGGTACGGACCAGTTTGGAGGCGATCTTGGTGCAATAGATCGGCGCGCAGACCACCGAAAGATCGCGCATGAACATGGCGATGTCGAAGCGGGCGAAGTGAAACAGCTTCAGCGTGCCGGCATCGGCCAGCACGCGCTTCAAGTTCGGCGCCTCGTATGTGGCGCGGTCGAGTTGCACCAGATGCGCCTCGGCCCCGCCATCGGAGAGTTGCACCAGGCACAAAGGATCGCGCACCAGCGACAGCCCCAAGGTCTCGCTATCGACCGCGACCGGGCCGTTGAACGAAACGTTTCCCGGCAAATCCCGCTGGTGCAGCAATACTGAAACATTGCGCCCATCGGCGGTAAGGGAAAGTTTGCGGATCATGGGCGCCAGCGCTTAGGCCAATTTGCGTCGCCGCGCAATCAAAGGCAAACCGCCGCGTAGCCGGCGGCGATCAGGGCGGCGACGATTTCCTGCGTGTGCACGGCGTCGCGGGCCTCGATCTCGATGTCGAACTCGACGCCCTTGGCCGGGGCGTCCAGCTTCATGCGATGGTGCGCCACTTGCAGGATATTGCCGCCCTGGTCGCCGATAATGTGCGCGACCGTGCCGAGCGTGCCCGGGCGGTCGTCGCCGACAAAGCGCAGCACGGCGATGCGGCCCTCGCGCACCAGGGAGCGCTCCAGCACCGCCGCCAACAAGCGCGTGTCGATGTTGCCGCCGGAGAGCACCAGGCCACATTTGCAGCCCGCGGAATTTTTCCGGCATAGGCCAGCAACGCCGCCAACGCCGCCGCCCCGGCGCCTTCGGCGATGGTTTTTTCGATCGTGGCGTAAAGCGCGATGGCGCGTTCGAAATCGGCTTCCTCGATCAGCACGACTTCCTCGATCAGCGATGCCGCTGCCGCGAACGGCAGATCGCCCACTTGTTTGACGGCGATGCCCTCGGCGATGGTCTGCCCGCCGGCGCGCGCGGTTTCGCCGCGCATCCTGGCGGAGAACGAGGGATACATTTCCGCCTCGACGCCAACGATGCGGATATCCGGCTTGATGTGCTTGGCCGCCGCCGCCATGCCGGCGATCAACCCGCCGCCGCCAATCGGCACAACCAGCATGTCGAGGTCGGGAGCGTCGGCCAGCATTTCCAGCGCCGCCGTGCCCTGGCCGATGATGATGTCGGCATCGTTGAACGGGTGCACGAACACCAGATTGGCGCTGCTTCGCACAGTCCAAGCGCCGCCGCGTAGGCGTCGTCAAAGGTGTCGCCGTCGAGCACGACTTCGGCGCCCCAATGGCGGGTCTGTTCGACTTTCACGAACGGCGTCGCCTGCGGCATGACGATGGTGGTCGGCACGCCGAGGCGCTGGGCGTGGTAGGCGAGCGCCTGGGCGTGATTGCCGGCCGAGGCGGCGATGACGCCGCGGCGCTTTTCCGCCTCCGGCATTTGCAGCAGCTTGTTGAGCGCGCCGCGCTCCTTGAAGGCGGCGGTGAAGTGCAAATTCTCGAACTTGATCCAAACTTCCGCGCCGGTCATTTCCGACAGCGTGCGCGAACGCGCCATCGGCGTGCGCTCGATGCGCCCCTTGAGCCGCGCGGCGGCGGCGAGGATGGCGGCATGGGTGATGGGGGCGTGCGGCTGAGTATCAGGCATGAGCGGCGTGTCTAGCGTACACTGACGCTGGGGCGCTAGGCTCGGAATCGGATTTGCGTGATAAGTTTGCGGCCATCCGGGAATGGGTGGTAGTGGCGTTGTTCAGATATATATGGCGAAGGGGAGAAATAGCATGCGCCGTTTCATGTTGGCATTTGCCGCGCTTTGCGCCGCGCTCACTTTGCCCGTGCATGCGCAGGAACCGCCTCCCTCGCTCATCCTTGTCACCATTGACGGCTATCGCTGGGAGGAGCTGTTTCGCGGCGCCGATCCAGGGCTGGTGACCGATGAGCGCTATCGCGCGCGTTACATCGACGCGCCCGACCGCGCGCAAGCGCTGACGCCGTTCCTGTTGAGCTTTGGCCAAACCGGCGCGCTGATCGGCAATCGCGACGCAAATTCCTGCGCGCGCGTGGCCAATGATTTCTGGTTTTCCTATCCGGGCTACGCGGAAATGCTCGCCGGGCGGCCGAATCCGCGCGTGCGCTACAACGCGGCCATCCCCAATGACGATGTCACCGTGCTCGAGCGTCTCGCCCAGCGGCCGGACTTCTCCGGCCAGGTGCGCGTGTTCGCCGAGTGGGAAACCATGCGCGCGATCCTGAACACCGAGCGCAGCGGCCTCTCGGTGTTCACCCCGCCCGATTACCAAGCCCCGCACGACCCCCAAGTGATCCCCGCCGCGCGCGCAGCGCTGGTTGACCCTCCACGCCTGCTCTGGGTCGCGCTTGGCGATACCGATAATCGCGCCCACGAGGGCAATTACGAGGCCTATCTCGCCGCCGCTTCCGAGGCCGACGCTTTCGTGCGCGAAATCTGGGAGGCGTATCAGGCCAATCCGCGCACCGCCGGGCGGACCACCATGATCGTCACCGCCGATCATGGACGCGGCCGGGCCGAGGACGATCGCTGGACCGGCCATGGCAGCGGCCGCTGGCGCGGCATTGTCGTGCCGGGTCTTGCGCCATGCCGGCTCGGACGCGGATTTCATCGCCGTGCGCGGGCCCAATGTCGTCGCCGCTGATTTGTACACGATGGAAAATTGCGCGACCTTGGGCCAGGTCGCGGGGACGCTGCTTACGGCGCTGGGATTGTGGGCGGCGGAGGGACGCCCCGACATGGCCGCGCCGCTGCAAGTGTTCGCCGCTCCGGCCGACTAATTATCTACCGGCGCGCGGCGATGCGCTGGTGCAGCGTTGTGGTGAGGCCGCGCACGTCGGTGATCAGGGCGCGGATGTCGCCGTTGTTGCGGTCGAGCGCGGCCAGGAAATCGCGCTGCTGCTGTTGCGCCAGCCAGATCTCGTTGCCTTCCAGGATCAGCGAGACGTCGACGACCTTCCAGACTTCGCCCGATCGCAGCAAACGCCACTGCACCGGCAATGGCGCGATCGCCGCCATCGGGGGTCATTTCGCTGCGGACCACAACGTCGCGCCCGGCGACGCGCTCGACCGAGCCGGTGACGCGAATGCCGCTGCCGCTATATTGCTCCAGCCGATACTTCGTAAACGGCGATCGCATAGTCCTGGAAGGTGCGGGTCCACTCGGCGCGCAGCGCCGCGTCGGCGCGCAATTGCGGGCCGTAGCGGCCGAGCACGAAATTGGCGATGCGCGGCATGTCGGCGAACTGCGCCATCAGCGCGTTGAATGTCTGCCGCCGCTGCGCCGCAGGAACGCTGCGGTCGCCCAAGGTGCGAAGCGCGGCGGCGGCGTTCGCCTGGACATAGGTTTCCGCGTCGTTATTGCGCGCGGCGTAGCGCGCGGGCGCGGCGGCAAGCGGCCAAGGCCGGCGATCGCGGCGAGAATTCGGCGCGGGTGAAAGTGCGGACGGCGGTCACTCTGTTTCTCCTGGCGGCGACGACGCTGGGGTTTGGGCGACGGACTGGTCTGGGCCGTCTGCTGAGCTGGGGCCGCCTCGGTTATTTCCTCGAATTCTGGCAAATCCTGGACATCAGTGGGGCCGTTTTGGACCGCGCTTCGCGCAGCAATCCATAGGAGGTGCGCACCGTGATGTAGGGATCAAGCGCGTTTTCGCGCACGTTTTCGACCTCGTCCAGGGCTACCTCGCCTACCGCCAGCCCGGTCACCATGGTGCGCGCGAAACGCACCTCGTCGACATTGTCGAACTCGAGTCCAGGTGAGCGGATCGAGCGCCATATCGACGATGCGCCCGGCGCCGTCGCGCAGATTGGTGGGGCCGAGCACTGGCACGAAAATGTAGGGGCCAGGATCGACACCCCACACGCCAAGCGTCTGGCCGAAATCCTCGTCGTGCCGCTCCAGGCCCATGTCCGAGCGCGGATCCAGAAGCCCGGCAAAGCCAATGGTGGTGTTGACGCCGAACCGCGCCGCGGTCACGCCCGCGCGGCCAAATTCGCCTTGCAGCACGTCGTTGGCGAACATCACCGGCCCGCGCAAATTGCGCAGAAAGTTCAGCACGCCCTTGCGCACCGGCTGTGGCGTGACCGCGCGATAGCCGCGCGCGACCGGCGCCAATACCGCCTGGTCGATGGACTTCATGGACGCGAATAGAGCGTCGATTGAGCCCCTCCCAGGGATCAGCCGCTGTCTCTGGGCGCGCGCGTCCGCCGGCGCGAGCGCAGGCGCCGCGATAGCTCAATGCTGCAAGTGCGCCGCGCATCGATAAGTCCCCTCATACAGCGCCAGATAATGGCGCACCTAGGTTAATCAATGTCGATCGACGGCGTGAGCGACCTGTAAGTTCACCGGCACAGCTGCGGCGAAAGTGCCGCGCAAGTCTTATTTTTAGAGGCTGCGGCTGACGGGGCCACACTTGGAGGCCGGGAAGCTTCCTTTATGGGCTTCCAGTATCGCGACTGCCGGTGTCATATAAAGATATGTTTATATCTCCAACCCAACCTGAGCCAGAGCGGCGCGACGCCGATCGCGTCGTCGGGGCGCTGCGCGCGGCCGGCGAGCAGACCCGGCTGCGGGCGCTGGCGCTGCTGACCGAGGGGGAACTGGCGGTGGGGGAATTGGCGCAGGCGCTGGGCCAAAGCCAGCCGCGGGTGAGCCGGCATCTGAAACTGCTGACCGAGGCCGGCCTGGTGGAGCGCGCGCCGGAGGGCGCCTGGGTGTTCTACCGGCTGCCGCGCGCGCAGCACGACCGAGCGGCGCTTCGCGGACGCCGCGCTCGGCGATGCTCGACCCCGCGCGATCCGGTGCTGGCGCGCGACGCCGAGCGGCTGGACGCCATCCGCGCCGCGCGCGAAGCGGCGGCGGCGGCGTATTTCGAGCGCAACGCCGCCGATTGGGATCGGGTGCGCGCGCTGCATTTGCCGGAAGCCGACATCGACAGCGCCATCCTGGCGGCGGCGGGCGCGGGGCCGTTCGAGCTGATGGTCGATGTCGGCGTCGGGCAGGGGCGGATGATCCAGCTGTTCGCCGATCGCGTGCGCCGCGCCGAGGGCTTCGACACCTCGCGCCAGATGCTGGCGATCGCGCGCGCCTCGCTCGACGATCTGCAGGCGAAGGCGGCGGTGCGCTTTGGCGATGCTTATGCGCCGCCGATCGACGCCGGCGCGCGCCGATCTCGTCACGATCCATCAGGTGCTGCACTTTCTCTCCGATCCTGGCCGCGCGCATCGCGCGAAGCGGCGCGCTTGCTGAAGCCCGGCGGGCGCTTGGTGATCGTCGATTTCGCGCCGCACGAACTTGGAGTTCCTGCGCGAGCAGCACGCGCATCGCCGGCTTGGCTTTTCGCGACGCGGAAATCGCCGAATGGTGCGCGGCGGCGGGAGTCGGCGCGAGCTGCAAGATCGACGACGCTCGCGCCGAACGAAGCGCGACGCGCTGACGGTGAAGATCTGGGCGGGAGACAAAGCATGAGCGCGCCGCACGCCCACAATCTGATCGCCGAGGCCGCCGAGCGCATCGGGCAGCCGCGCGTGTCGTTCGAGTTCTTTCCGCCGAAGAACGGAAGCGCTCGAAGCTCAGCTGTGGGAGGCGATCCGCAAGCTCGAGCCGCTCGTCGCCGAGTTTTGTCTCGGTCACCTACGGCGCCGGCGGCTCGACGCGCGACCGCACCCACCGCACGGTCGCGCGCATCGTCGAGGAAACCACGCTGAAGCCCGCCGCGCACCTGACCTGCGTCGCCGCCAGCCGCGCCGAAGTCGACGAGCGTGCTGCGCGACTATTGGGCGCGCGGGCGTGCGCCACATCGTGGCGCTGCGCGGCGATCCGCCGGGCGGCGTGGGCACGCCGTATCGAACCGCATCCGAAGGCTATGCCAACGCCGCCGAATTGGTCGCGGGCGCCAAGCGCGTCGCCGATTTCGAAATTTCGGTCGCGGTGCATCCCGGAAAAGCACCCCGCGAGCGCCGTCCTGGGACGCCGAGATCGACAATTTCAAGCGCAAGCTCGACGCCGGCGCCGCGCGCGGCATTTCGCAATTCTTCTTCGATGCCGATGTGTTTCTTGCGCTTCCGCGATCGGCTCGCGCGCGCCGGCGTCACCGCGCCGATCGTGCCGGGCATCATGCCGGTGACGAATTTCAAGGGCGTCGCGAAAATGGCGCAAGGCCAGCGGCGCGAGCGTGCCGAGCTGGCTGGCGCGCTTGTTCGACGGCTCGACGACGATCCCGAAACGCGCCGCCTGGTGGCGGCGGCGACCACGGCGGAACTCTGCGCGCGGCTTGCCTGCGGAAGGCGTCGAGGATTTTCACTTCTACACGCTCAACCGCGCCGACCTGACGCTCGCGATCTGCCGCATCGTCGGCGTGCGCGTGGAGAAGGAGGTGCGCATGAACCGCGCACAACGCCTCGCCGCGCTCAACGCCGAACTGGCGCAGCCGCATCCTGATCCTCGACGGCTCGATGGGCGCGTACCTGCAGGGCTTCGGGCTCACCACGAACGATTTCCACGGCGAGCGCTTCGCCGAGCACCCGATGTCGCTCAAGGGCGACAACGATCTGCTGGTGCTGACGCGGCCCGATGTCATCGCGCAGGTGCACGAGGCTTATCTCGCCGCCGGCGCCGATATCATCGAGACCAACACCTTCACCGCCACGCGCATCAGCCAAGCCGAATACGCGCTGGAGGACGTCGCGTACGAGCTCAATGTCGAAGGCGCGCGGCTGGCGCGCGCGGCGTGCGATGAGTTCGAGGCGAAGGACGGCCGCCCGCGCGCGGTCGCCGGCGCGATGGGGCCGACGACGAAGCTGCTCTCGATGTCGCCCGAAGTCGGCGATCCGGGCCGGCGCGACTGCGATTTCGACGACGATGGCCAAGGGCTACGAAGAACAAGCGCTCGGCCTGATCGAAGGCGGCGCGGACTTGCTGCTGATCGAAACCATCACCGATACGCTGAACGCCAAGGCCGCGCTCTGGGGCGCGTGGGAAGCGTTCGACAAAACCGGCGTCGAACTGCCGCTCTGGATTTCCGGCACGATCACCGATCGCTCCGGGCGCACGCTTTCGGGGCAGACGGTGGAGGCGTTCTACAATTCGGTGCGCCACGCCAAGCCGTGGGCGGTTGGGCTGAACTGCGCGCTCGGCCCCGCCGAGATGCGCGCGTTCCTCGCCGATCTTGCGCGCGTGGCGGAGTGCGCGGTGAGCGCCTATCCGAACGCGGGCTTGCCCAACGCGATGGGCGGCTATGACGAAACGCCGCATTCGATGGAAGCGCATTATGCGCGAATGGGCGCGCGCGGGCCTGCTCAACATCGCCGGCGGCTGCTGCGGCACGACGCCGGATCACATCGCGCACATGAAGCATGCGGTCGAGGGCGTGGCGCCGCGCGTTGTGCCGGAGCGCGATGCGCGCATGCGGCTGGCGGGGCTCGAGCCGTTCACTGCGGCGGCGTGATGCTCGCACGAACAAACACCGTCATTCCGGAGCGCGCGAAGCGCGAACCCGGAACTCAGGGGCACGCGACCGTGGCTCTGGGTTCCGGATCGTGTCGCGCGTCCGGATGACGGCGCGTTGGATCGCGCATGACCAACCCCTTCGCCAATTTCGTCATCGTCGGCGAGCGCACCAACGTCACCGGCTCGGCGAAATTTCGCAAGCTGATCGAGGCTGACGATTATGCCGGCGCGCTCGTGGTGGCGCGCCAGCAGGTCGAGAGCGGCGCCAATGTGCTCGACGTCAACGTCGATGCGGCGATGATCGATGGCCCGGCGGCGATGAAGCGGTTCCTCAATCTGATCGCCTCCGAGCCCGACATCGCCCGCATTCCGCTGATGATCGATAGCTCCAAATGGGAGGTGATCGAGGCGGGCCTGAAATGCGCGCAGGGCAAGTCGATCGTCAATTCGATCTCGCATGAAGGAGGGCGAGGACGAAATTCCTCGAGCACGCGCGCAAGGTGCGCCGCTACGGCGCCGCCGCCGTGGTGATGGCGTTCGACGAGCAGGGCCAGGCCGATACCGCCAAGCGCAAGATCGATATCTGCACGCGCGCCTATCAAGCTGCTGACCGATCAACGGCTTCCCGCCGGAAGACATCATCTTCGATCCCAACATTTTCGCCGTCGCCACCGGCATCGAAGAGCACGCCGACTACGCGCTCGGCTTTCTTCGAAGCGACGCGCCTAGATCACGCGCAGACGCTGCCGCACGCGCACGTCTCCGGCGGCGTCTCCAACGTCTCGTTCTCGTTCCGCGGCAACGAGCCGGTGCGCGAGGCGATGCACGCGGTGTTCCTCTATCACGCCATCCGCGCCGGCATGGACATGGGCATCGTCAACGCCGGCTCGCTGACGCTGTACGACGATGTCGAGCCGGAATTGCGCGAGCGCGTCGAAGACGTGCTGCTCAATCGCCGCGCCGACGCCACCGAGCGCCTGCTGGAATTCGCCGAGCAGGTGAAAGGCGGCGGCAAGAAGAAGCGATACCGACGCAAAGACCTCGCCTGGCGCGAAAAGCCGGTGCGCGAGCGGCTCAGCGCACGCGCTGGTGCACGGCATCAACGAATTCATCGTCGAGGACACCGAAGAAGCGCGGCTTGCAAGCCGAGCGCCCGCTGCACGTGATCGAAGGCCCGCTGATGGACGGCATGTCCATCGTCGGCGATCTGTTCGGCGCGGGAAAAATGTTCCTGCCGCAAGTGGTGAAGTCGGCGCGGGTGATGAAGCAGGCGGTGGCGCATCTCATTCCGTACATGGAAGAGGAAAAAGCAGCGCACCGGCATGGCCGGCAAATCCAACGGCAAGATCGTGATGGCGACCGTGAAGGGCGACGTGCACGATATCGGCAAGAACATTGTCGGCGTGGTGCTGCAATGCAATGGCTACGAGATCGACGATCTCGGCGTCATGGTCGCGTGCGACAAGATTCTCGATCGCGCGCGTCGAGATCGGCGCCGATGCGATCGGGCTGTCGGGGCTGATCACGCCGAGCCTGGACGAAATGGTGTTCGTCGCCAGCGAAATGCAGCGGCGCGGCATGAAGCTGCCGCTGCTGATCGGCGGCGCCACCACCTCGCGCACGCACACGGCGGTGAAGATCGCGCCGGCCTATAAGGGGCCGACGCATTACGTGACCGACGCGTCGCGCGCGGTGCCGGTGGTGCAGAAGCTGCTCGGCGACGAGCGCGACAACGCTGATCGCGGAAACCAAGGCCGATCAGGACGCCGCGCGCGAGAGCTATCTCGCCGGCCAGGACAAGCGCCCGCGCCTGCCGCTCGCGCAAAGCGCGCGAGCGCGCGCCGAAGCTCGAAGTTCGCGCCGGTGCAAGCCGAGCTTCCTCGGCGTGCGCGACGTTCAAGAATTATCCGCTCGCGGAGCTGGTTGCCTTACATCGACTGGACGCCGTTCTTCGCCTCGTGGGATTTGGTCGGGCGCTATCCCGCGATCCTCGACGACGCCATCGTCGGCGAAGCCGCGCGCAATCTGTACAACGATGCGCACGCGATGCTGGAGCAGCTGGTGGCGGAGAAATGGGTGCGCGCCAACGGCGTGGTCGGCTTCTGGCCGGCCAACCGCGACGGCGACGACATCGTGCTCTGGCAGAACGAGAAGCGCGCAAGCGAACGCGCGCGCCTGCTTCACGCTGCGCCAGCAGATGGACAAGGGCGAAGGCAAAGCAGCGAATTTCGCGCTGGCGGATTTCGTCGCGCCGCAGGCGGCGGGAGTCGCCGATTATATCGGCGCTTTCGCGGTGACGGCCGGCATCGGCGAGGAAGAGGTCGCGCACCGCTTCAAGCGCGCCAACGACGATTACTCCGCCATCCTGGCGCAAGCGCTGTGCGATCGCTTGGCCGAAGCGTTCGCCGAAGCGCTGCACGCGAAGGTGCGGCGCGAGCTTTGGGGCTATGCGGCGGAGGAAACGCTCGACACACGACGAATTGCTCGCCGGAGAAATATCGCGGCATCCGCCCCGCGCCCGGCTATCCCGCGCAGCCCGATCACACCGAGAAGCGCACGCTCTTCGATCTGCTCGAAGCGCGCGAGCGCACCGGCATGGACCTCACCGAAAGCCTGGCGATGACGCCGCCATCTTCGGTGTCGGGGCTCTATTTCGCGCACCCGCGCGCGGAATATTTCGGCGTCGGCCGCATCGATCGCGATCAGGTCGAGGATTACGCGCGGCGCAAGGGCTGGGACGCTGGCGACGGCCGAACGCTGGCTCTCGCCGATCTTGGCGTATGGTCGCTAATGCAAAACGCGAAAGCATCTTTTCTCCGGCCTTCGGCCAGCTTTTCCCCGCGCCGCATTTGCTTGACTTCGCCGCGCCTGCTTAGCACACTCGCGTCAGTTTCAACGCCAGCAGAGGGAGGGTGCATTATGACAGACATTGTTGCAGCGGCCTTCCGCCGCGCTGCTGACGCGCGCCTCTTGTGAGGCTGGCGCCGGCAGCTTTCAGAGAAGTTTTGTTGCTGGACCCAATTCAATGATTGAAGATTATGGCTGGAGTATCGCGCTCCAGAACGCGTTTGCGCCCTACGCGGCGCAAGCCCTGTCCCCCGCGCGCGTGCTCGCGCATCATCGTGGCTTGTGGCGGCTGATAACGGCGCATGGCGAAGTCGCCGGCTCGCTTGAGCGGGCGCTTTGCGCTTGCGGCGGGACCGGGTGAACATCCCGTCGTCGGCGACTGGCTCGCCGTGAGCGCGCCGGACGCTGCCCGAGAAGTCGCGATCCACGCGCTGCTGCCGCGCAGCAGTGTGTTCAACCGCCGCGCGCCCGCGGGCGGGGTCCAGGTCGTGGCCGCTAATGTCGAAATCGTGCTGCTGGTTGCGTCGCTGAACAACGATCTCAACCCGCGCCGGCTGGAGCGTTATCTCGTCGCCGCGCGCGATATCTGGCGCAGAGCCGATGATCGTCCTGACCAAAGCCGATATCGCCATTGACGCCGATGTTTGCGCGGCCCGCATCGCCGCGATCGCCGCCGGTGCGCCAGTGGTGGCGCTGTCGGCGCTCACCGGCGAGGGGCTTGGCGCGCTCGGCGCCTGGCTCAAGCCTGGCAAGACCGCGGCATTGCTGGGCTCGTCCGGCGCGGGCAAGTCAACCTTGCTCAACGCGCTGGCCGGGCGCCAGCTCATGGACACAGGCCCGACCCGCGCAAGCGACGATCGCGGACGCCACACCACCACGCACCGCGAATTGTTCCGCCTGCCGAGCGGCGCCCTGGTGATTGATACGCCCGGCATGCGCGAACTTGGGCTGCTGGCTGACGAGGCGGCGCTCGATGCGAGCTTTGATGACGTCGTCGCGCTCGCCGGCGCCTGCCGATTTGGCGATTGCTCGCATGCGAGCGAACCAGGTTGTGCGATTCTGGCGGCGTTGGAAAGCAAAGCGCTCAGCGCCGAACGCTGGCAATCTTATCTCAAGCTGCAGCGCGAACTCGCTTTCGCGGCGCGCCGCGAAGATTCCAACGCCGAAGCCGCCAACCGCATGCGCTGGAAGAAAATCCACAAGGCGCAGCGCGCAAGCTACAAACACAAAAGCCGCAACGAAGAAGGGTAGCGCCAGGCGGGGCTAAAGCCCCGCGCTCCCAATTACGACGAGAGCCCCGCTCCCCCTCGATGGGGGAGCTGTCATGCGCAGCATGACTGAGGGGGTGAGGCCCGCGACAATTCCGGTTGAGCCGCAGGAGGCGGGAGGCGGGGCGTCCTTGCACTCGCGCGCCCAATCCCCACCGTAACTCAAGGCCATTTCGCGACCGGCGGCATGCTGGAGAGGATGCTTTCGACATTGCCGCCGGTCTTCAGGCCGAAGCTGGTGCCGCGGTCGTAAAGAGGTTGAACTCGACGTAGCGGCCGCGCTGGATCAGTTGTTCTTCGCGGTCGGCTTCGCTCCAGGGCGTGCGCGCATGTGCTTGCGCAGGATCGGCGGGTAGGCGGCTAGGAAAGCGCGACCGACGTCCTGGGTGAAGGCGAAATCGCGCTCCCAGATCTCCGTTCGCCGCTGATTGTGGTGATCGTAGAAAATGCCGCCGACGCCGCGTCGGCTCGCCGCGATGGGGCAGCCAGAAATACTCGTCGGCCCATTTTTGTAGCGCGCATAGAGCCCCGGTTCGTGTTTTTCGCAGGCGTCGCGATACGGCGCGTGGAAGTTTAGCGCGTCCTCGCAGTTTCGTCGCGCTGATAGGCTTGCGTGGGATTGAGATCGCCGCCGCCGCCGAACCAATATTGCGTAGTGACGATGTGGCGCGTGTTCATGTGCGCGGCGGGGCAATGCGGGTTGCGCAGGTGCGCGATCAGCGAAATGCCGCTGGCCCAGAAGCGCGGATCGTCGGCGGCGCCGTTGACGCTTCTTGGCGAATTCCGGGCTGAACTCGCCGAACACCGTGCTGACATGCACGCCGACTTTCTCGAAAAAGCGCCCGCGCATCATGCCGGCGACGCCGCCGCCAAGATCGGCCGCGCCGTCGCCGCGCTTCCACGGCGTGCGCACGAAGCGGCCGGGCGCGCCGGGATAGAGCGCCGCCGGCGCCTCGTCCTCGAGGCGCTTCGAATTCCGCGCAAATCTGGTCGCGCAGTTCCTCGAACCAGGCGCGCGCGTTGCTTGCGGGTTTCGCTCATTGGCGCGTCCCATTCGTGCAAGGTTCGTGATGAGCGGTGCGAACCCCCGCCCCTGGGGGCGGGGGTAGGGGGAGGGGGCGCACAGAAGGAACCGCAAACGGCGCCGTCGCAGTTCCTTCGCACGCCCCCTCCCTGCCCTCCCCGCGTTGGGGAGGGGGCGCTCACTTGCCGCGTGCACGGAGTTTCGCGGAAGCCCCCTCACGGGGAGGGGGGTCGTCAATGCTTTGAAGATCAATCCAACTTCTCCCACGCCCCGGTCTGCCGCATCGCTTCGGTCAATACCATCGCCGCGGCTGTCACGACGTTGAGCGAGCGCAAACCCGCGCGCCATCGGCACCCGCACGCTGGCCTGCGCGGCGGCGTAGAGTTCCCCCGGCGAACCGGCGCTTTCGCGGCCGAGGATCAGCGTGTCGCCTGTGGAAAACGCAAAATCCTGGAAGTCGCACCGCGCCGTCAGTCTCGACCAGCACCAAGCGCCCGCCCGACCGTTCCGGCGCCGCGCGGAAGCTGGCGAGGCTGGCATGGCGGGTGACGCTGGCCTTGCCGCCATAATCCAGCGCCGCGCGCTTCATGGCGGCGTCGGTCAGCGGGAAGCCGCAGGGCTCGATCACGTCCAGGGCGACCCCGAGGCAGGCGGCGAGGCGAATGGCCGCGCCAAGATTTTGGGGGATGTCAGGTTGATAGAGAGCGAGCCGCACGTTAGAGCCTCCAGCGCCGGAGAATCGGGCGGAATCTGGGAGCCAATCTCAACGACGTGCGGCGACGCGCCGCGCGCCTTGACGAGCCCGGACTAGCCTAGCTTTGGCGACGAACCAAGCTCGCGGGAGAAACATGGCGGTGGCCGAGGCAAAGCCGGGGCAAGCGCACGGCGGACAAGACGCGGCGCGATTTCATTTTCATCGCGGCCGGCTCGCGTCGCGGCGTGTGGGCGCGGCGGCGACGGCTTGGCCGTTCGTCGATCAGATGAACCCCGCCGCCGACACCCGCGCAATGTCGACCACCGAAGTCGATCTCGGCGCCATCGATGTCGGCCAGCAGATCAAGGTGATGTGGCAAGGCAAGCCGGTGTTTGTGCGCCACCGCACTGCCGCCGAAATCGCCGCCGCGCGGCGCGACGATTTCGCCAATCTGAAAGATCCGCAAACCGATGCCGAGCGCATCGCGCCAGGACGACGGCCAGCCCGGCAAGCCGGAATGGCTGATCCTGCAGGCCAATTGCACGCATCTGGGTTGCGTGCCGACTTTCGTCGAAGGCTCGCCATTCGGCGGCTGGTTCTGCCCGTGCCACGGCTCCGACTACGATACCTCGGGCCGCATTCGCCGCGGGCCGGCGCCGAAGAATCTGCCGCGTCGCCCCCTACGTCTTCGTCAACGACACCACCATCCGCATCGGCTGAGCCGGCAGGAGCACCAATTGAGCGGACCTTCCACCTACGAGCCCAAATCGGGCTTCACCCGCTGGCTCGACAAGCGCTTGCCGATCATGCGGCTGGCGCATGACAGCTTTGTCGCCTATCCCGACGCCGCGAAACTTGAATTATTGGTGGACCTTCGGGGCGATGCTGTCGCTCTGCCTGGTGGTGCAGATCGTCACCGGCATGGTGCTGGCGATGCATTACGTGCCGCACATCGACCACGCTTTCGATAGCGTGCAGCGGATCCGCCGCGACGTATCGTTCGGCTGGCTGTTGCAGCCCATGCACGCGGTCGGCGCCTCGATGTTCTTCCTGGCGGTTTACGTGCACATGTTCCGCGGGCTCTATTACGGCTCCTACAAGGCGCCGCGCGAAGTGCTGTGGATCCTGGGCTGCATCATCTACGCTGCTGATGGTGGCGACCGGCTTCCTTGGCTACACCTTGGTGTGGGGCCAGATGAGCTTCTGGGGCGCCACCGTCATCACCAACATTCTGGGCGCGATACCGTTTGTCGGCGAGAGCATTCAAGTTTGGATCAGGGGCGGGGCGGCGATCGACCAGCCGACGCTCAATCGCTTCTTCTCGCTGCACTATCTGCTGCCGTTCGTGATCGCCGGCGTGGTCGGCGCTGCACATCTGGGCGCTGCACGAAGTGGGGCAGAACAACCCAACCGGGCGTCGAAGTAAAGTCCAAGGCCGACACCGTGCCGTTCACTCCGCACGCGACCATCAAGGATCTGTTCGCGACCTCGCTGTTCCTGATCCTGTTTGCGGTGTTCGTGTTCTTCATGGCCGATTCGCTGGGCGACCCGGCCAATTACATTCCCGCCAACCCATTGCAGACGCCGCCGGAAATCGTGCCGGAATGGTATCTGCTGCCGTTCTACGCGATTTTGCGCGCGTTCGATTTCAATATCTGGCCGATCAATTCCAAGCTCGCCGGCGTCATCGCCATGTTCGCTTCGATCGGCGTGTTGTTCGTCCTGCCATGGCTCGACACCTCGAACGTGCGCTCGATGCGCTATCGCCCGATCGCGCGGCAATTCTTCTTCATCTTCGTGGTCGTGTGCATCGCGCTGGGCTGGTGCGGCGGGCAGAACCCGGGGCGAATTCTGTTCAAGCCAGCAGAATACAGCGCCACCTTGGAACTGGGTCGAGGGCGGGCGCGGTTTCCAGCGGCGCATTCTCCGCGGCGAGCGAGGGCGAATTCGCGGCCATGGCGGCGGACAAGCGCGCCAGCATGGCGGGCGAGCGCCGGCATGGCCATGGTGACGCGCGAAAACGCCACTGACGCGCAGATCATGGCGGTGACCGGCGGCGCGCGCCAGTCGCGGTCGGTTTCGGCGGGCGATATCGAGGAACTTGGAAGCCGTCATCCAAGAGGCCAAGGCCGAGATCGGCGCCGCGCGCGCCGTTCTTCCTCACCGACGCCGCCAGGCGCCGTTCGTTTTCACGGTCACGCGCTTTCTCGCAAGCGCTGACCGTCTATTATTTCTTCTTCTTCCTCGTGCTGTTGCCGCTGCTTGGCTTGCGTGAAACGCCGGGCCGCGTGCCGGACACCATCGCCAAGCCGGTTACCGGCCAACGCAGGAGGCCTCGTGATGTTGCGCGCTTCACCATCTCGCGCCGCCGCCGCGCTCGCGCTCGCCGGCATCGCCTTCGCCGCCAGCGAGGCCGAGCATCCGCAGGATTATCCGTTCAGCTTCGAAAGCCCGGTCGGCTGCTACGACATGGGCGCGGTGCAGCGCGGCTTCCAGGTCTACAACCAGGTCTGCGCCAGCCTGCCATTCGCATGGATCACCTCGCCTATCGCCATCTCGGCGAGGAGGGCGGCCCGTTCGCCGCCTACAAAGTGCGCAACCACGAGACCGGCGAAGAGGAAAATCATGTCGGCAAGCCCGAGCATGGCGGCCGCTTCGTCGATGTCACCGAAAACCCCTATGTGCGCGCGATCGCCGCCGCGGTGACGATCAACGATGCCGATCCCAATACCGGCCAGCCGATAGAGCGCCCAGGCCGCGTTTCGGATCATTTCCGCGCGCCGTTCCCGAACGAAATCGCCGCGCGCGCGGCCAATGGCGGCGCGTTTCCGCCGGACCTTTCGGTGATCACATCGGCGCGCCATGGCGGCGCCGATTATGTGCGCTCGCTGCTGATCGGCTATACCGGCGAAAGCGAAGGCGCGCTTCACGTCAATCGCTATTTCGCCGGCGGCAAAATCGCCATGCCGCCGCCCTTGGTCGAAGGCGCTGTCGCCTATAGCGACGGCTCGCCGAGCGACAATCGATCAATACGCCACCGATGTCGCCAGCTTCCTGCAATGGGCCGGCCGACCCGCACATGGAAGAGCGCAAGCGCACCGGCCTGATCGTGCTCGCCTTCCTGCTGGCGCTCTCGGGGCTGCTTTACCTCGCCTACAAACAAGTCTGGCGCGGCGAAAGCCACTAATTATCCGGCGATCAGCTCCACGATCGGGATCTGGCGCGTCGTCCGTTTCTTGTAGCTAGCGTAAGGTGCATAGAGCGCCACCGCGTCAGTCCAGATTTTTTCGTAGCGTTCGCCGCCGAAAGCGACTTCCTCGGCGCGCACTTGGCGGCGTTCGCGGCCCAGCTCCAATTCGGCCCGGCCCGCCGCCTTGACGTCGAGATACCAGGCCGGATGTTTTTCCGCGCCGGCAAACGAAGCGATGATCGCGTGCCCGCGCGCGGTGGAATGATGATCAGCGGCATGGTGATCTGCCTGCCGGATTTGCGCCCCGGCGCCGTCACTAGCGCAATCGGCGCGCCAGCCATGGTCGCGCCAATACGCCCGCCGCTCAGCCGGTAGAGCGCGATATGGATGGCGACCAGCGTGCGGATCAGCCAGAGCGGTGGCGTTTTCGTGGGCATTGCGTTTTTCACTTTCTATGGACCGCCGGCGTCCTCGCCGGCAGCCTCCGCAGCGTTTGCAGAGTTGGAGCGCGTCGCCTCCGGCGACGCCTGCGCGGCCGGAGGCCGCGCGCTCCATCCGGCAGGCGAGGACGCCGGCGGTCCATATCGACTCACCCCGCCCCGTGCTCCCAAATCCGCCCGCCCCGCGCGCGGTTTCGCTGAGCGTCTCCACCACGCGCCACTCCCCTTGCGTCACTGGCGCGATCACGATTTGCGCGATGCGTTCGCCGCGTTTGATCACGAACGGTCTCTTGCCCCAAATTCACCAGGATCACTTTCAGTTCGCCGCGATAATCGGCGTCGATGGTGCCGGGCGAGTTCAAACAGGTGATGCCGTGCTTCAGCGCCAGCCCCGAGCGAGGGCGCATTTGCGCCTCAAAGCCGGGGGGAGGGCGATGGCGAGGCCGGTGGGGGTCAGGTGGCGCTGGCCGGGGGAGAGCGTTACCGGCTCGCCTTCGGGCGATTGCGGCGCGCACGTCCATGCCGGCCGACAGCGCGGTTTCGTAGCCCGGCAGCGCCAGGCCCTCGAAATGCGGCAGGGTGGTGATTTCGACGGCGATCTTGCGCGTATTCCATGGGGGCAGAGCCTAGCCGGATTCGCCCTCAGAGCGCCAACCCCGGACCGCCGGCTTCCAGCCGGCAAGCTCGTGTTAAATTTGCTACCGACCTGTGTGATTGAAAGGTGGTTTGCCGGCTGGAAGCCGGCGGTCCAAGGTGGCGCCGCTTTTCGAGCGGGGCCTCGCGTGCTGAAAATCATCCTTGTCGCCGCGTGGTTTGCGAGTTTGGCGTTGGCGGAGCGCCTGCTTCCCGCGGCGCCGCGCCCGCGCGGGAGCGACCCGGCGCGGCTCACGCGCAATCTTGGGCTCTGGGCGGCCAATACGCTGATGAATCCGTTTGTCACCGCGCCGATCAGCGTGGCGGCGGCGGCGCTCAATCTCTGGTCGCGGCCGGAGGCGCCGTTCTGGGTAACGCTCGCGCTCGATTTAGCCCTGCTCGACCTTTGGGCCTATGGTTGGCACCGCGCCAATCATGCATGGGGCTTGCTGTGGCGCTTTCACCGCATCCACCATCTTGACCAATTCCTGGATACGACCTCCGCCGTGCGCTTTCATCCCGGCGAAGTGCTGATCTCGGCATTGGCGCGCGCGCCGCTGATCGTCGCCGCCGATCTGCCGCTGGCGACAATCGCGCTTTACGACAGCGCGGTGTTTCTGGTCGTCTTGTTTCACCATTCCAATCTGCGCGTACCGGCGCGGCTCGAAGCGGCGCTGCGCTTGGTCATCGTCACGCCCTCGCACCATTGGGTGCATCACCACGCCGTGCACGCCGACACCAACTTAAACTACGGCGCGGTGCTGACGCTCTGGGATCGATTGTTTGCAAGCTGGAGTTCGCATGCGCGCACGCCAGATATGGCGATCGGCGCCGAGGGCGCGTTCGATGCGCCGCTGCCGGCATTGGCGGTCAAACCATTTGCAAACGCAGATTGATTTATTTCTGCCGCTTCTTGCGCGCGGCGTAGCGGAGGTCGCGGGCGGCTTTTTGTTCGTAGGCGAGGATGTCGAGCCGCTCGATTTCCGCCAGGCGCGCGGTTTCGGCGGCTTCGGCGGCGCGCTTGGCTTCGGCGGCGGCTTCGGCGGCGGCCATCTCGGCTTCAAGAATGCGCAGCGCTTTTTCTTCCTCGATGCGGGCCTTGCGTTTTTCCTCGGCGGCGGCGCGCTTGGCGTCGCGCGCCTTGGCCTGCTCGGCCCGCTGCGCGGCCAGCGCCGGATCGACCGGCGGCTTGGCGCGGAACCGCTCCAGCATGGCTTTCTTGGCGGCGTCGGCGGCTTCTTTACGTTCAGCGAAAGTCGGGACGCTCATCAATCATCCTTGTGCGCGGGCGCGTTGGCGCGGGGCGTGTGTTGGGGAAGCGCGGGTGATAGCCCAGAGCGGGCGGACTTGAAAACCCCCCAGCGGTGAAAAACTCCGGGGGCGGGGCCTGCGATTTAGACCGGCGACGGGGGTCCGTGCTATTGTGTCGACATGGACAGCGCCGGCCTGATGTTTGGGTGAAGGTCTCGCCCGGCCCGAAAAGTGCGCGAATTCGTGGCGACGGTATCGGTGCGGCCCGACGTCGAACTGATCGCGGGAAACCTCTCAAGCTCCAATCTTCATCTGGTCCGCGACTGGATCGAACTCAACCGCGACACGATTGTAAAATATTGGAACGGCGATATTCTCTACACCGATGAGGCGCTGGCGGCGTTGAAGAAGCTGCGGCCGATCGCTCGCGACTAAGTGAACTGCTTCCGGCGCATGAGAGCCTGTCCCCTTGAGAAAGCAAATCCACCCACCCATTCCCGGACTGGCGCGAAGCGCCAGGTCCGGGACCCAGGAACACCAACGGTTCGTGATTAGGGGTCCCGGACGATGAACGCACATCGCGTAGAATCAGCGGCAGCCAATCCTTGTGAGATGCGCGCGGCAGCATGGGCAATTTGATTCTGATGTTGGCATTCATGGTCGGCCTCATAGCGGGTCCGATTGTCGTCGCTCGCCTATTCCCGACCCGGAGCACCATCCAGGGTAACGTGATCGCTGGTCAGTCGGGTGTTTCGACGGTCTTTTGGGGTGCTTCTCTGGGGCTGGCGGTGGGCTACTTGGTGTTGGCGCTCCTGATCATCTCTGATCCAATTGGGGGCCCTCTGCTTATCCGCTTTCAGCTTGCAGGCGGCCCGTTCGCCATGTTGGGTCTAGTTTTGGCGCCGATGGTTGTGTGCGGTTTTCACAAGTGGCGGTGGGATTCCGAAGGGATCGAATTCAACGGCGCATTCCGTCGCAGAAGAATCCGCTGGTCAGACATCGCGGTAGTGCGGCGAACTCCTGACCGTGGCTGGCTATACCGAACCGCCGATGGAGTGAGCGTGCGAACGTCAAACTACACAGTTGGACTCGGTGTGATCGCGGCGAGTCTTGCGCGCTATCGACCTGATTTAGCGCCGGTGTCCGCTTAGGCCCGCGCCAAGTCGGGGACCCATAATCACGAACCGCCAGAGATCTTGGGTCCCGGACTGGCCCTACGGGCCATCCGGGAATGGGTGGCAATTTGGTGAACCCAGAGCGAGAAGGGCGCCTGCCTCAGCGGCGCTTATGCCTTTGGCCCAGCGCCCGCGCCACTTCCGCCGCCAGCCGTCGCGCCACCGCGTCCTTGCTCATCAGCGGCCAGGCTTCGGCGCTGTCGGGTTTGATCAGCAGCACTTGGTTCTCGTCCCCGCCCATCACATCGCCCGACACGTCGTTGGCGATTATCCAGTCGCAGCCCTTCTTGGCGATCTTGGCGCGGGCGTGGGCTTCGAGTTTTTCCGTCTCGGCGGCAAAGCCGATGACGAGCTTGGGTCGTCTTTTGCCGGCTTTGGATAGGGTGGCGAGAATGTCGGGGTTCTCCCTGAGCGCGATGGCGGCTTCGGCCTCGCCCTTCTTGATTTTCTCACCGGAGGTAGCTGCTGGCCGCCAGTCGGCAACCGCCGCGACCATAACAGCCACATCGACCGGCAGCGCGCTTTCGCACGCGCCCAACATTTCAAGCGCGGTCTCAACGCGCTTGAGCTTTACCCCAAGCGGCGGCGCAAGACCGGTTGGCCCCGACACCAGCGTCACCTCGGCCCCCAATTGGGCGAGAGCGGCGGCGATAGCATAGCCTTGCTTGCCGCTGGAGCGGTTGGAGAGATAGCGCACGGGATCGATGGATTCCATGGTCGGCCCGGCGGTGACCAGCGCGCGCTTGCCTTTCAGCGGACCGTCAGAAAGCAGCGCCAGGATCGCCGCTCTGATCGCTTCCGGTTCGGCCATGCGGCCGAACCCGTATTCGCCGCAGGCCATGTCGCCTTCGTCGGGGCCGACGAAATGCACGCCGTCGGCCTGCAAGCGCGCGAGATTGCGCTGCGTGGCCGCGTGCTCCCACATGCGCACATTCATCGCCGGCGCCATCAGCACTGGCTTGTCGGTGGCCAGAAGCGCGGTGGAGGCGAGATCGTTCGCCAGCCCATTGGCAGCCTTCGCCATCAGGTCGGCGGTCGCCGGCGCAACCACCACCAGATCGGCCGAGCGCGAAAGCTCGATATGGCCCATCTCGGCTTCGTCCGTGAGGTCGAACAAGTCCGCGTACACTTTGTCGCCGCTGAGCGCGCCGAGCGAAAGCGGCGTCACGAATTCCGCGCCGGCCTTGGTCAGAATAGCGCGCGTCTTGACGCCAGCTTTCGTCAGCAGGCGGATAAGCTCCAGGCTCTTATAAGCGGCGATGCCGCCGCCGACGATCAGAAGAACGCGCCTGTCGCTCATGGCGCGGGCTCATGGTTCTGACCGGTCCACGGATCGTAAACTGGCGCGCCAGCGGCCACCAAGTCCCCAACGTTGCGCGTGGCGACGCGAAGTCCGTGCACGCGCGCCGTCGCGGCGATCAGGCCATCCGCCATCCGCACTCACGTCCCTCGGCGTCATCGCGCCCTGGCGTCCAATGCCCGCCAGTTCTGCGCCACTGTCGCATCGACGGTGATGACGCGCGTCGCCGAAAACTAGTTCTGGTGTCGCCTGCAGCCAGTCGCTCCAGGCGGTCGCGCCGTTGGCCGGCGGCCAAGCTGGCGACGCCCTTGGCCGATCTCGCTATCGTGATCGACGCTGATGAACGTAGTATCCGCGGAATCCAGAACGTCAATCCAGCTTTGCACCGCTGCGCGCTCCGCTTCGGGCCGCTCCATTTCCGACAGGACATTGGTGTCGAGCAGAATCATCAAAGATCGACATCCCGCCCGGGGACGTGTCACGGCGGAGCACCTCACGTTCGATCCCTCGATCGCCGAAGCCGGGAAAATCCATGAGGTGCTGGATGAAATCCTTGCGCGGCTGCAACCGGTCGAACTCAGCGGCTGACATCACCACGACGGCCTCGTCGCGGCGGCGCACGCGCTGCGGCCCCTCGGTCAGCGCCTTGGTGATCAGTTCGCTGAAGCGGTTCTTGGCCTCGGCGACCGCCCATTCCGTTGTCTTCGCGCGCCATTCATGCCTCCTTTGTCCAACTTGGACAAAATAACATGGCGATTCCGAAGCTCGCAACTCAAGTGGTTAAACTAGCAAGCGTTTTTCATGGGTCAGGCGCGCTGGGCGCGATTTCGACCGCCGCCGGCGCGGGTTCTGGGCTCGGCGGCGGCGTGACGCAGTCGGCGCGGGCGCTGCTTGTTCAATACGCGCGGGCGCAGGGCGCGGGTTGCGGCGGCGGCGGCTTGCGCTCACCGCCAGCGCTCAACACCAAAGCCAGCACCGCGCCTGCCATCAGTCCAAGCCAGAACACCGGGTTCTCAAACCATTTGCGCTCCTCGCGCGGGGCTTCGTGGCTGACCTTGTTGGCCGCGGCTTCCAGCGCGCTCAAGACTTGCGGCAGCCGGCGCATGGCCGCCAGCGCCAGCCCCGCTTCGTCGAGCGCGCGCTTGGCCACCGCCTCGGCGCCCAGTTCACGCTTGACCCAGCGCTCGACGATGGGCCGCGCCGCCGCCCACATGTCGTGCTGGGGATCGAGCGCGCGCGCCACGCCCTCCACTTGCACCATGGTTTTCTGCAACAGCACCAATTCCGGGCGCAAATGCATGCCGAACATATGGGTGACGTCGAACAATTGCAAAAGCAACCTACTCATGGAAATGCCGTCGGCGGTTTTGCCGAAGATCGGCTCGCCGATCGCGCGCAAGGCCTGGGCGAATTCCTCGACAGTGAATTTCTCCGGCACGTAGCCGGCTTCCTGATGCACTTCGGCGACGCGGCGATAATCGCGGTGCAGGAAGCCGTACAGGATTTCCGCGAGGTAGCGGCGCTCCTTGTGGCCGATGCGGCCCATAATGCCGAAATCGACGATCCAGAGCTTGCCGTCCTTGCCATAGAGCAAATTGCCCTCGTGCATGTCGGCGTGGAAAAAACCGTGATCGAGCGCCGCCGCCAGGAAGCCGCGGGTGATGGCGATGGCCAGCGCGCCGCGATCGGCGCCGGCCGCGTCGAGCGCGCCTGAATCGGTGAGCGGGACGCCGTCGATCCAATCGAGCGTCATCACCCGCTTGGATGAGCGCGTCCAGTCGATCTCCGGAACGGTGAGATAGCCGTCTTTTTCGGCGACCTCGCGGAACTCGGCCGCGGCGCCAGCTTCGAGGCGCAGATCCAGTTCGCGCTCCGTCGCCGCCGCCACCGTGTCGATGAATTGCACGGGCTCCAGCCGGCGCGAGCGCGGCGCGAAAAACTCGATGCCTTGCGCTAAGAAACGCAGCGCCGCCATTTCCTTGGCCATTTTGCGTTCGATACGCGGGCGCAGCACCTTGATGGCGACCACGCCCTGGCGCGGAACGATAGCCTGGTGCACTTGCGCGATCGAGGCGGCGGCCATGGCTTCGGAAATGCCGGCGAACAGCCCCTCGGTGCCGCCCAGTTCGGAATTGATAGTGTCGAGCGCGATGGTGCGCGAGAACGGCGGCAAGCGGTCCTTCAGGCGGGCCAAATCCTGCGCGGCGGTGACGCCGATCATGTCGGGGCGGGTAGCCAGAAATTGGCCGAGCTTGACATAGGCCGGGCCCAAGCGCTCCAGCGCCTTGGCCAGGCGCGCGCCGACGCTCTGGCCGCGGCGGCTCTTGGTGAACACTCGCAGAAACGTATGCGTCGCCCGCAGGCTGAGCGGATAGCGCTCGTAATACTCGCCCGGCAGCAGCACGTCATAGCGCGCCAGCGTTCCCGCGACGCGCAACAAACGCCAGCTATGGCTAATCCAGGAAAACACTAAACCGACCAACCCCAATGCAGCGCGCAGATTCCGCCGGCCATGTTGCGATAGGCCGTGCGCGTAAATCCCGCCGCCTGGATCATACTCAAAAAGCGTTCCTGATCCGGAAACCTGCGGATGGATTCGACCAGATAACGGTACGAATCGGCGTCATTCGCCAGCCATTTCCCCAAGGCCGGGACGGCGTTAAAGGAATAAAAATCATAAATCGGCTCGATCCCGCCAATCGCCAGGCGGGAGAATTCCAGGCAAAAGAAGCGCCCGCCAGGCTTCAGAACGCGCTTGGCCTCGGCCAGCACAGCCTCGATATTGGTGCAATTGCGGATGCCGAAGCTGATCATGTAGGCGTCGGCGACCTGGTCATCGACGGGCAAATTTTCCGCATCGCCCTCGTGCCAGGAGAGCCCGCCCTCACCCCGTTTGCGCCCGGCTTCGAGCATTTCCGAATTGATGTCGATGACGTGGATTTCAGGCGGTTCAAGCCCGCGCCGCTTCGCTGCTGCGTCACCGAGCTTCTTCAGCCGCCGCGCAATATCGCCAGTGCCCCCGGCGACATCGAGGATGAGTTCCCCCGGCTGGGGATTGAGCTTGGCCGCCGCGGCGTCCTTCCAAAGCCGGTGCATGCCGCCGGACATGGCGTCGTTCATCAGGTCGTATTTCGAGGCCACGGATGAGAATACGCCCCTGCACCCGCTCGGCCTTCTCGGCCTTGGGCACGTCCTGGAAGCCGAAAGGGGCGGTGTCGTCGCTCATGGGCGGGAGCATAGCGGCGGGGGAGGGGCGGGGCTATATCGGCGGGCAATGGATTCGCTTTTGATTTCCGACATTTCGCCGCATGCCTGAGCTCCCGGAAGTGGAAACCGTGCGGCGGGGATTGGCGCCGCACCTGGTGGGCGCGCGCATCGCGAAAGCGCGCACCAAGCGCGCGGATTTGCGCTTTGCTTTTCCCCAACGCTTCGCGGCGCGGCTTACTGGGCGGCGGGTGGAGGCGCTGACGCGGCGGGCGAAATATCTGCTGGCCGAGTTGGACGATGGAAACATCTGGGTCACGCATCTGGGCATGACCGGGCGGTGGAGCGTCTCTGGCCTCAAGCAACAGCCAGGCGATTTCTATTATGCCGAGCCGCCGGACCCCGCGCACACCCATGTTGTACTGGATATGGAAACCGGCGCGCGCCTTGAGTACAACGATCCGCGCCGCTTCGGCTATATGGATTTGATCGCGCGCGATGCGCTCGATACGCATCCCTGGTTCGCGCGCCTCGGCCCCGAACCGCTCGGCAACGAATTTCACGCGCCGTATCTTGCCGAAGCCTTCGCCGGCAAGAAAGCCAACGTGAAAACCGCGCTGCTGGATCAGCGCGTGGTCGCCGGGCTGGGCAACATCTATGTCGTGGAAGCGCTGCACCGCGCCGGCATCGCGCCAACGCGCGCGGCGGGAAGCGTGTCACGCGCGCGGCTGGAGAAACTAGCGCCCGCGATCCGCGCCGTGCTGGAGGAAGCCATCGCCGCCGGCGGCTCGACGCTCTCCGATTACGCCGCCGTCGATGGCGCGCAAGGCGGCTTCCAGCAACGCTTCCGCGTCTACGACCGCGAAGGCGCGCGTTGCGTGACGCCCAAGTGCGGCGGCGTGATCAAACGCGCCGTGCATGGCGGGCGCTCAACGTTCTGGTGCGCGAAGTGTCAGCGTTGACAATATGGACCGCCGGCGTCCCCGCCGGCTTGCGCCGTGTTTGTAGGCTGGAGCGCGCGCCTCCCGGCGCGCATGCGGGCCGGAGGCCCGCGCTCCCAATCACCGCCACCGGCGCAGGCCGGCGAGGGCGCCGGCGGTCCACATTGATTTTCCCGCGTGGCCGGCGCATTCCATCGCGCCATGACCTACGAAAACATCCTCACCGAAACCGCCGCCGGCGTCGGCATCGTCCGGCTCAATCGCCCCAAGGCGCTCAATGCGTTGAACGCGGAGTTGATCGGCGAACTCAACGCCGCTCTCGACGCATTCGAAGCCGACGATTCCATCGGCTGCATTATCATCACCGGCTCGGAAAAAGCTTTCGCCGCCGGGGCTGACATTAAGGCGATGGCCGATGGCAATTTCGCCGATTTCTACAGGCGCGATCCGTTCTCCAATCTCGAACGCGTGCCGCGCTGCCGCAAGGCGGTCATCGCCGCCGTCGCCGGATATGCGCTTGGCGGGGGATGTGAGCTGGCGATGATGTGCGATTTCATTATCGCGGCGGAGAACGCCAAATTCGGTCAGCCGGAAATCAGTTTGGGCGTGATGCCGGCCTGGGGCGGTTCGCAGCGGCTGACGCACGCGATAGGCAAAGCCAAGGCGATGGATTTGTGCCTCACCGGGCGGACGATGGATGCAGCCGAAGCCGAACGCGCCGGCCTGGTCGCGCGCATCGTACCGGTTGAAAAGCTGATGGAAGAAGCGCTTGCCGCCGCCAAGAAGATCGCCGCCATGGGCCAGCTTGCTTCGATCGCCAACAAAGAAGCGATCAACTCAGCCTTCGAAGTTCCGTTGAGCGAGGGCCTCAAGCTTGAGCGCAGATTGTTCTACATTCTGTTCGCAACCGAAGACCGAAAAGAAGGCATGGCGGCTTTCATCGAAAAGCGGGCCGCGAACTTCAAACATAAGTGACGCGCGCTCGATTTGACCTGCCGGCGCCGCTCGGCTATAGGCCCGCGCTTCGCTTCCGAAACTAGAGACCGGCCTTCCCCATGGCGAATACCAAATCCGCAGAAAAAGCAGCCCGCGTGATCGAACGCCGTACGGCGGTCAACAAGGCGCGCCGCACGCGGATGCGTTCGTCCTGGCGGGCGGTTGAAGAGGCGATTGCTGCTGGCGACGCCAAAAAGGCGGGCGAGGCGCTGCGCAAGGCCGAGTCCGAGACCATGAAGGCGGTAACCCGGGGCGTGGTGCATAAAAATCTCGCCAGCCGAAAAGTTTCGCGGTTATCGGGCCGCATTGCGGCGATTTCGGGCGGTAAAAAGCGCGCTTGAGGGCGCGTTTGCAGGCCCGATTACGACCGCCAATTGCCTGTGATTATTCATATTTAAGATTTGCGACGGCGCGGTGGATAAACCGTGAATTACGCTCCGTGTCCGGCCTAAGCTTGCGTCGGGATTGCGTAAAAAAACCCATGAAATCAACGTATTAAAAAAGGTGTAAAACTCCGTTAAGTTAAATCCCCCAGCTCTTGACGGGGCGCTTTAATCATTGCACTGTTCGCTTGTCCGGCGAGTGGGCTCGCTGTTCGACGCTTCAAATGACAGTGCCAAATGCGGGTGCGTAAGCATCCGCCGGTTGAAGTCGCTTGGCTCGAACGGGGAGCTGCGCCTGCTGTACGGGGCGGCTGAAAATTATCCTAAGCGCAGGGGTCTGGCTATGGAACAAGGCGAGAAAATCGCCCGCCAAGCGATGGCGGGAACGGGGGCTGTGCGGGCCTACGAATTGGTGCGGAAGGAATTGTTTGGCGAATTCGGCGCCGACGTTTTTCGCTCCTATATCGACCCGCTTCGGCTGGTGGCGGAGTGGAACGGCAAATTGCTGTTTCGCGCCGGCTCTCAAGTGGCGCAGGAGCGGCTGCGTCAGCAGGTGCAGCATCGCTTGCAAGCGCGGCTGCGGGCCTATGAGCCAAGCGCTGGCGTGGTTGAAATTCTCCTGGAACACGAATTCCCGGACGATGTTCGCGAACTGGCCGAATCCAGGAGCGAACCCGTGCGCGCGCTTTCGCCAACGCCGCCGCTGCCGCCCCACAATTACTGCTTCGACAATTTCTGTTCCGATCCGTCCAATCATCGCGCGTTGACGGTGGCGCGTATGATCGCCGCTGGCGCGGGCGTGGCGTTCCCGGTGTGGCTGCTGCATTCGGCGCCTGGTTGCGGCAAGACGCATTTGCTTTGGGCGCTTGCCCGCGAAGCGGCGCTGCGCACGCCGGAGCGCAAAGTGCTGATGATGACGGGTCAGGAATTCTTGGAGACGTTTCAGTCGGCGCTGCACAAGAAACGCGATTCCTCCGCGTTCAAGGAGCAAGTTCGGTCGCCGGACATGCTGATCATTGACGATTTTCACCGTGTTTGCGGCAAGCGCGCCACTGAAGAAGAAGCGTTCGACACGATTTACGACATCACCAGCCGCGGCGGCCAAGTCGTGCTGGCCGCCAATCACGGCGCTTCTGGCTTGGAGGGCTTGGATGAAGCGTTGCGCGCCAAGCTCAAGGGCGCGGCGGCGTGCGAGATCCTGGAGCCGGACGCTAAATTGCGTCGCCGCATTCTCGACACCCGCGTCGCGCATCACGCGCTCGCAACGCCAGGTTTTCGCGTCGCCGGCAAAGCGCTGGACATGCTGGCGGAGCGTATGCATGTCACTGGCCGCGAGCTTGACGGCGCGGTCTGCCAATTGGTTATTGAATGGAAGATCTTGGGAGGTGATGAAGTGACGCTTGAAGCCGCGGCCAACGCCCTGCAGAGCAAATTGTCGGACGCCGCCGAACGACGCATCACTGTTCAAGTGGTGATCAAGGTGGTGGCGCGGCATTTCAATATGACGGTCCAGCAATTGCTCGAGCGCACCCGGCGCCATGCGGTCGCGCGTCCGCGTCAGATCGCCATGTTCCTGGCCTGCCGGATGACGCACGCCTCATTGCCGGATATTGGCCAGCGCTTCGGCGGCTTCGATCACACCACCATCATGTACGCCCGCGACCGTATTGCCGAACTGGCGGAGAAAGAAGCCGTGCTGAAGGCGGAACTCGACGTCATCATGCGCGCTATCCGCCGCGAGCCCTAATCAGTTACAGGAGCGCCAGAGGCCAAACCCCGAAATTTGGGCTTGGGGTTGGCGCGGCTTCTGCTAGTTTCTCACCCCCTGCGGGCGGCGACTCGGGATCCGGGGCCGCGCGCGGGGGGTATTTGTATCCAATGGGTTTGTTTCCAATAGTTTTGTTTCCAATTCAGGGATCTGGCAATGCGGCTGACGATTGAGCGTTCGGCGCTTCTGAAGGCGCTCAACCACGTGCAAAGCGTTGTCGAACGGCGCAACACGATTCCAATTTTGTCCAACGTCTTGGTGGCTGCGCAGGGCGACAGCCTGCGCCTCACCGCCACCGACCTCGACATTGAGATTTCAGAGGCGGCGCACGCCGAGGTGGAGCGCGCCGGCGCCACCACCGCGCCCGCGAACTATCTCTACGACTTTGTCCGCAAGCTTCCCGAAAACGCGCCGCTCAAGCTCGATGTTTCCGGCGACGATCCGCGGCTGTTCATTTCCGCCGGCAAGTCGCGTCTGCATTTGCCGATTTTACCGGCCGGCGATTTTCCGGCGATGCCGTCGGACGGTTTCGAGACCCGCTTTGAAATCGCGCCAACGGATCTTGCGCGCCTGATCGACAAGACCCGCTTCGCCATCTCCACCGAGGAGACCCGCTATTATTTGAACGGCATCTTTTTTCACACCGTCGAAAGCGAAGGCGCCAAGCTGCGCGCGGTCGCGACCGACGGCCATCGCCTTGCCTTGGCCGATGCGCCGGCGCCGAACGGGGCGATGGGCATGCCCGGCGTTATCGTGCCGCGAAAAACCATCAATGAACTGAAGCGCCTCTTGGACGATGCCGCCGACATGGTGGAAATCGCCGTGTCGCCGCAGAAGATTCGCTTCGCGCTTGGCGACGCGGTGCTGACCTCGAAATTGATCGACGGCTCGTTCCCGGAATATGCGCGCGTCATTCCCAAGGGAAATTCGAAGCGGCTGAAGATCGACAACAAGGCCTTTGCCGAGGCGGTGGACCGGGTCGCCACGGTTTCCGCCGAGCGCTCGCGTTCGGTTCGCCTGGCGCTTGAAAAAGACAAAGTCACGCTCACCGTCAACAATCCCGACGCAGGCGTCGCCACCGAGGACCTGGCCGCTGATTACGGCGACGATGCCATGGAGATCGGATTCAACGCCAAATATCTGCTCGACGTCGCCCAGCAAATCAAAGGCGAGCAGGCGCAGTTTGAACTCGCCGATTCCGGCGCGCCAACCTTGGTGCGCGACGAGGCCGACCCCGATGCGCTCTACGTGCTGATGCCGCTCAGGGTGTGATGATGGCGGCTTATTCCTCCCCCGCAAGCGGGGGAGGTGGCGAGCAAAGCGAGGGGGAGGGGGTAAGTCCCTCTATGCCGCACAACCCACCCATTCCCGGGGCGCGGCGAAGTCGCGAGCCCGGGACCCATAAACGCCGACGGCCGCCGACATTTGCGCCATGTGCTGACAGCGCCGTGTTAATGGGTCCCGGACTTCGCCTGCGGCGAATCCGGGAATGGGTGATGGTTAGAATGGGGGGGCTGTGACTTCCCTCCACATCGCCCGTCTGACGCTGACCGATTTTCGCAACCATGCCGCGCTCGATCTTGCGCTCGATGCGCGCCCGGTGTGCCTCTTCGGCCCCAATGGCGCGGGCAAAACCAACATCATCGAAGCGCTGAGCATGCTCGCGCCAGGGCGGGGCCTGCGCGGCGCTTCGCCTGCTGAAATCGCCCGCGCCGGCGACGAGCAGCGCGCACAAATGTGGGCGGTGTCGGCGCGTGTTGTACAGGACGGCGAGGAGAGCGCGCTGGGCGCGGGGGCCGAGCGCACCCCGGAGGGCGGAATTAAGCGCCTGGCGCGCCGCGATGGCGCGGCCGCGACCGCCGCCGAACTCGCCGAGGCTGCGCGCATGACATGGCTGACCCCGGCCATGGACCGGCTGTGGAGCGGCCCCGCCGGCGATCGGCGGCGTTTCTTCGACCGATTGACGCTTTCGCGCGCGTCCGAACACGGTCACGCCGCCGCCGCCTATGAGCGCGCCATGCGCGAGCGGCAGCGTCTGCTGAGCGAACGCGTTTATGACGATGCCTGGCTCGGCGGGCTCGAGCACGAAATGGCAAGCCACGGCGCGGCGATCGCCGCCGCTCGCGTCGAAACGCTGCATCGCTTGCAAAGCGCCATCGATTCGCGCCCCGACGGCGCTTTTCCAAAAGCGGCGCTTTCGCTCGAAGGCTTGCTGGAGGCGCGCTTTGAAGCCGGTTCGAAAAGCGCCGATGTCGAGGAAGATTTCGCCGATCTGCTGCGCGATGTGCGCGGCCGCGATTCCGGCGCCGGCAGGGCGCTCGACGGGCCGCACCGCAGCGATCTTTTGGCCCGCCACGGCGCCAAGGACATGGCCGCCGATCAATGCTCGACCGGCGAACAAAAAGCCTTGCTGCTTGGCCTTACGCTGGCGCAAGCGCGCGCGCTGGCCGACGATCCCGGCGCCGGCCCCTCGCTGATCCTGATCGACGAAGCCGCCGCGCATCTGGACGCGGTGCGCCGCGCGGCGTTGTTCGATGAATTGCTGGCAAACCCGGGCCAGGCTTGGCTCACGGGCACGGATGAGAATTTGTTCGAAGCGTTCGGGGTAAGGGCGCAGATGTTTGAAGTGCGGGATGGGGGAGTGCGGGGGGCTTAGCGCCGCCCCGGACCGCCGGCTTCCAGCCGGCATACTCGTGTTCAATTGCGCAGGCCAGTGTGAACTTGGCGGTAGCCTGCCGGCTGGAAGCCGGCGGTCCGGGGGCGGCGCGTTATCTGGCGCTTGGCGTCATTCGTTCAGATCGCCCAGCGCGGCCGCAATCCATCTTCTTTCCCAGAAATTCTTTCCACCCGATTGCTGGTCCAGCAAGAGGAGCGCTTCGCGCTTGGCGGCAAGTCCGACTTCATTGTCGGGCTCGGCCGCAAGAACAATGTCGAGCAGGTGAAGGGCTTCAAGCGGTTTGCCAGCGGCTACAAAATCGCGCGCGCGTTCGGCAATCCGCCCGGCGCCGCCAGCGAGTTCGGCCAGGGCGGGAGCGACGCTGGATTGCGGGACGCCATAGAGTTCGTTCGCGCCGCGCGAAGGATCGAACCAGCCGCTGTATTCACGCCAGATCGCGCGCACGTTCCACGCGACTTTGCCATATTCCTCCGTCAGACTGAGCTCTGGCGGCGTTGTGACCTCGCGCATAAGCGTGCGCAGGTCTTTGCCTTCGTTCATGCCTTTGATGGTTTGATCGTGCACCCATTGCACGGACTCGATGATGCGGGTGAGTTCACACTGGATATGCGCCGCGCCCGCAATACTCTCGTGACCGGTAAAAATCTGTTCTGGCGCCAGCGCGCGTACGGTCGTCACCGATTCAATGAATTCCAGGGCTGATCTTGCCTTGTCGCCGCGTAAAGTGTTGAGGTTGGGATGGTTGCCGAACAGAGGGCCGAATAGATTTCCGGCGATCGCTATCCGTTCGTTCGACAGCCACACGATAACAGCCGAGCGCGTTTCGCCGCCAGGCGTCCACAATATCTCAAATCGCCTGCCGCCGAGCGTGAAAACGTAGCCGTCATCCCCGATGAGGAGGTCCGGCGCGATATCGCGTGTCGGCAGCATGTCTTCGGTGCGCCCCGTTATTCCGCCGAAGATGCGACGCGACCCTCGCAAGTAATGAGCGCGGAGGGCCTCGTTGTAAGCGCGCTCCCGCGGATAAAGGCGATGGGCGATCACATCGTTGTCGGGTGTTTTGAAGACCTCAAGACCGCCATATTGGTTGGCGTGGCTTTGGGTGAGGATGATTTTGCGAATGGGGTTGGCCGAAACCTTGGCGAAGAGTTCCTTGCCCCGACGGGCATCAGCCAACACGCCTGCGTTCACCAAGACGTCTCCATCGGGCGTGACGATAAGGTAGCTGTTGCCGACCCCGCGGCTCTCCCAAATGCCTGGTGCTCGCTCGATCGCGTCCGTCTGCACGCGTCCGGACTTGATCATGTCAGCCGCGCGCAGACCTTCATCAGACAACTTCGTTTTCTCCGACATGCTCTCGCCCTTCGCGGTGAGCCGTTCTCAGCTCCACTTGCCGCCGCTCAGCAATTACGGCGAGAAAGATGCCCTCTTGTATCGAAAATTGTCGCGTTGTAGGGAAAAATTCCCCTTGTGCCACAAGCGCCCGCCCTTGACGGGGCTGTTGCGCTGGCGGTGATCGGCGTCTCTATTCAGGACAGGCCACACGATGGCGTTGACGATTGACGAAATTATTGAAGGCGCCGGCGAGAAGAGCGGCGGATTGAGCCCGCCGGACAGCGATTCCTGGCGCGAGGGCCTCGAAATCTTGCTGAAAGACCACGCGGCGGCTGATCGGTTGACCGAGCGGGGCTGGCAAAGCGTTCGCGGACGCTATGTCAACTGCCTCGGCGCGCGCATGGCGGTGGACGACTTCCATCGACGCAATCCCGGCCTTGCCGACACCGCCGTCCGGCGTCCTGTCTTCATCCTCGGCATGCCGCGCACGGGCACGACTTTGCTCAGCAATCTGATGGCGGCCGACCCGGCCAATCGATCAATGCTCCGCTGGGAGGCGTACAACGCCGCGCCGCCCGCCGCCCGCGGCGCGCTTAAAACGGATCCTCGCTGCATCGCGGAAAAGGCGAATGACGAGCGGATGCTGAGCGCCGCCAAGCAAGTGGCCGCGGCTCATTTCGAGCCCGCTGACAGTCCGACGGAATGCGTCCATCTGCTCGCACAGGATTTTCGCTCGCTGATGCTGGCGGTGACCGCCACGACGCCGACTTATCACGACTGGATTTTGTTCACCGACATGGGCTCGGCGTTCGCGCACCGCAAGCGCGTGCTGCAAATTCTGCAGAGCACTAATTCGGGTCGGTGGGTGCTGAAAATGCCGTCGGATTCGCTTTTCATCAGGCAGCTCTTCAAGACCTTTCCCGACGCCAAAGTGATCTGGACCCATCGCGACCCGTACAAAGCGTTCGCCTCGTCGATGGGGATGCGCGGCGCGTCGCGGCCTTTCACCGAGAAGGATGAAGGCAGAGACTATATGCGACGACACTTCCCGCTTCAGCTGGCTCTGCATCTGGCGCGGCCGCTCGAATTCAGCCAGGAGCGGCCGGACGCCATCCATCATCTCTATTACGATGACCTCCTGCGCGATCCGTTAGGCCAAGCGCGCCAAATCTACGGCTGGCTTGGCGACGAATGGACCGGCGAGGCTGAAGCGGGCATGCGCGCTTGCCTTCGCGACAACCCGCAGAACAAACATGGCGCACATCGGTACGCGCTCGAAGATTGGGGGTTCACCCGTCTCGACCTCGCGCCCTACTTCTCGGATTATCTTCGCGCTTTCCCGGTCGCCTAGAGTGTTGTTGGCGGCGGGCGCCAACAACGGGATTGGCCTCGGCTTCCTTATGGGCTGCGCGAAACAGAGCGCTGATGTGGTTGTCTGGGATCGACGCGGGGGCGTAGCGCTACCCCGGACCGCCGGCTTCCAGCCGGCATACTCGCGTTCAAACTGCGCAGGCCTGTGTGAGGTGGTATGCCGGCTGGAAGCCGGCGGTCCAGCCGCGGCGCTGTATCGCGCCGCATTGGGCGCGGTGGGCGCCCAAAACGTCGCCCCCACGCTTCCAACCATTGCGGCGAGTCACGTTCAGCGGACCGGTCTAGACTTGTACAAATTCGAAGTTGAGTAACCACGGAATTTTTCTATCCACCCAAGCGAGTAGGCTTCCGAGACCCTCCCGCCGGCAGAGGCAATTTCGCCGAGCTCGCCGCTGCCGCCTTGATACAGCTTTGTTGCACGCTGAAGCCATTCTCTCGCGAGCGATTCAGTAGGGGGCTCCTCCTTGATTTGTCGATTTAGCGAGGCGCCAGGGGGAATGTCGAAAATTGTCAGCGACAGCCCAAAAAGAGCAAGAAGCGCACCTATTACCAAAATAGCCGCAATCTCAGGGTCTCCTTCGGTCAATATGCTCGTGATTAATGGGCCGAGGATCGCGAGGATTACTATGCACACCGCCGTCGTCACAACATTGATACGCAGATCACGGGCGACAATTTCGCCGAGTTTGTGCTTGAAGCCGGCGGGAAAGTGTTTTCGTACAGCTTCAACCGCGAAGCCGCCGCAAGCCGGACACAGCACACCGCTCTCGGAGTTGTTACGAAAGACCTTCGAATTAGCGTTCAGAGCCTCACCAGCTTTGGCGGTCGAGGCGCTCGACGAAAAAATGTAAACATCCGAATCTGTGCCTCGGAACGTCGCAGTATAAACCCAACGTGCCGAACAGATGGAACAGGTTCGATCAACGCTCAATCTTTGCGATACGGTGACGGTTTCCATGGCGGGCATGGCTCGATCCTCCGATTTTCGGCGTAGACCAAGTGTTCCAATATGTCATGTCAAATTCGCCCGCGTGGGACGCCCCACCTCCCCTCGATGGGGGAGGTGGCGAGCGCATGCGAGCCGGAGGGGGTGTTCGCGCTGAGCGTGAAGAAGAAGCCTCCGGAGGCCCAACCGGAAACGACGGCGGGCCTCACCCCCTCAGTCTCGCTTCGCTCGACAGCTCCCCCATCGAGGGGGAGCGGTTTATCGCGCCCCGCTTCCAGCTCGCGCGCCGATGTGGTTTGCTGCGCGCGGAGCAAACCCATGCGCAATGAAGATTATGTCTTCGACTACGATCCCAACGAAAACGCCTGGTCGGCCGATCTCGCCACGCTTGACATCTCCCGCCCGGAGCGGTTTCGCGACGACAAGATCTGGCCATTCTTCGCCCGGCTGCGCACAGAGGCGCCGGTGCATTATTGCCCCGACAGCCTGCTCGGGCCCTATTGGTCGGTGACCAAGTTCAACGACATCATGGCGGTCGAGACCAACCACAAGGCGTTTTCCTCCGAGCCCTCGATTGTGCTCTCCGATCCGCTCGAGGATTTTCCCTTGCCGATGTTCATCGCCATGGACCCGCCCAAGCACGACGTGCAGCGCAAGACGGTATCCCCCATCGTCGCGCCCAATCATTTGGCGCAATTGGAGCCGGTCATCCGCGAGCGCGCGGGGCGTTTGCTCGACGAGGTCCCGCGCGGGGAGGTGTTCAACTGGGTCGACAAGATTTCCATCGAGCTGACCACGCAGATGCTGGCGACCTTGTTCGATTTTCCCTGGGAAGATCGGCGCAAACTCACCCGCTGGTCCGATGTCGCCACCGCTGTCCCCGGCGCGGGCATTGTCGAAACCGAGGAACAGCGCAAGGCCGAGCTAAGCGAGTGCCTCGGCTATTTCATGGAGCTCTGGAACCAGCGCGCCATGGCGCCGCCGCAGCCCGATCTCATCTCCATGCTGGCGCACGGGGAAAGCACCAAGAACATGGCCCCGCAGGAATATCTCGGCAATCTTGTGCTGCTGATCGTCGGCGGCAACGACACCACGCGCAATTCCATCACCGGTTCGGTCTACGCGCTGAGCAAATTTCCGGAGCAGGAGCGCAAGCTGCGCGCTAACCCGGCGCTCATTCCGGCTCTGGTCTCGGAAACCATACGCTGGCAAACCCCGCTCGCTTATATGCGTCGCACCGCGCTCGTGGACACCGAACTCGGCGGCAAACTCATCCGCGCCGGCGAGAAATTGGCGATGTGGTACATCTCCGGCAATCGCGACGAAGAGGTGATCGAAGCTGGCGATGCGTTCAATATCGAGCGCGAAAACGTGCGTCACCACCTCTCGTTTGGCTTCGGCATTCACCGCTGCGTCGGCAATCGGCTGGGCGAAATGCAATTGCGCATCGTCTGGGAGGAAATCCTCAAACGCTTCGACAAAATCGAAGTGATGGACGAGCCCAAGCGCGTTCTATCCTCGTTCGTGCATGGCTATGAGAACCTGCCGGTGCGCATCGCGCATTAAGCGCCGCGCTTGTGTGGGTCTGTTGCACGACGCCGATTTCTCGAGTTTTTGGCTGAATTTTGGAGGCGCGGGGCGGCGGTCGCTTGCAAGCTGGAGCGCGGGGCCTCCGGCGCCGCAAACTTCAAACGCCGCGCTCCTGGTCACAGCGGTCCTTATGCATCCACGTCCGCATCCAGGGCGTTTTCCTGGATGAATTCGCGGCGCGGTTCGACCACATCGCCCATCAGCTTGGAGAACATTTCGTCGGCGTCGTCGGCGTGGTTGACGCGCACTTGCAACAGCACGCGCGCTTCCGGATCGAGCGTGGTTTCCCAAAGCTGCTCGGCGTTCATTTCGCCCAGACCCTTATAACGCTGCACGGAAACGCCCTTGCGGCCCGCGCTCTCGATCGCCGCCAGCAGCGATAAAGGTCCGTGAACCTGGGTTACTTCCGCGCCGCGGCGCAGAACCGCGCGGCCTTCGTAGACCTCGCGCAGCGCCGGGGCGCGATCAGCCAAGCGGCGCGCATCGATGGAGGCGAGCAGCAATTTATCCAGCACTGTGCGCTCGGTGACGCCGCGCACGATCCGCTCGAGCACCAAGGCATGATCGGCGTCAAACCGCGCCGACCAATTGGCCTCGCCTTCCTCGGCGATCAGATTGAGCCTGTGCGCGGCGCGCGCGGCTTCGTTCTCACCGGCCCCCGCGGCAAAAGCGCCGGCGATTGCGGCTTGTTCGAGCACTACATCGGGCGCGCGCTGATGCAGGCGTTTGATCAAGCTTGCCGCCGCACTGGCCTCGCGCGCCAGGCGCTTGAGATCCTCGCCGGCGATTTGCGCGCCGGCTTCGAGTTCGAGCACGGCGCCGGACGCGCCTTCCTCGATCAGGAATGCGTCGAATTCGGACTGGTCTTTCAGATAGCGGCCGGATTTGCCCTTGCTGGCTTTATAGAGCGGCGGCTGGGCGATGTAGAGATAACCGCCATCGATCAGGCTCGGCATTTGCCGATAAAAGAAGGTGAGCAGCAGCGTGCGAATATGGGCGCCATCGACATCGGCGTCGGTCATGATGACGATGCGGTGATAGCGCAGTTTTTCAATATTGAAATCGTCGCGGCCAATGCCGGCGCCGAGCGCGGTGATCAGCGTTCCCACTTGATCGGACGACAGCATCTTGTCGAAGCGCGCGCGCTCAACGTTGAGAATTTTTCCGCGCAGCGGCAACACCGCCTGGTACTCGCGGTTGCGCCCTTGCTTGGCCGAGCCGCCGGCGCTGTCGCCCTCGACGATGAAGATCTCGGATTTGGCAGGGTCTTTTTCCTGGCAATCGGCGAGCTTGCCGGGCAGCGAGGCGATATCCAGGCTCGATTTGCGCCGCATTTCGCGCGCTTTGCGCGCCGCTTCGCGGGCGGCGGCGGCTTCGACGATCTTGGCCATGATGACTTTGGCGCCGCCGGGATTTTCCTCAAACCATTGCCCGAGCGCTTCGGCCATCAGGCTCTCCACCACCGGGCGCACTTCCGAGGACACCAGTTTTTCCTTGGTTTGCGAGGAAAATTTAGGGTCCGGCACTTTCACCGACAGCACGCAAGTGAGCCCCTCGCGTGCGTCATCGCCGGTGATGTCGACCTTCTCCTTCTTCGACATGCCTGACGATTGCATGTAATTGTTGACCGCGCGCGTCAGCGCGCCGCGAAAACCGGCGAGGTGCGTGCCGCCATCCTTTTGCGGGATGTTGTTGGTGAAGCAGAGCATGGTTTCGTGGTAGCCGTCATTCCATTGCAGCGCCGCTTCGACAGTGACGCCGTCGCGCTCCTCCAAGGCATAGATCGGCTCAGGCATAATCGAAGTGCGCGAGCGGTCGAGGTGGGCGACGTAAGCCTTCACCCCCCCTTCGTAGTACAGCACTTCCTCGAACGGCTCGGGCCCGCGCAAATCCTTGTAAATGATGCGTACGCCGGAATTGAGGAACGCCAATTCGCGCAGGCGGTGTTCGATGGTTTTGCGGTCGTACTCGACCATGGTGAAGGTCTTGGTGCTGGCCAGGAAGCGCACCGACGTGCCGCGGCGCGGCTTGCCATCGATCAGCGGGGCCGCGCCAACGAGCTTCAAGGGCGCCGCCGGATCGCCCATCAGGAAGCGCATGTAATGCTCTTCGCCGGCGCGCCAGATGCGCAGATCGAGCCATTCGCTGAGCGCGTTCACCACCGAAACGCCAACGCCGTGGAGTCCGCCGGAAACTTTGTAGGAATTCTGGTCGAACTTACCCCCGGCATGCAGCTGGGTCATGATCACTTCGGCGGCCGAGACGCCTTCGCCCTCGTGAATATCGGTCGGAATTCCGCGGCCATCGTCTGTGACTTCAGCGCTGCCGTCGGCGTGCAGGATCACTTCGACATGGCGCGCATGCCCGGCCAGAGCTTCATCGATGGCGTTATCGACCACCTCATAGACCATGTGGTGCAGGCCCGAGCCATCGTCGGTGTCGCCGATATACATGCCGGGGCGCTTGCGGACAGCGTCTAAGCCTTTGAGAACCTTGATGGAATCCGCGCCATAATCGGGCGTCGGCGGATCTCCCACACCCGGCGTCTCATCGTCGTCTTTCATGGCGGTTTGAGTCGCACCCTTTTGCATGCGCAAGCATAGGGTTTGCGCCAGGATTTGTCTCGATTTTTGACAATTTTGAGTGCTGCTCAGCACCGCCGGCTTCCGTCCCTCTCCCCTTGTAATATGAGGACCGCGAACGGGGAGAAATTAGGTCGCCCTGCTGACAACGTGGAAGCTCGCGCTCCAACTTCCAAGCGCCGCCTCGCGCTTACTTCGATTTACGCGCGCGCTTGGGTTTGGCGGCTGCCGCTTGACTGAACATGCTTGGCCACGGCGCGTCTTGCGAAGCGATGGTTACCGCTTCGCCAAAGCCGTTGAAGCGGGTGGCCATGGCCATGCCATAGGCGCCCAGCGAGCCGATCTCGATCAGATCGCCCTCGCGCACGTCGGCGGGCAGCATGAACGGGCCCGCGGCCGCGTCCATGGAATCGCAGGTTGGCCCATAGAGGCGAAACGGCGCCGACTTGGCGCGGCTCGGGCTGGCCCGCAGCAACTTGGCCGGGAAAGCCCAGTTCAAATGCGTGGCGTCGAACAGCGTGCCAAAGGCGCCGTCGTTGAGATAGAGCGCATCGTCCTTGCGAAGTTCGACCCGCGCCACCGTGGAGCCGGCTTCCGCCACCAGGGCGCGGCCCGGCTCGGCCCAAAGCTGCGCGTTCTGGGCGACGAACATTTCCTCGAAGCTGGCCTTGATGGAATTGACGTACTCGATCATCGGCGGCGGGTTCATGCCGGGATAGATCGCCGGAAAGCCGCCGCCAATGTCGACGATGTCGGCCACGACGCCGGCCCTGACTATGGCGCGGTTCACCATCGCCATCGCCGCGCGGTACGCCTCCGGGCGCATGCACTGGCTGCCGACATGGAAGGAAACGCCCAGCATTTCCTCGCTGACGCCGCGGGCGCGGCGCAGCAAGGCCGGCGCTTCTTCCGGAGACGCGCCAAATTTGCGCGCCAAGGGATAAGCCGAGCCTTCGCCGGAGACGGCAAAGCGCACCATTAGCGTCAGATCCTTGGCGCCGTTGGTTTCGGTGAGGATTTTCTCAAGCTCGTCCTCGCTGTCGAGCGCGAAGGTTTTCACCCCGAATTCGCGGAACGCCCGGGCGATGGCGCGGCGGCTCTTGACCGGATGCATGAAGGCGATGCGCGCGCCGGGAAAACGCGACGCGACCAGCTCAATCTCCGCCTCGGAGGCGACGTCGAAACCTTTGATGCCGTTGTCCCAAAGCGCATCCAACACCCAGGGCGAAGGATTGGCCTTCACGGCGTAAAGCACCTCCCCCGGAAAATGCTTGCTGAACCAGCGCGCGGCGGCGGCCACGCGGTGCGGACGAGCAATGGCCACGGGCCCTTCAGGGGCGCCGGACTCGGCAAGATCAAGAGGCGAGAGGACAGAGTCCATCCGGCTGCTCCCATAAACAAGCGCCGCTTTTGGCGGTGCAGTTCCAAACCCAGGCCGGCGTTAGTCGGACATGCTAATGTCAGGTCCGCCCTTGGGAGCTTACGCCGGGAGACCAAAGCGGTCACCCATCGTGGCCTGGGCCGAGGGGGCGTTAGTGGACGCTGTTTCCAGGTCCGCCGGTAGCCGCGACATATGGCGAACATTCGTTAATGTAAAGTTATTTTTCAGGGTTAATTTACTCCTGCGCGGAGATAATTGTTCCGCTCGCGCACCGTCACAAAATCGCAATCCAAGCGTCGCACAGCTTTCGCGAAACAGTCGCACTGGCTTCATTGGCGCGCGTTACCCCCACCACAGCGCCGGACACGAATCGGCGCGGCCATATCTGGGCCAAATTCGAGGGGGTTTTCATGAGATGGAATAGTCTGACCAAGGCGGTCTTTGTCGTGCTGGCGACGGCCGCTGGCGTGAGCGCGGCACAAGCGCAAACACCGCCGCCGCCCACGACCCAGCCAATGAGCGGCGCGCCGGAAATTCGCGACGGCGAGCAGCGCTTCAAGGTGCGCGGCCGCTTCCAATACGATGTGGTCGCCAACGACTGGGACAATGCCGCCGAGCAGGGCACGCGCTCCTATGTGCGCCGCGCCTTCATCGGCGCGCAGGGCCGACTTACCGACCAGTGGCGCTACAAGATCGACTTCGTGCTCAATCCCGGCGCCGCCGAGGCGACCACCGCAACCACCACGATCGCCGATTGTGATTCGGTCACACCCGGCAACCAGCCTTGCGTGGCGACAGTCACCACCACTGGCGGCGGCGACGATGTTGCGGTTGACGACGCCTATCTCGAATACGCCGGCGACTTCTTCTCCTTCGTGGTCGGCGAAAACAACGTTACCGCGCCGCTCGAAGATCGCACCTCTTCGCTCGACATTCCGTTCATCGAGCGCTCGAGCGTCATCAATACGTTTGGCTACGGCCGCGCGGCGGGTCTGGCTTTGCTCACCACCGGCGCCAATTGGACCGCCGCGGTCGGCGTTTATGGCGACTCGCTGAACAACCAGGATTCCAATTTCAATCTCGACGAATCGACTTCGATCAGCGGCCGGTTCACCTGGACGCCGATCTTCGAAAATTCGCCCGAGAGTTACGCCTTGCTGCACCTCGGCGTGACGGCGCGGCAACGCTATGCCGGCGATGACGCATCGACGCGCTATCGCACGCGTCCGCTGAACGGCCGCGGCAATCGCTATATTGACGCAGGCAGCGCCTTGCTCGGCCAAAACGACAGCACCTACGGGCTGGAATTGGCCGGCCAATGGAACCAGTTCGGGTTCACCGCCGAATATCACATGCTGGGCGGCGACACCGCCGCTGGAACCGGTTTTGATTATCGGGGTTATTATGTCGACGCCTTTTGGTCGATCACCGGCGAGCCACGGGTCTATCGCGGCAATACCGGCTCGTTCGGGGCGGTGGTTCCCCGGCGCGCGATGGAAGGGGGCGGTATTGGCCATTTGATGGCGTCGGCGCGCTATGACTTTATCGATCTAAGCGACAATGCAGCCGCCGCGGCCACGCGCGGGACGCAAAACTCCTACGCAATCGGGCTCGATTGGATTCCGCTCGACCATGTTCGGCTCAAGCTGAATTATGCGCTCTCGCAAATGGATCGCACCGGTCCCGCCACCACTGACATTGACGCTGAAGTGATCAGCTTGCGCACGCAATTCGACTTCTGAGCCTTGCTCGCAATTTTTTGGAGATTTGCATTATGAATAAAAACTTCTTGATCGCTGCCGGCAAGCTCGCCGCAGCGGCGCTCGCGGCGGCGGCCTTGGCGTCGGGATCCGCCTTCGCCCAAGCCGCCGGCCAACCGTTCACCATTCAAATCGACGGCTCGTCGACCGTGTTTCCGATTTCGGAAGCGGTGGCCGAGGGCTTTCAGGCGCAAACCCAGGGCCGGGTTCGGGTCACGGTCGGCGAATCGGGAACCGGCGGCGGCTTCCGCAAATTCTGCCGCGGCGAGATCCACATTTCGGACGCCTCGCGCCCGATCCGCAGCAGCGAAATGGCGAGCTGCGCGGCCGCCGGCATCCAATATGTCGAAATTCCGGTGGCCTTCGACGGGCTCACTGTCGTCGTCAATCCGTCAAGTCCAATTCGCTCGATGACGGTGGCGCAGCTGCGGCGCTTGTGGGAGCCGGCGGCGCAGGGCCGGATCAATAATTTCAATCAGCTCAGCCCGTCGTTTCCGAACCTTGCGCTCAGCCTGTTCGGCCCGGGCAGCGCTTCGGGCACGTTCGATTATTTCACCGAAGCGGTGAACGGCACGGCGCGCGCCTCGCGTACTGACTACACGCCTTCGGAGGACGACAACGTCATCGTCCAAGGCGTCGCCAGCAATGCCGGCGGGCTCGGCTATTTCGGCCTTGCCTATTATGAGGAAAATCGCTCGCGCCTGCGTGCGGTTGCGATCGATAACGGCAACGGCCCGGTTGAGGCCAGCCGAGCGACAGTGCTCAACGGCACTTACGCGCCGCTATCGCGCCCGCTTTTCATCTATGTCAACGCAGCCGCCCTGCGCCGGCCGCAGGTGAACCAGTTCGTCCAATATTACGTGAACAATGCTGGCGCAGCTTCGGAGCGGGTCGGCTATGTCGCGCTGCCGGCCGCCGCTTACACGGCCTATCTGCAGCGCACCCAGCGGCGTCAAGTCGGCACCGCGTTCGGCGGCCGGCAGGCGATTGGCCTGACGGTGGAGCAATTGCTGCAACGCCGCCTGGTGCTTACGCCAATTTCGGATTGAATTGAGTCAAGCCGCGTGGTCCAATTTCACCTATCCCCGGATGCCGCGAAGCGGCATTCCGGGCCCGTAAACACTGCATAGGCCAGCACAGCTCTATGCTTTGACGCACTGTGCTTATGGGTCCCGGACTTGCGCGTCCGCGCAATCCGGGAATGGGTGGAGAGGGGCGAGTCACACTTCGGCAAGATCGATGCTAGAAGCGCGCGCGGTCGAGGAGAATCAGGTGACGGACATCGCCGAGCGGGACTTCACCAAGAAGCGCGTGCGCCTGGGAGAGCGGGCGATCGAGGGGCTGCTGTTCGCCGCCGCCGCCTTCGCGGTGGTGATTGTGATAGGCATTATCTACGTCGTGGTGTCGGAATCGGTGAAATTCTTCGCCCAGGTTTCGGTGATCGAATTCCTCACCTCGACCGTGTGGACGCCGACGTTCGATAATCCGCAATACGGCATCGCCCCATTGCTCACCGGCACGTTCATGTCGACGCTGGTTGCGCTCGCGGTCGCGGTGCCGCTTGGGCTGCTGGTGGCGGTGTATCTCAGCGAGTTTGCCCCGGCGCGCGCGCGCGAGGCGATCAAGCCCACGCTTGAATTGCTCGCCGGCGTACCGACCGTCGTCTACGGCTATTTTGCGCTGCTGTTCGTGACGCCGCTGTTGCAGCAATGGCTGCGGCCTTTCGGCATCGAACTGCCCGGCTTCAATTTGCTTTCGGCCGGCATGGTCATGGGCCTGATGATCATTCCCTACATCGCCTCGCTTTCGGAAGACGCGATGCGGGCGGTGCCGCAAACCTTGCGCGACGGCTCGTTCGCGATGGGCGCGACGCGGCTTGAGACTTCGCTGCGCGTGGTGTTTCCGGCGGCGGTGTCTGGCATTGTCGGCGCGGTGATCCTCGGCATGTCGCGCGCCGTGGGCGAGACCATGATCGTCGCCATCGCGGGCGGCCAGCAGCCGACCATGGTCAGCGCGCCGACCCAGCAAGGCGCGACCGTCACCGCCTTCATTGCGCAAGTGGCCCTTGGCGACATTCCGTTCGGCACGTTGGAATACAGCAGCATCTTCGCCGCCGGCCTGGCGCTGTTGCTGTTGACCTTGGTGTTCAATCTCGTCGCCTTCGCGCTGCAGCGGCGCTTCAAGGAGGTCTATTGATGACCGCCGACGCCGAACCCCGCATCGATATCGCCGCTCACCCAAAAGGTTTGGCGCTGCGCAAGTTCAAGGATCGGAGCTTTATCGGCTGGGGCGTGGCCGCCACCTTGATCGGGCTCGGCACTCTGGTGGCGCTGGTAAGCGAACTGGTCTTCGACGGCGGCCACCGCGTCAGCTGGGATTTTTTTGTCAGCTTCCCATCCTCCGACCCCGCCGAAGCCGGCATCCTCTCGGCTTGGGTGGGCTCGTTGCTGGTGATCTTGACCACGGCGATGTTCGCCATTCCCATCGGTTTGCTGGCGGGGGTTTATCTTGAGGAATACGCGCCGAAGGGTCCGGTGACATCAATCATCGAGGTCGCCGTCAACAATCTCGCGGGGGTGCCGTCGATCATATTCGGGTTATTGGCTGTCGGTCTTGTTTGTACAAGTCATGGATCTTGGTCAATCCATATTGACGGCCGGCGTCACGCTTGCATTGCTGATCTTGCCGGTTGTGATCGTGGCGACGCGCGAAGCCGTGCGCAGCGTGCCGCAGGAAATCCGCCAGGCCGCGCTGGCCGTCGGCGCCACCAAATGGCAAGCGACGCAGCACCACGTGCTGCCGTATGCGTTGCCGGGTGTGGTCACGGGCATCATTATCGGCATCTCGCGCGCGATCGGCGAAACCGCGCCGCTGATTCTGATCGGCGGGTTGACCTTCGTCGCGTTTCTGCCGGTGACGTTGCCGGGCGACGCGAAATTCACAATCATCGGCGCGGTCGATGAATATGGCGCGCCGCTCACGCCCGATGCGACCGAGACGATCCGCATCAGCCAGGACGGCGTGGTGGTGATGCCTGATTTTACCGAAGTGCCGGTGATTGCGGGTCAGGAACTTGCCCTGCCGCATGGCGCCACCGTGCAGACCGTCGCCAGCTGGGGCGATGCGATCGCCAGCTTGGTCGCCCAGCCATTGGCTCGGTTCGGAATTCACCGTCATGCCGATCCAGATGTTCAACTGGACCTCGCGTCCGCAAGCCGAGTTTCTCGAAATCGCCGCCGCCGCCGGGCTTGTGTTGCTGGCGATCACGCTGTTGCTCAACGGCGCCGCGATCTGGCTGCGCTACAGGTTGCGGAAGAACATCAAGTGGTAGGGGTGATAAGGGTCCAAAACAGGACGAACTACCGCATCCCCGGGGCGGCGCGAAGCGGCGAGCCCGGAGCCCATAAACACAGCGGTGTGCGTTTATGGGTCCCGGACTTCGCTTCGCGAATCCGGGGATGGGTGGTCCGGGTCAATATTTTCGCGTCGCTGTCCCAACCCCTATCGCCCAGCCCCTAATTTCCGCTCCCGCTTCGCCTCGCGCTTCAGCCGTCGCCGCTCCCGCGCGCGGGCGCGGAGATCGCGCAGCTTGTGCCAGAAGCGGCGTTTGCCCTCTTTCGGCAGCGGCTCAAGGTTGCGCTGAAAATCCTCGGCGCAAGCGCGCCAGGAATGGCGCTCCGCCAGCGCGCGCGCGTCCTCGCGGCGCAAGCTCAGCGCTTCCAGGCAGGCTTTGCGCAAATCCCTATCGACCACGCCAGCGCCAGTGCCGGGCAGGATGTCCTTCGGGCCCGGCGCGACAAAGCCCGCGACCGGGGTTCCGGCGGCGGCGGCCTCTAGGATCACCAGGCCAAAGGTGTCGGTAAAGCTTGGGAACACGAACACGTCGGAATCGGCGAAATGGCGCGCCAGCTCTTCACCGAACTTGGAGCCGACAAAGTGAGCGTCGCTGTATTTGGCCGTCAGCTCCGCCCGCGCCGGCCCGTCGCCGACCACGACCTTTGAGCCGGGCAGATCGAGCTTCAGGAACGCTTCGATATTTTTCTCCACCGAAACCCGGCCCACATAGATGAACACTGGCTTCGGCAAATGCTTGAACAAGCCGCCATCGATGCCGCGCTTGGAAGGATGGAACAACTCCACATCGACGCCGCGACTCCACAGCGCGACATTGCGAAAGCCCTGCAGCCGCAATTGATCGATCATGGTCGGCGTCGCCACCATCATGCGGCCGGACTTGTCGTGGAAAGCGTGCATGTAGCGATAGCCTGCCCATAGCGGAATCCACGGGAAGCGCGCGGTGATGTATTCGGGAAATTGCGTATGGTAGCTGGTGGTGAATGGAAATTTGTGCTTGAGGCAGACATGGCGGGCATCCCAGCCGAGCGTGCCTTCGGTGGCGATGTGGACGGCGTCTGGCGCAAAGGCGAGAAAGCGGTCCTCGACATCCTCGCGGGCGCCGAGGGCGAGGCGAATTTCCGAATACGTAATCAGCGGCACGGAATTGGGGTAATCGGCCGGCGAAATCACCTCGATCTCGCAGCCCATGGCCTGCAAATGCTCCATGGTGTTGGCGAGCGTCCGCACCACGCCGTTCACCTGCGGCTCCCAAGCGTCGGTGACGAGCAGAATTTTCTTGGCCAGCGCCGGGCCGGCGGCGGGGCCGTCCTCGGCCTCGGTATCGGTGAATTCAGTTTCGGCGGTCACGGGGGGCAGGTCTGACCATGCGGCGCCAGCAAGCGCAAGGGGCCAGGCTTGCCCGCGCCGGCCGGCGCGCGCATGTAGCGGTATGGAGCTCGATCTGGCCCCCGCCCTGGCCTTGCTGCGCCGCGAAATACCGGGGCTCGCCGGCGTTTATCTGTTCGGCAGCTTCGCCGCTGGGACCGCGCGGGCCGATAGCGATGTCGATCTCGGGGTTTTTGCTGGGCGGCGATTGCCGCGCGAACGCGTCATCGAACTCACCCACCAACTCGCGGCGCTGCTTGCTGCGCGACGTCGATCTGGTCGATCTGGCGGACGCTTCGACGATCCTGCAGTTTCAGGCGATTAACGAAGGATGTTTGGTTGACGCGCCCGCGCCGGACGCGGCCGCTCTCTTCGAATTAAGAATCATGCGCGATTACCAGGATTTAAAAGCCCGACGGGCCGGCATTGAAGCCGACATCACCAAGCGCGGGCGCGTCCATGCCTGATAATGTTATCGTTGGCAAAGCGCAGATCATGGAGCGCTGCATTGGTCGAGCGCGTGAAGAATTGGCGGCGAGCGCCAATTTTGGCGCCGACTATACCCGGCAGGACGCCGCAATCTTGAATGTCGGTCGCGCATGCGAAGCAGCCATTGACATCGCCAATCGGATTGTTCGTTTGCGAGGGCTCGGCGCGCCCGCGTCAACCCGCGACGGATTTGCCGCCCTGGTCGCCGACGGTATAATCAGCCCGGACCTTGCGGATCGGTTGATGCGCATGGTCGGCTTCCGCAATCTCGCGGTTCACCAATACCATAACCTCGACATCGCCATTGTGCGCGCCGTTATCGAAAAGAGTCTGGATGATCTCCTGGAATTCTCCGCGATCGCGTTGCGGCTGAATTTTCCCAGCTGAAACAGGGCCGCCATGGATTGGGATGCGCTCGATGCGCTAAAATACCAGGATGAGGATTCCGCGCTAGCCGCGCTGCTTGCGGCGCTTCCGTTGGATGCGTCCGCGCGCGCCAGCGTCAACGCCGAGGCGCGCGCTTTGGTGGTGCGGGCGCGGGCGCTGAAGCGGCGCAAGGGGGTGATGGAGAGCTTCCTCGAGGAATTCGGACTCTCCAATGCCGAAGGCTTGGCGCTGATGTGCCTCGCCGAAGCCCTGCTGCGCGTGCCCGACGCCGAGACCGCCGACAGGCTGATCGCGGAGAAGATCAGAAGCGGCAAATGGCGCGAACATCTTGGCAATTCGGACCATTGGCTGGTCAACGCCGGCACTTGGGGGCTGATGCTCACCGGCCGCATCGTCTCGCTGCCGGATGAGATGAAGGGCGAGGCCGGCGAAGTGGTGGCGCGCCTCGTGCAGCGTGCGGGCGAACCCGTCGTGCGCGCCGGGGCGATGCAGGCGATGCGCATTTTGGGCGAGCAATTCGTGCTCGGGCGCACCATCAAGGAAGCGCTGAAGCGCGGCGCCGGCATGACGCGCCAGGGTTTGGCCGCGCGCTGTTCGTTCGACATGCTCGGCGAAGGCGCGCGCACTTATGCCGATGCGCAACGATATCTGGCGAGCTATCTTGACGCCATTGAAGCGGTCGGCGCGGACCGCGCGTCTTCAGACGCGCACGAAGCGAGCGGGCCTGAAGGCCCGCGGTCCAAGAACGGTGTTTCGGTGAAGCTTTCGGCGCTGCATCCGCGCTATGAAGCGCGGCAGGAAGAACGCGTCATGGCGGAACTTTATCCGCGCGTGCTTGAACTTGCCGAAGCAGCCAAGCGCTGGAATATCGGCCTCACCCTCGATGCGGAAGAGGCCGATCGCCTGGTGCTGTCGCTGAAACTATTCGAGCGCCTGGCGCTCGCGCCTTCACTGAAGGGTTGGGAGGGCTTGGGGCTTGCGGTGCAGGCCTATCACAAGCGCGCGCGCGCCGTGATCGAGATGCTGGCCACACTCGCACGCAAACGCGGCGCGCCGATGCAAGTGCGATTGGTCAAGGGCGCCTATTGGGACGGCGAGATCAAGCGCGCGCAGATCATGGGCCGGCCGGACTTTCCGGTGTGGACCACGAAAGCCGCCACCGACGTGCATTATCTCGCTTGCGCGCGCGATCTGATCGCGGCGGGCGGCGCGATCTTTCCGCAATTCGCCACCCATAATGCTCACACTGTCGCCGCCGTCCGGCGCATGGCGCACAGCGCGGGGCGCGATGGCGCTTACGAATTCCAGCGCCTGCACGGCATGGGCGAGGCGCTCTACGCGGCGTGCGAGCCGCCGCTGCCGGTGCGGGTTTATGCGCCAGTCGGCGGGCACGAGGATTTGCTGCCCTATCTGGTGCGCCGCCTGTTGGAGAACGGCGCCAACACTAGTTTTGTACACTCGTTCCTCGACGACGATGTCTCCCCCGACATTGTCGCCGCCGATCCGATTCACGACGCTTGAGGCCCGTCCCCGCCGTCACCCGCGCCTGCCGCCGCCGCAGCAGCTCTATGGCGCCAGCAGAAGGAATTCGACCGGGCGGGATTTGAGCATTGCGAGCGAGCGGGAAGCGCTGCAAGAACCCTCCCCCCAGCGGGGGGAGGGCAGGGAGCGGGGGCGTGCAGGAAATGGCGCGCCGGCGCCGCTTGGATTGCCTTCTGCACGCCCCCCCTCCGGCCGCTTCGCGGCCACCTCCCCCGCAAGGGGGGAGGTTTCAGAAGCCCTGTCCGCTTTCCCCGCCTGGAATGCCCGCGGCGGCGCGGAGCGGGCGCGGATTTTGCGCGCCATGGGCGATGGCGTTGCAAGCCAGACGCCGACGCACTTGTACAAATCATCGCGCGCGAAGCAGGGCGCACGTTGCAGGATTGCATCGACGAAGTGCGCGAGGCGGTGGATTTCTGCCGCTATTACGCCGCCGAAGCCGAGCGCTTGTTCGCGGGGCCTGTGGCGCTGCCCTCGCCGGCGGGCGAGACCGATCATCTCGAATTGCACGGGCGCGGCGTGTTCGTGTGCATTTCCCCATGGAATTTTCCGCTGGCGATTTTCAGCGGCCAGCTCTCCGCGGCGCTCGCGGCAGGCAATACGGTGGTTGCGAAGCCAGCTGAGCAAACGCCGCTCATCGCCGAGGCGGCGGTGCGTGTGTTCCGCGAGGCCGGATTGCCTGAGGAAGTGCTGCAGCTGGTCATCGGCGACCGCGCGGTTGGCGCGGCGCTAGTTTCCGATCCGCGCATCGCCGGCGTGGCATTTACCGGCTCCACCGAAGTGGCGCGCCTGATCAATCGCGCGCTTGCGGCCAAGGATGGTCCCATCGTACCGCTGATCGCGGAAACCGGCGGGCTTAACGCCATGTTCTGCGACACCAGCGCGCAGAAGGAGCAGGTGGTCGATGACGTGATCGCCTCGGCATTCCAATCGGCGGGACAGCGTTGTTCGTCACTACGTCTGTTGTTCCTGCCGCGCGACACTGCCGATGAAATCCTCGAAACGCTGATGGGCGCCATGGATTGCCTCGTACTCGGCGATCCCGCCGATCCACGCACCGACGTGGGCCCGATCATCGATGCGCAGGCCAAGGCGGGTCTAGACGCGCACATGGTGCGGATGGGGAAAGAGGCGAAAGTGTTGAAGCAACTTCATGGACCGCCGGCGCCCTCGCCGGCAGCGCTGGCCGGCGAGACGGTCCATGAAGCGCTCCCCTTCTTCGGCCCCGCGCTGATCGAACTGACTTCGCTCTCCCAAATCGAGCGCGAAGTGTTCGGCCCGATCCTGCATGTTGTACGTTATGACCCCGCCGACATCGCCAAGGTCGGCGGCGAGCTTGCCGCCAAAGGCTACGGCCTCACGCTTGGCGTGCATTCGCGCCTTGAAAGCTTCGCCGAGGCGGTGAAAGCCGCGGTTCCCGCCGGCAATGTCTATGTCAACCGCACCATCGTTGGCGCGGTCGTCGGCGTGCAACCGTTTGGCGGCTCGGGCCTCTCCGGCACCGGGCCGAAAGCTGGCGGGCCGTTTTACCTTTTGCGTTTCGCCGAAGAACGCGCCATCTCCGTCAACATCGCCGCCCAAGGGGGCGATCCGCATTTGCTGAATTTGTAAGGGAGGGAGTGGGGAGTAGGGAGTGGGGATCGGGTCAATAGTTTACGGCTTCTGTCACCCACTCTGACTATTCCCTATTCCCTATTCCCCACTCCCCCTACCCAGGACCCCGATGCCCGCCGACAATGTCACTCCGTTCCGTCGCCCCCCCAAGCGCCCGGCCGCGCCGCAGCAGCAGGGCGGGTGGGGGCTGAAGACCCATCGCGGCAAGGCGGTGCTGGTGCATGTGCTGACGCTGGCGGCGTTCGCGCTCAACTTATTGCCGTTGGTCATGGGCGCGTCCGGGCTCGGTCTACCTGTGCCGCGCGAAATCGTGGCGGTGATCGCAATCGCAGTAGCAATCGCCGCCGCGCTGTTGGCACATGCCAATCGCGGCGAAGGCATGCCCTGGGCCGCCACCCACCACGAGCACGCGCTGCGCACGCTGATCCTCGGTTATTCGATCTGGGTGCTGGCGAGCTTGCTGACTTATGTCGGATCGTTTCTTTATCTGGCGACTTTGCTGATACAATTGACGGTATCGCTGTGGGCGTTGCTGCGTTCTCTCGTGGCGCTGATACTGGCGACGATGCGCAAACCGATCCTCCATCCGCGCGGGTGGTTTTTGTAGCTTACGCCGGCTCGACCTTCGCTCGTTCGCTCGCGCGCGTTTTTACGCTTTCGCTGCGCAATTGCCCGCACGCCGCCAATATATCGCGGCCTCTTGGCGTGCGGATCGGCGAGGAATAGCCGGCGCGGTTCAGCACTTCGGCGAAGGCTTCGATGGTTCCCCAGTCCGAGCATTCATATGGGCTGCCTGGCCAGGGATTGAACGGGATGAGATTGATTTTCGCCGGCACGCCGGCGAGCAATTTCACCAGCGCCTTCGCCTCGCCAAGCGTATCGTTGATCCCCTTCAGCATCACGTATTCGAAAGTCACGCGCTTGGCGTTGCCGAGCGAGGGATAGGTGCGGATCGCCGCGAACAGCTGCTTCTAGATTGTACTTCTTGTTGAGCGGCACGAGTTCATTGCGCAGGTAATCGTTGGTGGCGTGCAGCGAAATCGCCAGCATCGCCCCGGTGCGCTCGCCGAGCTCGGCGATTTTGGGCGCGACCCCAGCGGTGCTGACGGTGATGCGGCGGCGGGAGATGGAAATGCCGTCGCCGTCGGAAATCGTGTCGATCGCTTCGGCGACATTGTCCAGATTGTACAAGGGCTCGCCCATGCCCATGAACACGATATTGGTGAGGGCGCGGTCTTCATTGCTGGTCGGCCATTCGCCCAGAGCATCGCGCGCGATCAGCACTTGCGCGACGATTTCGGCCGCGCTCAGATTGCGCACCAGTTTCTGCGTGCCAGTGTGGCAGAAGCTGCAATTCAAAGTGCAGCCGACTTGGCTCGACACGCACAGCGCACCGGATCGGCCGACGTCGGGAATGAACACGCATTCGGCTTCGACGCCCGGCGCCAAGCGAATGAGCCATTTGCGGGTCCCGTCCTGGCTCACTTGCTGGGTGACGATTTCGGGACGCGCGAGCGAATAATGCTCGGCGAGCTTGGCGCGCAAATCTTTTGCGACATTGGTCATCGCCGCAAAATCAGTGACGCCGTAATGATAAATCCAACCCCACACTTGCTCGGCGCGCATTTTCGCCTGCTTCGGGGCAACGCCGATGGCGACGAGCTTGGTCGCCAGATCCGGCTTTGGAGAGGCCGGCGAGGGAGGGGAGCGGGGCTTTGGTCACGTTCGGGTTATGGGGACGATCTCGCGGCGCGGCAATCAGAGACGCCGCCCGAGACGCCGCCCGAGACGCCTCAAAGGGGGCCTCAACGAAGTTTCGGCAGGGCCTTTTCCAAGGCGTCGTTAACCACTTCGTTGAGCGATTGTCCACGCTCCGAGGCAAGCCTAGCATAGGCGCGGTGCAGTTCGGGACGTGTGCGGACGTTGAATTGTCCCTTGCAGGGCTTGTCCGGAGCGCGACCGTCCGCCCTGCAATCGGCGAGATAATCATCGACCGCTTCCTTGAACGATTTCACCAAACCGGCGGCCGTGGCGCTTTCATAGCTCACTAGGTCGCGCAGGAAGGCGAGCTTGCCGTGAAAAACCTTGTCTTCGACACTCAACTCGACCGTGCCGAAATAACCCTTGTATTCAAGCCGCGTCATAACAGCCCCTCGTTGGTCAAAATCTCTTGAACTTCGCGCAACACATAGCGTTTTACGATCTTGCCCGGGTGCGGCTCATGCAGGCTGAGACTTGGCAAGCCATCGGCCTTGAACTTCCGCCGCGAGCCTTTGCCTTTCTGCACGACATAGCCAAAATGACTCAACAGGCGGACCATCTCGATCCAGGTAAAATCGGCCGGCAAAAGCTTGAAACGCTCAATCAGTTTGTCGGCGCCGGACATAGAATCTCCAATACGAAGAGCGCCTTTGTAACCGATAATAGTGACAAACCCAAATCCGCGCAAGCCCCCGTTATCGCCTCATTCCGGCGACACGGCCGGCGGTTTTTGCAGCCGCGCTTCGCGCACGGTGATGAACAAGGTCGCGGCGATGACGATGGCGGCGCCGGCCAAGGTGGCTGCGTCGGGGACTTCCTGAAACACGAAAAAACCAACGACGATGGCAATGACAAGCCGGGTGTAATCGATCGGGGCCATCGCGGCCGCGTCGCCCAGCGTCATGCCTCTAATGTAGCAGATTTGGCTTGCCAAACCGAGCGCTCCCATCGCCGCCAGCAGCAGAAAATCCGGCAAGCTCGGCCAACGCCATTCCAGTAGCGCGAATGGCGCCGACATGACAAAGCCCAAAACCGCGCCGCATACGGTGATCGTGGTGAGCGAATGGTCGCGCGACATGATTTTCATGCCGGTGATGCCGGCGGCGATCAACAAGCCCGAGGCCAAGGCGGCGGCGACCGGCAGCGTCAGTGAAATTTCCGCCGACGGGCGCATCATCACCAGCACGCCGCAAAATCCCACCAAGGTGGCGCCGATGCGCCAGGGCCCCACAGTCTCGCGCAGCACCAGCGCCGCCAGCGGAACCATCCACAGCGTGCGAGTGAAGGAGAGCGCGTTGGCGTCGGCAAGCGGCAATTCCTGATAGGCGTAAAAGCCGAAAATCATGCCGAGCGTGAGCACGGCGGCGCGAAATATCATCAAGCCGGGGCGGGTGGCGCGGAAAGCGGCGGCGGGATCGCGCAGGATGATCGGCGCCAGCAACAAAAGTCCCGCGCCTTGCCGGTAAAAGCTCTGCAACGCCGGCGAATATTCGTCGCCCAGATATTTGATCAGCATCGCCATGCCGGTGAACACAAAGGCCGAGGCCAGCATCCATAACGCGCCGCGCGTATTGGCGGAAAGGCGCTGATAGGCGGCGGCAAGAGCGATCATGGCGCATCATTGCGTGCGCTCGCGGCGACTACAAGCGCGCGCGATCGCCTCACCGCGACCAGCTCCACAAAGCAAACACATCGTCATTCCGGGGCGCACGGAGTGCGAACCCGGAACCCAGGGGATCGCAGAGCGCAGTCCGTCACTCCCTGGGTTCCGGGTTCATCGCCGCGCGATGCCCCGGAATGACGGCGTTATGCCTTGCTGCTAAGCGTGTGCGACATTTCCAGCTTTGGCCCGCCCGGCATGATCGGGCGCGCCGGATAGCCGCCATGGGCGAGCAGGCGGTCGTACATGATGATGGCGCCGGCGAGGCCGACATTGACGCAAAACCGGGTCGGGATTTTCACCACATGCTTGCAGCGCGCGATCAGTTCCGGGCGAAAGCGAGCCGCGCTCGCGCCCCAGCACGTACGCAGCCGATTGCGGGTGCTGAAAGCGCGGCAATTCCACCGCATCGTCGGTGAGCTCAACGCCCACCAGCGCGCAACCCTTGGGCAGGCGCAGAGCCTCGAGATTTTCCCACGGATAATACGGCATATGCTCGAAGCTGCGCGAGGTGTCGCTGTTGTACGCTTCGCGCACTTTCGGCGCGGCGTTCAGGGTAAAGAAAAAACTCGCGCCGAAGGCATGCGCCGTGCGCATCAGCGCGCCGAGATTCATCGGCTTTGAAATATCCTCCGCGCCAATGCCAAAATAACCGCGCATCAACCTTTCCGGCAGTTCACATACGGTCCGCCAAAGGCGCCGGTGAGCGTGGCGGTTTCGGTTTGCGGCGTGTAGGTCACGTCATCGTCGGCAAAGCCGCCGCCGCTGGCTGGCTCAAGCGTGTAGAGGCGGCCGGCGGCGAACACTTCGGCGTCGCCGCTTGATTTGATGCGGGCGCTGAAAGCGGCGCCGCGATCGCAAAGCCAATCGGCGCGCGGTCCATCGTCGGCGGACGAGGATGCGCATGCGGTAAGCGACAGAACAGCGAGGACGGCAAACAAAATTCTCATGATTTCACCTGAATGATTTAACTTCGCGCACGCCATTTGACGATGCAATGGCCCGTTTCATGCCCTGGCTGGCAAACGGCGCGGCGATATTTCCCCGCGCATCGACCGCAATCAAGCCGCCATACCCGCCCAATTGTCGCACATCCTCGATCACCGCCGCCGCCGCCTCCGCCAAGCTTTGTCCCGCATAGGCGATGCGAGCGGAAACGTCGGCGGCGGCGTTCACGCGCATGAAATATTCGCCAAGCCCGGTGCAGGAAACCGCCGCGCGCTGATCGGCCCAGCAGCCGGCGCCGATGATCGGCGTATCGCCAACCCGGCCGGGCATTTTGCCGTGCAATCCCCCGGTCGAGGTCGCCGCCGCGAGCCGGCCCGACACATCGAGCGCGACCGCGCCGATGGTGCCGGCGCCCGGCAGGCCGCTTTCGGCGGGCGTGTAATAGGTCCGCGGGTCCCCCACGCGCTCGAAACCCCTGCGCCGCCGCGAATTGCGCCGCGCCCTCGCCGGCGAGCAGCACGTGCGGGGTTTTCTCCATCACCCCGCGCGCGACCCGCACCGGCGAGACAAACCCGCGCAGCGCCGCCACCGCGCCGGCCTTGCGGGTGGCGCCGTCCATGAGCGAAGCGTCGAGTTCCACCACGCCCTGTGCGTTCGGCGCCGCGCCCTTGCCGGCCACGTGCAAACCGCAGGCTTCAAGCGCCTCGGCCATTTCGGTCACCACATCGAGCGCGCTTGCCCCGCCCGCGAGCAATCCCGCGCCCTGATCGAGCAGGGCGCCCATGTGCGCTTCCTCGCGCTGGTAGACGCGCTCGGCGATCGCGCCAGCGCCGCCATGGAGTGCGAGGGCCCAAATCATGATGCTTATTGCGGAGCCGGCGTGCCGCGGCTTTGCCGCGCAAATGTCCCTCGCGCCAGCCAACATAAAGCGCAATCAAAGTCGCGGTCGGCACGAAGGCGTCGGCTTGTTCGGTCCAGTCGGCCAATTCCCAAAGGTTGGCCAAGCCCGCCGGCCCCCAAAGCACAAACAGCACGATGGTTCCTACCCCCTCGGTGACCGAACCAAAAATCGGGATCCGCCCCAGAGTGAAATCGGCAAGGTCGATGATGATGGAGAGCGCCAGACGCAGAAAATAGCCCGTTCTGGTCATGCAAATTTTCCGTTGCGGCGCCGCCCCGCCTGGCCGACATAACACTAGGCTTTGGATCGGTCATACGCCAAGAGGGCGTCGGCAGGGAAACGTCACATGAAGGCATTGTTGAGCACAAAGATCGGCCCGCCGGAGAGCCTGCAATTGCTGGATGCGCCCGATCCCGTCGCTGGCGAGGGCGAAGTGGTGATCGCGGTGAAGGCGGCCGGGGTCAATTTTCCCGACGCGCTGATCTGCGAAGACAAATACCAGTTCAAACCGGAGCGCCCGTTCGCGCCGGGCGGCGAGGTTGCTGGAATTATTGAAAGCGTTGGGCCTGGCGTCTCGCCGCTGCTGAAACCGGGCGACCGGGTGATCGGCTCGGTCGGCTGGGGCGGTTTTGCCGAGAAGGTGAAAACCCAGGCCAGCCGCGTGCTGCCGATGCCGGATTCGATGCCGTTCGACGAAGCCAGCGCCTTCGTGCTCACTTATGGCACTTCGTATTACGCGCTGAAGGATCGCGCGCAGTTAAAGCCCGGCGAGACAGTGCTGATCCTCGGCGCCGCCGGCGGCGTCGGCGTGGCGGCGATTGAACTGGCCAAGGCGATGGGTGCGCGCGTCGTCGGCGCGGCGTCGAGCGAGGAGAAGGCGGCGTTCGCGCGCGCGTGCGGCGCCGACGCCACCGTGATCTATCCCCCAGGCGCGTTTGCCCGCGAGCAGAGCAAAATGCTTTCGGATGCGTTCAAGCAAGCGTGCGGCGGCGGCGCCGATGTGATCTACGACGCGGTGGGCGGCGATTATTGCGAGCCAGCCTTGCGAGCGATGAATTGGGGCGGGCGCTATCTGGTGATCGGTTTCCCCGCCGGCATCCCCGCGCCGCCGCTCAATCTGACGCTGCTGAAAAGCTGCTCCATTGTCGGCGTGTTCTGGGGCGCCTCGATGGCGCGCGAGCCGAAATTGCACGAGCAAAATTTGCAGGATCTGTTCCGCATGTACGAAGCCGGCAAGATCCGCCCGCGCATTTCACGGCGCTATGCGCTGAAAGAAGCCGGCCAAGCCATCCGCGCCCTCATGGACCGCACAGCCACCGGAAAGCTGGTTGTGCTGATGGAATAGGCGGCGGGGGCCTTAGCTGGTCAGCTCCACGAACACGTCTTCCAGGTCCGGCTCCTCGATCGACAGATCCTTGATCGCCACGCCAGCGGCGCGCACCCGGTCCAGCAATTCCTCGACCGAGTGTTCGCTGGTCTTGTACGAGAGCGCAAAGGCCCCGGTGGGGCGCATGGCGAATATGACGTCCTCGAAACCGGCAAAGGGCAGACTGATCGGCGTCCGCGGGGTGACCACCAGCGTTTTGCGATCGAGCCGTCCGACCAGATGCTCGGTGGCTTCGCAGGCGATCACGCGGCCATGATGGATGATGGCGATGGTGTCGCAGAGTTCCTGCGCTTCCTCGAGATAATGCGTCGTCAGCACGATGGTGACGCCGCTCTTGTGCAGAGCGCGCACATAATCCCAGAGCTGACGGCGCAGTTCGACATCGACGCCGGCGGTCGGCTCGTCCAGCACCAGAACGGGCGGGGAATGCACCATGGCCTTGGCCACCAAGAGCCGCCTTTTCATGCCGCCCGAAAGCGTGCGCGCGTAAGCGTCGCGTTTGTCCCAGAGGCCGACGGCGCGGAGAATTTCCTCGGTGCGGCGCTCGGCCTTGGGCACGCCATAATAGCCGGCCTGAAGCTCCAGCGTTTCTTGCGGCGAGAAAAACGGGTCCATGTTCAATTCTTGCGGCACGATGCCGATGGCCCCGCGCGCGTTCATCGGGTCGGCATCGATGTCATGGCCCCAGATCGAGGCGCTGCCGCCCGATTTCATCACCAGGCCGCCGAAAATGTTGATGAAGGTGGACTTGCCCGCGCCATTGGGCCCGAGCAGGCCGAAGAACGAGCCGCGCGGAATGGCGAGATCAACGTGTTTCAGCGCATGCACAGCCTCGCCTTTGCCCTGGGCGCGGTAGGTCTTGTCGAGGCCGTGGGCCTCGATGGCGAATTCGGGCTGTGGACTGGGGGCGAGCATGGAACCTGGAAGCGTTGCGCAAAGCGGCGAGGCGCTCTAGGTACGTGGCGAACCAGCCCGCTTCAACCGCTAACGAGAAGAGACGTGACGAAACTTCGCGGCAATCCGGCAACCGATGCTTCAACTCCTGGTCGCCCCGACGCCATCCCGGCGCCGGAAGTGATCGCTGTGACCTCGCGCCGGGTGAAATGCGACGGCGGCGGCGCGCTCGGGCATCCGGTCGTATATTACGACATGGGCGAGGAAGATTTCGTCGAGTGCGGCTATTGTGATCGGCGGTTTGTGCTGGATAATCCCGACGCGCATTGAACTTCTGTACCGCCGGCGTCCCGCCAGCATTTGGATTGCACGACGTTGGCGCTTGTGTGTAAAAAAATGCCGGCGGACGCTGGCGGTCCATAAGCGGAGAGCCAGCCCATGCCCGCACGCCCGCAAGACGCCGCAACCTTCCACGCGCTGCACCGAGATTTCCTCATCCTGCCCAACGTCTGGGACGCGGCTTCCGCCAAGATCGTCGAGCGCGCCGGGGCCAAGGCGATCGCGACTTCGAGCGCGGCGGTGGCGTGGGCGCATGGGTTTGCCGATGGCCATCATCTGCCGGTCGCCAAGTTGGTTACAAGCGTTGAGGAAATCGCCCGCGTGGTATCCGCGCCGATCACTTGCGACGCCGAGGGCGGTTACGCGGACGATCCCAAACAAGTCGGCGAAAACGTCGCCGCGCTGATCGGCGCCGGCGCGGTGGGGATCAATCTCGAGGACGGGCGCGAGCCGCACGAAACCCATCTGCGCAAAATCGAAGCCGCGCGCGCGGCGGCCGAGCGCGCCGGCGTGAACTTGTACATAAATGCGCGCACCGATGTGTTCATCAAGCAGCTTGCCTCGCCTGAAGCAGCGGCCGCGGAGGCAATCCGCCGCGGGCGCGCCTGCATGGCGGCCGGCGCATCGGGCTTGTTTGTTCCCTTCGCGCTGAAGGGCGATGACATCAAGGCCATCGCCGCAGCGGTGGCTCTGCCGCTCAACATCATGGCCTGGAAGGGCGCGCCCGACGCCGCGGCTTTGAAGGCGCTCGGCGCACGCCGACTCTCGGCCGCGACCGGCTTGTTCCACGCCGCCGCCGCTTCGATCGCCGCCGTCGCCGCTGATTTCCTACGCAGCGGCGATTCCGACGCGCTCACCGCCGCCGGCGGCGAGCGCCCCGACTGGAACACGCTAATGCGGGGCTGACGGGGGAGCGGGGAGGTGCTATGGTGTGCAGATGAACAAGAACGAAGCCCTTGTCCGCTTGCGCGCCTTGGAGCCGGAATTGCGCAACCGCGGCGTGCGTGCGCTATTTCTTTTTGGTTCGGTGGCGCGCGGCGAGGCCGGCGCCGCGAGCGATGTGGACTTGTTCTTCGACGATGACCCCGCCGACCCCATGAGCTATCTGAGCGTCATCGGCTTGGAGCGTTTCATACAAGAGAAGATCGCCGCCGCGGTCGATCTGATCCCGCGCGATTGTCTGCACTTTATGCTGCGCGACGATATCGTCGCCAGCGCTCAGCAGGTTTATTAGACGCAATGAGCCGCCCGACACGGCTTCGTCTCTTTGATATTCTCGACGCCATCCACAGCATCGAGTTGATCCTGTTAGGCAAGACCTGGCGCGTCGCAGTCGAAGATTTGGCGCCGCTCAAGACGGTCATTCAGCAATTCTACGCCGAAGTGAAACGCCCCGCCGATCCGTGGCCGGATGCGGAACCTAAATGACCAAGCCCTCGCCCCCGCGCCTGTTCCTGATCGACGGTTCCGGCTATATTTTCCGCGCTTACCACGCGCTGCCGCCGTTGACGCGGGCGAGCGATGGGGTTTCCGTCGGCGCTGTCGCCGGCTTTTGCAACATGGTGTGGAAGTTCCTGGAGGAGATGAAGGGCAGCGAGGCGCCTACGCACCTCGCCGTGATTTTCGACAAATCCGAAATCACTTTCCGCAATCAGCTTTATCCCGAATACAAGGCCCATCGCCCGCCAACGCCGGAAGATCTCGTCCCGCAATTTCCGCTGATCCGCGACGCGACGCGCGCGTTCAATCTGCCCTGCATCGAAATGGGCGGCTTTGAGGCCGACGATCTCATCGCTACGTATGCACGCCAGGCGGCGAAAGCGGGCGCCAGCGTGAAGATTGTGTCCTCGGACAAGGATTTGATGCAGCTGGTCACCGACGGACAAATCCAGCTCTACGATCCGATGAAGCAGAAGCCGCTCGGCGTCGAAGCGGTGCTGGAGAAATTCGGCGTCACGCCGGACAAAGTCATCGACGCGCAAGCTTTGATCGGCGATTCCACCGACAATGTGCCCGGCGCGCCCGGCATAGGCCCCAAGACTGCCGCCGAACTGATCGCGCAATTCGGCTCGCTCGAAGCGATCCTGGAGCGCGCCGGCGAGATCAAGCAGCCGAAAAGGCGCGAAACTTTGATCAATTTCGCCGATCAGATCCGGCTTTCCAAAGTGCTGGTGACGCTGAAGGACGATGTGGCGGTCGAGGAGGGCTGGGAGAGCTTCGCCGTGCGCGAGCCGGATGGGCCGATGCTGCTGCGCTTCCTCGACGCGATGGAATTTCGCACCTTGGGCCGGCGCGTGCGCGAACACTACGCCAAGGAAAAAGGCGCGGCGATCGTGGCGGCGTATGCGGCGGAGGCCGCGCCGGCGATTGCGCCGAGCGGAGGCGGGCCACTTGTCGAAGCCCTCGAAAAAGAGTTTCGTCGCGAAGTCGTACAAGATTTTCCGAGACTTGCGCGAACTGGAAGCCTGGATCGCGCGCGCGCGCGAGGCGGGGATAGTCGGCATCGACACGGAAGCGAGTTCGTTTCGACGCGCAGCGCGCAACATTGGTCGGCGTGTCGCTGGCGCTCGCCGCAAACGATGCGTGCTACGTGCCGCTAGCCCACCGCGCCGCCGATCCGCGCGCGGGGGAATTGTTTGCGGGCGAGTTGGCGCTTGGGGTGAGCGAACCCTCCCCCCTTGCGGGGGAGGGGCAGGGAGCGGCCGGACGAGGGGCGAAACCGCAAGCGGCGCCGTCGCGGTTCCTCTGCACGCCCCCCACCCCCTACCCCCGCCCCACCAGGGGGCGGGGAGGAGCAAATCCCGCTCGCCGCGGCACTGGCTGCACTCAAGCCCCTGCTCGAAGACGCCTCCGTCCTCAAAATCGGCCTCAACGTCAAATGGGACATCGCGCTGTTCGCGCGCCATGACATCGCGCTCGGCCCTTACGACGATCCGATGCTGCAATCCTATGCGCTTTATGGCGGGCTCGATCCGCACGATAAGGCGTCGTTGGTGGAGAAACATCTCGGCCACGCGCTGACGCCGCTGGCCGATGTGATCGGCAAGGGCAAGGCGCAGATCGGCTTCGATCTCGCGCCGGTGGAGCGTGCGGCGCTGTATTCCTGCGAGCAAGCCGATGCGGCGTTGCGATTGTACAAGAAGCTCAAGCCCGAGCTTGCGCGCGAGCGCTTGATCTCCGTGTACGAAACCCTGGAGCGGCCGCTGCCGCCGGTGTTGGCGGCGATGGAGCGCGAGGGCATCCGCGTCGATCCGCACATGCTGTCGCGGCTCTCCGGCGATTTTGCGCAGCGTATGTTGCAGTTCGAAGCGGAAGCGCAAAGGCTTGGCCGGGCGCGAATTCAATATCGGCTCGCCCAAGCAGGTGGGCGAAATCCTGTTCGACGAGATGAAACTCAATGCCGGCGCGAAAACCAAAACCGGCGCATGGTCGACCGATGCTTCCGTGCTCGAGCAATTGGTCGAAGAAGGCCACGAGCTGCCGCGCGTGGTGCTGGATTGGCGCGAGCTTGCCAAGCTGCGCTCCACCTATACCGAAGCGCTCGGCCAGGCGATCAATCCGCGCACCGGGCGCGTGCATACAAGCTATGCGCTGGCTTCAACCACCACCGGGCGGCTCTCGTCCAACGATCCCAATCTGCAGAACATCCCGATCCGCACCGAAGAAGGCCGGCGCCTGCGCGAGGCGTTTGTTCCCGATGCCGGCAATGTACTGGTCTCGGCGGATTATTCGCAGATCGAGCTGCGCCTGCTCGCGCACGTCGCCGATATTCCGCAACTGAAAAAGGCGTTCGCCGACGGCATCGATATTCACGCGCTGACCGCCTCGGAAATGTTCGGCGTTCCCGTAAAAGACATGCCGAGCGATATTCGCCGGCAGGCGAAAGCGATCAATTTCGGCATCATCTACGGCATTTCCGCGTTCGGCTTGGCGCGCAATCTCGGCATCGCGCGGAGTGAGGCCGATGCGTACATCAAGAAATATTTCGAGCGCTTCCCCGGCATTCGCGATTACATGGAGGAAGCCAAAGCCTACGCGCGCGCCAACGGCTATGTGAAAACGATCTTTGGCCGCCGCATCTGGATCGCCGGCGCCAAATCCAAGAATTACCAGGAGCGCGCCTTCGCCGAACGCCAAGCGATCAACGCCCCCCTGCAAGGCGCTAGCGCCGACATCATCCGCCGCGCCATGACGCGCTTGCCGGAGGCGCTCGCGGGCGCTGGCTTGAAGGCGCGGATGCTGCTGCAAGTGCACGACGAATTGGTGTTCGAAGCGCCGGTCGGCGAAGCGGCGGCGCTCTGTGCGCTAGCCAAACGCGTGATGGAAGCCGCGCCCGAGCCGGCGGTTGCGCTGAGCGTGCCGCTGACCGTGGAAGCAAAAGCCGGCGCGACCTGGGGCGCGGCGCATT
>CAVTAT010000010.1:0-6700 GCA_963732745.1 uncultured Alphaproteobacteria bacterium | reverse complement strand
AGGCAAGGGCGGGGGAGATTAGGGGGGCATGATGGAATGCGCGTTGCGCTGCAATCGACGCTTCGTGGGACTCATACTGCGACTTGTGGTTTTGGCGGTGATGTTTGCAGTGCAGCCACTCGCGATCGAGGTTCGCGCACAACAGCCGCAGTTCGAAGATCGTGTCGGGGATCGCTACGAAATCCGTCTGGAGAGCGTTTCCGAGACGTCAGGTGACCGTTCGTCAGGAAGTTCACGTGATGTAACAACCCTTGTGGAGCGCGTGATTGCGTTGCGTGATGATGGCGTCGAGTTGGAATCGACCTCCCAGAACAAACATCCCCAGAAGATCGCGCCCGAACCTGGCAGCTTCCAGCGCGAGTTCTTAAGCCGCCGGGACACCCATTCCAATTGCTCAATGGCCCCGAACTCGAAGCGCGCGTGCAATCCTGGCTGGAGCGCGGTGGGTTTAGCGAGGCAGCGTGTGGCCGTTGGCTCTTCACCTGGACGGCAGTTAAGATCGAGTGCGATCCCCAGTCGGTGTTAGACATGCTTGCGCCATTTGACCTTCGGGAGAGCGACTTTCGCGACGGAGCGCTGTATCAGGAACTTGGCGCGTTGGGATTTCAGCGCCGCTGCGGATGAAGTCGCGCAGTTCGGAGCGCGCGAACTCCGTCGTCGCAATGTAAGCCGTTCCAAAGGCACAGCAAAGTCAGAAGTTCGGTCCTTTCGGGGAGCGTGGCGAAGTCGACACCCAACGCGGATCGCACTAAGAAAATCCCCCCATGCCCCAAGTCCCCAGGCCATCCGCGCATCGCCATCGACGCCGACACGCTGGTCCGAGAGCAAACCCACGCATGCCGGCGCGCGGATCGGGGTGGATTTGATTTTGCGCCAGCTGGCGGCCGGCATGCGGGCGGAGACCCTGCTCGAGGCCTACCCGACCATCGCCGAGCCCGACATCGCCGCCGCCTTGGCTTTCGCCGCCGATAAATGCGGCCGATGCGGGTGGAGGGCGCGGCTACAGTCGCGGTGGATGAGTCGCTGTTACGCGGACGAATGTTTTGACCTTCGCGTTGTTCGGGCGCTGCGCGCCGCGGGCCGACGTGAAGGGGGCGGCGGAAGCCGCAAGCGGGGCAAAGGACCGGATGTGCTGCGCGCCGCCCGTGTGGGTGATCGCGTCCTGCTCACCCAAGACAAGGGATTCGGCGCGCTAATTTTTCTGTTCGGCCACGCTTCGTCGGGCGTCGTCCTGGCGCGGATCGAGGGTCTCGAGCAAGAAAGCCTCCTCGTCATCGCAGCCGGGTTTTGGCGCTTCCCGACCACGGTCGCGGCGCGTTCACGACCCTTGATCTTGACGGCCGTCGCGTCCGGCGCTTGCCTTCAGTCCACATCCCGCGTTCGCAGCGCGGCTTGCGGCGGCAGCGCTAATGACCGATCTCGGCTTCACCGGCGGCGGCAAGGGCGCGGGCATGGTGTACGTCGCTGGCAAGCAGGATCACAAGCTGGAGAACGACGCGATGGTCGAGCACATCGTGGCGCTGGTGGAAGCGCGGGCCAGCCACTTGCGGGCCGCGCCAGCGGTGGGTTGAGAAAGGACGCGGTCGACAAGTCCCGCCGGATCGACCATATCGGGGCAGGCGCAAAACGCGTCCCGAGAGGCGAGCCCGATGCTGCAGCGGCATCTGCAGGAAACGTACGAATATCTGTTCGACGCCGCGCACCGGGCGCTGCGTGAAGGCGGCTCTTTCGCGCCGTTTGGCGCGGGCATCCGCAAGACCGGCGAGCAGATCCATACCAATGTCGATCTGCGCGATCGAGACATCCTCGCCGCAAGATCACATCTCCGGCCTGATCGCCGGGTTCCGCCTCGATGAAGAGCAGAATGGCCTGATCGCCGCCGGCCTGGTGTTCGACGGCGCGCGCCCGCAGCGACGACGCCCGGGCGCTGTGCTTCCATATCGAAGGCGCCGAATGGCGCGCGCGGTCGAAGTGATCGTGCCTTACGCGCGCCGCGTCACCGAGATCGCCTTCGACGAGCCCAAATCTCGGAAGTGCAGCCCGAGATCTTCACCGAACGTGATGTGACGGCGCGCGTCAATGCCGATTTCGCCCGCCTGGAACGCCGCCTGGCGCAGGCGGTCGACCGCTTCGAGCGCGTCGAAGCGCGCCTGGCGGCCGCCAGCGACGGCGCCGAGATCGTGCGCCTGGGCCAAGAGCACGCCGAACTGAAGCCGCTGGTCGAGGCGATCGCGGCGCTGTAACGCGCGTGCGCCGAATCGCCGGCCTTGAGGCGATGGCGGCGGACAGCGAGCGACCGAAATGGCCGCGCTGGCCGAGGTCGAATTGCAGCGCGTCGCACGAGCGCTTGCCGGCTTGGAGCAAGCGGCGCTGTTGCTGCTGGCGCCGAAGGACAAGGACGAAAACGCCTCCGCCATCCTCGAAGTGCGCGCCGGCACCGGCGGGGAGGAAGCGGCGCTGTTCGCCGGCGATCTGCTGCGCATGTATCAGCGCTACGCCAGCAGCGCGCGGCTGGCGCTTTGAACTGGAGAGCGTTTCCGAAACCGGCCTTGGCGGCGTGAAGGAAGCCGTCGCCAGCGTCAGCGGCGCTGGCGTGTTCGGGCGCTTGAGATATGAAAGCGGCGTGCACCGCGTGCAGCGCGTGCCGGAAACCGAAGCGGGCGGGCGCATCCATACCTCAGCGGCCACTGTGGCGGTGCTGCCGCAGCCCGAGGCGAAGTCGATATCGTGATCGAGGACAAGGATATTCGCATCGACACCATGCGCGCTTCCGGCGCCGGCGGCCAGCACGTCAACAAAACCGACAGCGCCGTTCGCATCACCCATTTGCCCTCGCGGCATCGTCGTGCTCGCGCAGGAGAAATCGCAGCACCAGAACCGCGCGCAACGCGATGAAGATGCTGCAGGCCAAACTCTACGACGCCGAACGCGAGCGCCAAGCGCGCGAACGCGCGGCCGAACGCAAAGGCCAGGTCGGCTCCGGCGACCGCAGCGAACGCATCCGCACCTACAATTTCCCGCAAGGCCGCGTCACCGACCACCGCATCAATCTCACCGTCTACAATCTGCCCGAGGTGATCGACGGCGGCGGCCTCGACCCGATCCTCGACGCGCTCGCGGCCGAAGAGCAGGCGCGCAAGCTGGCGGCGCTGGAGGACGACAGCGTGAGCACAGCGCTCGGTCGTCGCTCTGGACCGACGTGCGCCGCCGCCTCGAAGCGGCGGGCGTGGATAGCCCGGTGTTCGACGCGCGTCTGCTGGTGGAAGCGGGCGCGGGCGTGTCGCGGCTCGACATCATCACCGATCCGCGCCGCGAACTCAGCGAAGCGCAAATCGCCGCCGTGCGGGCGTTCGCCGACGCGCCGCGCCGCGCGCGAGCCGATGGCGCATATTATCGGCGCGCAGGCATTTCTGGAAGCATCGATTGCGGTCAGACCGGACGTGCTGATCCCGCGCCCGGAAACCGAATTGCTGGTGGAAGCCGCGCTGCAGGCGCTGCCGTTGGCGAAGCGCCCGCGCGCGTGCTTGATCTTGGCCTCGGCTCGGGCGCCATTTTGCTGGCGATCCTGGCCGATCGGCCGCTCGCGACCGGCGCTTGGCGTCGACCTGAGCGCGGCAGCGCTCGACCATGGCGCAGGCCAATGCGGCGGCGCTGGGCTCTGGACAGCCGCGCCGCGTTTCAGCTTGGCCGATTGGGCGCAAGCTGCGAAGGCCATTTCGACCTCGTCGTCTCCAACCCGCCCTACATCCCGACCGCCGACATCGATGGCCTCGACCCGAAGTCGCCGCTTCGAGCCGCGCCTGGCGCTCGACGGCGGCGCCGATGGCCTGGCGCCTACCGCATCATTATCCCGTCACTGCCGGCCTGTTGCGCCCGGCGGCGCCTTCGCGCTTGGAGGTGGGGCAGGGCCAAGCCGAAGCGGTAGCCAGTTCGGCTCGCGCGGCCGGGCTCAGGGTTGCGCCGCACCTCCACGACTTCAATGGCATCGCCCGCGTGGTCGCCGGCGCTGCCCGGCTGAAAAAACCCCTGTCAATGACACGCACAGATGTCCGGTTTTGTTAGCACTGTAAATGTCCGGTTCAGGGCGGGAATTGGTTTGTTTCTTGGTTCGGCTGAAAGGGCCGTTTCTTCGTCCCGGCCTGCTTTTCTCTGGGAGCGTCGCGCGCAGCGGCGGTCAAGGCCGGCGCGTCAGCGCCGCCCGCAGGGCTTGGCCTTGAGGGCCGCGAGCACGGCGCTTTGCTTTTGGCGGCCGGGACCGCGACTTTCTCCTCATCGCTTGACGCGGCAAAGCGGGCGATTTCGCGCGGGCCGCTGAAAATGGCGAGGCTGCCGTCGCCATATTCGTGCACGCGCACATTGGCGCGGACGAAATGGCGGCGGTGCGTCTGCTCGGGGATTTGCAAGCTGCGCCCGTCATAGCGCACGCAATTGTCGGCCCCGACGACGCGCTCTTCCTGCACGCACAAGATGTTGGCGAGATCGCCGGCGAAGGCGATGAAAACGTCATCGTCGGCACTGGCGGCGATGGCGAAGCGGGCGTTGAAAGGGGCGATGTAGCTCTCGGCGAGCCAGGTGTTTGCGGTCTCGATGTCGCAGAGCCCGGCCAGCCGCAGCTCCTGCGGCAGACGGCCCTGCAGCGTCCCGAACACGCGCTCCATGCGGCCGCGCGCTTCGGGCGAATAGGACGGGATATGGGCGATGCCGAGCTGCATCAAGGCGCGGCCCACTTGCGTCAAATGGCCTTTATCCACGCGGCCTCCTGCCTTCGGCGTGAAGAAATAATGGCTGCCGCGGTCGGTGTAGAAGCTGGCGAACAAGCCGTGGCGCTCGATGGTTTCGCGCAGGCCGCGCAAGCTCGACGCCGTGCCTTCCTGGGCCACGAAAAACCCCGACAGCATCGCCCCGGTCGCATCGTCGAGCGTGACGATCAGATCGCACGGCCCGCGCCGACCGCAGAACCAATCGTGCGTCGAACCGTCCTGGAACACCAACTGTCCCGCCAGCGCCGAACGCTCGCGCCGGGTGCGGTGAGGACCGCGCCTGGCCGAGGGTTTCAGGCAACCGCGCAGATACAAAACCGATTTCGTCCAGGTGTAGCCGTAGCGAAACTCGCCATGCGCCTTGCTGAGCGCCTCATGGAAATGCCTGGCGCTGAAGTCGAAATAGCGGGTGCGGTATTGCGCCTCGACCCAATCGACCAGGTCCGACCCCGCCCGATTGGACGCCGCCCGGCCGCGACGCCGGTCCACTATCGCTTCGGCCCCGTCTGCTTCATAGGCGCCGTAGAGCCGGCGGAAATGCCGCTCGCTCAGACCCAGCGCCGACGCCGCCGCAACCCGGCTCAGCCCGCCGCGCCGGACCTTGCCAAACGCCTCCACCAGACGCGCCATCCGTATCTCCGCCTGCACTCCGATCCCTCCGGCCAAACCGGACAAATCGAGTGCTACAAAAACCGGACATATCGAGTGTCACCTACAGGGCTGAAAAAACCCCTTGGATCATGCCGCGGGAAGCATTACCATGCGGCGCAGAAATCGGCGGGTGCGAACCCCGAGGACAATTCAATGAAACGCGAGCGCATCGGGGATGACGTCGCGTTTTCCTTCAGCAGAGGCTGGACGGCTAAAAGACGGGCGGTGACCGCCGCGCCCCAAGGAACGAGACCCGGCAGGTTGAAACAATGGCGGCTATTGGCGCGCCTATTCGGATACAAAATATGCACGGTGGACATTCAATGAAGCGTCAGCGCGGTCGCGGTCGCAAACCCGGCGGCGGCGGTGGCGGCGGTCATCACAACAACAATCAGGGGCAATTACAGCCACCAGCCCAATCGCGCGCTGGAAAGCAACGGCCCCGACGTCAAGGTGCGCGGCCCCGCCGCCTTGATCTACGAGCGCTACCTGCAACTCGCGCGTGACGCCACCTCCGCCGGCGACCGTGTGCTGGGGGAAAATTATCTTCCACACGCCGACCATTATTTCCGCTTGCTGCGCTCCATGCAACCGGCGGCGCCGCCCGCCAACCGAGCGCTATTCGAACGAGAGCGAATACGAAGGCGATGACGAAGGCGGCGGCGACAACGAAGCCCCGGTTTCTGAAGTGCGCGCCCGCGGCGAACAGCCGGAAACGGAGGCCGCACCCGGTCCAACAGCCTCAACCCGGCGAGCGCGACGATGGCGAATTGCGCCAACGGCGCGGGCGGCGCAATCGCTTCCGCCCGGGCGGCGAGGGCGAAGCCGGCGACAATCGCCAGCCTCGAGAAGGGCGTGAGCCCCGTGAAAACGGCCAAGCTGAGCGCCGCGAACACGAAGAACCGGGCGCCAACGATGGCCCCGAAGGGTTTTCCGGCGGTCCGCGCCCGGCTTTCCTGCGGACCGAATAATTAGCGTTTTGAAGCGGGTGGGCGCAGCGGCGCCGCCATTCTGCGTTCCAGATAAGCGCGCGCGTGGGTCTTCGACCTGCGCCAGATAATCTTCGCCCGGATCGCGCCCGCGATAGAAGTGATCGGCCCCTTGCACGGCTTGGCCGTCGACCTTGATGTTCTTCTGGGTGCGAATGCGGCCGATGACGCGCTCCATATCACAGGGCGGTGGTGACGCTGTCGCGGGTGCCGTAAATGATGATGCCCGAAGCCGGACAGGGCGCCAGGAACGAGGAATCGTAATGGTTCGCCGGCGGCGACACCGCGACGAAGCCGTCG
>CAVTAT010000009.1:0-108536 GCA_963732745.1 uncultured Alphaproteobacteria bacterium | reverse complement strand
CTAAAATTCAGCTACCACCAGGAATCGCGCGGCTTGCTGAGCTTCGGGAAAAAGCCGGAGAAGGCGTGAACGCTATGGACCGCCGGCGTCCTCGCCGGCACTTGTTTGCGGTTGACGCCACGATGCCGGCGAGGACGCCGGCGGTCCATATTGTTGTCGCCTTGTTGTTGAGCGGCTGCGCTGCTTCAGCGCAAGTGGCGCCGCTTCCGTCGGCGCTGTGCGCGGGATGGCAGGGCGAGCGGGTGTGCGAATTGTTGCATGAGGATTCTTCGGTGCGGATGCTACGCTGCACCTTTCGGCCGGGCGTGGGTCACGAGCCGCACTACCATCCGCCGCACTTCGGTTACCTGCTGGGCGAGGGCGGCACGATGCGCATCACCAATGCCAGCGGCGTCGAGGATCGCGCGCTGCAAAGCGGCTCATATTTCGCCAACGATGCGGAAGTGCGCCATGAAGCGATCAATATCGGCCAGACCACGATCCGCTATTTGATCGTCGAGAAAAATACGCCGATACCCGCGCGCCAGCGGATGTAGCGCCAGGCCTGTGCGCGCGCGCGTTAACGTCGTAAATGCTCTTCAGGCTCGCCCTCTTTGTCGGTCGCGCCATGCGCGTCTGAAGACGCGCGGTCCAAGAAGCGCCCCCGGACCGCCGGCTTCCAGCCGGCATACCACCGCAAAACTACAACAGACCTGCGTGATTGACCGCTCGCATGCCGGCTGGGAGCCGGCGGTCCGGGGGCGCTCTTCGGACTGTCTTAAAGTGCCGCCGCGATCCGCTTCGCTAGCGCTTCCAACTCCGCCACATCAGCCTTGTTCGAATGTCCGTGCCCGGCCAGCTTTGCGTTTTCGTAGCGTGGGATAATGTGGAAGTGCAGGTGGAAGATGGTTTGGCCGGCGGGCGCGCCGTTGAATTGCGTGACAACAATGCCGTCGGGTGAAAGCGCTTTTGCGGCCGCGCGCGCAATGCGCTGCACGCGCTCCAGGTAAGGCCCGAGTTTGCTCGCCTCCAGCTCCAGGAAATTCCGCGCCCTTGTACCTTTCGGCACAATCAGCACGTGTCCGCGCGATTGCGGAAAAATATCCATGAAGGCGAGCGCGATGTCGTCCTCGAACACCTTCACGCAGGGGATTTCCCCGCGCAGGATTTTCGCGAACAGATTGTTGTCGTCATAGATTCCGTGCAGGCTCATGGGCGTTCCTTAAGCTGGCGATTGCATGTTGCGGACGATGCGCAGCAGCGTGGCGCGCGGAAGATATTTCACCATTCCCGCCTGGAACGCGTTGCGCGCGCCGGTGACGACGACGCTTCTGTTGTCGCGGAAACCGCGATAGCCTTGCGCCGCCACTGGGGCCGAGGCCATCGCCGCGCCGGCATTCTTGGCGAGCCGCGTCTTGCCGGTGCCGGCGCGCTCGCGGAACTTGCTCACAGTCGGCCCTGGACACAAGCAGCTTACATGCACGCCGGTTCCACGCGCTTCTTCCCACAGCGCTTCCGACAACGAGAGCACATAGGCTTTCGAGGCATAATAATTCGCCATTAGCGGGCCCGGCTGAAAGGCGGCGGTGGAGGCGACGTTGAGCACGCCGCCGCGTTTCTTCGCCAGCATGGCATCCCAAAAATGATAAGTCAGCTCGACCAAAGCGCGGACATTGAGATCGATCATGCCTAGCTGGGTGGCAAGGTCCGAAGACGTTAGCGCGCCAGCGTGGCCGTAGCCGGCATTGTTGACCAATACATCCACGTTAAGCCCGCGTCCCCTAATCGCCTCGGCCAGCGCCGTGCCGCCGCCAATGGCGCCGAGGTCCTGGGCGATCGCATGGGTTTTTACCCCGTGGGCCTTCGCCAATCGATCGGCCACATCCCGCAACGCCGCTTCGCTGCGCGCGCTCACGATAAGATCGTAGCCATCGCGCGCAAAACACTCCGCAAGATCAATACCGATGCCGGCCGATGCGCCGGTGACGAGCGCAGTTTGCCCCGCGCCTGGTTTGCTTCGCGCCATGAAATTCACTCCCTGCCGATGAGCTGCGACGATAGGCGGTGCCTTGGCGGCTTCCAAATCGGCGCTCCGGATGTGCTAAGTTCATAGCATGGCCAGCCCCTTCCGCCTCAACCCGGACGAAGTCCCCATCGCCCCGCCAGAGGGCGAAAAACCCAAGCCAATGAAGCCGCGCGACGCGGCGACCTTGATCCTGGTTCGCGGCGGCCGCGAAGTGATGATGGGCCAGCGCGCGGCCGGGCACGTGTTCATGCCGGACAAATGGGTGTTTCCCGGCGGGCGGGTGGAAGCCGGCGATGCCAGGGCGCTCGCTTCGGGAGAGTTGACGGCGGAAACCGAGGCGCTGCTGCGCCTGGGCGGCGCGCGCCGGGCGCCGCGCGCCTACGCCTTGGCCGCCGTGCGCGAGACCCGGGAGGAGGCGGGCCTGGCCCTTGGCGGCGCCGGGGGGCCTGACTTGGCCAAGCTCGCCTTCATTTGCCGCGCCATAACCCCGCCGCACCGCACCCGGCGCTTCGACGCCCGTTTTTTCATGGCCGATTCCGACGCGATCGGCGCTCATGGCGAGCCGGCTCCGGGCGACCAGGAATTGCTGCACACCAAATGGTTCGCTTTCGAGGAGGCCGAAGCGCTGGATTTGCCCTCGATCACCCGGTTCGTGCTGAGCGAAGTCCGCGCCCGGCTGGCGGGGGAAAACCGGGGGCCGCCGTTTCTGCGCTGGCGGGCCGGCGCGCATGCCATGGAACGGCTCGTCGCCAGCAATTGACTTTACGCGCGGCGCCCCTATTTTCCCGCGCTCTTTACTTGAACTTTTGAGTTAAGCGCCATGGCCAAGCCGACCACCATCAAAATCCGTCTCAATTCGTCGGCCGACACCGGCTTCTTCTACGTCGCCAAGAAGAACCCGCGCACCAAGACCGAAAAACTCAAGTTCCGCAAATACGACCCGATCGTGCGCAAACACGTCGAGTTCACCGAAGGCAAGATCAAGTAAATATGGACCGGCGGCGTCTCGCCGGCACTTGTTGGCGCTGACCCATGCCGGCGAGACGCCGGCGGTCCGTATGGCTTATTTCGGATACAGCAGCATCTGCGTGCAGCGGAACAGCGCGATGGTCTTGGCGGTGGCTTCGTTCTTGACCTCGGCATCCCAGACTTGAGTCGTGCGTCCGCCATGGACGAGGCGCGCCTCGGCGCTTGCAATGTCGCCAAGCTTGGCGGTGCCGAGAAAATTGCTCTTGAGTTCAATCGTGGTAAAACCGGTCGCGCCATCGGGCCGCGAGATGAAGCTGCCATAGCCGCATGCCGAATCCGCCAAGGCGATGACGCTGGCGGCGTGCAAATAACCGTTCGGCGCCATGTGCAGGGGCTTCACCGTGAACCTGCCGCGCACGAAGCCGGCGCGCGCCTCGGTCCATTCAAGCCCCATGAGTTCGGGCAACGTCCCCGCCTGCCGCTGCGCCCGTCCTGCGTCCTCATCCATCGTTACACTCCGCGCTGGGGCTGCTAATATGGCGCCATGACCGTAAGGCAAGTCAAAGCCGCCGTGCTGCTGATCGGCGATGAATTACTCTCGGGCCGCACCCAGGACCTGAACCTGCAGACCATCGCCAAATTCCTGGCCCCGCTGGGAGTGCAGGTCGCCGAGGCGCGGGTGGTTTCCGACACGCCGGAAGCTATCATTGAAGCGGTGAACGCGTTGCGCGCGGCCTACGATTATTTGTTCACCACTGGCGGCATCGGCCCCACGCATGACGACAAGACCGCCGATGCGATCGCCGCGGCGTTCGGCGTTTCCATCGGTGTCCGCGCCGATGCGCGCGCCATTCTCGAAACCCATTTCAAGACCGCGGAGCTTAACGAGGCGCGCCTGCGCATGGCGCGCATTCCAGACGGCGCGATTTTGGTCGCCAACCCGGTTTCGCGCGCGCCGGGCTTTCAAATGGGCAACGTGTTCGTCATGGCCGGCGTGCCCTCGATCATGCGCGGCATGCTGGCCGATATCGGGCCTAGGCTCGAAGGCGGCGCGGTGGTGCGCTCGCGCACGCTGCGGGGGCGCGGCCTGCGCGAGGGCGATATCGCCGCCGGGCTTGAAGCGCTTGAAACGGGCGCCCCGCGGTCAGCTTTGGGTCCTATCCCTGGTTTGGCGTCGATGGCTTTGGCGCCCATCTGGTGGCGCGCTCGGCCGATCCGGCGGCCTTGGCCAAGGCCGGCGAAGACCTGGCCGCGCTGATCCGCGCCCGCGGCGTGGAACCGGAAGAGGTGGACGAATCCGCCTGACCTGGCCCATATCAAACCCGCGCGAGCGTGGCGAAACTGGTAGACGCAGCGGACTTAAAAGCAAATACGGAAAATTTTCAACCGAATAATATCCAATTTAATCAAATAGTTTGCCGGTTTTTCTCAGAGATGATATCCTTACACATGTCTTACACAGTTTGGCTCAAAGGACATGTCAGAGGAAACGCACACATTCATGGACGGCAGACTGCACGTTTATCGACGTGAGAACAGCCGTTATTGGCAGTGCTCGACATATCTGAACCGCCGCAATCATCGCACCAGCACCAAGGAAGACAATCTCGCTCTTGCCAAGGAGTTCGCCCGCAACTGGTACATGGAGCGCTACGCCGAGGAGCGGCGCAGGCGGCAGGGGAAGCCGCTTTATGAAACGCTCGACACGGCGTTGTTGCCCGCCGAGTTTGCGGACCTGCGAAGAAAACCAACGGCGACCGGCCCGACGTTCCGCGAGGCCGTCGATGCATTCGTCAAAGAGACCACCGTCATTACGCAAGGGGAGAGAAACCCAAGGTATATGGATCAGAAGGAAATCCACCTTCGTGTGCACCTCGTTCCATTTTTCGGCAACAAGGCTCTCTCAGAAATCAACGCGGGCCTCATTCAGGAATATCGCGTTCACCGCGCCACGTCGCGCCTTGATGCAAAAACCAACACTGCTAAGCGTCCCGCGCGCAGCACTCTGCATCAAGAGATGGTCACGCTCCGCCAAGTGCTGAAGACGGCCAACCGCAAGGGCTGGCTTTCCGCGTTGCCGGATATGTCAGCCCCTTACAAGAAATCAGGTAAAATCACGCACCGGGCTTGGTTTTCTCCCGAGGACTACAAGCGCCTCTATGAGGCGTCGCGCGAACGCGCAGCCAAACCCAAGAAGGAGCGCTGGCGCAAAGAGTGCGAGAACTTGCACGACTACATCCTCATCATGGTGAACACCGGCCTCCGGCCTGATGAGGCATTGCGCCTCGAATATCGAGACGTTGCCATCGTGGCCGATGAAGCAACGGGCGAACGCATCCTCGAAATTGAAGTGCGGGGAAAACGCGGCGTCGGTTTTTGCAAGAGCATGCCCGGCGCGGTCATGCCGTTCAAACGGCTTCAGAAGCGCAACAACGGGCAGCCGACTGACCAGCTTTTCCCCAGTTTTCAGCGGGAGCTTTTCAACGCGCTTCTCACAGAACTCGGCTTGCGCGTTGACCGCGAAGGGCAGCGGCGCACCGCATACAGCCTGCGCCACACCTACATTTGTTTGCGCCTGATGGAGGGTGCCGACATCTACCAAATTGCAAAGAATTGCCGCACCAGCGTCGAGATGATCGAGAATTTCTACGCTTCCCATATCAAGAATACGCTCGACGCCTCTGCCATCAACGTCCGGAAGGAGAAAAGGCGCAATTTCCGCCGAAAGACAGAAAGTCCCGGACCAAGCGAGGGCGTTCCAAATCATCCTTGAGGAAAAGGCCATAGACGGGGTATAGATATGCATGGCGCGCGGGCGTGGCGAAACTGGTAGACGCAACGGACTTAAGCCAAGAAAATTGAGTGCGCTCGGGGAAACCCCAGACGTAGAACTGCTCAAAGTCGGGGAAACCTTTAACTGGCAATCCCGAGCCAAGCCCTCAACGAGGGAAGGTGTAGAGACTAGACGGGCAGCACCTAAAGCCCCCGACGTTGGGGCGGCCAGGGTGAAGGGATAGTCCAGACCACAAACGCCCCAATGGCTTGTGTTGGGGCGGCGGCGAAAGTCGTAGCGGGTAAGAAAATCCGTAGGGTCGCAAGACCTGTGCCGGTTCAAGTCCGGCCGCCCGCACCATCACTCCTTCAAATTTCAATCGGCAGAACTGTCGATGGCGAACGGCGCAAGAGAGCTGAACGGCTCGGTCCGTAAGCCCGCGAAGTGCGGAGCGGACGCGACGCACGGTGGCCATAAGATTTCCGAACGGAATCGGCCATCGCATAACAAGAACCTTTAACGATTTGGCGCGCCTTGCGCGCGATCATGGTAAGGATGAGGAAGTTTCGAGTTGTCCACGGCGGGCGTCATCGCAGCCACCGATTCCTAAGCAAGCGCCACCAAGCATTCAAAGCGTCGGCTGTTCAAAGCAGCTCTATAGAGCCTCGTCGAGGACGCACCGGCCATCGCTCCAACCTGAATTCCCTACCAGGGACGGCGGCAAAGAACACCTGTATCTGGTCTTTTTGGCGCGTGGTCTTTCTTTTTCGCGCGCTTTTGTCTGATCATATATGCTGCATCCGCAATCTCCTCATTTCCGTAGCGGTCTGGTCCAAGAAAGCCCGGATCGCTGATATATGGTCGGCGAAGTTTTTTAGCCTTCGCCCTGTCCCTTTCATCCCGCCTCAAAACTCTTTCCTCAGCCAAAGTCAAACCGAACGCATCTGTCGCACGCGTATCGCCTAATTCACTTTTGTCTTTCATAAGTATAACTCCGCAATTTGTGATGATTTTTGTAAGTCCCGCTATTATTTTTCCATATTAATACCAAACGCGCGTAATTTGGTGTCGTTGTTTCCGGTATTTAGGCAACATAGTTTCGCGATAGGGCGACCGCGTCGAACAGAAAAATGGCACTGGCGCTTGCTGCTAGAAACGCGGTTTCGGAAAACGACAGACGACGCGCGCCAGAGCTTCGTCGATGAAGCGGATGCTGACAGCGATATGCGGGCACTCTTCGAGCGTTAGGCCGCGTGCAGCGAGATCGTTTAAGATCGCGCAACGCTTGGCGCGGAGTTGTTGTTCGGTCAGTCCTACAAGATCAGTGGGCGTGATGATGAAAGTCATGGTTTCTTCTCCTTGGTCTAAGGGCCGCGACCATCGCGGCCTTCATGCGCGGACAAGGAGCAGCGCGTTCGGAGCAGCCGCACCTGCGCGTAACGAAGTGGAGAAGCCTTCAGGCTTGCGGCGATAACGACGAACCGGTGCGAGGATGCAAATAAGAAGGCCGAGGTCTCGGGCCTAAAGGGGAAGGAACGTCCGACGCTTCTCGCTCGCCCTTGATTGGACTCTAACAACAACAGCGCCAATGCGGCGCTGACGATAGCGACGCGAAAACTCGCGCCGCTCGAAAAATCCCGCCGATACTCGCGTAAAAGCTGTGTTCACTTATGCGCGGTCGCACCGCGCGTTAGCTTTCCGTGATCCGGCCCGCACAGGCAGGGCCGCCATGCGGGGGGCTCGCCATGTCGCAATGGGAGTTGCTTGTCACCGAGGGGCACGTGCGCGCCGCACGATGGCGCAACGCCGTGCCGTTCGTGATTGCAGCAGCCGTGATCGCCGTCATTCTAGGCGTCACCATCACAGCGTACTTGCCGACAGCAGCCACATCAACGCGCGTTGCCGATGCGCAAAATGCGCTTGTCGCGCAGCAGCGCGCAACCATCGCCGTCTTTCTACAGGACAAGGGAAGGATTGACGGCACGCCCGCGAACGCGGAGCGCGCACTCACCCGAGACGATGCACCTATAAGCGTGGCGACGCTGGCCGAAGCGCTCAACACCACGGGGCGGTTGCCTGAATCCGTGGTGACACAGAACGCGGAAGAATTCTGGCAAGGCGCTTGGCAGCCCGGCGCAATTCACGCCGTGCAGGAAGGCCGCACGGTGCTGGTCGGCTACTACGTTGACGCCGCCATGCGCTATCCGGGCTATCGCCCGCAACCGATGTTGCAGCGCGCCTTTGGCGTCTTGCGACGCGGCGCAGAGCGGCAATGGGTTTTCTATTGCCTTCAGATCGCGGGCGCGCAGCCCTGCGACCAACAAGGCGTCGATCCGGCAGCCGTTCCGGCGACGATGCGAGACTTCTTGCCCGCATCCGCCTTCGCCACGGAGGGGCAATCATGACCATGGATTCGCTCATGGCATTCACGCCATTCATTCTCGGCATCGCCATCTTCATCGGGTTGATGTTCGTTCCGATGACCCGCGCGCTCATTTTGGGCGCGTTAAACCTCGTGCCTTCCTTCGCGCTCTTTGTGATCGGGCTTGCGGCCATGATCTTCTGGACACCGATCAACTGGCTTGTGGCGCGCATCCCTCTTTTAGGCCGGGTCGGCGATCTCTTCGCCGCCGCTATCGAGCAGTTGGGAAAGCGCAAGGTTGGCGTCGCCGCTGGCGACCGCCCCGCCATTGCGCAAGAGATGTGGCCTGAAACGCGCTTCCCTTTCCTCTACAATCCAGTTCCGGACGATATTCGTCGCCCTCTGTGGGAAGACGGCAAGCTCGTCGGCGGTCGAGAAATCCCTTGGATGGCCGACCGCCATTTCGGCGCGGGGCACACGAAGACCGCTGGACAGATGGGTCTTGTGGCCGCGCTGATCGCGCTCATCGTGCAGCCGCTTATCCTCGTCGGCATGATGATGTTTGCGGGGCAAGCAAGCGACGCTCCGCAAGTGCTGCTTGAGCAATTCCCCGGCGAAGTCCCGGTGTATGTCTCGGGCTGGGATGTCTGGCAGAGTGTCGTCGCCAGCGCCTTTGGGGCGCTGTGGCATGGTGCTGTAACGCTGATCGGCCTTGTCGCGGTGTGGCTGCTGATCGCCATAAGCATCGGCTTCATGGTCGCCATCGCTGCGGTCGAACATTGGCGCAAGGAAGCATCCGCGCCGTATGAGGCGATTTCCAAGGATAGCCATGTGCGCTGGCCTTATCGCGCGGAATCCCGCGCGCTCGCCCATACCGGCTATGTGCGCCAAGTGGAGCACGCGACCGGGTACTTGGAAGGCTCGCCGCTCTTCAAAGTAGGTGAAGGCACAGGCACGATGCGGCTGCGGGGCGATCTCGCCGCCCCCACCAAAGGGCAGAGCATCGCGCTCGACCGCGAGTCGCTGTTCCAGCACGTGCTTGTGTTCGGCGGCACCGGCGATGGCAAAACCACCGCCGTCTTGAAGCCGCTCATGAGCCAAGTGCTCGCGCAGCCGCAATTCGGGGCATACGTCACGGACGCCAAGGGCGTCTTGTGGCGTGACGCGGAGAAGATTGCCGCCGCCGTCAATCGCTCGGGCGACGTGCTGCGCATCGGAACCGGCCCCGGTGAATTGGGCGTGAACATCACCGCGAAACTCACGCCAAACCAGATCGCGGCTGCGCTGCGTTCAGTGCTGAACCAGATGGGCGGCGGCAGAGGCGACAGCTTCTGGCCCGACATGGCGGCGAATGTCATGCGGCACATGCTGACCATCGGGCGCGCTTACGCCGCGACGCCAGAAGGTCAGGCCGAGGCCAAGCATCTCAACCCCTACAGCCTTTGGTGGGCGTATCAGGCGGTGCTCGACGAAGAGCGCCTCAAGCCAGCGCTGGAAGCCATTGGCCGCGCAACCAAAGCGCAACTCGCGCTCATGGATGCGGCGCGGAACAAGGGCGACCGGGACGGCTACACCAAGCTGGAAGAGCGCACCCGCATCCTTGCGGGCTCTGACGTTGTAGCAAGCCACGCCTATCTCGCGCAGGCGTGGAAGGAGATGGCGAAGGACACCAAGACCGGCATCACGGCCAACGTCTCGCAGCTCATGGATGGCTTCGCGGGCACCCCGATCCTGCGCGAGCGCTTCATGAGCGGGCTCGATACCAACACCGCGAGCCTTGATGCGCCGCTGAACGGCAAGATCGCGCTTATCACCTTGAACACGATGGACGACGGGCTTCCGGCGCGCCTCGTGGCAATCCTTCTGAAGACGGTTCTCTATCGGGAGGCGCGGCTGCGTGAAGCTGCGCTGAAGAAGACCGGCGAAAACCCGCAGGACAAGCCCTGCCTTGTGATGATGGACGAGGTGCAGGAACTGGCGACCGTCGATCCCACAACGGGCTTGAGCGACGCGACCTTCTGGAACGTTGCCCGCTCGACGGGACTGGCGGGTGTATTCGCCACGCAGACCGTCGCCGCCCTAACTCAATCCATGGGTAAGGACGCCGCCGAAAACTTCATGCAGCAATCGCGCAGCAAAGTGTTCCTGCGCAGCGAGGATCAGGCGACCGTTTCCTATGCCTGTTGGGTCGCGGGCGAATTCGAGCGCAACCGCGTGTTTGGCGACGGGCAGTGGGAAAGCCTCGATCAACGGAAGCTCATCAGCGGCTGGTCACCCTTCGATCCGGTAGACGATGCGGCTTTGCCACCGGACGCGGGCGGACCCGGATTTTACTTCAAGGCGGCGCAAGCGTTTCTCGGGCGGGCGGGCATCGGCTCTGCTACGGCCAAACCAACCTACGAGCAGGACACGCGGTTCGTGCCGGAAGCCACGGACCAACCCACCCAACTCGCCGCACTAAGCGCCATGCAGCAAGCGGCATGGCGGCAGGAAGATCAGGACCGCCGCTATCGCACCGAAGGAAACACGACAGCCCCAGCAATGACCCCTGCGGACTTCATCGCAATGGGTCGTTGGCACGCCTACGCCCACGTTCAGCGAGCGGGATTGGCGCGGCAGGACGTAATTGAACTCGCCCATAGCTTTTGATGCGCAAAGGGCTATGTTGCGTTGCAGCATCAATGAACGAAGTCTTAACGTCCGCACAGAAAGTTAACGAATTCCTGCTATGCTGGTCTTAATCGGGAATCTGCAAGCCATGCGCGGCTACACCGCGCGCCGCCAATCGTTAACGTCGTTAACGATTGGCTGGCTTGGCAAGGGGGTTACTGCGTCCCCCGTTGCATCCCTCAGCGCAGGGGCTTCGCCCCATGCACCCGACCAAAGAGCGGTTCGAGCCCTTTGGAAACCTGAGCGGGGCTTTCGCGCCCCTGCACCCACGACCGAAAGGGCGTTCCTGCCCTTTGGAAACCTGGCCCAGCGACGACCAAAGCGGCCTTCGTGCCCTTTGGAAACCAGACCGGGGTGGTTCGTCCCCGGCGACGACCAATGGGCGACACGCCCTTTGGAATCCCTGCGCGGGCAACGACCCGCGCCGCCGCACAAGCCGCCCTCGGCCTTTCGCGCACAGTCGCACGAAAAGGGAGGGCAAGCGCATGACCAGCGGATCGGAAACACGACGGCGCAACACGTCTATCATGGTGCGCGTGACACCACAGGAGCGGGACGCCATCGACGCCCTCTCCATGCAAAAGGGCCTCACGTTGGCGGCCTTCTTGCGCGCCGCAGCATTGGGCGATCCCGGCCCGCGCGCCCGCAGCCGCATCCCGGTGGATGAGGCGTTGCTGCGCCAGCTTCTCGGCCAAATTGGCAAGGTTGGCGGCAACCTCAACCAGATCGCCAAGCGTCTCAATAGCGGCGGCGTTGCGGCGGCTTCGGAAGTGTGGGCGGCGCTCGCGGATTACCGCGAACTGCGCCAAGCCATTTTGGCCGCGTTGAGGACACCGACGCGGTGATCATCAAGGGTAAAAGCCGGGGCGGACCAAAGCAGCTTCAGACCCACCTGATGCGGGCTGACACCAACGAGCGCGTCGAAGTCCTCGAAAAACCCGCCACCGCCGCCACCATCGGCGACGCCTTCAGCGAATGGCAGACCATCGCCGAAGGCACGCGGGGGCGATACGGCCTCTACCACGCCAATATCGACCCCGACGCACAGTATGCCATGACCGCCGCCCAATGGACGCGCGCGGTCGATCTGCTTGAGCGCGAACTGGGCCTCGACGGCCAGCCGCGCGTCGTGGTGATGCACGAGAAGAACGACCGCCAGCACATCCATGTCGTCTGGCAGCGCACCGACATCAACACCATGACCTTGGTGGCGGACAGCCACAATTACGACGCCCACAAGCGCGTCGCCCGCGCCCTCGAAAAAGAGTTCGGGCATGAGGCCGTGGTCACGAAGCCCGCCGAGGAACGCGCGCCCATCAGCCATGCTGAATGGCAGCAAGCCGAGCGCAGCGGGCATGACCCGCGCGCCTTCAAGGATCAGGTGACGGCGCTCTATCACGCCAGCGAGAACGGCGCGGCGCTGCAAAAGACACTCGACGACCACGGACTGATCGTCGCCCAAGGCGACCGCCGCGACTTCGTGATCGTGGATCACGCGGGAGAGGTTTATAGCTTGGCCCGCCAGATCAAAGGCATGACCGCCAAGGATCTGCGGGGCTTCATGGTCGACGTGGACGCCGACACGCTTCCCACCGTCGCGGAGGCGAAGGCGCGGCAAGAGCAGCGGCCCGCACCAGAGCCGAAACCGCTCCCCGAAGCGCCCACCGCATCATCGCCCGCCGACGACGGCAAGAGCGGCGCGAAACTCGATGAGGCGCTGCGCGCGTGGCACGCCGAGGATATGCAGCGGCTTGCCGACTTCCACGCGGCAGAGCGCGACCGCATTGGCGCAATGCTCGATCAGGACATCGCTGCGAAGGTGGCACAATCGGACGCCACGCGCACGGCGGCGCTGGAGCGATACGACGAACAGGCAGAACGCAAAGGCTTCGCCCGCGTCGTCGATGTGGTGATCGGGTTCGTCTCTCCCGCATGGGCTAATCGCCGCCAAGCCGAGCGCGACGAGGCGCGTAACACCGTCGTCAAAGCGCTCGACCGCGAACACGCGGAACAAGCAGCGCGGCTTGAGGCGAATAAAAAGGTCGAATTGGACGATCTCGCCGAGCGCCAAGCGCAACAGGCGCGCGACCGCGAATTGCTCTTCGGAGAAGACCTCGCGCGCCGCGTCCGCGACTACGAAGAAGCGCAGCGCTTTGCCGCCCAACTGGCCGAGCAGCAACGCCAGCGCGAGCAAGCAGTGCAAGAGCAGCAGACCCAAACGGCGGGGCCGGAGCCGCCGACGAGCGCACGCTAACCGGCTCGCGCCTCACTTCGTGTCAATCGGCGTTGAAAAAGCACCCCCATCGGCGTCGAAAAGGGACCCCTCTCTCGGTAGGACAGGGCGGGCGCGCGGAACCATGCGGAGCGCAGCGCGCCCGCCCTGTCCGGGCCCAGTGTGGTTGATGAATTGCCGGGGGCGCGCCCGTCGGTTAAGATGCGCGCTTAACCCGGCCCCGGTGCTTCAGCCGCCAACTTTCATTGCCGGTCTCGACGATGTCGCAATGATGGGTGAGCCGGTCGAGCAGCGCGGCGGTCATCTTGGCGTCGCCGAAGACGCTGGGCCATTCGCCGAACGCCAAATTGGTGGTGACGATGATCGAGGTGGTTTCGTAGAGCTTCGAGATCAGATGAAACAGCAGCTGCCCCGAGGATTTGGCGAACGGCAGATAGCCGAGTTCGTCGAGCGCCACGACATCGAGGCGCGCCAATTGCGCCGCCAACACGCCGGCTTTGCCCGCGCGCGCTTCGGCTTCCAGGCGATTGACCAGATCGACGACGTTGAAGAAGCGCCCGCGCACGCCGCCGCGCACGACGTTGGCGGTGATGGCTATACATAAATGCGTTTTTCCCGATCCGGTTCCCCCGACCAGGACGATGTTGCGCTTTTCAGCGAGGAAACCGCCGCCATGCAGCGCGCGCACCAGTTCGGCATTGATCGGCGTGCCCTCGAAGACAAAATTGTCGAGATCCTTCGCCAGCGGCAGTTTGGCGGCGCTGAGCCGGTAGCGGATCGAGCGCATGGCCCGATCCGCCGCCTCGGCCTTGATGAGATCGGCGAGGATTTCGGTCACATCGCGCTGGCGCTTGATTCCAGTGGTGACAGCCTCGTCGTAAGCCGCGGCCATGCCCTTGAGGCCAAGCTCGCTCATCGCCGCGATCAGCTCATGCCGCTGCATGGACAATGCCTTCGCGCAGATGATCGTAACGGGCGCAATCGGCCAACGGCGGATGGGCGAGCGCCAGCGCCTCGGGCGCGGCGATCGGCTCTGGCGCGGGCGGCTCACGCCGGCGCGCCAGGATGTTGAGGATTACGTCGTCGCTCGCGGCATTCGATGCAAGCGCTTCAGCGATCGCGGCCTCCACCGCTCCCAAGCCGTCGCTCAGCGCCATCGCCAGCACGCGCACGAAGCGCCGGTCGGCTTCGTCGCTCTTGCCCAGCCGGGCGCGCAGCTCGGCCAGATTTGGCGGCAAGTCCCAATCCACGAACGGCGCGCCGTTGCGCAGCGCTCCCGGCTTGCGCGTCAAAATCGGCACATAATGCCAGAAATCGTAGATGGTCTTGTCGCGGCCGAATTGACGCGCGTGGTCGGCGACGATTTTGCCGCCGCAGCGGATGACGATCCGCGTCGCATAAGCGCGCACTTGCACTACACGCCGCGCCGCTTCGCTCATCACCGAATATTTGTTGCGGTCGAAATTGACCAGGCAGGTGGCGCTGGCGGTCGCCTCGCGCTCATGAAAGCCGTCAAACGCCTCTCGCAACGGCGCCAGCGCCGGCCGCTCGAGCGCGAACGCCGCCTCGACCGAAAGCTCGCGCCGTTCGGGATGGCTGCTCGCCGCGCACCAGCGCACGCACTCAGCTTCCAACCAGCCATTCAGCTCCTCGAGCGTCTGAAATTGCAGGCGCGGCTTGAAAAAGCGCTCGCGCGCCGTGCCGACTTGTTTCTCGACCTGACCCTTTTCCCAACCCGCCGCCGGCGTGCAGGCTGTCGGGGTAAAGCCATAATGATCGGCCATCAGCAAAAACCGCCGGTTGAACACCCGCTGCTTGCCCATGAACACCGTTTGCACCGCCGTGGTCATGTTGTCGTAGATGCCGCGCGCTGTGATCCCACCGAAAAACGCAAACCCACGCGCATGCGCGTCGAACACCATTTCCTGGCTCTCGCGCATATAGGCGCGCAAATAGAATTTGCGGCTGCAGCACAGCCGCATGTGCGCCACCTTCACACTCATGGTGATTCCGCCCAGCACCACCAACTCGTGGCTCCAATCGAATTGGAATGCTTCGCCGGGCGCAAAGCTCAGCGGCACAAACGCCTCGCTCGGCGGCGTCGGTCTGCTCGCCCGCCTTTGCTTTTGCGCATAGCGGCGCACCGCGTCGTAGCCGCCATCGAAGCCCTCGCGCCGCAGCAGATCGTGGAGCCGCGTCAGCCGCAGGCGATCTTTCTTCGCCCGCGCCGCGTCCTCGCTCAGCAGCTGATCCAAACGCGCGGCAAAGGCCCCGAGCTTGGGCAAGGGCTGGCTCTTGCGCGCCGAATACCCCGCTTCCGCACTCGGCGCGCGCAGCGCCTTCCGCACAAAACGCCGCGACAGACCCAGCTGCCGCATCATTTGCTTGATGTTCTGGCCCGCGGCGTGCGCCGCGCGAACTTCAACCCGCTTGTCCACCCCATACATCCTGATCTCGACCGCTTGCTGCCAAGCGGCCCGGCCTAACCGAGCAAGATGAGGGGTCCCTTTTCGACGCCGATCACCCCCCCTAAGGGGTCCTTTTTGCACGCCGCTCAACACACTTCGCAACCAAGGCCGGGCCGGACATTCAACAGGGTTGCGAAGGACATACGGCTTCAAAGGTTCGCCGTCTCGGCGCTTGCTGGTGTGAAATCGCTCTTCAACAGCATCGCCGCCCGACGCTCGCGCTTTCTCGCGCCTGACGGGCGCGTCACCGATCCGGCTCAAGTCAGGGCGCGCGCATCAAAGAACGATCCGCCTAGGTTATGAAAATTCTACGAACCTCTGTATGAATTCCTCTCGGCGGCGGGCACAGGCGTTCAAGAATTGATTTTCTTTTCCAGGGTGCAACCCCGGCGTGCTATAAACATGGCGGCGTAAGTCAGCGAATTATCGCTGACGGGGGGCAGGTTTGAGAGTGAGCAAAAAGAAGAAGAAAAAGGCTACTGGAGGGGTCGCAAGGGCCTTCACTCCAGAAGCAAAGCTCAAGCGCAAGATACGCTCGCACTTCACGCGCCTCGGCTTTGCCAAGGCGGCAGACGGGACGTTAGAGCGCTCGGAGACTGGCAAGGAATCCGTCCGCCAACTTCATCGCGTCCAGCGGGACGAGCGCGTTCAATCCGCTTCTCACCTCTTGAAGGAAATTTTGCCCGAGGCGCTGACCAATTTCGCTGACGGTAGCGAAATCGATCCGTCGAAAATTCGACTGTCACTTCGCCGCATCAGGGCCGACACTTTCGAGTCAGACCTTTTCCGCACAGCGTCGCTTACTTGGTCTGTTCCAGTCTCCAACGGTTACGGTCGTCGGCTTCGCTATCTTGTTTGGGATGAAGGTCACGATCGACTGGCCGGGCTCTTCGCGCTCGGCGATCCCGTCTTCAATCTGTCGGTTCGTGACAACCTTATCGGCTGGACGGCTCAGGACCGATCAAGCCGTCTCGTGAACATACTGGACGCCTACGTTCTAGGGGCCGTGCCTCCCTATAACATGTTACTGAGCGGCAAAGCGGTTGCGTGCCTTGTTCGCTCGCGCGATGTCTACGACGATTTTGCACGAACCTACGGCTCGACCACCGGCATCATCTCTGGCGAAGAGAAACGCGCTCGGCTCTTGGCGGTTACAACGAGTTCCTCGATGGGGCGTTCTTCACTCTACAACCGTCTCAAGCTCGACGGTACGAGCTATTATGAGTTCATCGGCTACACCGTGGGATGGGGCCACTTCCACATCACGGACGACCTGTTTGTCCAAATGCGCGAATACTTGCGCTTGTCCAAGCATCCCTACGCGGATCGCCATAAATTTGGCGAAGGCCCTAACTGGCGCTTTCGCACGATCCGCGCGGCGCTCGGTCAACTGGGGATCAACGAGTTAGTGCTTAGGCACGGCATCCAGAGGGAAGTGTTCTTCTGCCCTCTCGCCAAGAATGCAGCGAGAATTCTGGCCACGGGAAAAGGTAGGCCCGATCTTTCAACCCTAAAGTCGGTTGAGGAGATTTCCGATCTCGCCCGCACGCGCTGGATCGAACCACGTGCGCAGAGAATCGATGACTACAAGTACTGGAGACGAGAAGACATCTTGCGGTTGATCAGGGGCGAGCCAATCACCCCGGCACGACGCAGGGCTGCTTGATATGCGCGGGCGGAGGATCGTTTGGACCTAGCGGGTTTCCAATTGCGACTGTCCGGACAATATGCCCGGTTGCGTGACCTGCGCGCGTCCGAAAACTATCCCGTTTACGCCATCGAACACGGCCTAAGTGCTGAGGAATGCACTGCGGCGCAGGCGCTTTTAAATGAGAGCTTTCGCTCAAACATGCGCGCCGAGCAAGCCCATTGGTTAGTGTGGATCGCCGCTGCGGCTGAGGTCGGCTACCGTTACGACGGCACCGAGTACTGGGACTCGTTTGGGGCGGCGCTGCCCAATTGGTCAAAGTTTGGCGATCGAAACCGAGACCGCGATCAAATCCGAGCTTGGTACAAGCAGTTTGCACTTGAATACCAGGGGCTTACTCCTTCCGGCCCGTGGGCGCGGCAGTTTCCGATCATCGCGTGGCCGATCACACAGGCGATCCTCCCCCGATACCTACAGCGCCAGTTCGCTGAGCATCTGTATAACTTGCGCCTCACGCTAACGCGGAGCGGAGAACTCACGCTCGACGAAATCGGGGAATTGCTGAGTTCGAGATATTATGGCGGCTCTTCACGGTTCGAGGGCTTCTTGCAACAGAAGGTACTAACCGCTCGGATTGTTCTCGCGCTCGGCCTCGAAGGCATCGAGGACTCAATCGCGCCGATCGAGAACGTAACACTTGATCGGATCGCCAGCGACATAGACAAGCTCGGCTCGTTCGGCAGGCGCTTGCGCGAAGCACGCAGGGTTCTGCGAGAAGCCCGCTTTATCAACTCGGCGAAGCCGGGCTTTGTGCCAAAGGCAAAGTCTTCAACTGAAGCGCTGGACGAAACCGCAGAACGTGCGGAACGTCCGCGATTGATGGCTCGTCCTACAAACGACGATACCTGGGCGCTGTCGCTTGCTTTGCCTGATTTGGCGAGCGCGTTGCGTCAAGTGGGACTGTCGCCCCGCGATCTAGAGCAAACACGCATGCGGTTTCGGTCGCATGCAGAGGGCAGTTCGTGGTCGCCGGGGCGCGGCCTGTTCTTCTACAACGGCGAGCATGAGGAGCCACTGGCTGCCTATCCGAGCAACGACATCAACGTGTTCGAGTTTGAGCGTCCGCTCGCTGCCGTTCAAACTGCCTTGGGCGATCGTTTGCGGTTTCCTGCGCAATCGCTGCGCCTGCTGAAGGTGCGGGCTGACGGAGCTGCATTTGAACTGGTGAGCCTCCACGTCAGGGCCAACCACACCTATATCCTCGCTGCGTCAGCGCCAATTGACGCGACCGTTACGACCACGCTCGGACTTGCACCCCAGCGCTCGCCTTCCTTGTCGGCGCACCTATGGCGTCTTGATGTGCCTTCCATCGTCGATGCCGCGAGGATCGCGGCCTTGCGCGTCTTGGGCTTGGGATATCAGCTTGTCGTGCGCGTCGAACCACTGGGGCTCAGCCCACGATGGGCGACTTCGAGTGGCGCTTTGGTGTTGCTCGACACCGAAGCCGCAATGTTCAGCCTCAGTTCCGAGGTGGTCGTCCCTGAATATCTCGTCAGAATCGACGGTCAAACGGCGGTCCGGGTCACGCCTGCGACGGGGGGATCAACTTTCGTCTCGCTGGACGCGTTGTCGGTCGGCGCGCACCGCGTCTCCTTCGCGGCACTTGGTGCTGCGAGTGGCGGAGACATCATCGCCGAAAACATCGCCTTGGAGGTTCGCTCCGCTTTCCCTTGGCGGCAGGCTATTGAGGGCAAGGCGGGCGTTAGCCTTAGCCTTGATCCGCGCGAAGCCCCGATCGAGCAACTGCTCGGCAAGACCGCACGCATACGCATGACCGCTCCGCCACGGCGAACGGTCGCTCTGAAATGTCGCTATTACGGTGCGGACGGGACGGTCTTCCACGAAGAGATCATCGGACAGCCAAGGACCCCCGTCTCTGATGAGAGGCTATCCGAACTCGTTCTGAAACTCGCCAGCGACTCGCGACTCGACCACCTCGAACGAGCTGCTCGGGTCGAAATTGTGGTCAGTCTCGATGAGTGCGGAAGCGGACATTTGGCATTCGAGAAGGACGCGGAGGCACTTCGTTGGCTTCGCGTCGATGAAAAGAAAGTCCGCCTCTCTGATGACACCGCAGACTCACCACCGCCAACTATTGAGCGCTTTGATCTCGATGCGGTCGATAGCGCCGCCGTTGTGGACTACGAGCAAGCGCTCAGTGGAATTGAAGTGCGCGGCAAGGGCGGGCTTTTTGTCGCGACATTGCACGGGCGGCGATATGAAGTCGTCGCGACGGCGATCCAGTGCAATCTCTCCGACTTCAACGATTTGGGCGTGCCTGCCAGGCTTTCGGCAACTCCAAAGCAACCGTCTCTCTTGGTCAGCGCGTTGGCCCGGTGGCATGGCGTCAGAAGAATGATCGGCCCTATGGCATACGTTGCGCGAAGCAATGCTATTTGTGCGCTCGAACGATCGCTCGCAGCTTCCTTGTGTGGGGACGACTGGATCGTGGCCGTGGATCGCGTCACGTCTGGAGCCCAACAGATCGGTGATCTGTATGCGCGCGTGTACTACTCGCGTGGCTTCGCCAGCGGGTTAGCGAAATTCGCATGGCGATACGAAGCCGACGAAAGGGCGGCGGAGGCGGAGTTTTCGAGACTGCTGGGCGTATATAAGGTTCCGGCTGACCCAGTTCTTGCCGTCCCCGCGCTTAGACTTGCTTTCCAACCTCACACATTTGATCAAATCACCGGGCAATCTCCGGACGTGTTCGATGCGCTACGAAGCGCGCGCGCCTTAGTACGTGGTGCGTATTTTGCGCGCTTGGCGCAAGACATGGCTGCGCGCGGCGCTGCGCAGGGAGCCGTGGGATGAGCGTCACCGTAATCAGTCGCGCCGATGCGTTGAACAAAGTGGCGCAGTCGCTTGGGTTTTCAACTGAGGACGCACGCCTTGACGCATCTTCAAACGCACTCATCGGCCAGTCGATCCGGCGAACTGTCTTCATCGCCGCCCCATGCAGTATGCGCAACGCGCGCAATGCGGTGACGGCGGCGCTTGGCCCACTCGCAAGTGATGGCGATGAGTTTGAGGAGCGCGTGGCGTCGGTTTTCGAGGACTTGTTGGCCACGGGCGACATTCTGGAGATGCGACGTGAGGGCGAGGATAGCGAGGGCGTCGTCTTGCGTCCCGCGCCGCCAGCCTTCGTCGAACGAAAGGATCAGACGTTTATTCTTCTCGGCATCGCCGGCGACGAGATCACGCCTGTGCACGAGCAACCAGTTGCCTATCGGGCCAGCGGGTTGCGAACGCTCGCAACGACTGACCCGGATGCATGCCGGAACGCACTTTTAGAACTTGGCCTGATTGAATTTCCTGTAAGCGCGTGGCTCCACGCGCCTTCTGCAATTTCTGCCGAAACCTACGTGAGTGGGTGGCGGGCGAAGCTTCTAGGCACGCGTTCCCCGCAGAAGATCGAAGACCTGGAAATCCTAGACACGAGCAGGCCTGCACACTATTACAAGGGACGGTGGAAGCCCCTGACGGACAAGGATGCGGGCGTATATCTCGCCCGGCGGCCCCAGCGTTACGGGGCGAGCCTATGGTGCTTGGTCGAAGTGCAAGGCGGCCTCGTACAGAATCTCGTCGATGTCCACTCCAAGGACGCACGCATCAGAGACTGCGACGAAGCATGGCGCATTCAGGCGGCATTCGACGCTGTCGCTTCTGCACCGCAAAAAGTGAAGGTGTCTTCGAATGCGGACAAGTCCGTCCTCGCATTCGGCTCGCCATTGCCTGCATGGGCAGTCAGACGGCTTAGCCTGATCGGAGAGCGTGTATCGCCTCAACGGGCGTTGCTTGGGTTCGAACTGCCACAGCAAAACACAGAAGAAGAACTACGCTGGCTGGAGGAAATGCTCTGGCTCGCGCGCGACACGGGGGAAGCCACATGACGGCCGCGACAATCCAACAGACGATTGACGATCTTCGCCTGACGCTGACCCGCTACATCGAGGCGACATATCATATCGGCCACCCGCACTATGTTGAGCGGCGGCGCGAGCTGTTGAAAGAACTCGGCGGCATCTATCAGGCCCCGTATCTGGAATCGACGCCGCGCTACCAAAGTTCGAAGCCGTACACGCAGATCGACGACCTTCCGGCGGCTGCGCTTGAAGCGTTGTGCGTTTTGTCGGATGCGACAAAGGGAAAGCCCGTCATTTATCCCAGCCCGTATACGCATCAATTGCAGGCCCTCAAAGAGACGCTGAACGAAAGCCGCAACTTGATGATCATGACGGGAACTGGTTCGGGAAAAACTGAATCGTTCTTGCTGCCGATCTTGGGAAAGCTGGCGCGAGAAGCGTGTGATCACTCGGCGGCTTTCCAAAAATATCACGCCGTGCGCGCGCTGGTGCTTTACCCGATGAATGCGCTCGTCAACGACCAGTTGGGACGCTTGCGAACAATGTTCGGCGACCCGCGCACGATCGCCTTGTTCGAGAAGTGGGCGAAGCGTCCCGCACTGTTCGCCCGGTACACCAGCCGAACGCCCTATGCGGGGCTGCGGTCTTCGCGCAAGGACGGAAATCGTCTTGCCTCGATCGGGGAGTTTTTTGGCCAGATCGAGGACGCAAAGCGGCGTTACGCGCAAGACCAGTCGAGCGACGAAGACCGCCGCGCATCTGATCTCTTTGCTGCCCTCCAGAAGAGAGGCAAATGGCCCGCAAAGGAAAGCGTGTCGGATTGGTTGGGAAAAGCGCCGACACCGTGGGTCAAGCGCGCGAACCGCCGCCCGCACGATGCGGAGTTGCTGACGCGCCACGAGGTGCATGTCTCGCCGCCAGACCTCCTGATCACGAACTATTCGATGCTGGAATACATGATGATGCGCCCAATCGAGCGCCCCATCTTTGACGCGACACGCGAGTGGCTCACAGCGTGCCCGAATGAAAAGTTCCTCGTCGTCCTCGACGAGGCGCACCTCTATCGCGGTGCGCAAGGGGCGGAAGTGGGACTTCTGATGCGCAGATTGCGCGAACGGCTCGGCATCCCGGCGGAGCGGTTTCAGGTGATCTGTGCGACCGCCAGCTTCAGTGAAGAAGGTAAAAAGAACGCTGGGAATTTCGGCGCGCAACTTTCCGGCGTACCGGCAAAGTCATTCGTGCCGATCAAGGGCGATCACCTGCTGCGGTCACCCGCCGCAATTGGTACGACTGCGGACGCGGACGCACTAGCGGCGCTTGATCTGGAGCAATTCTATTCTGCCGATGCTGCGGAGCAAATGGCGGCAGTGGCACCATTTCTCGCTTCTCGGAAGGTGACTGCGGCGGGCGACGTGGACGCCGCGCTCTATAAGTCCTTGGAGAATTACCCGCCGTTCAACAGGCTCGTGAACGAGACGATGGTTGCGGCAATTTCGCTTTCTGAATTGCCTGGCGTTGTCTTCGACAAATCCGTCCCTCGAGTCTGTTGCCGACAAAGCGATGACTGTGCTGCTCGCGCTCGGAAGCCGAGCACGAGAGAAAGCCGGAGAAGCAAGTCTTCTTCCGTGCCGGATACACTCATTTTTCCGTGGGTTGCCCGGACTTTGGGTTTGCATGAATGAGGAATGCCCGGATGCAGAACACGGCAGCCCGGCTGGAAGATTGTTTTCGCAGCCGACCGATAGGTGCACGTCCTGCAATGCACCTGTCTTGGAATATTTCACGTGCCGTCACTGCGGCACGTCATATGCACGCGCATATACCAACGATGTTGCGCAGCCTCGCTACCTCTGGGCCCGAGAGGGTGAGCGAATTGAAACCTCGGCAGGATTGCTTGAAGCGCTCCATCCGCTTGATCTGCTTCTGGAAGAGCCGCCGGTCGAGCAACGTGCAGTCGCGAAGCACTACGACCTTGTGTCGGGCCAACTCAACCCCGACCAACTCGGTGAAAAATACCGGACTGTCTTCGTCGCACCGCCGAGGGCACCGCCTGCGGCTGGCCAAGGAGCCGCCCGTGGCGCGCGTCCCGGTCAATTCGCGCCGTGTGCTTGCTGCGATCGCATGGCAGGTTATGGCCAATCCAGCGTGCAAGACCACCAAACGAAGGGCGATCAACCGTTTCAGGCCCTCCTTGGTTCGCAACTAAAAATTCAACCGCCCGGCCCACAAAAGCAGTCCGGCTTCGCGCCACTGCGCGGGCGAAAAGTCCTGATATTCTCAGACTCCCGCCAAGTGGCTGCACGGCTTGCGGGAACGTTGCAAAATTATTCGTTACGCGACGCCGTGCGGGCGCTATTGCCAATTGGATACAAAATCCTGCGTCAAGACCCGGATTTCTCCAAGACGCTCGTTCTAAATCATGCCCATCTCGCGGTGCTGGTTGCCGCGCACAAACTGGGCGTGCGGCTCAGGCCGCAGCTCAGTGACGCCGAGACGCTCGCGGAAATCGAAGGCGAAAGTCCGGGACCTGTGCCATCTGGCTTGCAGCTCTTTCAGTTGCACAGTGGTTTGTCACGGTGTCCGGCGAGATTAATGCAGGCCATCTTCGACGCCCTCAAACATACGAATATGGGCCTCGATCTTGAGGCGCTCTCCATAGCCACAATTGCGGAAGCGCCTGCGTATACGGGCAAAATCAAGAAGCTTCCCAATTTACCGGGATTGGCCGAGACGGACGAAGCTAAGCTCGCCGTTTGCCGGGCGTGGTTGAGGTGTTGGACGCTCGATCCGGGCATGTGGTTCTCCGACATGCCGGACGCTTGGTGGGGCGACAAGGTAACGTCGCACAAGGGCGCGTTTACCGCCATGAACCGCGTGATCATGCAAACGCCAGCGAGGTCGGTATTCAACAAGCAATGGATACCCGTCCTCATGTCCACGTTCACGGAGAATATTAGCGGCGGCGGACACCGTTTCCTTGCAACGAGAACTCTCGCTTCAACTCGGTGGAGAGTGGCGGCGATGCAATAGCTGCAAGTCTGTGCATAGGCCCGTGGCATTGGTCGCCACTTGCATTGATTGCGAGAGCGTCGATGTCAAAGACTTCGACCCCGACACAGACGAGGTGTATCGCGCTCGCCGGGGGTTCTATCGTGACCCGATAGCTTCGGCTCTTCACTCCGTCGATCCGCAGCTCATGACCATCATAGCGGCTGAACACACCGCACAACTGGGAGCCGCGCAACCAGACGAGGCGTTTTCGCACGCCGAGCGCCACGAAATCCGATTCCAAGACCTCGATGTGGCTTGGCGCGACAGTCAGCGCCCCGGCGAGCCCGCGATTGACGTGCTCTCAAGCACGACGACAATGGAGGTGGGCATCGACATCGGCGAATTGTCCGGGGTGGCGCTTCGCAACATGCCGCCGGGACGCGCGAATTATCAGCAGCGGGCTGGTCGAGCGGGTCGCCGCGCCAACGCCGTTGCCACCGTTCTCGCCTTTGGCAGCGCCGACAGCCATGACGATCACTACTTCACCGAACCCGAAGAGATGATCAGGGGCAATGTGATTGACCCGCGCCTCACGCTGGAGAACGCGGAGATCGCGCGCCGCCACCTTCGCGCATATCTATTGCAGCGCTACCACGAGGATCGAATTCCTGGGCCTTCGCCGGGCGCCGATCCCAATCTCTTCTCCGTTCTGGGCAAGGTCGGAGATTTCAAAGCCCACGGCTCTATTCTGAACCGCTTCGATTTCGCCAAGTGGCTTGCTGAGAACGGAGCCGATCTTGCGAAAGCAGCGGATCGTTGGTTGCCAAAAGAGTTGTCGGCCCAAGATCGCAAGGCGCTCATTGCCGACATGGCGGCTGATGTGACATCGACCATTGATGAGGCCATCGACTACGTGCAGGGCGAACAAGAGCCGTCCGCGCCGACCACCGAACAGACGGAAGGCGACGAGGCAGCCGACTTGGAAATTGACGCGGACTCCGATGAGAGCACACGCGTGGTTGACCCATCGACAGACAAGCTTCTTGACCGCCTCCTGTATCGCGGCGTCGTTCCTCGATACGCGTTCCCCACCGATGTGGTGGCCTTCCACGTATTCAACCCGCTGTCCTCGTCGTTCCGAGCAGTCATTGATTACGCGCCGAGCCAAGGACTGACGATGGCGCTTTCTCAATACGCACCCAACAAGCAGCTCTGGATTAATGGCAAGCAGTACACGTCCAAAGCGATTTACTCCCCGTACCCTGCTGATCGCCGGACAGCGTGGGGAAAACGGAGGCTCTATTTGGAGTGCGGTGTGTGCTCTCACGCGAAGACCGAGGACTACGTAAAGGAACGCGAGAACGCGACTGACAATTGCCCGGCGTGCGGCACGTCCAACGCCTTCGGACCCGCGCGCGTGTGGTTCCGCCCAGTGGGATTTGCGCATCCCATCGACACACCGCCAGAGACAGAACCAGACGCTCCGAACGAAACCGCGCGGGCGACGCGCGCAAAACTCGTCATGCAGACCCCGAAGCCGGACAAGGGATGGGTGCAAGTATCCGATCGAGTTCGCGCATTCCGCGCGAGAGAATATCTTCTCGTATCCAACACGGGGATCGACGCGGACGGCTATGATTACTGCCTGAAATGCGGGCGGATCGAGTCTTCCGCAATTCCCGAGGAACTCCTTTCACAGCCGCACGCCAGACCCTACCGCAGTGATGAACCCGGCCCATGCCCCGGCGGAGCCGCCAAGCGACATGTGGTGCTCGGAACGGATTTCAAAACGGACATCGCGTTATTCTCGCTTCCGCTGTCAGAACCGTTCCGGCTTCCTCCCGGAAGTATCGAGGCGGAGTCCGCGCTGCGTACAGTCTGCGAGGCGCTGGCCAAGGCGGCATGCCAGACGCTCGACATCGAGCCGGGAGAAGTGCTTGCCGAGTTTCGGCCTGCACTCACCGAGCAGGGAGCTACAGGGCATGAGGTAGAAATATTTCTCTATGACACGCTCGCGGGAGGCGCAGGTTTCTCGACTGAACTGGTAACGCGCGCGCCCGAACTTTTCACGCGAGCGCGCAAGCTTTTGGCGAACTGTCCGAACCACGACTGCGATGCGTCCTGTTACCGTTGCCTTCAGAGCTTCCGAAACCGGATGGAACACGGCCTGTTGGATCGCAAACTTGGAATCCAACTGCTTGAGCATGCGCTTGATGGTGGCTATCCTGAGTACCCGCCAGAACGGGCCGAGCGCTCACTCGATCTGTTGGCGAGCGATCTTGAGCGCCAGTTCGGCGAGGAATTTTCCTTTGACCGGAATGTCCAACGTAATGATGCGGAAGCGGGCGCTATCGTCATTCCGTTAGTTGCCACCCGCACATCGACGGGCGCGGAGACGTGGATAGCCCTGAGTTCGCCGCTCGCCCCGGACGTTCCCATTGGGGAAAGTCTCCGCGCATTGAGCGCGACGGGTAACGACAGGGTGGAATGCACCAACGATCTGGTCGTTCGGCGACACTTGCCCACGGCCACTCTGAATTTGCGGGGTGTGTTGCGATAGCGTCTGTTTTATTCGAGCCGTTCTTTCGCGATCAAATTGCGAGCGCTTTCATCGCTCCAGAGCAGACGTTCCGACTTGCCGCGCTCTACTGTCTTCCTCGCGCGCTTAATCTGGTCGCCTGTTTTGAGCGCGGGGATTCGACTGCCCGCATAATCGTCCTTGGTGATGACGTTCGCGCGCACGAGGAGCTTCAGCCAGCCATCCTTCGTCGCTTCAATCACTTCCGCTGTGACTTGGCGTTGGCCGATGCGTTGAGATTTCGCGTTTTTGCGGCGGCGTTTTTCGTAGATGCCCTCCGTCCACCGGATCACATCCGCAACAATGATCCCTTCAGTCGCTGCAATCCATTGATCCAATAACCCCTGCCTCTCGCCACACTGCGCCAACACTTTCATTATACCACGAACGCCTGACCTGCGGCGAGGCGCATACGAGCGAATGCGCGTGTGCGGCCTTGATCCGTCGCATCAGGCTGTTGGATTGCTTGGCAAATGTCTCCTCGTTTCCTGACGGACATTCGCGGGGCTTCATCTTTGTGAGCGGTGTGCCTCAGGCCCGCCGCCGTTCAACCCAACTCGCTTCCTCCGCTTCGCTTTGTGCAGCTCCGCTCACCGAAGGTGCGCGCGGCAGCTTCGCTGCAATTTGCATTGCCGACGAAGTCGGCGCGCGCGGGGTGTGACCGACGGCTCCATGGCCCGAGGCCCTTGGCTCCCATGAAGCCGCGAATTGTTCGCGGCCAAGAAAAGGAGACCATATCATGGCCAAGAAACCACAACCCAAACCACAACCGGGCCGCAAACCCACGCACCGCCTCTACCGCGTTCACGGCGACGGCAAACTGGCGACATGGACACCGATTGGTGCGGCGTGGCCGAACAAGGACGGCATGGGCTTCAGCATCTCTTGCGATGCCATTCCCTTGCAGGGGCGCTTGATGATGCGTGTCATCACCGAGCGCACGGAAGGAGGTCAGAAATGACCTCCACTTCCTCCGCAAACCGCATCCGCGATCTCAACGACGCCATGCGCCGCACCGGTCCCGCAAGCGGGCGCTGGATGATGACGCAAGGCATCATGGCCGAAGGCCCCGAGTTCATGCTGCTGGCGACCAGAGCCGTGCAGACCTTCTCCGCCTTCGAGCAGGACAACGACCCTTACGGCGAACACGACTTCGGCGCGTTCGATCTCGCGGGTCGGCGTCTGTTCTGGAAGATCGACTATTACGACCGCGACTTCCGCTATGGCTCGGACGATCCTGCCAATCCGAACATCACGGCGCGCGTTCTCACCATAATGCTGGCGTCGGAATATTGAGGCCAGCAGCCTGCCGGTTTGGCTGAAACACCGGCTCCCCCTGAGCGCTGCCAGGTAAACCGGCCTGTCCAAGGTCACTTAGGGTCAATTTGGGCGGAAAACAGCTAAAACCGTGCCTTCAAACTAATACTTTGACATTTTATTGTTAAAATGCTACTTATAGACAGATCGGAGGTCCGCCATGCTGTACCGGCTAGAGATCGAAAATTTTTACTCTATACGCGATCCGCAGGTCATCGACCTCGCGATTGCACCGAACGTGACCGATCCTTCGCATCGGTTCGGCGAGGTATATCCGGGTTCCGAAATCAAGGCTCCCAAGGTGGTCGCACTCTACGGTGCGAACGCCTCGGGAAAGACGACCGTGTTGCGGGCGTTGGAGTTTCTGGCGTTCTTCGCGCGCGATAGCGCGCAGCGCACGGTTCCGGGTTTCAATTGCGAGCGCTTCAACGACGAGGAATCGGGCTCGCGTCCGATCCGTCTAGCCGCCGAGTTTGGCGGTGTGATGGATTTGACGCCTGAAGTGCTGGAGCGGGCACAGAAGGACGAGCCAGTTGAATACGGCCTCTATCGTTATGAGCTTGTGCTTACGGTCGAGAACGGCGCGGCACAGAAGGTCCAACTGGAGGCCCTGCGTCAGAAGCCGCACGGCAAAGGCAAATGGCAACGCGTGTTTGAGCGCGATGAGCACGGGAAGGTCCACGGATCGAAGTCGTTCGCGATAACCGGCTTCCGGCACCTTGAAGCAACGCTGCGCCCCAACGTGTCCGTGCTGTCCTCTTTTTCGTTCTTCCAGCATCCGGCGGCGACAGCGCTGGTCCAGACGTTGCAAGGCATTGTTTCCACCAATCCAGAGTCAGATCGGAGATGCCGCCGTCGTCGGCGTTTTGGCGCAGAACCCGCATCTGGTGTCGATGCTCAATCGCGACCTAAAGCGGATTGATGTCGGCGTCGAAGGATTGCGGGTGGTGGACAGTTCGTCCGGCCCCGTATTGATGTTCAAGCACGAAGGGCTGCACCATGAAATGCCGTGGGGCCTCGAAAGCCATGGCACACGATCCTTCATCCGCTTGTTTCCGTTCCTTAGTGCTGCTCTGGAAAAGGGGGGCATCGCGATCATCGACGAGTTCGATGTGTCGATACATCCGCTCGTGCTGCCGGACCTGCTAAACTGGTTCCACGACAAGGCGCAACGAAACCAGTTTGACGCGCAACTCTGGTTTAGCTGCCAGTCCGCTTCGCTGCTTGACGATCTCGCCAAAGAAGAAGTCATCCTGTGCGAGAAAGACAATAAGGGGCGCTCGCAGGCCTATAGCCTCATGGACGTGAAGGCTGTCCGGCGTGACGACAACCTCTATCGGAAGTACCTGAGCGGTGCTTACGGCGGCGTGCCGAACATCGGATGAAGCGTCGGGCTCCCCATAGGCCGCAACGCGTGCCCATCTTCATCGACTGCGAGGGGGAGTCGGAAGTCAGCTATGTAGCCTTGCTCGCGACTTTCGCGCGGGATTCCAGCTTGCCTGTGCATCTGCATGCAGAGCATCTGACCGGCGCGGGTGATCCGCTGTCGCGCGTAGAACGTGCCCTGCAGCGCCTCCAGCATATTGCCACTCGGCGCGGCCCTTTCAGGCATCGCTTCATCCTGATGGATGACGACCAGGTGGCTAAGTCGCCAGATCGCGCAAACCGTGCGCGGGCGCTGGCGCTCCAGAACGGCATTCAATTGATCTGGCAGCAGCCGTGTCACGAAGCCTTTCTTCTACGGCATCATGCAGGGTGCGACACGCACCGGCCACCCGACAGCGCGAACGCTGGGCGCGCGCTCGAAAAGGAATGGCCGCAATACAGGAAGCCCATGGCAGCGATTGATCTGCGGGTGCGCATGGATATCGAGGCTGTCTATCGCGTCGCGAGAGTGGAGCCGGAATTTGCCGCACTGCTACGCGCAATCGGCCTTATAGGTTTTGAATAGTCAGACCGCAGGAAGCCTCGTTTTAGTATGAGCGAAGAGAACGACACTCCCGAGAAAGAACCGCTGGCACAAGAGCCGCCAAAGCCTGTGACGGTCGAAATGTTCCACGCTGTCGATTTCGAGGCTGCACTGGCAGATAGCTCGAAAGTCGAGCCGCATGACTTGTGCAGCCAATGCTCGAAACTTGCACGCGAAGCTGCGGAGCGGCAGGAGCACGACGCCGAGCGCGTATTTGGCCTTCTGTCAGGTGCGTGCGGCATTCACCTGCGCGCGGAGGATCGTGCTGAACCGTGGGGGCCGATGGCACAGTTCGATGGTCGGCGCACTCCGATCCCCGCCGACTACAAGGGCGAGCAAAGTGCGGCCTTCGTCGCGATCATCGACCGGATCAAGAATCCTGGTTTGCGTGCGCGTCTTGCCGACATCGCGTGGACGAATGACCGGCAGACCGCCGGACGCGCCGGAGCCGCTGCCGTCGCCGCCTATCAAGAATGTGCGGACGGACTTCTGGCGGGAAAGTTCAAGCCTTATCTCAAAGAGAGCCGCGCGTCCTTTGAGGCACTGAAGGATGTGCAGCGTGCGTTTGTTATCGCCCAAGCCACGACCAAGAAGGACGCCAAAGGGAAAGCGTTGTTTACTGACGGGCTGAAAGCCACCGCGTTGACGCTCTACGCCGCAGCAAAAGAAGCCAAGGAATACGTCGTGTTCCTGCATTCGGCGGAACTGGTTCTGCACTACGAATTAATGGAGCCCGCCACAGTCGCGAAGGATTGCGAAGAACTTGCGGCGATAAAGACCAACCAGTATGCGCTGCCGATCAAGAGCCTTTGGAATTTAGCGGCGCGCCTACATCGCAACGCAAGTGACAAGGATAGCGAGCAGCGGTGCCGACACGAAGCCGTGCAGCAGACACTTGCGATGCGCAATCAGGTGGGCTCGGCGGGCGCAGAGGCGCACTGGGTGCAGCAAGCATTGCTGGAATTCCGGCACATCGAAGGCCACGACGAAGAGGAAGAAACGCTTCTCGTCGAGTTGCGCCGCTTGCAGCGCGCTTCCACAAAGGAAATGGCGACGTTTTCCGTCCCGTTGGAAGTGGAAGGACTAAGGGAGCGCGTCCAAGTGGTCTTCCAAGCCTTGCCCTTCGCCGAAGCGATGCGGCGGTTCGGGCTGCTCACGCAATCGCCAACAACGCCGCCGAGCGCGCGCTGCGCGGCGTCGCCGTGGGGCGGCTCACCCGCGCGGTGTTCGAAGAAAATCTTGCGGCGAAGCTGGAAGATCAGCGGTTCCTGACCGACATCCCGCCACTGCTTGCGGCAGGGCAGAATTGGAATCCAAATGAAGCCACTGCGCTTGTGATGGAAACGCTTTGTCCACTTCTTCCCGGTGAAGCTTGGAAACGCAGTTAGGAGGCTAGCCCCATCGGACCAACATGGTTGTTAAATGATGTCGAACGGGACGTTCGCGCCAGCACCTTTTTTGGCCATCGCCGCGCGGTGCTGCTCGCGATCCGTCACAGCATACGGATCGGGCGTCGCATTCAGTTCCTTGCCGTGCAGCTTAATCTTCGGCCCAGGAACATAGGGCTCGGAGCGCGGACGGAGTGCTTTAGCAACGGTGCTGAAAGCCTGCATCAGCTGTGAGAGGAGATTGCGTTTCACGATCATTTGCCTGCCTTCCTGAGCACTTCATTCAACATTTCGATTGACCTTGAAGTCGCAGACAGGTCGAATGTCATGTAATCTCCGCTGCCTGCTACCTTCCAGTAATCGGAGCCTCCATCGAAGTAGAATACATCCAGCACAGAAGAGCAATTGGATAATAGTTTGATCGGATTCAGCAGGTTATCGCGCTCGCACGGGTAATACGTAAAATGCTTGGCGATCTCGCGATCCGAATCCGCCAGCGGCATGTCGAAACCGTATTTTGGCCACGCATAGTAGCCGCCCCAGCGCTCGCCCGGATGTTTGTCGGGCCACTCGCGACCGCCAGCTGCCCACAGCTTCATCTCAACGACATTCGGAATTTGCAAAGCCTGCCGTACGATGATCGCCAACATTCGCGCGGCCATGCCTCTTGGCGTCGGCGCGGCGGGCAGGAAATCGATCCATTTGATATACACGCCGAACTGCTGGGGTGAGCCTACGATCTTTTCCAACGGGTAGATGCCGACTTCGTTGTACGTCGCAGAATACTGAGACCAGACCTTGAAATACAGGCCCGGGGGGATGCGCTCCACACCCGGAACTCGCCGCGGCCAGTGCGGGCGATGTTCCAACTTTACGGTTGACCCCGTGGGCGCACCCGAAATTTGCGCGACCGCGTCGTCTGGCAAATCCATCGCGATGATGTTGCGTTCGACAAGCCCTGCGCGATCAATCGTCACTGTTAGGCGGTCGAAATACTGTTTCTCGAAATCCGTCACGGTGTTGATGAACTGCATCCGCACACCCCAGCCGTCTCCGCTAGCGAACATTACGTGCAATGCGCAACTATGGAAAGCCGTGGTGGGCGCGTCCTTCGGACCGGGCTCTCGTGAACCGAGCCCCAAGTCTCGGCCATCCGGCTTCGATCCCTCGTGCGCATGTCGTGCCTCGGCCTCTGCGCCTATGAGTGGGCCAAACCGAACTGCACTTACGACGGCGTCAAGAGCCAAATGCCATTGGGTAGCCAGACTAGGCGCGAAACACAAACTGCCGAGGACCCTTGTCCGCGCTGGCGGTGTCGATAAGTTGAAGATTGGCGGGAGGGCCGGAGAATGAACAAGTTCTTGACGCTAGCGGTCGTCGGCGGTGGTCTCAGCGCGCTGCTCATCTTTTTTTCCATGGCGGTGCCTCTCTTCTCGGACGGTGCAAACGAATACCTCACCAGAGAATTGGTCGCGCCAATGGCGCGAACTGTACAGCCCGTTCATGTGGGACTGAGGGTCGCCATATCATTGCTTTTGATTGCGCCGTTTCCGGTTGCTCTTCGATATATGGCCAAGATTTACCCAGAACGCTCCGATATCCGATGGCCGTATTTTTTGAGCATCGTAATGATGATGCTCTTATTTTTTATTTACTTCCTGACCATGATCCTCATTCAATTGCACCAAGCGGGAATTGCTACGCTCGCAGGGCCAGAAGAGCCAACGCTGCGCCTGTATTTGTCTGTGGTGCTGTTCAACATGTTTGCGCCATTGCTTGGCGATTTGCAGAACACCTTCGCCATAAATCTAAATCCTCTCGAAATGGTAGAACAAAATGTGGTGACACAGTCTTTCGCATTCGGGACAAGACTGCTTTCAGTTCTGGTTGTCCTCTCCGCATTTCTCACAGTTTTTCGACATCGTAGCAAACGGGAAACTGGCCAAAGCTAACTTGCGGCAAGACCCGAATCCCATTCGCGTTGTGAGAGTCATAACCTTAGTGGCCGCTCTTCGGCCTCATCCCTCGCGCGTTCGTGTGGCGCGCCTTCGCCGCGCAAAAAACTCAGGGGCTTCGCCCCTCGCGCGCGCAAGGCATCCAAACGTCTCCACGCCTGCGGCGCGGACCGTCGTTCGGAGCCTCCTTGCACTTGCTAACCCCATCCTCGCCGGAAGGCAGGGTTGCAGATGCAACCCATAACTAGATTTCATAACAACGACGCTTCGCTTACTTCGCAAGAATGTTGCGCCATTTGCGTTTTGGACCGGGCACCGCCTGTGCTAGTTTCTGAGCGAATGCACAACACCAAGAGGACGCATGAAGCCAATTCAGAGGAAACTGCAAAGCGCAATACTCGACGATGACCAAGCAGGCGTAGATTTGGCACTTGCGAAAGGGGCCGACCCTAACGGTGTGCACGAACCGTTTGATCGTCGCCCGCTTCACTTGGCAGCTGGCGTAAGCCTTGGCATCGCAAAGTCACTGCTCAACGCCGGGGCCGATCCTCTGGCCGAAGCAAAATTTGGATTGAGCCACGTTCGCGCCGACTGGATGGCTCGTGCAATTGGCAACAGCGCCGTTGCGCCTGTTCTTGAAGAAGCGGTCGCAACCGCGCTTCAGTCCAAAGACATCGGTAGCGGTGAGAAAACGCTTCAACTTACTCCAGAAACACGAATCCCGCCGCGTCGCTCTGGGCCCTGATAAGTTTGGGCTTTGAACAGCCGAGCTTTTCGTGTCTGCTCTGCATTCTAGACTAGGTGTTGCAGATGGCATGGATCGAAGAAGGCGGCATCACCCTTGGCCGGGTGCTCTTGGAAATGCTCAAGAAGGCCAAGGCCAACAGGAAACGTTTCCCTATTTCCGACGTGCTTCTTGCCCTTCCAGCGGAAGGACGCAAAATAGCGACTTAACTCGTTGAGACCTTGGAAGACACCGAAGCCCGAATGCGACAAAGTTTCCCAGACCTCGACAAGCCGCTATCCGAATATATGGCAGACACGAACTTCTTTCTTGAAGCACCCGGCTGGTTTGCCATTCGGGACTGCAATGCCAAGATTTACGGCCTGAAGACGAGCCTTCAATTTTTGCTCGACGACTTCGTCGCTATTGCCCGGTGCGCCAAGGCAACTGACGTGCCCGCGAAGACGTTCAAGGAATTAGCGCCGAGGATCAGAGAACTCGATCTTCTAATGCGGAGTGACCGACCGTTGAAGGAAGTGTTTGAGACCTTGATCAAAGAGGCCAAGGCACTCCGCGACGAGTTCGGAGATTTCAGATTTCAGTAGGTCGCCGCCTCAATTGCTCGCGGTGCATCGCGCCGCGCATTGCAAAAATTCTTCTCTTTTCAGGAGAATCCGTGCTAGCCTTTTGAGGTCGGGATCGTCCGACGATATTCGGCCGCGCCTACTTGAACCTCCGCACCGATCAGCGGAGAAATCCCGCGAACCAGAGCGGTGAGACGCCCGGAAACTTACACATTCCCTTACACATAAATTTCGGCAAATGCTGTTTTATCGTGTAAGATCAGTGCGTTATCGTTTTCAGAGTGGACTTAAAATCCGTTCGCCAGAAATGGCGGTGCGGGTTCAATTCCCGCCGCTCGCACCAGGCGCCGGTGTGCGCGAAGATTTATTCGCGCTGGCGAAAATCTAAGTTCGGTCCGGCAGGAAGGTGGGCGCCATGGTCAGTATGCACGTCCCCCTGGTCTCGCTCGCGCCTATGGCCGGTGTGACCGACATCCCGTTTCGCACTCAGGTCAAGGCATTCGGCGGGCGCTATTGCGTTTCGGAGATGGTGGCGTGCGAGCAGCTGGCGCGCGAGCGGATCGACATGGTGCGCCGCGCGGCGGGCGCCGGAATGATTTCACCGCTCATTATTCAACTCGCCGGCCGTGAGCCCACTTGGATGGCCGAGGGCGCGCGCATGGCTGAGGCGGTCGGCGCCGACGTTATCGACATCAATATGGGCTGCCCGGCCAAGAGCGTCACCTCGGGCCTCTGCGGCTCGGCGTTGATGCGCGATCCCGCCGCGGCGCTTGGTCTGATCGAGGCGACGATTGGCGCCACCGATCTGCCGGTTACCCTGAAGATGCGCCTTGGCTGGGACCATGCGAGCCTGAACGCGCCCGAGATCGCCAGGCGCGCGCAAGACGCGGGCGTGCGCATGCTCACGATCCATGGCCGAACCCGAAACCAATTCTTCGCGGGCGCTGCCGATTGGGCGGCGATCGCGCCGATCGTGGAGGCGGTGACTATCCCCGTGATCGCCAATGGCGACATCGCCAGCGCCAGCGACGCCCGGCGCGCGCTTTTACTCTCCGGCGCGGCGGGCGTCATGATCGGGCGCGCCGCGCAGGGCCGGCCATGGCTTCCAGGCGCCATCGAACGCGCGCTTGGACAGGGCGGCGAAGCAGCGCCTCCATCGCGCGCGCAGCTGCTCTCCTCCCTGCTTGCGCTTTATGAGCATGCGCTCGATTTTTACGATTGCGGACTGGGGCTACGCGTGGCGCGCAAGCACATTGCCTGGACCATCGATGCGGCCTTCGGCGCCAGCGCGCGCGAAAAGCGCAAGGCTATCTGCACGCTCGAGGACCCCCACCGTGTTCGCGAGGCGCTGCGAGTTCTGTTTGACGGCGAAACAGAGCGAGCGGCCGCATGAATGACAAGCGCTAGTCGCGGCGCGTGTCCGCTGACGCCATTGCCGACGAGCGCCGCGGGCTTGTATTTCCCGCCCGCATTCTGAATAAAGTGACACCCCCCGCCCGCCGCGCCTGCTCGCACGCGGTGCGGCGATTGGGGAGTTCTCAAGGGGGCGTCAGCCGTGCGCGGGCCTGGCGGCGCGCTGCGCGGCGATAGCGGTTTTGACCGTTATCAGCCTTATGCCGGCCGCTTCGATCATGGCGGCGGCTTTGTCCGATATTTTGTCGTCGGTCACCAGGGCGTCCAGTTCGCCGAGTTCGGCAACGACGTGGCCGGCGGGCGCGGCGAATTTCGTGCTGTCGATCAGGGCGACAATTTCATCGGCCCGCTCCATCAAACGCCGCTCCGCATGGGTGAGGATCGCGTCAGTTTGCATCAACCCATGTGGACCGATCGAGGCGGCCCCCATGAACATGCGCGAGGCGCGGTAGCGGGAAAGGCCATCGTCTTCGAACGGCGACAGAAGAATATTCTGCTCGCGAAAAAGCGCGCCCGAGGGCATCGACACTTGCGTGTTTTGCTGCGGCAGCAGTGAGTTGACGATGTGGAGCGAATTGGTGATCACGTGCAGGCCCAGGGCCGCCAGATGCGGGCAGATGTGGAACGTCGTCGATCCACCGTCGATAATGATGGTCTCGCCCGGGGCGCACAGCGCCGCCGCCGCCGCGCCAATGGCAGCCTTTGCCGCGCGGTTTCTCGCGATATTGACGCTGAACGGGGAGACGCTGAGGTGAGGCGGTTCGTGCGTCTGGATTGCCCGCACGCCGCCGCGGACGCGATCGACTTTGCGCTCGCCGGCAAGCCGTTCGAGGTCGCGGCGGATGGTGGCCGGGCTTGATGCCAGCAAGCGATCAAGTTCGCGAAACGACACGAAGTCGTGGTCGCGAACCAGCTGGACAATGAGTTTTTCGCGCTCGGCGGCGTGCATGATCGCGGCCCTACACTATGCCCGCGGCCGAGGACGCCGGTTTGCGGTATTGCGCCTTGATGGCGCGCCAGCCGCTTTGCCGGTAAAATTCGATCGGATCGGCCGCGCCGCCCGCCTCGATCCGCGCGAGCGCGAGCACGGCCGTCAGATCAATGTTGTACGCGCCGCGCAAGGTTCGAAACGCGAGCATGACATCGTTGCCTTGTTGCGCTTCCGCCAGCTGTTCGCGGTTGATGGAAAGCGCCTTGGCGTAGGCGTGGGCGATGGCCTCGGCGCTCGACATTAAACTCTCGATCGGGTCGGTGATGTTGTGCGACTGATCGATCATATAGGCGGGGGAAAACCCTGTCCCATCGCTCAATTCGGCCTCGACCAATTCATGGAAGATCAGGAAAAGCTGGTGGGGATTGACCGAGCCGGAATTGAGATCGTCATCGCCGTATTTGGAATTGTTGAAATGAAATCCGCCGAGCTTGCCGGCATGATGCAGCCGCGCCACGATCTGTTCGATGTTCACGTTTGGCGCATGGTGGCCCAGATCGACCAGACACTGCGCCTTTGGCCCTAGGTGCTGCGCCGCCAGCAAGCTCGAACCCCAATCGGAGATCACCGTCGAATAAAACGCAGGTTCGTACAGCTTGTGCTCAATCAGCATGCGCCAGTCGGCGGGAAGGGCGGCGTAAATCTCGGTGGCGCTTTCAAGGTAGCGCTCGAACGATCTGGCAAAGCTCTGTTGCCCGGGAAAATTGGTCCCGTCGCCGATCCAAACCGTCAGCGCTTTTGAGCCGAGGGCTGTTCCAAGCTCGATGCAGGCAAGGTTGTGTTCGATGGCCTGGGCGCGGGTAAGCGGGTCGGTATGGGTTAGCGAGCCGTGTCGGTAGGAGTGCGCTTGGCCGGCTTGGTCTTGGAAAGTGTTGGAATTGACAGCGTCAAAGCCAAGCCCGAGCGCCTCGGCTTGTTCGCGCAGCGCGGCGGCGGCGCTCGTTGCGTCCCACGGGAAATGCGGCGATACGCGCGGCGTAATCCGTGTCAGCTGTTGGACAATCGCGCAATCCTCCAGTTTCTCCTCGATGCGCGTGGGCTCGCCGGGGATTGGGAATTTCGCGAAACGGGTGCCGCCAATGCCGGCGCCCCAAGTGGGCGCCGCCAGTTCCAGGCGCTTGACGCGCTCCTTGACGGCGTCGGCGCCGATTCCGGCCCGGGAAAGGACCTTGGCTGTGTGGTCATAGTCTTCCTGGATCGCGGCGATGCGCGCGTCATTGTGCTCGGCGATGGCGTCTTGGCTGAGCGGGGGAGCAGTGGCGGCCATGGCGGTCTCTCAATCAGCGCGGAAAAGCTTGGGCGTTGCCCGCATCGACATTGATGATATTGCCGGTGCACTTGGCCGACGCGGACGTGGCGAAGAACAGGACGGCCTCGGCGATGTCTTCGGGAAGCACGTTGAGCTTCAGCATCGAACGTTGCCGATAATGCTCCTCAAGCTCGTCGCCAGCATCGATGCCGTGGGCGGCGGCGCGTTCCTTGCGCCAATCGCCATCCCAGATGCGCGAGCCGCGGATTACGGCATCCGGGTTGACGACATTGACGCGAATGCCAAGCGGGGCGCCCTCAAGCGCCAGACAGCGCGCCAAGTGCAGCGAGGCCGCCTTGGCGGAGGCGTAGGCGGATGCGTTCGGCGTGGCGGCAAGGCCGTTCTTCGAGCCGATGAAGACGATCGAGCCGCCTTTGCCGCGCATGAGCGGAAAGGCCGCGCGCGAGGCCAGAAAATAGCCCTCGACCAGCACATCGTAATTCTTGCGCCAAAGTTCGACGCTGGTTTGCTCCAACGGCGCCGACGAGGCGATGCCGGCATTGGCGACAAGAATGTCGAGGCCGCCAAATCGGCGCGCGCAGGAATTGAACGCGGCTTGGACTTGTACTTCACTTGTGACGTCGCAAATTGCGGCGGCGACCACATCGGCGCTGAATTGCCGCGCCATCGCTTCGCGCGCCGCTTCGAGCGCTTCGGCATTGAGGTCGGCCAGCATGACGCAAGCGCCCTCGCTCAGCAGCCGCCGCGCTGTCGCCGCGCCGATGCCGCCCGCGCCTCCAGTGACCAGCGCGATCTTGCCCGCCAGCGGCTTGGGCTTGGGCATACGCTGCAATTTGGCTTCTTCGAGCGCCCAATACTCAATCGCGAACGCCTCCGATTCCGGCAGCCCGACATAAGCGCCAATCGCTTCCGCGCCGCGCATCACATTGATGGCGTTGGCGTAGAACTCGCCCGCGAGACGCGCCGTTACCATGTCGTGCGCGAAGGTGAACCTGCCGACGCCAGGCGCCAGCACAACAACCGGGTTTGCGTCTCGCATCGCCGGGTCGCCGTCGCGCGCGTTGCGTTGATAATACGCGGCGTAGGATGCGCGATAAGCCGCCAGCGCTTCACCAAGATAAGCATTGTCCGTCATGCGCTCGGCATCGAGCGCGAGCGGGGCGATTTTGGTGCGCAGAAAATGATCCGGGCAGGATGTGCCAATGGCGGCCAAACGCTGAAAATCACGAGCGCAAACGAATTCAAGCGATTCTGGATCGTCGCTGAAATGGCCGATCTTTGTGCGTGCGCCATCCATTTTCGCGCGCAGCCTCGGCATCAGCGAGGCGGCGATTGTGGCGCGTTCCTCCGGCGGTCGCGGCGCGAGTTTCTGACCGCCGAAGGCGGGGCGTTTCTGCAGTCTCTGGTTAAGATAAGTCGCGGCGCGTTCGATAATGTCGATGGTGTTTTCGTAGCAAGCTTCGGCGGTTTGCCCCCAGCAGATGATTCCGTGCCCGGCCAGCATGACGCCGCGCAGCCGAGGGCGGTCTCGTACATAGTCCCGCAACCGCACGCCGAGTTCGAACCCAGGGCGCAACCATGGCAGCCAGCCAATTGCGCCCTCGTAAATTTCCCTCGTCGCCGCCTCGCCCTCGTTCGACGCCGCCAGCGCGATGACGGCGTCTGGGTGGACATGGTCGATATGCGCGAACGGAAGCAGTGCGTGCAGGGGCGTGTCGATCGAGGCCGCGCGCGCATTCAAGTTGAAGGTGCAATGGGGAAGGTATCCCACCATCTCATCCTCAAGCGCCGGGCCGCGATAGATCGATTGCAGCTGAAGCAGTTTTTCAAGGTGCAAAGTCGCAAAGCCGTCGAGCGACATCGAGCCAATGTCGCCGCCCGAGCCCTTCACCCAAAGCACTTGCGTCGGCGATTTCGTCAGCGGGTCGATTTCAAGGAACTTCGCTGAAGTGTTGCCGCCGCCGAAATTGGTGACACTGAGATCGCGGCCGAGCAGGTTGGAGCGGTAAAGCAACAATTCCGCCGGCGACAGCGCGGCGGCTTTTTCCTTGGACCATGTGCTGCGCGGGACGCTGAACGGAAGTGCTGTTTGGGACATCATGTTCGCCTTTGGAACTTGAGACTTAGCCGTGTGCCCAAGCGGAGACAATCATTATTAGTCAGATACAATCATCCACTACTCATCATTTACAACCATAAGCAAGCAAAATCTTGCAAAATCGGGCGGAATTGGATTGACAGGGTGTTGGCGGCGGTTTCTCTCGGCGGCTGGAGGAAAAATGATTGTACGCAGGCGATTGTTGGCTGGCGCGGCGGCTGTTGCGACGGCCGGACTGTTGACGGGCTGTTCGCGGGCCAATGAGGCGACGGGCCAAACCCGTGTCGGCTTGGTTGCGAAGTCGCTCGGTAATAATTTCTTCGCGGCGGTTCAGCGCGGCGCCGAGGAAGCGGCCGCCGCCGACGACCAAGTCGAACTCATATTTACCGGGCCGCCGACAACGACGGCCGAGGGGCAAATCGAAGTTCTCAATGGGCTGATCGCGCAGCGGCTCGACGTCATCGCCGTGTCCGCGAACGATCCCGACGCCTTGGCGCCGACGCTTCGCCGCGCCATGCAACGCGGCGTCAAAATCATATCCTACGATTCCGCGGTGGCGCGCGACGCCCGGCTCATGCATCTGGCGCCTTCCTCGGATTCGCTGATCGGACAATCCTTGGTCGAGCTTGCCGCGGCGGCCGCAAAGGGCGGCGCCGGCAAGATCGCCATCGTCTCGGCAACGCCGACCTCGACCAACCAGAATGCTTGGATTGAAGAAATGCGGCGCAGCCTGGCGGAGGCGCCGGCTCTGCAGCTGCAAACGGTCGTCTATGGCGACGATCTCGCCGACAAATCGTATCGCGAGACGGCGGCGCTGCTGCGTCAGCATCCCGATCTTGCGGTGATAGTCGCGCCGAGTTCGGTCGCCATCGTCGCCGCCGCAAAAGCGGTGGAGGATGCGGGCGCGGTGGGGCGGACTTTGGTGACAGGCCTAGGCCTTCCGTCCGAAGTGGCCGGTCATGTGCGCGCGGGAAGCGTCAAGAGTTTCGCGCTTTGGAACCCCATTGATCTGGGCTTCGCCACGCTCACCCTCGCCGTCGAAATCGCGCGCGGCGCCGTCGCCGAACCGGGCGCCACCTTATCGATGGGCCGGGTTGGGACCGTAACCCTGGATGAGAATGGCGTGGGCGCAATGAGTTGGCCGACCGTGTTCGACGCCGCCAATATAGATCGGTTCGCCGAAATGTTTTAGTACGGGCCATGTCATCGCCAATCGTGAAATTGTCGGGCGTCCAGAAGCGTTTCGGCGGCGTCCATGCGCTGACGAGCGGCGCATTGACATTGTATCCTGGGCAAGTGACGGCGTTGATCGGCGAAAACGGAGCAGGCAAATCGACGCTGGTGAAAATCCTCAGCGGCGTGATCGCGCCGGACGCCGGCGATCTGGAAGTCGCGGGGGCGAGCGTGCGGATCGCCAGCCCCGCCGCCGCGCAACGGCTCGGGATTTGCACGGTGCATCAGGAATTTGTCCTGTTTGACGATCTGAGCGTGGCCGAGAACATATTCGCCGCGGACCTGAAGTTGCGCGCCGGCTTGCTTGACTGGGACCACATGCGAACGCGGTCCGCGGAATTGCTGGCGCGTCTGGAAGCGCCCATCGCGCCGAATGAGATCGTGCGCAATCTCAGCGTCGGGCAGAGACACATTGTTCAAATCGCGCGCGCGCTTGCTCATGACGCCCGCGTGCTCATACTCGACGAACCCACAGCGGCGCTTTCCCACCAAGAGGCGAAGGACCTGTTTGCAATCGTGGTCGGGCTGCGCGAGCAAGGCTGCGCGATTTTGTTCATCAGCCATAAGTTCGATGAAATATTTTCGCTATGCGACCAGTATGCCGTGTTCAGGGACGGCGCGGCGGTCGGCGCGGGACACATCGCCGATACTCGCCCGGACGAACTGATATCGTTGATGGTCGGGCGTGAGCATTCGGCCATCCATCCGCCGCGGCGCGGCAGCATCGGCGCGGAAGCGCTGCGGGTCGAGCGCCTGTGCTCGCGCGGCGTGTTCGAAGATGTCGATTTTTCGGTGCGAGCCGGAGAAATTGTGGGATTCTATGGTCTGGTGGGCGCGGGGCGCAGCGAAACCATGTGCGCGATAGCCGGGATTGATACTTTCGACTCCGGGGCGCTGTTTCTGGAAGGGCGCACGCGGCGCTTTGCTTCTCCGGGCGCCGCGATCAAGGCCGGCATCGCCTACGTTCCCGAGGATCGCCAAAGGGAAGGCGTCGCGCTGGGGCTTTCGATCCTGGAGAATATCTCGCTGGCGAGCCTCTCGCGCGTTGCCCGATCTGGCGTCATAATCGCCGATCTGGAGCGCGAGCGCGCGCTGGATCTGGCGGAGCGCTTGCAGATAAGGGCGGCGGCGCTTGAGGCCCCGGTTTCCTCGCTGTCCGGCGGCAATCAACAAAAGGTGGTATTGGCGAAATGGTTGGCGACGAATCCGCGCGTGCTCATTCTTGACGAACCCACCAAGGGCGTCGATGTCGGCGCCAAGGCGGCCGTGCACGAGAGCTTGCGCGCGCTCGCCGAGCAAGGCTTGGCGATTGTGATGGTGTCGTCCGACCTGCCGGAAATCCTGGGCATGGCTGACCGCATAATGGTGATGCGCAGGGGCCGGGTCAGTGGCGAAGTCGCGGGCGCCGAGGCGAACGCTGAGAAGATCGTGAGATTGGCGACCGATGCTTAGGTCCGCGAGATTTTCCCTGAGGGCATCGGTGTTGCGCGACACTGTGCTTGCGGCGCTGGTGGTAGCCGCGGCGCTTGCCGTCAGCCTTGGCTTTCCGGATTTCACCAGTCCGGCGGGTTTGGCGGAGATCGTCAACGACACGTCCTTGCTTGTCATTCTTGCGCTGGGTCAGGCGCTAGTGCTGATCACGCGCGCGGTCGATCTATCGGTTGCGGCGAATGTGGCGTTGAGCGGGATGATGGCCGCGTTGCTCAATGTGGCGCACCCGGAACTGGGCGTTGGCGCCTGCCTGCTTGCGGCGCTCTTTACCGGGGCCGCGCTTGGCGCGATCAACGGCTTGCTGGTGTGGCGGCTCAAGATTCCGCCCATTGTCGCGACGCTGGCGACGATGTCAGTGTTCCGGGGCGCGGCTTTTTTCGCCACCGGCGGAGAATGGGTCAATTCGAGCGAGATGTCGGCGGAGTTTCTGGAATTTCAGCGCTCGGCCTTCCTCGGGCTGACCACATCCAGCTGGCTTTCATTTTTGACGATGGCCGCAATCGCCTTGCTGCTTGGGTGGACGCGGCTGGGGCGCACAATTTTCATGGCGGGGAGCAACCCGGACGCGGCAATCTATGTCGGCGTCAGGCCTGAGCGCGCTCAATTTTTCGCTTACCTGATCTGCGGCGCACTCGCGGGATTGGTCGGCTATTTTTGGGTTTCGCGCTTTGGCGTGGCTTATGCTGAAACGGCGATTGGCTTTGAATTGCAAGTTATCGCCGCATGCGTCATTGGCGGCGTGGCGATCAATGGCGGCGTGGGTACGGTGAGCGGCGTCGTGGCAGGCGCGGCCTTCCTCGGCGTGATCAAGAACGCGCTGCCGCTGCTGAACGTCTCGCCGTTCTGGCAGATGGCGATTAGCGGCGTCGTGATCCTCGTCGCCGTGAGCGCCAATGCGCTGATGTCTCGGCCCGCGAAGAGACGCATCATGGAGGCTCGTACGTAAATGGCGGCCGCTTCCAAATTTGCCGCGGCGCGCATTTGGCGGCCTTCCATGTGGGAGGCGGCGCTGGCTGCGGCGTTGCTCGCCGACGTGGTTTTCAATGCATTGGTGTCGCCATATTTTCTCGATCCCGCCACTTTATCGGACGCGACCTTCAATTTCACCGAGAAGGCGCTGGTGGCGCTTCCGCTGGCTATGCTGATCATGGCCGGGGAGATCGACATTTCCGTCGCCGGTACGATGGCGATCGCGTCGGTGGCGATGGGGTTTGCGGCGAACGCGGGCGCCGACATTGCGAGCATAGGCGTGTTGGGAATTATGGTCGGCGCTGCGTGCGGGGCGCTCAACGGTTTACTTATCGCCGGCCTGGGCATCCCGTCGATTGTCGCCACGATTGGGACGATGAGCCTGTTTCGCGGCGCCGCATACGCCATTCTCGGCGACCGGGCTTTGTCCAATTATCCTCCCGGGTTCGAGTTTTTCGGGCAAGGTTATGTGGCGGGGCTCATATCATTTGAACTCGTGCTGTTTGCCGTCGCGGCGGGGGTCTCCGGCATTGCGATGCACGCAACCAGCTTCGGCCGCCGCGTTTTTGCAATCGGCGCGAATCCAATTGTCGCTCGTTATTCCGGAGTGCCGGTTCGATGGTTGAAATTCTGGCTGTTGGTGTTGGTTGGCGCGGCGGCTGGGGCGGCATCGCTGCTGCTCACTTCGCGCATTGGCTCGACGCGGCCGTCGATCGCGCAGGGCTGGGAGCTGGAGATCATCTCCATGGTGATACTCGGCGGCGTGGCGGTCTCCGGCGGAAAGGGGTCGATCCTGGGCGTCGCGCTCGCCGCAATTCTGATTGGTTTTGCGACCTTCGGGCTCAGCCTGATGAATGTCCCCGGCATCGCCATGTCCATGGCTATGGGGGTGTTGTTGATCGCCGTGGTCGCGGCGCCGAACCTGATGGGCGCGCGGCGGGACTAAAGTACGCAAGGGCGCTGCACGAATTCTGCACAAAATTTCCTGGCGGTTTGCAGGTCAGCGGCAAACGTGCTGCACTGAACCCGGGCATATTGGCGACCCATGTCCCAGAAACCCGTCCGCGATCCCAAGCCAGACCGGCCAAGCGCCGCCAAGCCATTGGCCCTGCCGCCGAAGCCGCTGACCCAGGGGCAGAGGCGGATCGGGCGCTTCGACGACGTGTTTTGAGAAATCCTCCGCCGGCACTATCATCCGCCCAGGAAGTTCTCATGAGCCACCGCATCCTGGTCGTCGATGACGATCCTCACATTCGCGAAGTGATCTGTTTTGCGTTGGAGCAATCGGGGATGGCGACCATTGCCGCCAGCGACGGCGGCGAGGCCCTGTCGCTGCTCGACGGCGCCGATCTTGTCATTCTCGACATCGGCATGCCGGAAATGGATGGGCTTGAAGTATGCCGGCGCATCCGCAAGCGCGGCGATACGCCGATCCTTTTCCTCTCCGCGCGAAGCGATGAAATCGACCGCATCATCGGCCTCGAACTTGGCGGCGACGATTACGTCACCAAACCGTTCAGCCCGCGCGAATTGGTGGCGCGGGTCGGCGCGATCTTGAAACGCGCCAAGGCGCCGGCGCCGGCGGAGCAAGACAGCGTGCTTCGAACCGGCGCGTTGACGCTCGACGGTCTGCGCTTTCATGCCGAATTCGGCGCTGTCGTCGTGCCGCTCACGGCGCTCGAATTCGCCATCATGCGCTTGCTCGCGGCGCGCCCTGGAATTGTCTTCAACCGCGACCGCATCATGGACGCGGCCTATGACGACAACATTCATGTGTCCGACCGCACTATCGATAGCCACGTACGCAATATTCGCGCCAAGTTCGCCGCCGCCGGCTGCGCCTCGGTGATCGACACGGTGCACGGCATAGGCTTTCGCCTCGGCGATGTCGGGCCGAGGCCTTGAGGCTCCCGGCCAAATGGCGCCCCAGCATTGGGGCGATCACTGCCGCCCTGATCGCCAGCGTGCTGTTGCTGCCGCTGGCGGGATTGCTGTTCTTCCGCATTTTCGAAAACCAGCTGGTTCGTCAAACCGAGTTCTGAATTGATCGCCCAAGGGGCGATGATGGCGGCGATCTACGCGCGGGAGATCGAACATTCCGACGCCAATGCGTTTCCGATCGCCGCCGCAAGGCCCGCGCGTGACCCGGCGATGGTGATTGACGGCATCTATGCGCCGATCCAGCCCGCGCTTGACCTGGCGACCTCGCCGATCCTTGCCGCGCGCGGAGAGGGCGCGCCAGCGCCTCAACCCGCCAGCGCCGAGGCGCTGCGAATAGGCGGCGGTTTGAGCCGCGTCGCCGCCGCCACGCAACGCACGACGCTGGCGGGTTTTCGCCTGCTCGACGCGAACGGCGTCGCCATTGGCGGCGGCGGCGACATTGGACTTTCTTTCGCGCACTTGGCGGAGGTGCGCGAAGCTATCTCTGGGCGCTTCTCGGCCGTGATGCGCGTGCGCGACGAAAGAGCGCCGACGCCGCCGATTTATTCCATCAGCCGCGGCGCCAAGATACGCGTGTTCGTCGCGGTTCCCGTGTTTGTGGAGGATCGCGTGCGAGGAATTGTCTATCTCTCGCGCACGCCCGACAACATTTTGCGCAATCTCTACCGCGAGCGCGGCAAGGTGGCGGCGAGTTTGGCGCTGGTGCTGATCGCCGCCATCGGCACCGGCGCTATGTTTGTGCGCACCATCGCCCGCCCGGTGCGCGAACTGGCGGCGCGCGCCGAAGCGATCTTCAAGGGGCGCATTGACGCCATCGGTCCGCTCGCCTGGCACGGCACCAGCGAAGTGGCCAGCTTGACCCGCAGCTTCATGAATATGGCGCGCAAGCTCTCCGATCGCTCGGATTATCTCAGCGGCTTCGCCAATCACGTCTCCCACGAACTGAAAACGCCGCTCACCGCCATCAAGGGCGCGGCGGAATTGATGCGCGACGCGGATACATCCATGAGCGCGGAGCAGCGCGAAAAATTCCTGTCCAATGTCTTGGCCGACACCGATCGGATTAGCGTGTTGCTCGATCGCTTGCGCGATTTGGCGCGCGCGGACAATCCGGGACTGGGCGGTCAAACCGAACTTGCGCCGGTAATCGCGGCCTTGCGCGGGCAATTTCCCGAGCTTGAAATATCGCTTGACCTGGCGCTTGAAGGCGATGCGGCGGCGGTCGCCATCTCAGCTGAAAACGCTCAGATCGTGTTTGGGCATCTGATCGACAATGCCGGCCGTCACGGCGCTACGCGCGTGCGAATTGAGACGCGACGCGAAGGGGAATTGTTGTGCGTCAAGCTCAGCGACGATGGCGCCGGAATTTCCTCGGGCAATCGCGAGCGCGTTTTCGATCCGTTTTTCACCACCAGGCGCGCCCAAGGCGGCACCGGCATGGGGCTCGGCATTGTGCGCGCTTTGCTGCGCGCGCACGGCGGCGACATCGCGCTGGGGGAGTGCGAAGCTGGCGCGAGTTTTGTGCTGACGCTGCCAGCGGCGGAGGCGGGTTTAGCTTGAAGCGCTCACGAAAAAGGCCGCCGCGTTGCCGCGACGGCCTTGTCTTCGTGTGAACCGCTAGAGCTCAGAGTTCGCGGCTGAACGTCAGGTTGAAGATTTCATCCAGGCCCGTGCCATCGGTGTCATGATAGCGGACGTCCACTGTAAAGCCGTGCATGGCGTGCGAAACGCCGACGTTCCAGGTGTCATAATCGCCAAGCAAGTCAACGTCCTGGTTGCCGTATTCGGCCGAGACCGAGGTTTCATCGGTGAAAGCGAAGGCGCCGTTGATGCCAAGATAGAGGCCGTCGCCGGCATCGCCGAAATATTCCGGGGTATACGCCACGGTGCCGCCAAGAGTGACTTGTTCGGTAACCTCGACCGAGGCTTTGGCGATGCCTTCGAAATAGTCGAACTCAGCTGCGTCATCGGAAGCATTGGGGTAAAAATAGCCAACCACCGCGAGATCCCAGCTAACCGGGCCGGTTGTCGGGGTGATGCCGGCATAGAGGTCCAGTTCCATGGAGGCGTCGCCGCCGAAATCATCGACGTTAGAGGCCCAGGCGCCAGCGTAGAACATGCCCGAGGTGAAATCGAAGCTGCCCTGAACGGCCGGGCCGCCATCGGTTTGGGTAATGCCGCGGAATACATAATCCGTGGTCATCGAAACGCTGCCGGAAACTTCCGCATTGGCTGCGCCAATTCCGGCGACCGATGCGCCGGCGAGCAGTGCAGCGCCCAAGAACTTATTCATCTGGATTATCCTTCTTAAATGTCCCCGCGAGGAATTGCCGCGTTAACGGAAATTTTCGCGCTTTGTCGTAAACGATCAGTAAACGCAGGCGACGTCCTTACCGTGGTGTAACATAATTACCCGCACCTGCCGGGACGCCGCGTCGCAACCTGCGTCGGAAAACCTCGCAAAGGAAAGGGAATGTACCGCTTTTTGGTGCGGATTTTGTCCCGCGTTGCCATAAGGTCGCAGCAAGCGGCGCCGGCGCCGCTTATTGAGGCAGGATATGAGCGGCGACAATCTCTCCCAACTCGGCGCCTCCGCCGCGATTCCCGCTAGTCCAGACGCGGCGATTCTCGAGCGCGCGCCCAATCCGCATACCGGTTCGCTCTATCTCGCGCGCTTCACCGCGCCTGAGTTTACCGCCATCTGCCCGGTCACCGGCCAGCCGGATTTTGGCATTCTGGTGCTGGATTATGCGCCGGCGGATTGGATCGTGGAGAGCAAAAGCTTGAAACTGTTCCTGCAAAGCTTCCGCAATCACGGCGCCTTCCACGAGGATTGCACGCTTCACGTCGCCAAACGCGTGGTGGAGGCGATCGCGCCCACATGGCTGCGCATCGGCGGCTATTGGAACCCGCGCGGCGGCATGCCGATCGACGTGTTCTGGCAAACCGGGCGCCGCCCGCGGGCTTGTGGCTGCCGGAGCAGGGCGTGGCGGGGCATCGGGGAAGGGGATAGCGCCGGCGCGTGCGGTGGAGGTCGGAGCGCGCGGCCTCCGGCCGCGCACGGCCTGCGCCTTTCGATGCGATGGTTCATGCGCCGCCGGAGGCGGCGCGCTCCCTTACTCGATACCTTCGTGTTTCTCATTGAAGTCCGCCATGCGGCGAAAATCGAACACACGTTCCGCGCCCGCTCACCCCACCCCAAATTCCCCCGCGACGAAGCGGTCGCGCAGCATGAATTTCTGGCTTTTGCCGGAGCCGGTCAGCGGCCATTCGCTGACCTCGATCCAGTGCGCCGGAGTTTTTTGCGGGGCGATGCGGTCGCGGCAATGGGCGATCAGGGCGGCTTTGTCCAAGCGCGCGCCGACGCGCGGGCGCACGAAACAGACGACAATCTCGCCCCATTTCGGGTCGGGCGCGCCAACCACGGCGGCTTCCGCCACATCGTCGCTCTGCGCGGGAAATAGGATTGCGTGAGCTTGACTTGGTACATCGGGCGATTCCTTCGGATCAGAACCGGCGCACGCGTTCGCGCCAATCGGCGCGCACGCGCTCGGTCGGCGTTTCGGTCGGCGCGCCGAGATGGATGAATCCGGCGATGCGCTCGTGCTCAGCTAGACCAAGCGCGGCGCGCGCGAGAGCATCGTAGACCGGCCAGCCCGTGAGCCAGCAGCCGCCAAAGCCCATGGCGTGGGCGGCGATCAACATGGCGAAACATACCGCACCAGCCGAGAGCTGCTGCTCCCATTCGGGAATTTTCGAGTGTTGCATCGCGGTGGAAACCACCATGACGCAGAGCGGGGCGCGCGAAAAAGTCTGCCGCGCGATCTCGGCGCTTTGCGTGTCGGTGCAAATTCCAGCGAGTTGTTCGCCCGCACGCGCGCGCCCTTCGCCTTCGATCAATACAAATCGCCACGGCCCCAGTTTGCCGTGATCGGGCACGCGTGCGGCGAGCGCCAGCAACGCATCGAGTTCTTCAGCGTTTGGCCCAGGCCCGGTAAAATGCACGACCTTTGTCGAACGCCGCCGCGCCAGCAATGTCAGTGTCTCGGCGCTTGCAAAGATCGCATTGCACGGTTCATTTTCGGCGGGCGGAACAGGCAGGGTCTTCATGAAACTCTCTGTCTAAAGTTTGAGCCCGAAGCGCGGCCCGATCCAGACCATGGTGAGATAAAGGCTTATTGTCAGCGCGCAGCCGACCGCAAGCGCCGGGAAAAACGCCATGCCCCGGCGCAGCAACAACGGAATGAGCAGAAACATCGGCAGGGACGGCAGCACATACCAGAAAGTCGCGCCGGCGTGCGCGGCCAAGCGCTCTGGATCGCTGGTGTCGCGCCACAGCCAAATCATGCCGAGCACCGAAACCAGCGGCAATGAAGCCACCAGCGCGCCGAAACCGGCATTGCGCCGCGCGATCTCGGAGGCAAGCGCGATCAAAATCCCAGAGACGATTGCCTTGACCAGGAGATAGCTCATAAGCGCCCATAGCAGCGCTGGCGGCAAGACGCCATATTGGTAAAAGACGCCCCCGCGACTAAAGGGCGGCAAGGCGGGAGCGAGGTTGATCATGCAAGGTCGAACCATTGTAGTGACGGGCGCCGGGGGCGTGCTGGGCTCGGCGGTGGCGCGGGCGGCGCAGGAGCGCGGCGGAAGCGTGGCGATGGTGGATGTGGCGACGATCGCGGCCGAGCGCGGCGCGCAGGGGCCGGGCCATGTACGCCTCAGCGGCGTGGACCTAACCGATTTTGCCGCGGTGCAGCGCGCCATGGCGGAGGTGAAGGAAAAGACCGGCCGGCTCGATGCGTTGATCAATATCGCCGGCGGCTTCCGTTGGCAGACGCTTGCCGATGGCGATCTCGACGCCTGGGACGCGCTCTATCGCATCAACCTCAAGACCGCGGCGACGGCGTGCAAGGCGGCGCTCCCTTATCTCATCGCCAGCGGCGCCGGGCGGATCGTCAATGTCGGTGCGCTCGGCGCAGTGAAAGCCGGCGCCGGCATGGGGGCCTACGCCGCCTCGAAAGCGGGCGTCGCCAAATTGACCGAGAGCTTGGCGGAAGAGTTGAAGGGCGTGGTCAATGTCAATGCGGTCTTGCCCTCGATCATCGACACGCCGGCCAACCGCGCGGATATGCCGGACGCCGATTTTTCAAAATGGGTGACGCCGCGTGACCTCGCGGCGGTGATCCTGTTTCTCGCCAGCGACGAGGCGCGCGCCGTAACCGGCGCGCTAGTGCCGGTCAGCGGCGCGGTTTAAACGGACCGCGCGCCTTCAGGCGCGCATGGCGCTGATGGGCGCGGTGGCGCGGCCTGACAAGGCCGGCGGCACGGCGGCGCGGGCGTTGACCCTTGCCAACCGGGTGCTATTGAGCCTTCAGGAGGTTCTGCTCCCCTCGAAGGGCATTCGCGATGCACACCATCTGGGACGTAGTGCTTTTGGTGGTTTTGATTGGCGCCGCCGCGGCGAACGCGTGGCTGTGGGGCAGCCGCGCGCGGAGGGCCCAACGAGCCCGACCCAAGCTTTGGGGCGCACTTGGCGGCGTGGGCTTCATTGTGTTGGTTTTCCTGCTTATCGGGCTCTTTGCCAACTCCGACACCGCGCCTGGGCAACTCGTAATGGCCATAAGCGGGGGGTCAGCCGAGGTCGCTTTCTGTTTGATGGTGGTGCTTGCGCTGCTGCTAAGTTTGGCGATCGTAAATGTGTTGGGACAACGCAAAGTGGCTGCGCCTCAAGAGCCGCAGCCAAGAGCAGCAGCCCAAACTCAAACAATGACAAGTTCGAGCGCAGCGTTAGCGCCGCCCGAGAACTTGCCATTCTCCTGGGGCGCGGCGGGCTTGCCCGTCATTTGGCTTTTGTTTCATGGCAGGATTGTGCAGGCGCTTGCACTGCTGGCTTTCAGCGTCATCTGTTTGCCATTCCTGGAGGAGCCACTGTTGGTCCTGGCGTATCTAGCCGTGGCTTACACAATCGCGATTTGGCTCGGACGATCGGGCGGTACAATTGCCTGGCAACACCATCGAGCCAACTCACTTGAGCAACTCGTCGAAAAGGAACGGACATGGAATACCGTTGGCATGATCGTTTTCGTGATCCTCGCGCTGGCTAACGCCTTGCTTTTTATTCGATCCCTGTAGGTTGGCGTGAAAAACGAGTTGCTAGGCGTCGATGTCGGGGGCGTCATCGTCGACCGCGTAAGAGCGGATGGCTCAGACACTTCGTTTTTCTCAGATCGATTTCTTGAGACGCCTGCGGTGGCGGGCGCCTTCGATGTGCTGACGCGCCTTGGACGAGAGCGGTTTGGGCCGCGCATTGTCATTGTGTCGAAGTGTGGTCCCAAGGTTGAAGGGAGGACCCGCCTCTGGCTCGCTCAACATCAATTGTTGGAAGCTCTTGGTCTCGACGCCGGGGGCGCTTCACTTTTGCAGGGAGCGACGCGACAAGGGCCCGATCTGCAAGCGCCTTGGCGTTACACATTTCATCGACGATCGGATGGATGTTCTCGCGCACATGCAGAGCGTACAGTACAGGTTTCTGTTCGGGCCGCAGAAAGCGGGCGCGACCGCAAATGGTGTGCTGCGAGCCGAGACTTGGACGGACGTGGCGGCTGCGCTGCTGTAGCTTCCCCGGGAATGCGTCAATGATTGCGTTCCGTCGCGGGCGCTGATGCCTGAAGGCTCGCCGCCTGTTAAGCCGCTTGCGTGGCGGATTTGCCAATGACGCGGTTGCGGCCGGCGCGTTTGGCTTCGTAGAGCGCTTCATCGGCGCGCTTGAGCAGGCTTTCGGCGCTGTCTTCGCCGAGTTCGCTGCTGGCGACGCCGATCGAGCAGGTCACCTCCAGCGCTTCATCGAGCCCGGGCGCGCGGAACGGCGAAGCGCATATGTGCCGGCGCAGGCGCTCGGCGGCAAGGCATGCGGTTTCGCCATTAGTGTTCGGCATGATGATGGCGAATTCTTCCCCGCCCATGCGGCAGGCGAAATCGGCGGGGCGGACATTGGTGGCGACGCGGGCGGCGAATTCCTGCAGCACGACATCGCCGACTTGGTGGCCATAAGTATCGTTGCAACGCTTGAAGTGATCGATGTCGATCACCATCACGGCGACGTTGTCGCCGCCGCATTGGGCGCGCTGGGCCAGCGGATTGAGCTGCGTGTACAAGAAGCGGCGATTATAAAGCCCGGTGAGTTGATCGGTGATGGCCAGTTCAAGGCCCTGGTCGAGGCGCGCGCGCAGCGCGTCGACACTGCGCTTGTGGCGCAACAAAGTGCGGGTGCGGGCGAGCAATTCTTCTTCATCGATAGGCCGAACGATAATGTCATGGGCGCCCAGTTCGAGCGCGCGCGCGGCAAGCTTGCTCTCATCGGGGTCAATGATGGCGAGGATCGGCAAATCGCGGGTCAGCTGGCCCGCGCGAATGCGGGCGATAATCCTGAAACCGTCGAAATTCTTGGCGGTGACCGCGACGATAGCCAAATCCGGGGCATCGCCGCTTCCGCTCCCGCCCAGGGCCGAACCGGCCATGACGGAAATCCTGTGCTCAAGATTGAGCGCCGCCTTGATGCGTTCGATCTGACGCAAATTGTCGTCGATGACCAGCACATTGCCGATGATCAGCCGGTGCTGCGCCGCTGGGTCGACGCGCTCTTCTTCGATCACGCCGACGCGTTTGGCGTTGGCTTCGCGGGCGCGCAATTCATCTGCCACCAGTTTGAGCCGCAGCAAGCTCTTGACCCGCGCCATCAATTGCACGTCGTCGATCGGTTTGGAGAGAAATTCCTCGGCCCCGGCTTGAAGTCCGCGTACGCGGTTGGCGCGGTCGCCGAGCGCGGTGATCATCACCACGGGAATGTCGCGGGTCGCGGCGTGCGCCTTCAGCCGACGGCACGCTTCGAAGCCGTCAATGCCGCCGGGCATCATCACGTCTAGCAAGATCAGGTCGGGGCGTTCGCGAACCGCGACCTGCACGCCTTCCTCGCCGCGGCGCGCGATCAGCACCTGATAATAGAGGCGGCCGAGCTTGGCCTGCAGCAGCCGGCAATTGACCAGAAGGTCGTCGATGACGAGAATCCGCGCGCTCAATGCCCACGCCCCTAGCCAATGAAGCGGCGAATGGTTTCCAAAAACGTGGTCACCGAAATCGGCTTGGACAGATAAGCGTCGCAGCCCGCGGCGAGGATTTTCTGCTCGTCGCCGCGCATGGCGAAGGCCGTCACCGCCACCACCGGTATGGATTTCAGCGCTGGGTCCTTCTTTAGCCGGTCGGTTATTTCGAGCCCGGAGATTTCCGGCAATTGGATATCCATGACGATCAGGTCTGGCTTGTGTTCGCGCGCCAGCGGCAAGGCTTGACGCCCGTCGCGGGTCTTAATGGTGCGGTAATTAAACGCTACCAACAGATCATTGAACAAGCGCATGTTCAATTCGCTGTCTTCGACAATGAGAACTGTCTTGGCCATGTCCGATTTTCGCCTTGCGCCGACGCTCCCGGATCGAGGATTTTGCGCCGCGACGTCCTGTATCCCAAGCGCTTATACCTCAAAGCCCTTAACAACCCTTGGCAAAGCCGGCAATCTCGCGCTTGTCGTTAATAGAGTCTTGAGGATTGCCGATGCGGCTTGGCATTGATTTCGGCGGCACAAAGATCGAGGCGGCGCTGCTCGATGCGGGCGGTGAAATAAGAGTCCGGGAACGTGTGCCCAATCCTGGGAATTATGCCGCCGCTGTGCGAGCCGTGGCCGATCTCACCGCTAAGACTGAACAATTGGCGGGCAAAACCGTGCGCTGCGTCGGCGTCGCCATGCCGGGATCGCTGTCGCCGCTGACCGGCCTGGTGCGCAATTCCAACTCGGTATGGCTCAACAGCAAGCCGTTCCTCCAGGATTTGCAGGCCGCCCTGGGGCGTCCGTTGCGGATCGAAAACGACGCCAATTGCTTTGCGCTGTCGGAAGCGGTGGATGGCGCGGCCGCCGGCTCGCGCGTGGTGTTCGGGGTGATCTTGGGCACGGGCTGCGGCGGCGGCGTGGTGGTGGATGGTAAAACGGTTGAAGGCGCCAGCGGCATTGGCGGCGAGTGGGGCCATATCCCGCTGCCGTGGGCGCGCGCCGACGAGCCGGCGGTGCGCTGCTGGTGCGGACGCTGGGGCTGCCTTGAGACCTGGCTGTCGGGCACCGGCTTTAAGCGCTGGTCCGGCATGAGCGCCCACGACGCCGATGTCGCCGCGCGGGGCGGCGATGCGCGCGCACGCGTGGCGCTGGACCATCTGGCCGACAAAATCGCCCGCGGACTGGCGGTGATGATGGATATTCTCGATCCCGATGCGATCGTGTTCGGCGGCGGCGTGTCGAGCGTGGAGGCGCTTTATCCCAACGTGCGCGGCAAGCTGCTGGCGCATGTGTTTTCCGATTTCATCGGCGCGAAAATTGTCAAGAACAAGCATGGCGATTCCTCCGGCGTGCGCGGGGCGGCGTGGTTGTTCAGCCCGGAGGAGGCCGGTTGAATTTCTGCCGCGCCTGCGCCTCGCAAACCAGCGCCCCGCGCTGCGCGGCGTGCGGCGACGAGCAAAGCATCGCCCATGACGAACTCGAACAACTTTCGCTGGCGCATCTCGATTGCGACGCGTTCTATGCTTCGGTCGAAAAGCGAGACGATCCGAGTTTGCAGCCCCATCCGGTGATCGTTGGCGGCGGCAAGCGCGGCGTGGTGTCTACTTGCTGTTATGTCGCGCGCGCTTACGGCGTGCGTTCGGCGATGCCGATGTTCAAGGCGCTGGCGCTGTGCCCCGGGGCCAAGGTGGTCCGCGGCGACATGCGCAAATATGCCGAGGAGGGCCGCATCATCCGCGCCATGATGCAGGATTTGACGCCGCTGGTGGAGCCGCTCTCGATCGACGAAGCTTTCATGGATCTGAGCGGCACCGCGGCGCTGCACGCCGGCGCGCCGGCGCAATCGCTTATAAAACTGCAAAACCGCATCTGGGAACAGCGCCAACTCACTGTTTCCATTGGCCTCAGCTTCAACAAATTCCTGGCCAAAACCGCTTCCGATCTCGACAAGCCGCGCGGTTTTTCCGTGATCGGCCGGGCCGAGGCGCTGGATTTCCTGGCGCCGCGCGCGGTGGCGAGCTTGCCGGGCGTTGGCCCGGCTGGCGCGGCCGGGCTGGAGCGCAACGGTTTGCGACGCATCGGCGACATCCGCGCCGCCGGCGAACGGCGCATGCGCGCGTTGCATGGCGATTGGGGCGCGCATCTGTACGAGCTGTCGATGGCCGAGGATCGCCGCCGCGTCGACCCCGACGGCGAACGCAAGAGCATTTCCGCGGAGACTACGTTTTTCGAGGACATCGCCGAGATCGAGGCGCTGGAGGATGTGCTGTGGCCCTTGTGCGAAAAAGTCGCGGCGCGCTGCAGAGCCGTCGATGTCGCCGGGCGCACGCTGACCTTGAAGCTGAAGGACAAGCGCTTCAAGATTATCACCCGCCGCCGGCAATTGCCCGAGCCGAGCTTGCTCGCGCACCGCATTTTCGAAACCGCGCGCGAATTGCTGGCTGTTGACGCAGATGGCCGGACCAAGTTCCGCTTGATCGGCGTTGGCCTTGCCGATTTCAGCGCCGCGGCCGACGCCGACAAGGGCGACATGCTCGACACCGAAACCCCCAAACGCGCCGCCGCCGAAGCCGCGGTGGCGAGCGCGCGGGCCAAATTCGGCAAAGGCGCGGTGATGACCGGACGCGCGCTAAAGCAAAAGCGCGAGGAGTGAGCGGGCGCTGCGGGCCGCGCGTCTTCAGACGCGCATGGCGCTACGGTTGAGAGCGAGCCTGAAGGCTCGCGGTCCAAGCGCGCACGGACCGCGCGTCTTCAGACGCGCATGGGGTAAAAAGAGCGAGCCTGAAGGCTCGCGGTCCGGGGCGGCGTGCGCTAGGCTCCGGCCATGAGCGTTTCCCCTTTTCCGCCGGCCAGAATTGCTGGCGGGCCGTATGTCATGGGCATCCTTAATGTGACGCCGAACTCGTTCTCCGATGGCGGAGTTTGGCGCGGCGGCGATGCTGTCGCGCACGCCGTGGCGATGCTGGAGGGTGGCGCCGATGTAATCGATGTCGGCGGCGAGTTCGACCAGGCCAGGCGCCGAGCCGGTGGCGGAGAGCGAGGAAATCGCGCGCGTGGTTCCGGTTGTCGAAGCGCTGCGCGCGGCGACAGCGGCGCCGATCTCAGTGGACACGAGGAAACCCGCCGTCGCGCGCGCCGCGTTTGCCGCTGGCGCGTCAATGTGGAACGATGTGATGGCGCTGCGCGCGCCAGGGGCGCTGGAAGCGGCCGCCGCGCTCGCCTGCCCGGTGGTGCTGATGCACATGGCGGGTGAGCCGCGCACCATGCAGGAAGAACCGAGCTATGGCGACGTGGTGGGCGAGATCATCGAATTCCTGCGCGCGCGCGTCGCGGCGGCGAAGGCGGCGGGACTTCGTGAAATCTGGGTCGATCCCGGCATTGGTTTCGGCAAGACGCTCGATCACAATCTGGCGCTACTGAACAACATTGGCCGCATCGGCGATGAGGTCGGCGCGCCAGTGCTGATCGGCGCCTCGCGTAAGCGTTTCATCGCCGCGCTCGACCCGCGCGCGCGCGATGCGTCAAGCGAGCGCCTCGGCGGCTCGATCGCCGCCGCACTCATCGCCGCGCGGAACGGCGCCGCCATGGTGCGCGTGCACGATGTGGCCGAAACCGTGCAGGCGCTGAAGCTCTGGCGGGCGCTGGAAGGCAGGGGCGGCGCGTGCTAGCATGCCGCCATGGCTGACACGCTGCCCCGTCCGCTGACGCTCAACGAGTTCCTCGCTTGGGAGGCGCGTCAGGAAACCCGCAACGAATTCGTGGGTGGCCGCATCCGCGCCATGATCATGGCACGCCGCGCTTGCCGCCCCTAGGTTCCGGGTTCGCCGCTACGCGCCGCCCCGGAATGACGCCGTAAGAAGTGCAATGAGGGCTGAATGAACACGTCGCGCCAAGGCCGCGTTTTGATCATCGCCGGCTCGGATTCCGGCGGCGGCGCTGGCGTGCAGGGCGACATCAAGACCGTAACCATGCTTGGCGGCTACGCGATGAGCGCGATCACCGCCATTACCGTGCAGAATACGCTTGGCGTCAGCGGCGTGCACGAAGTGCCGCCGCCTGTCCTGAAAGCGCAGATCGAAGCAGTGATGGGCGATCTTGGCGCCGACGCTTGGAAGCTCGGCATGCTGGGCTCGGCCGCGCATGTGCGAACAGTGTTGGATGCATTCCACGACGTGGGCGGCGGCGTCCCGGTCGTGCTTGACCCGGTGATGATCGCCAAGGGCGGGGCCTCGCTCCTGGCGGAAGAGGCGGTGGCGTTGATCCGCGATGAGCTGATGCCGATCGCCGCCATCGTCACGCCCAACGCGCCCGAAGCGGAGGCGCTCACTGGCGTTGAAGTGCGAGGCCTCGATGGTCAAAAGCGCGCGGCGGAAATGCTGGTCGAGCAATTCGGCGCCAATGCGGCGCTTGTGAAAGGCGGTCACATCGCGGGCCAAACCGTGCGCGACGTGCTGCTGACCGCCTCTGGCCTGCAGGTGTTCGAGAGCCCGCGCATCGACACGAAAGCGACGCACGGCACCGGTTGCACGCTGGCTTCCGCGATCGCGGCGTACATCGCGCAAGGTATGGCGATTGGGCCAGCCGTGGAGCACGCGCGCGCATATCTCATGAAGGCGATCCTCCACGCGCCAGGCTTGGGTCGCGGGCATGGGCCGCTCGGGCACGGGTGGACGTTGGGGAAAAAATCGTGAGGCGCTCGGCGCGAGCCCGCCCCTCATCCGGCCTGCGGCTACCTTCTCCCCGCGAACGGGGAGAAGGGACGCTTGTGTCCAGGTCCCTTCTCCTCCGAAGGAGGAGAAGGTGGCGCGAAGCGCCGGATGAGGAGGCGCGTGGTGATTTGGGACCCTTCACACGCCTCCCCGGCGACAATGCTGGCGCCGGCTTGTCGCCATTGGCATAAACTCTCCCCATGAAGATCTGGATCGTTCACGCTTTCACCGATAGGCTGTTTACCGGCAACCCGGCGGGGGTTGTACCGCTTGAGCGCTGGCTGCCGGACGCAACCCTGCAGGCTATCGCCGCAGAGAACCGGATCAGCGAAACCGCGTTCCTCACGCCCACTGGGCTTAAGGGCAATTATCAGCTGCGCTGGTTTACGCCCGCCACCGAAGTGCCTTTGTGTGGGCACGCGACCTTGGCCGCCGGCGCGGTGGTGCTGTCGGAGATCGAGCCTTCGCTGGAAGTGGTGGTGTTCGACACTCACGCCGGGGCGCTGGTGGTGCGCGCTACCCCGGAGGGCTACACGCTCGACCTGCCCCGCAAACAGCGCAGCCCGTGGACGCCGCCGGAGGCGCTCGCGCTGGCGCTGGGCGGGGCCGAATTCGTCGATGCCTTCGTCGGCGAATACGCCAATGTTGTACTGGCGAATGAAGCGGCTGTGCGGGCGCTGAAGCCGGATTTCGCCGCGATCAATTCCATCGTGCGCGGCCCCAGGCAAGGCAATCTGGTGGTCACCGCGGCGGCGGACGAGGCCATGCCTTATGATTTTGTCTCACGCTTTTTTGCGCCCGGCGTTGGTATCAACGAGGACCCGGTGACGGGTTCGGCCTTCGCCGACCTGGTTCCCTATTGGTGCGACCGCTTCGATATGGAAAGCGTGGTCGGCTTCCAGGCCAGCAAACGCGGCGGCTTCACCCGCGCCATTCAGACTTTGTCGAGCGTGCGCCTGCTGGGACAAGTCGCCATCTATCTGCGCGGCGAACTCGATCCGGCGATTGCGCGTTTGCACAATCGCGCCTCCGAAGAACCCGAAGCGCCCGCGCGCAAGAAACGCCGCGCTCGCAAGGCGTTGCCGGCCATTTTCGATGAGCCGGTGTTGCCGGGGTTTGAGCCCGAACCGGTCGCGGCCAGCGAGCCGCCGCCGCGCTCGCCAACCTCTCACCCCGCCCCGCCATCGGATGCGGACGCGACAAACGCCGTGGTTGCGAAATAAGCCGGTTGCCACCATCAAAACATGAGCCGTAACACACCCATCCCCGGATTGCGCGAAGCGCAAGTCCGGGGCCCATAAACACAAACCGCTGAGTTTATGGGCCCCGGACTGAATGCTGCGCATTCATCCGGGGATGGGTGTTGAGGCTTGTTACCCAATTCCGATTGCGAGCGCTATGGTCAACGCATCAGGCGCGATCTTCCAGTGCGCCGATGATGGTGATCTTCTGCCAGATCTTGCGGCCGAGACCGTTGGTTAGATTTTCGATATCGTTGACCGCATCGATGACGACGCTATCGCGCATGCGGTCGGCATAGAGCGCGGCGAGCTTTCCGATCAAGGCCAGCATTTCGGCGCAATAGTCGAGATACCGGGTCAGTTCAAATTGGCTCATATTTCGTTCGGGCGAATGCGCGGTCTTTTGCGAATCGAGCACCACCGTAGGGTCCTTGGTGAGTTGGTGCATGTCGATGATATGCGCCAGCGCCCGCAAGCGGTGCAATGCATCGAGCGCGCGGCGGCGCTTGCCGCGCTCCTCCAAATTGAGCACGAACCAAACCGCGCCGCCAAACAGGATCAGCAAATTCACCGCCGCCTCCAGGCCTTGCACCAATTCCGGCGCGCTGGCGCGGGCGCCCTCGGCCTGCAAATAGCCAAACGCGGCGATCTGCGCGGCTATGCCGAGCGCGATCAGCGCCAGCGCCGCGAGCCGCCACACCCAGGACGGCCGCGCCAATTGCGCCGCGTCGCGAGAGAGAATGCGCGCCGTCTCGGTGAGGTCAGCCGAGACCAGGCTGAGGCCGGCCTGCGGAAAACGCTCGGCAATGCGGGCGTGCAGTTTTTCCAGGGTGGAGATGATGCGGTCGGCGCGCAGATGTTGGTAGTTGCGTTCGATCATGGCGCGGTGCGCAGATTGGTGGTGCGTTGCACGGAATGTTCGTCGAACGTCTGCCCGAAGGCCGAACCGCGCACATCGCTCACCGTTTCAGCGGCATAGCGGCGCCCGTTGGGAGCGGCCTGACAGGTGATAGCGACATCGATCCGCTCCAAACGCACCAGGGGCGCTGGGCTGAAGGGCTCTGGAATGAAGATGCGAATGCGAGCAATGTCCGAGCTGCGCTTGAGCATGACGAGTTCACCGCGTAGGCGACCCGCGAACTGGCGCGCCTGGCCGCGCATGCTCTCGCGCGTCGGCTGAAACGCATAGGTCGCGGTTTCGCGATCCTCGCGCAGCAGACGCACGTCGGCGACTTCGCCCATGCTTTCGCCGGCGCACCAGGAGGGGCCGCGCATGCGTTCGGCCATGTCGTCGAAAGCGCGGCGATCGTTGTTGCCAAGCGCCTCACGGCGTGGCTCGAGCAAGCGCAATTTCGGGTCTGCATTGGGCTCGAAGCGCGCGCGCCAAGTCCGCTCGGGGGTTTCAAAGTGCAAATCGAACGAATATTCGGTCATCGCGGCCATTGTCGCGGCCACCGCCTGGCGCAACGGGTCGGGCGACTGGGCCGTCGCCGAAACGGTAAGGAGCATTGTCGCAATGAGTGCCGTGAGGTGCCGAGCCATGGGCGCTCCATCGCACGAAATTCGCGAGGCCTCAATATCCAGCGCCACCCATCCCCGGATGAATGCGCAGCATTCAGTCCGGGGCCCATAAACGCAGCAGTCACAAGAGCTATCGCCTGGATTTCAACGGGCTGCGTCTATGGGTCCCGGACTTGCGCTTCGCGCAATCCGGGAATGGGTGGAGAATGATTTAGTGGGGCTTGAGTGTTACATGTCCGCATGGTGAGCCGTGACTGAAATCCTCCCCGCCGCCTTCGTCGCTTGGTTCGTGGCGCGCGGCTGGGCGCCGCGCGCGCACCAGGTGGAATTGGTCGCGCGCGCGAGAGAGAACCTGTCGACCTTGCTGATCGCGCCAACCGGAGCCGGCAAGACCTTGGCGGGTTTTCTGCCGAGCCTGATCGAGCTTGCGCTCTTGGCCGAGCAGGGGCGCCGCCGCGCCCATCGCCTGCACACGCTTTATGTTTCGCCGCTGAAAGCGCTGGCCACCGATGTTGCGCGCAATTTGGAAGCGCCGGTGCGCGAGATGGGGCTGGCGGTGCGGATTGAATCGCGCACCGGCGACACCCCGCCGGCCAAGCGGCAACGCCAGCGCGCTTATCCGCCCGACATAATGCTGACCACGCCGGAGCAGCTTTGCCTGTTGATCGCCTCGGAACATGCGCGCGCTTTCTTCGCGGACTTGCGGGTTGTCATCATCGACGAAATCCATGCGCTAGCCCCGAGCAAGCGCGGCGATCTGTTGGCGCTTGCATTGGGGCGGCTCCGTCGCTGGGCGCCGGAACACCGCCGCGTCGGCCTGAGCGCGACCGTGGCGGATGAGGGGGAATTGGCGAAGTGGTTGGTGGGTTGTGAACCCCCGCCCCCACCGAACCGCTCCGCGGTTCGGCATCCCTCGTTTGCCGGGATCGCAAGCGATCCCGAGCGGGCGGGGGTAGGGGGAAGGGGCGTGCAGGAGGAAATGCGAGCGGCGCCACATCCTGCACGCCCCCCCACCCTACCCTCCCCCCGTTGGGGGGAGGGGGTGATAATCACCGCTCCGCCCGGCGCTGCGCCGATCGTCGATGTGCTCGATTCAAACGCGCAGATACCGTGGGCGGGACACAGTGCGCGGCATGCCATTCCCGAAGTGTACGCCGCGATCAAGGCGGCGCGGCTGGCGCTGGTGTTCGTCAACACGCGCGCGCAAGCGGAAATGACCTTTCAGGAATTGTGGCGCGCCAATGATGACGGCTTGGCGATCGCGCTGCACCACGGCTCGCTTGACGTCGGCCAGCGCCGCAAAGTCGAGGCGGCGATGGCAAGGGGCGATTTGCGCGCCGTGGTATGCACCTCGACGCTTGATCTTGGCATCGACTGGGGCGATGTGGATCTGGTGATCCAGATCGGCGCGCCGAAAGGCGCCGCGCGGCTGGTGCAGCGGATCGGCCGCGCCAATCACAGATTGGACGAACCCTCGCGCGCGCTGCTGGCCCCGTCCAATCGCTTCGAAGTGCTGGAATGCCGCGCCGCGCAGGAAGCAATAGCCGAAGGCGCGCTCGATGGGGCCGAGCCGCGCGTCGGCGGGCTCGATTGCCTGGCCCAACACATCATGGGCTGTTGTTGTGGCGAGCCGACCGATGCGGATGAATTGTTCGACGAAGTGGTGTCCACCGCGCCCTACGCGGCGCTGTCCCGCGGGCAATTCGACGCTTGCGTCGAACTTGTCGCCACGGGCGGCTATGCGCTGCGATCGTATGACCGCTACCGCCGCATCGTACAAGATGTGCAAACCGGCCGCTGGCGCGCGCGCAATCCCGGCATCGCCCAGCAACACCGCATGAATGTCGGCGCGATCATTGAAAGCGAAATGCTGGATGTACGGCTGGCGACGCGCCGTCGGCTTCCAGCCGGCAAAGCCTCACCCCTTATCCCCGGCCGCCGGCTTGGCCGCATCGAGGAATATTTCATCGAGGGGCTGACGCCTGGCGACAGCTTTATTTTCGCCGGTGAAATCTTGCGCTTTCTTGACGTGCGCGAGACCGACGCCTTGGTGGTGCGTGCGCCGGGTGTGGAGAACCCGAGTATCCCTTCCTATGCGGGCGGTAAATTTCCGCTTTCGACGTTTCTGGCCGCGCGGGTGCGGCGGCTCTTGCACGAGCCGGCGCGGCAAAAACAATTGCCAGCCCAGGTGCGCGATTGGATCAAGCAGCAGAAGCGGCGCTCAGCTGTGCCCGCGCCCGACCAGATGCTGGTTGAGACATTTCCGCGCGGGCAAAAGCACTATCTTGTCGCTTATCCGTTCGAGGGACGCCTCGCGCACCAGACTTTAGGCATGTTGATAACTCGTCGGCTTGAGCGCGCGGGGAAAAAACCGCTCGGTTTTCTCGCCAGTGAATACGCCATTTTGGCGTGGGGACTTGAGAGCATGGGCGATCTCGATTTCGCCGCGCTGTTCGATCAGGACATGCTCGGCGACGACCTCGAAAGCTGGCTTGGCGAGAGCACGCTGATCAAGCGCACGTTCCGCAATTGCGCGATCATCGCCGGCATGATCGAGCGCCGCGCGCCCGGCGCGGCGACCAAAACCGGCCGCCAGGTCACGTTTTCCGCCGATCTGATTTACGACGTGTTGAAGCAATTCGATCCGGGGCATTTGTTGATTCAAGCGGCGTTCATCGATGCCGGGGAAGGCTATCTCGACCTGCGCCGGCTTGGTGATTTGCTGCAGCGCGTGAGGGGGAAAATTATCCACTGCGATCTCGCATTTGTTTCCCCGTTTGCGGCGCCGGTCATGTTGGAAATGGGCCGCGTGCCGATCCACGGCGACGCGCAGGAGGCGATTCTGCTGGACGCGGCGGCGCTGATCGAGGAGGCGAGCGGCGCTTGAGTGATTCGAAAAAAATAACGAGCGAATCAAGGACGAATCATCGTTAAGTTTTCTCAATATGGCTTTACTCGCACGCTCTCCGCCCAAACCGCCGCGTCCGCCCGGCGCCAAACCGCCATCGAAATTCGCGATGGCGATCGTGGAGGATTGCGTCGAGGCGCGCCTGGCGGGGACCATGGTGGTGGCTTTGCCGGGCGGCGCCTTGTGGGTTGAATCCGCTCGCGCGCTGGTGGTCTCCGATCTGCATTTGGAGAAGGGCTCCTCGTTTGCGCGCGGCGGACGCCTGTTGCCGCCCTACGATACGCGCGAAACTTTGTTGCGGATTGCGCGGCTGATGGATGTGCATAGTCCGGACATGGTGGTGTCGCTAGGCGATAGTTTTCACGACGCTGGCGGCCCGGCGCGCATGGCTGAAGTGGATTGCGCGCTGCTCACCAGCATGATTGACCGCTGCAACTGGATTTGGGTCGAAGGCAATCACGAAGGCCGCGCGGCGGAGTGCCTCGGCGGCAAGGCGCGCGAAATGTTGCACATCGGCCCGCTAATGTTGCGCCATGAGCCGCGCGCGGGCGCAGCGCCTGGTGAGATCGCCGGGCATTTGCACCCGTGCGCGCGCGTCGCTGGCCGCGGTCAGAGCGTGCGGCGGCGGTGTTTTGCTTATGACGGTGAGCGCCTGGTGATGCCGGCTTTTGGCGCCTATGCCGGCGGTTTGAATATTCAAGATTCCGCCTTCGCGCCGATCTTTCCCGAGGGCGCCATGGCGCTGGTGCTTGGCAAGGACCGCGTCCTGCCTACCCCGCGCGAGCGCTTGCTGGCGGATTAGGCCAGGAACAATTGCGCCGCCTGAACGAGGTAGAGCGCGCCCAGGCCGGTCAGCATCCAGCGGGTCCAGGCGAGGAAGCTTTTGTCGGTCATGGAATCGAGCACGCGCGCGCCGAGCACGCCTCCCAGCATCGCCAGCGGCGCGGCGGCGAGGAAAAACCAGAGCGGCGGCATGCCGGTTGTTTCGGCGGCAAACAAAAAAGGCGCGCCGTAGAATAATATCTTGGTGAGGTGCGCGAGCACTTGGGTTGCAGCCTTGGTGGCCACGATCTGGTGGCGGCTCAGCGCGGTGCGGATGAAGAACACGTCGAGCAGCGGCCCGGCGACGCCGGCGGCGACATTCAGCCCGGTCACCGCAAGCCCGCAAGCGAACGCATGCGGGGCGCGCGCGGCGTCGAGGCGCAACGCGTCCTTCGGCAGCCAGGCAAGCCCGGGCACAAGGCCGAGCAGCAGATAAAGCCACGCCTTGCTCGGCGCGTATGAGGCAAGCGCCAGCGCGCCCCCAGCCAGCGCCGAGCCGAGCGCGTAGAAGCCGATTATGCGCCATCTGATGTGGGCGCGGTGCAGAAACCCCCGCCAGCCATTGGAGACGATCTGCACCGCGCCATGGGTCACCATCGCCGCCGCCACCGGCATCGCCAGCGCCAGCGCCCCCATCAACATCACGCCGCCGACCATGCCGAAAACGCCGGAAACGGTGGCGGTGATGAGCACAGTGAATAGCAACAGGACTTGGGTCACGCGCACGCCTCCGGGCATCGAGTTTGGAGAACGGCGCGGCGGGGAGCGCCCCGGGGCCGCTAGAAGCGGCGCTCGCGTCGAGCTGACACTACGTGGCGTGTGTGGGATTTGCAACGAGGGGCCGCTTGTGGTGTCGGTAGCACACGATTTGTCCGGGTTAGGTAGCGCACGAGTTGTCCGGTTCATAAATCCCGCTCCTTCGCGGGCCTAAAAACCGGACAACTCGTGTGCTACCGACAGGTCCAGCTCTGATCATTGTAGGATAGGAGCGAAGGAGCTACCACTCCGGTCGCCCAAATCGGGCCATGTGGTATAAGTAATCCAAGCCAATACGGGGGCTTGATGAAGCGAAAACTCAGTGCCGACGATGTGATTCCAGTCGTTGTAGGGCTCATAAGCATTCTAATTGTCGCGGGCGTATGGGGCTTCGCTGAGTATTCCAGTCAGGTTGAACGCCGACTGCGCCGCGAACAGGCGAGTTTCGTCGAGTTGGTCGAGACGAATCAGCTCCGAGTAGAAGCGACGGGCGGCGGCCTTTCCCGCGTCAAACTCTTGGTTCTCAACACCTCCGAGAGGCGGGTGCGGATCACCTTGCCGCCAGGAACATATTTCGACGCAACCGCTGAGTATTCGCAAGATATGGTCTCGGTCGCCCCCTACGAGTTCGTGTTGGCGCCCCATACGTCAGAGCAACTCGATGTGGAGGTCGTTTGCGCAACCATGTTCAAAGGCGTGCCGGAGATCTATACGCAGTTCACGGTGCGGGGGCTCGCCGATCAGCCCAGCGTTGTGCGCGTTGCCGCGATGCTTGCGGATCCAGAATTCTCCGGCGAACCTTACTCCGTGCGGCAAGCCGCAGTCTGGGTTGTCACCGATAACGCCAGCTTGCACGATTTGACTACGCGGATCAGGATTGTCGCGCCGAGTACGCCAAGCCTTATCGAGAAAACGGATGTCGCCCGCGCTTGGCGGGTTCTAGAGCGCGCAGGCATCGATCTACAAGAGCACCGTATCTGGGGGGACGCGAAGAACTCGCGCCGCTCATGCCAGCTTCAAGTGACAAGTAGGCGCTCCCAGGCGCATGTCAATTCGTCGAAAATGACGGCTTCGGCGAAAAGCCGCCTCACGTCATCTCCGCCAGCCGCGCCTCGATCCGCGCTTTCATCTCTGGCCAATCCGCGGCGATCACCGAGTACCACGCATTGTCGCGCAGGCTGCCGTCGGGGCGGCGTTGCTGGCGGCGCATCACGCCTTCGAACACGCAGCCGAGCTTTAACATCGCCGCGCGCGATTGGGTGTTGAGCGCATCGGTCTTGAGTTCAACGCGCTCGGCGCCGCAAGCGAAAGCGTGGCCGAGCAAGAGCAGTTTGGCGGCGGGATTGATCGCCGTACCTTGCGCTTCGCGCCGAACCCAGGTGCCGCCGATCTCAACGCAGGCGAGTTCCGGGCGCGGGTTGATGTAGCAGGACTGGCCGACGATTTTTCCTCCCGCACTTACCCCCTCCCGCTCGCTTCGCATCGCGACCTCCCCCGCAGGCGGGGGAGGATCTGGCGCGACCACCGCGAACGGAAGCCAGCTTCCCTTGGCCTGCTGCGCGCGCAATTTATCGAACCAGGCGCCATAACCTTCCTCGGCCACCGGGATCGGCATATGGCGGAAGATGCTCGCATCGGCATGGGCCGCTTCGATCAGCCCCTCGCGGTGGCGCTCCTCGAACGGTTCGAGCCGCACGTGCGTGTGCGTCAATGTCGTAGCGGAAAGCTCCATTCCCCGCGTTGCTCCTGTCGCGCGGGAGCCTTAGCGTATCGGCCTGAACATCGCTAGCGGAGCACGTCCATGCATTTCGAACATTCCGACACCGCCAAGGCCTGGATCGACCGGGTCGAGACATTCATGGACGAACACATCTATCCCGCCGTGCCGACCTATGAGGCGCAGCAGAAGGAAGGTCCGCGCTGGAAAGTGCTGCCGGTGCTGGAGGAATTGAAGGCCAAGGCCAAGGCGCAGGGGCTTTGGAACATGTTCATGCCGCCGGGTGAAAATCTCTCCCATGTCGATGACAGCTTCAAGTTCGAGGGGCCGCGGCTTACCAATCTCGAATACGCCCCCTTGGCCGAGATCATGGGCCGGGTTGGTTTTGCTTCTGAAGTGTTCAATTGCTCGGCGCCCGACACCGGCAACATGGAAGTGTTCGAGCGCTACGGCACGCGCGCGCAGAAAGACAAATGGCTGAAGCCGCTGATGAACGGGGAAATCCGCTCGGCGTTTCTGATGACCGAGCCGGCGGTCGCATCCTCCGACGCCACCAACATCCAGTGCGAAATCCGCCGCGACGGCGATTTTTACGTCATCAATGGCCGCAAATGGTGGTCCTCCGGCGCTGGCGATCCGCGCTGCAAAATCGCCATCCTGATGGGCAAGACCAATCCCGACAATCCCAAGCATTCGCAGCAAAGCCAAATCCTGGTGCCGCTGGAAACCAAGGGCGTGAACATTTTGCGCCACCTCAATGTGTTCGGTTACGACGACGCCCCCCACGGGCACATGGAAGTCGAGTTGAAGGACGTGCGCGTGCCGGCGGAAAATATCTTGCTCGGCGAGGGCCGCGGTTTCGAGATCGCCCAGGGCCGCCTTGGCCCGGGCCGCATCCACCATTGCATGCGCACGATCGGGGCTGCGGAAGCGGCGCTGGAGGCGTTGTGCAGGCGGGTGATCAGCCGCGTCGCGTTCGGAAAATCCATCGCCGAACATTCGGTATGGGAGCAGCGCATCGCCGAGGCGCGCATCGATATCGAACTGAACCGGCTGCTCTGCCTCAAGGCCGCCTACATGATGGACGTTGCCGGCAACAAGGTGGCCAAGAACGAGATCGCCATGATCAAAGTGGCGGCGCCGCGCATGGCGCTGAAAATTATCGACGACGCCATCCAGGCTCATGGCGGCGCCGGCGTGTGTCAGGATTTCGGCCTCGCCAAATCCTATGCCGGCATTCGTACTTTGAGACTCGCCGACGGTCCCGACGAAGTCCATTGCCGCGCCATCGCCCTGCAGGAACTGGGCAAATATGGCTGGAGCGGCAAGAAACCGAGAGGCGAAGGCCTGCCGGGCATGCGCTGAAGTCTATGAACCGCCGGCAGTGTAGAACCCTCGCCCCCCGAGAGGGGGGAGAGGGCAGGGTGAGGGGGCGGCGCAGGTCGTCCAGCACGCGCGCGGCAACACGCCATTCCTCAGCGCTCCACCCCAACGGAGGGAGAGCGTTCCAGTGGCGCTCAGAAATCGTTGATGCTCATGTCGGCGCGCCAGGGCCAGGCGCTGGCGGGAAGCCCGCATTCGCGCGGGTCGAAAGTTTCACGCGTGAGCAGCGCCGCATTGGTTGGAGTTTCTTCAACCCGCACCATCGCCACATAGAAGGGCAGCGTATCGGCCTTCAGAAACGCCGCCAGCTTCAGCCAGAAGCACGCCGCCAGCGCCTCGGTGGTGGGATCGCCCTCAAAGCTCATGATCGAAGCCAGCCGCGCCGGCTCGCGGTCGCGGAAATAATCGATCAGCGGATCGGCCGCGTTCAATTGCAGCGCGTGATCGACGGCGCCGTCGATCCAGCCGTGCCAGCGGCGCTTGAGCGCGTCGAACGGCGCCTGCGCATTGGCGCCGCCGAAACGGAAACGCGCGCGCGGCTCAAGCCGGACAGTGACGATTTCATTGTGGCCGTGCGGCACGGCGCATTTGGAGAGCGGGTCGGCCAACAGGCGATGCGCCATCGCATAGCGACGGGTGAATTCGAGCGCTGCCATGTTCTTTCCTCGGCACTCCCGCAGCACAGACGGGCGCCTCATTGGCCGCGTCTTAAAACCATTTCCGCCATTTGGCGATGCCAAACAGCGCCGCCGGCGCCAGCAGCATCAGCAAAAACCCAACCCACGGCCCCCAACCGGTCTTAAACCAGGTCATGGCCTCGAAATTCATGCCGAAGATCGAGGCGATCAAGGTCGGCGGGATGAAAGCGATGGTCGCCAACGAGAGCGCTTTCAGCACATTGGTTTGCGCCGCGTTGATCAGACCGAGCGTGGCGTCCTGCAGAAACGATAGCCTGGGCTGCAAGGCTTCGGCGATGCGCTCCAATTCGCCGGTATCCCGCGTCAAAGCAGCGACGCGCGCCTCGTCTAGCCCGTGGCGATCCTTGGCCAATTGGGTGTAGGCGAGCAGGCGTTGCAGGCTCGACAGGCTGTCATGAGCCAGCGCGGCAAGCGCGCCGACGCGGCCAAGCGCGCGCAGGATCGAGCGCAGGTCGGGCTCGACCTTGTCGTCGAACACTTGGATGGAAATGGAATTGGCGTCGCGCGTCGCCTCGGCCAGTAAATCCGCCAAGCGTTCAGCCGCGCCTTCGAGCAGCGCGAAAAATACATCCGCGCCCGTCTTGGCTGAGCCGATCCGCGCCGAGGCGCGCCTCTGGCCAACCTCGAACGCGCGCGGGCTTATCTGGCGCACGGTGGCGAGCTTGTCGCGGGCGAGGATGAAGGTCACCGGGCCGGAAACGAACATGCCTTCGTCGCGCCGGCCGAGCAGGGTGGCGGTGAGATAAAGCGCGCCGCCTTCTTCGTAATAGCGCGCGGATTCTTCGAACGCGGCGCGCTCGGCCGGCGTGGGCACATCAAGGCCAAGCGCCGCCTCAACCTCGGCTTCCTCCGCCTCGCTGGGCGATTCCAGATCGAACCAAAGCGCGTTCGGGTCGGCGCAGGTGAGGGCGGTCGCGCCGCCGAGGGAAAGGATTCGCAGCATGGCGCCGGTGTGCCATATTTGTACCGCCGGCTTCCAGCCGGCTTTTTCTTTTTGTGCACGAGCCGGCTGGAAGCCGGCGGTATGTTATTGCTTCGCCGTCACGCCTCTTGCCATCACGAAGCGCACGCTCATCAGCGTCGCCACGTCGGCCAGCGGGTCGCCATCGACGGCGATGATATCGGCGCTGTAGCCGGCGCCAATGCGGCCGGCGATTGCGCCGAGCTGCAAATGATCGGCGGCGTTCACCGTCGCCATCTGGATCGCTTGCAATGGCGTAAAGCCGGCCTCCACCAACAGCTGGAACTCGCGCGCGTTCATGCCGTGAGGCGAAACGCCGGTGTCGGTGCCGAAGGCGATGCGGACATTGTTGGCGCGCGCCATGCGCACCATGCGCACCAGATCGGGGCCGACGCGGCGCGCCTTCTCGGCCTGCGCCGTGGTGAGCACGCCGCCGCGCTCGGCCAGCTGGCCGACCCACCAGCCCGCCATCATGGTCGGAACCAGATAACGATTACCCTCGCGCAACAGCCGCACCGAGTCGCGGTCGAGATAAGTGCCGTGCTCGATCGAATCTACCCCAGCGCGCAGCGCCGCGTTAATGCCATCGACGCCGTGCGCGTGCGCGGTGACCCGCCGGCCCATGGCGTGCGCGGCATCGACGATCGCCGCGAGTTCCGGATCGCTCAATTGCTGACCGACGCCGGCTGCGGTGTTGGAGAGCACGCCGCCGGTGGCGGTGATCTTGATCAATTCAGCGCCGGCCTGGATTTGCCGACGCGTGGCGCGGCGGCAACTATCGGCGCCCGAACAGGCGCTCTGGCTGCGCAGCACATCGATCACATCGGGCGCAAAACCGTTGGCGTCGCCGTGGCCGCCGTCCGGGGTGATGGACCCGCCGGAAGCGACAATGCGCGGGCCGGGCACGCGGCCTTCGCGAATGGCGCGGCGCAAGCCGAAGATCGCATCGTTCGGCGCGCCGAGATCGGCGACTGTCGTGAAGCCCGCCATCAAAGTCGCGCGCGCATAGCCCGCGCCCTGCAGCGCCGCGTCAGAGGCGGTCATTTGCACTTCGTCGAGCAATTGCGTGGGGCCAAGCTCATGAGTGAGGTGGACGTGGGAATCGATCAGGCCGGGCAGCACGAAGCGATTGCGTTGATCGATCACGCTTGCGCCCTGGCGTTCGGCGTAGCCCGGCTCGACGGCGATAACCTTGCCGTCGGCGCCGATCAGGATGGATTGCCGCGCGAGCACTTGGCCCGTGGCGGGATCGGCAAGCAGCCGCCCGGCATGAATGATGGAGGCGACTTGGGCTGTTTCTTGGGCCTGGCTTGGCGCGCCCGTGAACACGAGCGCGCACAGCGCGGCGAATGCGGCGATGAAACGTTTTGGCATGGAATTTCCCCCTGTTGTCATAGTCGTTAACCGGCGCGCGCGAACTCGAATGGCGAGCGCGGGGTTAGGCCGAAAGAGCCGCGCGGATTGGCATAGTCGCCGAGCAGCAATTCGTAGTGCAGATGGATCGGGATCTGATAGCTGGCGGTGTTGCCCATGAGGCCGATTTGCTGGCCCGCCGTGACGCGCGCCCCAACCACCACGCCATCGGTGAAGTTCGACAGATGCGCGTAGCGGGTGAACACGCCGGCGCCGTGATCGATCAGCAGCATGTTGCCGTAATCGTCGCGATATTTGCGCTCGACCACGACGCCATCGCCCCCGGCAAAGATCGGGCCGCCTTGGCCGTTATGCAAATCGAGCCCTTTGTGCATGCGGCCGTTTCTCGCGCCGAAGGCCGAGGACAGACACGCGCCTCCGGTCGGGTTGATCGCCACGCGCACGCCGTTCACCAAGACCAGCTTGTTATAATTGCGCACATTGCGCGCCGCGTCGGCGGCGGGCGCGTTCGAGACTGTCATTTGCGGACACAAAGCCAGCACATCCTCGAACACAGCACGTGCGCCTGAATTGCTCGGCGGGGCGATCGGAACCTCGGCTTGCTCCTCAACCGGCCCGTCAACGCGCTCGATGATGATCGACTCGCCGGCCGCCGCCGCAAGCTCGCTCGCCTCGCGCCGCAACATCGCAAATCGCTCCGGGCTGAGCAGGGCGCTGAGCTGCTCCATGTTCAATTCATCGAGGCCGAGGCGAGCGGCAAAAGCTGGCAAGCGCTCGGCGATGGGGCGGGTGATTGCGGTCGGGGCTGGATAAAGCGAGCCGGAGATCCAGCCGATCACCAAGAAAACCAACGCCGCGCCAAATCCTTTGGCAAATCCCGTGACCAGTCCCAGCATGACAACCTCCCGCGCACGCGCGCCTGTGGAGAAACTAGGCCAATCGTTTCGGTTACGCAAAATTCGTCGGCGCAACGACGCCTGGGGGTTAATCAATTCTTTTTCACAACATCTTGTGGTTCCGGGCTTGCACCAACCACCAAATCAACGAAGTGTCGCAATTGCCATTCAATTGGAGGAACGACATGGAACTCGGTCGCGAACACGTAGAAGCTCTCGATTTGTGGCGTCGGGTCACCGTCTCGACGGTGCGCTCGGACGCGCCGGACCTCACCGCCAGACAGATGGCCGTGCTGATGACAGTCCGGCTGCAGCCCGCTCCGCACACGGTGCGAGGCTTGGCGCAGACGCTCAATGTCGGCAAGCCGGCAATTACCCGCGCGCTTGACACGCTGACCCGGCTTGGCTTTGTGCAGCGTCGGCGCGACCCCAAGGATGGCCGCAACGTGTTCGTCGAACGCACCGAGCGCGGCGATGCATTCCTAGAGCAATTGGGCGCGACCATCGTCCAAGGCGAAACCCCGCAACGTCCCAGGCTTGAACTGGCCTCCTGACGCCACGGTTTTTCGCCATCGCGGCGTCCCGCGCCCCACGCGGGACGCCGTTTTGCTGCGCGGGATTGTTAGCTGGAGCGATGGCGCCCGCCATGGTATGGGACCGGCATGCGCCGGGATGACGCCATTCGATTGCTGCGCGAGCACGCTGAGCAACTTCGGCATGCGGGCATAATGCACATTTCCTTGTTCGGCTCTGTGGCACGTGACGCCGCCGGCGCCGAAAGCGACGTCGATGTGGTGGTGGAAACCGCGCCCGGTCGTCCCATGACGCTGTTCACCATCGGGCCGCTGCATGATCTGCTTGTGGCGATCCTCAACTGCCCAGTCGATATCATCGACCGGACGGGGTTTGAGCGGGCGCCTCGCTTTAGGCGGCGCGTCGGCGAGCTACTCGATGTCTTCTAGGCGGCGCAAGGCGCGCGCACCGGCGCTGGCCATATATTACGCGCGCCGCCAGATCGCGCGCATCCGCGAGTGGACCGCGCCCATGACCGCCGATTCGTTCCAGGCCGACGAGCGAACGCGGTACGCGGTGGAACGCGCCTTCATAGCCCTCGGCGAAGCAATCAAGGACCTCGGGCGCGCGGTGAACCTCCGTCAACTCGATCCGAACGGGCCATGGAGTGAGCCAGCGCGTTTCCGCGATTTCCTGGCGCACGATTATGATGACCAGGTCATCCCTTCCCTGCTATGGAACACGATCACAACCGATCTCGCCGCGCTCGATCTGGCGTTGGCGCGGGTTGCAGCAAAGGTCGGCGGCCCCGTCGATCCTGACGCATAAAGAGCGCCATGAGCACCAGTCCGCAAGACGCGTTTACCGGAATCAAACCTGTCGAAGAGCGCCATCGGCTCGATGAAGCCGCGTTGACGCGCTGGCTGGAGGCGAACGTCGCGGGCTTTGCCGGGCCGCTCACGCTCAACCAGTTCAAGGGCGGGCAGTCGAATCCGACGTACCAGCTGGTTACGCCCACAAAAAAATACGTGCTGCGCAAAAAGCCAGGCGGCAAGCTCTTGCCCTCGGCGCACGCTGTCGACCGCGAATATCGCGTCATTTCCGCGCTTCATCCCACCGGCTTTCCAGTCGCGCGCCCGTATGCGCTCTGCACCGACGACAACGTGATTGGGGCGATGTTCTACGTGATGGACATGGTCGAGGGCCGCATTCTCTGGGACGGAACTTTGCCCGAGTGCAGCACCGCCGACCGCCGCGCCATTTATGAACACAAGATCGCCACGCTGGCCAAACTGCACACGACCGATTTCGCCGCCATTGACCTTGGCGAATACGGCAAGCCGGGAAATTATTTCGCCCGCCAGATCGACCGTTGGACCAAGCAATACAAGCTCAGCGAAACCGAGGCCAACCAGCAGATGAATCAATTGATGGAATGGCTGCCCGCCACCATCCCGCCTGGCGAACGCACGTCGATCGTTCACGGCGATTATCGGCTCGACAATTTGGTGCTGCACGCCAACGAGCCGCGCGTGGTCGCCGTGCTGGATTGGGAGCTTTCCACGCTCGGCGATCCGCTCGCGGACTTTACTTATTATTTGATGAATTGGGTGCTGCCGCACGATGCGCGCTCAAGCCTCGGCGGGCTCGACCTCGCCCCGCTCGGCATTCCCACGTTAGATGAAGTGATCGCACTCTATTGCCGGTTCACAGGGCGCGAGGGATTGGCGAGGCTCGATTGGTATTTCGCCTACAACGCCTTCCGCCTCGCTTGCATCCTGCAAGGCATAGCCGGTCGCGTCCGCGACGGCACGGCGGCAAGCGCCCATGCGCTGGAAATGATCAAACGCATCAAACCGTTGGCTGCGGGCGCGTACGATTTTGCGAAGCGGGCGGGGATGTGAGCGCCCCCAGCTCTGCCCGGTTGACTATTAAATCGGCATGCGCAGGATTTCCTGATAGGCGTGGATCACCTGATCGCGCACGGCGATCACGGTTTGCAGCTGCGTTTCCGCCGCGGCGATGGCGGTGACGACATCGACGATGTCGCCTTGGCCGCCGGCGACGGCCAGCGCCTGGCTTTCCGCCGCGCTGGCGCTGTGGCCGGCCTGGCGGATGGCTTCCTGCACCAGCCCGCCGAAATCGACGCTGTCGCCGCCTTCGACGCCGGCGCTGGCGCCGCGCGCGCGGCTTGCTGATAGGCGCGTGCGGCCGAGACTGGATCGATGGCCATTGTAATTATCTCCGCAGCAGATCGAGCGCGCGCGTGGTCATCGTGCGCGCGGCTTCGATCATGTTCAAATTGGCTTCGTAGGCGCGGGTGGCTTCGCGCAGATCCATCATCTCCACCAGCGTGTCGACGTTGGGCAGCCGCACATAGCCGTCGGCGTCCGGCGGCCGGGTGGCTCGGATTATATTCCTCGCGGAACTCGCTCATGTCGAGTGCGGCGCCGGTCACGCGCACGCCTTTGGCGCCGCTGGAGAGCGTGGTGGTTTCCATCAGCGGAATGCGGCGGCGGAACGGCTCTTCGTTCGGGATTGGCGCCGGTGGAATTGGCGTTGGCGACGTTTTCGGCGGCGACGCGCATGCGCACGGTTTGCGCGCGCATGCCGGAGGCGGCGGCGGAGATGGCGGCTTGGATGTCGGTCATCTCAGCTTCATCTACCTTCCTGGCGGCGCGCGCCGCCATGCGCACCAGTTCCAGGCCCTTTTGGTAGAGCGCGATGCCGGTTTCGAACTGCATCCGCGTTTCGGCGGCGCGCGCCATCTGCTCTTCGAGCACCACGGCGTTGCCGTCGATCGTGGTTTCGCTGAATCGTCGCGCGTGATCGATGCTGCGTTTCGCTGACGCGCGCCGCCGGGCGCCATGTGGCCGGCATTGGTGCGCGCCATCGCCAGGCCGCGCCCGCCGGCGGCCGAAGCCAGCATGCGCTCGAAGCCGGCGGTATCGAGATCGCGCGGGCGGTAGCCGGGCGTGGAGGCGTTGGCGATGTTTTCGGAGATCAGCCGCTGGCGCTCGCTCAGTTGATCGAGCCGGGTGCGCAGCAGGCCGAAGAAGGGGGTGTTGGCGAGGTCCAAGGGCGACTTGCTGCAACTCAGGGCTGCAAACTTTGCCTAGTCGAGCAGCTCATGGTTAAGCGCGGCTTAATTTCGGACGCGGAAATTAACCTCTCGTTTACCAAACCAGCCGAGCCAGGAGCTCAGCTCCAGAACGGAGGGCGGTCGGTGGATTGGCTGGATTGGGCGCGGGCGCTGTTTGCGCTGCTCGCGACTTTGGCGCTGATCGTCGGCGTCGCTTACGGCGCGCGCCGGTTCGGCATGCTGCAGGCCAGCGGGCGCGCAGCCGAGCGGCTCGAAGGTCACCGAAAGCTGATGCTCGATCCGCGCCGGCGCTTGGTGATCGTGCGCTGCGATGAGCGCGAGCATTTGCTGCTGCTGGCGGCCTGGCGGCGATCAGCGTCGTCGAGCGACATGGCGACGTAGGACGCGCCACGCAGCCGGAGACGCACGCCATGAGACCGCAAGCCGCAACGTGCTGTTGGCAGCGGCCGTGGCAATCCGCGATGTGCTCGGCTGCTCGCTGGCGTCTCATGCTGATCGTCGGCTGGCGATCGCCGTTCGCGCAGGCGCGCCGAGCCCGCGCTCGTCGATCAATCTCGGCACCGGCGAAGGCCTGACCGCGCGGGTGCTGCAGCTGGCGGCGCTGATCACGGTGCTGTCGCTGGCGCCGTCGATCCTGATCATGACCACGAGCTTCGTGCGCATCGTCGTGGTGCTGTCGCTGCTGCGCACCGCGATCGGCCTGCAGCAGGCGCCGCCGAACGTGGTGATCGTGTCGCTGTCGCTGTTCCTGACCGCGTTCGTGATGCAGCCGGTGTGGAACGAGGCTTACCAGACCGGGCATCGGCCCGGTGATGCGCGAGGAAATGCCGCTGGATGAAGCGTTTCCGCGCATCGTCGCGCCGCTGAAGACGTTCATGGCGGCGCAGACGCGCGAGGCCGACCTGGCGCTGTTCATCGACATGGCGCGCCTCGAAACGCCGCCCGCGAGCGCCGAGGAAACGCCGCTGCGCATCCTGGCGCCGGCGTTCATGATGTCGGAGCTGAGGCGCGCGTTCGAGATCGGCTTCATGCTGTTCGTGCCGTTCCTGATCATCGATCTGGTGGTCTCCTCGCTGCTGATGGCGATGGGGATGATGATGATGCCGCCGGTGACGATCAGCTTGCCGTTCAAGCTGATCTTCTTCGTGCTGGTGGATGGCTGGCGGCTGGTGGCGGGCAGCCTGATTGAGAGCTTTGGCGCCGGGCTTCCGCGCCGGGGGCTAAGGCGCGCTAAGCCCGCTGCGTCGAGGCTTGCGCAGCGCGATTAGCGTTCGATGCCGAGATCGGCGATCAGCAGCGCTTTGAAATCATCGTCCTTCGGCGCGAACAGCCGGCCGAAGAAGTGCCGCAATCGAGTTGAACATACGCATCGTTGCCCCCCAAGGTACGTCTCCTGCGCATCCGTTGGGTATTCACTGACCGTTCCACGAACGACGCAGCTGCCAGTTTCCAGCAGCACCTGAATGCGCAAGATGAGTTAGATTCGATGAGTTGGATGCCGATCGCGTAAACTGCAGTTCTGGTGTTGCGCCGACAGCACGTTTTCGCGCGCTGAGGCGTACACGGTCTGCGTAGCGCAGTCGCCGGAAACCTCTCGTTAACCACGATCGGCGTCCTCTGGCGCGAGGTCGGCAGAATTTGCCGGGCCCGGCGCGAGGAGCCGCATGAACGGCGCGGAAGTTCTCGATCTTGGGCGCGACGCGATCTGGGTGACGGTGCTGGTGGCGGCCGGGCCGATGATTGTGGGGCTGGTGGTCGGCCTGGTCGTGTCGCTGCTGCAGACGCTGACGCAGATCCAGGAACAGACGTTGGTGTTCGTGCCGAAGATCCTCTCGATCTTCTTCGCGCATCCTGCTGTTCCTGCCGATCATGGGCGGCCTGCTCGGCGGCTTCACGACCGACATTTTCGAACGCATCGCGGCGTTCTGAGCATGAACCTCACGCTCTACGGCGTCGAGATCTGGGCGGCGGCGCTGTTGTTCGCGCGCGTCGGGCGCGATGATGATGCTGTTGCCGGGCTTTGGCGAACCGGCGGTGCCGGCGCGCATTCGGCTGGCTTTCGCGCTGGCGCTGGCGATCGCGCTCGCGCCCGGCGCTGGCCGACCGCGTGCCCGAGCCGGCGACGACGCGCGTTCGGGCATGGCCGGGCAGATTGGCGCCGAGGTGCTGATCGGCGTGCTGCTCGGCGGCGCGGCGCGGATGCTGGTGTCGGCGCTGGCGACGGCGGGGCAGATCATCGGCCTCGAGATTGGCCTCTGCGTTCGCGCAGACCGCCGACCCGACGCATGACGCAATCGGGCCAGTTGATGGCGGTGTTTCTTGGCGTGCATGGGCGTGGCGCTGATCTTCGCGACCGGGCTCGATCACATGTTCTTGCAGCGGCATCGCCGGCTCCTACGACGTGATCGCGCCTCGGCGCGCCGCCGCCGGTCGGCGATGCGGCGCAATTGGCGCTGGAGGCGACGTCGCGTCTCGTTCCGCGTCGGCTTTCAGATCGCCATGCCGGTGATCGCGGCGGGGCTGATTTTTCGCGTCGGGCTTGGGCGTGCTGTCGCGGCTGATCCCGCAAATCCAGGTGTTCTTCGTGGTGCTGCCGCTGCAAATGATGGGCGGCTTCGTCGTGCTCGCGCTGGGGCTTTCGACCGGCATGCTGATCTGGCTCGACAGCCTCGAGCGCTACGCGACCTGGCTGAGGTAAGCCATGGCCGCGAGCGACGACGACGAACGACCGAAGAGCCGACACCGCGAAAGCTCGAGCAGGCGCGCGAGAAGGGCGACATCATCTATTCGCCCGAAGTGGGCGCGGCGCTTTCGCTGGTCGCGGTGACCGCGATTGTGGCCTTCATGGCCGGGCCGATCGCGAGCGCAAATGGCGCGCGGCTTCATCGGCTTTCTGTCGATGCCGGATCAATTCTCCGCCGATCCCGGCGCGCTGCGCGTCGATCGTTCGCGGCATCGGGCTCAAGCTGCTGGCTGATTTTCGGCCTGGCGGCGATGCGCGCTCGCGGGCGCCGGCGCTGGCCGCGCGCTATCTGCAGGACCAGCCCGACCTTCACCGCCGAGCGGCTCACCCCGAAGCTCGACAAGCTCAATCCGGTCGAGGGCTTCAAGCGCGTGTTCGGCAAGGCGGCGGTCGCGGCGTTTCTGAAGTCGCTGGCCAAGCTCGCGCTGGTCGGCGCGGTGCTGGCGTGGGCGCTGTGGCCGCACGACGCCGCGCTCGAGCACATGCCGCTGCTCGATCCGGCGGCGCTGCTGCCTTACGTGCAGGATCGCGCGGTGTCGATGCTGATCGCGCTGGCGAGCGCGGCGGCGTTGCTGGCGGTGGTCGACTACGTGTTCACGCGCCAATCCTACATGAAGCGCCAGCGCATGAGCCGGCGCGAAATCAAGGAAGAGATGCGCCAGAGCGAAGGCGATCCGATGGTGAAGGCCAAGCTGCGCCAGATCCGCACCGAGCGCTCGCGCCGGCGCATGATGGCACAACGTGCCGCAGGCCAGCGTCGTCATCACCAACCCGACTCACTACGCCGTCGCGCTGCAATACGAGCCGGGCGAGACGCCGGCGCCGATCTGCCTGGCCAAGGGCGTCGATGCGGTGGCGCAACGAATTCGCGAAGTCGCGCGAAGAGCACGACATTCCGATTGTGGAAGACCCGCCGCTGGCGCGCGCGCTGTTCGCCACCGCCGATATCGATGAGCCGATCCCGACACGAACATTACGAGGCGGTGGCCAAGGTCATCGGCTTCGTGCATGCGGCTTGGCGCGGCGACGCAGGCGGCGCCGCGCAATGCGCGGTGAGCTCTGGCGATGGTTTTCCAACAGCAGCGCAGCGTGCTCCGGAGCCCGAATCGGGGTCAAGTGACGCTTAACAGGCGCGCCCATGACCGATCACGCAGAACTCCCACCTCCGCGCAGCGGCGGGCGGCTCGATCCGCTGCAGATCCTGTTCTGGGTCGCGGTGGCGGTTGGCGTGGCCGCGGCCGGCGTCGCGATCACGGCCGGGCCGAGCGGTCGGGCAGCGCCGGCGCGGTGCTGCTGATCGCTGCTGGCGGCGGCGGGCATGGTGCTGTTCTTCTGGATGTCGCGCGGCGCCGGGCGCGCGCACGGCGCGTTTCCCGAGCGCGGCGCGATCGCAGCTTCGGCGCTGCTGGCGGGGCGCGGCGAATTCGCGCTGATCGATGCGCTCGACGAAGCGGCGCTGATCACCGATCGCGCAGCTCTCGCCGCTGGTCGGCCAACAGCGCCTATCTCGCGATCGCCGAGGCCGCGGGCGTGCTGGGCGAAAGCGATCGCCCGCCGATGATGAGCCGCCTGTTCGGCGCCGACCCGATGCTTTCGGCGCCGATGTTCCGCTTGTCGAAGGCGGCGCAGCCAGGGCAGACGCGGCGCGAGGAATTGCCGGCGACCGGCGGCGCTCAGCCGGCAAGCCTGCGCGCTACGAAGCCAGCGTCGGGCCGATGCCGGGCGGGCGACGTGCTGTGGCGCTTGCGCGAAATCGGCGCGGGCGAAGCGACGGCGAGGCGACGAGGATGCGCGCAGCTCTTCCTCGACGATGCGCCGATCGGCTTTTTCGCCGCGCGCGCGCGACGGCGCGATCGTCTACATGAACCGGGCGCTGCGCGCGGTGCTGGGCGTGGGCGACGATCCTACGCCGCTGCGGGTGAAGGATATCGTCAAGGAAGATGCCTGGCCGCCTGCTGCGGCGCGACCGGCGCGGCTTTGGCCCGACGCGCGCGCGCATCACGTTGAAGGGCCGTCGACGGCGCGGAGACGCAGGCCTCGGCGCTGACGCTTCTGGCCGGACGACGACGCGCGACGGCGCGGCGCGGACGCTGGTGTTTTTCTCCGACGCGGAAGCGCCCGAAGCGCCGAAGCGCGCGCGCCGGCGCGCGTCGAGAGCGCCGACGGCGTGTTCGCCGACGCGCCGTTCGGCGTGGCGGTGCTCGACGGCACCGATCCAGCTTCCGCGGCGCTGCTCGATTCCAACGCGCGCGCTGATGGAAATGACGCAAGGCCGCGCGACGCCAGGCGCGGCGTTCGCGGATCTGTTCGACGCTTCCGAAGGGCCCGGCGGCGCTGGCGCAGCGTTTGCGCCAGGCGATGAACGATCCGATCGAGATCATGCTGGCGACGCAGCCCGCCGACCGCGGCGCACGTGCATTTCGCGCGCGCCGCCGATGGGCGCGGCGCTTGCCTACGTCATCAATGTCACCGAGCAGCGCGAATTGGAAACGCGCCTGGCGCAGAGCGAGAAGATGCGCGAGATCGGCGAGCTTGCCGCCGGCGTCGCGCACGACTTCAACAATCTGCTCACCGTGGTGATGCAGACCTGCTCGTTCCTGCTGCGCCGCCATCCGGTCGGCGACGCCGATTATCCGATGCTGCGCGAGATTTCCGATCACGCCACCACGGCGCAAGGAGCTTTCGGAAATGCTGCGCGCCTATGCGCGCCAGCAGACGTTCGCGCGCGAAGTGTTCGATGTCGGCGATTTCATCGGCTCGCGCCAGGAGCTGATCCGCCGCATCATGGGCGCGTCGATCCAGTACGAAATCCGCCACGGCCGCGATCTGCCGTACGTGAAGGTGGACAAGACCCAGCTCGAGCGCGTGCTGGTCAATCTCGCCACCAATGCGCGCGACGCGATGACGCCCAAGGGCGCGCCGATGCCGAAGGACGGCAAGCTCATCGGTGCGCACCGTCGGCGATCGAGCGCGGAAGCGGCGCGCGGCCTCGGGCCACAACCCGATCGAGGACGGCGAGTACGTCATGATCGAAGTGGAAGACACCGGCGCCGGCATCAAGCCGGAGCACGCGGCGAAAATTTTCCGCCCGTATCACTCGACCAAGGAAGCCGGCAAAGGCACGGGGCTTGGCCTCGCCACCTCCTACGGCATCATCAAGCAATCGGGCGGCTACATCTTCTTCACCACCAAGCTCGGCGCACGGCACCACGTTCCGCATCTTCCTGCCGGCCTACGACGCCGACGCCGGAAGAGCTCGAAGAAATCGCCGCGAAGGAGCGCGCGCTGCTCGCGCCGCCGACCAAGGATGTCGCCGGGCGCGGCAAGATCTTGTTCGTGGAAGACCAGACCGCGGTGCGCCGCTCGATCGTGCGCAACCTGAAGGAATGCGGCTACGAGGTGGAGGAGGCCGAGAACGGCGAGGACGCGCTGGTGATCCTGAAGCAGAAGCCCGGCGCGTTCGACATCATCATCTCCGACGTGTCGATGCCGATCATGACCGGCCCGGAAATGCTGCAGGAGGCCGAGCCCGGCATGATCGGCAACGCCAAGGTGCTGTTCCTCTCCGGCTACGCGCCGGAAAGCTTCTCCCACATGCTGGAGCAATACCCGGTGCACTACATGAGCAAGCCGGTGACGATGGAGCAGCTGGTCGGGCGCGTGAAGGAGCTGCTGGCGGCGGCTTGAGTGCTGCGCTTATTGAGTGACACATGTCAGCACCCGACCCACGCGCCATGCTTCAACCCCAAAAAATTCTTCTTGCACCGAAGGGGCCATCCACACATGTGTCACCCTTTCCCATCGGCAGACACCTAATCTTCATGCTTTGCGCCTCTAGCTAAGCTAGGAAGAACTCTGCTCCAAACTCAAGATTGGGGATAATCCATGAAAGCACTTGTCGTCGCGCTTGGGTTCGGTGTGCTCATGATCGGGCCAGAGGCCCTTGCTCGACCCGTCTTCACCGCATTTGTCGCCACCGATGCACAACGCGTTGGGAGCGGCGGCGAGTTGGTGATCGTGGATGGGATGGAGATGTGGTCAAATGGATCGCCACCAAGAACCTTTGAGATTGTCGGTTATATCACAGATCGGCGGGGCCGGACCGGGCCTTTTGGCCCCCTTCGCATGGCGACCCGAGGCAGGAATATTGTGACCGCTGCGCGGGAAAACGGGGGCGATGCAGTCATCCTGGTGAGCGATGAGAGACAGGTTGTTGGCATCGACGACGGTACGCTTATTGAGAATGCGAATTCACGGTACGCGGTCATTCGTTGGGTCAGCGACGTTTCGAGAAAGAAGGAAAACCCAAGCGTTCAAGAATTGCTCAACAGTCCCGACATCGTGGGTATCGACGTGGGTACAGTCGCGGCGGTGCCCCCGAGCCCTTGAAGAGGTGACACACACCGGCCGGTAGCGTTGAGGCGCCCCCCATTTGGTATGCGCATTTCGCGCTGCACGCGTGCGCTTTGCGGCGCGAACCACCGCCGGCGCCGAAGATGGCGCTGATGCTGTGAGGAGCGAGGTCCGCCGGCCGATCGCGCGCGTCAATCCCGTGCCGCGCTGCGCGCGCCGCCCCTTCGGGCTTCCGCCTTCGCACTGCGTGCTTCGGCGGACAAGTCGGGGATTGACCCGCACGACCGTCCGTCGCCAGGGCTGGGGAAGCGGATCGAAGGCTCGATCCGCTTCGGACTTGATCCAGGGCGTTCAGGCTGGGCGGAACTAGGGCCCCACAAGCCAATGCCGCCCGCCGGGAGGGAACACGCAAAAAAAAACAAAAGTTCCCCTTGTGTTCCGGAACAAACGTGGTACAAATGGATTCTGACGGGTCGGGTGGCTGCGGGGCGTGGACTCAGGCCTAGGAGAGAGGGCGATAGCAATGGCCAACTTGAAGCTTGTTGAGAAAGACATGGAAACGGACAAGCAGAAGGCTTTGGCCGCCGCGCTGAGCCAGATCGACCGCGCCTTCGGCAAAGGCTCGGTGATGCGCCTGGGCGAAAAGCCGGCGGTCGAGATCGAAGCGATTTCAACCGGTTCGCTGGGCCTCGATATCGCGCTGGGCATTGGCGGCCTGCCGCAAGGGCGGATCGTTGAAATTTATGGGCCGGAAAGCTCGGGCAAGACCACGCTTGGCGCTGCACTGCATCGCCGAGGCGCAGAAGATCCGGCGGCGTGTGCGCCTTCGTCGACGCCGAACACGCGCTGGATCCGATCTATGCGCGCAAGCTGGGCGTCGATCTCGACGATCTGCTGGTTTCGCAGCCCGACACCGGCGAGCAGGCGCTTGAAATCACCGACACGCTGGTGCGCTCCGGCGCGATCGACGTGCTGGTGATCGACTCGGTGGCGGCGCTGACGCCGCGCGCTGAAATCGAAGGCGAGATGGGCGATAGCCTGCCGGGCCTGCAGGCGCGGCTGATGAGCCAGGCGCTGCGCAAGCTCACCGCCTCGATCTCGAAGTCGAACACGCTGGTGATTTTCATCAACCAGATCCGCATGAAGATCGGGGTGATGTACGGCAATCCGGAAACCACGACCGGCGGCAACGCGCTGAAATTCTACGCCTCGGTGCGTCTCGATATTCGCCGCACCGGCCAGATCAAGGAGCGCGACGAAGTGATCGGCTCGGAAACCCGCGTCAAAGTGGTGAAGAACAAGGTCGCCCCGCCGTTCAAGCAGGTGCAGTTCGACATCATCTACGGCGAAGGCATCTCCAAGACCGGCGAATTGATCGAACTCGGCGTGAAGGCCGGCGTGGTCGATAAATCCGGCGCCTGGTACGCCTATGGCGGCCAGAAGATCGGCCAAGGCAAGGAAGCCGCGCGCCGGTTCCTGAAGGAGCACAAGGACGTCGCGCGTCGCGATCGAAGACGCGGTCCGCGCCGAAGTCCGGCCTGGTGGCGGACGCGATGTATTCGCCGCCCGACGGCGATGAAGCCAAGGAAGCGCGCTGAAGGCTAAGAGATCGGCGGCGCGTTAGCGCGTCGCCTTCGCCGGCCGGTTCGGGGATGTCGGCCGACCCGACCCCATGCCCTGGCCCGTCTCCGGCCGGCCGGCGAATTAATCCTGCGGTGCGTTTGGCTTTCGAAGCGCGGTGATTTTGTGTTTAGTGGCGGAATGGCGATGCTGAATTACGACGTGATGGAGGCGTTCAAGTCGGCGGGCGTTCCCGATGACAAGGCGCGGCGGGCTGCAGAGGCGCTCGCGCAGGATCAGGGGCGTTTCGGCAAGATTGAAGCCAAGCTCGATCTTCACTCATGGATGATCGGCGCGAGCGTGGCGCTTAACATCGCCATTTTGGCGCGCTTGCTGGTTCCGGTCTGAGCGCGATGGAGCCGCGCGTTTCCCTGATCACCCTGGGCGTCGCCGATCTGGCGCGGGCGCGGGCGTTCTACGAGAAGCTTGGGTTGCGCGCTTCCTCGGCCAGTCAGGGCGACATCGTGTTCTTTCAGGCTGGCGGGATGGCGCTGGCGCTGTATCCGCGCGCGGCGCTGGCTGAGGACGCGACGGTGGCAGCCGGAGGGCAGCGGTTTTCGCGGCATCGCCTTCGCGCATAATGTGCGCGCCAAGGAGGAAGTCGCAGTCGATGCTCGCCGAAGCGGCAGGCCGCCGGCGGCGAGCATCGTGAAGCCGGCGCAGGACGTGTTCTGGGGCGGGCATTCGGGTTATTTCGCCGATCCGGACGGCCACCTCTGGGAAGTGGCGTGGAACCCGTTCTTCCGCTTGCGGCTGACGGCGCGTTCACGCTGCCGCCCTAAGGTCTGGTTCCGTCCAGCGGGCGATTTGGCGGCGCTGGCGCGCTTCGGTGCATGCGCTGCCACTGAGCCTGGCTCGCCCGCCCGCCGGGCCCCGCCCCGCCCCGCTTGGCGCGCGTGCGCGCACTCCCTATACCAAGCCGTCTGATTTGGCTTGGAAACCATATGGCGAGCGTCAACGACATCCGCCGGCAATTCCTGGATTTCTTCCGCGCGCGCGGGCACGAGACGCCGGCCTCGGCGCCGCTTGTGCCGCAGGACGATCCGACGCTGCTGTTCGTCAATGCCGGCATGGTGCCGTTCAAGAACTATTTTACCGGCGCGGCCAAGCCGCCGTTCCCGCGCGCGGCGACCAGCCAGAAATGCGTGCGCGCCGGCGGCAAGCACAACGACCTCGACAATGTCGGCTACACCGCGCGCCACCACACCTTCTTCGAGATGCTGGGGAATTTCTCGTTCGGCGATTATTTCAAGGAAGGCGCTATCGACGCGGCCTGGACGCTGCTGACCAAGGATTTCGCGCTGCCGAAGGAAAAACTTCTGGTCACCATCTATCACGACGACGAGCGAGGCGGCCGCGCTCTGGAAAAAAATCGCCGGCCTGCCGGACGAGAAAATCATCCGCATCGCCACCAGCGACAATTTCTGGTCGATGGGCGACACCGGCCCGTGCGGGCCGTGCTCGGAAATCTTCTACGACCACGGCCCCAAAATCGCCGGCGGCCCGCCCGGCTCGCCCGAGCAGGACGGCGACCGCTTCATCGAGATCTGGAATCTCGTGTTCATGCAGTTCGAGCAATTCGCCGACGGCAGGCGCGCGCCGTTGCCGAAGCCCTCGATCGACACCGGCATGGGGCTCGAGCGCATCGCCGCGGTGCTGCAGGGCGTGCACTCGAATTACGAGATCGATCTGTTCCGCACGCTGATCGCGGCGTCGGAGGAACTGACCGGCGTGAAAGCGGAGGGCGCGCACGCCGCCAGCCACCGCGTCATCGCCGATCATTTGCGCGCGTCCTGCTTCCTGATCGCCGACGGGGTTTCCGCCGTCGAACGAAGGGCGCGGCTATGTGCTGCGCCGGATCATGCGCCGCGCCATGCGCCATGCGCACATTCTGGGCGCGAAAGAGCCGCTGATGCATCGCCTGGCGCCGACGCTGATCGCGGAAATGGGCGAGGCGTATCCCGAGCTGGAGCGCGCGCGCCCGGTGATCGAGGCGCAATTGCACGAGGAAGAAGAGCGCTTCCGCCGCACGCTGGGCAACGGCCTGAAGCTGCTGGAGGACGAACTCGCGAGCGCTGAAGAAGGGCAAGAAGCTCGCCGGCGAGACCGCGTTCAAGCTCTACGACACGTTCGGTTTTCCGCTCGATCTGACGCAGGACATCCTGCGCGGGCGCGGCCTCGAAGTGGACATCGCCGGCTTCGACGCGGCGATGGAGCGCCAGCGCGAAAAGGGCCGCGAAAGCTGGACCGGCGCGGAAGGCGGGCGACGATCCGGCGATCTGGCATCAACTCGCTCGAGCGCACGGCGGGGCAATGAATTCCTCGGCTACGGCGCGGAAACCGGCGAAGGCGACGCTGCTCGCCATCGTCGCCAACGGCGCCGAGCCACACGCAGCTTGCGCGAAGGCGCGCAAGCGGCGCTGGTGTTCGACCGCACGCCGTTCTACGCCGAAAGCGGCGGCCAGGCCGGCGATCACGGCGTCATCCGTTTCGCCAATGGCGCTGAGTTCATCGTCGAGGACACGCAAAAGCAAGCCGGCGCGCTGCACGTGCATGTCGGCCGGCTTGAGCGAAGGGCGCGATCAAGCTCGGCGACAAGGCCGCGCTCGAGATCGATCACGCGCGCCGCGCGCAGCATCCGCGCCAACCATTCGGCGACGCACCTGCTGCACGCGGCGCTGCGCAATGTGCTCGGCCCGCACGTGACGCAGAAGGGCTCGCTGGTGGAGGCGGATTATTTCCGCTTCGACTTCAGCCACGGCGCAGCCGCTGAGCGCCGACGAGATCGCCCGCGTCGAAGATGAAGTGAACGCGGTGATCCGCCAGAACGCCGAAGGCGTGATCAAGGAAATGGCGCCGGAGAAGGCGATCGAGGAAGGCGCGCTGGCGCTGTTCGGCGAAAAATACGGCGACAGCGTGCGCGTGCTGCGGCTCGGCGATGCGCTCGCGCGATGGCAAGGCCTATTCGGTCGAACTCTGCGGCGGCACGCATGTGAAGCGCACCGGCGACATCGCCGTGTTCGCGATCCTGTCCGAAGGCGGCGTCGCCGCCGGCGTTCGCCGCATCGAGGCGCGACGGGCGCAGCGGCGCTGGCGCATCTGAAGGCGCAAGCCGCGCTTGGCGAAGGCGATCGCGGCCAACCTCAAAGCGCCGCTGGCGGAATTGCCCGAGCGCGTCGCGCAATTGCAGGACGAGCGCAAGAAGCTCGAGCGCGAATTGGGCGAAGCGAAGAAGAAGCTTGCGCTGCGGCGGCGGCGGCGCACGCGCAGGCGGGGCCCGAGCAAGTCGGCGGGCGTTGCGCTGCTCGCGCGCGTGCTCGAAGGCGTGCCGGCGAAGGATCTGCGCGGCGCTGGTCGATGAAGGCAAGAAGCAGATCGGCTCGGGCGTGATTGCTTATGTCGGCGTCGATGACGGCAAGGCCGCGCTCGCGGTCGGCGTCACCGACGATCTGAAGGGCAAGGTGTCCGCGGTGGATTTGCTGAAAGCCGGCGTCGCCGCGGTCGGCGGGCAAGGCGGCGGCGGGCGTCCCGACATGGCCCAAGGCGGCGGGCCGGATGGCGCCAAGGCAAACGAAGCGCTCGAGGCGATCGCAGCGCTGAAGGCGCGCTGGCGAGTGAACGCGGGCGCTCCCCGCTACGGGCGAGGTGAGCGCGAGCGATGCGAGGGGGTGGCCTTGCTCACGTCGGTCGCTTCGCTCACCGACAGCTCGCCGTGACGATCGCATCGCTCCGCCGCGCGCTGCGCGCGCTCGCGTTTCGCCGCGCGCACGTTCTGCGAAACTTTCGCCCATCTCTATCCGCCGGAAGATCTCGCCGCCTATCCTCGCCAAATCCTACGGCGCGGCGATCCAGCGCGAGGAGATCGCGGATCCCGACATCGGACGTTGGCTAGCGCTGCGCGGCGAGGCGATCGTCGGCTACGCGCAGGCCGGGCCGATGGACATGAAGGTCGAGCATGCCGAGCGCGACCGCGAACTCTACCGGCTCTATGTCGCCGCCGAGGTGAAAGGCGCGGGCGTCGCGCAGGCGCTGATGACGCGAAGTGCTGGCCTGGGCGCGCGCGCACGGCGCCGAGGCGCTCTGGCTCAGCGTCTGGGAAAACAACGTGCGCGCGCAGGCGTTCTACAAACGCTATGGCTTCGTCGCATGTCGGCGAGCACAAATTCATGGTCGGCGCCACCGCGGACCGGGACTTCATCTGGAAAGCCGCGCTATGATCGAATTGCGCGGCGGGCGGCGGGGAAGGTTCATGCATTATTTCGCGGAGTTTGGCCGCAATTGGCGTCCGCTGATCGCCGGCGCGCTTGGCCTGGGCGCCGGCCTTGCCCTGACCAATTACAGCCTCAGTCTATTCGGCCCAGCGCTGCTGGAGGAATTCGGCTGGAGCCGGTCGGAATTTTCCCGCGTCGGCGTTCTTGCGCTCATCACTTTTTTCGCGGTTCCGGTCGCAGGTCGTCTGACGGACCTGTTCGGCCCCCGGCGGGTTGCCGCGTTTGGAGCGGTGTTTCTGCCTTTGACCTTCGTCGCCTTCTCGATGATGCGGGGCGACATTGTTGAATTTTTTGCCATCACTATCGTACAACAATTATTGTGCGCGACCACGACCTCCGCGGTTTACACGCGGTTCGTGGCCGGCCGGTTCGAACGCGCGCGCGGCTTGGCTCTGGCGATCGTGATGAGCGGCCCGGCAAGCGTCGCCGCCATTGGCACGCCGTTTCTTGGCGAGATCATCGACACCCAAGGTTGGCGGGCGGGCTACCAAATGCTGGCGCTTTTTTCGGGGTCGATCGGCGCAATCGCCTTGTTGCTCGCGCCGGGCAGGCCGAAGCGGAGCGCCGACGCGGCCCAAAATCCCGCCCCTCGCTCGGCGAACGGCGATTACGGACGCATTGTCCGCAACCCGACCTTCTGGATGATCTTCACCGGCATGGTATTGTGCAACGTCGCCCAGGCGCTGCCCAGTTCGCAGCTCAAGCTCTTGCTGCTGGACGATGGGATCAGTTCTGCGGCGGCGTCGTTGATGATTTCTGGTTACGCGATCGGCGTCATAGTCGGGCGATTTATCTCGGGCGTGGCGCTGGATCACTTGCCGGCGCATTTCGTCGCCGCGCTTGGCATGGGATTGCCGAGCATCGGCTTGTTCATCCTCGCTTCCTCCATCAACGCGCCGACGGCGCTGGGCGCGGCGGTGCTGCTGCTCGGGCTTTCGCAGGGCGCGGAAGGCGATTTGGTGGGCTTTTTGGTGATGCGCTATTTCGGCATCGACATTTACAGCACCGTGCTTGGGCTGGTCGTCGCCGGCATTGCCGGCGCCGCGGCTTTGGGCGCTGTCGTACTCAGTTTCACGCTTGCGTTTAGCGAGACCTACGCGACGTTTCTCCTGCTGAGCGGCATGCTGGTGCTCGCCGGCGCCGCCACGTTTCTGCTTCTGGGCGCGAGGCCGGCGGCGGTCTCTTCGGCGCAGGCGGCGGTTTGACGGCGCGAGCCTGACGGTAACGTCTCGGAAACCAAATCAGTTGCTTTTGGAGGGCTGATTCGGTGGGGGACGAGAATGACGCACAACGACGCTTTGGCCGCCTTTTTGGGGCCTGAAATCTTCGCGCGGCTCGACTGGCTGCGCCTTACCCCCGGGCAGCGTGACGCGATTCTCTCGGTTTTTCGAGTCGGACTTGGCGCCGGCGCCCAATCGGGCGCGGTGTCGATGATCGATTCCGTGTTGGCGCGCGGCCGGGTGCTGGTCTGCGAGGACGGCTCGCACTGGGCCGCGCGCGAACGCGACGACGCCGAACTGATCGAGGATTGGGGCGAGGGCGCGCTGGTGGCGATCCACCGCCATTTGGTCTATCGGCTGGATCCTTACCAGGCAGCGGAAGTGGAGCTGCTGCGGCTTTAGCCTTGCGGCGGGCGGCGGCCTAATTCGCCGCATTGCCTTTGCGGGCGAAATCCGTCATCCACGCGCCGGGCCATCCGCTCCCAACGGCGGACGTCCATCTGTGAGGATGGGAGAATTGTTGATGAGCATACCTGTAAAGCCGGCTATCCGTCCGGCCGATGCCCGGTTTTCCTCGGGCCCCACCAAAAAACGCCCTGGCTGGAATCTGGCGGCGCTGGAAGGCGCGGCGCTCGGGCGCTCGCACCGCTCCAAGGCCGGCAAGGCCAAGCTGAAAGAAGCGATCGATCGCACGCGGGCGCTGCTTCAGGTTCCCAGCGATTATCGAATCGCCATCGTGCCGGCTTCCGATACTGGCGCTGTGGAAATGGCGATGTGGTCGATGCTGGGGAACCGCCCGGTCGATGTGTTCGCCTGGGAGAGCTTCGGCGAGGAATGGATCACTGACGCCAAGCTGCTCAAGATCGACGCGGCGCTGCACGTGGGCGCGTCCTTACGGCGCGCTGCCGGATTTCTCCAAGGCGCGCGGAAACGCCGACATAATCTTCACCCAGAACGGCACCACGTCCGGCGCGAAAATTTCGAACTTCGATTGGATCGCCGCTGACCGCGAAGGCATCACCATCAACGACGCCACCAGCGCCGCCTTCGCGCAAGCCATCGACTGGGCCAAGTGCGATGTGGTCACTTATTCCTGGCAGAAAGTCATGGGCGGGGAAGCCGCGCACGGCATGATCATTCTCTCCCCGCGCGCGGTGGCGCGGCTGGAGAGCTACACGCCCGACCGCGCCGCTGCCGAAAATCTTCCGCATGACCAAGAAGGGCAGGCTCGACGAGGAATTGTTCGAGGGCGCCACGATCAATACGCCGTCCTTGCTGGCGGTCGAGGATTATCTCGACACGCTGAAATGGGGCGAAAGTGTCGGTGGGCTCGAGGCGCTGCATGCGCGCGCGAACGCCAATTCCAAAGCGCTCTACGATTGGGCCGCGCGCACGCCCTGGATCGCGCCGTTGGCGGAAGATGCGCGCACATGGTCGAACACCGGGGTGTGTTTGAAGATCGTCGACCCGCGCGTGACTGCGCTCAGCGAAGAGGGGCAGGCGGAATTCGCGAAGAAGCTTGCCGGCCTGTTGGAAAAAGAGGGCGTAGCGCTCGACGCGGCCTCCTATCGCTCCGCCCCGCCCGGGCCTGCGCATCTGGTGCGGCGCGACGGTGGAGCGCGCCGATGTGGAAGCGCTGATCCCGTGGGTGGAGTGGGCGTTTGCGGCGTGCGTGGCCGAACTCGCGACAAGCGGCCTAAGCCACATGTCTAGCTCATGTGGCGGTCGATCTAGATTCGTAGGCGGTGCGTCTCAGCTCTTGACTAGCGATCGCGGATATTGACGGTGGATCGGTCCGGCGTGATCGCCGCGTCCAACGGCGGTCGCCGAGATGCATTCATGTGTTTGGCAGTCATCGGTTGCGCGGTTGCCGCTCTAGTCATTGGATCGGCGCAGGCCATGAGTATCTCGCGCTGGCTATTCGGGTGTCGTATCTCCGCGCCATTGACATTTGGATCGGCGAGCCGGCGATCGCAGAGCGTGGGCGCGCGGATGATGTCGGCAGCCATGACATTGTGATCTGGTAAAGCATCTCATCGACCTGCTTGCGAGCAATGTCAGCGCGCATCGCTTCTACGTACGCCTTGATCAACCAGCGGGCGGCTAGTATTTCGGTGCTGAAGATAATTGTCTTGTGCATCTGGACGCGCTTCTGGACGCGCGCTATGACTGCATACCCGCAACGTCATTCCGGCGACGAATGCGAACCCAGGGGCCGCCCGCTCTCATGAAAAATCACACCCTCACCTCCTCGGAAACGGCGACCGTTTCCGGGGCCATAGACGCAGACAGTTGATTTATGGCCGCCGACTCGCCGCATTCGCGGCGCCCCGGAGACTGGGTGCGTCGTTCCCATTGCCGCTGCTAGATGTACTTCAAGGAACTAAATCGAAATGCCCAAAGTCCTCATCTCCGACGAACTCTCGCCCGCCGCGATCGATATTTTCAAGCAGCGCGGGCTGGAGGTCGATTTCAAGCCTGGCTTGAAGAAAGAAGAGCTGATCGAGATCATCGGCCAGTACGATGGCCTCGCTGTGCGCTCGAACACCAAGGCCAGCGCTGAATTGATCGCCGCGGCGAAAAAGCTCAAAGTCATCGGCCGCGCCGGCATCGGCGTTGACAATATCGACATTCCCGCCGCCACCGCGCGCGGCATCGTGGTGATGAACACGCCGTTCGGCAATTCGATCACCACCGCCGAGCACGCGATCGCGCTGATGTTCGCCGCCGCGCGCCAGATCGCGGAAGCCAATGCCTCGACCCAAGCCGGCAAGTGGGAGAAGAACCGCTTCATGGGCCGCGAGCTCTACGCCAAGACGCTGGGGCTGATCGGCTGCGGCAATATTGGCGGCATCGTCGCCGACCGCGCGCTCGGGCTGAAGATGAAAGTGATCGCCTACGATCCGTTCCTCTCGCCTGAACGCGCGGTGGCGATCGGGGTGGAGAAGGTGGAGCTGGAAGAGTTGCTAGCGCGCGCCGACATTATTTCGCTGCACGTGCCGATGACCGAGAAGACCAAGAACGTATTGTCGCGTGAGAACCTCGCGAAAACCAAAAAGGGCCTGATTCTGGTGAACGCCGCGCGCGGCGGGTTGGTGGACGAAGCGGCGTTGCGCGAGGCGCTCGAGAGCGGCCAGGTTTCCGCCGCCGCGTTCGATGTATTCACGGTGGAGCCAGCCAAGGAAAACGTGCTGTTCGGCGCGCCAAACTTCATCGCCACGCCGCACCTCGGCGCATCCACCAACGAAGCGCAAGAGAATGTCGCGCTGCAAGTGGCCGAGCAAATGAGCGATTATTTGATCACCGGGGCGGTCACCAACGCGCTCAATATGCCCTCAATCACGGCGGAAGAGGCGCCGCGCCTGAAGCCGTTCGCGGCGCTCGCCGAAAAACTGGGCGCGTTTGCGGGACAAGTGGCGGACGATGGCCTTGAGGAAGTCGAGATCGAGTACGAGGGCGATGTCGCCAAGCTTAACATGAAGCCTTTGACAGCCACTGCGCTGGCGGGCCTGTTGCGGCCGCTGTTGCAGGACGTGAACGTGGTCTCTGCGCCGGCGCTATTGAAGGAACGCGGCGTGGCGCTCACCGAGTCCACGCGCGAGGCTTCGCCGATCTATGGCAGCCTGATCCGCATCAAGGTGAAAACCGGCGGCAAGTGGCGGCGCGCCGCCGGCGCCGTGATCGCGGGCGCGCCGAAAATCGTTGAAGTGAAGGAGATGCACCTGGAAGCCCCCTTCCATCCGGTGATGTTGTTCATCAACAATTCCGACAAGCCGGGCTTTATCGGGGCTCTCGGCATGTTGCTCGGCGACGCGCGGATTAACATCGCCACCTTCCATCTGGGCCGCGAAGCGGAGGGCCAGGACGCAATCGCGCTTGTCGGCGTCGATCAGACTCGTCCCCGACGAGGTGCTGGCGCGGATCAAGGCGCTGCCGCAAGTACGCTACGCGAAGGTGCTGCGGTTCTAGCGCGCTTGCGAGCCTTGCATCACGCTGCGCCGGCGCCATAGTCCGCGCGCGGCGCCCGCGAGCGCTGCGGGAGACGTGGCGTGGATCGGATTGGCATTGAGTTCATCAGCGTTTTCGGCCTGCCGCCGGTCGCCTATGTCAACCTCGTCGCCGATCTGGGGTGCCGGCACATGTCGATAGGCTTATCGCCGATCGACTATAATCCGCACGGCTATGAGCGGTTTTCGCTCATGCACGACGCCGCGCTGCGCCGCGAGACGGTGGCGGCGATGCGCGATCGGGGCGTGTCGATTTCGCTCGGCGAGGGCTTTTCGGTCCGTGCCGAGACCGAGGCGCGCGATCGCGCCGGCGATCTTGCGGCGATGGCTGAACTCGGCGTCAAGCGCATCAACACGGTCAGCCTCGATCCGGACCTCGGCAGAAGTTTCGACAAATTCGGCGCGATCGCGGAAATGGCCGCCGCCGCCGGCATGGAAACCACCATGGAGTTCGCGCCCGGCTTGACCGTCGCCGACTTGCCGACGGCGTTGGCGGCATTGGCGCATGTCGGGCGTAAGGATTTTCGCCTGCTGATCGACACCATGCATTTCGGCCGCAGCGGCGCGCGCCTCGCTGACTTGGCCGCCATCGATCCCGACAAAATAGGTTATGTACAATTGAGCGATGCGCCGGCGGCGCCGCGCTTTGCCAGCTATATGGAAGAGGCGATGTATGAACGCATGGTTCCGGGAACAGGCGATATGCCGCTCTTGGACATCCTCGCCGCCGTGCCGCGCGATCGCGTGATCGGCCTAGAAGTTCCGCTTCGTTCGATGGCTGCCGCCGGCATCGGGCCGCTTGAGCGATTGCGGCCTTGTGTGGCTGCGGCGCGCGCGCTGCTGGCGCGCCTTGATTCCGTTGGAGCCAAGTCATGAGCGCTCTGGCCTCGTTCAGTCTCGCCGGCAAGGCAGCGTTGGTCACTGGCGGCGCCAGCGGCATTGGCGCCGGCATTGCCGCGATGCTGGCGGAGGCCGGCGCGCGCGTCATAATCGCCGATCGCGACGCAGCGGGCGCGGCGCGGGTGGCGCGCGAACTTGAACAAGCGGGGCTGAGCGCCGGCGCCGTGCATGTCGATCTTGCCGACGAGGCCTCGATTGTGCGCGTTTGCGCCGAAATCATTGCCGCGCATGGCGCGCCCTGGGTGCTTGTGAACAATGCCGGATTGCAGGACCGCGAGCTTCTGCTTGAGGGAACCGCCGCCGAATGGGATCGCATGAACGCGGTGAATGCGCGCGGTCCCTACCTGATGACGCGCGAAATTGGCCGGGCGATGGCGGCGCGCGGAGAAGGCGGACGGATCGTCAATATCGCCACCGCCGGCTTGCGTGGTTCTGTGGTGCGGGGGCTCGGCGCCTATGTGGCGTCCAAGGGCGCGCTCGCCGCGCTGACGCGGATCAGCGCGTTTGAACTCGCCGAGTTTGGCATCACGGTAAACACGGTTTTGCCGGGCGCGGTGAGTACGCCTGGCGCCAGGGACGCAAAGGGTCCGCCCGCCGACGGGCCGGCGCGGCGCGCTCTGCCGCTGGCGAAAATCTGCGAACCAGCCGATATCGCCGCCGCCGTGTATTTTTTCGCAAGCCCCGCGGCGCGCTACATCACCAACCAGGAGATCGCCGTCGATGCCGGATTTTCGGTCAGCTGAGCGGCGCCAGAGGATGAGCCATGAGCGACAAGGAATTTCTGCATCGATATGGCCCCTGTGCGTTGGTGACGGGCGCGTCCTCGGGCATCGGAAAAGCGTTCGCGCACTTGCTCGCCGCGAAGGGATTTGACCTGGTCCTGGTGGCGCGGCGTACGCACTTGCTCGAGCAATTGGCCGCGCAAGTGACGGGGCAACACAAGGTCGCCGTCAAAATATGCGCGACCGATCTTGCGGACGCCGCCGCCGCCGAGAGCATAATCGCCGCCGCCGGCCAGCGCGATATCGGGCTGGTGATTTCCAATGCCGGCTTTGGACTGAAGGGCGCATTCGAGCTGGGCGATCCCAAAACGCTGGCGAACATGTTGATGGTGAATTGCAACGCGCCAATGGCGCTTGCGCGCGGCTTGCTTCCGCGCCTGCGTCAGCGCGGCCGCGGCGGCATCATTTTCACTTCTTCGGTTGAAGGCTTGCTCGGCATGCCCAATTCCGCGGTTTACGCCGCCACCAAGGCGTTCGTGAACAGTTTGGGCGAGGCGCTGTGGGCCGAGTGCGCTCCGGACGGGATCGAGGTGCTGACGCTGTGCCCTGGCGCCACCGACACCGAGGCGCCGCGCTTGCAAGGCATTGATGTCGCGACGCTGCGCAATGTCATGTCAGCCGATGCGGTGGCGGAGCTTGCGCTTGAGAATATCGGCAACGGTCCGGTTTACATTCCAAGCGAACATTACCGCGCCAGTTTCGAGCGGCTCTTGTCCATGCCCCGCCGCGATGCGCTCACCATGATGGCGAGCAGCATGAAGAAAATTTAGCGCGCGGCGAACCCCAACGCATCCTTCCCAGAATTCGCTTCGCGCCATCCGGAAGGGTGGTGAGGCGACGCTTCAATCCGCGCGCGGGGCGTTGAATTCCAGCATCACGCCGTTAGGGTCGTGCAAGAATAGCTGGCGCACGGGCGAGCCGGCCATATCTATGCGGTGATACTCGACCCGGTGTTTGTCCAGCCTCTTGGCGAGCGCTTCGAGATCGCTGACCGCGAACGCCGCATGATCGAGGGCGCTGCCGCGCGAGGGCGCCACTGGCCCGTTGGCCAGGCGCAGATGCACGATTGGACGGCCGCCAGCATAGAGCCAATGGCCCGGAACATCTGAGTCCGGCCGCAGCCCGTCGGAAAACCCAAGCACGTCGACAAAAAAATCGCGGGTGTCGGCAAGCTTCTCTGTGGCAATGTTGATGTGATCGACTGAGCGGATCATGGCGATTTCAGTTCCAGGTTAGAGCAAGGCGCCGCCGTCGATTTGAAAAATCTGGCCGGTGATGAAGCCGGCGGCGCGGTCCGAGGCGAGATAAACAACAGCGGCGGCGACTTCCTCTGGCCTGGCGATCGGCCGGTTCAGCACGCCCTTGCGCGCCCGCTTGGCTTTTTCTTCCGGGGCGCGTCGCGAAATGCCGCATTGCTGGCGAAGAAGCCGGCGCTGGCGAAGCGGCTGCCGCTGCTGAAGGCTGCCGGATCGTCGGAGATCGTGCCATAAGGGGCAACGCAATTGACGACGATGCCGTGTTGGCCGACTTCCCGAGCGAGCACTTTGGTAAAGCCGTGCACCGCCGCCTTCGCCGCCGAATAAACCGGCAGCATGTAATCGCCAACCAAGCCGGCAGTGGATCCGATATTGACGATCCGGCCGGCGCCGCGCGCGCGCATGCCCTGCAGCACGGCATGCGTCATCCGCAGCGTGGACGTGAAATTGAGGTCGATATCTCCGGCCCAGGTTTCCGGATCGGAATCGACGAACACTCCAGCGCCGACATTGCCGCCGACATTGTTGACCAGAACCAGGACCGGCCCCAGCGCTTCGCTGGCTTCAACGATGCGCCGCGGCGCGTCCTTGTCGGTGAGGTCGGCGCGCACGAACAGGGCTTTGTCCGCGCCGCGCGCCAACGCCAATTCGACAACGCGCGCGCCCGCCTCGGGATCGCGCCCTACCGCCACCACACGCGCGCCTTCGCTGGCAAATTCCAGCGCTATCGCCCGGCCGATATTCGCGGTCGCGCCGGTGACGATCGCCACTTTGCCGCGCAAACCAAAATCCATCACTCGCTCCCGGCGTCCCGATCTTGCGTCAATGTGGGGCAATTGGCCGAACGGATCAACATTGCTTCTTGCGCGCCGCTGGCTGATGCTGTGGCGCTCCATTTGACTTGGAAGGTTTGAACGATGCGGGTGCAGCCGGCCGCCTTTCTGCGCACCACGTTGCCGTTGGATATGTCGCAAGCGAAGATGGATGATCTCGACGGCGGCCGCTATCATTCGATCTGGCTGCCAGATCACATGGTGAGTTTCTGGCCGGATGCGATCTGGACCCCGGAATTCACCGACCTCGCTACAATTTCTCCCTCGCCGCATCGCCACCTTGATGGTCTGGCCGTCGCCGCCGCGGCGGCGGCGCTGACCAAGACATGTGCCCATCGCCACTGCCGTCGTCGATACCGTGCGCCGTCATCCGTCCTTGCTCGCGCAAACCGCGCTGACCATCGATCATCTCTCGCGCGGGCGCTTTATACTCGGCCTCGGCAGCGGCGAGACTGAGAACACCGTTCCGTACGGGTTCGATTTTTCCAAGCCGGTGAGCAGGCTCGAGGAATCGCTAAAGATCATACGATTGCTGTGGGATAGCGACGGCCCAGTGGATTTCGAGGGGCAATTCTACTCGCTTCACCATGCGCGCCTGGACACCGAGCCCTATGAAGGCCGGTTTCCGAAAATCTGGATCGGCGCCAACGGCCCGCGCATGTTGGACATCACGGGCCGCTACGCCGATGGCTGGTGGCCGGCGGGGGCGTGGACGCCGGAAGAATATTCGGAAAAGCTTGGCTTGATCCGGGCCTCGGCGAACCGCGCCGGGCGCGATCCGGCGGCGATCACGCCGGCGCTCATCCAGACCTGCTTGATCGCCGAGGACGATGCGGAACTTGCCGAAATTCTCGCCGCGCCGCTGGTGAAATCCTATGTGATGCAAATTCCAGCGGAACTGATGCGTCAGCGCGGCTTCCAACACCCGCTCGGCGAAGATTGGCGCGGTTATCAGGACATCAATCCGGCGGTACTCACCCGCGAGCGGATTGTGGATATGCTGGCCAAGGTCGATGTGCAGTCGATCGTCTCGGTAATTCCGTGCGGGCCGCCGAAGAAAATAGCCGGCATCATGAAAGGCTTCGTCGACGCCGGTCTGCGCGTTCCGAAAATTCTGGATTATGGTGGCATGGCGGGATTGAAATTCGCCGCGCGCTCGGCGGTGAAAGTTAGCGAGGCGGAAGACGAATTGCTGCGCCTGGTTGGGGCGGCGCCGTGAGCAAAATTCTCGACGCCGAGGCGATGCTGGCGACGGCGCGCCTCGCAACAGGGCTCAGCGATTTTGGCGACGAAAGCCTGACGGCGCGCTTCAAGCTCGCAATTGCCGAAATCGAGCGAGCGGGCATGGACGAAGCTGGCCAGCGCGCGGCGGCGGGCGTGTGCCATTGGCTGCTCACCTCGCGGTTGGAATTGCTCGCGGATCGTGGGCGCTATCCGATTGCGGACGAGAAAATCGAACGGCCCTTGTTCGCCACTGGCGAGCCGCGTTCGGGCACCACCTTGCTGCACGCTTTATTGGCGGTTGATCCGAGCGCGCGGGCGCTTCGCTTCTGGGAAGTGATGTATCCATCGCCGCCGCCTGGATTGGCGGGCGCGGACGACCCAAGGCGCGCGCGCGCGGACGAGGACTGGAAGGAAATTCTCGCCCGGCTGCCAAAATGGCTGATCAGCCATCCTTATAACGACATGCTGGGGAATGGTCTGCCCGAGTGCGAGCGCACTTGGGCGTTCGACTTTCGGGTGATGACGCCGACGGCATGGTGGCGCGCGCCCATGGGCATGAATATTGGCGGCTTGCCCGCCGATGCGAACGCGCAATATCGCCTGCACAAGATGATGTTGCAACAATGCCAATATGGACGCACGAAAAAATACTGGGTGCTGAAGGGATTTCACGGAACCCGGCTTGAGGCGCTGTTCGACATTTATCCCGACGCGCGCATGGTTTGGGTGCATCGCGACCCGGTGCAAGTCATCGCCTCGCTGATCAAGCTCTCGGCCGATCTGACCGAAGGGCTGACTGGAAGCGTGGACATGAAGGCTTTAGCGGCAATGCAGCTCGCCGCCAGCCGCGTTCGGTTCAACAATACTTTGAACAACAAGATGATCGATGACCCGCGCATCCATCATGTGCGCTATGTTGATTTCATTGCTGACCCGATTGGCGCCATTCAGGGCTTCTACCAAGCGAGCGGCGTTGAATTCAGCTCTGGCGCCGATGCCGCCATGGGCGCCTATCTGCGCGATAACAAAGCCGATCGCTACGGCAAGTTCCACTATTCCACCGATCTGATCGGCGAGGACATCGGGGCGCTGCACCAGGAGTTCGCGGCGTACCGGAAGCGCTTCGGGCTCGAAATCGAGAAACGCCCATAACACCGGACGCCACCCCCAGGTCGCACGAAGCGCAAGTCCGCGACGAATAGAGCTTGCTTGAACCAGCGAGCTAGAGCTGGCGAAAGGCTGCAATCATGGGCCCCCGGAAGGGGTAGGGGGCGTCCGAGCGTCAGCCTTGCGCGCGTGACTTGCGGTGCGCGCTTTGCTTCGGCTTTCGCCGGGCTTGCGCTTCGCGCTTGGTTTGGCGACGGGCTTGGCGTTCGCGCTTGGCGGCGGCGTCATCGGCGGCCTTTGCGAGCTTGGAGAGCGTGCCCACGAAGGCTTTGCTCTTGGCGCGGGTCAGCGCGTCGAGAATGGCGGCGTCGGCGGCGCGGGCCTGCAGCGTGCTCGCAGCCAGCACTGCTTCGCCCGCGGGTTGCAGGCGCACGGCGCGCGCACGCGCATCGAGCGCCGAGGCCGGCCGATCAATCCAACCGCGTTTTTCCATGCGCACTACCATGTCGGCGAGAGTTGAGCGGTCAATGCCGGTTTGTACAACCAATTGGCTCTGGCTCAGGCCCGGCGCCTCGGCGATGACCGCGAGCACAGCGAATTGGCGCAAGGTGACCGCTTCGCCAACAAGCTGGGCGAAACGCTCCGCAGCCAATTGCTCGGCCCGGTGCAGCAAATGGCTGATGGAATCTGCCAGACGGAACGGGCGAGGCTCAGCGTCCTCTATTATTGTTTTCGGCAATATCCCGCTCCCCAACGATCGACCGCCCCAGCCCGCATCCGCTCTACCAGGACTGGCGACGGCTTTCAATTCGTTCATATAAACGTCATCGCGGGGCTCAGCCGCCGGGGGCGGGCGGCGCGGCGGCGGGTTGGCTCGCATGTTTCATCAGCAGCGAGGCATTCAGAAGCGCAAACCCAAAAATGAGCGCCAGCGGCATGGGACGAAGCGCGACCCAAGCGTCGAAAGACAATTGCGCCCGCAACACCTCGTTGAGCGCCGCCATAAAGCCAAAAAAACCAGCCCAACGCAGCGCCATCACATTCCAGATCCGGTCGGGCAGAATGTACAGATGGCCAAACAGCAATTTCCAAACATTCTGCCGGATCGCCAAGCGAGACCAGGATAGCCACGGCGTAGAATGCATTGACCGCCGTGACCTTGATTTGAATGAGCGTCGGTTCGCGGAGCAGGATGGTCAGCCCACCGAACGCCGTCACGAACACGCCGGTAACGATCAGGACTGGCGGAATGCGCCCGCGCTTCAGCTTGCAATAAGCCATCGCCGCCAACGTCGCGGCAATGAACAGCCCGGTGGCGACATAGACTGCATTGTCCTTGCGTCGCCGCGAGCCGTTGCAGCACGTTGAAGGCGACCACGAACACAAGGATCGGCCCAAGATCGATGAGGAGGGCGCTGGCGGCGGCAGGCTTTGCTTGGCTCATGCCGCTTGATACGCCGAACCGGCGCGGTCCCGCCAGAGCCCGCGTTCCGCCGGAGCTTGCGTTTTGCATTGGTTTCGGCGCAGATCGCGTGTCTTTGTGGGAGGCGAGTATGCGGCTAGGGGCGGTGCTGGTTTTGCTGGCTGCGTGCGTCGGCTGGGCGGTTGCGCCCGCAAGCGGGCAGAGCCCCGCGCCATCGCTTGCGGAAATCCTGGAGCAATCGCCCGCCTCCGCTTGGCGCGCGCTCGATCCCGAAAACACGCTCTACATGCAATTGCCGGCTGGCCGCGTGATCATCGAGCTTGCGCCCAGCCACGCGCCAAACCACGCCGCCAACATTCGCGCGCTGGCGCGGGCGCATTATTTCGACGGCGCGGCGATCGTGCGCAGCCAGGAAAATTACGTCGTGCAATGGGGCCGCGACGAAGGCGATGCGACTTCCATGGGCGAAGGCCGCGCTTCGCTTGCGCCCGAGTTTGACCGCCCGCGCACCGGGGTCGCGGTCACGCGGTTGCGCGACCCGGATTCATACGCGCGCGAAGTTGGCTTCTCCGAAGGCTTCCCGGTTGCGAGCAATGGTCGGCGCATCTGGATGGCGCATTGCTATGGCATGATCGGCGCCGGGCGCGGCGACACCGCCGACAGCGGCAGCGGCGCGGAGCTTTACGTTGTCATAGGCCACGCGCCGCGGCATCTTGGATCGCAACGTGACCTTGGTCGGCCGTGTTGTGCAAGGCATGGAGCTTCTGTCGGTGATGCCGCGCGGAACCGGGCCGCTGGGCTTCTACGAAACGGCGGCGGAGCGCACTCTTATTGCCTCGGTTCGGCTGGGAACGGATGTGCCAGAAAGCGCGCGCGTCAATCTCGAAGCCCTGCGCTCCGACAGCGCCGCATTCCGGGCTTTGATCGAAAACCGCCGCACGCGGCGCGATGGTTGGTTCATCGAACCCACCGGGCGGATCAACCTGTGCAACGTGCCGCTGCCGGTAAGGGTGCGCTGAGCGCGCTAGTTAATGTCGCAGCTAATCGCATTTGGAGGGCGATGTGCGAAGTGAATTCCGCGTTGCCGCCATCGCGGGCGACCTCGAAGCCGTGGAGGGTTTGCTCGCGGCGGGGGTTGAGGTCGATGCGCGCGACAAATATGGGCAGACCGCTCTGATGCTGGCCGCCAGGCATGGCCATTCAAGCGTCGTCACGGCGCTGTTGGCCAATGGCGCGGGCAAGGATATCACAGCAAAATATGGGCTTAGCGCGCTCATGTTGGCGGTGGTGAACCATCATGTTGAGATTGCCAAACGCCTTGTCGATGCCGGCGCCGATGTGAGTTTGCGAGGTAGCGGCGACGGAGGCTTCGCTGGCAAAACCGCGGCCGAGTTGGCTGACGGCTATGGTATTTCAGACTTGGCTGCCTATATCGCGCTCGGTGGAAAAGGGATTTAGCGCTATCGATCAAGCGCTTTGCGCAGAAACGCCGCCGATTTCTCGCGAACGCGTGCTGATCCGCGTCGGAGCCAAGACATGGCGCGCGCCCTAGGGCAGAGTCCTGAATTGTTAGCGGGACGTTAACCGGGATCGATTCGACCGGGGCTTTCATGGGAGGCCCCGATGGGAAGCGGATTTCTGGACGAGATGAAACAAGTGCCCGACCACCGCGTGGCCGGGATGGTGACGTTTCCGCTGGACGAGATTTTGCTCGCCACTTTGGTCGCGGTGGTGTGCGGGGCCGACGATTGGGAGCGGGTGGAGGATTATGCCAGCGAGAGCCTCGATTGGCTGCGCCGCTATCTGCCGTTCGCCGAAGGCATTCCCACCGCGCAGACGTTTCGCAAAGTGTTCCGCGTGCTTGACCCCGACGCATTGGAGCGAGGCCTTGCTTCGTGGGCGGGGTCGCTGCGCGTGCGCCTTGGCGGCGAAACCTCCGACGCCGCGCGCGCACACATCGCCATCGACGGCAAGACCGTGCGCGGCTCCAAGCAAGCCGCCGACGGCGCCGGCGCGCTGCATCTGTCTCGGCTTACGCCAGCGATGCGGGTCTGGTGCTGGCGCAGCGCGCGGTCGCTGACAAAAGCAACGAAATCACCGCAATTCCGGCAGTTTTAGCGCTGCTTGCGCTCGATGGCGCGATCGTTTCGATCGATGCGATCGGAACCCAGAAAAACATCGCCGCCGCCATTCTCGACAACGCGGCGATTACGTGCTGGCGCTGAAAGCTAATCAGACGAGCCTGCATGAGGACGCGCGTGTTTGTCTCTTCGCCGATTCCGTGCTCCGTCGCCAATTGTACAACCCACGCCGAAACCGCGTGCGGCCACGGCCGCATCGAAGAGCGCAGCTGCCGCGCCGCCAGCGCCGATTGGTTGGCCGAGCGCCATCCCGACTGGAAGGGCTTGCGCTCAATCGCGGCGATCACAGCCCGGCGCATCGACAAGAAAACCGGGGCCGAAAGCCTCGAGACCAGGCTCTATATCTCCTCGCTCGCGCCCGATCCGGTATTGCTGTTGGCTTGCGTGCGCGCGCATTGGAGCATCGAGAACAATCTCCATTGGGTGCTCGACGTCGCCTTCGACGAAGACCGCTGCCGCACCCGCAAGGACAATTCCGCCCGCGCACTGGCGCTGATGCGCAAGGCGGCCTTGAACCTGCTCAAACGCGAGCCCACCCCGCTCTCCATCCGCCGAAAACGCGCAAAAGCCTGCATGAACCCCGATTTCCGAGCCAAAATCCTCGCCGCTTAACAATTCAGGACTTCGCCCTGCCCCCCTCAGGGCATAGAGTCCTGAATTGTTAGCGGGACGTTAACCGGGATCCATTCGACGGGGCTTTCATGGGAGGCCCCGATGGGAAGCGGATTTCTGGACGGAAGATGAAGACAAGATGCCCGACCACCGCGTGGCCGGGATGGTGACGTTTCCGCTGGACGAGATTTTGCTCGCCACTTTGGTCGCGGTGGTGTGCGGGGCCGACGATTGGGAGCGGGTGGAGGATTATGCCAGCGAGAGCCTCGATTGGCTGCGCCGCTATCTGCCGTTCGCCGAAGGCATTCCCACCGCGCAGACGTTTCGCAAAGTGTTCCGCGTGCTTGACCCCGACGCATTGGAGCGAGGCTTTGCTTCGTGGGCGGGGTCGCTGCGCGTGCGCCTTGGCGGCGAAACCTTCGACGCCGCGCGCGCACACATCGCCATCGACGGCAAGACCGTGCGCGGCTCCAAGCAAGCCGCCGACGGCGCCGGCGCGCTGCATCTGGTCTCGGCTTACGCCAGCGATGCGGGTCTGGTGCTGGCGCAGCGCGCGGTCGCTGACAAAAGCAACGAAATCACCGCAATTCCGGCGGTTTTAGCGCTGCTTGCGCTCGATGGCGCGATCGTTTCGATCGATGCGATCGGAACCCAGAAACACATCGCCGCCGCCATTCTCGACAAACGCGGCGATTACGTGCTGGCGCTGAAAGCTAATCAGACGAGCCTGCATGAGGACGCGCGTTTGTTCTTCGCCGATTCCGTGCTCGTCGCCAATTGTACAACCCACGCTGAAACCGCGTGCGGCCACGGCCGCATCGAAGAGCGCAGCTGCCGCGCCGCCAGCGCCGATTGGTTGGCCGAGCGCCATCCCGACTGGAAGGGCTTGCGCTCAATCGCGGCGATCACAGCCCGGCGCATCGACAAGAAAACCGGGGCCGAAAGCCTCGAGACCAGGCTCTATATCTCCTCGCTCGCGCCCGATCCGGCATTGCTGTTGGCTTGCGTGCGCGCGCATTGGAGCATCGAGAACAATCTCCATTGGGTGCTCGACGTCGCCTTCGACGAAGACCGCTGCCGCACCCGCAAGGACAATTCCGCCCGCGCACTGGCGCTGATGCGCAAGGCGGCCTTGAACCTGCTCAAACGCGAGCCCACCCCGCTCTCCATCCGCCGAAAACGCGCAAAAGCCTGCATGAACCCCGATTTCCGAGCCAAAATCCTCGCCGCTTAACGATTCAGGACTTCGCCCTGCCCCCCCCCGCAGGCTGGACAAGGAGAAAGAGAATTCTCTACCAGCCGTCCATGGAAATCCGTGAAGCTCTGACCTTTGACGACGTGCTGCTCGAGCCGGGCGCGTCCGAGGTGTTGCCGGCCGACGTCGACACGCGCCACCCGGCTCACCCGCGCCATCACCCTCAACATCCCGCTCATCTCCGCGGCCATGGACACGGTGACCGAGGCGCGCCTCGCCATCGCCATGGCGCAGGCGGGCGGCTTGGGCGTCATCCACCGCAACATGACGCCGGCCGAGCAGGCCGAGCAGGTCAAGTGGTGAAGAAGTTCGAGAGCGGCATGGTGATCGATCCGATCACCATCCATGCCGATCAAACCATCGGCGATATTCTCGCTGATCAAGGAAGAGCGCAAGATCTCCGGCTTTCCGGTGGTCGATCGCCGGAACCAGCAAGCTGGTCGGCATCCTCACCAATCGCGACATGCGCTTTGCCGAAAAGCACGAGCGCGTCGCCGATCTGATGACGCAAGGAAATCTGGTCACCGTGCGCGAAGGCGTCGGCGAGGACGAGGCCAAGCGCCTGCTGCACAAGCACCGCATCGAGCGCTGATCGTGGTCGATGACGCGGGGCGCGTCGCCGGCCTGATCACGGTGAAGGATTTCGAGAAGGCGCAGGCGTTTCCGAATCGCGCCAAGGACGAGCAGGGGCGGCTTGCGCGTGGGCGCGGCCTCCACCATTGGCGATGCCGGCTATGAGCGCTCGCTGGCGCTGATCGAGGCGGGCGCCGACGTGGTGGTGATCGACACCGCGCACGGGCATTCGCAAGGCGTGCTGGATGCGGTGACGCGGATCAAGCGCGCCTCCAACAAAACGCAGATCATCGCCGGCAATGTCGCCACCGCCGACGGCGCCAAGGCGCTGATCGATGCCGGCGCGGATGCGGTGAAGGTCGGCATCGGGCCGGGCTCGATTTGCACCACGCGCATCGTCGCCGGCGTCGGCGTGCCGCAGCTGACCGCGATGATGGACGCGGCGAGCGCCGCGCAGAAGGCCGGCGTGCCGGTGATCGCCGATGGCGGCATCAAGTTTTCCGGCGATCTCGCCAAGGCGCTCGCGGGCGGCGCCGAAGTGGCGATGATCGGCTCGCTGCTGGCCGGCAGCGAAGAAGCGCCGGGCGAAATCCTGCTCTATCAAGGGCGCTCGTACAAGACCTATCGCGGCATGGGCTCGCTCGGCGCGATGGCGCGCGGCTCGGCGGATCGCTATTTCCAGAAGGAAGTCACCGACCAGATGAAGCTGGTGCCCGAAGGCATCGAAGGGCGCGTGCCGTTCAAGGGCCCGGTCGCGAACATCCTGCATCAACTGGTCGGCGGCCTGCGCGCGGCGATGGGCTATGTCGGCGCGCGAACGACTTGGCCGAGCTGCGCGCGAAGGCGCGGTTCGTGAGAATTTCCGCCGCCGGCCTGCGCGAAAGCCACGTGCACGATGTGGCGATCACGCGCGAAGCGCCGAACTATCCGCTGGGGAGCTGAGCGCGTGGCGGAGGACCAAACTGCCCGCCCAAGGGGAAATGGACAGTTCAACGAGTTGTGGCTGCCGAAATTATCCTGGACATGGCGTACTGCCTTGTTGAGCGCCGTCGGCGCCTGGCTCCTTCTGCTAACTGTATTCAGCTCGGGACGGGTTTGTACACCGATCATGAGCGCCAATTGCGCAGCGCGCGCGTGGAATTTTCTGGGCGATTTGATCTGGCTGCAAGGCATTGATCAGTGGGAACTGTACTGTGCGTGTGGTTATCGTCGCGGCGACGTCACGTATATCAACAAAGAAGTCCAACAGGCGGCCAGATTTGAGCAGGACAGTATCTCGCGTGAATTTGAAGCCGTGCGCGCGATGATGCCCATTTATCTGGATAAGCTGATCGATCACATCATCCATTGCGGCAAGGTGCTAAAATCGCTCTATCTCATCAACATGGTCGGCTCGACGCCCAGGCAAACCGACGTTCCTGTCTTTCCGCCATTGCCAATGGATGTCGCAACGTTCCTGCAAAGCGTAGTGCTTCGCGCTTCGAAAGAGGTTCGCCCCCCTGTCATCGCAATCCTGTCAGAAATGCAGGTCTTTCACGCGCGGCTCAGTC